>NZ_BJYD01000011.1 GCF_007991335.1 Halobacillus faecis | reverse complement strand
CTGAGTCTTCCACAATCCTGCCATATTGTTGAATAGTCATGGTTTGAAAATAATGGTTGATTTAAAATTCAGAAAAATATATAATATATAATCATTGATACAAAAGGAGGTCACGATGATGAAAAAGCACCGTCTTCAATATAAAGACAACTTCATATCGATCGTGACTGAAAGCCGTTTGTTTATCTAACATTTTTTGAAAAACGTATAGGAGAAACAAGGTCACGTAGATACGTGCCTTTTTTTATGTGTGTAAGCATACGTCAAAGGACGTATGCTTTTTTTGTCTGGATAGAAGTCGGTTACAAGACCGATTTTTATATAAATCCATAAACGATTTGAGGAGGAATCAAAATGGTTCACTACATGGAGAAGAAAGAATGGAACGAAGATTGGAAAGAGAGCGGTTAGCGACTGTTTTTGAAGAAAGGATGGTAAATAATGTTTAGTGTATTGTTCAAGCTGGGTTGGTTCTTTAAAATTTACTGGAAGCGTTACACATTGGCGATTATTGCTTTAATCGTTGTAAGTATGATCGACTTGATCCCTCCGAAACTAGTGGGGATCGCGATTGACGAAATACAATTCAATTCCTTTACGAGAGAACGTCTAATGGAACTGTTACTCATTTACGGGGGAATAATCATCGCGAGTTATACCATTTCCTATTTATGGGATTATACGCTGTTTAGTGGTGCGATGATGATGGAGAGGACGATGAGATCCCGTTTGATGAACCATTTTCTGCGAATGACACCTACTTTCTTCGGTAAGAACCGTACAGGGGACCTTATGGCGAGAGCAACGAATGACCTGAAGGCTCTGACGATGACGGCGGGTTTCGGAATCCTGACGTTGGTTGATTCGACCATATTTATGATGTTGATTATTGCTGTAATGGGTTTTACGATAAGCTGGCCATTGACCTTTGCTGCATTGATTCCTTTACCAATTATGGCTCTTGTCATGAAGCGGTACGGTAAGGTGATTCATAAGCGTTTTACCGAAGCGCAGGAATCTTTTGGAGAAATGAACAATCAGGTCCTCGAGTCCATTCGAGGAGTTCGAGTCATTCGAGCTTTTGTGCAAGAAAAGAATGATGAACGTTCATTCAATAAAATGACCACAGAAGTTTACGACAAAAACATAGAAGTAGCGAAGATTGATGCGCTATTTGAACCGACGATAAAGATCTTAGTCGGTCTTTCTTATACGATTGGATTAGGGTATGGAGCGAGTCTCGTCTTCCAAAACCAAATCACTTTAGGAGAGATGGTTTCCTTTAATGTTTATCTAGGAATGTTAATTTGGCCGATGTTCGCTGTTGGGGAACTGATTAATGTCTTGCAACGCGGAAATGCGTCCTTGGACCGGGTACAGTCGACGCTTGATTACAAACCGGACGTGAAGGACCCGCAGTCCCCTGCTTTCATAGAAAGTCCGAAGCAGATTGTGTTTAAAGAGCTGTCCTTCCTTTATCCAGGGGCAGATAAAAAAAGTCTTAACAGCATTGATTTAACAGTGAAGCAAGGGGAGACCGTTGGCATTGTTGGAAAAACAGGAGCAGGAAAGACAACGTTGCTCCGTCAGCTTCTTCGAGAATATCCCAGGGATACGGGGTGTCTTGAGGTGAATGGCGTTCCTCTAGGAGACCTTAGTCTTGATCAGACAAGAGCCTGGATTGGTTATGTACCACAAGATCAAGTGCTGTTCTCCAAGACGATCAGAGAGAATATCCAATTTGGTAAACCGTGTGCCTCCGACCAGGAAATTAACCGTGTATTGGAGCTGGCTCATTTTGCAGATGATCTTTTACAACTGCCTAAGGGTCTGGACACAAAAGTTGGAGAAAGTGGAGTTACGCTCTCTGGTGGACAAAAGCAAAGGGTTTCCATTGCCCGAGCATTCATCATGGACCCTGAAATTCTATTGCTGGATGATGCTATGTCAGCTGTGGACGGAAAAACAGAAGCTGAAATTTTAGAACACTTGAGAAGAGAACGGCAAGGAAAGACGACGTTCATTGTTGCTCACAGACTTTCAGCCGTAACTCATGCGGATCAAATCCTGGTGCTCGATGATGGAGCAGTGATTGAAAAGGGAACACATGATGAATTGGTTGAAAATGGCGGATGGTATCAGCAGCAGTATGAGCATCAGCAGTTGGAAAACGGGGAGGTGGGGCGATGAAGAAATCGGCCGAAAAACAGTTGTTTCAGTATGCGTGGTTGTTTCGTAAACGTATATTCATTGGTCTGGTTTGTTTAATCATCGCCGTCGCGTTAGAACTCACCGGTCCTTTTATTGCCAAAAGGCTGATTGATCAGCATATCATTGGAATTGAGAACCAATGGTATCAGGTTGAATCAAAGGATGAACACACGGTTAAATACAGGGACGCTCTGTATAAACGCTCTGATCGAAGAGATGAATCGGATGAAATCCTTCAAACCCGAACGATTTTGCAAGCGGGGCGAAACTATTACTTCACGGAGGAACAAGTGCCTATCACTGGCAGTCGTCAGTGGAAGGACGGGGTTTTGACCATTGAAACCTCCGACCGTACGTATAGGGTAGGTGCTGAAAAATTAAAGCTTCAGGAATTGTACAGCTTTTTTCTTCCTGAAATGAAATCGATCTATTGGCTCCTCAGTTTATACGTTGGGTTACTGCTCTTTGCATCCGTGTTTCAGTTTTCGCATACGTTCTTGTTGCAAAAGTCTTCCAATAGGATTATTAAGAAAATGAGAGATGACCTCTTTTCACACATCCAAACACTGCCGATTCAATTCTTTGTTAATCAGCCAGCGGGGAAGGTGGTCGCTCGTGTAACGAATGATACAGAGTCGATTCGTGAGCTGTATGTAAAAGTGCTGGCGACATTTGTTACGAGCTTCTTTTATATGGGGGGGATCTATATTGCCTTGCTGTTATTGGATTGGAAGCTGGCTCTGTTGAGCTTATTATTGATTCCGATTCTGCTGATTTGGATGAAGCTGTTCAAAGGCTACGCGGGAAGGTATAACAGAGTTGTCCGTTCTACTGTCAGTGACATGAATGGAAACATCAATGAAGCCATTCAGGGAATGTCAATCATCCAATCATTTAGACAGGAAAGACAGACATCAGCAGAGTTTGAACGCTTAAATGAACGACACTTCACTTATCAGAGGAAATTGATCAGATTAAGTGCTTTAACATCATTTAATCTCGTGAATGTACTGAGGAACCTTGCTTTCGTAGCTTTTATCTGGTATTTCGGGGCGGGTTCCATAGGTCCTGAAGGTATTGTTACGGCCGGCGTCCTCTATGCTTTCGTTGATTATCTGAACAGACTCTTCCAGCCGGTTACAGATCTTGTCAATCAATTACCTCAGCTCGAAGAAGCCCGTGTGGCTGCAGGACGTGTTTTCGAAATCCTGGATGAACGTGGTGAGCCTGTTGTAAGTAAACCAATTGAACGGTACAAAGGGGATATTCACTTTGATCAAGTGACATTTGCCTATGAAAAGGGGAATGAAGTGCTTAAAGATCTTTCATTCAAAGTGAATCCTGGAGAGACCGCTGCCTTTGTCGGTCATACGGGTTCAGGAAAGAGTTCCATCATGAATCTATTGTTCCGTTTTTATGACCCCCAGCAAGGAACAATCCGAATCAATGGAAACTCCATAAGCGAGTGGTCGAGACAGCAAGTGCGCAGCCATATGGGCATTGTTCTTCAAGATCCCTTTATTTTTAGTGGAACGATTTTGTCGAATGTAACCATGGGTGATGAGCGTATTTCCCGGGAAATGGCAATAGAAGCGTTGAAAGCTGTCGGAGCTGATCACTTTGTGGAAAAATTACCCGGAAAATATGATGAACCTGTTAATGAAAAAGGGGATACCTTGTCGATGGGTGAAAGGCAGTTGGTCTCTTTTGCTCGTGCGTTAGCGTTTGATCCTGCCATTTTGATTTTGGATGAAGCAACAGCGAATATTGATACAGAAACTGAGCAGGTAATCCAACAAGCACTGGAAGTTTTGAAGGAAGGAAGAACGACTTTGGTGATTGCTCATCGTTTGTCTACCATTCAACAAGCGGACCAAATTTTTGTCCTTAATCATGGTACAATAATGGAACAAGGGACCCACCAGCAATTGATTCATAGCAAAGGCGAGTACTATCGTATGTATCAGATGCAGCAAGGTGCTGTAGGGATAGAAGCGGTGTAGGTCCCAAAACTGCTTACATGGAGGCAGGTTTCATGCATGAGCAAGAATACGAAAAAAAGGATATTATCGATGATGACTTGTATGAAGAAATAGATGATGATGAACTGTATGAACTCGTACAGGAAGAGAAGAGAAAAGCATATGAACGGGAAAGGATTGAGAAAGAACAGCAAAAAGAAAAGCGTCCTTTCCCTAAATGGATATTTTGGTTGATCGCTTTTATGATGGTGTTGAATATCGTCGCCGTCCTTCCAAATACATTTTCTATTCCAGCCATTGATTTCCTTACCACTTCTGCAAAGCTTTCAACAAATGAAAAGGTGCAGACGTATAAGGAATCCGTTGTAGTGGTGGAGGCTGGACAAAGCAAAGGAACCGGATTTGCTTTTACCGAAGACGGTTATATCCTTACAAACCATCATGTCATAGAAGACGAAAAAAGAATTTCAGTAGGCTTTCCAGATGATGGTCTCTTCAGTGCGGAAATAGTGGCCTCATATCCTGACGTCGACCTCGCTGTTCTAGATGTTGAAGGAGAAAACCTCCCTCATTTAGAACTTGCTGATCAAGCGGTTTTTGATTCACGTGAACATGTGTATTTTATCGGGAATCCTTTGAAGTTTACAGGAATTGCTAATGAGGGGAATGTAATAGGTTATAAACAGTTGTCTGATTGGGATCAACAAGTTCTCATGCTTGATGCTCCGATATACCGGGGGAATTCAGGAAGTCCGGTCATCAATGACCAAGGAAAAGTGATCGGGGTAGTGTTTGCTACATTACATGACGATGAAGAGGGGCGGGTCGGCCTCGCGGTACCTATTGATTATTATTATGAACAGACAGAAAAAGGAAACCTTCCTTAGGTTTCCTTTTTGATTGTACGAATCATTTCGGTGAAAAGCTCTAGCATTTCGTAGGTATATATACCTAAATAAATAGGTTGTATGCTTCTTATCATTCGATGTGCACCATGGAAGAGTCTTAGGGCTTATTTTTTGAAATGGTTATTTAATAAAATGTAACCCCTATGAAGTAGACCGTTCATGTGTTGTTCAGTAAAATGGTCATGGTCAAGGACAATACCTTTTTACCTGACCCAATTAAGACAAACTTCAGAAATTTTGGTTGATACGATTTTGTAACACAATTGAAATAATCTTAAAAAAGACACCCAAAAAATTAAAGCCATTATCGAAAATATTAATAGGCTGGAGGTGATAAAGGTTGATCAAACGTCTTTTTCAAAAAGCAGATCCCTCCCTGGATGAACAAGTAGCTTCAGCCAAACAGGGAGATGATGATGCACGTAATGAAATGCTGAAACAGTATCAACCTTTCATCGCCAAAAGTGTTTCTGAAGTTTGTAAAAGATATATAGACCCTAAAAAAGATGATGAGTTCAGTATCGGTTTGCTTGCATTTAATGAAGCAATCCAATCTTATTCTTGTGATAAGGGGAGTTCATTTCTTTCTTTTGCAAGACTCGTGATTAAGCGAAAAGTGATTGATTACATTCGTAACGAACAAAAACGTGTACAAGTCACTTCGCTTGATGAGGACTTCCATGATGAAGATCAAATGGAAAACCCAGTAGAGATTTCAGCGGCTAAGGAAAAGTTCCAATTGGAAACGGAAGCTTGGCATCGTAAAGAAGAAATTCTGGAATTTCAGGCCCAATTGCAGAAGTATAAGCTTTCATTTGATGAGCTGATCGATGCATCTCCCAAACATAGAGATGCCAGAGAGTCTGCTGTTCAGGTGGCCAGGCTCGTTTATGAAGATGAATTTTTATGTTCGCAAGTCATCGATAAAGGCCGATTACCAATCAAAGACTTGGTCGATCGTGTCGATGTTAGTAAGAAAACGTTAGAACGAAACCGTAAATTCATCATTGCACTAGTTCTCATCCTGAACGGGGATTACGTATATCTTAAGGATTATCTGAAAGGGGTGGGTATGTGAAAAAAGGTATTGTCATGGAACAGCAGAATGAATATATGATTGTCATGACTAGTGATGGCAAATTCCATAGAGCTGAGAAGATTAACCATGCAGATATTGGAATGGAAGTCCAATTCAGGACAGTTGATGAACGTAAAGTCCTGCATCAATGGACTCAAGTTTTACGTAATCGCTATACGCGAGCAGCTGTTGTAGCCATTATCTTTCTATTAATGGTGTTCCCTGTTTTTTCCTGGTATGGAAGCAACCAAGCGTATGCTTACATGAACATTGATATTAATCCTAGTGTTGAACTTGAATTGAATGATCAGATGCAAGTGATAGATATAATCCCTCAAAATGATGAAGCGGATGAAATCGTCACTACCTTGAAAGATTGGAAAAAGAAAGATGCATCGGAAGTCACCTTTGAGTTGATTGAGTTGAGTCAAGAAAGAGGATATAGCAATGATGCGAACCAGGTCCTCATTGGTATCAGTTATTTAAAAGAAGAAGTGAACCAGGATTACACGGAAGAGATTGAAACATTCCTCATGGAAAAGTCCGCGAATATAAGTATTGCTACCTTCTTAGTCCCAAAGGATTTACGAAGAAAAGCTATTGAGCAAAAGGCATCTGTGAATGAAATGGTTGCAGACCGAATAAAGAAAGAAGTAACGGACCAAAAAGGAGAATCCGAACTCCCTGTTCATGTTGAAGATGATGATCGAGAAATTATTCAATCCTTTTATAAAGAAGATTCATCTGAAGAAGAACAAGGGGAAGTGCTTGATTCTGACATGAAACCGGTGGCCCCTCCTGTTGTAAAGCCAGAGAAACAGGATGCAAAAAAACGGGAACCCGAACAAGCACGCTCAAAAGGAAAAGATCAAGCTCCTGGTCAGCAGAAAACAAAGGCTGATCAAGGGGAAAGCCACATAGAAGAAAAAGACAGCAAGAACAAGCACATAGAAAAGAAAGACAACAAGAACCCACATAAAGATAATGAGAATAAAAATTCGAAAGATAAACATTCGGCAAAACCCTCTCCTAAATCAACAGAGAAAGAAAAAGATATAGAGAAGGACAAGAATTCAGGTTCGAAACAAGAGGATAAGCAGAATGACCGAAACAAAGGGAGCAGCTCGAACGATAAAGAGAAAACTCCTCAGGGTAACGGAAATTCTTCGAATGGAAAGCACTCCTAGACAGTTAGGAGTGCTTTTTTGTTGAAGAAGCATGGAGTATAAGGGTATCGTGTAGAAAAGGAGGAGTAGCAATGAGCAAACCTTATATAGGCGTCAAAAATGGGAGGCTGTCGGACTGTCCGAAGTCTCCGAACTGTGTGAGTACTCAAACAGAGCAAGAAGAAAAGAAGATGACAGCGCTTGCTTTTTCCAAAGATCTAGAGACCACAAAGTCTGTAATCAAAGAAGTCCTAAGTGAGATGGAGAGGACGGCAGTTGAAACAGAAAACGAAAATTATATCCATGCCGTTGTCGAATCTAAGTGGATGAAGTTCAAGGACGATGTCGAGTTCTATTTTGATCAGGAGGAAGAGGTCGTACATTTCAGATCTGCTTCAAGAGTGGGTTATTCAGACTTTGGAGTCAATAAAAAACGAATGAAGGACTTCTCTGAACATTATGAGTCCATGAGGAGAGAAACCCATGACGTTTGATTATCAAATCGTCGTTATAGGTGGAGGTTCAGGTGGCTTAACAGTAGCAGCAGGCGCAGCGAGTTTTGGGGCTAAGGTAGCTCTTATTGAACGGAAAAAGGAACTTGGGGGGGATTGCCTTCATTATGGGTGCATGCCTTCAAAGGCGTTGATTCAAGCGGCTAAAGAGGTTAAAGAGGTCGCCCAATACTCTGAATTGACGGAAGAAGATTATAGTCGGTTGTTTAAGTCAGCCATGGAACGGGTCGCAAATGCTCTACAAGATGTCCAAGAGCATGATTCAAAGGATCGTTTTATCGATCTTGGTATTGACATCTACGAAGCAGAAGGAACATTCATAGATGAATATACCTTGCAGGTAGGGGAACAGAGGATTACAGCGAAACGTTTCGTCATAGCTACTGGATCTTCTCCTGCCATTCCTCCGATTGATGGTTTGGATAAAGTGAATTACTTAACAAATGAAACCATTTTTTCACTGAAACAGAGACCTTCTTCTATGGTCGTTATAGGTGGAGGGGTGATCGGAGTGGAACTGGCTCAGGCGATGAGTCGTTTAGGTGTGGAGGTAACCGTAATAGAGGGCAGCGATAGGGTTCTGTCTAAAGAGGATAAGGAAATAGCAAACTTGTCTCAACGTTTATTATCTGAAGAACTGAATATTTTAACGAATTCAAAAGCTGAACGCGTGGAGAAAAAAGGGGATCAGGTTGAAATTCACTACACGAAAGATGATGTTCCAAACAGCATTACTGCAGATACCATTCTTGTGGCGGCTGGCAGAAAAGCGAACATTGGAAAGCTTGGGTTGGACAAGGCTGGTATTGTAACTGAAAAAGGCTCAATTCAAGTGGATGCAACTTTAAGAACCAATAAAAAACACATGTATGCTGTAGGTGACTGTAATGGATCGATGCCTTTCACTCATGTCGCAGGAATGGAAGGGAAAATCGCCGTATCTAATGCTGTACTGGGTCTTTCTAGAAAAGCTTCTTATGAAAAAATTCCATGGGTTGTCTACTCAAACCCTGAAATTTACCACCTCGGTTTGACAGAAGAAGAAGCACAAAAGCAGTATGGAGAAGACTTGTTAACCTTCAAAACAAAATTAGCAGACAACGATCGTTTTATGGCGGAGCGGAAGAAAGAGGGACTAGTAAAAGTTTTGACAACGGACCGAGGGAAAATCGTCGGGGCTCATGCGATTGGGGAAGGAGCTGGAGAATGGATGCAGGAAGTAGGGACCGTGCAGGCACTCAATAAGAAGTTTCAGAGCATCTCGAATGTCGTACACCCTTACCCTGCAAAAAATAATGTCGTTTCTCAAACCGCAGACCTATATTGGAGAGAAAAGCTATTCGGAAGTAAATGGAACGACCTTATTCGTTGGTATGTGAAAAAGTTACGATAAGCAAGGATAACAAAATGCGTAGAGAAAAGTCTCTACGCATTTTTTCGTTATTCTTTATCTTCATGCAAATGCTCGTCCTGATTCCCCATCAACCCATAGAAAAACATATGAGTGATTTCTTCACTTAATTCAGGTAGAGAATGATCGAAGAGATCTTCCTTCGATCGCATCGCCTGGTAGTACATTTCAATATAAAACATGATGGAGCGAAAAGAAATATCAGGATGGACGTACCCTTGAGTTTTTCCCTGTTCCACAAGTTCCATCAGTAAAGGGACTGCATCTCTCTCTGTGAACGTTTGAATCATCTCTTGCAACTCAGGCTGGTCCCTCATTACTGTTTGAAGAAATCCGGGGTCCATATGGAGGATGTTTTCTTTTTTATCTTGAATCACAAATTGAATCTTTTTTTTGAAGTCCATATTGTCATTGTCGACGACGTCCCGAAAACGGTCTAGTCGTTCGTAAATGAATTTCTTGACTGTCTCGAATAGGAGCTCATCTTTGCCGCCAAAATAATTATAAATGGTGACTTGGGAAACTTGTGCTTTTTTTGCAATTTCCTGGATGCTGACTTTCTGCACCCCATATTCTGAGAATAACTTCAGGGAGGCGTTCAAGATGTTTTGCTTTTTGCGTTCTTTCCGTCTTTCAAATCCGTTCATTGTCTACACCTCTTCTTAAACCATCATACACGAAGTTATGAACCGATTCAATTCATACATTTCATTTCTGAAAGCCATGAACTTTTCAACTTTACCTTCCAGAAAAGCTCCCGATTGTGGAACACTCAGTTTCGAGAGACACGGGGGTCGTTGCCTGCATTGAGCGTCAGGGGTGGGTGGAAAGC
>NZ_BJYD01000010.1 GCF_007991335.1 Halobacillus faecis | reverse complement strand
TAAAAGTCTCGAAACGGAGTCTTCAAGAAACCTGCCATTTAGTGGAATAACTTTTTAAAAAGCTAGACAAGAAGGATGGAGGTTGAGTACGATGAAAATGATTGAAAGATCATCATAAAGAGAGGAAGATAAGATGTCAAAGCTTGATCTGACTCAGTATGAAAAGAAAATAATTGTTAGAAACATGCAGGATAAAGATATCGAACAGATTTTTGAATTACAGAAAGTTTGTTTCCCTGACATGGATCCATGGAAGAGGGAACATCTGGAGAGCCACTTAACACACTTTGCAGAAGGGCAGTTCGTTGTCGAGTTCGAGGGGAAAATCATAGGAAGTTGTTCAAGTTTAATTGTTAATTTTGATGAGTATGATGATAAGCATACATGGGATGACATTACAGATGAAGGGTATATCACGAATCATGATCCAGACGGCTATAATCTGTATGGAATTGAAGTGATGGTCCACCCTGATTACAGAGGGATGAAAATAGGAAAGCGTCTGTATGAAGCGAGGAAAGAATTAGCCCGCTCGTTGAACTTGAAGAGTATCATCATCGGAGGGCGTATTCCGAATTACCATAAGCATGAAGATGAGATGTCGCCGCGTGAATACGTGGAGGAAGTCCGCAATCAAAACATTTATGACCCTGTCCTCACCTTCCAAATCATGAACGGCTTTACTGTCATGAGGATCAATCCTGATTATCTTCCAGATGATGAGCAGTCTTTGAAGTATGCAACCTTGATGGAATGGAATAATATTGATTATCGTGCCCGTACGAAGCGCTACTTCAAGACGAGTCATCCAGTCAGAATTATGGTCATCCAATATATGATGAAAAATATCGATTCCTTTGAAGAGTTTGCGAAGCAATGTGAGTATTATGTGGATGTCGCTGCTGATTACGGATCCGATTTTGCCGTATTTCCTGAAATTTTCACCACACAGCTTATGTCCTTTCTAGAAGAAAAAGTGCCATCACAAGCCGTTCGTAAATTGAGCTCTTACACCGAAGAATATATTGAAATGTTCACTCACCTGGCTGTGAAGTACAATGTGAACATTATCGGTGGGTCTCACTTCGTGGAGGAAGAAGATCAAATTTATAACATATCCTATCTATTCAGGCGCGATGGTACGATTGAAAAGCAATATAAGATTCATGTAACACCGAATGAACGGACGTGGTGGGGGATCCAGCCTGGAGATGCGGTCAAAGTCTTTGATACGGATTGTGGTAAAATCGCTATTCAGATTTGTTACGATATCCAGTTTCCTGAGCTTGCACGCTATGCAGTCGATCAAGGAGCGAATATTATTTTTGTGCCATTTTGTACAGATGACAGACAAGGGTACTTGCGCGTCCGTTATTGTGCCCAGGCCCGTGCGGTGGAAAACCAAGTCTACACAGTTATTGCTGGAACGGTAGGAAATTTGACGCAAGTGGAGAATATGGACATTCAGTATGCACAATCAGGCATCTTCACACCATCGGATTTCGAATTTGCCCGGGATGGGATTATTGGTGAATGTAACCCGAATGTGGAAACGGTTGTTGTTGGAGATGTTGATTTAGAAATACTTAGAAGACAACGGAAGTCAGGAACCGTCCGTCAGATCCGTGACAGACGCCGGGATTTATTTGATCTACGATTTAAAATAGACACAGAAGAAAAGCCGGAACGAACGTAAGGAGGAATTTGTTGTGTTGGACAAACAAGTAGCTATTGTGACAGGAGCTTCAAGGGGAATAGGAAAAGAAATTGCTTTCCAACTCGCCGAAAAAGGGGCTTATTTATCCATCATAGGCAGCTCAGAAGAAATTCATCATACGAAGGAAGAGTTAGAGAAGCAAGGGTACACGAATGTTTTATCTTATACCGCCGATGTTAGTGATGAAAATGAAATCGATCAGGTCGTGGAAGGAACCAAAAAAGCGTATGGCAAAGTGGACATCCTTGTTAACAATGCAGGTATTGGGGACTTCAAACCAATTGAAGAAGTAACAGTAGAGGAATGGCGGCGGACGTATGATATCAACGTACAGGGCGTATTTCTCGCGACCAAAGCGGTGCTCCCGATCATGAAGTCGCAAAAGTTTGGTACCATCATTACCGTCGCATCCGATGTTTCCCGTTATACGATTCCTGAGGGGGGCGCTCTTTACACATCCACGAAGTATGCTGTTCAAGGGTTTATGGGGTCGCTTGCTCAGGAAGTGAGAAAAGATGGCATCCGTGCAGGGACCATTAATCCTGGTATGGTGGATACTTATTTTGCCAATGGGACACAAGGTGATCCTGAAAAGTCGGAATGGCTCAAAGTTCACGATATTGCCGAAGCCGTCGTCTATATGGCGCTTGCACCCAAGCATATGGTCATTGATGAGATGCACCTCCACCCGCTTATTCAAGAATATCCACGAGTATAAATGGAAAATAAATGAAGACCAGGTCATCCAATATTTGGATGACCTGGTCTGTTTTTTATGTGAAAAAGCTTGGTTGCAGTGTTGTCGCTTGAGCATGATCGATATAGCTTAACAAGGCTTCGTGAGATTCGAGCATTTCGCTTTGTTTACTCGGATAGTAAGCCGAGTGGAGGAATGTTTCAATCTTTTTAGAAAGAAATTCATCCCTTGTTCGTACCATGAGGACAAGCAAGTCGTCCCATTGGCCCCAAATCATGAAATGCAGGGCTTTGTCGTAATCATAGTGACTCATTGTATGACACTTCCTTTATGAAAGGAGTGGTCTTATTATCCCCGTGAGCGTTCTTGCTCAATCAGAGAGTTCGTCACAGTTCTGGGAATCTCGACACATTTTTGCTTTTTTCTTCCGCATAGCATTGGAAATTTTGTTATGATAGTATGGAAAAGTTTTGCTTTTGACGGAAGGAGGCTTCGTGATGTCAGAAAAAAATCTTCTTTATGCAAATGTAGGGTGTGTCATCTTATTTGGGGTGCTGCTATTTCTTAGCCTTGTAACAGCCGAAGCGGATGCCACCCAACAGGTAATGATTCTGATCTCAGAAATCATCGGGGGAATCAGCCTTGTTGTTGCCATTCTTTCTCTTTTTTACATAAAAAGTGATCAACGTTATGTCCCTTTATCCATTTCATGTTTTTTAGCTCCCTGGTTGTTATATGGAATCGGGTACGAAATAGGGTTTGATGCTTCAACACCTTATACATGGATATGGTTTATCTGCTTGTATTTGCTTTTGATTGCTGGCTTTATCTTCATTCGGATCGGGTATAAAAAAGTGGAAGGTCATTATAAATTGGTGTCTGCTTTCCTTTTATTTATTAACGCTATTTTTTTCGTTTATTTACTTTTCATTCATATCTGGTGGAGCATCCCGTTTCTGAATAGCTAATCCTCAGTTCTCTTTGACTGAGGATTTTCTTTATATTGACACCGTCTTCCTGTTTTTAGCAATCGCATATTTGCCTTCCAACCACACATACTAACCGTAAACATGGATGGAAGGAGGTTGAATATCATGAAGATCAAAGTATTAGCCATCGGTCTATTGGCAGCCGGATCTCTTGTAGCCTGCCAGGCAGAACAAGAAGCTGGTGACAATGGCAATTACAATGGAGTGGAAAACACAAGCTTCGAACGTACAGCTGATGACATGTCTGAAAATGGTCAAAAAGCGAACCAGTATGACAATGATCGCGGAATGGTTCATAACACGAATTACAAAGTGGCCAAGGATGCAGCAAATCGTATCGAAAAGAATGTCGATGGCGTAGATCGTGTTTACGTGTTGAAAACACGTGATAATGCTTATGTAGCGGCAGAGCTTGATAATCCAAAGGGAGACAAGAACGAAGTCTCTGATGAAATGGAAAAGCAAATCAAAAAAGCGGTTAAAGCATCGGATCAGGACATAAACAATGTTTATATCTCAACAAACCCAGATTTTGTTGACTTAACAAACAATTATGTAGAAGATGCTCAAAATGGTGAACCAGTCACAGGATTTTTCCGTGAATTTGGAGAAATGGTCGACCGAATTTTCCCTGACCAACGCTCATAATAAAAAGCCAGGATCTCTTACGGAGATCCTGGCTTTTCAGCTTTTACAATCATGAAGTTCGGCTTCGTTGAAACTTTATCGAAGCCTTCTGGGTGGACTTCTTTGAACTTCTGCGTCGGCCTTGGCTCTGTTAAATTTATGAAACGGAAATGATCAGTCACTGTTGAAATAATCTCTTCCAGAGGGCGTCTATAGAAAGTCATGGGGACTCTTTCTCCTTTTACGGTCCACTCATCCTCGATTTGCTGAGTGGCATAATAGTTTTCTGCTTTATGGTTCATATAATCCATGAACGGGTGGTGAGTAGAAAAAAGAAACGTTCCTCCTGGTTTAAGGGTGCGGTGGAACTCCTGAAAAACAGGGCGCCATTCTTTTATGTAGTGGAGAGTGAGTGAACTTACAATGATGTCGAAAGAATCATTATCCGCTGGCAAGGGATCTGTCAAATCATGAACAGAAGCGTGAACGTTGGCATTCCCTGCTCTGCGCTTGGTCACATCAATCATCGAAGGACTTAGATCAAACGCTGTAACAGCTGCTCCATGATCAGCCATGTAGCGTGCATACCATCCAGCAGCACAACCCGCATCCAGCACTTTTTTTCCTTGAAGACAAGGAAGAAGATCAATCATGGCCGGTCGTTCTAAATAGGCATTGTAGGGTTTTGAATCAACATCGAACGCATAGTGTGTGGATAAATACTCATAAGAACGCAAAACATTCTCTTTCATAGGAAAACTCCCTTCCCTTTTCATATCTTCCAGTTTACATGAAAAAAGGGTTGCAACTGAAATTAAAGCGTGTATAATCTTTTTTGTAGTAAAGGTGACTAAATTGTTCAAATGGTCAGGTGATAAAGATGAGTTTGGATAGAAAAGAAGAAATTCGTGAAGCCGCCCGTCAATCTTTTTCCATTTTTGGCTATAAAGCGACAACGATGGACCAAGTCGCTAAAGCTGCGAATGTAGGAAAAGGAACGATTTACAACTTCTTTCAAAACAAAGAAGAATTGTTTCAGGACATTATCGCAGAGCTTCTCTTAGAGATGAAGGGAAAAGCGGAATCTGTCATGAATGACGAGCGATCCCTGAAAGAGAATGTGCACCTAGCACTTATAGAGCTGCTTCAATACCGTAAGAGCCACCAGTTAACGGTGAAACTCGTCTATGAAGCGCGTGAAATAGGAACAGCAGCTGTAAAGGAAGCCCTTCAAAATGTAGAGGCTTTAATCTTGGATTATCTAAAGGATAAAATAAGAACAGCTGTAGCAGAGGGAGATATTCGCGAATGTGACCCGGAAATTACGGCCTTTATGATGTTGAAGTTATACACGGCACTGATTATCGATTGGGAAGAAGGACATGATCCCCTACCGAAGGAAAAGATCCTTCATTTATTTGATGATTACGTGTTTAAAGGATTATCACCCGAATGATGGTCCTCTTTTTTTGATGGGAAATGACCAAATGAATAATATAGTCATATGTTATTAGGAGGTAGGAAAATGAATGGTTGGAAGCTTTGGATCTCAGAGTGGAAGCATATTGGAAAAAATAAAAAAGTACTGGTACCGTTTTTAGCGGTCCTTCTCATCCCGCTGATTTACAGCGCGATGTTTTTATGGGCGTTTTGGAACCCTTATGACAGCATGGATGAATTGCCGGTAGCGATCGTGAACCTCGATGAGGGGGCAGAATTTAATGGAGAACCTCTTCAGGTAGGAAAAGAGTTCGTGAACCAATTAAATGATGGAGGAGATTTTGAATACCACGTAGTCTCAGAGGAAAAGGGTTATGAAGGTCTTGAAGAGCAAGATTATTATATGCTTGTTGAGATTCCGGAGAATTTTTCTGCGGATGCTACAACGGTGATGGATGATACGCCGAAACCTCTACAGTTGAAATACGTGCCGAACGAAGGGTTCAACTTCTTATCTGCCCAAATTGGTGAATCGGCAACAGAAAAGATGAAAGCTAAGTTATCCAGTGAAATGACTGAAACCTATGCCAATGCCATGTTCGAGCAGTTCAGTGAACTTCAAAAAGGGCTGGCAGATGCAAGTGAAAAAGCAGGAAACTTGGACCAGGGAGCTGCAGACTTGGACCAGGGAGCTAAAAAATTGGAAGAAAGTTTAAAAACATTTACTGATAAACAATTGGAGCTTGCAAGTGGGACACAGACGCTCAGGAATGGTGCATCTGATTTGTCTGTGGGGTCCTCTGAATTACGTGATGGATTAGGGAAATTGCAAGAAGGGTTTGCACAGCTTGAAAAAGGGACAGCTGATGCGGAAGGTGGCGCGGAAAACTTACAAAACGGCATCGCTCAATCTAAAGAAGGAGTCGAATCTTTGAGTGAGGGAATCTATCTAATGATAGAAAAAACTTCCCCGTTAAAAAGTGGTGCAGAAAAGCTCAAAGAAAGTATGAACGGAGTGAATGAAGGTGCAGATCAGGTACACACTTCTGCCCAGCAAGTGGCTGAAGGGATCACAAGTCTGAAGAAAGAATTGGTTCCTTTAGTTGAAACCATGCCTGAAGAACAACAGAAGGCTCTTATCCAAAAGATTGAGGGACTGGAGGCTGGAGCTGGCAAACTCGCTGAAGGGGCAAGCTCTCTTCACTCAGCTACAGCAAGAGTTAGCGAGGCAACGGGCCCGTTAAATGGGAAAGTTGAAGAACTTCTTAAAGCTCAAACTCAACTGCAAAAAGGAGCCGATACACTAGTCGCAGGTCAAAGTGATCTTTATGATGGGGCCGTTAAGCTTTCCGATGGGCAAGAGAAATTGAAGACTTCCATGGGCAGGTTTTCTCAAGAACTGTCTAAAGCTCAAGAAGGAGCTGTGAAAGTAGCGTCTGGCGCCTCTGAAATCAATCAAGGAGCAAGCAGGATCTTCGATGGGTCTAACCAGCTGGCGGATGGTTCCAAACAACTTCAAGAAGGAGCGGGTGAGTTGTCAGAGGGAACAGGTGCATTAACTTCTGGAACGCAGGAGTTTGAATCGAACCTGAGCACCGCTTCATCGGAAGCGAATGAAGTGAAAGCGGACGAGGAGACAGGAGAAATGATGGGATCTCCAGTAGGTGTGGACAAAGAATCCCTGAACCACGTGCCGAATTACGGCACAGGCTTTACCCCTTATTTCTTGTCCTTAGGCTTATTCGTAGGCGCATTGTTAATTACCATTGTTTACCCTGTCCGTGAACCTTTCGGAAGTCCAAGAAGCGGGCTTGGATGGTTTTCGGCCAAGTTTGGAGTTTTGTTTGTGGCCGGCACCATACAAGCTGTCATTGCAGCAAGTGTGATCTTGTATGGGTTGAACTTGGAAGTTACTCATGTAGGATATTTCTACTTGTTCAGCATCCTCACGAGTTTGACCTTTATGACGCTTGTACAAATGCTCGTGACATGGCTTGGTGACCCAGGAAGATTCGTGGCTATTTTGATTTTAATCCTTCAACTGACGACGAGTGCAGGGACGTTCCCGCTGGAATTGATTCCAGGACCTCTACAGTGGTTTAATCCCCTCTTACCTATGACATACTCAGTGGCAGGGTTCAAATCAATCATTTCTGATGGCAATTTCGCTTTAATGTGGCAGAATGCTTCTATTTTAACAGGGTTCATTTTTGGAGCTTCTATACTAACGATCATCTATTTTATAAGGAAAAATCGAAAACAGAACGTTTCCCTTCAGGAGGAGGCAGCATAAAGAGAGCCATGTGCTCTCTTTTTTTGTTCAGGATTCCTAAGAAGTGCAGGCACTGAAATCAACCCTTTTCCTTGCTCAAAGCATGGCTGGTCAGATGATTGTATATTAATGAAACGGACGGGAGAGATTGGCGTCTGTTAGCCTATATTCTGATAAAATGAGAAAAGAGGGGGAGTAGAATATGATTAAAACAGCAAAGGTTTATGATGCGGAAGCTTATCAAAAGCTTATCGAACAACTGGAGTCAGAATCCGATTTTTTACTATATGGTAAAAGCGAAAGAAAATCCACGATCGAACAAGTAGAAGGTTTGATTCAAAAAATCGAAAAGGAAGAAAACTCTACGATCTTCCTGTCAAAGCTAAACGGGGGAGTCAACGGGCATGTGACCGTTTTTGGCGGTGGTGCACCAAGGACATTACATACAGCGAACGTTATTACAGGAGTATTGAAGGAATTCCACGGCCAAGGTGTCGCTAAAGAGCTTTTCAATCGTTTATTTCAATGGGCGGAAGAAAAAGGTGTGACGAGGCTTGAACTTACGGTTATGGTCCATAATGAAAGGGCTGTACGCTTCTATGAACGCATGGGTTTTGAAAAAGAAGGAGTGAAGAGACAGTCCCTGATGATCAATGGGAGTCCCATCGATGAGTATGTCATGGCTAAAATTCTAGTATAGAGGACAAGAAGATGGACTCAACCTTCATGTTCGCTGCTTTACCCTCATATAGTAAGATAAGCGAAATCGAAGGAGGGGGCATCTTTGAGACCAGATGACCAAAAGAAGCTCGAATATGCGATCAGAGAAATAACGGAAATCGCTAAAGGTTTCGGGCTTGATTTCTACCCAATGCGTTACGAAGTCTGTCCTGATGATATTATTTATACATTCGGAGCGTACGGGATGCCGACACGCTTTTCCCACTGGAGCTTTGGAAAGCAATACTATAAGATGAAGCTGCAATATGATCTCGGACTAAGTAAGATTTATGAACTTGTCATTAATTCGAATCCTTGTTATGCCTTCCTGTTGAATTCTAACAGCTTGATTCAAAATAAGCTGATTGTTGCACACGTCCTGGCTCACTGTGACTTTTTCAAAAATAATGCCCGGTTCCAGAATACGAAACGGGACATGGTGGAAAGTATGGCTGCTACGGCAGAACGAGTCGCTACTTACGATAAAATATATGGCAAACATGAGGTCGAATCTTTCCTTGATGCTGTCCTTGCCATTCAAGAACACATTGATCCATCATTGGTACGTCCTAAACTTGCATGGTCTATGGACGAAGAAGAAAGCGAAGAAAAACCGTACCAAACAGAATATGATGATATGTGGAAAATCGATGAATCTTCTTCAGAGGACCAACCAAGGTTTAGAAAGAAAAAGAAATTCCCACCGAAGCCTGAAAAGGACTTGATGCTTTTCATTGAACAGTACAGTCGTGAACTTGAGGACTGGCAGCGTGATATTTTAACAATGATGCGGGAAGAGATGTTGTATTTCTGGCCACAGTTGGAAACGAAGATCATGAACGAAGGATGGGCTTCTTACTGGCATGCTCGAATATTAAGAGAAATGGATTTGACGAGTGATGAGGCCATTGAATTCGCTAAGCTCAATGCGAGCGTGGTACAGCCAAGCAAAACACAGTTGAACCCATATTATCTAGGGTTGAAGATTTTTGAGGACATTGAAGAGCGCTATGACAATCCCACGGAGGAAATGATCAGACATGGGGTCGAACCTGGTTCAGGAAGAGAAAAAATGTTCGAGGTTCGGGAAATCGAATCGGATCAAAGCTTCATCCGAAATTATTTGACGAGAGATCTGGCCCGAAGAGAAGATTTATACCTTTTCCAAAAACAAGGGCAGAAATATAAAATTACGGATAAAGATCATGAGGCTGTCCGTGATCAGCTTGTCACCATGAGGGTCAATGGAGGGTTCCCTTATATTACTGTCCAAGATGGTGATTATGTGAAGGCTGGGGAACTTTATTTAAAACACCACTATGAAGAAGTTGAGCTCGATGTTGGGTATTTGGAAAAAACATTGCCGTATGTCTATCAGCTGTGGGGCCGGAATGTCCACATAGAAACGAAAGTCGAAGGCCGGGATGTTGTTTTCAGCTATGGTGGTAAAAAAGTACAGAAAAAATACTTATAAGATGCAAACTGCTCTTCCTTTTAAAAGGAAGAGCAGTTTTTTTGCTTTAAAGACTGTCGAAGACTTAATCAGTAAGAAATCGACAAAACCTCTCCCTCCATTTGACAACGTGGAGAAAAGGATTTTGATATAATGACGGTAAGATTTACCTTCCTATAACAAAAGAGGTGAGATGGATGAAAAAGGTGCGCGTGGCTATATATGGTTTGATTGCTGTATTAATTGCCGCTGTCTTTTTTTATGTGGACAACAAGGAAGTCAACGCACTGAAAAACAACCAGACCTACCCGATGGTGGAAGCCCCCAGACAGCACCCCGAACCGATTACGGTTTCTTCTCAGGAAATTGGGGATACGAAAGTCCATTTGACCAAGCTTTACAGCCGGAACGATGCTAGAGGGCTGTATCTTGGGATGTGGTATGGAGACAGAAATGCTGTAATGAAAAACAAGGAAGAGGATTGGCTGAGAGAGAAAGGTCATATCGAATTCTTAGTTAAAGCCGTAGACTCCAATGGCACCACCTATAATGGACATACGATTGGTACGAAGGAAGGGACGTTCACTACTTTTCGTTATATCCAATTCGATAACTTCCGATATGGTCAGGAGTTGGAGGAACTTGATTTAGCTTTTTATCCAATCAAAGATGATGGCAATGGAGGCGTCCCCTACGAGCATCCTTGGATGGAAATCACTGTAGAAGTGGAATGAATAACGCTTGCTGGAGCATACGATAGCATAGAAGAACGTTAGTAAAATTCTTTTTGTCATGAGAGCTTAGACACAGGTCTAAGCTCTTTTTTTCTCATAAGTAATGGTCAAATGAAAAGGGGTTTCATAATGAGATATTCTCGTGTCTTACTTAAAATCAGTGGTGGTGCCTTGAAAGGAAACAGCAAGGACAGTTTTGACAACCAACGCATGGATCACATCGCAAAAGAAATCCTATCGCTTCTTGAAAGTGGAATGGAGGTTGCGGTCGTTGTCGGAGGAGGCAATATCTTCAGAGGGAGGACCGCTGAAGACTGGGGAATTGAGCGAGTAGAGGCCGACAATATAGGTACAATCGGCACGATTATAAACAGTCTCATGTTAAGAGGCGTGTTGAAGAAAAAATCAAAAAAAGAAATCCGAGTCATGACATCCATTCCGGTAGCAAGTGTAGCGGAGCCGTATATTCGTTTGAAAGCTTTACATCACCTGAGTAAAGGAATGGTCCTCATTTTGGCGGGAGGAAACGGGCAGCCGTTTGTCACGACCGATTATCCTGCGGTACAAAGGGCGATTGAATTGGATTGTGACGCCATCCTTGTTGCCAAGCAAGGAGTCGATGGTGTCTACACGTCGGATCCTGCCAAACATAAAGGAGCGCAAATGTATGGCACATTAAATTATGATGATATCCTTCTCCATAACATTCAAATCATGGATCAGTCCGCTCTTATTCTCGCGCGAGATTTTCAACTGCCTGTCCACATTTTTAACTTTGACCATCCTGGGCTTATGAAAAGGGTTTGTATGGGGACGGATGAGGGTACTCTCATTTCACATCGGCCTTCCAAGCTTCAAACTTTGGAATAGGTCGAACGGTGCCATTTTAAAAGTTTTACATCTTAGGGTCCATCCCCGCCCTTTTTTCTGATAAACTATTCGTTAAACCTGGAGATGACTTGAGGAGGCAAAGTGATGACGATTCATGACCATATCTTAACAGAAAAAGATTTTGTAAAACAGGATACATTGAAGTACCCATTTGAGGAACGGGGACTTCAATTCGGTGACGGAATATATGAAGTGATCCGTGTATATAACGGAAACTATTATTTAATCGATGAACATATCGACCGGCTTTACCGTTCAGCCTCAGCAGTTAAAATCGATGTCCCTTATAAAAAGGAAGAAATGTATGAACGGCTGGATGAACTGCTTAAGAAAAACGGGATTGATGGAGATGCCAAAGTGTACTTACAAATTACCAGAGGCTCTGCACCGAGGGATCATGCTTTTCCGGATCAAACACAAGCTAACCTGTATGCGTATGTGAAAGACCTGCCTCGTCCATATTCATTTTTACGTGATGGCGTCAGCGCTATTACTCAGGAAGATGTCCGCTGGGACTGGTGCTACATTAAGAGCTTAAACTTGCTTCCTAATGTCCTTGCTAAACAGACAGCTAAAGAACAAGGATGTTACGAGGCAATTCTTCATAAAAATGGAGAAGTGACTGAATGCAGCTCTTCCAACGTTTATTTTGTAAGGCAGGGAAAAGTGTACACCCATCCTGCTAAGAAGAACATTCTGCATGGATGTGTAAGGATGAGAGTGGAGGCTTTCTGTGAGAGTGAAAACATTGACTTTATTGAAGAAGCCTTCCGAGTGGAGGACCTTGCCTATGCGGATGAATTGTTTTTATCTAGCAGCACTTCAGAAATCATGCCGATTCTAGAAGTTGACGGGCAGACCATTGGTGATGGTTTGCCTGGTGACGTCACTCGGAAACTCCAAAAGTGTTATGAATCAGATGCTCATATCAATCAGGAGGATTCGATCTTTACAAGCCAGACGGCAGCTGAATAATAGGAAGACCGGTAGCTTTACAGCTACCGGTTTTTTTATTGTTTTATTTTGTGAATTAGTGAGTATTATATCTGGCATCCGTACACCTTAAGGCGGTACCAGGTACCCAAAAGAAGGCCGTTGTACCTGGTATGCCATGGTGTGGGACATCATCAGGGGAATCTATAAAGAAAGGGTGAAAGCGGGATAATAAATAGAGGCTTGTGGATATGCTATAATGCTAAGGAAAAGAGGAAAGGAGCGGTCTTTTTTGGGTAATGTAAAACTTGAGATGACAAAAGAACAATATGAAACACTGGTTGAGATGGTGTTTTTAGGGACATGGATGGTCAATTCGACCAAATTGGAGCTGGATGAACAATTCGAAGATGTAAGAGAACTTGTTCTGTCAAAATATAAGGAAGCGAATCTTGAGGACAAAGTTTCCTATCAGGAACAAATCGGTGTCCATGACCTTGATGTGGACTATGAATCGAAACTATTGGACACGCATGTAGAAGAATATGATGAATTCAGTTTCTGGGATAAATTGGTCGAAAAACTTGCTGAAAAAGAAATGACAGAAATCTATGGTCCTATGGACGGGAAACTGACAGAAGAACAGATGGAAAAGCGTCTCGCCATTGAGGAAGAGATTGGTCGAAAGCTTGAAGAAACAGGTGTGACGAAGCTCTCCTTTGAGGAATGAAAAAAAGCGTGATGGCAGCATCACGCTTTTTGAGTCATTTTTTTCTTCGGTTCTGTCCAAAGGGCTGCAATCGGCCTTGCCCACTGGAACGTCCATTGAATAAGCGGCCCTAACAGCAGGGCGACAATCAATGTCCCAAAACCCACGGGAGCTCCGAGAAAAAATCCAATGAGAGCCATTCCGGACTCGGAGAAAATGCGCACCGTACTTTTTGATTGGTTCGTTTTTTCATTCATGATCATCATGAAGTGATCAAGAGGAATGCGCGGGAATGGAGTCCGTAAGTAGACGGAGATTCCAACAGCTGTGGCTAAGAGGCCGAGGGAGAAAATTCCCCATTGGGCCCACCATGCTTCATACTCCATATTTTCAAGCATTCCGTATAGAAAGATATCCAACGTTCTTCCGCGGATGATAATCGGGATCAAGGATTCGAATTGGGGGCGTTTATGCTCCAATTTTGCATTCACAAGTAATAGAATCACAAAAGCGACGATCATGACGCTTCCTACAGTTACAGGAAGATGCATGGACAGACCGACCGCAATGCTGTCTCCCGGACCGACTCCTAAACCGGATTTAATGATGAGCGCAAGGCCAAGGCTTGAAACGACAAGTCCTGCCACATAGATGATAAACAGAAATAAGTATTTCATAGGTAGACTCCTTTATGTGTCCACTTGTGCTCCGTTTATCATATCGTTTGGGTTCTGGGATGTAAAGTTTCTGACCGTAGCGTTTGCCGATTGTATAAAAGGGAAAGGAAAAAAGTGAATGGAAGAAAGGGTGATAGGCATGCAATATGCAGTTGTAACTGGGGCTTCTCGGGGCTTAGGAGAAGCGATTGCTCGACAATATCTTTTAAAGAATGTGAATGTGGTCGCGGTCTCGCGCTCAGGTAATGAAGAATTGAAAGCATTGGCGGATGAAAAAGGATTGGAGTTTCATCATGTCAGCTGTGATTTAAGTGATATGGACGACTTAAATCGAGGGCTCAATCAAATGGTTGACCTTGTATTTCACAAGGAAACTCATTACGTTTATCTCGTCAATAATGCAGGGGTCATTGAACCTATTGAAACAGTTGGTCAATTGGAAGCAGACGCTGTACAAAAACATATGCAAGTGAATGTAACGGCGCCCATCCTTACTGTGAACCGTTTTGTTAAAGAAGCGAATGAAAGAGAAGTCTCTCTTGGAATCATAAACATTACTTCCGGTGCGGCAGAGAAAACCATTCATGGCTGGAGTACATACAGCAGCTCCAAAGCAGCCATCAATCGTTTTACACAAACGCTGGCTCTCGAACAGGAGGGAAGGGGACACACCATCCTTGCTTATAGTCCTGGTGTGATCGATACAGACATGCAAGGAGAAATTCGTTCCTCTTCAGAAGACGCTTTTGCCGATGTGGAGAAATTCAGGAAGTTAAAAGAAGAAGGGGAATTACGCTCGCCTGATGAGGTGGCGAGTGTATTGATGAACCTTCTAGAGAAAAGCGATGAAATAGAGAATGGTCGTGTGTATAAACTTTATGATTTAGTAGATAAGTGATAGAAAGAGCCCAGTGATGAACTGGGCTCCTTTTAATATTCGAGAAGGTCAATGGTTGGATTTTGGGTGTGTGCTTTTATTCTAACCTTGCCTCCGATAGGAAAAGTAAAAATCGGTGTGGTATGGCCGAAGCTGGCATTATAGATGATGGGTACATGTTCGAGTTCTTTTTTTGACTTCAATATGTGTACAAGCGTGTCATCATCCATGTTCGATTCTTTTTGGAACCGGCCGATGACTATTCCCCGCACACCGTTGAATCCAGGTTGATGGATCAATGATTGTAGATCACGGTCGAAGGTGGGAGGATCTGATAATAGGTCATCTTCAAGGAACAGAATTTTCCCCTCTAGGGAAGGCATGAATGGCGTTCCCTGAAGCAAGTTCAATGTGCAAAGGTTCCCACCTATGGAAATTCCTTCGGCCATTCCTTGATATAGCACTTCATAACCGGGGTTGGAATGGAATTGTCGTTCCTGTTGGTCCAAATACCAGCGATCGTCACTCCAATCAAGCGCTGGGTGGATGTGTAGCTGTTCTTTTTCAGTGAATACTTTCATAGAATGATCGAGCGTATATCCGATTCCTTTTTCCATCCCGAAAGTGGAGAAGTGGGGACCACTGTATGTGACCAGTCCAGTTTTCTTATAAATGGTGTTGGACAGAGCCGTAATGTCTGAATAGCCACAAAAGATTTTTGGGTTCTCTTGGATCAGATCATAATCCAGGTGGTTCAACAATTGGTTGCTATCGTATCCGCCTAGTGTAGTCAGGATGGCTTTGACATTTCGATCAAAAAAAGCTTCGTGAATATCAGTCACTCGGTGATCGATGGGATTCGAGATGGAATGACTGCTTTCTGCTGCATATGTACTAAAAGTGACCTTGAATCCTGCCCGGTTCAATCGTTCTATGGCAAGATCCTGCTGATCAGGTGCTACAATTGCTAAACTCTTAGAGGGAGAAATCACTCGTATCTCATCTCCCTTTTTCAACTTCTCAGGTATCATTGGCTTCCCCCTTAGGACAGTGGTAAATTCCATCACTATACCAAATAAGCGTGGATTCGTCTATCAACTTCAAGAATATTTCGAAACTGTTTTCGTATCCAATCGTATGTATGAAAAAGGAGGATGGCTATGTTTTCGACAATTTTCGGCCTGGTTCTTGTCCTTGCGTTTGTATTTCTTATCCTCAGGTTTGTAGGACAATCAACGAGCACTCGCACCTTGGCCTCTAAAAAAGATGACAGCACGTGGCAGCCTGGGTTTCATCAGTTCGACCATTCGGATAGCGGTGGAGACGGGGGAGCGGAGTGAATCGGGAGCTAGAATTCATTTTCGTAGAATGACTCCCTGAAAATGACTAGGGCCATCTTCTCCTTCATTCATTGGGATTTTATGAAAGGCTTCGAGCTTAAACTCTCTCGTTAGCATGGATTCAAGATCATGGTCTTCATAAAAAGAAAAAAAGCGTTTAGGCTCATGAAAGTCTTTTTGCCAGATGCCTTCGTGGTCGATGCCCCCGTAAACCCCTAAATAAAACAGTCCGTCTTTCTTCAAGAGGTTGCGAATGCCGGTAAGAATCCCGGGAAGATTCTTTTTGGGTACATGAAGCAGACAATTCAACGCCCAGACGGCATCAAAATGTTCTCCTGGAAACTGTAAATCATCAAAACTCATAACGTCAGCTTTTAATCCTTTTTCGCGGCAGCGCTCCACCATTTCTTTAGATAGATCAGTGGCGTGAACGTCAAATCCTTCTTGTGAGAAGAAAAGACTGTCTTTTCCCGGCCCAGCCCCAATTTCGAGTATGGAATGTTTGTTTTCATATCTCAATCTCTGCAGGAAGGCCATTCGCTCATGAATCTTCCAATCTTGTGTACGGTTTTGGTTACGTTGTTTCGATTGACGGTCATACGCATCAGAGAGATTCTTTTTTAAATCTTGTGAAATCAATGGTGTTGCTCCTCTCTTTGGTAAGTAATCGCAAGCATCCCGTCTGGATATGCATTTGTTTCTGTAAGCTGCAGTTCTTCTTCGTGGTCATGCTTTTGAAAAAGTGGAATGCCTTTGCCAATCAACGTTGGTTGAATGAAGATCCGGTATTCATCAATCAATCCAGCAGAGATGAAGTAGTGAATCAGTTTTGCTCCACCGACGACCCATATGGTTTTGTTTTGTTCATTCTTAAGCATGTTCACGAGAGGGAGGATCTGTTCAGGTTGTAGATATGTTGCATAATCGTCATGGCCTTCGCGCGTGTTACTGACCACGTAGACGTCTTTCATTTTGTAAGGGAATTCTTCAGCTAATTCAAAGATATGATCATATGTCTTCCTTCCCATAAATACGGTATCGACCATTTGGAAAAACTCTTCATACCCATAGTCTTCGTCTGCACCATCCCGCAGCCAGTCAATGCTGCCATCTTCTCTTGCGATGTAACCATCGGCACTTTGAGCAATGAATAATGTGACTTTCCCCATTTATATTCCTCCGTTCTTTTTGTCTTGTATTTCCAAGCCACTTCATCATATAATAAACATAACCAAAAAAGAAGGGAATGACGTTTAAAGCAATGAAGTACTAATCCTGTTGCTAAACGAGTATGAGAATAAGAAACTACACTCGTTCCAGATACAGGATTGGTCTGTCCTTTTTTAAAAAAGGATTCGATTGCTTTTACATCACCCTTTACGTATGTCGTGGTGTGCCCAAAAGCGGTGGCAGACTATAAACCTCTCTGGAACGATCCAGGGAGGTTTATTTATGTTACACATGCGCGCAATCAATATACAGTATCAAATCGGGAGCAGGGACATTCTTAACGTTAAAGAACTAAAAGTCCACGAAGGAGAAAGAATTGGTCTAGTAGGCAGAAACGGGGAAGGGAAAAGTCTCTTATTACAATATTTCTTAGGGGAACTCGACGTAGAACCACAAGTGGAATGGCACACTTCTTATGGATGGCTGCAACAGATGAACGAAGAAGAATGGAAAAGTTCCACTATGAGTGGTGGGGAGAAAACACTCGCACGACTAGAGCGAGTGTTTGAACAGGGTCACCCCCTGCTTTTTCTCGATGAACCCACGAATAATCTGGACTGGGAACATATCGGGTCATTAGAAGAAAACCTGCTCAAGCATGAAGGCGCTTTTGTTATTGTTTCCCATGATCGGAAACTGCTCAATCGCTGCTGCAATAAGATTTGGGAACTTGAACAAGGGGATATAACCGAATACCATGGAAATTATGATTTTTTTGAAGCACAAAAAGAACTTGAACGAAAGCAGAAATACGATAAGCACGAACAGTATGTGAAAGAAAAGAACAGAATCGAAGAAAGAATCCGCCAGAAGCAGTCCCAATCGAAAGGGATGAGAAAACCTCCAAAGAGAATGGGGAATTCTGAGTGGCAGCTGGGGAAAAACAAAGCGGCTGCCCATCAAAAGAAGGTGGAGCGGGTCAGTAAAACATTAGAACGCAGATTGGATCGTCTCGAAAAGTCAGAAAAGCCGATGGAGTGGGATCAAGTGAAGATGGAATTCAGCACTTTGAGCTCTCCTAGTAAGAAGGTGTTGGGGAGAGTGGAAGAGATCGAGGTCCAAGCGGGCTCAAGGTTTCTTTTTTCTACTCCTAAGTTATCTTTGAAAAATGGGTCGAAGACAGCCTTTATCGGTGGAAATGGAACAGGAAAATCCACCTTTATTCAACAACTCTTACGTACGACGGAGTGGCTTTCACCTGGAGTTAAGGTCGGGTATTTTCACCAGACCTTGGAAGAACTGCCTTTAGAAAAGAAAGTGTACGACTATGCCAGTGAAGGGAGTTCACTATCGGAAACCACCATCCGCATCATCCTTGCACGACTTAGGTTTTTTGCTGATGATATGTACAAAACCATAGGCCAATTGAGTGGAGGAGAACGAGTGAAATTGTCTTTGGCGAAACTGATGGCCAGCGGGTCGACTTTTCTCGTGCTCGATGAACCCACAAACCACTTGGATCTCGAAGCTATTCAAGCTTTAGAACGGTTGATTTGTGATTTTCCAGGAACGATTCTTTTTGTGACCCATGATCGTACGTTCATTGAAAGGACAGCCGATCATTTATGGATGATAGAAGATTCAAAGTTGAAAACTTTTGAAGGCACATGGAAAGAATGGGAAGAGTATGTGGAGAATCCACCCGTAGCAGATGATGAAGTCTACGATAAGATGGCATTAGAGACAAGGTTGTCGGAACTTATCAGCCGGCTGAGTATGCCCGGTGTGGATGATGATGTAGATGAACTGGAGTCTGAATATCAGCAAACGTTGTCTCAATTAAAGAAACTGAAATAGAATTAAAAAAAGCGACCGGCCGCGGTCGCTTTTTTTAATAGGAGAGAGTCCCTTGTGAAAAAAATCCTCCATAGATTGCTGTTCCAGGCTACCGAGCCGTCTCCACTTTTTTTGCCTCTTTGTTGTTCTTCAAGAACATATAAAGGGAAGCACCGAAGATCGTGAAGTAACCGAGAATGCTGAAGATATCGGGTACTTGATCAAATAAAAGGATACTGATGAGTGCTGAGTAGACGACGGTTGAATAGAAGAAGATAGAGATCTCCCGAGCCGGTGCATATTTGTAGGCTATGGTTAAACCAAATTGTCCTAAGGTCGCAAAGGCACCAGCGGATAGCAGGTACACCCATTGTTTCAAACTCATTGGTTCATAGAAAGCAATAGTAAAAGGGAGCAGGGTCACGGTTGTGAAAAATGAAAAATAGAAAACGATGGTATAAAACTTTTCTTTATCTCCCAAGACACGAAGCAAAGTATAAGCGCCAGCTGCAAAAACAGCGGAGAAAATCCCGGCGAGGTAAGGGATGAACTCCACAGAGAACGCCGGTTTGATGATGAACAATGTACCGATAAACGCTACGATAATAGCGATGATTTGATACAGACGCGCTTTCTCTTTCAAAAAGATAGCTGAAAATATGATTAACAAAAATGGACTGAGTTTGTTGAGCATATCTGCGTCTGAAAGCACGAGGTTGTCAATGGCATAGAAAAACAACACCATCCCAATGGTACCAAGTGCGGAACGCGCGAGCAGAAGCTTCTGATTTTCCTTTTTACCAAATAATCGTTCTTTGTTGTATAGAACAAAACCAAAGGCGATAATGGCTGATACAAGGTTTCGAAATAAAGTCTTTTGAACTGTCGGAACGTCTCCAGACAGCTTGACTAATGCCGCCATCATAGAGAAGCCGAAGGCAGATATGAGTAGAAGTATGATTCCTTTGTTTCGATTGCTCATGATGGTTCCTCCAGTTGTACTTAGGTTGTGCAAAAAAAACACCTTTACTATCCTAATACAAAAAATCCTTGAAAGAAAGCCAGACGCCCTTCTTCCACAAA
>NZ_BJYD01000009.1 GCF_007991335.1 Halobacillus faecis | reverse complement strand
CTGAGTCTTACACAATCCTGCCATATAGAGGAGTAAAGGGGATTGTCTATACACGGTCTTAATAAGTGCGGTATACTTGAAGTAGTAAAGGCGCAAGGAAAGGGCGATAAAGTTGATATGTTCTCAACCTATATTTGAGAGAACGCGTGTTATAGAAAATAATCAGCAGCTCTATTTAGAGAAAGAAGACAAGCTGGAGTTGTTTGAAACGAGGGTCGTGTCCCCACAGGAAACTTTTCCTCTTCATGCCATTCATGATGTTTCATATCGAAAATCATCGTCCATGTATGGAATGCTATATTTGCATACACACAAAGGTGTACGTGCTTATATGGTGAAAGAAGATCCTAGTCCATGGATGAATGAGTTAAAAGCGTATCTTTAAGAAACGGATAGTAACGAAAGGATATAGGACGTGATGGAGTGGAAGTGATGGAAGAGAATGACCGAGTTTATCTTCGGGAAGTTATACTTGAAGACTGGTCAGCTTTTCACCCTTATTCATCGAATGAAGAGACAGTAAAACACCAGCCTTGGGGGCCAAACACAGAGGAAGACAGTCTCTTTTTCGTCCGTCAAGTGATTATTGATCGGAAGCAAAGGCATAGAAGCCGCTATGTTTTTACCATTGTAGAGAAAAAAACCGACCAGGTGGTTGGTAATATAGAGATGAATATTAGAGACTGGGATGGTGTTGGTGAAATCGGCTTTATTATTCACCACGATCATTGGGGGAAAGGTCTGGCGACAGAGGCTGTTCAATTGATGATCAACTTTTGTTTCGAATACTGTGAACTTCAACGAGTGGTGGCAACATCAAATCCGGAGAATATCGGATCGATCAGGGTGCTGGAAAAGGTCGGGATGGTTAAAGAAGGAACACTTCGAAAGGATCTGCTTGTGAAAGGGAAATGGCAGGATTCCTGTGTATACAGTATGTTGAGGGAAGAATGGATAGAAAAAAGCGCAAGGCTTTAGGCCTTGCGCTTTTCTTATGAAGCATTTAATTTGTCATTGACTGTAAGACGTTGGACAAGTTGAGAACTGTCCTTATTCAAACCAACAATCTCAACATTTATATCACGTTCTTCATACTTCGTTACAAGTTTATCAATGGCAGCCACAGCCGAGTCATCCCAAACATGGGAATGGGTAAAATCAATAACGACATGAGATGTTTGTACATCATAGTCGAAATGCTTAATCAAGCTGTCAGTGGAAGCGAAGAAGACTTGACCGCTGACATGATAAACCATTTTTTCTGCATTCTGGTCGAATACTTCCTCAACTTTTACTTTTGAAATCTTAGCAACGAAGAAAATAGCACTCAAGATGACACCAGCAATAACACCTTTAGAAAGATCATGAGTTTGTACTACTGTGCCAACGGTTACTAGCATGACGATACTGTCTGTAATTGGCGTCTTTTTGAAGCGTGTGAGCGAGCTCCAATCAAACGTTCCGATAGATACCATAATCATGACTCCAACAAGGACGGCCATAGGAATTTGAACGAGGAGATCATTGAATACAATAATCAGCAACATCATGAATATTCCTGCTATGAGTGTGGATAATCTTCCACGCCCACCTGAAGAGACGTTAATAACGGATTGACCGATCATGGCACAACCAGCCATTCCACCAAAGAACCCTGAAACAACGTTAGCCATTCCCTGTCCTCTGGCTTCTTTGTTTTTATCACTCACAGTATCTGTCATATCATCTACAATCTGTGCAGTTAATAATGATTCAAGTAACCCTACAAAAGCAAGAGCTAGTGAGATAGGGAAAATGATTTGTAGTGTTTCAAACGTCAATGGGATGTCTGGTAGTAGAAAAATAGGCAGCGTACTGGATAACTCACCCATATCTCCTACCGTTTTCAATCCAGTTCCTGTCGTGATGGCGATGATTGTCATTACAACAATAGCCACAAGTGGTGATGGAACGGATTTTGTAAACCTGGGTAGTATATAAATAATAGCTAATGAACCAACTACCATCGCATACATAGCCAATCCTGCCCCTTCAAAATGGACAAGTTGAGACGAGAAAATAAGAATCGCTAGGGCATTCACAAAACCAATCATGACAGACCTAGGAATGAACTTCATAAGCTGTCCGATTTTTAATGCACCTAAAGTAAATTGTAAGATTCCTGTCAGAATCGTAGCAGCCAGTAAATACTCCAAACCGTGGTCCTTAACTAAAGTGACCATAAGGACAGCCATAGCTCCGGTCGCAGCAGAAATCATACCTGGACGACCACCCAAAAAAGCAATGACGACAGCGATACAGAAGGAAGCGTACAGTCCTACCATGGGGTCGACTCCAGCGATGATAGAGAAAGCGATCGCTTCAGGGATGAGCGCCATAGCGACGACCATGCCTGAAAGCACATCGTTTTTTACGTTTCCAAACCATTGTTGTTTAATTGTTTCTGTGTTCAATTGTGCACCTCTTTCTACTAGTTTTGTTTTGTATTGTCCGTGACAATACGGAAATCCGGCAAGAACGATCAGATTATATCACCTATGAGGGATATTACATAACCCCATGTAAGCGCATAAATGAATATTTTTCTCTTTTTTTCTCCCTTTTTCACTTGTATAGACCCAAACTATATGAAATTTATTTTGTTGAGTGTTATTTAATGGTAGAAATTTCACCTTTATAATAAATGATAATGGTAAAATGAAAACAATAGATGAATATCGATGGGGGGAATTCCAATGTATAAGAGGATATTAGTAGCAGCAGATGGATCCGACCACTCCATACGGACTGCCGAACGAGCGGCGGAGCTAGCCAACTTACAAGGGGACGGTGAGATCACAATCGTTTATGTGATTGACGGCGAGCAGTCGAAATCAGATGTTTTATATGAAGGTGATCAAGGTTTAGTAGAACAGCGTCGGCAGCAGAGATTGCAACCAATTGAAGCTATCTTTCAAGAGAAAAATGCGTCGTATCAAATAAGCATACAACATGGTGAGCCAGGTCCAACCATTGTTAAATACGCAAATGAAAATAACTTTGACCTTGTAATCATTGGAAGTAGAGGTTTGAACACCCTGCAGGAAATGGTATTAGGTAGTGTAAGCCATAAAGTAGCGAAGAGAGCGAAATGCCCGGTCATGATTGTAAAGTAATGATCATCATAGTTTAGAGGAGGGAGAGGTTTCCAATGAGTAATCAAGGTTGTATTAAATGTGGAAGTACAGATGCAGGCGAAAAGGATGTATCTATGACAGGATCAGGTCTATCAAAAATGATGGATGTACAAAACAATAAGTTTACCGTCGTTTATTGCAAAAACTGCGGGTATTCAGAGTTTTATAATCAGAACACTTCCAAAGCGGGTAATATTCTTGACTTTTTCTTTGGAGGTTAAATAACTAATAAAATATGGTGAAATAAATAAAAGCTCTGAGTTTTTACTCAGAGCTTTTATTTTGTTTTAAACAATTTTATAGTATTTTCTTTGGACCATACGATTTAAGAAATATTGGGCAATGACAGTAATGATGGACAATATAAGGATCAGTACACTGCTCACAGTCCATATCCCTTCCAGACCACTATTCCACAAAATAAGAATGATGATCCCGAAGACCGCAACTTCCAGTGCTAGGGGGACGATTCCAATAAATCTTCCTTTAAAAACTTCTCTCTCATCCGTCCAATTCAGCTTTGGACTGTACAAGTCGATCATAAGTCCAGCGATGCTTGCGACCCAACCAGTAATTAAAGAAATGACAAACCAGAGCAGACATATGGTGATAGGGACTTTAAGGACGATTAACGCGGCTAAGCTTAAAAGAAGTATGGAAAGAAAATTCATAAAAAAAGAAACGAGCAGCTTACTTAAAATGACCGTCGATGATGGAATTGGCAAGTATAAATGGTTGAACCAGCTCTTTCCATCTCTAGAAATAGAAGAGAAGGATGCTGGATTGATTCCTAATGCCACAACTGTGATCCCGAACATCCCGAGAATGACTTTCTTCCCTTCGATTTCACTGAGCTGCGTGCCCCATCCTGTAAGAGGTCCATTGGGGTCCAACATCATGACAATAATTAAAAATACAGGAAAGAAAAGACTCTGTACGACAATTTGTGTGAAGAATGTCGGGGTTCGGAAGATGATACGCATTTCTTTTTGCCATAAGCTCGTTAGTAGGGACTGCTGTTTCACATGCTTCTGAACTTTTTCTTCGTCAAACTCACTGCGCTTCCCGCCAGATAAACCTAATACACCTTTAAAATATAACTTTTGTCCGACTGTAAGAAACAATACAATCGCCCCTAGAGATAAGGCGACAAACAGCAGGAAGTAAAAAACTCCAGTCCAGGACCCTAGATCAGTCAGTGCAATACTACTGAAGTAAGCAGTCGGGAAGAATTTTGTAACTAATTCAAGAAGAGCATTTTGCTGTGTTAACATTTCTGCGACATCGCCTGTGCCAGAATCCAATCGTAGCAGTACATTGATTCCGATGGCAAAGGCAAACCCAAGGAGCCCGACAAGAACTTTCGTACGATCCTTATTTTTTGATATGTTAGCGAATCGCATGATAAACATCAGGACGATAGCAGTCAAAACGAAAGGTATAATCGGTGTCAAAGCCCATATGATCATCGCTAATAGGTAATATAGAGCTCCCGCTCCGCTATGTAATCCATAAAAAACGAGGGAAGGGAGCAGCAAGATCGTATTCAAACCATATAACGATAGAAATGGAACCGCAGATTTCCCGAACAAGATTTGATACGGTTGAAAAGGTAATGAAATAAAGGACTCCACATCTTCCGCGAAGTAAAAAGAACTGAGAACGGTTCCTATACTTGTGAAACAGAAAATGAAAGTCATCATCACGAACAATAATCCAAGGATGACCCCTTCGTTCCCTAGTGGTTCCAGGGCTGCATACATGTTTCCAATAATTCCTTGAATAAAAAACAAGATGAGCAGGCCGAACGGGATCATCATTAAACCAATCACAACAAACCCGAATATTTCCATGCTGCTTTTATTAGCCATGGACAACTGCATTTTGACCATGATGCGCATCAATTTCCATGCTTTATTCATTTTGTGTCAACTCCAGGAACAATTGCTCAAGATTATCATCATCTTTGAATTGCTGTCTCATCTCAGCCATATTCCCCTTGAACTGTACATGGCCATTGTTGATGATTGCGACTTCATCACACAACTGTTCCACTACTTCTAAAACATGCGTGGAAAAAAAGACAATCTTCCCTCTCTTGGCATGGTCTCGCATCATTTCCTTCAATGTGTAGGAGGACTTCGGATCCAGGCCTGTTAACGGTTCATCTAGTATCCATACGTCTGGATCATGAAGCAGGACTCCACTAACTACAATCTTCTGTCTCATTCCATGGGAATAGGTCTGGATATGATCGTTCAAAGCCTCATAAATGCCGAAGCTTTTCGTCAAATGCTCAATTTTTTCTTTGCGGATATCTTTTGGAACTTCGAATACATCAGCAATAAAATTTAGGTACTCAATTCCTTTTAACCTGAGAAATATGTCTGAACGGTCCGGGACATACCCAAATTGATGCTTTGCCTTCATCGGTTCTTTCGACACATCGATGCCATTCATAATGATTGAACCTTCATCAATGGGCAAAATCCCTGTCATCATCTTAATAGTCGTTGATTTTCCAGCCCCGTTCGGGCCAAGGAAGCCAAAGATTTTACCGTCCGGAACAGAGAGATCCAGGTCTTTCACTGCTTGTTTCCCTGCAAAGCTTTTAGAGATACGATTGATTTCTATCATAGTTTCACCCTTTACCTAAGTTGCTTTTCTCTTTTCTGTACGAAAGAGCAGGGAGGAATGTTTCAATTTTCCAACGCCCAACGATTTATGGTTTATTTTACGTAATAAAATATATGGCAGGATTACGGAAGGGTTGAATTCGAGATGATACGGGGGTCGTTGCTTCCCCCTCACCCCATCCACTCAACAAAAGTCTCGAAACTAAGCCTTCAAGTAAAGGGAGCTTATACGAAAAGAACATGATATTTGTTCAATCATTTTAGAAAGAGGACCATATGATCTTCGTCTAAATAGCGGCCTGGTAATTTGATGGCTTTTACCTCTGTGCCGTACGTGTGGAAGCCGAGTTTTTTATACAACTCCTGTGCTGGGTGATTATCTGTAACCACGCTCAAATGAAGGACCTCAAGCTCAATCGCACGCGCAAATTGAATCAATTCGTTGATTAAGAGTTCTGCGCCACCTTTTCGTCTATGATCTTTGGTTATGTACATGGCTAGGACGGAAGCTTTGTGGGAAAACTTTGGGTGAGTTTCCCTCACTAAGGTAACAACTCCTGCGAGCGTCTCTTTAACAAAAAGCCCGAACGTCCGGGAAGTGTCACTTTCCAGTCTTTGTGCTATCGTCTTGATGGGGTCAGGCCTTTGTTTTTCTTGTTCATATGTAGTGATAAACGCATCAGGATTCGTAAGTAGGGCTTCCAGTCTTAAACGGTAATATTCTTCAGCGTCGGATTGATTCAATTCGCGTACTTGCATAATAGATAACCTCCTTCGGTTGTTCCTAGACTAGCGAAAAACTATGGTAAAGTAAAGAGAGAACGTATCCAATGACTGAGGTGATCTCATGACTGAAAAGGAAAAGATGCTGGCAGGCGAATTGTATAAATCCTGGGACGAAGAGTTGATTATGGAACGGTCACGCGCAAAACAACTGACGTACCAATTGAACCAGACGAAAGATACAGAAGACCATTACCGTAAGCAGCTCATACAAGACCTTTTCGGAACGATTGAAGGGGAAATGGGACTCGAACCCCCATTTTATTGTGATTATGGTTACAATATTCATGTAGGGGACGGTTTTTTTGCTAATTACAACTGCGTATTTTTGGATGTATGTGAGATTCGTATCGGGCGAAGAGTACTGATTGGTCCGAATGTTCAATTGTACACGGCCACTCACCCAATGGATCGAGAAACAAGGGCGAGTGGATTGGAGTCAGGCAGACCGATTACCATTGGTGATGATGTTTGGATTGGAGGAAGTGCTGTCATCAACCCAGGAGTGACCATTGGAGAGAATGTCGTGATTGGCTCAGGGGCAGTGGTAACGAAGGATATTCCGCCGAACGTGTTTGTAGCTGGTAACCCTGCGAAGGAAATTCGAAGGGTAGACTGAATTTGAAAGGGTAGTCGTTCCTCCAATTTTTCGTTATCATACTAGAGGATACATGCATACGTAATAGAAAAAGAGAGGATTGAGCAAATGATCAAACGTAAGAGTCAAAGAGAAATCGAAAAGATGCACGAAGCAGGAAAGCTTCTTGCAAGTGTTCATAAACAATTGCGCACGTTCATTAAACCTGGGGTAACGACAATGGAAATCGAAAATTTCGTTGAAAAGTACTTAGCTGAACGTGGAGCTACTGGGGAACAGAAAGGGTATCAGGGGTACGAATTTACAACATGCGCTTCCATCAATGATGAAATCTGTCATGGATTCCCACGGCAGGAGAAATTGAAAGAAGGCGACATCGTAACTATTGATATGGTCGTTAACTTGAATGGTTTCCTGGCAGATTCAGCCTGGACTCATGCCGTAGGAGAGGTTAGTGAAGAAGCACAAAAGTTGATGGATGTAACAAAAACTTCTCTTTATAAAGGGATTGAGCAAGCTGTTCCTGGGAACCGCATTGGCGATATCGGTCATGCCATCCAGTCCTATGCAGAAGGAGAAGGCTATTCTGTAGTCCGTGACTTCACAGGACACGGTATTGGTGATTCTATTCATGAAGATCCTTATATTCCTCACTTTGGTGCTGCTGGAAAAGGAGCACGTTTGAAAGAGGGTATGGTCATTACGATTGAACCAATGATTAACATTGGAGCATGGGGCAGCCAAATGGATGAAAACAACTGGACAGCACGTACCATCGACGGTTCACTTTCTGCCCAATATGAGCATACCATTGCCATTACAAAAGAAGGACCTTTCATTCTTACCGAACAGGACGAAGAATAAGCAAAAAGAAGGCTCTCCATTGAGCCTTCTTTTTTTATTGAAGAATATGGCAGGATTGTGGAAGACTCGATTTCGAGACTTTAATGGGAGCTTAGGTGCTCCGGGAAAAGGTTCGCTTTCCGTGGGCGAGTGATGAGCCTCTCGAGCTAACGCTTGAACTGACCCCGTATCCATGGACAGGGAGTGTCATTCATTATTTCAACCAGGCCGGGCTCCCTTAAAGGAAGCGAGCTATTCCCCGCAACCCTCACCTGCTCAACAAAAGTCTCGAAACTGAGTTTTCAGAAATCGGGAGCTTTAGTGAAGGGAGGTTGCTTCATTTGGGTAATAAAAAAACTCCCCTAGGAAGGGGAGTTTTTTATACGTTCTTATTTTTGAACGTTAGCTGCTTGTGGTCCACGCTGACCTTCTTCAATTTCGAAAGTTACAACTTGTCCTTCTTCAAGAGACTTGAAACCTTCTTCTTGAATTGCAGAGAAGTGTACGAAGACGTCGTCTTGACCTTCTACTTCGATAAATCCAAAACCTTTTTCTGCGTTAAACCATTTTACTGTACCTTCAACCATGTACGTTACCTCCTGCGTGGAAAAATTCCACATTGTATTACTATTCTTGCTCTTTTCAAGTTCCATCAAGACGACATCTTACGAAACATCTTCTCTTGCATGAATCTGATCGAACAACGAATAATTAACCTTAGTATAACAGATGGCCTAAAGGAATGAAAGCCCTATGAAGAAAAAGTTTTCCCAACTACTGGGAATGTTCACTCCTGGGTCTGAGTGAGGTATGCTTGATTCATTAAGGAGAATAAAGCCTTCTCTACAATGGCATCTACCTCAGTATTTTGAATACGAGCTAGGTCATAGAGAGGGCGTCCTTGTTCTAATAAATGTTCAACGATCAGGTAGCCCGTGTAATTGGCTTCTTTTTCAAAACCAGAAGCGCCTGTGCCTTTTGTAAACGAATAAAGGGCTTCATAATCGGTGCGGTGAAGGTGCGGTTGGATGTTCATCATGACACGGTTTGGTTCGCGGCTGCATTTTTCCTGTTCCCAACATAATGGGAAGTCGATCATCCCACTCTCTTCAAGAACTTCTTCGGTCGTGTGGGCTGCCATCCCTTCTTGAAAAATCAACTGCCCTAGTGTTCTTGTATGGCTTGGAGCAAGGCCGGATTGGGCACAGTGGACGACGCGTGTTAGTTCTTGAATCAATCGAGTCCTACTGGATGTGAGTTCGACAGGGAAGCAAAGGGTGTAATGCTGGTTCTTCTCCATAATAAATGGATCGGTTTCAAACGTTCCCACAAAAAACATGACGGTCATTCTTACGGGCGAGGTACAGTGGAGAATTTGTTTTATGGAATCTACATAACCATTCACTTCTAGAGGACCAATATCGAAATATTGGATTTTGTCATAGACTTGTTCGTATCTATTCCATGCGTATTCAATCATTTCTTTAGCTAATTGTCCTTGTTGATAGCCGGGCGGGGTGTAGGGAAAAGCGTACTGATCGGTCCATAACTCATAGCGTTTGTGCAAGGGTGTTTGGGAGGCTTGGTCATAAAACGTAAGGAAACGATCCAACATTTGTTTGCATTTGACATCATCCATGATGATCCCTCCGTATGTTTAAGTTTTAGTTAAGAATTCCAGGCGTTTCTTCCAAACGGTGTGAGCATCTTTACCTATCCAAATCAAATGACTATCGGAGTCGACTTCATAAATCTCACATTCAGGCACGGAAGACTTCAACAAAAGAGCGTTTGTATACGGCACACTGCGATCCTTCTGTGAATACATACCAAGAACAGGGACCTGGATGGCGCTAATATCCGGGGTTTCGTGGTCAAGATCTGTAATGAACCCTTTTCCGGACTGGGAAGTCGCAAGCATATCCACAATGAAACGGCGGTCATTAGGGGTAAGGTTATCCAAGTAATCTTCAACATTCTCTGTTGTCAAATCAGCAAGCAATTGTTTTAGCACCAAGTCAGGGAAGAATCGCAGCATGGTTCTGAGACTGCTCCAAACAAATTTCTCTGCTGGTCCAAAAAGGACCGTGGCTCTCTTTTTCACATCACTTTCCCACGAAGTGAGGAGCGCTGCTTCAAGCAGCAAGCGGTCCACACGCTCTGGGTGGTGAACGGCTAAAGCGATGCCCGTAGGACCAGCTGCCGATATAGAGATGACATTCACTTTTTTAAGTTGGAGATGGTCAAGTACTTCGACAATTGTATCGGCAAAATCCTCAGGCGTGCGGCCTGTGGAAAGCTCTGTATAATCGTAGCCGGGACGAGAAATTGTGAGTAACGAAAAACCTTCATAAATCAGGCTGCTGTGAGATAAGTCTGTATCCCTTGTGGAGTGTCCACCTTTCAATAACAAAACAGGAGGGCCGGACCCTTTATATGTAAACTCTACTATGCCTTTGGATGTATCGAGGAGCAACGTTGTCAATGGGTTCATCCCTTTCTTTCTTCGTTTTTCCATACATTCAATATAAGCTATAATGAAAGAAAATGAAACATCAGACGATTCTGAAAGAGGGGGTTGAAAAATGAGAATTGTGTCGATTTGTCCTAGCAATACTGAAATTGTCGCTAATCTTGGGCAGACCCATCTGTTGGTTGGTGTCGATAATTATTCTGATTATCCCAAAGAAGTGGAACACCTTCCGAAGCTTGGTCCTGACCTATCCATTGATATTGAAAAGGTCGCCTCCCTGAAACCTGACCTTGTTTTAGCGTCCTTGTCTGTGCCTGGAATGGAAAAGAATATAGAAGGGTTGGATGAATACAACCTGCCCTATATCATATTGAATCCGAATACTTTATACGAGATTTCTGAAGATATTCGCCGTGTGGGAAAGGCGATTGGAGTGGAAGAGAAAAGCCGGCAGCATGCGGACGCTTTTCTGAGAGAAATCGATGAATTCAAACATCGTTCCAAGCACATGGAGGAAAATCCTTCTTTGTATTGGGAATGGTGGCCAAAACCGGTATTCACACCAGGGAAATTGAACTGGCTGAATGAAATCAGTGAACTTGCTGGGGGGGTGAACCTCTTCTGTGATCAGGAGGTAGCCAGCTTTCAAACGGATTGGGAGGAAGTGAAAAAACGCGATCCTGATCATATCTGTATGGTGTGGGTAGGGGTGAAGGAAGAAAAAATGAATCCTGACCTCATTAAGAAGAGACCAGGATGGTCTGAACTTAAAGCAGTAAAGCACGATCATATACATGTCCTGGAAGAATCTCTTTTTTGCCGACCAAGTCCACGTTTATTGGAAGGTCTAAGAAAAATTTCTGCTGTGGTTAAACATGAAGACAGCAAGTGAGGAACTCACTTGCTGCTTAGTGAAGCTTCCGTTTATGTTTCGGGACAGCCAATTCTTTGAAATTAGCGGCGAGGTCGTTCAGTTGCTTTGAGAGAAGTTCTCCTTCCATCGGTAGCCCATGGCCGGTAATGGCTACGGAAGGATGAAGAGAGGCGAGTTCTTTGACTGACTTTTCTGCTTCCTCCCAGTTATGAGTAAAGTACGCTGGAGGACCGTGCACGTGCTGGTGCTGAATAAAAACAGCCATACTTGATTCTTGCTTGACTGTAATGAATGCATCTCCGGCAATGAGAGTCTTGTCCTTATCTCGATACAGGGCGATATGTCCCGGTGTATGTCCTGGAGTGTGAATAAAGCGCCACTCTTCAAGGAAAGGGATGGTCCCATCATTTGGCAGCGGGTGGATGTATTTACTCAAATCTGCCTGGTGAGTGGGAAAGAAAGGCGATAAAAGTGAAAACAGCCCACCCCCGACGGTTGCATCCCCTACAGGGTAATCTCGTTTACCTGTAACATAATCCATCTCCATCGGATGAATATAAATGGGGACCTTCCATTCCTGTGCCAATTGCTTTGCTGACCCAACATGATCGAAATGACCATGAGTTAGAATAATGGCTTTCGGTTTTGCTCGTCCGTATCTCTTTTCCGCTGCTTCCATAATCCGTTTACAATAATGGCCAATGCCACAATCTATGAGGACCCAATCATCAGCACCCTCTTTACCAATAAAGATAACATTGACAATCAGTGTACGGTAAAAGGCGATATCATCTAATACTTGTTCCGCTTCTGCATGCCCCATATGATATTCTTCGTTCGACTGATCCCCACGTTCTATTTGGTCCATGCCCATCACCTCAATATCCCATTGTTTTTATTTAGTGTAAGTCAGAGAAAGGGAATTATTCACCCTCCTTTTCTTTAACGCTACTAGGCTTAGGGTGCAGTGACCGTACGATACCTGACACTCATTTCTCGTTCCCGACACCAATGGTGTTCGCTGGGTGCCGGATTTCATGCAGAAAGAAGGACCGCCTCTATATCGTGTAAGAGGCGGTCCTTCTTTCTGTTAATTCGCTTGATCAAGTGATTGCACCTTCGCTTGCTTTGGGGTGAGTGTTTTTCCGGTCATTCCAAATAGAATCGTGAGTAACGGACTGAGTAAGCAGAAGAAAGCAAATGGCAGGTATTCAAGAACTGGTACCCCGAGAACACCGGATAAGAAGACACCACATACGCTCCAAGGTACAAGCGGGTTGATGACGGTTCCAGCGTCTTCTAAGGTTCTGGACAAGTTCTTCCTTGCAAGTCCTGCTTTTTCATAAATGTCCTGATAAGCTTCTCCTGTAAGCAGGATGGACAGATATTGTTCACCAATGGCGATGTTGATTCCAATTGCTGTAAAAGCAGTGGACAGCGTAGCGGAACGTGCCGATTTTAACGACTCCTGTACACGGGTTAAAATGGAAGGAATAATCCCGGTAACAAAGAACAATCCTCCAAGAGCAAGAGCGAGAATAACTAGGGATACGGTGAAGAGCATGCCATTCATCCCACCCCGGGTCAACAGGTCGTTGACGATATCGTTACCTGAACTTCCTTGGAAGCCATCAAACCATGTCCCGAAAAGGGCGCCCCATTCCATGACACCACGTAAACCGGCGATCAGTGTGGCCACTATACTGCTGATCGCAAGGGAAAGAAAAGCCGGGCGTTTGGTCACAGTCATGACTACAAGTAAAGCTAAAGGAACCCAGGAGCTCCAGTGCATCAAGCCTGTTTCTCTAAGACCGGCTTGGAAGGTGTTCAATTGCTCAACATCTGGTCTTCCGTCAGGAGACAGAATCATGAACAGGATAAAGGTGATCACGAAAGCTGGGATCGTTGTCCAGGCCATGTTTTTAATGTGGTCAAACAAATCAACTTTAACAACAGTTGATGCCAGGTTGGTCGTATCGGATAGCGGGGACATTTTGTCACCAAAGAATGCCCCGGATACAATGGCTCCAGCTGTCATGGCTAAGGATACATCCATGGATTGAGCTACCCCGATCAACGCTACCCCAACCGTCGCTGCTGTTGTGAATGAGCTGCCTAAGGCAACACCGACCACAGCTGTTACAGCAAAAACAATCGCTAGAAACCATGGGCCTCCAGCTAGAAGAAAGCCTGCATTCATCAAAACAGGAATGGTTCCACTGGCCATCCAGCTCGCAATAAGGACACCAATGACAAAGAATAGAAGGACAGCACCCATTCCTGTCTGCGCTCCTTGAGTCATCCCGTGCTGTAGATCTTTAAAGCTCATTTTTTTCAAAGACCCGTAAGCGATCATAATGAGAATTCCGATGAGAATCGGGATGTGTGGAACGGTTTGAACTTCAATAATAAAATAACTGATCATTCCAATGGTTACGAGTAATAGTAGTGTTGATTCGATGATGCCTGGTAGTTTTTTTGGCTGCAGATGAAGCATATGAATTCCCCCTCGATTTTTATTATTCTTTACTCCCTGGGCGGTGTTTATAAAAAAATGAAAGCCCCGCCCCTGAACAAACAGGGACGAAGCTTTCACTCCGCGGTACCACCCTTGTTGGTAAATTTCTTTACCCACTCTGTTGGTGTATCACTTGGTCTGGAATTCTGTAATTCGATGGAAGGAGGCCCAAGTTTACACCACCCACTTGGTCTCTGTTCTACTGCTCTCGAACCATCTACTTTGGAATTCATGATACGATCTATTCTTTTTTACTTAAACGCTTTTAAGCAGTGAAGTAATGTGAGTTCATCATAGAATACTTTTTATGAGATGTCAACGAATTTTTTTGCAAGGCTTTGCTTCAAATTGAACCGTTCGTTGTGTATAATAGTGGAAATTTGGATAGACAGGGGGAGGAAGGATGGAACCGCAAGCTATTCGCACAACGGCTTCTTCTACTCGTATACATATGATTAAAAAAGGGATGATTGCGGGTTTCCCGATCATGCTGGGTTATTTGCCGATCGCTTTAACTTATGGAGTCTTAGCGAGTCGGACGGGGATGACGAATCTTGAGCTTACATTGATGAGTGTGCTTGTATTCGCTGGCGCTGCTCAATTTCTAGCTGTAGGGATGATAGCGGCAGGGACAGGGATAATTGAGATCATAATCGCTACATTTGTTCTGAATTTCAGGCATTTTGTCATGAGTTTATCTTTTGTCAATCGTTTGAAAGATGTGGCTCTGAAAGTAAAGCTTCCTCTCTCCTTAGGTTTGACGGATGAAACATTCACGATGTCCGCCTTGTATAAGGACGAAGCAAGAGAGAAATATGGAGGTTTCTTTTATGCTTCTTTAATATTGACCGCTTATTTATCATGGGTGGGAGGGTCTTATCTTGGTGGTGTTTTAGGTGATGTCATACCGGCGAGGTTGAGTGACAGCATGGGGGTAGCCTTATATGCGATGTTCATTGGCCTCCTGATTCCTTCCGTGAAAAAGAATTTTAAAATTGCCGGCATCGCTGTACTCGCCATGTTGATTAATTTTATTTGTCAAACCTTGGGAATGAGTCAAGGCTGGTCCATTGTTATGGGTACTGTTCTTGCAGCCTTCAGCGGAGTTTGGATTCTTGAGGATGAGGAGGTGACAGAATGATCATTTGGATGGTTATCGGGATGGCCGTAGTTACAGCTGTTCCGAGGTTTTTACCCGCATTGATTGTAGGATTTGTCACTTTTCCTAAATGGGTGGACCGATGGCTTAACGCTATTCCTTATGCTGCTCTCGGAGCACTGATTTTTCCAGGGATTATGTCAGTGAAGCCTGATGCACCTCAAATTGGTGTGATTGCAGGTTTGGTAGGGGTTTTGCTGGCATGGTTGAATGTCCATATCATCTTCGTTGTACTTGGAGCGATTACCTCTGTATTCTTGTTGACATTATAATCACACCTGCCCAGTAGGTGCATATCGTATAGGGATACTTCCGAGAAAGGAATTGATCGTTATGCACCGACAATTTGGTTTTCCTTTCGGGCAGATTTTCGGATTTCCGACCCCAAATCAAGGGGGGCAATTCGGCCCGGGCCAACCACCTCCTGGACCTCCCCCAGGTGGACCACCTTTTGGAGGCGGGCAAGGACAGCCGCCATTTGGCGGAGGACCTGGAGGACCCGGAGGACCGGGTGGGCCCGGTGGTCCTGGCATCCAGCTTCCACCCCCACCGGATCAGCCGCCTAGTTCACAAGGGGCTTCCCTGTTTGCTGTAGACCCAGGCTCATTATATGGCTGCCTCTATCGATACACATGGATCACTCTCGTTAACGGTCGCTCGTTTTGGTTCTACCCGACATTCATCGGCCGCACTTCTGTAGCCGGATACCGTTGGCAGCGTCGCCGCCGACAGTGGGTTTATACTGGCTTCGATACACGACAAATTTCTAGTTTCCAATGTAGATAAACCGCAAATAAAAGGTGATGCCACCCTTGGCATCATCTTTTTGTTACAATAGAAAGTAATTAGAGGAAGAAGGGACGATCCATATGCCTGAAGTAAGAGCTGCCCGCTTTGAGGATGCTGAAACGATCGCTGAAATTCATGTGAAGAGTTGGAAATCAACCTATAAAGATCTAATCGATGAGAGGGATTTAAGCAATACAACGGTTGAACATCGGATTGCGCTTTGGGAAACGGTTCTCAGAACTCCTGTAAATGGTCAAATTGCCTATGTGATTGAAAATGATCATGGGGAAGTCGTCGGCTTTGTTTCTGGTGGAAAAGAAAGGACAAAGAACTATGGCTATGACGGGGAAATCTATGCGATCTACTTGCTGGATGAGTATCAGGGGAAGGGGTATGGCAAAGAAATGCTCCGGGTATTTTCAAATGGGATGCTTGAAGCTGGGTACCAGTCCCTTCTTGTATGGGTCCTGACCAATAACCCTTCCAGTCAATTTTACATAAAGTATGGAGCAGATCCTGTAGAGGCCGAAAGAGTCACAATCGGCCAGGGAACCTATGAAGAGACGGCTTATGGTTGGAGTGAGTTGAAAAGCTTGACCGACCGTCTAGCATAAACGGGATGATATCTGACAAAAAAGCCTGCCATCACCGGCAGGCTTTTTACGTCTCTTCTTCTTCATAGGGTTCGATATGGATGTGGGCGTAACCGATATTTTTTTCTTTTTCTAATCGTTCTTCTACTTCATCGGTGATTTCGTGACCTTCCTGGACAGTAATATCAGGGTTGACGTGAATTGTAGCTTCGACAAGTGTTTTATTTCCCTGCATCCGTGCTTTGACATCTTTAACGGCCCAAACGTCGGGATGATCGGATATGCTCTCCCGAATGTGTTCAATTCCTTCTTCATCATAACCATCCGTCAGGCTGTGGGTGGCGTCGACAAAAATGTCCCAAGCTGTTTTGCAAATAATGAGGCCAACAACCAAACCGGCAAGAGGATCCAACCAGAAAATGCCGAACTGAGAACCGAAGATCCCGATGCTTGCTCCGACACTTACTAAAGCATCTGACCGATTATCCTGAGCAGCCGCATATAACGCATTGCTATCCACTTTCTTCGATAGATTCAAGTTGTACCGATAAACACCATACATAATAAAGGCCGCCACTAAAGCCGTCCATGCCGTGAGCATCGAAGGCTCACTGGCTTTTTGTTGGATAATATCCTGAACCGTACCGATGATCACTTCTATTCCGACAGTCATCATAATAAAGGCTGCGATGAGAGAAGCAATCGTTTCCGCACGGAAATGTCCGTAATGATGGTCCTCATCCGGTGGCTTCCTAGAAATTTTAAGCCCGATCAAAACAGCCACGGATGCAATGACGTCAGTCGTATTGTTTAACCCATCTGCTCTGAGCGCTTCAGAGTTTCCTATGGAGGCGATGATCAATTTTGTTGTTGCAAGGACAAGATATGCAATAATACTTACCCAGGCCCCACGTTCCCCTTTTTTCAAATTTGCATAGTCATTCATGGACTTTTACCTCCAGATCGATCAATTAGGCTTGATATAGCTTACCAAATAGAAGTTCAGTGGGTCTAGAGAAAAAAAGCTTTCCATGTTCATGTTAATTGCCTATACGCAAAAAAGCTTAATATATGGAGACATTGTAAAGGTTTTATAAAATATCTCGAATTTAAGAGTCTTGAGTTTGAGTTTTAGTTAAGGCGGGTATATACTATCTGTGAATCCTGATCGTATCTTAGGAAACAATAAACAGGCATTCTTGGATTCCAATAGTATGCAAAAGGAGAGATTTTAGTGGCAAACGTAAAATTAGCGATCATTTACTACAGTTCTACAGGTACGAACTACAAAATGGCGCAATGGGCGGAAGATGCAGCTAAACAAGAAGGGGCAGAAGTAAAACTGGTACGTGTCCCAGAGTTAGCTCCTATGGAAGCAATTGAACAGAATCCTGCATGGAAAGAGCATTACTTAGCAACAAAAGATGTCGTTCCAGAAGCTAAAATTGACGACCTTGATTGGGCGGACGCTGTAATTTTCAGTGTACCTACCCGCTTTGGTAACGTTCCAGGACAAGTGAAACAATTTATGGATCAGGCGGGCGGACTATGGTTCCAAGGAAAACTTGTGAACAAGGTAGTCAGTGCGATGACATCTGCACAAAACGTACACGGTGGTCAAGAAGCGACGCTCTTGAACTTTTACACTACAATGTTCCATTGGGGTGCCATCATTGCTGCTCCAGGTTACACGGATGATGCCGTGTTCGCGTCTGGAGGAAACCCATACGGTACGAGTGTAAGCGTAGATGGAGAAGGGAATATGAAGGAAGAAGTAGAAGACGGCGTACGTCATCAAGTTAAACGTACTATAGATGTTGCAAGTAAATTCATTAACTAAATAAAGAGTGAAGAGTATGGAACCTTTTGAGTTTCATACTCTTTTTTTATAAAGAGCTTAGCAGTTGATCGGCGTATTATATAGGAAGTTTGTGGAATGGGAGGATTTGGGGGAGTATTATGGTGAAAAGCCTATCATGGCTATTCTTTCTTCTAAATGTGACATCGATAAGTGAGTGAATCTTATATTTTTCGAGAATATAGAAGTTCTCACAGAAATCTTTTAGGGATTTAGTAACTATTTTGCGAAAGTAAATCATGACGAATCCCTCTGGCAATAGGGCTGAGAGGTTTAAAATTTTTAAATATGGGAAACATAATACTAAATATTCAGAAAACTTGTTGCGAAATTCTATTATATCCTGCATAATGAAAAAAAGCATGAAGGGGGTAGTCTCATGAGAAAGCAAAAGATTGATTATGTTATCCGTCGCCACCCCGAGTACAAAGGGAAAGAGATTACGGCAAAGAGAGAGTTGTCCTTTGGAATACAGTTAGCCTCACGTCTGCTTTTAGACCAACTAAGTTATCAGTTTAATAAGGAACGGCTGGATAAGGAAATTAACCAGGCCATTGATAACGATGACCGCGATGAATTTGAACGTTTAAGTTTTCAATATCAACCCTTTACATGGGAATAAGATAGAACCGTTGCTGATGCAGCGGTTTTTTTTGCGAAGTTTTAGGTTATAAATGAAGGAGGGAAATGTGGATAAGGAAAGCTCTCCTATGCCCAGAAAGAACTCGTCAAGGAACTTTCTGCTACAAATTAAGAGTAAATGACTGAGTTTTAGGAAAACAGGTTTATGACAGGGATCAGATATACAACATCTTCCTGTGAATGTTATAGTAAGGGTACCATCATAGACTAGGAAGGTAATACAATTGAAAAAAGTATGGATTTTAACATTATTAAGTCTCAGCTTGACTGCTTGTTCTCTCGCATCATCGGGGGACGAACAAGAGGCGAAAGAAGATGCTCCCGCTTCTTCCCAAAAAGAAGCGGAACAAACCGCTTCTGATAAGGAAGATCAATCCTCTTCCGGTGAAGGAACAGAGCAGGCACCTGCGGACGAGAAGAAAGATTCATCCTCTGCTAAAACCGAAAAAGATAAAGTTTTGGCGGACGGAACAGTCGAAGTAGGAGACCCCGAGAGTTTACAAGTGGTCGTCAACAAAAATAGGAAGTTGCCGGGTGATTATGTACCCGAAGATTTGACTGTCCCAAATGTACCTTTTTATTTCCAAGAAGACCACCCGAAAAAACAGATGAGAGAAGAAGCAGCTCGTGCTTTAGAAGAACTTTTCGAAGCTGCTGAAGGGGATGGAATTGAGTTAGTAGCTGCTTCAGGCTACCGTTCCTATGAGCGTCAAAAAAGGATTTATGAAAGAAATGTAGAAGTTTATGGCAAAGAGGAAACAGATACATTTTCAGCACAGCCTGGTACGAGCGAACATCAAACAGGTCTTGCTATGGATGTTACTTCAGCTCAGGTAGCCTTTAAACTGGAGCAATCCTTCGGTGAAACAACGGAGGGAGAATGGCTTGCCGATCATGCCCATGAATACGGATTTATCATCCGTTATAGAGAAGGTGCCAAAGATATCACAGGTTACATGTATGAACCCTGGCATTTGAGGTACGTAGGGAAAGAGGTCTCTTCAGATGTCCATGAACAGGCCGTAACGTTAGAGGAGTTTTTTGGTCTTTACCCATCGGCTGAATGAAAAAAAAGCCATTTCTCCACGAAGAGAGAAATGGCTTTTTTTTTAATAACAGATTCCAACGCGGTGAGCTAAGAATTCTTTCTTTTTTAATTCTTCATAAGCAAAAAATGCTGTATCTGCCACGGTAATCTTCTTGCCGTCTTCTGGGAGTAAATCACGCTCAAATCGGATATTGCCGTGTCGTTCTCCATCAGGCAAATAAGTCGGACAGATGATGGTCCAGTCCAGCCGACTGTGCTGTAAAGCTTCATATACTTTAACATGTTCTTCTGCTGCAAATGTTTTCTTTCGTTTGGATTCATTGGTCTGGTAGCGATATTTCCCTTTTTCGAACCTGCTGTTTAGAATGCCTGCCGTTCCGATTGTGACGATACGCTTGATCCCTTCTTCTTTCATCGCTTTAACGATTAAGAGGGAACTCTTCGATAGTGTGTCTGTTTTATCTGTGTTCAAGGCACTGATCACCGCATCACAAGTGGCAATGGTCTTTTTGACGTCCTCTTCATTTTTCGCATCACCAATCACGAACTCCACTCCAGGAATAACTTCCATCGCCCGTTTTTCATCACGAACAAGGGCTTTTACTTCCAACCCATCACCTAATGCTAATCGTACAATTTCAGATCCGACTCTTCCTGTGCCACCGAATACTGCCAGTTTCATTAAACCACCTCAAAGAATTGTAAAGTTTGATTTTGATTACGTAAAATTTGAAAATCTTTTGCTATGCTTGTCTAAAAAAGAGTATTGATGGGGGTTATGACCATGAAAAGGAAACCCGTTTGGAGCTGGATGCTCTATGATTTTGCTAATTCAGCTTTTGCAACGACCATCATGGCTGCTGTGCTACCTGTATTCTATTATGATGTAGCAGCTAAAGGTGTTCAAGAATCTTTAGCAGCAAGCTATTGGGGATATTCCCAATCCATTGCTGTCTTAATCGTGGCAATCCTAGCTCCAATTCTAGGGGCGATCAGTGATTATTCCGCAGCGAAGAAAAGTTTTTTGATGTTCTTTGCCTATATGGGCATGATTGCCAGCGTCTTGCTTGCCTTTGTCGGAGAGGGGGATTACATTTTTGCCTCGATATTATTAATCGTGGGGACGATCGGTTTTTCAGGTGCGAATGTGTTTTATGATGCTTTTTTACCTGAAGTGGCTAAAGAGGAAGATATAGATCGTGTTTCTGCAGCTGGATTCACGTTAGGATATGTCGGCGGAGGGGTTCTGCTTGCCATCAACCTTCTCATGATTATGAAGTATGAGTGGTTCGGGCTTCCGAATACCTTGATTGGTACGAAGCTTGCTTTTGTATCCGTTGGTCTTTGGTGGTTTATTTTTTCCATTCCTCTCATGAAAAACGTTGTAGAGGAAAAGAAGACCCGGCAAGAAAGAGAACACTCTTATGTGTCCATCGGCTTTCAGCGGCTTGGTCGGACATGGAAAGAATTGAGACAGTTTAAGCAGCTTCTCATTTTTTTATTGGCGTTTTGGCTTTATAACGATGGGATTTCGACAATTATAAAAATGGCCACGATTTATGGAAGGGATATTGGAATTGACAGCACTTCTCTGATTACAGCGTTACTCATCACTCAATTCGTTGGGATCCCATGTACATTCTTCTTCGGTTGGCTGGCAGGAAAAATAACGCCTAAGCGTGCGCTCATGATATCGTTATCTATCTATTTGGTCATCGTAGCACTTGGGTATTTTATGACATCGGCCCTTCATTTTTACATCCTGGCTGTGTGCGTAGGTTTCGTGCAAGGGGGAGCTCAGGCTTTAAGCCGTTCCATTTTTGGAAGAATGGTTCCAGGAGACCGTCATGCGGAGTTTTTCGGTTTTTACGGAATCTCCTCAAAATTCGCTGCCATTTTTGGACCGTTTGCCTTCGCACTTGTCGGACAATTAACAGGATCGAGCCGTCTTGGAATTCTATCGCTCGTGTTCTTCTTTATCGTTGGTATGATCCTATTATATATGCTTGATGTAGATAAAGGGGTAGAGCAGGCAGAGTCCTACACCCGCTCTGAGGAAGAACCCGTCATTCGTTCATAGGTTACACAATCGGATGACTGTACTGGTTCACCATCCTTTTCTCAAGGGGCTCTCCCGTATCATACGAAATGTTTCCAATGATTTTTTTAATGTGATCCCAAACCTCCGGGGAACCTGTTTCCCAATACTCGAAAATATACTGAAATAGAGTGGTACCTTCGTTCTTCGCCTGTTCATATAAATCCAAAAAAGATTCGGTGCGCTTTTCTTTTGTTGCCGGATGGTACCACTCCATATGGCTCTCATTCAAAAAATCTTTCTTTTCACGGATGGGCTGATGGGAGAACGAGGAAACGAGTGTGCCAAACCATCGATTCTTCCATTTCCAAGGGTCATATAACACCCTTTGAGCCGCCTGAATATGGGAAAAAGATTCTTGAATTACTTTCTTCTTGTGATTTGTCGTTGTTTCAGGATAATGATCGGAAAGCAGAGAATGCATAAAGGAAGAAATGGGACGGATTTGCTTTCCGATTTTTATTTTCTTATGGACAGGGTTTTTCCACGTTTCTAGATTCCTCTCACGTGCGAGCATGACTGTATCTAAGAGTACTTCAAGTTCCTGGTGTTTATTTTCTTCATAGCCTGCGTGATAGTGAATGTAAGGATGAGTATGGCGGTCAAGGATATGATGGCTCACAAAGCCAAGGATAAAGGCTTGAAGTAAGTTTTTCTCTGACTTTCCTCTTTCAATCATATCGATCAAAAGGGGTCCGCATTTTTCCGTATGAAGCAGCATCCCGATTTCCGCTACCTCTTTGTCTGGTAAAAAAGGCAGGAAATTATGATAAAAAAACGGATCAGGACCCTGGGCTCCCATATGTAAAGGGGCTGAAGAAGTTTCTAAAAGGTCTTTCCTTTCAAGCTCCTCGCATAACTGGTCCACAAACAGTATATGTGTCCATATATTAGGCATCTTCATTCTCCATTCTTTATAAAAAATTTGTTCCGCTAACTGGCAGGTTTGTGTAAGACCCAGTTTCGAGACATTTATGGGAGCGCGGTAAACCGCGCTCCCGCGGAAAGCGAGCTATTCCCCGCAGCCCCATCCACTCAACAAAAGTCTCGAAACTGAGTCTCCAAGTAAAGGGACCATTAATGAAATTATGGATTCAAAAAAAAGAGCCTTTCTGCAAAGGCTCTTTTTTACCACTTTTTACCCACTTGAGAGATCAAGCAAGGAAGGACGATATGTACCTTTGCTTGATGGGTTCATTATACATAAATATCTGAAAAATGTAAATAATCAGACTTGTAACTTGAAGAAAATTGTCAAAAAGAGAGAGCTTCTGGTGATTGTTCAAAAGATTCTTGATACAATGAAAGGGCATGCAATGATTTGATCAAAGGGAGGATATTCATGGATTATCGCATTGAAAAAGATACCATAGGAGAAATCAAAGTACCGAGCGAAAAGTTTTGGGGAGCTCAAACACAGAGAAGTAAACAAAACTTCCCAATTGGCGATGAAAAAATGCCGAAAGAAGTTGTCGAGGGCTTTGCGATCCTTAAAAAAAGCGCGGCCAAAGCAAATGCAGCACTTGGGTTGCTTGAAGAGGAAAAAGCAGAAGCTATTGCTTATGCGGCCGATCTCATTATTGCCGGAGAACTTGACGAGCATTTCCCTCTTGTGGTTTGGCAGACGGGAAGCGGTACGCAGTCGAACATGAATGTGAATGAAGTTATCGCTTACGTTGGTTCGCAATGGCTGGAGGAGAAAGGTAGTGAAACACGTCTCCACCCGAATGATGATGTAAATAAATCTCAAAGTTCGAATGATACTTATCCGACAGCGATGCATATTGCATCTGTCAGAAAAATCGAGGATGTCGTTCTTCCAGCCTTGATCCAATTCAAACATACATTACAAGAAAAAATGGAAGCGTTTAACGATATCGTTAAAATTGGCCGTACCCACTTACAGGATGCCACTCCATTGACGCTAGGTCAGGAAATTAGTGGTTGGCACCGCATGCTTGAAAAAACAGAAAAAATGCTTATTGAAAGCACGGAATACGTAAAAGAGCTTGCCATCGGTGGGACCGCAGTGGGTACAGGGTTGAATGCCCATGAAGATTTTTCTGAGCAGGTAGTGGCTCAAATTAACGAGGCAACAGGAAAAGGCTTTATTTCTGCACCGAATAAATTCCATGCGCTCACTTCCCATGACGAACTCGTCCACACGCATGGCGCTTTGAAAGCCTTAGCCGCTGATCTTATGAAAATAGCTAATGATGTGAGGTGGCTTGCGAGTGGACCGCGTTGCGGCATTGGTGAAATTACGATTCCAGCCAATGAACCGGGGAGTTCCATTATGCCTGGTAAAGTGAACCCTACACAAAGCGAAGCCGTCACGATGGTTGTGGCTCAGGTTATGGGGAATGATGCTACGATTGGTTTTGCAGCGAGTCAGGGGAACTTTGAACTGAACGTATTTAAACCAGTGATCGCTTATAATTTCTTGCAGTCTGCCCAACTTCTTGCAGACAGTATCGTTTCTTTCGACGAACGTTGTGTGGGCGGACTGGAGCCGAATCATGAACAAATTGAAAAGAATCTTCGTGATTCCTTAATGCTAGTCACAGCTCTTAATCCTCATATCGGATATGAAAATGCAGCCGAAATCGCAAAAACAGCTTTTGAAAAAGATCAGACATTAAAGGAAACGGCCGTTGAGCTTGGTATTCTTACAGAAGATCAATTTGATGAATATGTGGATCCTAAAGCGATGACGAAGCCGAACGCGAAATAAATCTTTTGTTGTTAGCCATGTTTATTAGCCTAATATAATTTCTCCAGTAATTACCACCTGTTTTTTTAACATAAAAACAACCAGACCGACCCATACTACGATTACACAAGACAGGAGGTGAGACACATGGCTAACAACAACAGTTCAAATGAGTTGGTTGTACCTGGTGTACAACAAGCTCTAGACCAAATGAAATACGAAATCGCACAAGAATTTGGCGTACAACTTGGTGCTGACTCTACAGCTCGTGCTAACGGTTCTGTAGGTGGTGAGATCACTAAGCGTCTTGTCCAAATGGCTGAGCAACAATTCGGCGGACAACAATACAAATAAATACTTGTGACGAAGGAGGAAGGGTGCGCCCTTCCTCTTTATTTTTTGAATGTCTTTCATATTCATACGAAACATGTAGGTGGAGTTCCAGATCGTTTTGAAAGAAGTGGCGAGCAATGCAAGAGTGTGGTGTATGCAACGGGTGGGCAGCTTCTGAAAGACCCTGCCCTAAATGCGAAGGAACAATGCGAGATCAGGGACGCGTCACAGATTTCTTGGATGATTATAGTCCTTATCTTGATCAGAAGTATACAGATCTCGTTGATGGGGACATGGATTCATCCATCACTGAGGAATGCGTCCATCTATTTGTTTGTGAAGATTGTGGTTTGAATGATATTCAAGCCACATAAAAAACGCAGCCAACAAGGCTGCGTTTTTTATCTTTTTAGCGGATACGTAATTCAGAGTCTTTATCAAAGAAGTGAACTTTGTTCATATCGATCGCCAATGTAATCTGATCTCCACCATTAATATCAGAACGGGAATCGACACGAGCGATGAAGTCCTGGTCATTCAGTTTGGAATATAGGTAGGACTCAGATCCCATTAATTCTGCTACTTCAATGTCTGCTGTGATTTTCTTGTCCTGGTTTGCATCAATAAACACAGGTTCATCATGCATGTCTTCTGGTCTTACACCAAGAATGACTTCTTTTCCGATATAGTTTTGTTCGCGAAGAGGTTTCATTTTTCCTTCAGGAACTGCTATTTTGACCTCTCCCAGTTCGATGTGTCCATCCGCAAGTTTTCCATTTAGGAAGTTCATGGCTGGTGAACCGATAAAGCCGCCGACAAAAACATTTTCAGGTTTGTCATACACATCCTTTGGTGCCCCCACTTGTTGAATAACCCCGTCCTTCATAACAACAAGTCGTGTAGCCATCGTCATCGCCTCTGTCTGGTCGTGCGTGACGTAGATGGTTGTTGTTTGAAGACGTTGGTGCAGCTTCTGGATTTCAGCACGCATCTGTACACGAAGCTTAGCATCAAGGTTGGAAAGAGGCTCGTCCATCAAGAATACTTTCGCATCTCGGACAATCGCACGGCCAAGAGCAACACGCTGTCTTTGACCACCAGATAGCGCTTTGGGTTTACGGTCAAGTAAAGCTTCAAGGCCAAGGATCTGAGCCGCGTTATTTACACGTTTCTCAATTTCACTTTTATCCATCTTACGGAGTTTTAAACCGAAAGCCATGTTATCATATACGTTCATGTGTGGGTACAAAGCGTAGTTCTGGAAAACCATCGCGATGTCTCGGTCTTTCGGAGCTACATCGTTCATGCGTTTTTCATCAATCATGAAATCTCCGTTTGTAATTTCTTCAAGACCTGCAATCATACGAAGTGTCGTAGATTTACCGCAACCGGACGGACCAACGAATACGATAAACTCTTTATCCTTGATGTGTAAGTTGAAATCATCTACCGCTTTAACACTTTTATCATAAACTTTATCGATATTGTTCAGTTTTATTTCTGCCATTTTTATATCCCCCTAGTGAAATTGAAATCGCTTTCTTGATTGATTACAGTGTATCGAAGTTTCTGAAAACGGTAAATGGACAAAGTGCACAAACATGGGAGAGGGTTGTTTGTGCACTTTGTCGATTGTCAGTATTCCATGTGTAATAATGCGAGATACGTAATGACCGCGCCTTCAAATTGTTTAATGTCAAGGCCCGTTTTTTCAGTGAATTTGTCCACTCGATATTGCAAGCTGTTTCTGTGCATGTACAGTTTTTTAGCAGCTAGAGACGTATTCGAACCCGATTCCAGGAAAATCCGGATGGTCTGTAATAATTCCTTGTCCTTTTCGATGTCCTTAAAGATGGATCTGCGGATATGTTCCCATTCTTCATCTGGAAGTGCGTCTATATATAAGTAGGGGATAATATCCTTATAGGTAATCATGGATCCTAGTTTATGTTCTTTAGCAATTCCCGCCCCGTGCTGGGCCCATTTCAAAATTTTTGAGGCATCCTCCGGAGAAGAAGTGAATTCACTAATAAAGAAATGGATATCTGTGTAAAAATCACTGCTTAATACATCTGCCATGCCTTCGAATACCATAATTTCCTGATCTTTAGAAGAAACTTCTTCTATGATGATCCCCTCACGGTCCGATGTCCATAAGAGAGGCATTTCTTGAGGAAATAGGGATTGAAGTGCTTCCTTTACAATAGCTTTCTCTGCTTCCACATCTTCGATGGAAAAGAGGACAAAACGAAAGGATACCGGCCACACCATTTCCTGCGTCCCATCTTCTTTATAAAGGAATGATGACCATTGTTTCTCCCTTTCTGTCATGGTGGATTCTTCTGAGCTTAAAGGTTTGAGAAAGATCGAGAGCAATTCAGAAGATTGGTGGTCAAGTTCATTTTTTTTAATGCCTACAATTTCATCATCTTCGGTTTGGAACCATTTGTATTCCGTATGGTTGTCAAATCCTAGTTTATTTATAGTGATTGAAGGGTATAATCGTTTAAGTTGGTCTACAACTGACATGAATCTCTTCCTTTTTGGTTGGATATTTACTATTATAGTAATACAATGGACAAAATCCGCAAAGCGTTGAAGGTATATAATTTCGTACCTGAAGAGAGGAGGAGAAGGAATTGGATCAAGTGAAGGATAAAAGTATTTACGGTCCTGAAACGAAAAACCGTTTAAAAAGGATTGAAGGTCAAGTTCGTGGTGTCCTCAAGATGATGGATGAAGATAAAGATTGTAAAGATGTCATCACCCAGTTGTCAGCCGCACGTTCTGCGATGGACCGTGCGATTGGATATATCGTTGCCAAAAACTTAGAAGGCTGTATTCGTGATGCTCATGAGGAAGGCGAATCAGCGGAAGAGTTAATTAATGAAGCTGTGCAGATGATTGTAAAAAGCCGCTAATGAAGAAAGCTGTCTCCTGTTTCGTCAGATAAAAGGCAAACAGGAGACAGCTTTTTCTTTTCATTTTTCCTCTTTTTGCTCAGGAATTTCGTGAGCTTCTCCGATTTGCTCATGCCCGTAAACAGGTTTAATCGTGCCACCTGCCATCCCTTCGTTGATCATCCGATCGACGTCAAGTTCGAATTTATCCTTTCCTTCGGGTGCTGCTTGTTTATGGTGCTTATCCATATGTTCACCTCCTTCTTTCATTTTGCCCGGAATCTTAAATTCAATGATCCGGCAAGGAGAATAACCTTGTCCTTTTCCTTCATATTCTAATAGCAAGGGAGGGGTTCAAATGCAAAACCAACAGGAGTCCTTTATTCAACGGCTGCAAAGGTCAATTGAAGAAGAGTGGAAAGACCATGACTTTTACAACCGTTTGAAAGGTGATACGAGCAACCGGTTGTTCAGGGACTATATAAAGCATGCGGAAGATGATGAATGGAAACATTATCAAATGTTCCAGCACCTCCACCTCCAGTTGACGGGGAAATATCATCATTTTGAACCCGAAACAATCAGCTATCGATCCTTTGAAAGTGGTGTAGTCAGGGCCCAACAAGATGAATTTAAAGCGGGCGAAATGTATAGGGAAATGCTGTTTATGATTCCTACACCTCTCGCTTATCATGTGTTATTTACAGCCATGACTGATGAGATGGAGCATGCGACAAGGTTCGGTACTATATATGGGAGACTGAAATAATACCTGTTGAAGGCCATGTTTATACAAGGCCTTTTTTGCTTGGTGTTTTACCGTTGGCACTTGGCTTTTATTTGGATTATACTGGTTACACCATGTGTAGAAAGAGGTTGGAACATGAACTCTGCTTTATTAATTTTAATGATGATCGGAATCGGGGCCTTGATTGGAGGACTCACGAATTCATTAGCCATAAAAATGTTATTCCGTCCCTATCGACCCATTCATATCGGTAACTACCGACTTCCTTTTACCCCAGGACTCATTCCTAAACGACAAAAGGAATTAGCTCAGCAATTGGGTAAGATGGTTGTGAACCATTTATTAACGCCAGAAGGCATCCGTCGAAAGCTTACACATCCAAGTTTTAAGGCGCAGATGACTACATGGGCCAAAGATGAAGTTCAAACGATGTTAAAAAAAGAAGATACGTTAAAAGAAGTACTTGAGAAATTTCATATTGAAGTGACAACATCATCCATTCAACGTCATGTTTCTCAGTGGGTGGAACATCGCTACGAATCACTCATGGACGAATATCGTGAACAAACGATCGAGGAGTTGTTAACACCATCGTTGCGAGAAAGGACAAACCGTGGAGTAGACCAAGCGGCTGCTCATATTCAAGCGAGTATAGAAACTTATTTCCGAAGTTCCGAAGGGAAAGAGAAAGTGGCCGCCTTAATTGATAACTACTTGGATAATCAAGGGTTTCTCGGTAATATGATTTCATCTTTTATGGGACCAGACGGGCTTACAGAGCGTATTTATCCACTCATCCTTAAATATGTATCTGACCGGGAAATGAAGGATTGGCTGGAAACGATGTTGCATACAGAAAAAGATAAACTTTTAACCAATCGAGTCGCGTGGTTTGAAAACCAAATCGGTCGTGAAGCAGTTGGCACAAAGCTTGGAGAGCTCGTGGCAGAGGCATTACCTGTGGATGAGTGGATGGAAAAAACCGTGGAGGAATGGACAAGCCCTTATGAAGAAAAGATTCTTGAAACCTTCGTTCCAGCTGCTGTTGATCAAATCATTGATTTATTATCGGCGAAAGTAGAGAGCATGATGGCGCAGATGAGATTATCTGAAATTGTTCAGGAGGAAGTCGAAGCTTTCCAAGTCGAACGTCTTGAAGAAATGGTCCTCGGAATATCCAGAAGGGAATTTAAAATGATTACCTACCTCGGTGCTTTGCTAGGAGGAATGATTGGCTTACTCCAAGCCATTATTGTGCTATTTTTCGGATAATAGTGTATTCCTATACAGACGTATAGGAGTTTGTTATAGTGGGGGAGGAGTGTCAGAACGAAAACTTAGGAGGTTCTTATTTTTATGGCAAACCTATATGATTACGCGTATGATCTAGAAAAAGCAATCCGTAACAGTGAGGAATTCAACGGATTGAAAGAAGCATATGAAGCAGTAATGAACGACGAAGCTGCTAAAAAAATGTTCGACGATTTCCGTCAAACTCAAATTACGCTTCAACAAAAGCAGATGCAAGGAGAAGAAATTTCTGAGGAGGAAGTAGAACAGGCTCGTAAAGTTGTTGAGCTTGTACAACAACACCCTCAAATCTCCAAGCTTATGGAAGAAGAACAGCGCTTAAACACAGTCATCAACGACATCAGCCGTATCATTACGAAGCCTCTTGAAGAGCTTTACGGCAACCCTGAAGAACCACAACAATAAATAGTAACACAAAGGAGCTGGTGATCCAGCTCCTTTTTTTTAGGTTATTTCGGAAAGTCTGTATTCAGCGAGCAGTCTTTAAGCCTTCTATGTTTCATGTTTACGAAAGCTCTTTCATGGATTGGATTTTTTGTCGTCTCCTGCAGGAAAGTGGGTGATCCGTGACGAAAAACTAAACCAAGAAGAATTTTTCCATATATAGGAGGAAAATCATAATTATGAAGCACTTCATTGTAGAGGAAAAGGGAAATGTGGTTCATTTGAAGATTGCCCGAGGAGAGAAATACAATGCATTGAATGCAGAACTATTAGCAGAGTTCGCTGAAGCCGCTCGTGAAGTGAGGCGGTCAGAGGCACAAATTGTACTTTTATATGGGGATGGAGAAGGATTCTGCGCAGGTGGAGATTTGAGCATGATGAAAGAGGTGTCTGACAGGGATACCTATGATGAAGTCATGGATGATATCGAAACGATTGTGAAAACCTTCTACTCCATGCAGAAAATTGTTATATCCGCATTGCATGGGCCTGTCGTAGGACTAGGGTTGAGCATTGCATTGTCGGCTGATTATGTCATAGCAGAACCAGATGCCAACTTATCCATGAATTTCATAGGAATTGGATTAGCTCCGGATGGTGGAGGTCATTTTTGGCTGCAGGAACGTTTAGGAACACACCAGGCTAAACATTTTGCTTGGGAAGGACAGCAAATGAGAGCCAAAGAAGCCTATGATCATAAACTTGTGGATATCGTGGTCAATGGCCCTGTCCAAGAAGAAGCAGCACGGCTCGCTGAAGAATGGAGCGGCCGTCCATTGAAATCCATGATTGCCACAAAAGAATTGTATCACCAACATGGGATGGAACGTTTATCACACTACTTGGAAAAAGAACGTGAAAACCAATGGCGGTTACTTCAAACCGCTGATCATAGAGAAGGGGTTGAAGCCTTCTTGAATAAAAGAAAGCCGGAATTTCAAGGTAAATAATAAAAAGTCGCGCATAAAGCGCGACTTTTTATAGTTTAAAATTGTTTTTGGTGTTATCTGTGGAACAGAACTAAGTGCCCTTCAGGTGCAGCGCAGCGATGGGTATGATTGCTGTACCCTTTCTCTTCCAGTTTCTCCGCCCCTATTTTTTTTGCCTCGTCATCATTCTCTGCTTGAAAATTTTCATCGAGGACATTGGTGCCGTCTTTCTCGAATACGGTTAAGTAGTATGTCTTCATTGTTGTGCCTCCTTGAATGAATAGGTATTCATTATTTACTTTAGTCATACACCGTGGATATTCCTGCTTAATCAGCAAATTTCCCATAAAAAATTTCCCCATTACATTCTTTGGCATAAGCTAAAGAGTTGCGGAAGACTCAGCTTCGAGAAAACCTGGGTTCGTTTACCTTATTGGTGTCAGGGGTGGAGGGCAAGAATCCTGCCATATTCTTTAATAACAGTTTTTAATGACAGTTAAGGATTGTTGAAACCATTGAGTTAGAAGTTACGTATATAAGGTGAAAAGGGGGAGAAATGATGACGTTACGTTTGGAGAAAGTGACGAAAAAGTTTGGTTCGTTTACTGCCGTTGATGATTTATCGTTAGAAATTCCAGAAAAGCAGATCTTTGGTTTTCTTGGTGCCAACGGAGCGGGTAAAACCACAACCTTTCGTATGGTTCTCGGTTTGCTGGATCAAACGAAAGGTGAAATATCATGGAACGGTGGAGATGTCGGCTACGACCAGAGTCACTTAATCGGGTACTTACCGGAAGAAAGAGGACTCTATCCGAAGCTTAAGGTCCAGGAGCAGTTGGTCTATTTGGCAAAGTTAAGAGGAATGAAGAAAGCGGAGGCCGTCCAACAGATTGAACGCTGGCTTGAGCGGTTTAAAGTGCCAGAATATAAAAACAAAAAAGTTGAAGAATTATCGAAAGGAAATCAGCAAAAGATTCAGTTCATCTCGGCAGTATTACATAAACCGAAATTGTTGATATTGGATGAGCCTTTTTCAGGTCTTGATCCTGTTAATGTTGAGATGCTGAAAAAAGCAGTCATCGATTTGAAAGAAGCCGGCACATCGATTGTGTTTTCCTCCCACCGTATGGAGCATGTAGAGGAATTGTGTGAAAGTCTGTGTATTCTCCATCACGGTTCTCCTGTGGTGCATGGGAAATTGAACGAAATAAAAAAAACATTCGGGAAAAAGAATGTGAGAGTCATGGCAGATTTCGACCTTGCATTTTTGGGAAGTATTCCTGGGGTAAGAAAGTATAAGCCATTGGGAGATGGCTGTGAACTACAGATTGAGAGTGAGGATATAGCTCAGCGTATTTTTGAAGAACTGCAAGGGAAAGGGTTTGTACGCAAATTCGACCTGGAAGAACCGACTTTGAATGACATATTTATTGAGAAGGTGGGTGCTTCTTATGAATAAGTTCTTGATCATGGTTGCCCAGACTTATAAAAACCGTGTGAAATCAAAATCTTTCCTAATTACCACAATTGTTACTGTCGCACTCATTTTTGCTTTATCGAATTTGCAATCCATCATTGAGACTTTCAGCGATGTGGATGAAGAGAAGAAAGTAGCGGTTGTGACGGATAATGAGGGCTGGTTTCAATCGTTAGATCAGGTTGTGTCGATGAATGACAACCTTACACTCGAGAAATACGATGGAAGTCTTGAAGAAGCTCAAACTGCGGTAGAAGAAGGAGACTTTCAATCAGTCGTTGAAGTGGAGCAAGGAGAAGAAGGGCTCCCCGAAGCGACTTATTATGCGAACAAAATTGCCAATACAGGGGAAAGTGACCCTGTCAGGCAGGCGCTTCAACAAGTGAAGGTACAGTATGTAACTGAGCAGGCTAATGTGGACCCTGCGATTATACAACAAATGAATACTCCTGTTACCTTTGAGTTGGTAGCTCTTGAAGAGAGTGCAAAAACGGCAGAAGAACTCAACCAGACGCGGGGCCTTGTTTATGTGATGCTCTTTTTCTTGTACTTTTCTGTCATTATGTATGGGCAGATGATTTCTACGGAGGTAGCAACAGAGAAATCGAGTCGGGTCATGGAAATTTTAGTTTCCAGCGTATCCCCTGTTTCCCAAATGTTTGCGAAGATTTTTGGCATAGCTTTGTTAGGATTGACGCAATTCGCTATCCTTATTTTGGCTGGTTACTTGGGTATTCAACAAAGCAAGACCCTCGGAGATGGCTCGATGTTGGAGTTTTTTGGTTTTAATGACATCAACCCCGGCACAATCATCTATGCCGTTGTTTTCTTCATTCTTGGTTACTTGCTTTATGCTACCTTAGCGGCCACCTTGGGCTCGCTTGTGAGTCGTTTGGAGGATGCTCAGCAGCTTTTGGCACCTATGATTATGCTGATTGTAGCTGGTTTTCTCATTGCTATGTTCGGCCTTGGAGTACCTGATTCAACCTTTATTACGGTTAGTTCTTATTTCCCGTTCTTCACACCATTGATTATGTTTTTGCGAGTAGGAATGTTGGAAATACCAATCTGGGAAGTTGCTTTATCTATCGGTATTCTGATTGGGTCCATTCTTTTGCTTGCGCTGATTGGCGCCCGGGTCTATCGTGGCGGTGTACTGATGTATGGGAAATCTACTTCCTTAAAAGATTTGAAAACGGCCTTGCAACTATCTAAAAAAGAAAAATAAAGAAACAGTTAAAACCCCTATTTTAAGGGGTTTTTCTTTTTCTGGAAGTGATATAAATGACCTTGTAAAGTGTGCTGCTTTGTTTTTTATCCTGGTTCCATGAGAACGTGCATTCGGTTTTGGGCTCTGTTAAAATGAAGGAAATAGCAGAAAAGGAGGCTGATCATGGTGGCATCATCCATTCGATTCATACATAGCGCAGATTTACATATCGACAGCCTTTTTAAAACGAAGGGCAACTTTCCTGGGGAATTGTTAGAAAGGTTGCGAAAAAGCACGTTCGAAGCGTTCGATCGGTTAATCGACGCTTGTATAAACCACAAGGTGGATTTCCTTTTGATTACTGGTGATTTATATAATGAGGAAATTCGGAGTATAAAAGCACAAGTCCATCTGAGGCGTGGATTCGAACGCCTTCAAGAGCAAGGGATTCATGTTTACATCAGTTATGGTAACCACGATTATTTAGAGGGGAAAACACTCCCCATTGAAATGCCCGGCAATGTACATATTTTTGATAGTCAGAATGTTGAACATTTCCCTTTTGAAAAGGAAGGGGAGGTACAAGCTCATATTTATGGGTTCAGCTATGAAACAAGAGAAGTACGGGATCGCAAAGTCCAGGACTTTAACAAGGTAGAAGGGGCTGACTACCATATCGGAATGCTTCATGGCAGTCTCGATACAAATACAGATCATGATGTCTACGCACCTTTTTCTCTAGAGGAGTTAAAAGGGAAAGGAATGGACTATTGGGCATTAGGTCACATCCACAAACGTTCGGTTCTATCGACAGACCCGCCTGTCCTCTACCCAGGGAATATTCAGGGGAGATCACGAAAGGAAGCAGGGGAGAAAGGATGTTACCTTGTCGAGCACACGCGTGGAGAATGGAAGTATCACTTCGTTCCGTTGCAAAGCATCACCTACGTCTCAACAAGTGTAAGTGATCTTGAAACGACAACATTTGAAGAGCTGGAAAAGATTTTGGAGAATGCGAAAGACAAAGTAGCTGTTGGTTCTCCTGTCATGTTGACAATTACGATGGTGGGATATGCAGGATCTATAGAGGATATTCAAGAATGGGTGGAAGTCATTAATGAAAATGAAGATTTTCATTCCGATGATTGGATTTGGATTGAGGAAATCAAGGTCGAAAGACACACCACCTGGGATGAAGAGGAGTTAATGAGAGGGTCTCACTTCACAGGTGAACTATTACGGACGATTTCTGATGTACACGATGAAGAAGTAAACCAATGGCTTTCCCCTTTGTTTTCTCATCGAAAAGTTTCCAAGTATATTCAGCCGATAAAGGGGGAAGAAACGACAGATATCGTAGAGCAAGCAAAATACCTACTATTAGATAGGATGATCAACCATGAAAGGGGGAGGACATTGTGAAAATCATCCAAATATATATTTACGGATTTTGCAAATGGAAGGATTACTCTTTGGATTTAACTGATCCTTCTCCTCATCTTTTCATAGGAGAAAATGAAGCAGGAAAATCAACCATTTACGAATTTATCTTGTTTATGTTATTTGGGCTGCCTCCAAAACATAGGTTGTCTTTCATACCAAAAACTGGAGGGAGCATGGGCGGACGCCTTACTCTTCTAACGAGAGAGCATGGCAGAGTCACGATTGAAAGAACGCACGAACATGATAACGGAAAAGCGGTCTGCCGACTGGAGACAGGGGAGGAAAAGGATGAATCCTGGCTCCGTGATTTATTGGACGGAATGGAACGAAGGGTTTTTGAATCCTCCTATAGCTTTAATGCGGATGACTTGATGGAACTAAAGAATCTGTCAGGGCATGAGCTTGGTGAAGTTCTTTTGAATATCGGGTTAACGGGATCCGATCAAATTTATCAAACAGAAAAATGGCTCCAAAAACAAATGGACGAATTTTTCAAGCCAAAAGGAAAAAAGCCACTCATTAATGCACAGCTTCAATTGGTTGAAGAGTTGCAGCAGAAGAAAAAGACTCTGGAAGAAGAAGAGAAAGATTATATAAGACTTCAAGAAGCAAAAAGAACTTTGAACGGACGCATACACACCTTGGAAGAAGAATGGCAGAAGACCATTAACCAAATCTACATAACCGAACAAGTCTTGAAAGTGAGAGCTATTATCGTCGATTATCACTTAATAATGGCTGAAGTAGAAAATGAAAGTGACGTATCCTTTCCAGAAGCGGGGGTGGAGCGTTATCAGCAAGTGAAAGAAGTCCTTTTGCCTCTTCAATCGGAACAAAAGCTACTGAAAGCAAATAGAGAAGAACTTGAAGCTGCTGTGCGAGGCTGGAATGATGGATATCATCCATCTCAAAAAGAAACAGCAGAAAAGCTCATAGAAGCCGGATACCCCAAGTATGAGCAAGCCGCTTATGAGCTTGAACGCCTTTCACAACAGATCAGCCGGCTTGATGAACAGATGGAGGAAGAAAAAAATCATATTGATGTCCCCTTGGATATCGATGAGCTCGAGGAATATCCCCTGCCCTTTTACATTGAAGAAACATGGCGGGCTTTGAAGAAAGAAAAAGAAGAAGTGGAACGTGAGGAAGCGTTCGTAAAGGAACAATCAGGCGATATCGACCGTGAGTTTCAAAAGATAGAGGAACGGAAACATGCGATAGAAGCCGAGAGGATTAGTAAGGAAACAGCTAAAGAATATGAAGAAAAGCTGCAGCGGAGTTATCAAATGGCCGCAACATCTGAGAAAGACATAACGGGATTAAAGAATGGGCGTTTGCTAGGGGGCGCATTAGCCGTTCTAGCACTGACTGTTGGAGGCCTCCTTGAAGGAATGGTGCTATTTATTTCTTGTTTGGTCATAGCCGGGGGTCTTGCCCTGTACAGTTACAGATGTCACAAAAAAATTGTAAATTCATCCGGGAAAAATGTGACGTTATCCACTCCTGTTGAAGAAATAGAGCAAGCGAGGAAACAACTGCAAAAATATGATGCCCAAAACAATGAGTACCATTATCTGCGTGAGCAGTGGAAGCAGTTAAACCAGGAAGAGATTCGGCTGCAAGAGAAGAGCCACCATCTTGAACAACGAAAAAGAAGGTTGGAAAGCAGCCTTGATGAACAACGCAATCTCTATCCTTTCCTAGCATCCCTACATGTTGAACATTGGGAAAAGCTCTATCATCTTCTAACACAATTAAAAGAAAAAAAGCGTACACTTAAACGACTCCATCAGGAAAAAGAAAAGCAGTATTCCTCGATGAACCATATTAAAAGAAATCTGGAAGCGTTTTACAAGAAGGAAAAGTGGGAATTCTACGAAGAGAATATGGAGAATCACTGGAAGCGTTTGAAAGAATGGGTCCAAGAGCAGAGTTACAGAAAGCAGAAAATTACCCAAGCAGAAGAACAATTGAAATCCATGAATAAGCGTGCAAAAGAAAATGAAGTGAAGCTTTCCACCTATGTGGAGCAGCAACAAGAGCTTTTCAAAGAAGCCGGTGTGGAGAAGGAAGAAGACTTTTATGCAAAGGCGAAACAAAAGGGAAAACAAGGAGAGCAACAAAAAAAGCTCCAAGATTTAGAACGGCAATTGCAGCGAATGCTGTCAGAAAAAGAGCAGCAGGATTATCTTGTGTGGACGGAAGTTCCTGAAGAAGCTGCACTTTCGGCCCGCCTTGAACGACTCAGAAGTGAAAAGCAACGGATTGAAAACGAACAAAAAAAGAATCAGCAGGCCATGGCTGATCACGATAGCGTCATTCGACAGCTTGAGCATTCAGACGAACGTTCAAGCATTACTCACAAATTACACAAAGAAAAAGCCGAACTTCAAAAACAGTCGGAAGAATGGGCGGCTTATCAACTGGCATGGAAGGCTTTGGAGAAGACGAAGCATGCGTATAAAGAAAAATATTTGCCACGCATCCTACGGAAAGCTGCGGATTATTTTCACAGACTGACGAATGGAAATTATGTGGATGTGAAAATTTCTCCAGATGATGATTGCATTCAGGTCATTAGTAAACAGGGATTCACCTTTTTACCAATGGAACTTTCCCGGGGCACCAAGGATCAATTGTATGTTTCTTTCCGTCTCGCTCTAGGCGAAACGATGGCAGATGATTTATCATTGCCGTTTCTCGTTGATGATGCCTTTGTTCATTTTGACCAGGAAAGATTAAACTTGATGGTTGACCTTTTTGAGCACCTATCTGAAAACCATCAAGTTATTCTCTTTACGTGGCGGGAGGATTTGGAAGGAGCGTTTCAATCTCCTCAAGTTCTGCGATTGAGTTAAAATGGATAATAAGGTCGCAATGTAAGGACATTAATGATAAAATGTTTTAAGATTACTGAGGAATAAGCAAATGGAGGGTTTCCATTGCCAGAAACGAACAATAAAGAATGGAACAAATACGAAGAAACGATTGAACAATTTATTCAAGTCATAGCTAAGAATATGAGCCTTTATGGGGTAACCCCGTCCATTGGTCGCTTGTATGGAGTGCTGTACTTCTCACAGGAACCCATGACCCTGGATGACATGCGGGAAGCTTTGGAAATGAGTAAGACGAGTATGTCCACAGGCGTCCGTGCTTTATCAGATATGAAGATGGTAGAACCTTCGTTTAAAAAAGGAGTCCGTAAAGATTTATACAAGTCCGAAGAAGATTGGTATAAATCTTTCACTTCCTTGTTCGGAAGCCGTTGGAGGCATCATACGGAGACGAATATTGAAGAAGCAGATGAAGCTATTCAGGAACTTCTGGAGCTGAAGGAGAAGACCACGGACGAAGATCTTCAGGCAAAAATAACAGAAGACATTGATCGACTGGAATATGCCCAAAATTACTATCGGTGGCTGATGAGATTCATTCATGTGGTAGAATCCGGGGAGATCTTCCAATACGTCCCCAAAATTGATCAAAAAGATAAAAAGTAAAAAATCCGATGTGGATAGCTTGTTAGCTGTGCACATCGGATTTTTTTGTTGGCCTTTATGAACAACACGCGGGAGCTTGTATCATATTTGTTTGCGGTCTCTCATAGACTAGAGACAAAAGGAGCAGGGAGGATGAATTTATGTTATTCGGTCTTCCGATTTGGGTCTTTCTGTGCATTGTCTTTATTTTCATAAGCGGATATATGGCCATCCGCGCCATGAGAGCGGAGCACAATCTCGAACAAGAGTATATCGAAAGGGAAGGTCAAGTGTATTTGAAGCGGATTGAGAAAGAGAAAGAGCGGCGGGGTAAAAGAGATGCCATGATGTCAGAATAAAAGCCAGGTGAATGATTCACCTGGCTTTTGGTCTTTATTATTCTTCTTCAGAAGAACCTTCTTCTGAGTTATTTCCCTCTGGATTTGTACCTTCTTCTACTGGAGCTTCCTCTTTATCAAAGAGACCTTCAAACTCATCGATTTTTACGTCAATTTCAGAGTTCTGCATAAGCTCATCCATTTTCTTCTGAAGCTCAGCCTGATCGACTTTCTGGCTCGTCAACGTGCGCTTAATTTCATCTTTCATATCTTCATAAGATTCAACGTCTTCTTTATCACGCTTGTCTGTCACTTTGATGACGTGGTACCCAAATTGAGATTGAACAGGTTCACTTACTTCACCTGGCTCTAGTTCATAGGCTTTATCTTCAAATTCAGCAACCATTTCTCCAGGTCCAAACCAGCCAAGCTTACCGCCTTGCTGTGCAGAACCGTCAGAAGAATATTCAGCAGCCAGCTCTCCGAAATCTTCTCCATTATCGATTTTTTCTTTCACTTCTTTCGCTGTTTCTTCATCAGAGACTAGGATGTGGCTCGCTTGAACTTCTGTCTTCATGCGGTCATAATAATTTTTCATTTCTTCTTCTGATATTTCGATTCCTTCAGAAGCCGCTTTTTCCTGCAATAGGCTCATACGGATGGTTTCTTTGAAAGCTTCTTCATCAGCAAAGCCATTTTGCTGAAGAATGTTTTCAAAATTATCGCCGTATTGTTCTTTGATTGTTTCTAGTTCCTTGTTTACTTCTTCGTCAGAAACCTCATAATTGTTGGCAAGAACTTCTTTCATGACAAGAGTCTGAAGCACTTGCTCCCCATACTGAGACTTCAATTCCTGATAGAACTCTTCTTTCGTTACTTCTCCGCCGTTGGTTTCAACAACAACTTCTGATTCATCTGCATTGGATGAACAAGCTGACAAGGTGAATACGCTCGCTGCTAATGCAGCAGTGATGGCTATTTTTTTCATAATCCTGACACTCCTAAAACTTATTGTGAATTTCGTGACGTAGAGATTTGCTCACAGCCTATCAGTAAATATAACACATTATAGAGGCAATGTTCTATAATGTGTTGTGAAAATATAGCAATTCAAAAAAGACATAGAAAAAACAGGCCAACTTCGGCCTGTTTTAAAGTGTATTAAGCACTTCCACATAAGAAGAGATCAGTAATATTGTAATCAGTACGTTGATCGTGCGGAAAACACGTGTTTGTTTTTCGTTCGACATTTTCGTCTTTGTGCATAAGGAATGTGTGAGTGAGTTAAACACGAATAAAATGACGAGCGCGTACAAGCTGAATCCAAATGCCATGTTGGTACCTCCTTTATTCCCTATGAAACTACTCTATCAAAGTTTGGGTGGATTGAACAGAAAAAAGCAGGTCGGATTTCCCGGTTAGAACAAAAAAGTCTGATTCAGAAATAAAATGACAAATTCCGACTTAAACTAAAGCTTCCGTTTGTGGATGGTTCTTTGCTGATTTGCTTATAAAGCGAGTGTCTGGGAGATGGAGCTGGGGGAGTAGCTTCCCAACCACCCCTGACGTCTATTGCGGGAACGAACCCCGAAACATCGCGCAGTCAAGATTCCCACGATCCTTCCATGTATTTTGTGAGAAGGCATAAAAAAACAACGTTCAAGGGAGTGAACGTTGTTTTTATTAAGCTTTTGGCTGCTGAATTAAGATATCGTAGCCTTCTTTTGCATTCTCGATTAAGCACTTTTTCGGTGCTTTGGCGAAATAATTTAAATAGAGAAAATCAGAAAAAGATAATCCGATGTTCACAGATGCAAAGAGTACGAGATACGCAAAGTAATGAGGGAAGACATATCCCATGATGAGTGCGGGAACTGTAATCAAAAATGTTGGTGCAAGAGCCATCATGATTGACGTCTTCTTTGATAGTCGAGTTTTGCACTGATAGGTGAAAGTCGGTACATAGCGCTTTCTGAATTTGAACTTAACGCGCAACCGCTTATAACTGAGCATTAATGGCAGCATATGCATCAAGCGGTGCATCGATGGTAAGAAAAACAAAATAACCAACAACGGTAGAAAACCGTGATCATTCATCTCATGCGTACCGTGAATCATTGAATACGGCAGGTATAAAATCAGGAATGATAGTAGTCCTGTTAGAAATGACATCAGGTAAACACGGTTCAGACCGAATTCTTTATTGATGTTTACTGTTTTCCAGCAGTTCATCATAAGAATCCCTCCCTTACAACAAAAAATACTGTGAATTTATTATGAATATCGATATGATAGTAGTACGTTTTATGTTTCGTTTGTTTGGCACAAGACGAATAATAGTATGTTTGAAGAGAAAAAGCAATAGGTTTTTTGTAAAAAAAACACTTGCTTTTCATTCTTTTGTTGAAAGATCTAATAAACCTTGTCATGGCAAGGGTGACAGCAGGTTGTGGAGGGAGTATTTTGGAGAAGGGAAATCGATGTGAAACCTTTGCATTCCACTTGAATTTGTTACTAGAAGTCGAAGAGATGAAGAAATATCCATTTACGAAATTAGTCATTGAAAAAAGCTTAACAAGAAAAGAATATATGGAATCGTTACAATTGCTGGAAATTTTGAATGAGCGTTACGAAGAGGATGTAGCAAACGGCTTAATTAATCATGCGGATCTAATGATTCACTTTGCCGGGATGCTTTGTTATAAGTTACCTATAGAAGAGACCTTGGAAGCTCTTGAACAGCAAGGACTTTACCCGGAATTGACGAGCCTGCTCAATCGTCTCCATTATAAATAGAACCCTTTCCAATAAGAGTTTACTGGAAAGGGTTCTATTTGTTTAGGGTCCTATTTGTTATGAGGACTTTGATTTCTTCTTATAGTCCTCAATATCCGTTGGTTGTTGGACGAGTGGTTCCTCTTCAATGTTTTCTAGTGAACGTTCAAGGATTTCTATATATTCATCCCCATAGATCTCCTTGATCAAAGCAGATAAATCTAAGAACTCAGGAAGCTTTCCATACATTTCTGTCATTGGCATAACGCCTCTCAGTACAGAATTATCTTCTGGGTTATACTCATTCAGCGTTGCTTCTAGAAGTTCAATCCCTGCCTCAGTTAACTCTACATAAGTGTTTCTTTTGTCGTTTTCACGTTTAGAAAACTGAAGGAGGCCGCGCTCTTCCATCTTCTTTGAGAAATTGAAGGCGGTTGAAACATGCATGACACCATACTTGGAAATCTCAGAAATGCTCGCACCTTTCAAATGGTAAGCAATCCATAAAATGTGATGTTCATTGATGTTTAATTGGAATGGCTTAATCCATTCCTGCCAGTCCTTTTCAATGGCTTTCCAAAGCGCCTTGGAGAGTTGAGCCATCTTATGACTGTAGAAAATGGCTTCTCTTTTTGAGATTTTGTCTTTCATTTACCTCACCCTCTTAAGGTATTTTTTAAAACTATTCTATCCTCAATAGGCTATTAGTTTCTAAGAGTTTCCCACTTATTATAATATAAAATTTTAGTAAATTATCAAGATATAATGTGCTGAAAATAAAATTAACATGCAGAGACGGTAAAAGGTGGCCCTGCATGTTAAAAAAGAGGAGTTAATCAGAAGGGTGATCGTTATCACTAGGGTCTAACTCTTTGAATGCTTCGGCGATCCATTCATGAAAACGGACCATATCTTCCATACGTCTGTAAAGTTGGTCCGCCTGCTGCATTTCCTCTTGATTGTTATATTTCTGTATTCTGTCTTTCAGTTCACCTTCCATGCTTTCAATTGTGTTCTTTTGTCCATTTGCGGCTGACTGCCACTTCTTTATATAGGAAGACATGAAATTCCGATATAAGTTTTCGTTCGCTTGATAAAGGTCTTTACGGAATCCTTTTTTCCATACTCGTTCGACCAGCCCCTGGTCCAATAAGCCTCTTACACCTGTACTCATAGAAGTTTTACTTTTCCCCAAAGCCTGGCTCATTTCATCTAATGTCATTGGACCCTGATGCAGATAGAGAGTAACAAACAGCCGAGCATCAGCTGGGGTGAGTCCAAACATTTCCAGTGTTTTGGAAAATTCATGTGTGACTTTCGTATGCATGTCTTCAAGGAAATGGTGGTCTTTTACTACCATAAGATCCTCCTTCGCAAAAAATCTAAGTCTACATTACTATAATTTCCATCTGTTTAAAAATAACTGAAAGGGCTTAAATATAAAGGATTTAAAAGTAAAATGGCGTAAACTATGCTTTAAACTCTGTACAGTTTTAACTGTACGTAATTTTTGTTCTTGATTTAAAGTATTTATCGTTTGAACTTTCTATTACAAATAGGTTACATTATGTAAGGTGATTGAGTGAGTACGGAAATAAAAAAGATGAAACGTACCATAATAAACAAAAAAGAAGAGGTGAGAGACGTGCCGATCATTCAGGTAGAAAACTTATCGAAAATCTTCGGTAAGAATGCTAAAAAAGCTACCAAATACTTAGATGAGGGTTTATCAAAAGAAGATATTCTCGAAAAAACCGGAAATACTGTCGGTGTTAACCGCGCGTCCTTTGATGTAGAAGAAGGGGAAATCTTCGTCATCATGGGACTGTCCGGGAGTGGTAAATCGACACTCGTCCGATTAATTAACCGATTGATCGAACCAACAGAAGGTAGTGTATATATTGATGGTCAGGACTTGGCCAAGATGGACAGTAAAGATTTACGGGAAGTCCGTCGCCAAAAGTTGAGCATGGTATTCCAGCGCTTTGGTCTTTTCCCACATCGTACGGTATTGGAAAACGCAGAGTTTGGCCTTGAAGTACAAGGGATTGATAAAAATGAGCGGAAAGAAAAAGCGAAGAAATCTCTGGAGATGGTTGGTTTAGGAGGATACATCCACCAGTTCCCTGGTCAATTATCCGGGGGGATGCAGCAGCGTGTTGGTCTTGCAAGAGCTCTGGCAAACGACCCAGAAGTTCTATTGATGGATGAAGCCTTTTCTGCCTTAGATCCATTGATTCGTAAGGAAATGCAGGACGAACTATTAGAGCTTCAAGAATCCATGAAGAAAACCATTTTATTCATTACCCATGACCTCGACGAGGCGTTAAGAATCGGTGACCGTATTGCCCTCATGAAGGACGGGCGCATTGTTCAGATTGGTACACCAGAAGAAATCCTAGTGAATCCAGCAAACGATTACGTTGAGAAGTTCGTTGAGGATGTGGACCGTTCCAAAGTCTTGACGGCTGAAAATATTATGAAACGACCAGAAACGGTGGATATTCAAAAACATGGTCCGCGGACAGCTCTTGAACGGATGCGGAAAGAAGGTCTTTCAAGCATCTATGTAACAGATGCCAAAAGAAATCTGCATGGATATGTAACGGCTGATGACGTTTCTGCTGCTGTGAAGCAGGATTCAGACAATTTGAAAGGGATTCTTCGCACAGATGTGCCAAAGGTTGATCCTCAAACACCGATGCAGGAAATTTTCGATATTATCCATGATTCCCCGGTACCTGTAGCTGTCATTGAAGAAGGAAAACTGAAAGGGGTAATTGTGAGAGGAGCCGTACTAGCGGCGTTAGCTGGAAGTGAGGTGAATTTAAATGGGTTTGATTCCTAAACTGCCTGTAGCGGAGTGGATTGATTCGGCAACAGAATGGACAACAGATACATTTGAATTCTTATTTGATTTTATAAAAGAAGACTTTGGTGACTTTATTGAAATCGTAGCAGAAGATTGGTTGATGGGCATTCCCATTTGGCTATTCATTATTGTAGTAGGTGTTTTAGCCTTCTTTGCTTCTGGAAAAAAGTTGGGCTTAACAGCTTTTTCAGTCATCGGCCTATGGTTTATTGCCAACCAGGAGTTATGGGAAGAGTTGATGAATACATTTACGCTCGTTATATTTGCGAGTCTGATCTCCGTTATTATCGGTGTTCCATTTGGAATTTGGATGGCAAAAAGCAAAGTGGCAGAGAAAATCCTTACACCTGTCCTTGACTTCATGCAGACGATGCCAGCCTTCGTCTATCTGATTCCAGCCGTAGCTTTCTTTAGTATCGGGATGGTGCCAGGGGTGTTTGCTTCTGTCATTTTTGCAACACCGCCGACGGTACGTTTTACGAACCTGGGAATTCGTCAAGTATCCCATGAGTTGATTGAAGCATCCGATGCTTTCGGTACGACCGGAACTCAGAAATTATTTAAAGTGCAATTACCAATGGCTAAAAAGACGATCATGGCAGGAATTAACCAAACAGTCATGCTTGCCCTATCTATGGTAGTCATAGCATCTATGATTGGTGCGAAGGGACTTGGGCAAACGGTTATTACAGGGCTTCAGCGTGCTGAAGTCGGGACTGGATTTGTTGCAGGACTTGGTATCGTTATTCTGGCGATCATCATTGATCGTTTCACACAAAACTTGAACACCCAGCGTGGTGACTAGTAAATATCGTTAGAAAAGGGTCCTTGGATCTTTTATCTATATAAAATTTTTAAAAGGGGAGAGATTTACATGTTTAACTGGAAACGTTTCGGCATGGTTGCCGGACTATCTTTAACACTTGTAGCTGCAGGTTGTGGATCTTCAGAAGATGAAGGCGCAGAGTCAAATGGAGATGCTAACGGTGATGAAGCCGCTTCTGAAATGAATTATGGAGAAGAGATGGGCTATGAAATCACTGGCATCGAAGCAGGTGCAGGTGTCGTAAGTTCTGCAGAAGATGCTATTGAAGAATATGAAAATCTAAGTGGTTGGGAAGTTGCTACCTCTTCTTCCGGTGCCATGGCAACAGCTCTAGGAGAAGCTATTGAGAACGAAGAGCCGATTGTTGTTACGGGCTGGACGCCACACTGGAAATTCGCTAGATACGACTTGAAATACCTTGAAGATCCAAAAGAAGTTTTTGGTGGCGAAGAACAGATTAAAACAATGGTACGTTCAGGACTTGAAGATGATAAACCGAACGCTTACAAAATACTAGACCAGTTCAGCTGGGAAGCAGCGGACATGGAAGAAGTAATGCTTGAGATTGCTGATGGCGCGAGCCCTGAAGAAGCGGCTCAAAACTGGATTTCTAACAACCAGGATAAAGTAGAAGCTTGGACAGAAGGTACCGAGGAAGTGGACGGTACTGAGGTCGAACTTGTTCTTGTAAACTGGGACTCTGAGATTGCTTCAACAAACGTCGTGGCAGAAGTCATGAAGGAGCAAGGCTTTGATGTAACGATTACACCGCTTGACAATGGACCGATGTGGGAATCTGTTGCCGCTGGCGAAGCAGATGGAATGGTGGCTGCATGGTTGCCAGGTACCCACGGTGATCAATACGAGCAAAATAAAGACAATTTAGAAGACCTTGGAGCGAATCTTGAAGGTGCGAAGATTGGTCTAGTTGTTCCTGAATATATGGATGTCGATTCCATTGAAGATTTAGAAGCAGCTGAATAATAAGCTTAAAAAAGCGTGTAGAGGTTTGTGCCTCTACACGCTTTTATTTTGCGCATTGGTAAATTCCGCAGTTTATTATATAAGTTCCCTTTACTTGAAGACTCAGTTTCGAGATGTTTTCGGGGTTCGTTACCCAGGTTCAGCGTTAGGGGTGGTTGGGAAGCTACACGTCCAGCTCCATCGCACAGACACTCGCGTCATAAGCAGAACAGCAAAGGAATGAAAGAGCACATTCCGTTGCTGTTCTGCTTATGCCAGTCGTGTCTACCAGGGCGATTCCGCATTTGAACACTTTCCTGTGGGGGAGCGCCGAGCTTCCTCGGACTGCGTCCTGCGGGATCTCGCCTATCTCCTTCTCCCACGGGAGTCTCGCAGCTTCCCAACCACCCCATTCGATGTATGTGAGAAACGAACCCCTTTCCAAGTAGGATTGTCTTCCGCTATCCCGATTGTTAAAATTATAAAACGCTCTGTATCAAGCTTTCAGAGTTTAAGTACCTAGGCATGGAAGTTTTAATCTTATATTCCAATTAAACGGAATAGCTGTTTATTCTGGAAGTGGTTTCGAGATTCTGATATAGCCCCCATCCACTCAATAAAAGTCTCGAAACTGAGTCTTCAACAATCCTGCCATATACTTTAATAATGGATATTTAACAATAAGTGTCTAACTGCCCTTTTGTGGCATAGAGCAGGAGAGGATGGAATATAGATAGGGGGAGAAGGACAAACATAAAAAATCCCGCTCGAGGCGGGAGGTTTGAGATTATTGGTGGTTGATAACTTCATGACTCGGTTGTGTCGTGTGATTGGCTTGCTCAGCCTTTGCTTTCTCTTCCAGTTCTTTTAAGCTTGCTTCAATTTGTTCTAAATATTTTTGAATATTTTTTTGATGGGGTTCAACCGTACGCTTCCAGCTTTCAATGGAGGTTTTTACATCTTCGGAAAGCTCTTTGATCAGCTGTGCCCCTTCTTTAGACGTTTGAGTAATCTGGTCCTTCAATTGCATGCCTTCTTCTTTTAAGCTGAGAACCGTATTTTTTAAGTTTTCGCTTTTCAGTTTGGCATTCTCTCTCAAATCACGACCAGAGGAAGGGGTACTTAGTAACGTATAGGCAGCTCCAACGACTCCCCCGACTATGAATCCCAGCGCTAATGATTTTCCGTTTGGCATATCAGTCAGTCTCCTTTCAATCACTCTCTATTTTATATTTTCTCTTAATATGTATGAATGAAACCTTAAAAACATAAAAAAATATTCTTTATAGGGAAAGATAAAGCAAAGGCACTACATTTGATGTAGTGCCTTTGGTGTAAGTCAAGGTTCTTCTGTATACCCTCTTTAAGAGGCTGGTTGAGCTGCTTTAGCAAGGTTTGATCGTCTTAAGATCTTTCGAGCGATCGGGTACATGATGGCTACGAACAACACGTTAAACGCAGCTGCAGGTAGAACAACTGTGACAAACATGAGTCCAAAGCTGGCTTCCATAAGTCCGATGATGTACAGGACAACACCTAAGAAGATGGAGCCGCTAATCATGGTACCGATGGCTGCTAAAGCAGGCTGTACGAACTTTTGATGTGATATTTTTTTAGTCAATAGGACAAGCGCGAAAAATGCAAATGCGGTTAGCGGCTTGTCGATAATATTGGCCAGTTGACCGCCTGGAACGGTGGTAGTCATCGCTGAGATGAATCCTGTCGCTAAAGATAACAATAGGACATAAGATGGTTTAGGGAACAATAAGATTCCCAGGAACATCATAGCGAGCATCATGTCCGGTCGCATTCCGAAAAAGAACGGGGGTGCGACGGCATGCAGAACAGCACCAATTCCTACAAATAAAGACAACATGACTAAAACACGAATATTCATTTAAACATCTCTCCTCAACTATTCTAATCTCATCTGAATTTGCCATCCAAACGTGCCCTCATGACCGTTTGCGATTGCATGCTAGTATTATAGCAGTTTTATCTTGAGAAAATCAATCCATTTAACTAGGGATGTGGTGATTGATTTCACCAGCGATGGCTTGTAAATCTTCTGGCGAGTAATCATCGGAATGGACTTCCCATTTCGCGCCGAATCCATCCCCTTCACCATATCTCGGAATGAGGTGGATATGTAGGTGGAATACAGATTGGCCCGCTGCTTCCTCATTGTTGTTTAAGACGTTCAAGCCAATAGGAGCATAGGTTTGTTTAATTGCATTTGCGATCTTCGGCACTCTTGAGAACAACTTCTCTGCTGTTTCTGGATGCGTGGTGTAGATGTTCTGGCAATGCTGTTTCGGAATAACTAGCGTATGACCTTTTGTTACTTGACTGATATCAAGAAAAGCGTACACCTCATCGTCTTCGTACACTTTTGCTGAAGGGATTTCCCCATCAATGATTTTGCAGAAAATGCATTCATCTGCCATATGCAAACACTCCTTTCCGTTTGATAGCATTGTACCATATCAAAGAGTGAAAACTCGATGTAGACGGTAAGTGAAAAGTGTAAGAGACGTGAAAGTATGATAAAATTTGTGCAGGAAAATTAAAGAAGTGAGGGATAAGATGGAACCTTTATTACATATCAAAGACCTCCACGGAGGGTACACCCATAAAAATGTACTCCATGGCATATCTTTCGATGTCCATCCAAACGAAATCGTCGGCCTCATCGGTTTGAATGGCGCGGGTAAAAGTACGACCATCAAACATATCATCGGAATGATGCAGGCGAAAAAAGGGAAAGTCTCGATTAATGGAACATCATTTGAAGAGAATCCGGAAGAGTATCGACAGCAGCTCGGTTATATTCCGGAGATGCCTATTTTATATGATGAATTGACTTTGTATGAACATCTACACTTGACAGCTATGGCCTATAATGTACCGGAAGACGTATTCAAACAGAGGTTGCAGCCGCTTCTTAAAGAATTTCGTATGGAGAAGAAGCTCAAATGGTTTCCGGTGCACTTCTCTAAAGGGATGCGTCAAAAGGTAATGATTATGTGTGCATTCTTAATCGAACCGGACCTCTATATCGTGGATGAGCCTTTTGTAGGACTGGATCCCCTCGGTATCCAGTCTTACCTTCAGTTGATGGAGGATATGAAAGAAAAAGGAGCAGGGATTTTGATGTCGACCCATATCCTTGCTACAGCGGAGAGATATTGTGATCGTTTCGTTATCCTTCATGAAGGAGAAATTAGAGCTAAAGGAACGCTTGAAGAGCTGCGGACGTCATTTAATCAGCCGGGTGCATCTCTTGATGATATCTATGTGCAGCTGACAAAGGAAGAGCAATATGATTAATGCGAAGGAGTTTTGGAGGAAACGTTTCTCTGAACATACGAAAGAGACAAGCCGTTACTTAAAGTATATTTTCAATGAACACATTGGTGTTGCATTATTGTTCTTTATCTCGGCGCTCGCTTATTACTACCGACAGTGGCTGCAAGACTTGCCGGAGGATTTTCCGACCATATGGATTATAGCGCTCGCTTTTGGATTCATCACGGGGTATAGCCCTGTTCGTACGCTCCTCAAAGAGCCGGATTTGGTTTTCCTGCTTCCCGGTGAGTATCAATTGGGTGATTACTTCCGCCGCTGCTTATATTACAGCTACGTTGTCCAGCTTTATGTCATTCTCCTAATCTCGGCAGCCCTTGGTCCGTTGTATTTTGCCTCGTATCCAGAACTTGGTACCCGGCATTATTTAATGATGATCGGTGTTGTCCTCATCATTAAAATTTGGAACATGATGTCCAACTGGTGGATGTTGAAAGAGAGAAACCCCAGGATACGACTTATGGACCAAGTTATCAAAGCGGTATTGAACATTACCATTTTTTATTTTCTCGCTCAGGGAGAGTGGGTTTATGCAAGTGTTGTAACGGTACTGCTTGTAGGTGTCGTCCTTTACACCTATTCTCTCTCCAGACAAAAAGCCGGACTAGCTTGGGATTTACTAGTAGAAAAAGATCAGCAGAGAATGAGGACCTTTTACAGAATTGCCAATATGTTTGTGGATGTTCCTCATTTAAAAAATACAGTGAAAAAGCGTAACACGCTTGTACGAGCGATTGTGGATCGGGTTCCTTACCGGCAAAACCAGACCTTTTCCTATTTGTATAAAATAACTTTTATACGAAGCAGCGATTATTTAGGTATGTACATCCGCCTTATAGTAATTGGTGCCCTGGCCATTTGGTTTGTATCCAATCTATGGGTCAAGGTCGCGTTTGCCATTCTATTTCTCTATTTAAGTGCATTTCAAATGATGACATTGTGGAATCACCACCGCACTATTGCTTGGCTGGATCTATATCCGGTTAAGAAAGAATGGAAGGAAAAGGCAATCCTGCAATGGTTGCAGCAGATCATGTTGTTTCAGACCTTCCTCTTCGGCTTATTGTTTATATTCCAATGGAATCCTATAGGGCTTGTTCTTGTGTGGGTAGGCGGAAGTATCTTCAGTTATCTATTTATACAAAATTACGTGAAAAAGAAATTGACGTAACAGGGAAGACTACCTAAGCAGTCTTCCCTGTTTCATATTAAAACTCTTATCTAGAGCGGCTTCGTTCCATTTGTCTCGTGTGTTTTAATACCTAATTGTACAGACACAAAAATATTCGGAGGTGTTTTGTATGAGTTATGAAGAGCAGGCAAAGAAAGAAGCCTTGCGTTGGAGTAAATCATTGGACAAGCGCTCGTCCATTATAAAAAGAAGCTCGAAGCGGGTGCAGTCTAAAATAAATGAAAAAATCCCAGATCGTGTTCACGGGGTTGTGACGGACAGTGTTCGTTCCATGATTGAACTTGCATTAACAACCTCAGAATATATACAACCCATAAAGGTACATCCGGATTGGAGCTTTGAAGAGCGTGAGAGGCAAGTCCGGGAATTAGTGAGAAAATATAAGAGGACAGCAGCTGTGGAAGGCGCAGGTACGGGCTTCGGTGGTTTCTGGTTAGGGATAGCTGACTTCCCTCTGTTATTAAGCATAAAAATGAAGTTTTTGTTTGATGCGGCTCAGATTTACGGTTGGAATGTTCATTCATACGAAGAAAGGGTGTACTTACTTCACGTATTTATGCTCGCATTTTCAAGCGATCATGCCCGAGGGGATTTAAAACGTAAGGTAATGGAATGGAACGACTTAGAAATAACAGAGAAAAATGTAGATTGGAAGACGTTGCAGATCGAGTATAGAGATACTCTCGATTTAGTTAAGCTTCTTCAATTGGTCCCGGGTTTCGGGGCCGTTGTAGGATATGTTGCGAATGGGAGATTATTAGAACAATTAGGGGAGACGACCATTCAGTCAAGCCGCCTCCGTTTACTTTAACTGTCTTGATAACTAATAAAGGTTTGGAACAATGTTTTAGCTGCGTGCGGGAGTGCTTTTTCATCGAAATCGAATTTTGGATGGTGATGAGGGTAGTAATGGTCTGGAATCTGAGCACCTGTAAAATAAAAAGTGCCTGGCTTGTCCAATAAGTAGTAAGCAAAATCCTCTCCAGCCATGACCGGTTCGACTTCTTCTGTGCGTAAAGAAGCGTCAGCCTTGTGAGCATGTTGTAAAACTAAGTCCGCTTCTTCTGGGTGATTGACAACGGGGGGGTACCCTTTTTCGTAAATGAACTCGTAGTCTGCGCTGTTTGCTTCACATGTGCCTTTTATGATTTTTTCCATTTCTTCAATGATTAAAGTTTGCACTTCAGGATCAAATGTTCTAACCGTACCGGTTAAGGTTGCTGAATCCGCAATGACATTAAAGGTCGTTCCCGATTCAAATGTTCCCACTGTGAGAACAGCTGTCTTTAAAGGGTCTATCCGGCGGCTGACGATTTGTTGTAAGGACGATACCAATTGGGAAGCGATGACGATAGCATCTTTCGTTTGATGCGGCTGGGCCCCGTGTCCACCCTTTCCTTGAACTTTGATTTCGAATCGATCTGCTCCGGCCATAAAAGCTCCTTTAGAGGTTTGGATGACTCCTGTCGGGGCATTGACCCATAGATGAGTGCCGAATACAGCATCTACGTCATTGAGGGCTCCTGATTCGACAATCGGTTTTGCCCCTCCAGGTGCATACTCTTCGGCGTGCTGATGTAAGAACACGATCGTACCTGGGAGTTCTTCCTTATGAGGAACTAGTGCTTCCGCCAAACCTAGAAGAGCTGCGGTGTGGCCGTCGTGACCACATGCATGCATGGCCCCATCATTCTTAGATTTATAAGGGACTTCATTTTCTTCCTGAATAGGTAAGGCATCAAAATCTGCTCTTAGGGCAACCGTCTTCCCTGGTTTTCCACCTTCCATTCTGGCAATAACTCCATTTCCTCCGATATGACTTTCATATGGAATCCCCAGTTTCTCATATGTATCCGCAATGAACTGAGCCGTCTTCACTTCTTGAAATGAAACCTCTGGATATTGGTGCAAGTGACGGCGAGTCTCGACCATTTTCTCGTATTGTTCATCAATGGCTTGAAAGACGTTTTCCCACATATTTTTTCCTCCTTGTCATCTTGCTGAAGTTTGGCAACTATTTTCATAAATTGTAATATACATTCAGAATATTCTCAAACAGGTCCCCTTATCGAGTGAAAATAAAAAATCCCCTGTCTTGGACAGGGGGGAAGTAGTCAGTCTTGTAGGCGGGAATCTTGAAGTAGACGTCCGATTTCTTCCATATGACCGGTTTCGTCTGCAATCATATCATCGAGCTTTACAGATAATTCAGTTAATCCTAGCTCTTCCGCTTGTGTTTTGCGTTCTTCGTAACGCTTGATCGTCTGACGCTCGGCTTCTCGTGCTTCTTCTAACATTGGTCTCACTTCAGTCATTTGCTTGACTTCAGCAGGTGTTGTCGTCGGAGTTCCGCCCAGCGTGCTGATTTTCTCAGCTAGATAAAGCGCATGTCCTTGTTCATCGGTTACTTCGCTTTCGAAAAATGGCTTGAGAACAGAACGATAGAGCCCCGTAACGACAGCCGCATTATACGTGTACATAATAGAAGCTGCGTACTCATGAGCTAAATCTTCGTTAAGACCATCGATTAGATTTTGCATTTTTTGATCCATACAACAACATCCTTTCTTTTGTGCTCCTTTATAAATATTCCCATCACTATTTGGTTTAAACATACCTCCGACTAGAGGCGGAGATAACTCCGTTCTCTGGATTGTTTTACAAGTGTCCATTTCCAGATAAGATTAGGTTATACATTTGCCACGGAAGCATTTAAGACAGAAAGGAAATATAGATCTTCTGTCGAATGTAATTTACGGAAGGTTAAAAAAGGGTGAGCAATTATGCGTAATAAAATTTCACAAGTCGTCATCGCACTATTACTAGTTGTATTTGGATTTGTTCTTCTCTTGTCGAATTTGAACATTATTTCCCTGGAAATGAGATGGACCTGGGGGAATATTTATCCGATCATTTTGTTATTGATTGGTTTAAAGTTTTGGTTGGACGCGTTGTTGAAGAAAGGCGGAAGTTGGATCGTTGGTTCATTCCTCACGATTTTCAGTATGCTTTTGCTGTTGGATCGACTGGGTTTTTTTGAATTCTCCTTTGGGGATGTATGGCAGCTTTGGCCGCTTCTTTTCATATACTTTGGATTTAGCATTTTTTTAGGTGGCAAAGGCTCTAAAGTGAAAATTGAATATGATTCCAAAGGGTCCTCTTCAAACAAGCTAAAGTCCAAGCATATGATGATTGGAGACCATTCTTTTAATGATGAGAACTGGAAGGTGGAACCCATGGATTTATGGAACGGAGTTGGTGATTACCGGTTTGATTTTACACGTGCCTTCATTCCAGATGGAGATACGCCAATCATCGTGCGCGGCTGGGTTGGGGATGTCAAAATGTTAATTCCAAAACATGTTCCGTTCCGTGTAGAAGCAAAAGTAAAGACTGGGGATATCCGTGTCGGGGGACAGAAAGCGGATGGAATGCACAGAAGTGTAGAGTATGAAACCGATGATTATTCGATGGCCACTCGCCGTTTGACCATTGGTGTCGATCTTAAAGTGGGTTCGATTCGTATCGAACAGGTGTGAAAGGTGGGAAAACATGTTAAAGCAATTGAATAGTATACGTTACATGTATATCCGATCACATCTGTATGGGCTCATTTTAAATACGTTTATCCTGCTCAGTATCCTATTGTCTATTTACGTGTGGTTTCAGCCTGATTGGTTAAGTGCAGGAGCCATTTTGATGTTCATGCTGCTCTACATTGTCATTGGGTTTATCATGTCTCTGTACGCGGGCTTTCGGTCCAGTGGGGATGTCAAACATCGGTTGGATTACATATCGATGATGATTACTCAGCTTTCTCGGGGGAACTTCAGCAAACGGATTTATTTTAATGAGAATGATGAAATTGCTGCTGTGGGAGATGAATTGAATGTGCTTGGCGAAAAGTTGGAGCAGCAGAAAGATTCGCTCGTAAAGCTTGCTGATGAAAAAAGTGAATTGGCACGCACAGCTCACAAGGCGGCTACGATTGAAGAGCGTCAACGACTTGCCCGCGACTTGCATGATGCCGTGAGCCAACAATTATTTGCCTTAACGATGATGGCGCAGGCTACAGAAAAAATCTTTGATCGTCGTCCGGAAAAAGCGAAAGAACAGCTTCAGGAGATTACTCAAATGGCTCTTCAGGCCCAAACAGAAATGAGAGCGCTCCTTCTCCATTTACGGCCTGTTCACTTATCAGGAGAACCATTGACAGAGGGGATTAAAACTCTCATAGAAGAATTGCGTCAAAAGTGTCAAATTGACTTTGATGTGGATATGGAAGATTTGGGAGATCTGCCAACGTCAGTAGAAGAGCAGTTGTTCCGGGTTGTGCAAGAAGCACTTTCAAATATATTAAGACACGCCAATGCTTCTGAGGTGAAGGTAGAAGCCACTCATGACCAAAAGGAGATTTTCCTACATATTGCCGATAATGGGGTAGGGTTTGATACCGAGGATAAAAAAGCCAACAAGGCCTCTTATGGATTGAAAACGATGCGTGAACGGTGTGAAGAAATTGGCGGCTCATACTCTTTACGTTCAAGGAAAGGAGAAGGTACACATATCGATGTTCGTGTTCCTGTAAAAGTAAATGTTAAGGGGGAAGAGGAATGATTCGTGTTGTAGTCATTGATGATCACGATGTCGTCCGTAAAGGTGTCATTGCCTATCTAAGTACTGAAGAAGATTTAGACATTGTGGGAGAAGCGAGCAGTGGGTATGAGGGAGCAGCGCTGGTTAAAGAGAAAAAACCGGATGTTGTTCTCATGGATTTGATTATGGAAAATGGGACTGGAATTGAAGCGACAGAAGAAATTATGAAGACGGAATCTTGTAAGATCATCATTCTAACGAGTTACTATGATGATGAAAAGGTTTTTCCGGCGCTTGAAGCAGGTGCGTTTAGTTATATGCTGAAGACATCATCAGCCGATGAAATTGCCGAAGCCATCCGAAAAGCAGCTCTCGGTCAAAATGTGATTGAGCCGAAAGTCGCTACAAAAATGATGACCCGTTTCCGCCAGGACCGAAAACCACATGAGGAGCTCACAAAACGTGAACTGGAAGTGTTGAAATGTGTGGGGGAAGGTATGACCAACCAGGAGATCAGCGATGCCCTGTATATAGGAGTCAAGACAGTGAAGACCCATGTCAGCAACATCTTAAGTAAACTTGAGGTGCAGGACCGTACACAGGCTGCTGTTTATGCTCACCGGAATGGACTGCTTAAAAGGTAAAAGGGAAGAACCGCTTACAGGCGGTTTTTTCTTTGTCAAAAATCAACCGTCCATATGAAAATGTCAATGGTGTGGAGGACTATGAAACTACTTTGTTTTCGAGAGAATACCTAGTATAATGGCATGAGAGAGAGGTAGAAAGGATACAAAATAATGAAAAAAAGCATGGAAACAGCGCTGTTTCTCCTATGGGCAACATCACTTGTGGCTACTGTCGGGAGCTTGTTCTTCTCAGAGGTTCTCGGTTATGCACCTTGTGAGTTGTGCTGGTACCAGAGAATACTAATGTACCCGCTGGTGCTCATTTATGGGACAGCTTTATGGAAAAAGAAGTGGGATGTAGCTTTCCCTGGAATTATTATGAGCGGAATTGGCATCTTCGTTTCCATTTATCATTACATGCTGCAGAAGATCCCGTCGCTTTCAGCAGCAGACACATGCGGTCTAGTTCCTTGTAATGGTCAATACATCAATGTTTTTGGATTCGTGACGATTCCGTTTTTAGCAGGCACCGCCTTCATCATCATTTTTATCATTCATTTGTTTGTCGTTGTAAAGAAAGGAAGGAATGACGTATGAAAAAAGGTATGATTATCTTTGCAAGTGCTCTCGTGGTGCTTGTTGTAGTTCTTGTATTTGTCGTGAACTATCAAAACTCTGAAAAAACAGCAGATAACCCTTATGGGAAAGAAAACTTGGATCAGGCAACCATTGATCAGCTGGATGATCCGTACTATCAAAACCAAATCCAACCCGATGAACTCGAAGAAGAAATCCAGTCCGGGGAACCGACCACGGTTTATTTCTATAGCCCTACCTGTGTGTATTGTCAACGTACCACACCAAGAATGATGCCGATTGTGAATGAGTATGATCTCGATGTGAAAAAAATGAATGTATTGGAATTTGAAGATCAGTGGGACAAATATGGAATTGAAGGAACACCTACCCTCATTCATTTCGAAAACGGAGAAGAGCAGGCGAGAATTTCAGGTGAACAATCGGTTCGTGGATTGGATGATTTCTTCCAACAGGAAGTCATGGACAGTGAACCTGAACAAAAAGAGGAATAAAAAAAGTGAGCGGTTATCCGCTCACTTTTCCTATTCTACTCTTCAAGTTCAATCATTTGATATTTTGTAATGTAAGCATCGCCATCGATAAACGATGGTTTTTTCTGGTGCTGAGGGCCCGACTTTTTGTGAGCCTCATCAAAAGACTTGGAGTTCTTCCAGTCTTCAAAATCTTGTTCACTGCGCCATTGAGTAAGAACAACGTAAGTATTGCCTTTTAAAGGGCGGAGGATTCTTATGGCTTGAAAGCCTTCACGATTTTCTACATTCCCCGCTCTTTTTTTGAAACGGTCTTCAAAAACGGGACGTCCTTCGTCACTGACAGGGATGTTGTTCATGACAACATAACCCGTCGCCTGCATCGTACCGACATGATCGACGGTTTCATAGTTGCGTCCTTCTTCAAAAATGGACGTATCTTCCCCTTCATAATAGGCGACCGTTTTGTCTTGATCCTGCATGAAAAACAGAGGTGCTTCAGGGTGTTGTTGACTCAGTTTGGATAAGTAATTCAATGTACCATTGGTCATCGATACTTTCATAGCCGATGTCTCCTTTCCTGCGGTATCTTCAGTTTAGCAAGCAGTGTTCCATGGTGGCAAGTATGAAGGAAAGAAACAGAAAGGATGCACGTAACTTGAACATCAAAGATTTAAAGAGACGCTTACCTACCTGGTCAGGAAGATCGAAGTGGCCGGCCCTTATCGTCCTCACACTTTTGTTGCTCGCAGGAATAGGTTACCTCGTTATTTTATTCGGAGGCCGGTTTGTCGTAAATGAAGAAGATTTGATTCTTGATGAAATGACAACTGTGGAGACAGTCGAAGGTGAAGTCATTGAACGGATTTACACGAAAAATAGAAGAAACATACCCATTCAAGAGGTTCCGGAACACGTGAATGATGCTTTCATTAGTATAGAGGACAGCCGTTTCAGAGAGCATTCCGGTGTGGATTTCAAAGGGATCATGAGAGCGGTATATAAAGATATTATTGCCATGAAAAAGGTGGAAGGCGCAAGTACGATTACTCAGCAGCTCGCCAAAAACATCTTCCTATCGAATGAAAAGACATGGATGAGGAAAACGAAAGAAGTCATGGCTGCGCTTTACTTGGAACGAAATTATTCAAAAGATGAAATTCTGGAATTATATTTGAATCGAATTTACTTCGGGGAAGGCACGTACGGCATTGAAGCGGCTTCCCAGCATTATTTCCAAAAGTCTGCTTCTGAATTGACAGTTGCCCAGGGGGCTCTGCTTGCAGGCTTGCCGAAAGCTCCGAATACGTATTCTCCTTTTGATCACCCGGACAAAGCCAAGCAGAGAAGAAATGTGGTCTTATCAAGGATGTACGATACTGGAAAAATTGATGCAGCAGTCATGAAGCAAATGCAAGGTTCGACGCTTGCTGTTGAGCGTGCAGAGGAAACGAGTGAAACCTGGTCCAACAGTTATGTGGACCTCGTCATCCATGAAGCGGCGGATAAGTATCATATTTCTCGTGACGAATTGAAAAGGGGCGGCTATCGAATTGTGGTGGAAATAGACCCTGTCATCCAAAAAATTGCTGCCGATGAAATGAAAAACGGAGAATTCGTCCCAGGTACAGCGGAATCCATCGAAGGAGCCTTTACTTTGATGGACCACTCGACAGGTGCACTTGTGGCAGTCGTAGGTGGACGAGATTATAAACATGGAGATTTCAACCGTGTCCTGGCAAAGCAGGCTCCTGCCTCCATCATTAAACCATTTGCCGTCTATGGTCCAGCAATGATGACAGGAAACTATGACCCATACAGTCTTTTATCTGATGAAAAGCAGACTTTTGGGGGCAATGATTATTCTCCAAACAACTACGACGACAAATATGAAGGGGAAGTCTCGCTGTATCAAGCATTGATTGAGTCTAAGAATGTCTCAGCGGTATGGCTTCTTGATCAAATTGGTATCTCTTATGCCAAAGGATATCTGGAGAAAGCTGGGTTGAAGACAAAAGACAATGGTTTATCCATTGCTCTTGGTGGATTGTCTGACGGATATACTTCTCTTCAAATGACAGAAGCCTATGGTTCACTGGCTCAAAACGGTGAGAGAAAAGAAAGTTATACCATTACAAAAATTCTTAACCGCAATGACAAGGTCATCCATGAACATACACCTCAGAAAACAGAGGTATTCAATGCGCAGACGGCTTGGTATTTAACAGAAATCCTCCAGACCGCTGTCCAGGAAGGAACAGCGAAGGCTGGTGAGTATCCTAAAGCATTAGCAGGTAAAACAGGAACCCACCAGGACCAGCATGTGTGGTTTGCCGGCTACACGCCTGAATACGCGGGATCGCTTTGGATGGGCTACGATCAATCAGGAGAGATCGATGGAAGCAGTGCTTATCCCACCCTCCTCATGAAGGACATATTAACAAGGATCGATCAGGAAAAAAATCTGGTTGTAACATTTGAACAACCAGAAGGGGTAGAAAGCTTGCCTGAACCTGTGGACCTTCCCGTTTTAACTAACGTAACAGGAAGGTTGAATTTGTCTGGCCTCGCTACATTAAGAGGGACGATCCGGTGGTCTGCTTCTGACGATGAAAGGGTTGTCTACCGTATTTTCAAGAAAGAAAACGGAGAAGATGTTAAAGTCGGTGAAGTGACGGGAAAGAACGAGTTTAAGGTCAGTGCTTTTGGTATCTTTGATCAGACTAGCTATTACGTCGTACCCGTGGATCCATTGACAGGGAAGAAAGGGCAGCCTTCCAATACGGTTAGTCTGAGTTGGGACCTGTGAAAAAAAGCACAAAATCATGACAAATGTTTCATTCTTCTATACAGAAGAACAATAAATCGTTATAGTTGTAAGCGGATAAATGTTGAACGGGAAAAGGAGTTCTGAAGATGAACAAAATTGAAAATGACACGATATTAAAAGCTTTCCGAGGGGAAAAGACAGACCATACCCCTGTCTGGTTCATGCGTCAGGCTGGGCGTTCTCAGCCGGAATATCGCAAATTGAAAGAAAAGTACTCATTATTCGAAATCACCCACGACCCTGAACTTTGCGCTTATGTGACACGTCTACCCGTGGAGCAGTATGGGGTGGATGCAGCGATCCTTTACAAGGACATTATGTCTCCACTTCCGGCGATCGGCGTGGATGTGGAAATTAAAAAAGGAATCGGACCGGTTATTCACAATCCAATAAGATCGAAAGCGGATATTGAAAAACTTGGAACGATCGACCCTGAAGATGATGTACCTTATGTCATGGACACGATTCGACTATTGACGAAAGAACAACTCACCGTCCCATTGATTGGGTTCAGTGGTGCACCATTCACCCTTGCGAGCTATATGATTGAAGGTGGCCCATCAAAAAATTACAATAAAACCAAGTCACTTATGTATAGAGAGCCGATGACATGGTTCGCACTGATGGACAAACTGGCGGACATGGTCATTGCTTATGTAAAAGCACAAGTCGCAGCCGGGGCCAGTGCCATTCAGATTTTCGACTCTTGGGTTGGTTCTCTAAATGTCGAAGATTATCGTACATTTATTAAACCAGTGATGCAGCGGATTTTCTCTGAATTGAAAGAAGAGGGTGTGCCTCTGATCACTTTCGGTGTAGGAGCTAGACACCTCATTCATGAATGGGACGACCTTCCTGTTGATGTGCTTGGGCTGGATTGGCGCATGTCAATTACAGAAGCAAGAAATGAAGGGATTACAAAGCCACTTCAAGGAAACCTGGATCCTTCGCTGCTCTTAGCGGACTGGGATACTATTGAGGAAAGAGCTAAGAAAATCATTGATGAGGGAAGACAACACCCTGCTCACATTTTTAACCTCGGCCATGGTGTAACTCCGGATATCAAGCCGGAAACATTGAAACGGCTGACTCAACTTATTCATGATTATTCCAAGAAATCCTAATCGTGGTCTAAAAAAGATGAAGAGGTGAAGGAACATGGCAAAAAAACAAATGGGATTATTAGTAATGGCCTATGGGACGCCTTACAAGGAAGAAGATCTAGAAAGGTATTACACACATATCCGACGCGGACGTAAGCCTTCCGATGAAATGCTTCAGGATTTGCGTGATCGTTATGACGCCATCGGCGGCATTTCTCCGCTCGCCCGGATTACAGATGATCAGGCGGAAGCATTAAAGGATGCATTGAATGAAAAGCAAGACGAGGTTGAATTTAAAGTATATCTTGGCCTGAAGCATATTGAACCGTTTGTAGAGGATGCGGTTGCGCAGATGGCTGAAGATGGGATAGAAGAAGCCGTTTCCATCGTTCTTGCTCCTCATTACTCTACGTACAGCGTGAAATCATACAATGGTCGAGCCAAAGAAGAAGCTGATAAGCACGGGATTTCTATTCGTTCTGTGGAAAGCTGGTATGACGCGCCTGGATTTATCGACTATTGGAAAGATGTCATTGAAGCGGAATACTCCAAGATGACGGAAGACGAAAAGGAGAAAGCCTGCCTGATTGTCTCGGCTCACAGTTTGCCGATGAAGATTTTGGAAGGGGGAGACCCTTATCCGGATCAGTTGAAGAAAACCGCAGAACTGATTTCAGAAGCTACGGGAATTACACAATATGAAATCGGATGGCAAAGTGAAGGCAACACACCAGATCCATGGATCGGCCCAGACGTACAGGATTTAACGGAAGACCTTTATCATGAAAAAGGATACCGCAGTTTTGTATACGCTCCTGTTGGATTTGTTTCCGATCACTTGGAAGTCCTCTATGATAATGACTACGAGTGTAAAGTTGTGTGTGATAAAGTCGGAGCAGACTACTACCGCCCGGAGATGCCGAACACTCATCCAAAGTTTATCCAGACACTTGCTGATGTCGTCTTGGATAAAGTGAAAGAGTAGATTTTTTATGGTAGAAAAAAAGCGTGTCGTCGTCGTAGGTGGAGGAATCTCAGGGTTGACCTCTGCTTACTACTTGCAAAAAGAAGCCCGCGAGCAAGGCTATCCTTTGGATGTTCAGTTATTGGAATCCAGCGACCACCTGGGTGGAAAGATTGATACGGTCCAAAAAGATGGGTTCACGATTGAACGAGGGCCGGATTCTTTTCTCGCCCGTAAAGAGAGTGCCGGACGCCTTGCGAGAGAAGTAGGACTCGGGGATGAACTTGTTCCCAATGGGACAGGTCAGTCCTACATTTTGGTGAACGGTAAACTTCATAAAATGCCAAGCGGTTCTTTTATGGGGATCCCGACAAGGGTCCGTCCATTTCTTTTCTCTGGGCTATTCAGTCCTGTCGGAAAAACGAGAGCTGCGTTAGACTTGGTCAAGTCGAAAAAAACAGTAGAGGGAGATCAATCCCTTGGGTTGTTTTTCCGGAGAAGACTTGGAAATGAAGTCGTTGAAAACCTAATAGAGCCGCTTCTATCCGGTATTTATGCAGGAGATATCGATCGCTTGAGCCTGCAATCCACATTTCCTAACTTCTACGAACTGGAACAGGAATACGGAAGTCTCATTAAAGGGTTGCGTCAGACGTACCCGATGAAGAAGCCGAAAAAAGGTGAAAAGAAACCGAGCATGTTTCGTACACTAAGGAACGGTCTCGGGTCTCTTGTGGAAGCGATTGAAGAAAGATTGGAACCTGGAACTGTCCAAACAGGCGTGAAGGTGGACCATATCGAGAAAAAAGCCAATGGCTATCATCTTTTATTAAGTGATGGAACCGTAAAAGAAGCTGAGGCGGTTATATTAGCCGCTCCCCATTATGCCGTACAGCGCATGCTGTCTCAGTATGACTTTCTAGAACCATTCAAAGAAACCAATGCTACTTCTGTGGCAAACGTCGCCATGGCTTTCGATGCGTCAGCCATTAAAAAGGATATCGACGGAACCGGTTTTGTCGTCTCAAGAAACAGTGACTTCCGGATCACCGCTTGTACTTGGACCCATAAAAAGTGGCCCCATTCGACACCTGAAGGGAGAGTTCTTTTGAGGTGCTACGTAGGGAAGCCCTCCGATCAGGAAGTGGTTCAAAAAACGGATGAAGAGATTGAAGAAATCGTATTGAAGGACTTGAACAAAACGATGAACATCACAGCCAAACCTGAATTCTCGATCGTCACACGTTGGTATGATGCGATGCCTCAATATACGGTCGGCCACAAACAGAGGGTGAATGAGATTACAGAACAAATGGAGAAAGACCTTCCAGGCGTTTACCTTGCAGGTGGTTCCTACCGCGGCATCGGTCTGCCTGATTGCATCGATCAGGGAGAAGCGGCTGTCCAGAATGTTATAGACTATCTCTATCAATAAAAAGGAAGCATTCTCGGGAATGCTTCCTTTTTCTATCCATTCCTTTTTGGACTAGTTGGATGTCATGATTCTGACAAAGTCTTTGATAAAGGCCTCTCGGTTGAAGTCGATAATGATATTGTGCATGGGATAATCTTCAATAAAGTCAGGTGCAGGGCGGAAGTCAGCATAGGTGAGTCCTTTTGATGGCCCGATCGCATTCACGCTTACTTGCCGTTCTACGACCTTATAGTCTTTAGGATTCATTAAATAGGAGAATAACGTAACATCATGAAGAGGTGCGCCATCAATTCCAGGGATGATGGATTCGTATTGGTTACTGTAGTAATCCATGATAGGATAAATGATTTTTGAAAAGGGCGTATCGTTTTCAACAGCCACTTTCTTTATCGTATCCAGGGGAATGACTGCACGGTTGCTGATATTTAAAGGGACAAAGGTGACATTTTCTCCATGAGCAGCTACGATTTTAGCGGCTTGCGGGTCTCCGTAGATATTTGCTTCTGCTATTGGAGTACGATTACCAGGTACGAAGAAGGCACCGCCCATGACATAAACATCCCCTGCTTTATCGATGTTACTTTCAGATTGAATATACGTAAGAGCGAGTGAAGTTAAACGAGAGAGATTTATGATCGTTAAATCTTTCCCATATGTATGGATTAGTTCGTAAACTCTTTGAAAACGCTCATGGTCAGGTGTCTGAACGCCTGGGATGATTTCTCCGAGGCCGTGGGCTCCATGTATATCAAAGAAAAACTCTGGATTTGTGCCTGTCAGTGGTTTATCTGCACCTTTAATCATTGGAATATCGCTTTTATTAGCCAATTGCAGCAGGTAAGCTGTGTTTCTTAAGGCAATTTCCTGACTGACGTTCCCATATTCTGCGACGATTCCAACGACTTCAATCTCTGGATGAAGAAGGGCATACATAATCGCAAATGCATCATCAACACCAGGATCTGCGATGATCAATACTTTTCTCAGGTGGACCATCTCCCTATTTTTTCCTGTTTTCCATTTTATTAAAGGTGTAAGCTGAATATGTATTTTTAAGGTCATCACACTTTCTTGAGATGTTAGCAAAATGTATTTCAACTTATGAAAGGGCTTGCAAGAAAACCGAATGATTAGTATGATTGAAATTGGAAACGTTTTCAAGAAAGCATCAAGGGGGAGTAAGTATGGCTACGATTGAAGATGTAGCGAAACTGGCTGGATTATCGAGGACAACGGTCTCCCGAGTCATCAATGATCAGCCTTACGTGACAGATGAAAAAAGACAACGAATCATTCAAGCCATGAACGACCTTGGCTATGTCCCCAATTCTTCCGCCCGTCGTCTTCGTAGTCAAAAGACGGAGACAATTGCCGTTCTCTTACCACGCCTGACGAACCCTTTTTTCGGTAATTTAATAGAGGCGATGGAGGAAAGGGCGTCTGAGTGGGGATATCAAGTAATCGTCTGTCAAACACATGATTCCAAGAAAAAAGAAATGGACTACTTACAATTATTGAAGACAAAGCAAGTGGACGGTGTAATTATGGCATCACTCGTTAATGAATGGGAAGATGTCAAACCTTTTCTAGAATGTGGCCCCATTGTCTTTTGCAATGAATATATGGACGAGTCCAGCATTCCCATGATTCATATGGATCACAAGCAAGCGGCATACGAAGCAACGACTCACCTGTTGGAACAGGGATGCACACACATTTCCTATGTAAGTGGTGGTCCGGAAAGCCACTTATCAAAAAAACGGAAAGAAGGTTTTATCGAAGCTTTGTCTGAATATGGACTTTCTTTTCAAAACGATTTAGCGATTGACTGGGCCATAGATGTTAGTGATGGTCAAAAAGTCTTTCATTTGATTAAAGATGAGCTTCCGCATGTAGATGGTGTGTTTACTGGAAGCGACGAGGTTGCTGCCGGCTTGATTTATGAAGCTACTTCCTCATCCGATTGGGTAATTCCTGACGATTTAGCTGTCGTAGGATTTGACAATCAGATGATTTCTTTATTGATGGTTCCTTCCGTTACAACAGTGGAACAACCTGTGAAGCAAATGGCTGATAAGACGGTGGAAGTTTTAATCCAACAACTGTTACATCCTGGTTCTCTTCCCCCGAACAGATATGTTTATCCTCATCAGCTGCTTGTAAGAAATTCCACAAAACGAAAAAAACTATCCATCCAGTAGCACCGCCTGCCGGATGGATAGTTTTTTTGTTGAGTTATTTCGCTATATGGCAGGTTTATGGAAGGCTCAGTTTCGAGGTGTTTTTTGAGTGGATGTGGGCTGCGGGGCTCGCTTTTCGGTCCGAGGAAGCTCGGCGCTCCCGCGCAACTCGGTCAACGAACCCCCAGGTATCTCGAAACTGAATCTTCCACTATAGGGAGCTATTGTGGAAGAGGGAAAAAGTGAGCAAAAAAAATAGCAGCTTTTGACAGCTGCTCCCAATCTGATGTTCTTTGTTATGTTTTTTGTGGAATACTAGACTTAGCGGGCCGGGTGGTCACATTCGTCGCAAATGTTGCCGTAGCAGTCAGCTTTTTCCTGGATCACATTCCCACAGTTGGAGCAGTGCTTTTTCGGAAGGTTACGGAAGAACTCAAGAACACTCATCATCTGTAAATCGCCTCCAATTAATTTTTAATGTAAAACCATTGTATTATAACAATATTCAGAAATCAACCATCTGTTATAAAACAATGTGTAATTAGGCAAAAAGTTTTAGGAGTGATGAAAATGAAAGTGACAATCATCGGTTATTGGGGGGCTTACCCTGCAGCGGGCAGCGCTACTTCTGGCTATTTATTTGAAAAAGATGGTTTCTCGATGCTAATCGACTGTGGGAGTGGTGTGTTATCACGACTGCAACAATTTAAGAAGGTCGATGATTTGGATGCGGTCGTCCTTTCTCATTATCACCATGACCACATTGCGGATATTGGGCCTCTTCAATATGCCTGTCTTGTTCAGAATACCCTTGCAGAGACAAATGAAACGCTCCCAATTTATGGCCATAAAGAGGAGAAAAAGAAGTTTGAAACACTAACACATCAATATACCAAGGGCATAGCTTATGATCCCGATCAAACGTTGGAAGTAGGGCCTTTCTCCATCCAATTCCAAAAAACGAATCACCCAGTACCTTGTTATGGTATGCGGATTTCTGATGGTGACGACACGGCGGTTTACACAGCAGATACTAGCTATTTTAAAGAGTGGGCGACATTTGCAAGAAATGCAGATCTTCTTATTACAGATACAAACTTTTATAAAGGCATGGATGGTAGGAAAGCTGGTCATATGACGAGTACGGAAGCGGCCACGATTGCAGAAGAGGCTAATGTGAAAAACTTGTGGCTCAGTCATCTGCCGCATTTTGGACAGTTGACGAAGTTGCGTCAGGAAGCGGAGGATATCTTCGGTGGAACCATTCAACTGGCGGATGAAGGGCTTACATGGAGTAAATGAATTGTTTCCACGCCCTTAAACGATTACAATGGTACATGGACATTACGGACTGAAAGGATGAAACGCATGCTTTTTATCGATCATGAGGGGATCAATGATCCTCGCATTAACTTGGCCATAGAAGAATACGCATTAAAAAATCTTGATATCAACGACACTTACTTACTGTTCTATATCAACGAACCTTCCATCATCATTGGTAAAAACCAAAATACGGTGGAAGAAATCAATACAAGCTATGTAGAAGAGAACGGCATCCATGTCGTTCGTCGTCTATCTGGCGGAGGTGCGGTATATCATGATCTTGGAAACTTGAACTTCAGTTTCATTACGAAGGACGATGGGGACAGTTTTCATGATTTCGCTAAATTCACAAAACCTGTAACAGAAGCACTTAAGAAATTGGGTGTAAACGCAGAGCTGTCGGGACGTAATGATATTGTGGCAGAAGATGGACGGAAAATTTCAGGGAATGCTCAATTCTCTACCCGGGGCCGCATGTTCAGTCACGGTACATTAATGCTGGACTCAGAGATCGAAAACGTTGTTTCTGCGCTGAATGTGAAAACAGAGAAAATCAAGTCGAAAGGGATAAAATCCATTCGTAGTCGTGTGGCGAACATCTCTGAATTCCTAGATGAAAAGATATCTATGGAAGAGTTCAAGAACTTGATTCTCCGCTATATTTTCGATGTCGAAGATGTGAAGGATATTCCTCAATATAAGTTGACAAAAGAAGATTGGGATAACATTTACAATCTCGCTGAAGAACGCTACAAAAATTGGGATTGGAATTATGGCAAGTCTCCGAAGTTCAATATCCAGCATACGAAACGAATTGAAGGTGCGGGAAGCTATGACATCCGCCTGGATGTAGCCAAAGGACACATCCAGAACGCGAAGATCTTTGGGGATTTCTTTGGTGTTGGAGACATCAATGAAGTTGAAGAAATACTAATTGGTACGAAGTATGAACGCCAGGCGATATCTGAAGCTCTAGGAGATGTGGATATTTCTCATTATCTAGGTAAAATCAGCAAGGAAGACTTTCTTGATATGGTTTATTAACAAAAAGGAACGATCCTCATCTAAGGATCGTTCCTTTTTTAATCCCTTCGAAATGCCTTAGTGCGACAAATGTTGCTAAAAAGTTGTCAGTATTTTATAATAATAATGAAAATTATTAAAATGAATGACTATTCATTCATAATCAAGGGGGAGCATACATGAATCTAAGCGAACAACTGTCGCTTACGGCTCAGCGTCATCCCGCTAAAGATGCCTACATATTCCAAGGCCAGCGGGTGAGTTATCAAGAGTTTGATGCAACAGTCACTAAATTCGCTTCTAAGTTGTCTGAACTAGGTTATGGAAAAGGGGATCATTTGGCGCTTGTGAGCGGAAACAGTCCTTTGTTCATGATTGGACTTTACGGAGCACTCCGAGCAGGAGCAACCGTCATACCGATTAATCCTACGTACACCGTTGATGAAATGAGCTACATTTTAAAAAATGGAGACGTCAAGGCCGTCATGACGATGGATGTATTGATCGAGAAATTTGAAGTAATGGATCGTGACCTCAATATCGGCCACTATTTTGTAGCAGATACCGGAATAGGGGTAGATTTGGACACATCTTCTCTAAACGGAAAAATGAAATCGTTTACAAGCGTTGTGGCTGAAGGTTGTTTAGACTATGAAACCCCTTCGCTCGATGATCAAGATGTGGGAGTTATTCTGTACACCTCCGGAACGACAGGAAAGCCGAAAGGAGCTATGCTCACACATCAAAACCTATATTCGAACGCAACGGATGTAGCCGATTACCTGCAATTCAACTCTGAGGATCGTGTAATTGCTACGCTACCTATGTTTCATGTTTTCTGCTTAACGGTCTGCTTAAACGCTCCGGTCATGAATGGCGGAACCGTTCTCATTGTACCTAAATTCTCTCCACAAGAAGTATTTGCAACGGCAGAAGAACACCAGGCCACGGTGTTTGCAGGCGTCCCAACCATGTACAACTATTTATTACAGACAGGAAAAGAACAGGCACCGACGTTCCGCCATATGCGTCTATGTATTTCAGGAGGTTCCTCATTGCCGGTCGCATTGTTGGAATCATTTGAAAACCAGTTTAACGTGCGTGTTTCAGAAGGCTATGGACTCTCCGAAGCCTCGCCTGTTACAGCTTTCAACCCCTTGGATCGACCAAGAAAAGCAGGGTCCATCGGGCAGAATATTAAAAATGTCGAAAATAAAGTTGTGGATGAACTTGGCGAAGAGCTCCCTGCCGGTGAAGTAGGTGAATTGATCGTCAAAGGTCCAAACGTCATGAAGGGATACTATAAACTTCCTGAAGAGACGGCGGTCACGATTCGGGATGGATGGTTATACACTGGTGACATGGCTCGTCAGGATGAAGAGGGGTATTTTTACATCGTCGATCGTAAAAAAGATATGATTCTTGTGGGAGGATATAATGTCTATCCAAGAGAGGTAGAAGAAGTATTGTATCAACACGAAGATGTAACTGAAGTCGCAGTTGTAGGAGCACCTGATCCTGAACTTGGTGAAACGGTCATCAGCTTTGTCGTATCCAAAAATCCAACGTTGACAGAAGCACAACTAAACGAATATTGCCGCAACCATTTAGCGAAGTATAAGGTTCCTTCGCGCATCGAGTTTATGTCAGAGCTACCTAAGAACACGACAGGAAAGATTCTGCGCAAAAACTTGCGTGAACAACTTACAAATTCTAAATAATATAAAGATGCAATCAAAGCTCAAAGTCACCGAGACTTTGAGCTTTTTATGGTCCTCTTTTTTTTACTACAGCACCATATTTTGAAGGGTGAAATTTGAGCCTTTTGATGAGCGCGGCAATGCTTCGGGGGGACTTTATCTCCGCAATCCCTGTAATCACACAAACATCTCGAAATCAGATCTTTGGGAATCCTGCCAATGATTATTTGGGAGGGCTGGAACCTTTTCTATTTTGAGACGTAGTAAATAGAAAGGAGGAAGAATGATGGAAGAACTGCATGAATCATTAATGGAAGCCAGAAAAAGGTATCTTGAGAAAGAACGTTTACATAGAGAAAAGGAACAATTAAAACAAAAACTTAAGGAATTGCGCGGGAAAGAACAGTGCTACTCAGAAAAGTTCAAAGAAGAACAAGAAGATGTCGAAAAGTTGGAACGTATGAGCCTTACGAATTTATTCGTAACGATTACGGGGAATAAGCTGGAAAAAATGGAACAAGAAAAGCGGGAAGCGATTGAAGCACGATTGAAATGGAAAGAAGCTCATCAATCCGCCCTTGAGGTAGAGAAAGAAACAGTAGAGCTTTCTGAAAGAATTGTTGCTTGTGGAAATCCAAAAGAGGAATATGAGCGGCTGTATAAACGAAAAAAGCAATTCCTTATTTCCAAGGGTGAGGAAAGAGGGGAGCGTTTGCTTGAACTTAGTGAAAAGCGGTCCATGTTACAGGCGGAGTTGATTGAAATCAAGGAAGCCATTGATGCAGGACTAAGAGCAATCCAGGAATTAGAAGAAGCTTCGGTTTCGTTGACATCTGCAGAAAACTGGGGGGCCCTGGATATGCTTGGTGGTGGCCTGCTGACTACAGCTGTTAAGCATTCACGAGTGGATGATGCAGATACAGCTATCCATACCGCGCAAAGACACTTGCGGAAGTTCGCAAATGAGATTGAGGATCTCGGCAATCATTACGATATTAATATTCACATATCCAGCGGTTTGACGATTGCTGACTATTTTTTTGATGGCTTACTCGTAGATTGGTTTGTCCAAAATAAAATTCAATCTTCTCATGAAGAAGTGAAGGAAATTAGAAAAAAGACTCATGCTATGCTTCTTGATCTTGAAACACTCCAGCGTCAATTTAAAAAACAAGAAGGAACTCTAACAAAGGAGATGGACCAAATGATCCGTCATAAGTAATTGAAATTTCTGTTGTCCTATGTCATTTACTTGAAAATTCGCACCAGTTTGCGGACCTCCGCAACTTTTTTTCGGTGAACCTGGACCTAGGATATATTACAATAGAAACAGATAAGCGGTGATGCTTATTTATCTCATAACTATTTATGATTTGGTTGTCATAAATAGGTCAGTAACGTTGTTTACTGATGAGTGTCACGGAAAAGTCTTTCCTCTCAAAAGAACTTTTCCAACAATTTATTCCCTCACTCAAAAGTTAACCAGTCGTCTCTTTTGGCCCATGCTCACGCGAGCATGGGCACTTTTTTTTGTATCCAGCCTCTTAAAGATAAGCTCCCTATTC
>NZ_BJYD01000008.1 GCF_007991335.1 Halobacillus faecis | reverse complement strand
TAAAAGTCTCGAAACTGAGTATTCAAGTATCCTGCCATTTACTTCAATAACTAGTTTGCGTGGCTGTTTCGTGAATATATAAGTATGAGCTTGGGTGATTGAGTTTAAAATAACGGAATGATGAATCGAAGGGAGCTCAAAGGTGATGAGGAAATTAGATGGTCAAGTAGTGTTGGTGACTGGTGCCAATCGCGGACAGGGTAAGGTCGTTGCAGAATACTTGTTATCTCTTGGCGCTTCGGTGGCTTTTGGAGCACGGAATGTCCATCTTGCTGAAGAGGTGGTGGCATCCACGGGATCTCCGTATGCACTTGCTGTACAGTTGGATGTAACGAAGAATGAGGAATGGATGGTTGCTACAGCTGAGGTCGTTAAGAAATTCGGTCGGTTGGATGTACTAGTGAACAATGCTGGGCTTCTGATCCGAAAGCCTTTTATAGAGATGAAAAAGGAAGAATACGAACAATTAATCCAAGTAAATCAGCTGGGGGTCTTTTTCGGAATGCAGGCAGCTATCCCTTATATGATTGAACAGGGAAAAGGTTCTATCGTGAATAACTTATCGATTTCTTCTTTCGCTCCGATTAGCGAGTCATCTGCATACGCAGCAACGAAAGCATCTGTGGTGGCGATGTCGAAAGCTGCAGCTATTGAACTCGGACCTTCAGGGATTCGTGTCAATATGGTTCACCCCGGTGGAGTAGAGACCGAGATGGCAACAGAGGGGAAAGGGATCCCGGAATTTTATGATTCGATCCCTCTCGGTAGGATTGGGCAGCCCCGGGAAATAGCTAAAGCTATTGCTTTCCTTGCTTCTGACGATAGTTCTTATTGTACGGGAACGGAAATCGTAGTGGATGGTGGGATGACCCTAGGAACGGCTGATCGATGATTATTTAGGCTTTTTGTAGGTGATCATAAATTCTTCTTTTGTAAGATAAAAGTCACGTTCTGGTCTGCGTTGTAACAAATGGTGATTTTCGAGCTTATAATAACTTATCCGTTTGTATGGGTCATCATTTATGACAGGGAGCTCCTGCGTCTGTTTCATATATTGGTCGACAGCATGTTGAACGAGATCGATATCCAGCGCAAGGTCCCGGTCCTGCTCTTCAAACAACTCATAGGTTTCCCGGGACATGTAGAAGTTTTGAATAGGTACAGCTTTTAAGTAGGGGGCTAAAAGGTCGTAATCCAAGGAAAGGTCCTCTTTGATGATCACACTCAGAGGAACATCTTTCGGTTTGGCATCCGCATAGGCATGGACGGCTTTTCGGACATCGTGGATGGATAAATCCTTCTTCTCTAGTTTCGGCTTCTTTTTTTTTCGACTCCACATGTGTATTCCTCCTAAATGAAATTTAACTTGAGAGGTGTTTTCAAATGAAAGGTCAACCCGTTCAGCCTGAACTCGATTTCTTCACATTACTTAATCCTGACTTTGGTCGTGGTGAAGAACAGAGAGGAAACAAAGGACAGAAAGAAGAAAAGGTGTAATTGTAGTATAGCAGAATCGTCGAAATGAAACATTTTTTAAGAATGTTTAGACTTTTGTCGGGTGATTTGGTAAATTAAAGAAGATGAGCGGTAGGTTCGACCTAAGCGTAGAGCTGCCGCCACTTGAAATGAAAGAGGTGTTGTAGTGGATGACATATGTTCATGGAAAAGAATACGAGATTAATCCCCAGACCATGGCTCTTATTGCCACAAACAATGAGGATGGACAAGCTTTTACAGAAGTAATGGAGACGGATGAGCGCTTTGTCATTTCGAAATGTCCAAGTGATCTTATTGATTGTTCCTGCCGTTACTTTGCCAGCAGCCTCGATGGTCGAATTGCTGGCACAAAGCAGCTGACCGGCTACACGCACAAACCTCCGATTGTCATATCAGAAGCGATGGCCATTTATTTCTTCCCAATTATCTCCCCGAAACGAAAAGACTGCTCCTGGATCGCCCACAAATATATTCGCTCCTACCGTGGCGAGCCTAATAAAACGACGACTGTTCAATTCACGAACGGTATGACCGTCAATCTTCCCGTTTCTGATGGCATGTTTGCCAATCAAGTTCAACGAACCGCTCATTTGCGCGTCATTCTTGAGGACCGTTTCCATTCGTCACCTGTGGTTGCTGATCATCGTGCTGAACGGATTGCTGAGACTTTCTCATAAGCTCGAACAAAATGTTTTCCACTTTTTTTCTGATGGCTGGATTGAAATAGTTGCGCTTCTCTTCATATCCATGAGCTAAAAAAAGGAAAGAGGTAAATGAATCGTTCCTTCCTGATTCAACCACCTGCAATTTCATCTGGTCCATTTGCTTTCTTAGTTTTCTCCGTTCCTCTCGCGCTTCCAGTTCCATTTTACCGAGCATCTCCATGTACGGCTCCTTGATTTTGAATTTCCCTTGTTCCATGTGCTTTCGATCCTGCCTGATTACAGTGATGGCCATAGACAAAAACAAATAGCGGGAAGCGAGATCCAATTCGTTTTGTTTTAGATACCTCATGTCATTCTCCTCCGAATACGAACAAGTGTTCTTATTTGTATTATACCACGGAAAGGTCCGATGTATGCAAGATAGTTTTGCAAAAAGGTTGAAAGTGGCAGGAAGGGGAAATGCTAGATAAGGGCTCACATACTGGTAGGCATAGAGCGGGATTTCAGATAAAATAAAGAAAAGCATACACTGTTCGCTAGTGTACATAAGGAGCAGCATCATGGATTCAGTGTTTGAAAAAATCAACCAATGGCGCCATTTAGCGGAGAATGATCAATTATTTGATTACATCATCAGGCAGCTGGAAGGATTGGAACGGTTTGGACCAATCCCGGGCATTCTATTTCCTCTTATCGAAGCGTTTTTGCCGATTTTGCCACTTGTTGCCTTTGTATTAGCCAATGCTGTCGTGTATGGGTTGTTCAAAGGATTTCTTTATTCATGGCTTGGGGCTGTTTTCGGCTCATTGTGCGTGTTTTTTATTATTCGTCGGTTAGGGGATAAACGTCTGTTCAGGAAAATTACAAGGCAAAAGCAAGTGAAGAAAGTGACGAAGTGGGTAGAAGAGCATGGGTTTGGCCCATTGTTCTTGCTCATGTGCTTTCCCTTTTCTCCATCCTCGATCATTAACGTGGTTTCTGGGTTATCCAATGTCAGTCGACAGCAATTCATTCTAGCCGTCCTTTTGGGCAAAGCAGTCATGATTTTTACAATTGCCTATGTAGGTTCGAGTATCGCATCGTTTGCGCAAAATCCAGTGAAATCCATTGTAGTCGGCGTTTGCATTTTGCTCTTTTGGGTGCTTGGGAAGTATATCGAAAAGAGAATACAAATAAAAGCGGAACAGAAAGCGTACAGCGGGGATTAAGTTTGTCTCAGCAGGGGTAAAATGTTTGTAGCATAACACCTGGAGGCGCAAACGATGAAAAAATATAAAAGAGCGATCAGAACGGTACTATTCGCCCTGCTGCTGGCTTTTGTGTTCCGCTCTTATTTATTCGCAAGCTACATTGTAGACGGCGAATCAATGGAGCCGACGCTCTATGACGGGAATTTATTAATGGTCAATAAAGCCGTCTATGATTGGCAGGATATCGGAAGACAGCAGGTTATTGTTTTTCACGCAAATGAAGAAGAAGATTATGTGAAGCGCGTGATAGGAGTCGGCGGGGATGAGATTGCTGTTCGGGATGATCAGTTATATATCAATGGTAAACGTGTTGACGAAAGTTACCTCGATCCACTCCGTCCGAATGATGGGCTGCCTTTTACAGAGGATTTCACGTTGGAAGAAGTGACCGGACATCAAAAGGTCCCGAAAGGCCACTTATTTGTAATGGGGGATAATAGAAGGGACAGCCTGGATAGTAGATATTTCGGGTTTGTACCTGCTGATACCGTCGTCGGAAAAGTGGATGTGCGTTACTGGCCTATGAATCAACTCGGCGTTCAGTTTTAAAAAAACCGTCCTTACCGGGCGTTTTTTTTATGTCCATCGTTATTGAACACTATGGCAGGATTGTTAAAGAGCGGGAGGGCATCATAAACGGTGCAAAAATGATAAAATATAAACAGAATGAGAAAGAAAGGAGCGGTCGGTATGGGGTTGCGTTTTTTGCTCGGTCGTTCAGGAGCAGGAAAAAGTACGCGTTGCTTAAATGAAATAGAAGCAAAATTAAAAGATGACCCACGAGGGCCGGCAATCATCTATATCGTTCCGGACCAGATGACCTTCCAACAGGAATACGGCCTTCTCAAAAGAGAGGGAGTGGAGGGCTCTATTCGTGCCCAAGTTTTCAGTTTTTCCCGGCTGGCCTGGAGAGTGCTCCAGGAAACTGGAGGGGGAACGAAGAAGTTCATCACGTCCACAGGTGTTCAGATGATGCTGCGCAAAATCGTGGAGGAGCGGACGTCCGATTGGCGTGTCTTTCAAAAAGCGGTGGAGAAACAGGGGTTCATTGAACAACTGGAGGGGATGATTACAGAATTCAAGCGTTACCGCATTACACCGGATGATCTTCAAGCACAGATGGACGCGCTTGATCAGTTCGTTCACACTACGAGTCAGGAACAGGGTTTAAGAGACAAGTTGGATGATATGACATACATTTATGATCGTCTTGTTGATGCGCTGAAAGATCAATACATAGATAGTGAAGACCAGCTAAAGCTTCTTGCCAGCAAAATTCCTGAGGCCTCTTTTTTAGATGGAGCAGAAGTGTACATCGACGGGTTCCACAGCTTTACGCCTCAGGAGTATCAAGTCATTGAAACTCTTTTGAGAAAGGTGAAGACGGTTCATGTGACGTTGACAACAGAGGAACCGGCAGGAGAAGAGAATCCTGAGCTTGACCTTTTCCATGAAACGAAACAAACGTACCTTGATCTGAAAAAGGTGGCTGAGGAAGCGGGGGTCAGGCTGGAAGATACGGAGGTGCTTGACCATACCTCTGGTCGTATGAAAGACCAGCCCGCCTTTCTACATTTGGAAAAGTATTATGATGTAAGGCCGGCAGCTCCGTGTGAAGGGAAAGTACCGATTCAGATTGCAGAAGCGGTTCACCCTCGTGCAGAAGTCGAAGGGGTGGCACAGGAGATTCTTCACCTCGTTCGTGATCAAGGCTATCGCTATAAGGATATAGCCATTTTGATGCGCGAGCCGGACGTTTACCATAGTCTGATTGAAACACTCTTTGATGATTATGAGATCCCGGTGTTCATCGATGAAAAAAGGACGATGCTCAACCATCCCATGATTGAACTCGTCCGTTCTGGTCTGGATGTTGTGGAAGGGAATTTCCGTTATGATGCTGTGTTTCGACTATTAAAAACCGGCTTTATTCCAGCGACAGACCGAAGGCATCCATTGAATGAAGATGCGATTGACGAACTGGAGAATTACGTACTGGAGTATGGCATACGGGCGCGCAGTCAATGGTTTTCTGATGAGCCGTGGGTTTACCAGCGTTTTCGTGGATTTGAACAGTCCGCACAAACGGACGAGGAAAAAGCGAAACAAACCCGGATCAATGCGTACCGTGACCAAGTACGCCAAGCGCTGCAGCCATTTGATGAGGAGCTTAGGGCAGCCAGAACGATTGAAGAGCGGGCACGGGTCATTTATTTATGGCTGGAAGGTTTGCGCGTTCCGGATCAACTCGAGTCCTGGCGTACGTTTTATGATGAAAAAGGAGAAATCGAGCGGGGGCGCGAACAGGCGCAAGTATGGGATGATTTCCTGCAACTGCTCGATGAAATGGTGGAAATGGCCGGTGATGAAAAAATGTCACTCCAAGTCTTCCGCAGTACCATCGATAGTGGTTTGGAATCTCTCACCTTCGCCCATGTTCCGCCAAGCATGGACCATGTCATCGTCGGAAGTGTCGATCGTTCAAGGATGACAGGAATTAAAGCCGCTTTCCTCCTCGGTGTGACTGATGGGATGTGGCCGATGAAGCCGCCGAGTGATGGGATGATTTCTGAACAGGAACGTTCCTTGCTTGCGGAGCACGGCATTCAGCTTGCCGATGGCAGCAATCGCCAGCTCTTGGATGATCGCTTTTATGTGTACTTGGCTCTGACGATGCCCGCAGATCGATTGTGGATCAGCTATCCGCTCAGTAACGAGGAAGGGAAGTCCAAAGTTCCGGCGACCCTCATCCAACGGATTGAGGAGTTGTTCCCGAATACGAAGGAACATGTGCTTTTACAGGATCCTGATGATTTGTACGAAGCAGAACGGTTTATTACGAATCCGCAAAAGACGAGGTCGGCACTTACTTCGCAGTTCGCCCGATATTTGAAAGGATATTTGATGCAGCCAGTCTGGTGGGAATTGTTGAACTGGTATATTGAGCACGAACCTTCCCATGGATTGACGAACCGTGTATTACAGAGTCTTTTTTACAAAAATAAACCGGTATCCCTTTCCAAGGATACTACGGGGCAGCTATTCGACAAACAGGTGAAAACAAGTGTTTCAAGGCTGGAAACGTATCACCGTTGTTCGTATCAATATTTCGCTCAGCACAGTCTCGGGCTTGAAGAGCGAAGAACTTATAAGTTGGATGCCCCTGACATCGGTCAGCTCTTCCACGAAGCGCTCAAGCAAATCACGGAATGGGTTCAGGCTGAAGGACGTGACTTTTCTCAATTAAATCGTCAGGATACGAACCTTTATGCAGAAAAAGCCACCAATACACTGGCACCAATCTTACAAAATCAAATCCTAAAGAGTTCGAACCGCTATCAATATATTCAGAAGAAGCTGCAACAGGTCATTGCACGAGCGACGTTCGTTCTAAGCGAGCAGGCTAGGAGTAGTCAATTTTCCCCTGTCGGTCTGGAGCTTGGGTTCGGGACTGGCGGCGATGCGAAACTGCCTCCATTGTCTTTCAACTTGCCGAATGGATATGAACTTATGCTCCGCGGACGTATCGATCGTGTAGATAAAGCTCTTTCAGAAGAAGATTTATTTTTGAGGATCATCGATTACAAATCAAGCAGTAAAGGCTTGAGTCTCGTTGACGTTTTTTATGGTTTGTCGCTGCAGATGCTCGCTTATTTAGACGTTGTGCTGACCAACGCTGAACACTGGCTTGGAAAAAATGCAACCCCTGGAGGTGTGCTTTATTTCCATGTGCACAACCCGATGATCACAGGAAAACAGCTCCTTAAAGATGAACAGATTGAAGAAGAGATTTTCAAGAAGTTTAAAATGCAAGGGCTGCTTCTAGAAAATGAACGTGTCGTCCAAATGATGGATACAGGTCTTGAAAAAGGATATAGCCAAATCGTGCCTGCCGCTTTGAAAGCAAAGGGTGGATTTTATAAGAGTTCGAAAACAGCGGATGAGGAGCGTTTTGAACAACTGAAACAGTATATCCGCGGGCTGATGACAGAAGCGGGCACAAGAATAACGGATGGAGCTGTCGATCTTGATCCGTTTCAGAAAAACCAGCAGGTCGCCTGTGAATTTTGTTCGTATCGATCTGTCTGTCAGTTCGATCCGACATTAGAAGAACATAACTATCGCAAACTGCAGGACATGAAAGATGAAGATGTTCTGGAGAGACTGACGAAAGGGAAGGAGGATGCGTAATGGTCAGTTGGACAAAAGAACAAGAGCGGGCGATCTATTCGCATGGATCGAACATCCTCGTGGCTGCGGCTGCTGGTTCGGGCAAGACAGCGGTCCTCGTCGAACGGATTATTCAAAAGCTCCTTCATAAAGATGATCCTGTAGATATCGACTCCTTGCTTGTGGTGACGTTTACGAATGCTGCGGCTCAGGAGATGAGGAACCGTGTCGGACAGGCACTGGCGAAGGCTTTAGAAGAAAATCCAGGCTCTCACCATTTGAAAAAACAGCTGTCCTTGCTGCAAAATGCTTCCATCTCCACGCTCCATTCGTTTTGTATGGAAGTGGTGCGTCGCTATGCCTACTTGCTTGATCTTGACCCTGGATTTAGAATTGCCGATACGGTCGAATCGGACTTGATTCAGCAGGAGGTTCTTGAAGAGCTATTTGAGGACTGGTATGGGAAAGAAGGCGAAGAACAGCAGCGTTTTTTCGATGTGGTTGAAAGGTTTTCAAGCGACCGGAGTGACTTGGATGTAGAAAAATTAGTACTTGATTTATATACGTTCGCGACGCAAAACCCGTGGCCGGATGCCTGGATCGATCAAATGGTAGACATGTACAATGTGGCCGATGTCGAAAGTGAAGGGGACCTACCGTGGCTCAACCTGTTGAAACAGGAAGTGAAAAGCCAGTTGAAAGCGATGGAAACAGAAGCCCAGCAAGTATTGGAGCTCACACGTGAACCGGACGGCCCCTATGCTTATGCGGAAACCGCAGAGTTGGACCTAGAGTTGATCCAGCAGGCAAAAGGAGCACTTGCTCATTCCTGGTCAGAGATGCAAAGTTTTATGGCTGGACAGAAATTCGCCACGCTATCTCGAAAGAAAATGGACTGTGATGCAGAAAAAAAAGAAAAGGCGAAAAAGATTCGTGACCGTTATAAGAAACGTTGGAATGAGGTTCGTGATGAATGGTTCTCACGTTCGCTTGAAAGCTATTTGAAGGATATGCAGGACCTGCACCCCGTCATGGAACAGCTTGCCGTCATCGTGAAGGACTTTAAAGAGCGATACGAGCAGTTGAAAAAAGAAAAAGCGATTGTCGATTTTTCAGACCTGGAGCACTATTGCCTGCATATATTGCTTGATGATACAGCGACTCCTGTGGACCTTGTGCCTTCTCAGGTTGCGGAAAGTTTCCAAAAGCAGTTTTCAGAAGTGTTAATTGATGAATATCAAGATACGAACCTTGTCCAAGAAACCTTACTTCGACTTTTGACGGAAGGAAAAGATGCCGGGCACTTATTTATGGTTGGAGATGTAAAACAGAGCATCTACCGGTTCCGACATGCAGAACCTTCCTTATTTTTGAATAAGTACAAGCTATACGGAAATGAAGAGAATGACGGCGAGCGGATTGACCTCGCTCGTAACTTCCGGAGCCGTAAGCAAGTGCTGGATGCGACGAACTATATCTTCCGCCAAGTGCTTGATGAAGAAGTCGGAGAGATGGAGTATGAAAAGGATGCAGAACTTATTTACAGCAACAAAATATATGATGAATTAACAGCTGATGATGCCGATGCGGAGCTTTTCCTCATCGACCGGGAATCACAGGAAAGCGACAGTGACGAAGATGAGGCCTATAAGGATTTAGAAAAAGCCCAACTCGAAGCTCGCGCTTATGGGAAAATGATTCGTAAATGGCTGGGGTATGAAGACGAGGAACCTCTTCAAGTCGTGGATAAAGAAACAGGAACGAAGCGTCCATTACAATACCGTGACATCGTCATCCTGATGCGTTCGATGACATGGGCATCGACCATCGTGGACGAATTGAAGCAACAAGGCATTCCGATTTATGCTGAGCTCTCCACAGGGTATTTCGAAGCGATCGAAATCAAAGTGATGCTCAGTCTGCTCAAGGTGATTGATAACCCGATGCAGGATATCCCGCTCGCATCGGTACTCAAATCGCCAATCGTTGGTCTTAATGAAGATGAGCTTGCACAAATTCGTCTTGCAAAGAAGCGCGCGACATATTATGAAGCCATGCAGGCTTATGTGGCTAAAGATGAGCTGGGACGTAAAGTAGATGCGTTCCTGGATTCATTAAGAAGCTTCCGTGAACGGGCGCGTCAAGGAGCATTATCTGAACTCATTTGGGACATTTTCCGTGAAACTGGCTACTACGACTTTGTCGGTGGAATGCCGGGCGGGCGTCAGCGCCAAGCCAACTTGAGAGCTTTATACGATCGCGCCCGCTCCTATGAAGCCACCTCTTTCCGTGGGCTGTTCCGCTTCCTTCGTTTTATTGAGCGGATGGAAGAAAGAGGGGATGATCTCGGAGCGGCTCGTGCCCTAGGTGAGCAGGAAGATGTCGTCCGGATCATGACGATTCACAAAAGTAAGGGACTGGAGTTCCCTGTCGTCATTCTTGGAGCCATGGACAAGCAGTTCAATATGATGGATTTGAAGAACCGATACTTACTGCATAAAGACTATGGGTTCGGCTCACGCTATATCAATCCAGAAAAAAGGCTCATGTACCCGACGCTTGCTTATCACGCATTGAAAGAAGCCAAACGTCGTGAACTTTTAGCGGAGGAAATGAGAGTCTTGTACGTCGCGTTGACAAGAGCGAAGGAGAAGCTTGTCATGGTCGGCAATGTCGCTTCTTTTGAAAAGAAACAGGAGAAATGGCAGAACTTTGTGGATGCCCGTGACTGGGTGCTGCCACCTCATGATCGTTTGGAAGCAAAGTCTTACCTCGATTGGGTCGGTCCTTCATTAATACGTCATCAGCACACGGTTGACCTTCGGGGAGATGTGGAAGTGATGACCGCTGAAGAGATTCACTATGACGAATCACAGTGGCGGGTACACATTGCTCATGGAAGTGAATTCAGTGTCCTTGACGAGGTGAAAGAAAAACGGGATGAACAGTTGCAGCAAGCGGTGGAGGAATGGAAGCCGGTAGCGGTTCCTGAAGAGGTGGATGAATCCTATGTGAAGCGCCTCGACTTTGTGTACCCTCATGTCAAAGCGGCTCACACCAGAGCCAAGCAGACCGTTACCGAAATCAAACGTCAGCGCGAGACGAAGGATGAATACTCAAGCGACCAGCTGCTTGTCCCTTACCGTGCACCAATCGTTAAACGCCCTCGTTTCATGCAGGAGGAAAAACAGCTGACTGCAGCGGAACGCGGAACAGCGATGCACACCGTCATGCAACACCTGCCTTTTACAAAACAGTGGACGAGTGAGGAAGTGGAAGAGTACGTGGAGCACCTGGTTCTCAAGGAAGTACTCCGGCGCGAAGAGGCTGATGTGATTGATTTTAAAGCCGTAGCCGACTTTTTCCACACCGATATAGGGGAATATGTATTGCAAACGGATCAGATTGAACGTGAAGTTCCATTCAGTTTAACTTTGCCTGCCGATGAGGTTTACGCAGACTGGGAAGAAGCGACGGAGGAGCAGGTTTTCATACAGGGTGTCATTGACGCTATGATTCCTTATGAAGATGGCTGGATGATTCTGGATTATAAATCGGATGCGATTCCTGAAGGTGCAGACGATGCAGCATCGAAATTGGCGGACAGGTACCGCACACAATTAAGCTTGTATCAAACGGCTCTTGAAAAGATTTGGAAACAGCCTGTCCGCAAGAGGTGTTTGTATTTCTTTGAAGGATCCTTCATGGTGGAGGTTGATACACATGGGAGAGACCTGTGATTTATGTTCCCGCTCACCGGTCAAGACGACAGAGCATCACTTAATACCGAAACAATACGGTGGCGTGGAAGGACCGACGGCGATGCTGTGCAGCGCTTGTCACCGCCAGATTCATGCATTATTTACAAATGAAGAACTGGCCGCTTTTTATCATAGTGTCGAACGTTTGAAAGACCATCCGGATATGCAGAAGTATTTACGATGGGTGAAAAAGCAGGACCCAGAGAAGAAAATAACGACTAGAAAATCGAATCGAAGAAAGAGGAAATGAAGAAACCGGACACGTGTCCGGTTTCTTTTTTTGATGAAGGAGGTCGTGCAGTGTCCCTTCCTAAACTTAGGAACAGGAATAATAGAGTGCAGGAAAGTGCCTTAACGCGAGGGGAAGTGACTTAATTCAAAACGGCAACAAAAAAGCGCCCTGACGATCAAGGGCACTTCATTAATCTCTAAGCATTTGCTGTAATATTTTGATCGGCAACGTCTGGGTCAAATGGGTTTGTAGAGCTGAGTCCGTTGTTTGTAATAATCCAGTTTCCGGTGTTCAGAGCTCCCGATCCGGCATTCGTTTTGCCTGTAGATTTCGGGGACAGATAGAAAGAATCTCCAAAGTTAACTACCCCACCACCGACGCTGTTTATATTGATGGGTCCGACAATAGCCGGCATCGCAATCGCCTCCTTTTTGGTGCGATTCAAGCATTATAGTTACAACGTATGCACGTTGGGCTGTTATTGTTCTTCCTCGCGCAATAATCTGAAGTGTTTCGTGTAATTGATGGCGTCTATATGATCAATGCCGCCAATTTGAAAAACAGCAGCTGTCGAGACCCCGACGACACGGACATAATCGACTTCAATCGGGCGATTTTGGTAATGAAAAGAGTCCATTTGAATCGGTTGTAACGGGGGCGAACTCTCCTGTGAGAAGATAGGGAAGTCTTCAAAATCGTAGATGTCACCCTTGAACTGTAAACCTTCTTTTTGTACAGCCAAAACTTTTGATGATGGGGCTGCACGGTACACGTCACCAATATCGACTATGGAGCCAATAAGCACAGACGTAATGTCTACGTGCTGAGTGTAAACCATCCTCTTAATCATTCGGTTCCATCTCGACATTAGAAACTTCTTCAATGTTTTCAAAAGGACCTATGATTAAAGATTCTGGAGGAGTGTCAAAGAAAGATTGCAGGCGGATGGTTTTATTATCTCCAATTAAAAAGACGGATGAACCAGAAACGCCTGTCACGCGGATGTTTCCTACGTGCAGGCCATAGTTGTGTACAACATGATTCAACGGTCCTCATCTCCTTGAATCGTATCGAAGTATTGCGCAATGGAATGTTGGATTTCTGTTTGTATTTGATGGAATAACGTTTCAGGTGGAGCTTCTGGTTCTTGATTACGGTAATATTCCATGCGCTGCGGAAGTTGTTTACGGACATCTTCGATCATTCGTTCTTTATGCTTCTCACTGACTTGAATATCATGATCACGGCAGTACTGATTCATCCAGACGGGGATGTCGGACACCATATATTCCTGTAAAAAGTGAAGCGCCTGATCATCCGTTTGTGGCAATTGTTTTCCTTGGTTGCTATATAAGTCTCCAATTTCAGAGAGGTCGGATCCATTTGGGGTCAGCCCGATTTGCAGGGTTCCTTCGAGCGTCTCGATTTTCAGCTGATCAAATTTATATTCGATCTTTTCTATGACTGTCTTTGGTGGGTGTTCAATGGATTGGATCTGCTCGATTTTTTTCTGTAATTGTTCAATCATTTTCTGCTGTTGTTCCATCTGGTTCATCATTTGCTGGACCCAGGATTGCCAAGAATGATATTGGTTCAAGTGCGCTCACCCCCTATCCTATCTTTATGAAGAAGGGGGGACATCTATGTTATGGAAAGTGGAACAAGCGTGCCGCCTCCTGCTTCTGGGATGATGACCTCTCCGTCTTTCGGCTGGGCTTTGGGCGCAGGTCCTGTATAGCCGCCTGTGTTGTACAAATCAGCTTTTGATTGGATGACTCCGGAGCTTCCGATTTGAAGAACAGAAGAGTTAGCTACCGATCCGATTCTCAGGACGTGGATGTAGATGGATTGATGAACAGTAAGATTCATAGACACACCTCCTACGCATTATTGATAATAGGCTGATCAATAAACTCCGAGTCATTAATGAACGTATCCGATCGGTTGATGTTGATTCGGATGCCGTCACCGGTATTGAAGGAACCTCCACCGGCAAAAGTCTTTGCTGTCGCTTCCGGGGCCATATTGTAGACGTCACCGATGTTAAAAATACTTGAAGACGAAAGAGAAATGACTTTAACGGCTCCGACTTTTGCTGGCATAACGAAAAACTCCTTTCTACAGTTTATGAAACTTCATTGTCTAAATGACGTAAGAAAAGTAAAATAACTATCATAGGGGGAATACATATGAAAAGGAAAGGTTCGCCTCTCCGGGAATCGGAACGGCTCGACTGGGTCGATGCGGCCAGGGGACTCGCCATTCTCGGAATCTTTATGGTCAATGTACCTGCGTTTAACGCACCATATTTTTTATATGGGGGCGCAGCGGAATTTTGGCCGTCGCCTCTCAGTCATACCGTGCAGAATTTTATTGATATTTTCTTTCAAGCCAGTTTTTATACGCTGTTTTCCTTCATGTTCGGATTTGGCATTCAAATGATGAAGGACCGTCTCGTTGAAAAACAGATTCCATACCATCGTGTTATTTTCAGGCGTCTTCTTGTACTTACAGGATTCGGTTTCATACATGCTTTCCTTATCTGGCATGGGGATATTCTGCTTTCTTATGGAGTACTCGGATTAATATTACTGGCCTTTTTCAACGTGAAGGAAAAAACGTTGTTGAACTGGGCGTTTGGAATGCTTGCTTTTCTTGTGCTTCCACTGACTTTTTCGCTGTACATGATCAGGGATCAGGTGCAGGGCATCGTCAACCGGCCGGCGATTCAAGAAGCACTTGAGAACTATGGGACCGGATCGCTCGTTGATATCTGGCGTCAAAACTTAGCGGATTGGGTATATGCCAATCAATGGGGGAATATTCCATTTCTTGCGTTGAGTTTAATTCCAATGTTTTTATTCGGCATGTATTTTTGCCGTAAGCGATGGCTTCATAAACCGACTGAACATTGGAGTTCTATTAAAACTGTATGGGTGTGGACGGGTATAGTGTTCCTCATTTTCAAAGCAGGCCCGCATCTATTCGGAAGCCCGGAATGGTTTCAGCTGGCCCAGGATAGCATCGGTGGTTCAGCCTCAGCTATCTTTTATGTCTTATCTATTACTCTATTGTTCCAGACATCAATTGGTGCCCGTATCGTTCATCCTTTAACATGGGTCGGCCGGATGTCTTTGTCGAATTACATCCTGCAGTCACTGATCAGCTTTATCCTTTTTTATTCGGTCGGTTTTGGTTTATATGGTACCGTTCCACCGATTGGAAGTTTCCTCATTGTTTTGGTTATATTTACGGGTCAGGTCTTTGGAAGCAAGGCTTGGTTGAAAAAATTCCGGTATGGTCCGTTGGAATGGTTATGGCGGACGTTGACGTACGGGAAGAAGCAGCCATTAAAGAGAAAAAGTGAGGCGGCTTCATAAGAGAAGGGGGCAGATGTCTTGAATCGTGATCACCTCGTGAAAGAAAGCAGGAAATGGGTAGAAGATGCGATAATCAGTGAAGTCCAACGTGAACAATTGTTGGAACGCTACTCTAAGAAGCAGAATAAACCCGTGCTGCTCACCTTTGCAGCTCTTTTCATAGGTCTTGCATTTTTGACTTTCGTTGCATCAAACTGGTCCTATTTGACGGATCTCGGGAGAATGGTGATTCTTCTTACTTCACTTACGGCCTTTTATTTATGCGGAGATTGGGTGTACAGGAAAAAATCCAAACCTGTAGGCATCAGTCTCATCATGATTGCTCTTCTGGTCTTCGGTTCCAGTATTTTTCTAGTCGGTCAAATGTATCACTATACGTCTTATAGTGCTTTTCCATTTTTCTTATGGTCGATCGTGGCCTTCGGTTTGTTTCTCATTTTTAAAGACCATACATTTTTTTACGCGACACTAGTGATTATGACGGTGGGTCAGCTGTACAGCGGAATTGTTTTTCAGCACTTTCATATATGGCTTGGCCTTCTGTTCATTCTCGGGTTGGGATGGGTTGTGTTAAGTTCACGGAAAGTGACTCAACTTGCTGCATATGGAGCCAGTTACACGCTTCATGCTGTCATTCTCGTATTTAGTGAAGGAATGCCCTACTATTGGTTGATTGCGTTTTTCTTACTGCTGTATGTTGTAGAGGATTTCCTGCTTGAAAAAGGAAGTGTGCGCGTATTTAAGACGCTGAGCATATTTTCCGTTTTTACCATGCTGGTTTTGCAGGTTTTTTTCCTTGGAAACGAATATGTGGGGGAACTGACAGAATCATCGCTTTACTTCTTCCTGGCCTGGGCCATTTTGTTCTTCTTCTCTGTGGTAAGGTCTGCTATGAGCTCGACCAACTACTACTGGATTGACTTGTTATTGTTTGTCCCTGTCTTCCGTTTTGAATCAGGAGATATGCTTTCCCTCCTCATCTTGTTTCTTTATTCCCTGCTGTGGTTAATTTCAGGTTATCAGCAGGAAGTGTCACGATGGGTCAACAAAGGGACAGTCGCTTTTCTTCTGACTACTTTTATTGCTTATTTTCAACTCGCTTGGGATTTCATGGATCGCTCGTTGTTCTTCTTGATTGGCGGCGTTTTATTGTTTGCGCTCAGTTACTTCCTCGAGAAAAAACGGCGTACCATCCATAAAGGAGGAGAAGAGAAATGAAGCAGCGCTGGTGGTTTTATGGGCTTGTCACTCTACAACTCTTGTTTCTTCTTCTCATGTCCGCCTCCTATTATGCGATGGATCTCTGGGGACAGACAATTACACTCAAGACGGCACCCGTGGACCCCCGTGATCCTTTTTACGGAGACTATGTAACACTGGATTATGCCATTGAACGAATTCCTGAAGAGAAATGGTTGGTCGAAGAACCTTTGAATCGCGGAGAAAAAGTGTTTTTACTGCTTGAGGAAAATGACGAGGAAATATATGAGCTTGTAGAAGCCTCCACTTTGTGGCCTGATACAGAAAGCAATCAAGTGGTGCTTTCTTCTAAGTATCAATGGTCTGATCCTTCACTTCAGCAATATCAAGTGGATATTGGCCTGGGGAGGTATTACATTGAAGAAAACACAGGCACGTTCTGGGAACAGAGAGAAGAGCGGGAAGTAGAAATTGTTCTTGCTCCTTGGAAACAAAAGAAAATTGCTTCTCTAAATTAATGAAGACGGCAGCCCATATAGGGGCGGCCGTCTTTTTTTTGCTTAGCTTAAGACTGCTTTGATTTGACTGATGGCCCAGTCCAAGTCATCCTGCTCAATAACGAGAGGAGGAGCAAAGCGGATCACATTTTCATGTGTTTCTTTACAGAGCAGTCCTTTTTCTTTCAACTCTTCGCAGTACTTGCGGGCAGGCTCTGTCATTTCAACACCGATAAAGAGACCTTTTCCGCGAACCTCTTTAATTTTCGGGTTATCGATCGATTTGAGCTCCTGCATCATATAGTTTCCTAGTTCAAGCGAACGCTCCGCCAGTTTCTCCTCTTCAATCACTTCAAGAGAAGCCACTGAAACGGCGCAGGCAAGTGGGTTGCCGCCAAATGTGGAACCGTGAGAGCCTGGGTTGAAGACACCAAGGACTTCCCTGTTTGCAACCACACAGGAGATTGGGAAGACACCTCCGCCGAGAGCTTTACCGAGAATGAGCATGTCGGGGCTGACATTTTCCCAATCGCAAGCAAACATCTTACCACTACGGCCAAGACCTGCTTGAATCTCATCCGCAATGAACAATACATTGTTCTCCTTACAAACGTCATAGGCTTCTTTAAGGAAGCCTTCCGGCGGCATGACGATGCCTGCTTCCCCTTGAATTGGCTCAAGCATGAAACCGGCTGTATTTTCTGTGATCGCTTCTTTCAGTGCATCAATATCTCCATAAGGAACGAGTTTAATGCCTGGAAGCATTGGTCCGAAACCGCGTTTGTATTCCTTCTCAGAAGAAAGGGAGACCGCTGTCATCGTCCGGCCATGGAAGTTTCCTGTACATGCAATGATCTCTGCTTTGTCCTCTTCTACTTTCTTAACATCATAAGCCCAGCGTCTTGCCGATTTAATGGCCGTTTCTACAGCCTCAGCTCCTGTGTTCATCGGAAGAGCCATCTCTTTATTCGTCAGCTTACAAATTTTCTCGTACCACGGGCCGAGCTGATCATTGTGAAAAGCACGGGAAGTCAAGGTTACACGGTTCGCCTGATCAGTCAGCGCCTGAATGATCTTCGGGTGTCGGTGTCCCTGGTTGACCGCTGAGTAAGCGCTTAACATATCCATATAACGATTTCCCTCAGGATCCTCCACCCATACACCTTCGGCTTTAGCGATGACGATCGGAAGTGGATGGTAGTTCTTCGCACCATATTCCTGGGTTTGATCAATAATGTTTTGACTACTAATTACAGACATGCAATCCCTCCATTTTCATTTCAGTCTTTCATCATTATAACAGGTTTGCTCTTTATTTTCTTATAATTTCGAAAATGCAGTCTGCATTAAAATAATAGGAATATGCGGAACAGTCATGGTATCATAACCGTAGATTCATATGAAAAGGAGGATAACAAAATATGGCGCACTTACATATTACTTCATGGGTCATCGCATTCGTACTTGTCGGTCTTGTAACCATGTTCAGCCGCAAAGGCAGTGAAAAAGCAGCAAAGATCTCTCACATGATTCTTCGTCTTTTTTATTTGCTTATTCTTTATTCCGGAGGTTCATTGTTTGCAAGCTACGCCGAATACGGTCCGCTTATCATCATTAAACTGCTCGTCGGTTTATGGACCATCGCTTCCATGGAAATGGTAGCTGTCAAATACAAAAAGAAGAAGCCAACAGGCATTTGGTGGGCACAGCTTGCCATCGCTGGCATCATCGCGATCATTCTTGGATTTGGCTTCTTACCAGCCGGCATTCTGCCAGCATAAAAATAAAGCTGCATGCGACGTTCGCATGCAGCTTTTTCATATCAAAAAAGGGGGCTGTGTTTTTGTGTCTGATGTTCGTCCGTTATTTTGGGGGGATAACGGTGATAATTATTATCAATTACAATGATAATCATTCTCATTGTTTATGTCAACACTTTTCTCTTATTTTTTTATCTATTTCAGAAAAGCTCCTGATGTTTGCTGCTGAAGTTCTGTGCATAGGTTGGGGTGGGTGGCTTGATCTTAATGATAAACACGTAAAATACACGGATAAAACTCAAAAGTGACAGACATACGTCTTCCGAAAGCTGTTGACAAAGACTCAAACCCTACTAATAAATACAAAAAACCTACTGGAAAGAATGGTTGAAACGTCTACAAAGAGTCTAGAAGATATTGATTCTGTATATTTGTAAATTTCATCTCAAGCTGCTTTTAAATACTTGGAAAGAGGTGTGTCCCTTCAATACGCCAGCGAACCACAGGGATCTTCCTATTGAGCCTTACACCTTCTGGCACCACCTTTCCTAGTACAGGGAAAGTGGGAGAGGTTTCATAAGAAAAACACTACCATCATATAGTGAGTCATGATGGTTTTTTTATGTGAAAATCCAGCGCTGTAGCGTGACTTGCGCATTTCGTATGAAAAAAGGATGGTGAGGCTAGATGTGTGGAATTGTCGGATGGGTCGATGCAACACATAAAACAGAGGAAAAGGCTTCGATATTGGATCAAATGGCAAACACGTTGCAGCACCGTGGGCCTGATGATTACCAGAAATGGATAGAGGGACCGGCTGCATTTGGTCACCAACGTTTAATTGTTGTGGACCCTGCCGGAGGTAAGCAACCGATGATCCGCAAGGCGCGGGATGAAGAATACATTTTATGCTATAACGGAGAGCTTTACAATACAGATGATATCAGAGACCAACTAAAGGCAAAGGGGTGGACGTTCCAGTCCCATTCAGATACTGAGGTGGTCCTCGTCAGTTACATGGAATGGGGAACCGCATGTGTTGACTACATGAATGGAATCTTTGCGTTCAGTGTCTGGGAGAAAAAGCGCGAGCGCTTATTTTTAGCCCGTGACCGGCTGGGTGTTAAGCCGCTCTTTTACAGTGACAGAGGTAATGGTGTGATGTTTGCCTCTGAAATGAAGGCCATATTAGCCCACCCTGAAGTTTCAGCTGCTGTTGACAGTAATGGTCTCCATGAACTCTTATCCTTAGGACCGTCTAGAACACCTGGGGAGGGGATTTTCCAAGAGATTAATGAAATCCGGCCAGGTCATAGAGCTGTCTTTGATAAAGGAAAATTAAAAATCGATAGGTATTGGAACGTAGAGAGCGCTCCTCATGAAGACTCGTTCGATGAGACAGTTGCGCGCGTGCGCGAATTGTTTATGGATGCTTCCCAGCGCCAGCTTGTTTCTGATGTGAAACTTGGGACGTTTTTATCTGGAGGCGTTGATTCAAGTGCCATTACGGCTGTAGCCGCTGAAAAATATAAACAAGATCAGTTAGGGGCGCTTCAGACATTTTCCATCGACTATAAAGACCAAGAGAAATTTTTCAAAAAGAATGCGTTCCAACCAGATCGTGATGAAGCGTTCATCAATCTTGTCAGTGCAAAGAACCAAACCAAACACTCTGTGATGGAAGCAAGGACAGAGGATCTTGTTTCACGTTTGAAACGGGCGGTAGAGCTCCGCGATCTCCCAGGTATGGCGGATGTGGATTCATCTTTGTTGTGGTTTTGTGAGGAAATTAAAAACCATGTAACCGTCGCTCTTTCAGGAGAATGTGCCGATGAGATTTTTGGAGGATATCCCTGGTTTTACCGGAAAGAGGATAAAGAACGAAGAGGATTTCCATGGATTCGCTCCCTTAATGAGAGGGTCTCTCTTGTCCGGCAAGATTTAAATGGGGATATTGATATTGAATGGTATATGTTGAAGCGATATCAGGAAACCGTTGCAGAAACACCGCTGCTTGCAGGTGAGGATGAAGACAGTAAGAAGCACAGGCAAATGTCCTACCTCAATATGAACTGGTTTATGCAGACCTTACTGGAGCGCAAAGACCGAATGAGTATGGGGGCGAGTCTTGAGGTGCGTGTACCTTTCAGTGATCACCGCCTTGTTGAGTATGTATGGAATGTACCATGGAGTATGAAGTTTTATAATAATCAGGAGAAAGGCCTGCTGCGTCAGGCACTCCGAGGAATTCTACCAGATAAAGTACTCTTCCGGAAAAAGAACCCCTATCCGAAAACCTTCCACCCTGACTATACGAAGGCTGTTTGTACATGGATGGAAGAGACGCTTGCAGATTCGAATGCTCCGCTCTTTGATATTTTTGATCGTGATCAGGTGCGGAAGTTAAATGATTCGGAAGGGAAGTCGATTGATACACCTTGGTTTGGTCAGCTGATGACAGGGCCGCAGCTCATTGCTCACCTTTGTCAGATTGACCACTGGCTAAGAACCTACAAAGTTACCTTCTAACCAAACCGCCCACTTTCAGGGCGGTTTTTTCAATTCCGCTAATCCCATATAAGCTCCCTATTC
>NZ_BJYD01000007.1 GCF_007991335.1 Halobacillus faecis | reverse complement strand
CTTTGATAAGGTTAAATCATGAAAATGTGTAGAAAATGTAGGTAAGGAGAATATAAGTGTATTTTTATAGAATATTCAAACATATCACACTGGTATAGACAACTATAAAACACGGTGGTAAGATGGCTTCAGTAAAACGTTTTCAAATTGGAGGAGGCTAGCGACGATGCTAAGTTTTTTACAACGAATAGGTAAATCATTAATGTTCCCAATCGCTACATTGCCGGCTGCGGCTTTACTTGTAAGATTAGGGATGGAAGATATGTTGAACATTCCGTTTATTACGGCAGCAGGTAACGGAATTCTCGGGAATTTGGCTCTTATTTTTGCCATCGGAATTGCGATGGGTTTTGCGAAAGATGGAAATGGGGCGGCAGCTTTAGCTGGTGCTATTGGTTATTTGGTCCTGGATAGTGGAATAGAAGCTATAAATAAAGATGTGGACATGGGGGTTTTCGCCGGTGTGATTGCTGGTGTGATCGCTGGAATGCTTTACAACAAGTACAATGATGTAAAGTTCCCGGATTTCCTTTCTTTCTTCGGAGGCAAACGCTTTGTTCCGATCATCACCTCAGCAGTAATGGTCGTGCTTTCCTTTGTTTTCGGAAATGTATGGGTGTATCCACAAGCTGTTCTTGATTCTACGGCAAATTGGATCTTGAACGGAGGAGAACTTGGCGTAGGTGTCTATGGTGTGCTGAACCGTCTGCTTATTCCCGTCGGTTTACACCATGTTATGAATGCGTTGATCTGGTTTGATTTCGGAACATTTACAACAGAGGCCGGAGATGTTGTGCGCGGGGAGATCAATCGTTTCCTGAATGGCGACCCTTCGGCTGGTTACTTTTTGGCTGGTTTCTTCCCTGTCATGATGTTCGGTCTGCCAGCTGCATGTCTAGCTATGTATGCAGCAGCAAAAAAGGAGAGAAAGGCAGCTGTCGGAGGGATGTTTTTGAGTATCGGTTTGACCTCCTTCATTACAGGAGTTACTGAGCCGATCGAATTTTCTTTCATGTTCCTTTCTCCACTTCTATATGTCGTTCACTCCTTGCTAACCGGTGTGTCGATGATTCTAGCTTTTGTATTTGATGTAAGACACGGCTTTGGTTTTTCGGCGGGGTTGATTGATTATTTACTGAACTACAACATTGCAGAGAACCCATTTACTTTAATTATTATCGGATTGGTTATGGGAGCGATTTATTTCGTGATCTTCTATTTCCTTATTGTCAAACTGGATTTGAAAACACCAGGGAGAGAAGACGAGGAAGTTGAAGAAGGATCCGCTGAATCAGAAAGCGGTGACTACGATGCGAAAGCCTATCACTATCTCCATGCCTTAGGTGGTCCAGAAAACATTGAAACGTTAGATTACTGCACCACTCGTCTCCGTCTTGAAATGAAAGATCGTGAGAAAGTCAATGAAAAAGAATTGAAGCGTCAAGGGGCACGTGGAGTCATGAAACTCGGAAAAAGGAACCTTCAAGTGATTGTAGGTACTTCTGTCGAATTTGTCGCTGATGCGATGAAAAAACAAATGGAAGGTGGACATCACCTACCTGAAGGCATGCAGGATGAAAAAGTCCGATCTGTGAAGGAAGAAGCGGAAGAGGCTTCACCAAGGAAAGTAAAAGAAGAAGATTTTCAAATGCCGTTGAATGGAAAAGTGCTTCCTCTTGATGAAGTTCCAGATGAAGTTTTTGCCCAAGGGATGATGGGACCAGGCTTTGCTATTGATCCATCTGAGGAAACTTTCCATTCTCCCGTGAACGGGAAGGTCCTTCAAGTTTTCCCTACGAAGCATGCCATCGGTCTTGAACTCGAAAATGGATTGGAATTGCTGATTCATGTTGGTTTGGATACGGTCAAGCTTGATGGAGAAGGGTTTGAAGCCCTTGTTGAATCTGGACAGAGGGTGGAACAAGGAACGCCATTGCTGCGTGTGAACCTTGATTTCGTCAAGGCGAATGCTCCTTCTGTGGTGACGCCGTTCATCTTCACGAATGCCGAAGGAGCTACCGTAGAACTTTTGAAAAAAGGATACTTGGAAAAAGGACAAAAAGGGGTAATGAGAGTAGAGGAAGGAGGCCTAGGAAATGAGTGATCTGGTGATTGCGAACGTAACCGTTGTGACGGAAAACGGGACGATCCCCTCTGGTTCTGTAACGGTCCGTGATGGGAAAATAGAAGAAATTCATGAAGGATTCGTAGGTAAGGATGAGGCTACCGTTATTGATGGGAAAGACAGAAACCTTACACTCCTGCCAGGTTTCATCGATGTACACATTCATGGGGCGAATGGTCATGACGTCATGGACGCTACTGAAGAAGCTTTGTATGGACTGGCCGCTCAGCTCCCCCAGGAAGGAACGACCAGTTTCTTAGCTACAACGATGACCCAGTCACAAGAGAGGATTTCTAAAGCAGTCACAAATGCAGGAGAATTTATTGAAAAACAGGAACAGGGACATGCAGAGGTGCTAGGCATTCACTTGGAAGGTCCATTTATATCACCATCCAAAGCAGGGGCCCAGCCCATAGAGCATATTACGAAACCGTCCATCGACCTTTTTGAACAATGGCAAAATGAAAGTCATCAACACATTAAACTCATAACTTTGGCACCTGAGTTGGAAGGGTCCCTTCCTTTTATTGAAGAGGTGAGAAGGAAAGGGGTCATCTGTTCGTTGGGACATAGCGAAGCTACCTTGGATGAAGCCAATCAAGCAGTAGAAAAAGGGGCCAGCCATATCACGCACTTATACAATCAGATGAGTGGTCTGCACCACAGGGAACCGGGCTTGGTGGGCGCTGCTTTTACGAACCCTGAGCTTCTTGTTGAGATGATTGTCGATCATATCCACATTCATCCGGAAGCGGTCCGACTAGCCTATCAGGTTCTTGGTAGTGACCGAACGATTCTAATAACAGATGCGATGAGGGCAAAATGCCTCTCTGCTGGCACTTATGACCTTGCCGGGCAGAATGTGACGGTGAATAATGGGGAAGCCCGCCTCTCTGACGGCACGCTTGCAGGAAGTATATTAACACTGGAAGAGGCAGCACGAAAAATGCGCACTTTCGCCGGAGTTGAGCTCAATGAATTGGTCAAAATGACTTCCGCCAATGCAGCTCGTGAGCTTGGGATTTATGATCGGAAAGGGAGTATTACGAAAGGGAAAGATGCAGACCTTGTCCTTTTGGATGAAAAAGGCTGTGTAGTAACAACGATTTGCCGTGGAATTATCAGTTATAATTGTAAAGGGGGAGCATCATGAACATCATCATTGCAAAGGATTACAAGGAGATGAGTCAGGTGGCTTCTCAGATGATTGAGGATCAAATGACAAAAAGGCCCGATGCTGTGCTAGGCTTAGCTACAGGAGGAACCCCCCTTGGCACGTACAAAGAATTAATCAATAGTTATAAGGAGGGGCGAACGGATTATCGTCTTTTATCTACCATCAACTTAGATGAATACGTCGGTCTGGATCCCGAGCATCATCAGAGTTATCGCTACTTTATGAATCAAAACCTCTTTCAGTCTATTAACATCGATAAAAAGAACACGTACATCCCCTTTGGGAAAGCAGAGGAATTAGAACAAGAATGTAGACGTTATGAAGAAGTGATTGATACGATCGGCCCCCCTGATCTACAGCTTCTCGGTATTGGTGAAAACGGCCATATCGGTTTTAATGAACCAGGCACTTCGTTTGATAGTGAGACCCACATTGTAAACCTGACCGATTCAACGAGGGAAGCCAATGCCCGTTTCTTTGAATCTATGGAAGATGTACCGACGAAGGCGATCACGATGGGCATTCGTTCCATATTGAAAAGTCGAAAAATCATTCTTTTAGCTTCTGGTGATCGGAAAGCGGATGCCATTTACCAGTTGCTTCATGGAGAGACCGACGAAGATTTCCCTGCTTCTTCACTGAAAAGCCATCACGACCTTACCCTGATCGTTGATGAGGATGCGTATAAGAAAGTCCAACGGAAAGGATGAATCCCTTGTTAAAGAAAAACGTTCCGTTACCATTGTATTATCAGATTGAAGAATACCTGAAACAAAAAATAGAAGAAAAAGAGTTTGAAGCCGGTAGAATGATCCCGTCCGAGCGTGAGCTTTCCGAACGTTTTGAAGTCAGTCGCATGACTGTAAGACAGGCAGTGACAAATTTGGTGAACGCAGGCGTTCTTTATCGGGAAAAAGGAAAAGGGACCTATGTCGCAGAAAAGAAAATTGAACAGCCACTTAAAGGTTTGACGAGTTTTACGGAAGACATGAAAAAGAGAGGGATGACATCGAGCAGTCGACTGCTGGCCTTTGATGTTGTGGAAGCCCCGAGAGAGATCCGTGAGAAACTGAATTTGGAAGAAGGGGAAAAGGTGTATGGGATCCAACGAATAAGGATGGCCGATGAAAAACCTATGGCAATCGAAAACACGTTTATGCCCAAGGAATTGCTGCCTGATTTAACTGAAGAAATCGTCCAAGGATCGATCTACAATTATGTAGAGCATGAATTGGGTATGGCGATTAGCCAAGCACGTCAAATCATTGAAGCGCGTGCTGCGGATGAGGAAGAAGCCAACTACTTAAACATTCTCCCTGACTCTCCGGTACTTCATATCGAACGAAAAAGCTTTCTTGCTCACAATGTACCATTTGAGGTGGTTACATCTACTTACCGTGCTGATCGGTATAAATTCATTACAGATATTGATCGATAAGGAGTTCCAAATGAACTATTTAACAAAAGTCTCCAAGAAATTGTTGGATATTGAATTCTCCCAATCCTATAAATTCGATAAGGTCAGTGATCGCTTCTCCCGGATTATTCAAGCGGGAGGAGTTATCCACACATTTGGCTGTGGCCATTCCAGTTTACTTGCTCAGGAAGTTTTTTACCGTGCGGGAGGGCTTGTCCCTGTACATCCAATAATGATTGAAGAACTGATGCTGCATCGAGGAGCAAAGCAGGCTAGTGAAAATGAACGCAAACCAGGAGTTGTTCAGCCTTATTTGATAAAGGAAGACTTGCAGGAAAAAGATGCAGTCCTGATCATTTCTACTTCCGGTCGAAATCCAGCTCCTATAGAAACAGCCATATACTGTAGAGCAAAAGGTTTGTATACCGTGGCTTTGACCTCTCTCGGTTATAAAGAAACTCAACCTTCGAGGCACAGCAGCAACCAAAGGCTTGAGGATGTCGTAGATGATGTCCTCGACATGGAAGTTCCTGTGGGGGATACGATCATGCAAAAGGGAGATCGATCTTATTCACCTGTTTCTTCTGTAATTGGAGCGGGGATGTTGCACGAACTTATGACAAGAACAATTGAGGGAATCGAAGAAAACGGAGACACGCCTCCCATTTTCAAAAGTGGCAACGTCGACGGATCTGACCAACATAACCAAACGATGATGCACGCCCACAAACGGATCTCTTTCTAAAGTATTGGTGTTACTCATTCATATGGCCTGTATGTTGAGAGAGGTTAGAAGCTGCGGGAAACAGTTTGATTCCATGGGACGGGCGATGAGCCACCTCAGGCTACGCTTTCCGGGATCTCACATGTCCTGCTTAAACTTAACTCTAATACGGCAATGAATCCTGGAAAGTACCTCGGAATTGAGCCTCTCACAATCAGGAGCTTATGTTTAATCAATAGATCTGGAATTTAAATACGCTTAAAACAGACCTTTCGTGGGTCTGTTTTTTGATGGTGTGAGGGATACCTGTGTCAATTTCGTGGAGAATTGAGCAGGAGATTGACGGAGTAAGGGGGAAAGGGCTACTCTAGAATGAGGTATGACATCTGTAAGGGGGACACAGAAGATGAAAAGAGCAATCATGCTGTTGGCATGCCTCCCGTTTTTTCTAGGGTTGCCTGTGGCAGCAAAGGCTGAAGTTAGCGGAGAAAGGCAATGGCAGGATGAAAGCGTTTATTATATTGTTGTCGATCGTTTTATGAATGGAGATATGAACAACAATGAAGGCGTAGATTTGGAAAACCCCAACGCGTATCATGGTGGGGACTTATCTGGGATTGTCGATCAACTGGATTACATAAAAGAATTGGGTTTTACCACTATTCAACTTTCCCCGATTATGCAGAATGATGGAGACAGCTACCATGGTTTCCACGTATCAGACTTTCAAAATGTTGAAGAACATTTCGGAACGATGGAAGAAGCGAGAGAAGTGGTGGAAGAAGCTCATGCTCGAGATATAAAAGTGATTTTTGATCTTCCTGCAGGATTTGTATCTGAGAACCATCCATGGGCAGAGAACAATGATGAGTCCGAGTGGCTGACAGGGGAAGAGGTTTCCAGCGAGCATCCGTGGTTTGATCAATTGCCTCAGGTTGCTTTGGAAAGGGAGAATGTGGCCACATACTTTAACGAAACGATGGATTTTTGGAAAGAAGAGACGGGGGTAGATGGTTTCCGAATCATCACGAATGATTCGGTTTTAAGTGGAACGTCTTTGCAGGAAGATCCGCTAATTAAGTACTCTTCTTCGATTGAAGAAAATCACCCGTTCAGAAAAGTGACAAGAGAGTCTTTTAATCAATCAGGCAACTCTCTAAACGATCTTCTAACAGAAGAGAATCTTTCACAGCCGCACCAGCTGGATTTTTATGATGTGTCTCGTTTTACACATGAAGCTGTTGTGAAAGGGCAAAATCCGATTACAAGATGGCAGCTGGCTTTAACGTATATATACACGGTCCCGTGTGTCCCAGTCGTGTACTACGGAACGGAAACCCCTATAGATGATGGGGGAGATCCGCAAAACTTGCCGATGATGAATTTTAAGGCCGGGGATGAAAAGCTAAAAAAACGGATAGAAAAACTGAATTCGATGAGAGAACAGTTTCCAGCCCTTACCAGAGGGGATTACCGTGAACTGTACAACAAGGACGGACTTGTCGTTTTCAAACGCACATATGATGGTGATGACATGGTTGTTGCCATTAATAATGCAGAAGAGACCCGCACCATGACCCTGGAAGGTATGGAAGATGACCACCAGTTAAGAGGTTTGCTTCACGATGGTCTTGTCCGTCAGCAAAGCGATGGATCCTACCGCCTTGGAATGGAACGTGAAACAGCTGATGTCTTCATCGTTGAACCCAATAGCGGCTATAACTGGTTGTTTATAGGGTTCGTCGGTGGAGTACTCTCTTTGTTTGTCATAGCGGTTACGGCGATCAGCTTGAAAAATCGGAAAGTGGACAAAAGGTAAATAAAAAACAGGCCCAACTTGGGCCTGTTTTTATTGTTGGATTATTTTATGGTAAGCATTTATTTGTCATTAGACTTGTTTTTTCTTTTTTTACGCAGCCAGATCCCTAGGACAATGACGATGATCACAGGAATAAGGACTGGGGAGTAGCCTACTGCTGCGATAAACAGCCATGAGGCAATACTGGTTATCCCGTTAATGCTTTTGAAAAAGGCTTGTTTTGTTCGTTCCCATGTGTTCAAGTCTTGTTGATCGACTCCACCGACCAGGACCTTTGTTTCAGTAAAGGAAATGGTTATAGTGGAAAAATCGCTTTGATTTTCTAAGTAGTTCATCTCCCCCTTGAGAGATTCAATGTCTGATTGTACGCGTTCAAGGTCCTGAGATATTTCCAGTAAGTCTTCTGTGGCAGTGGCTTCTTCCAAAAAACTTAGAAGCCTTGCTTCGATTTCCTCTTTTGCTTTTAACCTTGCCTCTAGGTCCACGTAGTTCTTCGTCACGTCTCTACTATTGATATTCCTGGATATGATTTGGTCTGATATGGTCTCAAAACCGCTCAATAACCCTTCAAAATTCGGTTGAGGAACTCGAATTCGGATATGGCCTTGCCTGTTCCCGCGTTCAGTTTTGTGAACATTGGTTTCTACCATATATGCTCCATGTTGATTCATTTGTGATTGGAGGTTTTGTTGGAAGTTATCAAAATCTTTGGTTTCAAGGTCGATGTGTGCCTCATAGATCATCATTCTTTCCTGTTGGGCTTCCGCTTGCTCCATTTCATTTTCTGATGTAGCTGGTGCTTCTGATAGACCGCTTTTCGATGCTTCTTTTGTCTCCGTATTCATCGACTCATTGGCATTGTCGAAGCTACTTTCGCTTGTGACTTCTTCACCTGTAGGTTCTTTGCTGTTGTCTTCTCCGCTGCATGCGGCAAGCAGCATGATGAGGGTGAAAATAAGTAAGATCATTTTTCTTTTTCTGTACATAAAAAGACCCCCTATATTAGACTTGGCAAGGCAAGAGGTGGAACGCTCTCATGAAAGAGCGTGCTCAACCTCCCTGCGCCTTTAGTTATCCGGCTTCAGTGTCCAGACACTCGAGACATAAGTCATTCCACTCTGTGGCAAAAATCGCCACGACGTGGCCTGACTTATGCTTGTCGTGTCTACCAGGACACTTCCGCACTTAACTCATTAGTCGTAATTAAGGGAGTAGGGTTACATGTATTTGGGAATGTTTATTTATAGGTGTCATTTAAAAAGAACAGGGCAATCGTGCCTGGTCCTGCGTGCGCTCCAATGGTTGCTCCGACGTAATCAATATGGATTTCTTTTGTTCCATAAGTTTCTCTGATCATTTCCGCGAGCTGCTCGGCTCTTTCCAGATCATCTCCGTGGCTGATGGCCATGCGTTGGTTTTGAAGGTCTGCTCCACGCTCGTCCATAACTTCGAGCATGCGTTTCAAAACTTTTTTCGAACCGCGGATTTTTTCAAGAGGAATAAGTTTTCCATCCTCCATATGCAAGAGAGGTTTGATTTTCAGTAAACCGCCTACAAATGCAGCGGTTCGGCTTACCCGGCCCCCACGTTGTAAGTATTCCAAATCATCAACGGTGAAAATATGCTCCATATGAGTGGCGTGGTATTGTCCAAGTTCAAGCACTTCATCGTACGAAGCACCACCCTTTGCCAATTCCGCAGCTCTTAAAATAACTAGACCATAGCCAAGGGAAGCGGCTTTTGTATCGATGACATCAAATCGGGCGTTCTCATACTCTTCTTTTATTTCTTGTTCAACCATTTTTGCTGTTTGGTATGTACCTGATAGTTCGGAAGAGAACGCAAAATAAATGAACGGCTGCCCTTTTTCGGCTAAAGCAGTGAACGTTTCTCGAAAAGTTTGCGGGGAGACTTGGGCCGTTTTAGGGGCTTCTCCATCCCTCATCCGGTCGTAGACTTCCTTTGGAGTGATGTCGATCCCATCGTCATATTCTTCATCGTTTAGGATGACTTTCAATGGAAGGGATTGGACAGAAAACTGCTGAAACATTTCTTGGTTCAAATCACTTGCAGAATCACACAATACTTGTACATGCATACGCGTCACCTTCTATTTTTTAGGATGTACTTTTAGTTTAGGCACAAACCGTGAGATAGTCAAAATATACTGTTAACAAACCATCCGACAAAACTTTACACGATTCTACCAAGATTATCTTGATTTTAGTCTACTACGGTGATAAAAATGAATAGATGAATTTAGGCAAGGAGGTTCGCTTTTGTTTACTGTTGAAATAAAACGTATATTGATTGTTTTGTTCGGCGCTGTGTTAAATGCGGTTTCGCTGAATTTATTCTTGATTGAAGCAAACGTTTATGCGAGTGGGTTTACAGGGGTTGCCCAGTTGCTCACTAGTATTTTAAATGATTTTGCCGGTATCCCGGTGAGTACAGGTATTCTACTATTCTTACTTAACATTCCAGTCGCCATTCTCGGATGGCTGAAGGTGGGCAAAGGTTTTACCGTTTACAGTGCTATATCAGTCGCTTTTACTACTCTATTTCTTGAATTGATTCCTGTCCAGCAATTATCTGAGGATATCATTCTGAATGCTGTGTTTGGTGGAGTTATCGGGGGAATGGGTGTTGGAATCACCTTAAAATGGGGTGCTTCCACCGGCGGTCTCGATATCGTAGCGATGGTTTTGTCTCGGATGAAAGACCGTCCGATCGGCATTTATTTCCTTATACTTAATAGTGCAATTATCGCGATTGCCGGTTTATTGTATGAGCCGGAAAATGCACTCTACACATTGCTGACCTTGTACGTGACCACAAGGGTCATTGATGCCATTCATACACGTCACGAGAAACTGACGGCGATGATCATTACTTCGAAAGCAGCCGATTTGGAAAAAGCGATCCATGGGCACATGGTACGTGGAATTACCACGTTGCCAGCGAGAGGAGCTTTCACTCAGCAGGATAAGAATATGCTTGTCATGGTCATCACAAGATATGAACTCTATGATTTGCAGCATATTATTCAAGAAGTGGATCCTCAAGCATTCACAAACATTGTGCAAACCACTGGTATTTTCGGGTTCTTTAGAAAAGATGACCAATAGTGTAACTTTTTCCATAAACGAACGACTCATGTAATAAATAGAAATAATAGAGGAGTGGGGTCATGAAAAAGTTTTTGGCCATTTTGTTAGGAACCCTGGTGATTTCCTTAGCAGCCTGTGCTAATGAAACGGAAAATGAAGCGAGCGGAGAAGAAAAGGAGGATCAGATGACGGAAGAACCATCTGAACAAGAACCAGAAGTGGATATGGAAGCTCTTATTGAACAAGTAGCCATGGACGCGACGGTTGACACAACTTCTAATACGGCAACCTTTAATTTTTCCTTGGAAAATGCGGGGGAAGAGCCAGTCACGCTTGGTTTCACTTCCAGTCAAAAGTATGAAGTCCAGGTCAAGAACGAAGCAGGAGAGAGTGTGTACACCTTCTCTGCCGATAAAATGTTCACACAAGAACTGACGACAGAGGAGTTGGCTCAAGGGGATGTCTTTGATGTGAAAGAGACGTGGACGGGGATTGAGAAGCCGGGAACTTATGAAGCCACGATGACATTTCTTGTGAATACAATCAATGACCAGCCTTTGGAGGCAAATCCTTTCCAAGTGACTCAAAGTTTTACGATTGAAGAGGAAACAGATGAGGAAGAAGGCTCTGAAAATGAAGCGCCATCGTCTCAACACGATGGAGATGGCCAGGCTTTCCGTGATATTACAGTCTCAGGTGAAAAAGGTTCCTACGTAGTTAAGGGAGAGGCACGTGTCTTCGAAGGAAGTTTCATGTATAGTGTCGAAGACGGTCATCATGTGCATGTGGAACCAACAGCCTTCCAGGTGGATGAAGGAGGTCCGTCATGGTCTGCATTTGAGCTTAAGATTGACATCCCAGAAGAAGATCTGCCGATGTTTGGGACCCTGACCCTTACTTTGTTTGAAGAAAGTGCACAAGATGGAAGTCCGACGAACATAAATTACATCCCATTAGAAAACTTCCAGCCGGAAGAATAAAAAAATCCGCCATGATGGCGGATTTTTTTATTCTTTAATAGCCGTATTCTTCAAGTGTACTCATCACTTTAGGAGTTAACTCGTCCCAGTCGGCCTGAGGGAGCTTATTGACGGTGATGAAGTTTTGGAAGCCGAAGACGTTATCGACGCCATCAAGTTCCATCAAGTCGTTCATGATTTTGTGCTCGCTTGTTTGACCAGGCATGACAGACACGCTGCCGTCCCCTTGAAAGATCATAGACTCAGTCGTGAATTTACGTGCATTAGGGTTTGGTGTTTCCTGTACTTGAATTGCCATAATAGTATCCTCCTCTGTTCCGTCTCTTCTCATTTTATCAAAAAATAATAACCTTCAAAACTACGAACCTCATGGATATATGATTGCCCTGGATCTGTGGTACAATGAGAGCAATGTTTAGGAGGTGTGTGCGATGGAATCAAGACTGATTGAAATGTTACAGCCGATCAAAGAAAATGATTACACGCTGCCTGAAGGTCAGAACTTACAAGAGCTCACCACTATGATGCTACAAAAAGTCGGATCTGTCCATCCTGTTTTGCGAGATGATTTGATCCATTCTATATTTACAACGTTTATCGAACGCGGTTACTATTCAAATGAACAGTTAAAGAATATATTGCAGTCCGTATTGAATAAAAATTATTTATTTTACCGAATCGGAACATCCAAGAAAGAAGAGGATGCTGTGTTCAAGCGCAGTTTTTCCGTATTGCTGATTCCGCCCATCATGGAAAAGCACAGACATTCCCCGTTCCTGAAGGAAGAGGAAGTTCATCGCGTGTGGGATCATTTGAAAAAATATATGCAGCAGGAAAAAGACCACCGCGGCTATGTAAAAGATAAAGGGTGGGCGCATGCGATGGCGCATGCGGCTGATGCCATTTACAGTGTGGCTGCCTGTGAAGAAATAACCAAAGAAGAAATCCTGGAGATGCTTCCAGTAATCAGAGAGCAATTCCTGATCGATCATCCGTACCTTTTTGATGAAGAGGAGCGGATGGTGACAGCAGTTATGAAAATGTTTGGTAAAATCAGCCATGCCGAACGGGTGGAGTGGCTGGAAACATTGCTTTATATCCGTGACAGCTGGCAGGACCCGAATGAGGATATTATTATAAACAACAGCAAGCACTTTATGAGAGCTCTTTATTTCCGTATGCTTGAAGGGGATTATCGAGAGCTCCGGCAGGTTTTAGAGATGTTATTAAGGGAACTTAGGAAACAGGAAGCTTACTAAAACCTTGGAGGATGCTTATGATTCGATGGGGAGTCTTTATAGGGACAACATCAGGTATTGTTCTCGGCTTGTATATGTGGTTTGTAGAGAAAATAACAGGGAAGAAAGTGTACACGTTATTGATGAATGTCGACTTTATCCCTGTCATCGGTGACATCGATTGGCCTGTAGTGATGGAGTGGCTCTTTCACATGATCATATCCTGGATGATCGGTATTCTATATAGTTATGCCTTTATGCGGAAATGGAAGGAAACCAACCGGAATCGGTGGGGCCTGGCCATTCTTCTAACAGCCATTGCTGCTACGACCTATGTACCACTAACGATTTTAGCCATTAAGGAGACTCCAGCTCTCACAGATGGGACAGCGATCTTATATTGGCTGATCGGCCATGTCCTTTACGCATTCACACTAAAGAAGTCGTATTACAGATTCGAGTAGAAGGCCGGGAATGCTCCCGGCCTTTATGTATTTTATACTCTCCTCTGATCCTGTTTGGTGATGGTAAGAGCTACAATTATGGCCCCGATTGCTTGAATCCAGCTTCCAAGTGCAGAAAAATGGCCAGCTTCAATCCCCTCCAACTCACGTCCTGCTGCCACAGCCTGAATCGAATTTCCGACGACCTCTAACAATTCGCCTTTTAATTTGTAAGCGTTCGTCAAGGGAGCATCCGTTCCGTATGTTTCAGAAAATGCAATAAGGCCGCCTAAGGCTTGTAGCAAATTCCCTTTTATCACAAGATTCAAATCGTCTCTCCTTTCTAAGTCCGCCAGAATACTGTAAATGATTGTAGAGTTTCCTGCTGCCTGAATGACATTCCCTGATGCAGAGAGGATAGACTCTAAATCATTCGCAACCACTCCATTTCCCGTTGCTTGGAGTGTATTCCCGATGAGATTAAGTCCCTCATCATCGTCACCTGTATAGACATTAATGGACGCATTTACAGCTGAAGCGACGGTCCCGGCCGCAATGATCCAAGAACCGATTAAAGTTTGGTTGTTCTTCCTGATCATGTTCATTCCTCCTCTCTTTATGGTACTCAACTATAGTCTGATGGTGATAAGGAATAGAGAAGGGGAGGGAATTTTAAGAGAGTCAGTACGTGGGAGAATTGCTGGTGAAGTAAGGGATGGAGGTCGCTTTTGTAACTGTGAATGGGGGGAGTGACCGTTTCATTAGCAGCTTTATGACAAAAAACCACCCTCCAATATAGGAAGGCGGTTGGTTCAAACGATTTTCTTTCTTATAAAGGCACTGAAGTAATCGATGATGGTAACGATGAAGATGATGGAAAGAACAATCAAACCAACCTCGCCCCAATTACGATTGGCTGCTGAGATGACAATTAATGTACCTATTCCACCTGCCCCTATCACCCCTAAAATGGTGGACGCACGGACATCAATTTCAAACCGGTAGATCGCATAGCTCAAGAATTCCGGTACGACTTGAGGGAGGATGCCTTTAAAAAGGGTTTGGATTTTATTCGCACCATTCGCCTCCATGGCTTCTACAATACTCATATCGATGGTTTCTATGGTTTCTCCGTATAGTTTTCCAAGCATACCTGTAGAGCCAATAGCAATAGCTAGAACGCCAGCAAAAGCAGAGGGACCTATGGACGCTACAAATATGAGGGCAAGTAGGATTTCAGGAAATGTTCGCGTTGCATTCAGCCACAGTTTGAAAAAGGAGTGGACCACCTTTCCTATCCAGGTATGCCCCATCATATTCTTGGCTGTTAAAAAACCGAGAGGAATAGCAAAGATGGTAGCCATAAGACACCCTGCAAAAGCAATAGCCAATGTTTCTAGAATCAGCGTCAAAATCCTCCCGAACTGTTCGAAGTTCAGTTGAACTAGCTGAGGTATGACTGTTTGTGTACGCTCAATGGTTCGTTCACTGAAGACTCGTTCGAGGTTCATTTGATCATGGACTCCCCATACAGACCAGGCGAGCAAGCTGAAAAACATCAAGACCCCTATAAACCGAAAGCCTCGTTGTCTCCACGTTTTTTCCTTCTTGGGAGGAAGGGATACAAGCGTTTTTGTCATAGGAATGCCTCCCTTAAGCGATTACTGATAAAGTCGATGATGAGTACCACGATGAACACAATCATCACTACAGCCATAGCTGCTGGATAATTTAAAAAGTTGATTTGTTGTTGAATGAGTAGTCCAACTCCACCTGCGCCCACAAAGCCCAATATGATTGAAGCTCTCACGTTAATTTCAAAGACGTATAATGAGAAAGAAGCGAATTGGGGCAGGATTTGGGGGATGACGGCATACCAAATTACTTGCAGGCGATTTCCGCCGCTTGCTTCCACTGCTTCTAATTGGTGAGCATCAATCCCTTCAATGGTTTCGCTCATTAACTTAGCGAGAATTCCTAAAGAAAAAATGAACAATGCAAGGATGCCAGAAAATACTCCAATTCCGAACAAGCCAACAAATAGAACGGCAAGAATCAATTCAGGAATCGTTCTTAATATGTTAAGAAACGTTTTTACACCATTATATACCCAACGACTTTTGACGATGTTCTGAGCTGATAATAGACACAACGGGATACAAAGAATGGATGCCAAAGAAGTCGCAATCACAGCCATATGTATCGTTTCGGCAAGCTTCGGCCATACGACAGGAGCATAAGCCATCTGGGGCGGCCACATCTGGCTGATCATACGCCCTACATTGGAGAAGAACTCTTCGTTGAACTGAAACAGAGAAGAGTTCGTATGAATGGAGCTCCATAGGTACAAAAGAATGACAGTGATTCCAACGGTTGCATTTGTCCATTTTTTTCTTTTCGAAACTAATCCAGGTGCCTTGGTCTTTTCGATCCTAGGAGAGTATAGCTTCGGTTGACTCATAATGGTTCACCCCGCCTCCGCGTAAGTCATCATCCTTAATTTTTCTGCCATAGATATCCTCAAAGGTGCTTTCACTGACTTCAGAAACAGGACCATCGAAAACGACTTCTCCTGCACGCATACCAATGATTCTGTCAGCATATTCCATCGCCATATCAATGAAGTGTAAATTAACAAGCGTCGTAATTCCATCTTCACGATTGATTTGCTTTAAGTAAGTCATCACTTGGTGGGATGTAGGTGGATCAAGGCTTGCGACCGGTTCATCCGCTAAAATGACACGTGGTTGTTGAGTAAGAACACGTGCGATGGAAACACGCTGCTGCTGACCGCCACTGAGCTGGTCTGCGCGTGTATGGACTTTTTCTTCAATGGATACACGTTTCATATTTTCATAAGCAAGGGCTCTGTCATCATTAGAATACGCGTTAAATAATGTGCGCAAAGTTGATGTATGGCCGAGTCTTCCGGAAATAACGTTCTTCATAACGGTATGTCTTTTGACAAGGTTGTGATGCTGGAAAATCATTCCGACCTTTGTGCGCAGCCGGCGAAGATCCCGGGATTGGTGAGCGAGAATGTTTTCTCCATCCACATATAACCCGCCGCTTGTTGGCTGAACGAGCCGATTCATGCTTCTAATCAGGGTCGATTTCCCCGCTCCTGAAAGTCCAACAATAACTACAAATTCTCCGGGGTTGATCGTAAGATTTACATTCTTCAATCCTTCTGTACCGTCAGGGTATACAAGGGATAAGTCTCTGCATTCAATCATGGCCGTCCACTCCTTAAACAATGAAAAAAGGGAGAAAATGAATTCTCCCTTTCTTCTTTCTTATATGATTATTAGGGGATAATCATTTGTCTTTGAATGAAAATGTCGTACTTTCTCTAGCAAGTCTTACATTTCATCTACATTGATGGAATCTTTGAATTTTTCGTATGTGTCACGGACGATTTCGTAATCTTCGCTTTCGGCTTTAACAATTGCGTCCCAACTGTACACTTCGTTCATTACTTGGATCATTTCTTCGTTATCGTTGAATGAAAGGAAAGATTCCTGGATATCATTTTTTAACTCGTCACTTAGAGAGGGGATGACGGAAATTGTATCGTTTGGAATCCACTCGGTATAACCCAAAACTTTTGTGTCTTCCATAACATTGGGATATTCTTCTTCAAGGTCACCACGTGCATCTTCGAATGTTGTCGCTACATCTGCGTTGCCGTCAAGGAGAGCAACGATTGCATTGTCATGTCCACCAGCTGAAATCGTTTGAGAAAAGAATTCCTGTTGGACATCTTTCACATCGAATTCCTCCATGATTTCATTGGCTGGGAAAAGGAATCCAGAAGTTGACGTTACATCAGGAACCGCCCATACTTTTCCTTCCAGGTCTTCAAGTGACTCAATGCCTGAATCTTTTCTTACTACATATTGAGCGCGGTATTGATCACTGCCGTATCGTTCAGATTTCATTTGAACTTCGATGTCATATTTCTCTTCAGCAAGAACATAAGCGAATGCTGGAAGAAAGCCGATATGTATTTGGCCGCTGCCCATACCTTCGATGACAGCAGAGTAGTTGTTCATCACTTTTCCTTCTACAGGAATACCAATCTCTTCTGATAACTTGTCAGCAAGAGGTTGAACCGTGTCTGCGATTTTGTCAGAATCCTGGGAAGGTACGAAGCCCATAACTAACTTTTCGGGTGCATCATTGGATTCCTCTTTTGCTTCGTTGTTTTCTTGGCCGCTTGTCTCAGCAGCGTCTCCTTCTTCAGATCCACAAGCTGCTAATATAGACAGCAAGCTGATAAGAAAAAGAACAGATAAGAACTTTTTCATACTCTTTCGACCCCTTTTCAATCGTTTTATTTTTGTAGGACATGTTCATTATTAAAAAACTCCTAGTGGAATACAATACGATTAACCATACCATTACAATTGTTAACAATATTCGCAAACTTGATTTACATTGATTTACAATAATAACAAGTGAAAATAAGGGGGCGATTGACGTGATTGAGAAGGCAGCCTGTTTAATTTTTGACCTGGATGGAACGTTGTATGAAGATGTTGACCACTTCCAGTACTATGCGAATCTATTGAAAGAACGGGTGAGTCAAAATAATCAACGGTGTTTTGATGAAGATTATAAGGCTATAATAAATGGGGAACATTTACTTACGATTGGTAAAATTTATGACATGGAGCACGACGCGATTGTGACCGTGGACCCATTTACGAGTAAAGTTGAAAAAGTGACCTCCTGGTACGGAGATCTGTGGGATAGGGAAGCGGTAAGACAGGCTTATCCCCATAAACTGCAATACGATTTTGAGCAGTACATAGCGATTGGGGACGGGTGGTGGTTACCTTTCGCTGTCGCCATGCATTACGGGGTGAGAATCGAAGAAGCACGAGAATGTTACGTGAAAACAAAAGATTTCATGGCGACCGAAGAGTTTCTGATGACTAAAACAAAAGGTCTGAAAGCGGCGCTTGAAAGATGGAAGGAGGATAAGCTGCTCGTTCTTTTAACGAACAGTGAGGGTTATGATGTAGAGAGTATATTGAACAGAATCGACCTATCTGGATTATTTCATGATCATATTTCTTCTGCATTCAAACCGCAAAAGACCGAAGATCATTTAAACTCCATCTTGGATCGATACCATTTGAATCCTGAAGAAGTTGTTTCCATAGGAGATAATTTTTTAAATGAAATTGCACCGGCGTTAAATATGGGGATGAAAGCTATTTTTGTTCAACCAACAGAGGTGGCCTTTGAATATCCTGATCTTCAAGTAGTGAAAAGCTTAGAAGAAATTTGTACCTAAATACATCGAAGCGCCGGATTGTGCACTCAATCCGGCGCTTCGATGTATTTAGAAAATCATTAGGGGGTACTCATTATATACCCGGTTAGACAAGTTTATAACTTTCTAGGCCCCACCCAAATAAAAACACTTATTATTACTCATAGATCTTCTACATTATGGCATTCGGTCTTCAAAAATCAGTAGCTCTAATTAAAAAGGATCAGGCTGTTTGGAAACAGCCTGATCTTCTACGATCGTTATCGTAAGTTGTTGTGGTGAGCTTCCACTTCTTGTTCAAACTGCTGTAGCTGTTGTTTCTCCTCTTGAGAACATTGGCTATAGGCAGACTGAATCGCTTGTTTCGCGGCTTCCATATCATGTTGGCTAGTCGCGTCGTGTTTGCCCCCACGCTTTTGGGTGAAACGGTTGACCGCTTCGCGCGCGTTTTCAAAAAGGTTTTTCTCCATGGTTAAAACCCTCCTACCGTATGCTGGTCTGATTCGATTTCTTTACGATTCGCTTCTGAAAGCCTTTTTGGCTCCATCTCGCTTTCGTCGAATTTTCGAACTTCTGTCCAGCGATCCTGTTTACGATTGGTTTTCTGTTGCTGCTCCATGACAAGACCCTCCTGTCATAAATAAGCCTGAACGCTTTCACGTTCAAGATTAGTATGGCAGGAGGGCCTTTTTTTACGCGAGGAAAAATGTACCTTATATCGCACGCTTGTTTATCTTTAAATAATCATCGAGGAATACGCTGATCCCGTCTTCTTCATTGGTATAGGTGATATGCTTCGCAAGGTCTTTCAGTTCGTTGATGGCATTTCCCATTGCTACGCCAACACCGGCATAATCGATCATTTCAAAATCATTGTCTTCATCTCCGAAAGCAATAATCCGTTCATTCGGGACGTGGAAATATCGGGCGATCTTATCCAAACCAACGGCTTTATTCATGCCAGCACGCACAATTTCAATGACATGCCAAGGAGCCCCCCATTTACGGTGATCGATCAAGGACGCGTGATCGTCCAGTTGATCTCGGAGCTTTTGGATTTTTTCTTCTTCTGGATGGATGAGAATGGATGTCGGATCTTCTTTCAAGTTTGATTGAAGGCGGCCGACGGTAATGGAATCGTTTTTTGTTTGGAAAATACTCATGATTTCCTCGTCATATTGATCCAAATACACATCATCTTTCACTTCAGCCAGAATGTTTTTAACACCAAGTTCCTGACAGGTGTGAATGATTTTATGAGCGGTACGGATCCCTAAAGGAGAGTGAATGGCATCCCAACGGTGGTCTTTCGGATGGTGGATCAGTGCCCCGTTGAAATTAACCATTGGTGTCTCAAGACCGAGTTCATGATAATAATCAATGCTCGCCCGGTGTGGTCTACCTGTTGCTATGACGACGATGTGACCTTGTTCCATAGCCTTCAGGACGGTATTCTTCGTCTTTTCACTAATGACTTTATTATCGGTTAATAATGTTCCATCTAAATCTAATGCAATCAGATGTCGTTCCATAATCTTCACCTCATTTGTATGTATAGTTTATCGGGGAGAGCGGTGGATTGTAAAGAATTTCCCTTGTGACTACCTAACACTTTCCAATTAAAGATGGCAGTGTTACGATACATATTATATAAACTATTTATAAACACAACTTAAACCAAACGTAAAGTTTTTGCAGAAAGGAAATAGGAACAATGATTGGGATTTACCGAAATACTTATAAAAATGTACCCACTTTAACTGTAGTCGATTCGACGAAACAAGAGCAGCCATTACCCGTGTTCATCTACTTCCATGGGTTTACTTCCGCAAAAGAGCATAACTTACCTCAAGCTTATCTCCTTGCTCAAAAGGGATACCGGGTCATCCTTCCTGATAGCGCTCATCATGGCGAACGTGATGAAGAACTGCCGAAACAGGAACTGAACTTCAAGTTTTGGGATATCGTGTATCAAAATTTAAAAGAGCTTCAAGATATAAAAGATGAACTCGATCGCCAGGATCTAATTAAAGATCGACGCATTGGTGTTGGCGGAACTTCAATGGGCGGTATAACGACAAGTGCTGCATTGACGATGTATCCCTGGATTCAAGCTTCTGCTGTTATGATGGGGTCGCCAAAGCCAGTTGAATTTGCCAGAAAGCTCATACAGGACGTCGAAAACTCCGGGGTTTCCCTTCCTTTGAAAGAAGCTGACCTTGATGAACTGTACAGCTCACTTGAAGGTATTGACCTTTCCAAGCAAATGGATAAACTTTATGGACGCCCGCTGTTTTTCTGGCATGGTGATGCGGATCCAGTTGTTCCGTTCGAGCATTCCTATGATTTTTATAATGAAGCGATCGCTCAATATAAGAACCCTGAAAATATTCGTTTTCTGAGAGAGGTCGGACGTGATCATAAAGTCAGCCGTTTTGCTGTCATCGAAATGGTCAATTGGTTGGAGTTAGTATTGTAACCAGTGGGAATATTTTATTCTCTTTGAAATTTTGTTTATAATAGAGTTTGAAGAATTGTGAAGGGGGAACTAATGTGAGTACAACTGCACTTGAAGAAAATGCAATGGGTGCCCTTGAGAATGTCATTGACCCTGAGCTCGGCATTGATATCGTCAACTTAGGTTTGGTCTATGGCGTCGATATAGATGACAATGGCGACACAACGGTAACAATGACGTTAACGGCTATGGGCTGCCCGCTTGCGGGTCATATCGAACAGGATGTCAAACGATCTCTCGCTGACTTACCTGAATTGAATGAAATAAAGGTCAATATCGTTTGGAATCCACCTTGGACCAAAGATCGTATGAGCCGTTATGCGAAGATAGCTCTTGGAATTCCAGATTGATTTATGGAAGCTATGCCCCTGCCGTGTGAACGACGGTAGGGGTTTTTACATAACAAAGGAAGATAGATCCGGCGAAGAGCGTTGTCTTTTCTGTTCCGTTCGCGGTCCAGTGCACATCATCCAAGCCCCATTGTTATTTAACGTGTGCGAGTGATTACCAAGGAGGGAAGACGAATGCCCGAAACGCCGGTTTTTCAAATTGTCGGTTACAAAAACACTGGAAAGACATCATTGCTCTCAGATTTAATTGCTTATGGAGCGGACCGCGGAGAGAAAGTAGCTGCGATTAAGCATCATGGTCATGAGGAACCGCTGAAGGTCATGCACCTGGATACAGATAGTTATCGTCTGCATGAATCGGGGGCATTTTTGACAGGAGTGGACAGCCCTCGTAGATTTCAGCTTGAATTATCTCATGAAGAGGACTTTCCGCTCACACAACTCGTGAACATATATCAGCATTTTTCTCCTGATTTAATTGTTGTGGAAGGGTACAAGCAGGAAGACTTTCCGAAGGCTGTCATTATAAAAAGGGAAGAAGATCTCTCATTGCTTGAAAGCTTAACGAATATCCAATTGGTCATTTGTTGGGATGAGCGAATGATGGATCGAATATCCTTACCAGTCATATCGCTCAGAGAGTGGAGAAAGCGTTTACCAGAAGTCTATCGTTTAGCGAAGGAGGGAGCCTGATGGAAAAACGCTGTTGGATTACCTCAGAGCCACTCGAGATTGAAGAAGTAACAAAGAGGGTAATCAGAAGAGAGGCGGGTGCCGTCAATACGTTTATTGGCACAGTAAGAGAATTCACCAAAGGCAAACGAACCCTTTATTTACAATATGAGACATACAAAGAGATGGCGGAAAAGAAACTGGAACAAATCGCCAAGGAAATGGAGCGGCAATGGCCGAGCGCAGAAGTTGTCATTGCCCACCGGATCGGGCGCCTTGAGATTACGGATATTGCTGTAATCATCGCTGTTTCCACTCCGCATCGGAACGACTCTTATGAAGCCAGCCGTTATGCTATAGAAAGAATTAAGAAAATTGTTCCGATTTGGAAAAAAGAGCATTGGGAAGACGGTGAAGAATGGATTGGAGACCAGAAAGAGGTCAAGCCGGGAGTTCCGCTAAAGGAGGAAGTCAAATGAATACACTTTTATTTTTTGCGGGATTAAAGGAAGCGATTGGAACGGATGAGGTAAGACTGGCAGCAGCCGGAATGACTTTAGGAGAAGTGAAAGAAAAAGTGCGCTCCGAATATTCCCTCGACCAAGTGAACAATTGCATGATGGCAGTCAATGAAGAATTTGCTCCTGAGGATACAACCATCACTGAAGGTGATACGATTGCTTTTATTCCTCCGGTTAGTGGGGGATAACACCCTGTATCCATTTAATTAAAAAAGCCAGTACGACTTTAAAGTTGTACTGGCTTTTAATATTTATAAGAAGAGAACGACAAGTCCACCGACGATAAAACAGTAAAACGCGAAGTATTTCAAATTCCCACGGGCCATGATGCCCATGAACCACTTTAATGAGAAATACGAAGCGACTACAGAACCCGCAAAGGCCATGATATAAGCAAACCAGGCATTCTCATCACTTGCATGTTTGATCACATCTTCTATGGATAGAAGCATTGTCCCCAGACTTACAGGGATAAATAATAAGAACGAAAAACGGAGCGCCGTCTCTTGTTTCATTCCTAAAAACATGGCGGCAACAATCGTGGCTCCTGAGCGGCTTATTCCCGGAATCAGAGCGACTGCTTGTCCAATCCCCACAATCAAGGCATCTTTCCACGTTAACTGCCCATCGCCTTTACGTCCTCTCAGGTTACGAATTAACCAAAGGGCGATTCCTGTGATGATCAATGTGATTCCAACTGTTTGAACGGTAGATAAAACTTCAATAGCATCTCCGAGAAGAACGCCAAGCACCCCAGCCGGAATTGTTCCTATGATCAGATAAATAATAAAATCAAAATCATCTTTCTGCTGATGATCGCGTTGGCTGCGATTGAATAAGTATCCAAATCCATTTTGAATCAGACGAAGGAGATCTTGGCGGTAGATGATCAAAACCGCTACGAGAGAGCCAAAGTTCACGAGCACCTCAAATGTAAGTCCTTCCAGTTCAACCCCTAGTAGTTCCTGTGCAATGACCAAATGACCACTGGATGAAATCGGAATTGGTTCAGTAAATCCTTGAAAGATCCCCAAAAATAAATATTTAATGATCAACCATAGTTGTTCCATACTACTTGTTCCTCCTGCCCGTCTGTATTCCTATTTCTATCTATATTTTTTGTTTGTGTTGATAGAACAATTGTGACGATGTTCACGCACTCTACGATTATAAAGGAACCTTGTCCTTGTGACTAGAGGAGAATCTCATCATTTTCCAAATGAAAAACGTTGCCTCCCGAAGGATAGCAACGCTTGAGTGTGGCTTATGCTTCTTCTTTGATAATTCCTTCCCCAAGAACAACTGCAGCCAGTGTGAAAAGAATTGTCATAATGATGACTTGAGAGAAAGCGAAACTGCTCCCAGCCATGTTGCTGACTACATAAGCGGACATGAAGCTCAATAGGAAAGCCCAAATGATTGTCCAAATCATCCGCATCATTACTCACCTCATTTTTACACAATCTATTCTTATCTTATCAGAGAGTACAGGAAAAGGAAATATGAAATCGCTTCATGATTAACGTTTCCATTGAATATTATGTAGGAAGACAAGGAAGAGGAGGATAGCCTATGATGGTGACCATTAACCCTTGCTTTCATTGGATTGGATATCACCTGACATCAAGTCTTCTTCAGGAAGGTATCGAAGTCATCGGTATTGACCCCATCGAGGATTCGAAGAGCGATCTCCTATATATGTATGTAGGCAGAAACAGTAATTTTCAACATTTTTTTCAACGAAGTGATAAAGAAAATCACGTCCAACAATCAAATGACGAGTGGGAAGTGGACTTAGTGGATGAGGGGTTGCTGGTCAGGCAAGGAGATACAGAGGAAAATTGGATTGAGACGCCCCTTCTTTATGGTGAATGGATGGATATCCGGAAGACAGGGGCTCAGGGAAAAGGTGAACTGGTGCAATGGATCATGGATCACCAGGCGACCTATATCGGGGATTTTATGGATGCCTTCCTGAGAAGCTTTCTTGATCAGGAACCGTTTCGTGTAGGAGAGCGACTCGAAGACAAGGATATCATCACAGAAAGAGTGGATGCTTTGTGGCGCTGTGAGCAGCTGCTTCGCAATGTCTAGAGGTCTCCATGTTGTCATTTACTTTTGATATGAAAAAAATGTAGAATAGGGAGAGGATATAAGTAGGTACTTAGGAGTGCTTGAATGTGAAATTACAGTCCATCATGATCCTCTCTCTATTATTTTCCCTTGTCGCATGTCAAGGTTTGCCAGATTATAAAAAAGATATAAAGGTCGGTATGCTGGTTGAAACGACGATCCATGACAAAGCATGGGGGCAGCAAGGGTATAAAGGATTGCAAGCCATCCAGGAGGAATATGGAGTAGACATTTACTTTAAAGAAGGTATACGCACATATCAACATACAGCCGAGGCCGTCGATGAGTTTGCAGCTAAAGGAATTGACGTCATCTTCGGACATAGCAGCTTATATGGAAATCACTTCAGGGAATTGCATGAGGTTTATCCTGATATGGATTTCGTCTATTTTAATGGCCAATTCTCAGCCGAAAATGTAACCAGCCTCAATTTCGATGCGCAAGCGATGGGTTTTTTCGCAGGAATGGTAGCTGGGGAGATGACTAAAACCGATCGTGTTGGAATCATTGGAGTATTTGAATGGCAACCAGAAGTAGAAGGATTTTATGAAGGTGTCATCTATCAAAATCCTGACGCTCAAGTTGACATTTCACTGACCAACAGCTGGGAGAACACGGAGATGGCCCTCATGTATTATGACTCGATGAAAGAAGAGGGTGTGGATGTGTTTTATCCAGCAGGAGATGTTTTTAATGTTGCGGTCATTGAAAGGGCCCAAAATGACGGGAATTTTGCCATCGGTTATGTACAGGACCAATCTTCCGTAGCTGAAAATACGGTGCTCACAAGTACTGTCCAAAAGGTAGATGAAGTATATAAACTAGCGATGGAGCGTTATATGAATGAGGACCTACCTGGAGAAATGCTTACATTTGATTTTCAGGAAGGTGCTATAAAAATGGGGGACTACAGCCCAAGTATCCCGGAAAATTTCCAAAGCAAAATGGAAGAAGTCGTAGAAACTTATAAAGAAACAGGAGATCTCCCTGAAAAAGACCTCTGAAGCAGACAAACAGCTTCAGAGGTTTTCTTATGAATTCATTTCAGATTTAAGGAACTAATTTTTATTTCTTAAACTTATCCATCATTGGTTTGATCATCGGTGAGACGGACTTCCATGTTTTTGAAGCTTCTTGAAACAGATCATTGAGTTTTGGTTGCGAACCTTTCTTCCCTTCATGATCTTCTTGCTGACGGAATCCCCAGAAATCATCAAATGGGGATGACTTTCTTTTGCCCATACAAGCACACCTCCTCTGTTACAATTTATGAAAGATCTCCCTGTATTTTGTAGGCAGGTACAACAGATAGTAAAAAGAAGTACAAGTTCAAGGATAGACTTCTGTAAAACTTGCAGATTAGTCCAAGATGAATTAAAATTAGTACCAAGTCATAAGAATTGATATTAGATATTACCTTTAAGGGGATGAATATATGAACGCAGGATTCTTGGGCGTTGGACACTACGCGCCGGAAAAAGTGCTGACCAACAAAGACTTAGAGGAAATGGTGGAGACAAGTGATGAGTGGATTCGTACGCGAACTGGAATTGAAGAACGTCGAATCGCTTCAGACGAGATGGATACTTCTGACTTAGCTTTTCGTGCAGCAGAAGAAGCCTTGAAAGATGCAGATATGAAAGCAGAGGACCTTGATATGATCCTCGTTGCAACGGTTACTCCAGATACGCCATTCCCATCTGTAGCTGCCATGCTTCAACATAGGCTTGGTGCCAACAAAGTTGCTGCTATGGACGTGAGTGCAGCCTGTGCTGGGTTCATGTATGGTGTCATCACAGCTAAGCAATTTATTGAAACGAATGCCTACAAAAATGTTCTTGTTGTAGGGGTAGAGAAACTCTCGAAAATCACGGACTGGACAGACCGTAATACTTGTGTCCTGTTTGGTGATGGAGCAGGAGCTGCTGTCATTGGGCCGGTAAGTGATGATAAAGGAATTCTTTCCTTTGAACTTGGTGCTGATGGAGCAGGAGGACCGCACTTGTATCAGACTCCTGAGGACACATTGTTCATGAATGGTCGTGAAGTATTCAAGTTCGCTGTCAGACAAATGCCTGAATCCTCAGTCAATGTCGTTAAAAAAATCGGCTTGAGTGAACAGGATGTTGATTATTTAGTGCCACACCAGGCGAACATAAGAATAATGGAAGCAGCCAGACAACGCTTAGGAATCCCTGAAGAAAAAATGTCTACGCAGGTGAAGCGTTATGGAAATACTTCTTCAGCGTCTATTCCAATCGCTTTGTCAGAGGACGTGAAGGCAGGAAAAATTAAAGAAAATGATCTAGTCGTTCTTGTCGGATTCGGTGGCGGGCTCACATGGGGAGCCGTTGCCCTTCGATGGGGGAAGTAACCAAGGAGGTATGGAATGATGGATAAACATCGTGTAGTCATTACCGGAATGGGAGCGGTGACTCCTGTCGGTAATTCAGTAGAAGAAATGTGGAACAATATTAAAAATGGTGTCTCCGGAGTCGGAGAGATTACGAAAGTGAATAAAGAAGACTATCCTGTCCATGTGGCAGCAGAACTGAAAGATTTCGACCCTTCTGATTATGTGGATCGTAAAGATGCACGTCGCATGGACCCGTTCGTCCAATATGCGATGGTGGCTGCTCATATGGCTGTAGAAGATGCAAAGCTCGAGATCACAGACGATGTCGCTCATCGAACAGGTGTATGGATTGGCTCTGGAATCGGTGGTATGGGTACGTATGAATCCCAATTTGAAACGTTTCAGAAGAAAGGTTACCGCCGTGTCAGCCCGTTTTTCATTCCTATGATGATCCCGGACATGGCTGCAGGTCAGGTTTCTATTGCGCTTGGAGCTAAAGGGATAAACTCCTGTACAGTAACGGCCTGTTCTTCAGGTGCAAACTCCATCGGGGATGCTTTTAAAGTCATTCAACGGGGCGATGCGGATATTATGATTGCTGGTGGTACAGAAGCACCGATGAATAAAATGTCATTTGCAGGTTTCGCATCTGCGCGTGCGTTATCCCTTAATGAAGATCCACAAACAGCCAGCCGTCCATTTGATAAAAACCGTGATGGTTTTGTCATGGGTGAAGGTGCAGGTATTCTCATCATGGAAACGCTGGAATCCGCGAAAAAACGTGGAGCGAAAATCTATGGTGAGCTTAAAGGCTATGGTTCGACAGGAGATGCTTATCACATCACTTCCCCAGCGCCTGAAGGAGACGGTGCGGCGCGTGCGATGAAACAAGCGATTGATGATGCAGGGTTGAAACCGGAAGATATCGATTACTTGAACGCTCACGGAACGTCGACAGAACTGAATGATAAATTCGAAACTCATGCTGCCAAGACAGTATTCCAAGAACATGCGAATAAATTTGCCATTTCTTCAACAAAATCGATGACTGGGCACCTTTTGGGTGCGGCAGGTGCGGTTGAAGCGGTTATTTCCCTAAAAGCAATTAATGATGGAATACTGCCACCGACGATCAATTACGAAACTCCAGATCCAGAGTGTGATCTTGATTATGTTCCGAATGAGGCGCGTAAACAAGACGTCAACACCGTAATGAGTAACTCGCTCGGTTTTGGCGGTCATAATGCTAGTCTGATCTTCCAAAAATACGAAGAATAAAAAAAGCCCGATGTCTGCTATTCAGACATCGGGTTTTCTTTTAGTTCCTTTTTAAAAAAATGCTGAAGCGTTTGTTTTGTAGCTTCCTCATCGTGGTTAAGGACCAGGCCGATCGGATAAGGCTTCCGTTCATCCCATACATTATCTGTTGTAGGGATGCTGATCATATCCATGGATTCCACAGGGTTCAGCAAAAGGTCTTTCCCGATCTGGATCATTTTACTTCCTTCGAGATTTGTATCAATATAAGGCTGAATGTTTCCAATCAACCGTGGTGCTTTAAGGACCCCTTGGAAAGAAAGAAGTTCCTTTTTCATCAATTGAATGACCTTCTGTTGTCTCTCTACTCTGGCAAAATCCCCTCGTGCATCACTTCGATATCTCACATAACCAAGAAGTTCTCCCCCATTAAGGGTTTGTAATCCTTCTTGTACTTGGATGTCCGTCGTTCCATCCCCAGAGCGGTAATGCATGTTCTTTTCTACATCCACTTTCATTCCATCCGGTGATAAGGTGTCCACAATTTGAGTAAACCCTTGAAAGTCCACGATCGAATAGTATTCGGCTTCAATACCTAAATTAACCTCAATAGTCTCACGTAGGAGTTCCGGGCCCCCTAAAGCAAATGCAGCATTCAGTTTATTGTATCCGTGCCCCGGGATATCAACATAAAGGTCTCTCATTAATGAAGCAATCTTTGCTTCTTTAGAAGCGGGCTCATATTCAGCAATCATGATCGTGTCCGTTCTTGCAATCTCTGACCCTCGCTGATCCACTCCCAATAGCAGCACGGTTATCTTCCCGTCACCGTTGTCTTTTCCTTTGAAGTCTTCTTTATACACACTTTCGACCGTTTCTACCTGGTCTATACTCTCGGCAGCAGAGGCCTGTTGACTCATCGCTTGATGTTTGCCTGCTAAGTATTCATACCCAGAATAACTGATGATTAGTAGAAAAATAAGAGCATACATACCAATAAATAACTTGCGTTTTCGCCTTCTTTTGCTGCGTTTCCGCAAGGATCTCGACTGTGACAAGGTCATCATCCTTTCAAACTTAACCCACTCTAAAAGCTTGTTTAAAAAAATTATCTGTAATTAAATGTACCTGTTCTTGCCAATGAAGTAAAGACTAGGATTTAAAGGGAATTCACCGCATGACAAAGCACTTCCTCTCATAAGATAGCAATAGGAGGACGAGCCGGAGGGGATGGAGTTATGTGGTATTGGATGCTGTTGTTGACAGGGTTTGGTTTTGCTGTCGCAGGAGGAACGGTAACAATCACGTATTTGAACCTCGTTCCTGCCGGGTTAAGTTGGATTGAATTCTTTATCCTGATTCGTACACGGGTGGAGTGCTATCTTTTTCCTATTGGATTGATCTTCATTACGACAGCCTTAATTATGATGGAAGATTAATTTTCTAAAATATGGTTTCAAAGAATAAAAAAGCCAGCATTGGTCATAATGTAACCAAAAGAGATCACCGAGTGAAAGTGAGGGTCCGAAATGTTATACATGCATGATCTGTGGGTGAACTGGTTTGAAGGTGAAGAGAATGGGTATAACGTCTGTCGTTTTCATGAATGGCGCAAAGAGGATGGAATTGAACTGATCGATCAAATACCTTTGATTTTAATCAGTGATGAATTATTTAATTTTATTGAAAATGATTTGCAAGACCTACCAGCTTCGTTACTCCAGGATGTCCACCGCAAAACGTATATGAAGAAAAATCAAGAACGTCACACAGTTGAATATGCAGCCGTTGTAACGAATGGCAAGGATGTTATGGTGTTTGATACGATTGGCTATACGCTCCCTGTTAAGAAAAGCCGCTTAATTCCTAGACAGGAGCGACTCGTGTTTGAAATGGTTCAAGGCAAAGAGCCCGAGCACTATTTAATAGAAGAAAGAGTTTTAAAAGAACATCATATCTTATCATTAGCCCCAACGAAAATGTCTGGATTGACGCGGAGAGAACGACAGTTAAAACAGCTCTTAATGATGGCACTTGATCAGTTGAAACAATCCGACCATCCCGAAGAGATCCGCTACTGGTTGACGGAATGGAACCCTGCACAATATCCAACGATCAAGCAATTCTCGAACGATGAAGCATGGGATCGTTTATATGAAGGAACATGTAATGGATGGTCAATGGCTCACGAAGAACTATGCAAAAAGATGGTGAAAGGTCAGCCATTCTTTGAAACCATATGGCAAGGGGAGAATGAAGGGGTCTCTCAACATATGAAAAGCCAGAATTGAGGAGAAAACTCAATTCTGGCTTTTTATTATTTCTTCTTCTTCACGCGGCCAAGGCCCATAGCTTTCTTTGCTTTGCGAATCATTTTATTTGCTTCAAAGGATGCTTTTTCCGCCCCTGTATCTAGGATATCATCCAATTCTTCTGATTGAATCAATGTCTCGTAACGTTCTTGAATCGGTTTTAAAACGGAAATGACCGCCTCTGCGACCCCCACTTTGAAATCGCCATAGCCTTTCCCTTCATACTTCTGCTCTAACTCTTCGATACTTGCGCCACTACAAGCGGATTCAATCGTTAACAGGTTAGATACACCAGGCTTGTTTTCTTTATCATACTTCACAATGCCATCTGAATCTGTAACGGCACTTTTAATTTTCTTCATTATTTTCTTTTCATCATCCAGCATGGAAATGAACGCTTTTTGATTTTCATCAGACTTGCTCATTTTTTTCGTAGGTTCCTGAAGGGACATGATGCGCGCACCTTCTTTTGGAATACTTACTTCAGGAACGGTGAAAATATCATTGAACTTATTATTGAATCGTTGAGCTAAGTTTCTCGTAAGTTCCAGGTGCTGTTTTTGATCGTCCCCGACAGGCACGATGTCTGTTTTGTAAAGGAGAATATCTGCCGCCATCAACGGAGGGTAAGTAAGAAGGCCGGAAGATACGCCTTCCTTTCCACCTGCAGATTTGTCTTTGAATTGCGTCATTCGCTCCAGCTCACCAATGTAGCTGACGCATTGTAACATCCAACCCAGCTGGGTGTGGGCGGGGACTTCCGATTGAATGAAAAGGGTCGCTTTCTCAGGATCAATCCCTGAAGCTAAGTATAGAGCTGCGAGTGAACGGATGTTTTCTCTCAACTTAAGGCGCTCTTGCGGAACAGTAATCGCGTGTTCATCAACGATACAAAAATAGCAATGGTTATCATCCTGCAATTTTGTAAAGTGTTTCATAGCTCCAATGTAGTTTCCAAGTGTTAGCGTACCACTTGGTTGAATGCCTGAAAAAATTGTTTTTGTCATCATCATCACCTCATCGTTTATTTTTGAACAAAAAAAGATCATTCATCTCTTCCATATTGGAAGGGACGAATGATCCGCGGTGCCACCCTGTTTACTTCTATATAAGTAGAAGTCGTCTTGAATCGTTAACGCCGATTTACGTCTTTAGAAGCTCCGAAGGCCCAATTCCGTATAGTGTCCTCAGCTGTTTTCACCGACCACAGCCTCTCTGTAGAGGGTCCACCCTACGTACTTATCCTTCTTCATTGCTTTTCGTACTATATTAGTAAGTCAGTATTATATCGGATTCATTCCCAGGATGCAAGCTCTTATGCTGAATAGTAAAGGAAAAGTAAAGCGAGCAAACTTATGCTTAACAATGTCCCGTGAAACAAGAAGAACTTGGGTAGAGATTGATGGACAGTTTGAGAGGGGAGGGGTTTCTCTTCCCAATCATCCAAGTAATCTCTTTGTTTAGACATTCGGTTAGTAAAACGTCTGAATCCGTAAGTGATGCCGTCAAAGAATCCACCACGCACGACCCACATTATAATACCAATGAAGATATAGAAGTATGCGATGTAAAAGAGTTGGTTAATATAATGAAATAAATCGTAAGCAGGGGCAAGGACGATAAACAGGATCGAAACGATCGCCATATTCAAACTGAAAATCAACCATTTATTCTTAATGATCGTCACATGACTTCCACCTTTCATACAAACTCGAACTATATTATAGCATGTTTATCAAGTATGAAGGAATTGTTAACACAATAAATAAACTGAAAATTCAGCTTTGGTAAAATAATGAATGGTGTATTCAAACGCTTTAACGGATAACCGTAATAAATAACATTGTTTCAAAATCCCATATCTTTTTTTATGCATATGAGCTTATAAATAATAAGTTATGGTCTATAATATTGTAAAATAAACTAGGTAAATAGTCTCATTTTGTGTTACTGAAACGTAATAATGGTGGGAATCCTGACGATTTTCAAAAAAAAAGGTAATGCAAAATAGTTAGAAAACTTGTATAATTCGATATGTGGACAAAACGCCACAACAAATTTTTAGAAAATTTTTAGGGGAGGTCATTTTCTATCATGAAAAAGACAAATTGGTTATTGCTAGTACTTGCACTAGTACTTAGCATGTTCCTCGCAGCTTGTTCTGGTGGATCAGACGATACGTCAAATTCCACAGACGATGCTGACTCCGAGGAAACAACAGAAACTGAAGACACTTCCGGTGAAGAGGGAGAAGCTTCAGGTGAACAAGTACTTAACATTACAGACAGTGCAGAGATCCCAACAATGGATGCATCTCTAGCAACTGACGCTGTAGCATTCCAATGGTTAGGTTCTACGACAGACGGTCTTTATCGTCTTGGTGAGAACGCTCAGCCAGAACCAGGAATTGCTACAGACCACGAAGTAAGTGAAGACGGTCTTACTTGGACGTTCAATCTTCGTGAAGACGCTGTTTGGTCAAACGGCGATCCTGTCACAGCGAACGATTTCGTTTACGCTTGGCAACGTGCTGTAAACCCTGATACAGGTTCTGAGTACGGCCCTTACATGATGGGTGGCGTAATCAAGAACGCACAAGCTGTCGTAGACGGGGAAGCTCCTGTCGAAGAGCTTGGTGTTAAAGCTGATGGCGACTACACACTAGTTGTTGAGCTTGAAAAACCAGTTCCTTACTTCGAATCCTTGACTACTTTTGGTACTTTCCTTCCATTGAATCAAGCATTCGTTGAAGAGCAAGGTGATCAATATGCACTTGAAGCGGACACGCTACTTTCCAACGGTCCATTCGTTCTAACTGAGTGGAACCACGGTGAAGGCTGGACGCTTGAAAAGAACCAGGATTACTGGGATGCAGAAAATGTACAACTTGAAACAATCAACGTTAAAGTTGTTAAAGAAACATCTACGGCTGTAAACCTTTATGACACTGGTGAAATTGACCGTACTGGTCTTTCTGCAGAATTCGTTGACCAATACCGCACTTCTGATGATTTCAAAGTTGAAGAAGAGCCTGTATTGTTCTACTTGAAGATGAACCAAGAGAATGAAGTATTGGGTAACGTTAATGCTCGTAAAGCGATCCAAATGGTCATCGACCGTCAATCTATGGTTGATGTTATCTTGAATAATGGATCTATTCCTTCTGTAGGTCACGTACCACAGAACTTCACGAAGCACCCTGAAACAGAAGAAGATTTCCGTGAGCTTAACGGTGATCTAATCGAAACAAATGTTGAACAAGCTAAAGAGCTTTGGGCTACGGCTAAAGAAGAGCTTGGCATGGACACAGTTGAACTTGGCTACCTTGGTGGCGATAGTGAAGTAGCTATGAACATGGATGCTTACATTAAGGACCAGCTTGAGCAACTAGAAGGTCTAACTGTTAATGTTCAGTCCGTACCTTTCAAAGAGCGCCTTCAGCGTGATGAAAACATGGAATATGATATCCAGAACTCCGGTTGGGGTCCTGACTACATCGATCCGAACACATTCTTGAATATGTTCGTAACCGATGGCGGAAACAATAAGACTGGATACTCTTCTGAAGAGTACGATGGTCTAATTGAAAAAGCGAACACTGAGCTTGCACAAGAGCCAGTTGAACGTTTCGAAACATTCCTAGAAGCTGAGAAAATTCTAATTCAAGATGATGCAGTTCTTGCACCGCTTTACCAGCGTGCAGTTGCTCAACTTTGGAAGCCTTATGTTAAGGGTGTAATCACTCAGCCTATGGGACCTGACTACACTTACAAGTATGCTTATATCGAAGGTAAATAATTGAAATAAGAATTTCCAACCACATATAGGCTTGCTTTACAGGGGAGAGAGAGTATATGTCCAACGTGTTGGCGTATGCTCTCTTTTTCCCTGCCAACAAATTATTCAGATTATAGACAAATTTCTGTCAATTATGACAACATGATAAGTTTGTAGGTTTACACATTTGGAGGTGTTGATATGACTCGTTATATAATCCAGCGACTATTGTATATGGTTATAACGATGTTTTTAATTGCTACCTTAACGTTCTTCCTGATGAAGTTTTTACCAGGTACTCCCCTAAGTGCTGCAGATAAATTGTCAGATGAACAGCAAGCGGTAGTTTTAGAAAAGTATGGATTGAATGATCCTGTTCCTGTTCAGTATTTCAACTATATGGTTAACCTGGCTCAGGGTGATTTAGGTATCTCGTTTCAGTTCGACAATCGAGAGGTCACTACCATTATTATGGAGAGAATTGGCCCTTCGGTTCAGCTAGGTTTCCAAGCGATGATTATCGGAACAATCATAGGTATGTTATTGGGACTTGTATCTGCCATTTACCATAATGGAATCATGGACTATACGTCTACATTCCTTGCTGTATTAGGACAGTCCATACCATCATTTGTATTTGCAGGTTTATTACAGTTTTATATTGGTGTTAAGTTTGGCTGGCTGCCAGTTGCCCTGTGGGAAGGCTGGGAATACACTATATTACCAACCATTTCGTTGGCCATCTTCCCAATTGCAATTGCTGCCCGTTTTATGAGAACAGAAATGCTTGAAGTAATGGGCTCTGATTATATCGTGACCGCCCGCGCCAAAGGCGTAAATAAAGTCGGTGTTGTATTTAAGCACGGTTTAAGAAACGCTTTAATTCCATTGATTACAGTGTTAGGACCGCTAGCTGTAGGATTGATGACAGGTACGCTTGTTATTGAAAATATCTTTGCTGTGCCTGGAATTGGTGAGCAGTTCGTTAAGGCGATCAATATGAATGATTTCCCAATCATTATGGGTACAACGCTCTTAATCGCTTTCTTATTCATCTTCATCATCCTGGTCATCGACTTGCTTTATGGAGTCATTGACCCTAGAATTCGTCTGGCGGAAGGAGAGTAATCGACTATGGATAACCACAAACCATCGAAAGACTTATTTGTGCCCGTAGAAACGACAGAAACAGAAAATGAGAAGATAACACGGCCGAGCCTTTCCTTCTGGCAGGATTCCTTCATCCGTCTCCGCAAGAACGTTGGAGCGATGATTGGACTGGCTGTTTTAATTGTCTTAGGTTTAATGGCTGCCTTTGGTCCATATATGAATGACTATGACCAATATGAACAAGACCTTTCCCGTGCTAAAATGCCACCTAAGGTAGAAGGTCTAGCTTGGCTAGGTATGGATGGTACACTTTCTGATGTTCAGTCTGCTGACACATTAGAAGACGCCCAAACGAAAGCCTTGATGCGTTTTAACAACCAGGAAGAGTTTATCACTACAGAAGTATTGAATGATGGATCCAATGGTGAGCAAGCAGAAGTAAGAGCCACTTATGATGTTTATGCTGCCAAAGACATGGATGAGAACTTCTGGTTCGGTACTGACGGATTGGGCCGTGACCAGTGGTCTCGTACATGGATGGGAACTCGTGTCTCCCTTTACATTGCCCTGCTTGCTGCAGCTATAGATATGGTTATTGGGGTTGCTTATGGTGGAATTTCAGCGTATTACGGCGGTCGTGTGGATAACTACATGCAACGTTTTATTGAAATTCTAGTCGGTATTCCGAACTTGGTTCTTATCATCTTAATGATTCTAATCTTAGAACCAGGGATTATGTCTATTACCATAGCCCTTGCCATATCGGGATGGATATCCATGGCACGTATTGTCCGAGGTCAAATATTGAAATTGAAAAACCAAGAGTTCGTTCTTGCATCCAGAACATTAGGTGCGAAAGATGGACGAATATTGCAAAGACATTTAATTCCGAACACATTAGGATTAATTATTATTAACACGATGTTCTCGATTCCTTCAGCGATTTTCTTTGAAGCTTTCCTAAGCTTTATCGGGTTAGGTCTACCAACTCCGATGGCATCTTTAGGTACACTTATTGATGCAGGTTTCGATTCATTGCAGATTTATCCGCATATTCTATTATTCCCGGCAATTATAATCTCCCTTATCATGATTGCCTTTAACGTCTTAGCTGATGGTCTTCGTGATGCATTTGATCCGAAGATGCGCGAATAGGAGGTAGGTGTACACAATGGAAAAACTTCTAGATGTTAAAAACTTGCACGTATCCTTTGACACCTACGGTGGTGAAGTCAAAGCAGTACGTGGTGTTAATTTTGATGTAAAAAAAGGTGAAACACTAGCAATTGTAGGAGAGTCTGGTTCCGGTAAATCCGTTACAACCAAAGCTCTTATGCACTTGATTCCAAAACCGCCAGGTCGTATCAAAGAAGGAGAGATCCTTTTTGAAGGCCGTGACCTTGCAAAAATGTCTGAAAAACAGATGCAAAAGATTCGCGGTAAAGAGATATCAATGATTTTCCAGGATCCTATGACATCACTGAACCCGACGATGAAAGTCGGGAATCAGATCATGGAAGGTCTGATCAAGCACCAAAAAATGAGTAAGCCTCAAGCCCGGAAGCGTGTTGTGGAACTATTGGAACTTGTAGGGATTCCTGATGCGGAAAACCGTATGAAACAATATCCCCACCAGTTCTCAGGTGGAATGAGGCAGCGTGTGGTTGTTGCCATCGCGCTTGCGTGTAATCCAAAACTGTTGATTGCCGATGAGCCTACAACCGCCTTGGATGTAACGATCCAAGCTCAAATCTTAGAGCTGATGAAGGACATTCAAAAGAAAACAGATTCAGCGACCATTTTCATCACTCACGACCTTGGTGTAGTGGCGAACGTTGCCGATCGAGTAGCGGTTATGTATGCTGGTAAAATTGTCGAAGTTGGTACAGTAGATGATATATTCTACAATCCTCAACATCCATACACATGGGGGTTATTAGGGTCTATGCCTTCTCTTGATAGTGCAGATGAAGAGCTGTTTGCCATTCCTGGTACACCGCCGGATTTGCTGGACCCACCAAAAGGAGACGCTTTTGCCGCTCGTAATAAATACGCAATGAAGATCGACTTTGAACAAGAACCACCAATGTTTAAGGTGAGCGATACGCATTACGCAGCTACATGGTTGTTACATGAGCATGCACCAAAGATTGAACCACCAGAAGCGGTGAAAAAGCGTATGGAAGGTATGGCGAATTCATCCAGCAGTTCGGAAGGTGAACGAGTATGAGTCAAGAAAAACTAGTCGAAATTAAAAATCTAAAACAACATTTTAAAACAGGCCGCCAGAGTGTAGTAAAAGCCGTGGACGGTTTGAATTTCAACATCTACAAAGGTGAAACATTCGGTCTTGTTGGGGAGTCTGGTTGTGGGAAGTCCACAACTGGAAGAACCATCATCCGTTTGTACGATGCAACAGATGGAGAAGTCATTTTTGACGGGGAAAACGTACACGGAAAGAAGTCTCGTGAAGACTTGAAAAAGTTTAACCGTGAAATGCAAATGATTTTCCAGGATCCTTATGCATCGTTAAACCCTCGTATGAAGGTTGAAGATATTATCGCAGAAGGCATGGACATCCATGGGCTAGCGAAAGATTCAAAAGCGCGTAAAGCGAAAGTCCACGAGCTGTTGGAGACAGTCGGATTGAATAAAGAGCACGCCAACCGTTACCCGCACGAATTCAGTGGCGGTCAGCGTCAACGTATCGGGATCGCACGTGCCCTTGCTGTAGACCCAAGCTTTATTATCGCCGACGAGCCAATTTCTGCTCTTGATGTTTCCATTCAAGCACAAGTGGTTAACCTTTTGAAAAAGCTTCAAGAAGAAAAAGGTTTAACTTATTTGTTCATCGCCCACGATTTGTCGATGGTCAAATATATCAGTGATCGAATCGGCGTTATGTACTTTGGTAAAATGGTTGAGCTTGCTGATGCAGATGAATTGTACAAGCACCCGATTCATCCTTATACACAGTCTCTACTATCTGCCATTCCATTACCTGATCCGGACTACGAACGTTCTCGTGAGCGTTTCACATATGATCCTACGAAACATGATACGAGTGAAGAGCCAGAGTTCCGGGAAGTGCGCCCTGGTCACTTTGTACTTTGTACCACAAAAGAATTCGAACAGTACCAACGCGAGCACGGTACAGGAGAATAATCTATTAAAAAGGCTCTGTCGAGATGACAGAGCCTTTTTTCTTTTTGTTTAGGAAAATGGTCGTGTTGTAGGGAAAAATTATGAAAAATTGTCAGGCAGCTCTGTTATAAATTGACTTCCTCTTTTATAATGAGATTAGAAGAATTTAGGATAGGAGAAGGATGCACATGGGGAAAAGACAACTTTGGATGACAATATTCACGGGGATTCTCCTTTTTGGAATGATGGGATCATTACATAACGTGAAGGCGGAAGATGGAGAAGGAACGAAAGAGGTCGCTATGCTTACAAAGAAACAATTGGGTTTGAAAGAATTGGCCGTTCCTAGTCCGGCGGCAAGATTTACATACAACTCTGGGCTGTCTTTTGAATACCCAGATGCCGTCAGAGGTATTTTTGTAACAGGACCTTCTGCCGGTGGAGCGAAGATGGCAGAGCTAACCAAACTCGTTGAGGACACTGAACTAAACGCCATGGTCATTGATATAAAGGAGGATAACGGGAATATCACGTTTGAACCCGAAGAAGGTTCTCCTTATGAGGACGTGGCGGAGGGATTTATTGACGACCCTCGTGCGATGCTTGAAGAGCTTGAAGAAAAAGGAATTTATCCGATTGCTCGCGTTGTCGTATTTAAAGACAGCTTGCTAGCGAAGAAACGACCAGACTTATCTTTCACACAAAACGGAGAAGTTTGGAAAAATGGAAAAGGGGAATCATTCGTCAATCCATTTATGGAGGAAGTTTGGGAATATAACGTAGAGCTTGCGAAAATTGCAGCAGAAATGGGCTTTGAAGAAATTCAGTACGATTATGTTCGCTTCCCAGAAGGTTTCGGAAGCCGTGACGATGTCCTTGAATACGGCCAAGGGAAATACGGAGACATGGATATGGACAATGTGCAAAAACGGGTGCAGGCTGTTACGGACTTCGTAGAATATGCCAGTAAAGAGTTGGAGTACTATGGAGTGGATGTATCTGTCGATATCTTTGGTTACGCTGCGACCATTACAGAAGCACCGAATATCGGACAGAACTTCTCTAAGATTTCATCCAATGTTGATGTCATCTCTTCTATGATTTATCCAAGTCACTGGGGACCGTATTTTGGGATTTCTAAACCGGATACAGAACCTTACCGTCTTATTAGTGAATACGCTAAAGTAGAAAACGAGGTATTGGGAGCGTTAGAGAATGCGCCGACCTCCCGTCCATGGCTTCAGGATTTTGAAGCCCCTTGGCTTTACTCCGGACCTACGAAACAATATGGAAAAGCAGAAGTTGAAGCTCAAATTCGTGCTTTAAACGAAAACGGAATTAATGAATTCCTTCTATGGAATGCTGGAAATAACTATACCAAAAACGTAGACTATACACCCTTAGATTAGCAAAAAGGTGTGGAATCAAAAAGATTCCGCACCTTTTCCTATATTCAAAATAATTGCAGGAGTGTGGAGGACTGGATTTTGAGATGTTTGTGTGCGTTTATGGGCTCCGGGAAACCGCTCGCTTTCCATGGGACGGGCGGTGAGCCTACTCTGACTTGGAGAGACCCCGCAGAGCTTTAGCTCGAGTAGAGGCTCTCCGTCACCCCCCCGAAGGAAAGCGAGCAGCTTCCTAACCACCCTTAAAGCTCAATATGGCAAACGCCCCCGGTTATCTCGAAACTGAGTCTTCCACAATTGGGAGCTTAACCGGAATAATGAAGGTGAGAGACGGAAAGATGTTTTTTCGTGTTCATTTTAGGAAATGGATATATAGAGCATAGCATAAAGGGATCCTTCACATTCTATACACAGTTGACACTACAAATGCAAAAGAAAGTGTATAGAATAGCATTTAACAACTGAATGATTATTCGGTATAATAGAAGATGACTAAGGATAAGGGAGTAGATCAATGAATTGGTATGAGAAGTTGAACGAGTATTTCCCAGTAGAGGAAATGAAATCGAAAGAACACATGGAAGCATTATTGAAAGAGAAAAGTGATGTGTACTACAAAGATGAAGGAGAAAACCACGTGCTTATGTACGCGGAGTTTGAATCTTTTCTTTTCATCGACTATGTATACGTTTCCACTGCTTCACGTGGTCAAGGACTTGGTCATAAACTCATTGAAAAAATGAAGGCAAAAGGGAAACCGATCATCCTTGAAGTTGAACCTGTCGATTATGAGGACTCGGATACCGAAGCAAGGCTCCGCTTCTATCAGCGTGAAGGATTTAAACATGCGAAATCCATCGGGTATACTAGGCGTTCGGTTGTAACAGATGAACTCAATCAGATGGAAATCCTTTACTGGTCTCCAGAAGATGCATCGGAAGAACAGATTTATGAGCAAATGAAAGAGATGTACACTGAAATTCATACCTATAAGGATAAAGAATTTTATGGGAAATCTTATCAGCCAGTTGATGAAGTTCTGACTCATGATGAAGATCGTGATATGAAAAATATCTTAAAAGAACTGGATAAAACAAAAAACTGATCCCCTATACCCACCGTTAGTTAAGGTGGGTATTTTCAATGGAAGGCTGTTAGTTGAAAATAGAACAGTTTTATCTTTTCTATAAAAAAGATGTTTAACCCTACATATTACGTGGTATAAGTACATGGAAACGATTTATAATTGCTTTCTGTAACATATGTTCGTGTTTTTATAGATAAAACTTGACAGGTGTGTTATAGTAGAATCATGGTTAGATTATATTGATTACAAATAAAACAAGCAATTAAAGTTCTACCATAAAATATTGAGGAGTGAAGTTTCTGTATGGTTACACTTTATACCTCACCAAGTTGTACATCATGTCGAAAAGCTAAAGCATGGCTGGAAGAGCACGATATTCCTTACACGGAACGAAACATCTTTTCTGAGCCGCTAACGTTGGATGAGATCAAGGAAATTCTTCGTATGACGGAGGATGGGACGGAAGAAATCATCTCTACACGCTCAAAAGTATTCCAAAAATTGAAGGTGGATTTCGATCAGCTGCCAATGCAAGATCTCTTTGACTTGATTCAGGAGAACCCCGGTTTGTTACGTCGCCCAATCATTTTGGATGACAAACGACTACAGGTAGGTTATAACGAAGATGAAATTCGACGTTTCTTACCTCGAAGTGTACGCACATTCCAATTGAAAGAAGCACAACGCTTAGTCAATTAATAAATGAAAAAGCTGTGAAGGTGATTTTTACCCTCACAGCTTTTTTTATTTCCCTTGTCTTTCCTTAGAAAATGGGTGTTTTTTTTGTTAGACTGCCGTGCCTTTTCGTTTGTTTGAAAAATAACCTAGAGTAACGACTGTAATAACCATAGCCACTGCAAACCACTGATGGATGAGTGGGTAAGCCTCCATATACTGGAGAATATAGCGGTCTTCCATGATCATTTCGGCAGCTGTGTAGCTCAGTATTCCAGCGCCGAAATAAATGAGGAGTGGAAACTTGTCCATGAGCACGAGAATGATTCGACTTCCCCAAACAATGATAGGAACAGACACGAGTAGGCCAATGATGACTAGCATGATGTTGTTGTGAGAAGCTCCCGCTATAGCCAGGACATTATCGAAACCCATCACGATATCTGCAAAGACAATGGTTTTTACAGCAGCAGCCAGGCTGTCACCTGCTTTGATGTGATCGTTCTCTTCTGTATCAGTTAGCAGTTTCATGGCAATATAAAAGAGAAGCAATCCACCGATTAATTGAAGGTAAGGGATTTGGAGAAGATAAAGAGCAACCATAGTCAAAAGGACTCTGGCAGCGATGGCTAAGCCTGTCCCAAGAAGAATTGCTTTGTTTCTTTGCTCAGGGGGTAAATTGCGGCTAGCCAGTGCTATGACTACGGCATTATCACCGCCAAGAATGATGTCAATACTGATAATGATAAGTAGTGGTTCAAGCAAGTCCCAGTTCATTGAAAAATCCTCCTGCTATGTAGTGACAAACCTAAGGGAATAAGCTAAAATATAAAGTCAATCAACCGAATGAGGGCCTATTTCCATGTTTATTCATGACACAAATGGTTATATGCTGAAATCGAGCATTTTGTTTTCCAAACAGCCTTTGCTGTCATACAATAGAAGTACATCAACCCTTATCTCTACACATCATGACGGTTGAAGCTTTGGCCTAACGGGTAAGGTTTTATAAGCGACGCAAGGGTGAGTGTTCCCTTCCCCCTTAAAACATGACAAGAAGGGAGAGAAACGTATGGAAATCGAACGCATTAATGAAAATACCGTTAAATTTTACGTAACATATCAGGATGTAGAACAAAGAGGTTTTGACAGAGAAGAAATCTGGTACAACCGAGAACGCAGTGAACAGCTCTTTTGGGAAATGATGGATGAAGTGAACGATCAGGAAAACTTCCAGGCTGACGGGCCATTGTGGATCCAGGTTCAGGCAATGGACAAAGGACTAGAAGTGATTGTGACTAAGGCCCAAGTATCCCAGGATGGCCAAAAGCTCGAACTTCCGAATGAGGACGGTAAGGCAATTGATGTTCCAGTGGATGAAAAACTGGAATCACTGCTTGACGATAAATTCCATTCTTCCGAAGACTATGATCAAAGGAATGAGTACGAAGAGGATCAGGAGGAGTCAGATGAACCTCTGACATTCACACTCAAGTTCAATGATTTTGAAGATGTGATTCAACTGAGCCACTACGTGTTACCTGTTGAATCCATGGAGCAGCGCTTATTCCATTTTGAAGATCGTTACTATTTATATATTCAATTCAATGATGAAAATATGAGTGATGATGACCAAGAAAATGTACTGAGTCAGCTTATGGAATATGGCCATGAGTCATCCCTTACGATTCACAGGTTGGAGGAGTATGGAAAAACGATATTCAACGAGCAGGCATTGGATTCAGTAAAAGAATATTTTCCTGTCGATTAATTCGACGAGCACACAACTACGTGTGCTTATTTTTTTGTCTTTAAAAACAACCATTGAAATTCAATTTGCATGCCTTAATTTACTTAGTCGTAGGGGGCGTTAGCAGGATTATTGGTGGCTTTTGTCGAATAAAAGGGATAGGAGGTGATTAAGCGGTGTTGTATGCTTTAAATACAAATGGAGAATTACAATCATTGTATCAGCTGACTCAAGCGGAAATAGAATTAGTCAGGAAGACTCCTTATGTTTGTCCAGTTTGTCATGAGTTGTTGCAAATTCGATCGGGGAGACGTACGATTCCTCATTTCTCCCATTTTCCCAAGAGTAATTGTGCTGTTATAAAGGGAGGGGAAACTGTCGAACATGATCGTGGAAAATGGAGGTTGTTTACATGGTTGAAAAATCAAGGTTATGAAGTGCACCTGGAACAATACTTGCCAGAGATTAGGCAAAGACCTGACATATACTTACTCGTAAATGGAAAGAAAATAGCGATTGAGTATCAGTGTGCTTCTGTCACAAATCAAGAAATCAATAAACGTACTCTCTCCTACCGGGATGCAGGGATTTTCCCTCTTTGGATTCTTGGTACAAAACATCTTCATTCCTCTAACTCCTATCATCTTTCTCTCAGTGATTTTACCCGTTCTTTCTTTTATTACTTAAATGATGATTATTACTTATATTTTTTTCATGCTTCAAAAGGTCAGATTTGTGTGCTTTCCAATGTGAAATCAGCAGGTGGCCGCCGGGTCTTTGCAAAAACTTTCTCCTCAGCTATAACTAACCTTCGTTTTCCTCAGTTATTTACCCCGGGATCATATGATTACGGTGATGAACCTTTCTTAAGAGAAGTGGAGAGGTTGTGGTATAAGAATCGTACGGTTTATCAAAGTCAAGTAAGCTCTGAAGAACGCCAGTATCGTCAGTATCTTTACCTAAGGGGCTATCATTTCTCGTTAATCCCCAGCATTTGTTATCTGCCTGTCCCCGGCCAAGTTCAAACCGTCATGAGGCCATATGTGTGGCAGACCCGTCTTTTTCTCGATCATTTCTTTCACCTTCCTATAGAATCTTCCGTGGAATTCCCCATCCTGAGTATCGGTTCAACCCCAAACGGTTATGCCCCTCATTTAAGCCAACAATATTTGGACTTACTTACTCGATTAAATATCATAGAAAAAACAGGGAAGAATATTTATATCAAGATCAAACAGGTCTCCTTCCATAAACGGGTCGAGGATGCACTGGAAGATGACCGTAGGACGTTGGAACAATTGAAAAATTTACAAAGAATTAAGATTTAGGAAGGGATTTGCACCTCAATCGAGAAATTTTTAGGGTGACGAATTAATTTGAAGGAGGATGTTGGATGTCGTCTGCGAAAGAGCTACCCAAAAGAGAAGAAATACCTGTTGAGAAAACATGGGACCTTGAGGCCATGTTTGCAACAGATGAAGAATGGTATAAAGAATTAGAAGAAGCGAAGGAGCTGCTTCCTGAATTAGAAAAGTACCAAGGTAAACTTGGGGAATCAGCGGAACAGTTGCATGAGCTTCTTTCCTTTCAAGATAAAATTTCACATAAAATCGGTCTGTTGTACACTTATGCACATATGAGAAATGACCAGGATACGACAAATGCTCATTATCAGGAGATGAATGCAAAGGCCGAGAACTTATACACAAAAATCGCGTCGGCGATGAGTTTTATCGTTCCAGAGATTCTCGCTCTTCCTGAGGGGAAAGTGAAAAGCTTTATTGAATCTTATGAGCCTTTGGAGCTGTATGAACATACACTCGATGAAATCACACGTCAACGGGCTCATGTATTAAGTGAAAAAGAGGAGAAGTTATTGGCTGGATTCTCTGAGATCGGTGCCAACCCTTCGCAAACCTTCGGCGCCTTAAATAATGCGGATCTCACTTTTCCAACCATAAAGAATGAAAAAGGAGAAGAGGTCGATCTAACACACGGACGCTACATCAATTTTCTGAAGTCAGATGATCGTGAAGTGAGGAAATCTGCGTTTGATGCCATGTACGATACGTTTGGATCATTCAAGAATACATTTGCTTCAACGCTCGGGGGACATGTGAAGAAAAATAATTTTAATGCGTCTGTAAGAAAGTATGACAGGGCGCGACAAGCCAAATTGGACAACAATAATATTCCGGAGTCGGTTTATGATAATTTGTTGGAAGCCGTAAATGAGAGACTTCCTCTATTGCATCGCTATGCAGAGCTCCGAAAAGAAGTCCTCGATCTTGATGAAGTTCATATGTACGACTTGTACACTCCACTTGTGAAAGATGCAGAGATGGAAGTTTCATACGAAGAAGCTCAGGACCTGGTTACCAAAGGCTTGGAGCCACTCGGTGAAGAATACGTCAATATCGTCAAAGAAGGATTCGAAAATCGCTGGATTGACGTAGAAGAGAATAAAGGGAAACGAAGCGGTGCATATTCATCTGGACATTATGGAACGAACCCGTATATTCTTATGAACTGGCAGGATAATGTGAACAATTTATTTACCTTAGCTCATGAACTCGGTCATTCCCTTCATAGCTATTACACTCATAAAAATCAGCCATATCGTTATGGGAATTATTCTATTTTTGTCGCCGAGGTAGCGTCTACCTGTAATGAAGCGCTTCTTAATGACTATATGATTAAGAAAACCAACAGTGAAAAAGAGAAGCTCTATTTGTTGAATAACTTCTTGGAAGGCTTCCGTGGGACGGTTTTCCGTCAGACGATGTTTGCGGAATTTGAACATGAGATTCACATGCAAGCCCAGAACGGGGAAGCTCTGACGGCCGAAAAACTGACAGAAATTTATTATGATCTTAATAAGAAATACTTCGGTGATAACATTGTTATTGATGAGAAAATTGGTCTTGAGTGGGCGCGTATTCCGCATTTCTACATGGGATATTACGTGTACCAGTACTCTACAGGCTATGCAGCAGCGCAGGCATTGGCAGGGCAGATCCTTGAAGAAGGCGAGCCGGCTGTTGAACGGTACAAGAACTTCTTGAAGGCTGGCAGCAGTGACTATCCGATTGAGGTCCTAAAGCAGGCAGGAGTCGATATGACATCCAAAGATCCGATTTTATCAGCGTTGGATGTTTTTGAAGAAAAATTAAATGAAATGGAACAGCTTTTGAAAAAATGACACAGATAAACCCACAGAACCATTTGGTTCTGTGGGTTTATTTATTTAAAGCCCCGAAAAGTTTTCTTGTGGCTTGGTATGGATACAATGAGGTAAATAGCAAGGAACAATAAAGGGGAACTAATGTAAATCGGATATAAATTCATGAGTGCGAACAAATGGAAAGCAGCAAGAAATAAAGTGCTGATGATAAAGAGAAGGACTACCCAAATTTTCATCTTACCCCCACCTCCATGGTTTATTTTATGGAGAGGATTGGATGGCCATGACTCCTTGTAATAGAAAAACTCCCGTTTCAGGGAGTTTTAACTTTCAATATATTGCCAAAAAGCTCCATGCTTAACGGGAATTTCACGCACTTTTTGCTTGAGTACAAGCTTCTTCATTTCCCGTTTGGCTTCTTGTTCTGTCCAGTCATATACGACGGCAATCTCTTTGTTGGCAACGAAGCGATAGTGTTGCAAGAAATCCTCCAAAGCTGGTTTTATTCCTGGCTTTGGATCTTTTTGCAGCATTTCTTTCAACACTTTCACATAAACGTCGTACGTGTATAATCCTGTAATTTTTAACCCGGCATCTTCTTCTGATTCGTTAAACACGACAATGGTAGGAGTGGAATCCACATCCATCTCATGAGCTAACTTCAAGTCACACTGCAAAGCTCTTCTTGCAGCGTCCCCGTGAAGGTCTTTTTTGAATTCAGTTACATCAAGGCGGGACTTTTCAGCACATTCGATTAACACGGATTCGTCTGAAATGTTTTGTTTTTCCAAGAAAACATATTCCTGTACTTTTCGTAAGAAGCGCATTCCAGCTTTTTTTCCTTGTAATTCAGCCGCTTTTACAGCAAGAGCCGTGGCAAACGGGGAGGATACAGGATTTTCAAGCCATACATCCCCATCACAGCACATCCCTGTCCGAGAACCGGTCTTGTCCCACGCCTCTTTTAAGTTTTCAGGCTTTTTCATTTTATTCTGGTGTAAAGAAGATAGCTTCCCGCTGATGATCGGCCGGAGAGTAAAGAAGCGTCCGTATTCGATCGTGAGCTTTTTGAGGAAGGGTTCCAGTGACCAGCATTCAGGGCATAGGGGATCAATGAATACATAGATCTCAATCGGTCGTTTCAGTAAATCGAAAAAACCGCTTGCTGTACCTGCTGTATCACGGTCACTGTTTAAACTTTTCCAACTCACATCGATTCTCCTTTCTCATCTTCTGGTGAATTCATCATATGGTTTGCAGTCATCGTAAGCCTCTCAAACATAAAAGAACGATGAGGTTCTTGAATATCCACCTCATTCATGGCTCCGGACATGCAGGATAACCATGCGTCTCTCCTTGTAGGCGTTATTTTAAAAGGCAGGTGTCGTGCCCGTAACATGGGATGGCCGTGTTCCTCAACATAGAGGGGAGGGCCGCCGAAGAACTGGGTTAAAAATTGCTTTTGTTTTCGTATGGTTTCTGTAAGGTCGTCCGGGAAAATGGGAATTAAATCCGGGTGATTACTTACACGTTTATAAAAAGCTTCTACAAGTTCGTCGATTTTTTCTTTTCCAATTTCCTCAAAAAACGTTTCTCGTTGTTGCATAGCATCCCTTCCTGTCTGTTCATCATTTTAGCAATGAGGGCTGGAGAACGGCAACTATTCTGATTGCAGTTGCTTTCTGTCGTAGAAACGTTTAATTTTATTATCTGTTTCACGGGCCGGAATATTGCATGAATGCAGAATTTCGTCGATCACATTCTTTCCAGTTTCTTTTGAGCTGGCTTCTACTTCCAGCTCATAGTCTTCTTTGTCATAGTAAAGGCTGTGATCAAGAACGACGATCGCTCCTTTGTACTCGAGTTCTTTTCTTCTCGTCGTTAGCGAACCAAGGTAGTGAAGATCCTCTAAAGAAATCCCTAGACCATCCAGTTGTTTGGATACATGGGGCTTTTCTGTCATTTTGTCTTGAATCCATAGATTGGCTTCTTCTTCTGTCAGTGAATCATGAGTTTCAAGCAGACCTTCCGCATGTGGCTGTTTTAAAGTCAATGTCCATTGACCATTTTTTTGGCGAATCCTCAAAGCAGCTCCTTGCTGCTTTAGATTAAGATCTTCTGTTTCAAAATAATAATTGGTTTGTTCCATGAGTTCAACTGATTTGAATGGTAAAAAATGATAAACCTTTTCATACTCATCTTCTGTTAATAAGTTTTTAAACTCGATTTCAATTTCCTGTGCCATGGTTAAGACCTCCTGATCGTAGTATAATGTCAGGCGCTCTGCTTATTCTGCAGGCTAACTTTATGATACAATGAATGGTGAACAAAACGCACATATTTACTATGAAGATTGGATACATAAAGGTGGTTGCTTGATGAATTGGGATATATTTATAGCACCTTATGCTCAAGTGGTGGAAGAGTTAAAAATTAAATTAAAGGGCATGCGCCGGCAGTTTGAATATGAGGAAGAACAATCCCCTATTGAATTTGTAACCGGACGCGTCAAGCCGAAATCAAGCATTATTGAAAAGGCGAGACGAAAAGCCATTAATCCTGAAAACATCGAAGAAGAACTGCAGGATATAGCTGGAGTGAGAGTGGTCTGCCAATTCGTTGATGATATCTATGCGGTGGTCACGATGCTTAGGAACCGCCATGATTTTGAAATCGTAGAAGAGAAAGATTACGTTTCAAGGAAAAAGGATAGTGGGTATAGATCTTTCCATGTCATTATTCGTTATCCAGTGGAAACCATTCACGGAGAGAAAAAAGTATTGGCAGAAATCCAGATCCGTACCCTTGCGATGAACTTTTGGGCAACCAATGAACACTCATTAAATTATAAATATTCGGGGAAAATACCATCAGAAATCAAATCACGGCTAAAACGTGCAGGTGAGGCTGCCTTTCAGCTCGACGAAGAGATGTCTAAAATTAAAAGTGAGATACAAGAAGCTCAACGCGCATTCTTAAGAAAAGAAGAACAAAAAAAGAACCCTAGAAAAACTTAAAGGAGTGGGTGGACCGATGAAGTTCTCGATCCTTTCTAAAGGTGATCAAAAATCGAACGAAATCCGTTCTAAAATAAAGAACTACTTGACGGAGTTTAAGTTGGAGTACGATGAAGATGAACCCGACCTTGCTATTTCTGTCGGTGGAGATGGTACATTGCTGGAAGCTTTCCACACGTATGTTCATCGTTTGGATAAGACAGCTTTTATAGGGATACATACCGGTCACCTCGGTTTTTATGCGGACTGGATGCCGGAAGAACTAGAAAAACTGATCATTGAAATTGCGAAGACTCCTTTCCAGGTGGTCGAGTACCCGCTCCTTGAAGTGACCATCCGACCGAAAAGCGGTGGAGAAGAAGACCGCTATCTTGCGTTGAATGAGTGTACGATTAAGACTTCAGAAGGCTCGGTGGTGATGGACATTGAAATTAAAGGCGATCACTTTGAGACGTTCCGTGGGGATGGTCTTTGTGTATCTACACCTTCCGGAAGTACTGCCTATAATAAAGCATTAGGTGGAGCCATTTTGCACCCTTCACTGGAAGCCTTCCAAATTGCTGAAATGGCTTCGATTAATAACCGGGTGTTTCGTACCATTGGGTCTCCATTGATTTTACCTAGTCATCATACGTGCATGTTCAAACCAAAGCATGACCGTAGTTTTCTTTTTACCATCGATCACATCACTCGGACGTATAAAGATGTAAAATCCATTCAATGCCGCGTGGCCGAAGAAAAAGTACGATTTGCCCGGTTCCGTCCATTCCCATTTTGGAAACGTGTCCACGACTCCTTTGTAGCAGATGACTACTCAGACTGATGTCACAAAGAGATGGCAGGTAACAGAGGCTTACGCCGGTTATTCCATTCGTGAGTTTTTGTTACAAGCGGGTGAGTTTTCCCGGCAATTGATCAAGAAGGTTCGTATGGACGGTGCGGTATTTGTGAATGGGTCTCAGGAGGAAATGTGGCGTCCGCTAGAGACAGGAGACGCCGTAGTCATCGTTTTTCCTAAAGAAGAAAAAGGTTCGATCTTTCCTCAGCAGGGGGCTTTACCGGTCGTGTTTGAGGATGATGACGTCATGGTCCTCGACAAGCCGTCAGGCATCCCGGTAGTTCCTCCTTTTGACCAAAAAGAGCCTTCGATCGCAAGTTACTTGCTTTTTGAATATGAAAAAAGAGGGTATCCTTGTACGGCCCATATTGTCACGAGACTTGACAGAGATACGTCTGGATTGATGTTAATTGCTAAACACGCGTACAGCCACAGCCTTCTTACTAAGAGGTTGGACTTGATTTCACGACAATACATTGCGATTGTTGAAGGGGAATTTCAAGAAAAAGAAGGTCTCATTGATGAGCCAATTGGCCGTGCAGAAGACTCCATCATTCAAAGAATGGTATCACCAGAAGGGAAGCCTTCACAGACTCAGTTCTATCTGATTAAACAGGGGGAAGATTACTCCCGGGTTCGGTTTAAACTTCTTACCGGTCGGACGCACCAAATTCGTGTCCATATGGCACATAGAGGGTATCCATTAGCTGGAGACAAGTTATATGGAGGAAACATAGTGGCAGGGATGGATGGTCAAGCCTTGCATTGTGAACAGCTTCATTTCATCCATCCTTGGACGAAGAAAAAAATGACCTTTACATCAGAACCACCAAAACTTTGGGAAGATATTCTTTAAGCAGGATGTGTTCGATTGAAAGGTCTACAAAAAAGCAGGAGCACTCGAGTGCTCCTGCTTTTTAATATCTAAACTTTTCTTCTACAAAAGCCATACTTGATGGTACACTGACGATTTCTTCTTCAGGCAGACGGAAAGCGGTCAGCCTGCCTCCGAACACACACCCTGTATCAATGTTGACGGTTTTGTTAACAAAACGCGGTTCCTGCACTGGGGTATGTCCATAAACGATCCATCGATTCCCTGTGTAATGCTGGGCCCAGTCTCGTCTGACAGGACGACCATCCGGAAGCTTTTCACCAGTAATGTCACCGTAGAGAACGAACGTTTCAATACTTTTACTTTTATGACCAATATCTTCTTCACGGATGCCTGCATGAGCAACAACCGCATCTACATCTTTCAAAATCAAGTGCAGAGGGGATTGCTCATACAAATGTTTGAATTGTTGTTTTACGTCCTTCTGTTCTTCTTTAGACAGGGAACGGTATTCCGCAGCGGTCGTTTCCAATCCATGCTTTTCTTGGACGGGGTTTCCTAGAAAAAAGCGATACAATTTGTTGCAATGATTTCCCGGGACATAATGAGCTCCCTTCTCTGTCACTAAACGATATACGAAGGTTATGCATTCAATGGATGACGGTCCACGGTCCGTAATATCCCCTACAAAAACGGGAGTTCTTCCGTCTGGGTGTTGCGGTAGGCCGTCGCTCCATTTATAGCCCATTTCTTCGAATAATTGCTTCAACTCGTCAAAGCAGCCGTGAACGTCCCCAATGATGTCGTAGTTCATGGTCATTCTCCTTTTTTCCATTCAAGTATTGTCGTGATCTTTAAGGGATTTGGCGCTGTCCTATATATGGAAGATATTTTTCCCAACCCTTCGAAATACTAAACATACGGGGAGTTTATTCCCTAACATCGATTTCTTCTGTTAAACTACATTTATGTGATGAATTTGGCTGTTGAAAATTGAGTGACATTCGTTGACAAACACGTGTATCGCCATTAAGATTAAACGGTCAAAAACGAAATAGACACTGGGGAGGGTTGCTTATGGAACACTTAGATGACCAGGAGCGCCAAGAAGTTTGGACGAATATTAAAGATGCCTTGTTCAATGATCATATTGACCAGTTCCGTGCAGAATTCCTTGAATTGCATCCATATGACCAGGCCCGGATCTTTGAGGATTTAGATGAAGAGATACGGATGCAGATTTACACCTACCTCTCTCCAGAAGAGGTCGCTGACGTTATGGAACACATCGATTATGATGAAATTGAACCTTTCTTTACTGAAATGACTCCGGCTTTTGCTGCGCAAGTCTTCGCTGAAATGTCCACGGATGATGCCGTTGATATTTTAAACGAATTAGATAAAGATAAAGTGGCGAGTTTCTTGACGATCATGGATGATGATGCAGCTGACGAAATCAAAGACCTGCTTCATTATGAAGAGAAAACCGCTGGTTCCATAATGACAACAGAATTCGTTGTCGTTAAGGCTGGTATGACGATCAAGGAAGCAATGGTTCATCTGAGAACAGAAGCCCCTGACGCCGAGACGATTTATTACACCTATGTCATTAATGAAGATAAACGGCTCGTCGGTGTTATTTCGTTGAGGGATTTGATTATATCTGAAGAAGAATGGCTGATATCCGACGTTATGAATGAACGAGTGGTATCGGTCTCAGTCGGTGAAGACCAGGAAGAAGTGGCACGCATGGTGCGCGACTACGATTTTCTTGCCTTACCGGTCGTTGATTTCCAGGACCATCTCCTTGGAATCATCACCGTCGATGATATTATGGACGTCATGGAAGAAGAAGCTAGTGATGATTATTCTAAACTTGCAGCCGTTTCTGACGTCGACAGTCCTGATGAAAATGCTTTTGCATCAGCCAAAAAGCGTTTGCCCTGGCTTGTCATTCTCCTCTTTTTGGGCAGTCTGACAGCAAGTCTTATTGGGCGTTTTGAGGACACCTTGGATCAAGTAGCAATCCTCGCTATTTTTATTCCGCTGATTGCCGGAATGGCGGGAAATACAGGAACGCAGGCACTAGCCGTTGCTGTCCGCGGTATCGCGACCGGGGAAATTGAAAAGCAAGGGAAATGGAAAATGATGATGAGAGAAGCGGGCACTGGTATTATTACTGGGCTTTCCTGTGGTGTACTAATCACACTCATTGTATATATATGGCATGAAAACTTCTTTTTAGGCGTATTAGTCGGATTGTCCATCTTTATGACCTTGGTTGTAGCAACATTGGCTGGTTCTCTCGTTCCCCTTCTTATGCATCGTTTAAAGATCGACCCTGCTGTTGCTTCAGGACCATTCATTACAACGGTGAATGACCTGATTTCCATTCTGATTTATTTTGGACTTGCGACAGCTTTCATGAATTTATTGATTTAAGGAAGGAGGGCGAGTATGGAACATGGCGCTTCAGTAACTTCATTAGTTATTGTAATTATCGCAGCATTCATAACTCCCATCTTACTACACCGCTTTAAATTGAATTTCATCCCGGTTGTAGTTGCAGAAATTATTGTAGGATTAATCATTGGTCAAAGTGGCTTTGATATTGTAGAACAAGGCAGCTGGTTAGAAATCCTGTCTACATTAGGATTCATTTTCTTGATGTTCCTCAGTGGATTGGAAATTGATTTTTCTATTTTCGCAAGTAGAAAAAAGAAAGCGAAGCCCGAAAACCAAGGGACAGGTGCTCCGAACCCGGTATGGGTCGCGACCCTCGTCTTCATAGGGATCTTCGTCATCTCCTTAGCCCTTTCTTACATGTTTGTTTGGGCAGGTTTCATTGATAATGCATTCTTGATGACGCTGATTATTTCCACAATATCACTAGGTGTGGTCGTGCCGACATTGAAGGATGCACAGATGATGAAGACAACGATTGGTCAGACCATTCTCCTTATTGCGGTCATCGCCGATCTCGTAACCATGATTCTGCTGGCTGTATTCGTATCCATTTACGGAGAGAGTGGTGGAAACACATGGTTACTGCTGCTACTTTTTGTAGCAGGTGTTCTTTTCTATTACATCGGCAAAAAGTTCCGTCATCAGTCGTTCGTAGAAACGATGGCCAAAGGGACTATCCAGATCGATACGCGTGCTGTGTTCACGCTCATCCTTCTTCTAGTCGCTTTATCTGAAACGGTAGGAGCAGAAAACATTCTTGGTGCTTTCTTAGCAGGTACTCTCGTTTCCTTGCTGTCTCCTAACCCTGAGATGGTGAAGCGTTTAGACAGTTTCGGGTATGGCTTCTTAATTCCAATCTTCTTCGTGATGGTTGGTGTGGAAATTGATATTTGGAGTCTATTTACCGATTCCCGTGTGCTCATATTGATTCCATTGTTATTTATCGCCTTACTCGTCTCGAAGATTGTTCCTGCTTTAATTTTGAGTAAGTGGTATGATAAGAAAACCGTTTTTGGCTCAGGTTTTATCCTGACTTCCACACTCTCCCTTGTAATTGCAGCTGCTGCCATCGGGAAGCGGGAAGGAATGATCGATGACCAAATGGAAGGCGCTCTGATTCTTGTGGCTGTCCTGACATGTCTAGTGGCGCCGATCGTCTTCAAAAAGATTTATGGACGATTTGAAGATGAAGACCATAAGACGGTCGTATCCTTTATCGGTTCTAACCGCATGACCTTACCGGTTGTAAGAGAACTGGACATTCATACCTACGAAACTCATCTGTACCATACAAAAATGGACAAAATTGATGAACGGATCAGTCGTAATTGTTTCGACATCAAAGAGTTAGATGGCTATGATGTTGAAAAGATGAAGGAACTCGGAGTCTTCGAAGTAGACTTGATTGTTGCTTCTACGGGGGATGAAGAACGAAATGCTGAGATTGCCCGCTATGCAAAAGAGCAAGGAGTAGAACGGATCATCGTCCGAGTAGAGTCCCCAGACCTATCTCAGGAAATGAAAGATCTTAATATCAATGTATTCTCGGTGTTCTTGTCGTCTAAAGCGCTCCTGAAAGCGATGATTGAAGCACCGAATGTTGTAGATATCTTAACAAAACAAGATAGTGCGCTTTATCAAATCAACATGAACAATTCGGTCTATAATGGCATCCACCTTCGTGAATTTCCATTTACCGGAGATGTCATTATGGTCAGAATCTTCCGCGGCAAAGATTCCATCGTGCCTCACGGGGATACAGAATTGAAGATGGGTGACCGCCTGATTGTTACAGGCTCCCACGAGTATGTGGAAGAACTGAAATTAGAACTGGAATACTGTGAATGGTGTTAACCCTCAACCGCTCCTTCTCGTCACGAGAAGGAGCGGTTTTTTTCATTATCTATCCACTATATCTCCCTATAGTGGAAGACTCAGTTTCGAGATTTTTGTGTGACCCTAATCTCCAAATCAAGTCTTCAACAGTCCTGCCATTAGATTGTATAACACCAATTATCCTATTTTTGGATAGAGACTGGGCTTATGTGAGTGGAAATAGGGAATGGATAAAGGGAGATTTGTTTTTCAAAAGTTTATGGTTTAAAATAGGAGCAGGTACTAATAACAAATACTAATTCAAATCCTACTACCTCAAGGAGGGTGTTCATTATGAATTTTTCACTAGAAGGACGCACCTATGTCGTCATGGGAGTGGCGAATAAACGAAGCATTGCCTGGGGGATTGCCCGCTCGCTTCACTCTGCTGGAGCGCGTTTAATTTTTACAGTGGCCTCAGAGCGTTTCAAGAAGTCGGTGCAAGACCTTGCTGATACTTTAGAAGGTGGGGAGGAGTCACTTGTTTATGAATGTGACGTCACGGACGATGAAGCGATCATTCAGACATTCGAACAAATCGGGAAAGATGTAGGGACGATTCACGGCCTTGCGCACTGTATCGCATTTGCGAATCGTGAAGAGTTGAAAGATGAGTTCTTAAACACAAGCCGCGATGGCTTCCTGACTGCTCACAATATCAGCTCTTATTCTCTAACAGCGGTCGCTCGTGCAGCTCAACCGTTGATGACGGATGGAGGAAGTATCGTAACCCTCACGTATCTTGGAGGCGAACAAGTGGTGAAGAATTATAACGTTATGGGTGTAGCGAAAGCGAGCCTTGATGCAAGCGTTAAATACTTAGCGAACGATCTTGGTAAACATAACATCCGGGTGAATGCTATTTCCGCTGGACCGATCCGTACACTTTCCGCTAAAGGTGTAGGCGACTTTAATCAGATTCTTAAAGTGATTGAGGAACGTGCACCTCTTGGGCGTCCCGTCACTCAAGAAGAGGTCGGCGACACCGGGTATTACCTAATGAGTGATCTATCCCGCGGCGTGACCGGAGAAGTGATTCACGTGGATTCCGGATTTAGCATTGTCGCTTATTAACCCAACCTCAAAACCCCGTTTCCACATAAAGTGGAAACGGGGTTTTCTCATGTGAACCAGGATTGAAGATGGGGCCATATGGGTTCTTCTCTTTTTTCACTATGGGATGCAGCAAAACGAACCACCTCCGTTAATGCAAGCACTTCTTTTCCAGAAGGAGTATCGTTCATAGCGAAACGGTGATCATAGCTCCCTTCATATGTAGCGGTCCATCTCAACAGCTCAGAAAATGTGGTATGCTCATCAATTTTCAAAGGAAACCAATGATTGTTTCTTTGCTGCTCTACTTGTTTAGAAATGAACCGAGGCAGTGGGGGAGGAGGGAAGTCAGGCTTTCCAAAGTAATACCCTTGCATAAGGGAGACTCCCATTTGAATCAAATGATGACACTCTCCTTCGGTTTCCACTCCTTCAGCAATAATCCCTGCTCCTAACTTCTTTCCGATATGTTGTAAGGCCTCCACCATGTATTGTTTTTCGCGTAATTGATCGATATGAGTGATCAGGGATCGATCGATTTTCAAGTAGTCTGGTTTTAATTCAGAAATCATTTGCATGGAAGAATACCCGGCACCGACGTCATCGATCGCTACTTTAAACCCTTGTTCTCTATAATGTTCCAATAGCTTCCGAAAACTTTGGAAATCAGAAATGGCGGAGTGCTCTGTAATTTCAAAGACAATCTGGTCCGGATTCACCTCTGTATTTTGTAAAACAGTATGGGTGAATCCGGGAGTGAACGAATCATCGTGAACGACATTCGGTGTTAAATTCACCCACAATTGCTGATCCTTTTGTAAATAAGGGGTGATGGAGTCGATGGCAAGCTTCCGTGTATGTTTTTCAAGTTGAAACAACCGATTGGTCTGAGCAGCAAGCTGAAACAGTTCGACGGGACTTTTGAATGAAGCGCTTGGAGGAAATCTTGTCAGTGCTTCAAAACCGATGACATTATCTTTATGTAGATCGACGATGGGGTGATATTGGATGAAAAGCTTGTCCTCATTCATGTATGAAGCGAGTACATCTTCTGATGACTTGCATTCTCGTTGTTGTGCAAGGCTCATGGAAACACTCCTCATTGATGGTCTACATTTACCATAACAATCGTAAGATAAGCGAATCACCTGGTTGTGTTAAATCTATGTAAAATCATAAGAGATTTTGTCAAAAGAGGACAAAAGTGAACATGGTCTGCCATTTGGGCATATACATGAAATGATGAACGAATGGAAAAGGAGAGATCTTGATGGCAGATGAAAAGCGACTTGCTAAGCAGCCGATGCTTTATATTGTCCAGCCTAAGGGCTTGAAACCGGCAGAAGTACCCATGCAAACTAGCTTTCGAAGTCAGCGTTCTTCTAAGTCAGAAGAGAAGACAGAACAGCCGCAGACAGAAGCTCCATCGAATGAGCGTGAAATACGGATGCGCAGACAGAATTCCCCTCACCGTCAAGAGTTGGCTAAATTAAACAAATCTGAAGAGATCGAGGCGAGTGGAGATGAAAGAAAGGAAGCTTCTTCAGCTGTAAATGCGGAAGAGAAGGCGGAAAAGGATGCTCCACGAGATCGAAGACAACGATTTCATGACATGACACTTGAGGAAAAAGTTTTATATTTCTTCAATCTATCCCCACACGTGCCGAAAATGAAATGTGAGGTAACGACTGAGGAAGACAATTACAGGGGGTATATTACGGATTATGTAGATGGTGTCGTGCACATGAAAGTTTTTCAGCGTCCGTTTCAGCGGGAGATAGCATTTGAAGACATTAAAGATATTAGACTCTTGGGGTTTTAGTAAATGAGGAAAAACCGCGCATCTGTGCGCGGTTTTTTATGAATCTTAAAGTGTTGCTGCTGCCGGAAGACATGTTACGTGGCAGAAGCAGTTCAAATCTACAGTGATGCAGATTCCAGAAGCACGAAGGTTTTTACAGCTTTGATCTGCTGGTGATTTTGGATCGAAACCTTTACGGCGGTGTGATCCTTCAACCTCATCTTCGTCGTCGTCATCATGGCGGCGTTCAGCAAAAAGAAGTTCAAGGATGGCGCAACCATCGTCGTCTACAGATTTAACTCTGAAGAAGAAGCTTCCTTTCACTTTGCAATCATCGCCGCTTCGTTTGGAACCGTAGCCTTTGAAAGGTGTGCATCCATCTTTGCAGTAAAGGATGACAGGAACCGTGTCAAAACCGGACCCTCCACCAGTGTCACCTAAAAGGTCTGCGATTGAACGCTCACAGCTTGTCGTGCAATCGTGCATGACATCATTCTGAGCATCGACGATATCTTTAAGAATATCAATCACACATGAACCTGAATCGAATCTTTTTCCACAGCTCATTTTCTAATTTCCCCTTTCCATACGCATTGACGTATTGTCTTTACTAGAATATGAAATGTGTCTGGGTCGGTGTGGGCATTTGTCTCTTTTCTGTTAATCCGGAGTTTTTTTGTCCTTAATGGGCAAGAGACTATACCCAACTGGGGCAAACGCCATAGATTAGAAGTGAATTCGATTAAGGAGTGAATGGAATGTCTGATAAAAAGAAGGTCATCCATGTGAAAGACCTTGTCATTAAAGCGGATAACGTCGTCATCGAACCCCAGCGTCGTGATCGTCATGATCGCGACGACCGTGTCGATCCATTTTTCGGTGGACCGAGACGCCGTAGAGAAGAAGAGTCAAGAGAAGAAAGCAGCTCCAGTCGCCGTCATCATGATGAATCTTCCGATCGACGTGGGGGATTTCGCTGGTTTTAAGAAAATAAAGAGTGAGCCACTACAAGAAACGTAGTGGCTTTTTCTTCATGGGAGAGAGGTAGAAGAATGTTTACTTACATGGAAATCATATTGCTGGCCCTTGCTACTTTTCGTTTCACGCGTCTGATCGTCAGGGATTCCATTATGGAATGGATCAGGCGTCCTTTTATTGAAGTAAAAGTTATCAAAAATGAGCATGGTGTTGAAGAAGAGTGGGTGGAGCCGAAGGGTTTTATCGGAGAAGGATTGAGTTGCCAGTGGTGTGTCGGGGTATGGTCGGCTTTGATCATGCTTTTCTTCTATATAATAGTTCCGTATGGGGAGTGGTTGGTGCTGTTGCTAGCTCTTGCAGGACTACAATCCATCATCTATACATGGGTTGATCGACAATGACAGATAAAAAGGAAAAAACATTATTTGAAGTATTAAAGGAAATGGATGTAGAAACGTCGAAAATGAATGGAATCATTAAACAGCCTGAAAAGAAATTCAATGAGTGGGAAAAAGACTTTCAGGCATGGGATCGTCGTTTCTCCAAGCGAATGACGGATATGGAAAAGTTCTTAACCAAACAGATGGGGAAGATGGAACGTTTCTTTGAGTAGGAAATAAGGGTATGGATAAGCAAAGGAGGCGTCGATATGGGATATATTCTGCCTGTAAATCATTATCAGTATCAGGATTATCAAACCAGAACGACCCAGCGTGAACGTTCACCTTTTGTCCTTGAAAAGATTTTTAAAGCCACGTTGGACAGTAATATGAAGCACAATCAACCCCGTGAGCAAGGTCGTGTAGAAAACCAGCGTAGGAAATCCATCCATACAACGAGGAATACCCATGCTGTGAACATCGCCCACTCATCTATTAAGAAAAGCGGTACAGAGAAGATTCTTTCCCATATGACAGGAAAAGGGCAGTACTTTAGCGAAACTGTATGAAAAAGCTAAAGGAGTCGTGGATATGTCTTTTCAACAAGTGGATGAATGTTGTTACTACTATCACAGTACGGTCAATATTGGATACGTACATCAAGGGATGAATGGGGTACTCATCGATGCAGGAATCGATGCTTCATCCGTGAAAAAGGTGCTCAAGGAACTCGAGAAAAGAGAGCTTCCCTTGACGCACCTTTTTATTACCCATGCCCATGCGGATCATTATGGAGGGGCAAGGTATGTTCAGGAAAACTACGAAGTTTATACCGTCGCTCCTGTGTTTGAAGAAGCTATTTTAAGAAATCCAGCTATGGAACCCCTTTATTTATTCGGAGGAAATGATCCGTTGCCAGAGTTACATAACAAATTTTTAGAAGGGCCATCTGTAAGGGTGGATGAGGTCGTAGATGAAGGGGAGATAGGGTTTGGTTCGTTAAGGGCGGAAGCTTACCATCTTCCTGGTCATAGTTATCATCAGTTAGCTTTGAAAGTTAATGGCATTCTCTTTGCGGCTGACAGTTATTTTAGTGTAGAGACACTGAAAAAACATAAGATTCCTTTTATGACAGATGTCAGTTTGGCGTTGGACAGTTTGGACCGCCTTTCTCAAATTCCATGCAGGGGGGCGCTTCCCGGGCATGGTAGGTTTGAGGCTTCTCCCACCACGACAATCCAAAACAACATGGATTACCATGAGCAGCTGTCCGCCTGGTTGCACCAATACCTGGCTGAAGAAGGTCCAGCTGCGCATGAGGAGATCGTTAGGGCTATGTGTGAGCACTATCATGTTGAAGCTCAGGGTTTATCCCAATGGCTACTATTCAGAACAGCGGTCACCGCTTACTTAATCGGATTAAAAAAAGCGGGCCTCGTGGAGGACCGCATCATGAATAATACGTGGAGTTTTTATATTACAGACCAATGACGAATAAGTCCGGTTCGCCTTCTTTGTGTTCGGCGTACATGACTTCAGCAGGATCGTTATAGCTTTGTGCTCTCAGTTGGTCATTCAGCCACTTCTCATCAAAACCTGCTTCTTTGAGATTGTCCCAGATGACCTCTCCATCACTGATGATGGTACGAGGAAGAGGAACAGGTTGAGGGGCTAAATTCATGTCGTTACGTGTGACATTTTGATACTGGGAGGACTTAAGGACAGAGATTGTCCCGTCTGTCTCAAGAACAGCGTATTGAACTTCCTGGATAGAAAACACATCCTTGGAGCGTAACAAATGCTGGAGTTGATTAAGATCCAACTTATTTTTCTTAAGTTGACCACGATCGATCTTCCCTTTATATATGACGAGTGAAGGACTTCCTTCCAATATCTTACGTGTCCCTTTAAACTTTTGGGTAATTACTTCTGTTGTGAAGATAAGGATAGTCCATAACAAAATGGCGAAACCGACATCAAGGATTCCGACTTCTTTATCATATAAAGCATTACCGACGAGCTCGCCGAGGACAAGAGCAGAGATGAAGTCGAAGGCGGTAATTTGAGTGATTTGTGTTTTTCCGAGCACTTTTGTCATAACAAATAGTGCAGCAAAACCAAACAATGTTTCTAAAGTGATTTGTAAGTACTCCATAGTGTTTCACGACCCTTATCTGTAGCCTATACGCTTCATTTTAGACAAAAGGATCTTAGGATAAACAAAAAACTCCGGGTGCCCGGAGTTTCTTTGAAAATGATTTATAATTTTTTTACCATCGTGACGTGCGGGATACCGGCATCCATGAATGGTTCTGAAATGGTCACATATCCGAGCGATTCATAGAATGCCTCTGCATGGGTCTGCGCATTCAGCTTGGCTTTATCAAATGCATAATCACGGATGACTTCTTCCATCGACTCGATGATCTGTCTGCCGAATGAGCGGCCCCGGTGTTCCTTGGTGACGCAGATTCGCTCAAGTTTTCCAAATCCTTGAACAAAGCGTAATCGGGCAGCGGCGACCGGCTGATTTTTCTCATATCCAACAAAATGGATAGCGGTATCATCAAATTCGTCGATTTCTATTTCCAAGGGAACCTGTTGTTCATCTACAAAGACGACGCGTCTAACATAAAATGCGTCGTCTCTTTGCTGTTTATTCTTAACCTTTATGATGTCCACGTAAAATCACCCTTTGCCGAGGCGGAACGTTTCATACACACTCCATGCCCCATTTTCGAGCTGATAAAGCAGCTGGAAGCGATCGACTTTATCATTCAAGTCGAACTTCAGCATACGCAGGCTGCCATATACATCAGAGAACTCTTCATCGGAAAGTTTTTGGGCAATTGTAATATGTGGGACAAAAGCGTAATCTTTTTCCTCTGGAAGTTCTCCTGCATGCAGCTTGTCGTTCAATTCGAAAATTTCATCAGACGGTTCGATTTTCAAATAAATCGTATTTGTGACGGGGGAGAAAGAGCTCACCTTATAAACGCCGTACGAAAAAGGCTGCGTGTTTTTAGCAATTTCACTCAATTCAGGGATGATTTTATTCTCAATTTCTTCTTCTTCTGCTTCAAATGCTTCTTTCATCGTGATGTGTGGGGGAATCAATGCATAATGGGGATCGTACCGCTTGCGGTATGAATTCGCCACATCCTGTACTTTTTTTGATGGAAAAACTGCTATTCCGTATCTCATTGGACTAACCCTCCTGTTTCCTTCTATATCGTTACTCCTTACCAAACATTTTCAATAAAGCACGTTCAAAATCCTTCTGCCATGTACCCCATGTATGATCACCATCTAATTCATGGTAGGTATAAGCAAGAGGCTGGCGATTTAAAAATTCGCGCAGTTCACGGTTAGGAGCAAGGAAATTCTTTCTTGCTCCTTCAGTCGTTTCGACATCTGTTTCTTCTAAGCCAATGGTATGATAAATGGTCAATGAAGAAAAATCTTTGGTCGATTGCACAACTTCTTTCACATGTTCATCCACATAAGGACTCTGCATGATGACATTACCAAAAATGTTCGGGAATTTCACGGCAGTCATCAACGCGAGTGTTCCTGCTAAAGAGTCACCGACAAGTGTTCGACCTCGTCCCATGCAGTAACCAGGTAATTCTTCATCAAGGAAAGGGACAACTTCACGAATAAGGAAATTGACGTACTCTCCTTGTTTTTTTCCGTCTGGATGGTATTTGTCCTGACGGTCGTATTTGTCATTGTAATGGATGCCGATGAAAATGGTGTTCTCGATCTTTTCTTCTTTATGGAGCTTATCACTCAACGTGGCCGCGCGCCCCATTGAGTAATAATCGTTTCCATCCTGCATGATACAGAAATGGTATTTGTATAATGGAGAGAAATTCTTTGGGGTGTACACCCTCAGTGTCATTGTCTCCTGTAAGTATTGACTCTCAATGGTATATTCTTTCATGGATCCATCTCTACCCATTTTCCGACCACCTCCTTACAGCATGGAAAGTTCCTTTAGGCTTTCCCATTAAATTTTTCATGTAAACGTTCCACTTTTCATTTTATCATATAATTGTCGAAAAAGTGGAAAAGATGATGGGTGGGATTTTTAGGTAAAATGATCTTTGTTTGATTGGGAGAGGATAGGACGTTCGTGGCTGAAATAAGTGTATGAGGTTTTGAAGTAAGAAGACCATTTAATGAGAGCCTGTTGACATTGTTCGTGTTTCATAGTATACTATTTCTTGTCAGCAATTTCTTTGGTTACATATGATTCCGTAGCTCAGCTGGGAGAGCGCCACCTTGACAGGGTGGAGGTCGTTGGTTCGAGCCCAATCGGAATCACTAATCAAAAAGCGAGCATCCATCATGGATGCTCGCTTTTTTGTCCAAAACAATTAAACAATTTGTACACCCATCCCCTGGCTCTAGAGGAGACCTCTTTCTCCAGACTTTTAAAGCCTCCGTGCAGAGGGATTTGTCCGCTTATTGTTTTTGTAAGGTGAAGTCTTTGTTACAGGCTTTGGCTAATTTTTTTACTTCGTTGTTGAACCTCTTGTAATCGAGTTCATCCAATTCATCTACTTTTACTGCATTGATGATTGTTTCTCCAAAGGTCCAAACGTCTTCTTGAACCGCTTGGTCGTGCATGGCGGCGATTTTGTATAAAGATTCGAGAACACCATTCATTACGGATATGTCATGATAGCCGTAAATTTTTATTTGGTAGAAGCTCTTATAAAGGTATTCTTCAAAGGATTTCGGCTGTGCAATTAAACGAAGCTCGTCATCATCATCAATGTAATATCGGATGGGCTCATAAACCGATCCCAACTCTATAAGCAGTGACCCAATCCGGTTAATGCAGTTCGTTGCCGTATGGGGGTCGTTCAGGCTTGGTGAAATGGCTCTGACTGCAATCTCCACAAGCTTTTGTATGGAGAACTCGACATCCTGTGTATCGATCCGTTCATTCCCAATCAAGACAAAAGCTGTGCATTCCTGCGGGTTAGAAAGTTCCTGATCCGTATCCTTCCAGTAATAAAAGAGAGGCATTCCTTTTTGAATATAGTCTCCCATTAAAAAACTTGTTTCAAGAGTAAGCGTGTGATTTTTAGCCCACTTAATAAGAGATTCATATTGAACATTTTGTACATAACCGGATTTCTCAGCTGCGATCACATGAGCTTTTGATTGGTCTAATGCTTGTAACTCTTTATCGTCCCATTCGGTGGCTGTTTGATAATTCTTTTCTTTAAAAGTTTTTGTGATCAGGGTAGAAGTGCTTTTTCTAATGGCACCAATCAAGTTATTCACTTTCAGGAATCGGGAAGAATGGTGAATGAACAATATGAAAAAGGCTAAACAAATAATGGAGACGATAACGGTAAAGAGAGGGCTCACCAAACCTAGACCCGGTTCTTTTCCTAATAGGAACAAATTAATGAGGGAAAAAATAAAGCCAAATGAAAACACACCCAGCACATGTTGAGTTACACGACTCTTCATGAAATCCTGCAGGGTTCGTGGTGAAAACTGGGTTGTATACGTTGTCAGCACAACCATGATGGTCGAAAAACTGATGGTCGTCATCGTTAAGATGGATGTTACCATCGAGCCATATAACGTTTGAGCGACTGAAGACTTTGTCAAAAATAGAGAAGGGATGTTGCTTTTATATTCTGATATGATCCATTGATCAATGAGCGCGGTTAGCGCGACAGCAATGATTGAAAGGATACTGTATATCGTAGGGAGAAACCAAAAACTGTCTCTGAGATTGATCCAAACCTTTCCTTTATTCATAAAAAGACCTACTTCCTCGTTTAGGGTATGATTCTTAGTATGACCGATTATGGCAGGGATAAAAAGCTACTTTTACATGAACTTAAAAAATTCTTAAAATTTCATTGACACTTTATTTGTTCCGTAGTATATTATTATTTGTCAGCAAAACAGACGACAAATTTCTACATACGATTCCGTAGCTCAGCTGGGAGAGCGCCACCTTGACAGGGTGGAGGTCGTTGGTTCGAGCCCAATCGGAATCATCCATACTAAGTGCCGGAATGGCGCAGTTTCTCATCCAGGGAGAGGCTGCGTCATTTCTTTTTTATTTGATGCAATTATTTATTTTTTCTCATAGAAAAAGAGACAGACGAGAGCTGTCTCTATAAACAGGTAGAGCCTTAGGATACTTCCTTGAGATTGATTGTAATGATTCGGTCTGTCGATGGATTATAAATAACTGTCCCTTCAATGCTCATCGTTTCCTGAGAGGATTCCATGACAAACTTATAAACTTCCTTCACGTTACCATTCTGCTGGGTTTGGCTTAGTTTACTGTAATCCGTGGCATTATAATTCGGGTAAGCCGACTGAGCGATCTCTAGTAAATATTTGCCCCATTTTTCTTCTTCTAATTGAGGGTTGGGTGTGATTTCTACATTGATCACACCCAAATCCACACTTGCACCTAACGCTTCAAAGGCTTTTCGGTGCAGGTTGATTTTATTTTCTGGGTAATTAGGAACTTGGTCTACGACCGTGACTAAAACGACCCGTTGATTGGCTATGTTTTTCACTTTGATCGTTTGTCCGCATTGGTAAGGTGAATTTTGACCGACAGCAGCCGTCATGTATCGGTTATTCGACCATGGGATTCCGCATTTGGTCACTTCTCCGCCTTCTGTCCAGCTGGCCTGGCCGCTCACCGGTTGCCTGAAATCGTAGCCGTAATAGTTCTGGTGGGTACCATAGGGTTGAGGATAGGCATAGCGAAAATAAGAGTGGTAGGGATTTGCCCCATAGGGATAGCCATAACCATAAGGACCATGGTTAAAATTGGAGTGCATTTATTTTCCTCCTGTCTTTACTTTATATCCTCCATAGCCTATGACATTTTTGGCTGGTGTGTGAACGTCCATGATGCACTCCGTTTTTCCGATCAATCACCATATGTAAAGCGGGGCTAATCTACGAGAATTACCCAGTGATCATCTTTTAATGCATTCGGTGAATGGTTAAAAATATTCCTATAAACTGCTTTCATTTCATCGTATAGTGTTTTCGAATGTATAGTTCTTAAGTACTTATCAGGATTGTTTTTAAACGATTGAAGCTTGTTTAAGTCAAGATCGATTTTATAGGAGTAGAAGCGTTCAGATGATCGTAAGAAAGATTTTTCTGTTGGCTCTGCATCACTTTGCGCAAGTGGATGTTTGCTATGTACCCTTAGCCTTCTTGACGTTTGATCATCATCCTCAAGTTCTTCGCTCACTTCATAAAATTTTCTGAAAGGGGCAGCGGAATAACTGTCGATATAACTGGTGCGGAAGCTGAACTCTACAGCTCCATGCTCACCAGATACGACACAAAAAGCGAGGTATGTACACTTATCTGTGATTCCTCGGTCGATCTCCTCCTTGTTACTAAAACAGTGGCAAAAGCTTTTGGTCATGATTACACACCCTTTTCGTTTAGATTTTGACCTATTATACCACGCTTGTCCTTTTTTTCGTTGATTATTAGTTTTCAGTCCATAGACCTAATTCTATTTTCTTAATTTGTGAATTTACGCTAGATTTACAGTTTATTAACCAATGTTTCATATTCCCCAAGTAATATGCGTATTGCATCGACATATGACGAGGAGGAATAAAGTTGTTTAGTAAAAAGTATATGAAAAAATTATTGCCAGTGGCTTTAAGTACATCTTTGATTCTAGGAGGTTCTGCTTTGACCTTTAACGATGAGGTTTCTGCAAAACCTAAAGATGATAAAGGAAAGGTAGAGAACATCATTTTTCTAATTGGAGATGGCATGGGACCTAACTACACATCCGCATACCGTTACTTCAAGGATGACCCTTCTACTCCTTATACAGAAAACACAGCCTTTGATGAACATTTAATTGGCATGCAGGAGACTTATTCTTGGGATCCAGATGAGAGTATTACGGATTCTGCTGCGGCTGCAACTTCAATGGCAGCAGGAATTAAAACTTACAACAATGCCATTGCGGTGGACATGGAAAAGAATGAAGTGAAAACTGCTCTAGAGTTGGCGAAGGAAAAAGGCAAAGCTACGGGTCTAGTAGCGACATCCCAAGTCAATCATGCTACACCTGCATCATTCGGTGCCCATGATGAATCCCGACACAATTACAATGATATCGCTGATGATTATTTTGATGAAAAAGTGAATGGTGAACACAAGATTGATGTATTGCTTGGTGGAGGTACTTCCTATTTCAAAAGGGAGGACCGTGACTTGACCAATGATTTCCAAAAAGATGGATACAGCTATGTGGAATCTCGTGAGGAACTTATGGAAGATTCCAATGATCAAATCGTTGGTTTATTCGCACCTAAAGGGATGGACAAGATGATTGACCGCTCTTCCGATGCTCCTTCCTTAAAGGAAATGACGTCTTCCGCCTTGGACAGGCTAAGCAAGGACAAAGATGGTTTCTTCCTTATGGTGGAAGGCAGTCAGATTGACTGGGCAGGTCATGATAATGATGTAGTAGCGGCTATGAGTGATATGCAGGACTTTGAAGCGGCTTATGAACAAGCTATTGAGTTTGCCAAGAACAATAAGAATACTTTAGTTGTTACGACAGCCGACCACTCTACAGGTGGAATGACGATGGGACGGGATGGAGAATATCAGTGGAATCCTGAACCTTTGAAAGCTGCGAAACGTACGCCTGACTTTATGGCTGCTGAAATTTCAGAAGGAGCAGGGGTCGAAGAAACTTTAAAGCAGTACGTGGACCTTGAATTGACGGACAAAGAAATCCAATCCGTGAAAGATGCAGCTGAAAATGGATCAGTAACAGAGATTGATAATGCGATTGAGCACATTTTCGATATTCGCTCTGGTACCGGTTGGACAACAGGCGGCCATACTGGGGAAGATGTGATTGTGTACGGTTATGGTCCTCAGTCTCAAGAATTCGCAGGACTTCATGATAACCATGAAGTTGGACAAAAGGTCATGAACTTGATGGAGAATGGAAAGATGAAAAAGCAGGCACATAAATAATTGAAAAAGCTTCCCTTCCATAGGGAGGCTTTTTTAGGAAAAGGAGAGATGAACGGTGAAACGTTTGCTGTTATTTTTGAGTTTAACTATTTCCATTATCCTCACTGGGTGTTCAAACCAGGTGGCTGGAGAAGGAAATGAATCGGAGGATCCACCTCCTTTATTCGAAATTCCGGAACAAACGAAGTATAAAAATAATCCCCAAGCTCCCGACGATCAGAACTTAAAAGAAGTGGGGGCCAAGGTAGAAGATATGGATGGACAGTTAACCCTTAAAGGTATAAAGCAGATCGAGAAGTATATAGAAGTAGGGCCGGTCCAGATGGCGGTGAAGGATGTTAAAGTACTCAATTATTCTCCATCCCCTGATTTGGTGGATTACTTCCATGCCTATACTCATAACGAAACAAACTTTAACTATATCAAGTTTACGGTAGCTGTAAAGAATACTGGTGATCAGAAAGTGAATGTAGCCCCCGTGGAAGTCCTGGAGACGAATAACGGGGAGAAGTTGGGGTTCAAGGACGACTTTTATCTAGAAAAGCTAAAAGGTATGTATGAACCAGGTGAAACACGTGTCGGACAAATGGGATTTGTCCTCGAGCATGATTGGAAAGAATTAGAGTCTATGAAAATCGCAACCAGTGATATTTTTGACGAGGAAGGAAGCGTGTTGGTAGAAGGCGATCAGCTAAAAGTAGACCTGCCATGATTGATCGTGAATGTATATGAAAAGAGCGGTCCCCAACCTTTTAGGTTTAGGGACCGCTCTTTTCTGGATGCCATGCTTTTAACCGTTGACGGGTACGCCGCCATTAACGTGGATCATTTGTCCTGTGACGTAGCTGGAGTCCTGGCTTGCTAAATAAACATAGGCAGGAGCAAGTTCATACGGCTGTCCCGGACGGCCCATCGGATTGTTGGAACCAAACTCCGCAACTTTTTGCTTATCAAAACTTGCAGGAATCAATGGTGTCCAGATCGGTCCAGGTGCGACGCCGTTCACCCGGATGCCCTTACTGACCAAGGACTTGGCGAGAGAACGCGTGAATGTAGTAATAGCTCCTTTGGTTGATGAATAGTCAATTAACTGCTCATTCCCCTCATAAGCGGTGACCGATGAGGTGTTGATGATCGTGCTTCCTTTTTGTAAGTGAGGGAGTACGGCCTTAGCCATGTACACATAAGAAAAGAAATTCACCCGGAAGGTCTTTTCAAGCTGCTGATTCGTGATGGCTGTCAGGTCTTTTTGGGGAAATTGCATGGCCGCATTGTTGACGAGGATGTCAATCTGTCCAAATTCAGTCTTTATTCGTTGGACGGTTTCTTCACAAAACGAAGCACTCCCGATATCTCCATTATATAGGCGGCATGTACGGCCTTCTCCTTCAATTAATTGTTTCGTCTTCTCGGCATCCTCTTGTTCGTTAAGATATAAGACGGCAACGTCCGCGCCTTCCTTTGCAAAATAAAGGCTGACAGCACGACCAATCCCGCTGTCTCCCCCTGTGATGACAGCCACTTTTCCCTTTAATTTTCCGCTTCCTTTATACTTTGGATCCACGTATTCCGGAAGTGGCTTCATTTCATATTCAAAACCCGGCTGCCGATCCTGGTGCTGCTTCGGCTGAATTTCCTTCTTTTGATTGCTCAACAGAACCCCTCCTATATGTAAAATACTGGATGACCTGGTCACCCAATAATAGGATGCCCAGGTCATCCAGTATTATCCAAATGACGAATCAAATCTCTACTAAAGGTCATTGTGTCAAAATGGGAGGTTTTTGATTTGACACTTCGTCCATTGATGTAAAAATTTTCTGAATTTATAATATATTCGAAGGGTGTAAAGGAACAGAATCTACGAGTAGAGGTGAAAAAATGGAGACAACTTTCTCAAAGAAGAATCAAGTAACCATTCAAAACTTCATTGGAGGCGAGTGGGTTTCGTCTGAAAACGGGCAAGTGGAGGACGTACCCAATCCTGCAACAGGAGAGATCATTGCACAAGTTCCCATTTCATCGAAAGAGGATGTAGATAAAGCGGTCCAATCAGCGAGAGAAGCATTCAAGACATGGAAAAAAGTACCTGTACCAAAGCGGGCCAGAGTGATGTTTAAGTACCATCAGTTGTTGGTAGAAAATCGCGAAGAGCTGGCAAAGGCACTCACACAGGAAAACGGAAAGACGATGAAAGATGCGACAGGTGAAGTGCAGCGAGGTATTGAATGTGTCGAATTCGCAGCCGGTGCACCCAGCCTTATGATGGGTGACGTCCTTCCGGATATTGCTGAAGGAATTGACTCTGGAATGTACCGCTATCCGGTCGGGGTTGTCGGGGGGATCACACCATTTAACTTCCCGATGATGGTGCCATTGTGGATGTTCCCGCTCGCAATCGTGTGTGGGAATACCTTTGTACTAAAACCATCCGAACGCACGCCGATTCTTGCGAAGATGCTCGTTGAGCTCATACATGAAGCGGGTCTTCCAAAAGGCGTACTCAATGTTGTCAATGGTGCCCATGACGTTGTAAACGGGTTGCTTGAACATGATGAAGTCGACGCCATTTCTTTCGTTGGTTCTCAGCCTGTTGCTGAATATGTGTACAAAACAGCTGCCAACCACGGCAAGCGCGTTCAAGCACTCGCTGGAGCCAAGAACCACTCCATCGTTCTTCCGGATTGTAACTTAGACAAGTCGGTAGAAGGAATTATCAATGCAGCTTTCGGAAGCGCGGGGGAGCGTTGCATGGCTTGTTCTGTAGTCGTAGCCGTCGGTGATGTAGCTGATGATCTTGTCGCTAAATTAAAAGAAGCGGCGGATCAGTTGAATGTAGGAAATGGACTGGATGAGGAAACGAGTCTCGGACCATTGATTCGTGACTCCCACCGCGAGCGAGTTCTCGGGTACATTGAAGCAGGGGAACAGGATAATGCGAAGCTTGTGCGTGATGGCCGGGTGGAACTTCGTGAGAATGAGTCTGGATATTTCCTTGGTGCGACAATCTTTGATTACGTCACCGAGGATATGAAGATTTGGAAAGATGAGATTTTTGCTCCTGTTCTTAGTATTGTTCGGGCTGACACGCTTGATGAAGCGATTGAAACAGCCAACAAATCTGAATTTGCCAATGGTGCTGTTATTTACACAACAAGCGGAAAAGCCGTTCAACAGTTCAGAGAAGAGATGGATGCCGGTATGCTTGGTGTCAATGTCAACGTACCTGCCCCAATGGCGTTCTTCCCATTCTCTGGAAACAAAAAGTCCTTCTATGGCGATCTCCATGCCAATGGTAAAGATGGACTCAACTTCTATACGAAGCGTAAAATGCTGACCCAACGCTGGTACTAATTTTATAGGTGCGCGGAATTTAAACATTTCGCGCGCTTCCCACTATTTGAATCCACAAAATCCCTGCCAATCTTACAAAAAATCTAAACGCAGAGTGCAACATTTAACATTTTGTATAATGGAATTTTTAAATTTTTGATGTAAAGTATAATTAGTTATTTAAAAATTCAGTAAATAATGAAAATTCAATCATTAGGAGGTTGCGGGTTTACAAGAAATCCTAGTCTTGGGACTTGGTTTCAAGGTGAATGGACAACAAAAAGGATTACATAAGGAGGAATTATAGTGTCTGATAAAGTCCAAATTGGTTTAATCCAGGCTTCACATGATGTGGACGGGAGTGAGCCAGTAGAAGTTCATAAGCAACAATCGATTGAAAAACATATCAAACTAGTAAAAGAAGCCGCGGATAAAGGGGCGCAGATCATCTGCCTTCAGGAAATTTTCTATGGCCCATACTTTTGCTCAGAACAAAATCCGAAGTGGTACGAATCAGCGGAAGAAATTCCTAATGGTCCGACAACGAAACGTTTTCAAGACCTTGCAAAAGAACTAGGCGTCGTTATTGTTCTTCCGATCTATGAAAAAGAAGGCATCGCGACCTACTATAATACAGCTGCCGTGATCGATGCGGACGGCTCTTATCTAGGGAAGTACCGGAAACATCACATTCCACAAGTCGCTGTCGGAGACAAAGGACACGGTTTCTGGGAAAAATATTACTTCAAGCCAGGAAACCTCGGCTATCCTGTATTCGATACGGCCTTTGCCAAAGTCGGTGTTTATATCTGCTATGACCGCCACTTCCCTGAGGGTGCTAGATTACTAGGGTTAAACGGGGCCGAAGTGGTCTTCAACCCATCAGCAACTGTCGCTGGACTTTCTGAGTACCTATGGAAACTCGAGCAGCCTGCTCATGCTGTAGCGAATGGGTATTACCTTGGCGCAATCAACCGTGTCGGTTATGAAGGGCCGTGGAACATGGGTGAATTTTATGGACAGTCTTACCTTGTCGACCCACGCGGAAACTTCGTTGCAACCGCCAGCCGTGATCAAGATGAAGTCCTCGTTGCAGAAATGGACAAGAAGTTTATCCGTGAAGTACGTGACACATGGCAGTTCTATCGCGACCGCCGTCCTGAAACTTACGAAAACATGGTTGAGCTTCTCCCTTAAAACCTATCCATCAGACACAAAGTAGAAGTTCTGCATAGAGCAAAAGAAAATGAACCATTTTCTCTATGTGGAACTTTTTTATTAAGAGGCTAATCTAAAAGCCTCTCTTTCATTAAAGGAGGGAAACATCTTGACCCAGTTAAAGAGTAAAGGAATCTCATTAGAAAACTTGAAGGTGAACTTTGAGGAAGTCCATGACGGGCTGAATGCTCAGGAAGCGATGGAGGAATCCAACCGCTGCTTATATTGTTACGATGCGCCTTGTATCCAGGCTTGCCCGACAGGGATCGATATCCCTAAATTCATTAAAAAGATCGCATCCGGGAACTTAAAAGGATCGGCCACGACAATTATGTCTTCCAACCCAGTCGGAGCCACCTGCGCTCGTGTTTGTCCGACCGAAGAGTTATGCGAAGGGGCCTGTGTTTTGAACCATTCCACTGAACCAATCTTAATTGGCGATCTGCAACGATTTGCCACAGACTGGGCAATTAAAAACGAACAGCTACTGTTCAAACCAGGCAAGAAAAACGGGAAAAAAGTTGCGGTTGTTGGAGGGGGCCCTGCAGGCTTATCTGCCGCTAGAGAACTGGCCAGGTTCGGTTACGATGTGACGATTTTTGAGGCGGAGGCCGAAGCGGGTGGTCTTGATACTTATGGGATTGTCTCTTTCCGTCTTCCTCAGGACATTTCTCGCTGGGAAGTCGATCAAGTGGAAAAACTGGATGTTGAAATCCGAACAAATACTCGCGTTGGAACAGATGTTTCTTTTGAAGAGCTGACCAATGATTATGATTCGATCGTTCTGACGATCGGCATGGGAAATGTTCCGATGCTAGGCATTGATGGAGAGGATCTGGACGGTGTGCACGACGCGATTGAGTTTGTGAAAAGCACGAAGTCCGGCCCAATCACTGACGAACTTCTGGGTAAAAATGTGGTCGTTGTTGGTGCTGGTAACACGGCCATTGATGCAGCGACTTGTGCCGCTCGAAAAGGAGCAGACGATGTGAAAATCGTCTACCGCAGGACAAGAAACGAAATGACGGCCTATGAATTTGAATATGACTTTGCAAAACAGGATGATGTGGAATTCAACTGGTTGACCCAGCCTATTGAAATCATCGGTGATGAAAGCGGAAAAGTCACGCACCTCAAATGTGTGAAGATGGCCCTTGGCGAGCCGGATGCTGATGGACGTCGCAGACCATCTCCTGTAGAAAACTCTGAATTCGTCATGGAAGTAGACGCTGTCATTAAAGCGATTGGACAAAGTCGTTATACCGACCTTATCGAAGGGTTCGGGCTGGATCATGAAGGTGGCGTGGTCACAGTCGATCCAGAAACATTGCAGACATCGAACCCGAAAGTTTTTTCAGCGGGAGATGTCATTTTTGCTAAAGGTCAGGGAGAAGCAATGGTCGTGACAGCTGCTCAGCAAGGAAAAGAGGCGGCGATGGCGATCCACAAACAACTGGCACCTGAACCGACGAACGCCTACAAATCTTTCAACAAGGAGGAACATACATGGCTGACTTAAGTTTGAATTTAGCAGGAATTAAATCACCGAATCCATACTGGCTCGCATCTGCACCTCCAACAAACTCAGGCTATCAGGTCCAGCGTGCATTTGAAGCAGGGTGGGGTGGTGCCGTTTGGAAAACATTAGGTGAACCAATTTTAAACGTATCCTCCCGTTTTGCTGCCGTAGGATTTAATGGAAAACAAGTGGCCGGCTTCAATAACATTGAGCTGATCACAGACCGTCCATTGGAAGTGAACTTGAAAGAAATTTATGAAACGAAAAAAAGGTTTCCAGACCATGCGATTATCGCCTCGTTAATGGTTGAACCGACTCAGGAAAAATGGCATGAAATCGTCAAACGTGTCGAAGATGTCGGGGTGGATGGACTGGAGTTGAACTTCGGGTGTCCACACGGGATGGCGGAACGCGGCATGGGAGCAGCCTCCGGCCAGGTTCCAGAGCTCGTTGAGAAGCAGACGATGTGGGCGAAAGAAGTCGCTCAAACGCCTGTCATCGTAAAACTCACACCGAATATTACCGACATTACCTTCACAGCAGAAGCAGCCGTCAATGGCGGCGCGGATGCAGTTAGTATGATTAACACGATCAACAGTCTCGCTGGGGTTGATATCGATTCATGGGATACGATACCAAACGTAGCCGGCAAAGGAGCACACGGTGGATACTGTGGTCCTGCCGTGAAGCCGATTGCATTGAATATGGTCGCAGAATGTGCCCGCCATCCGAAAATCAATGTGCCAATATCAGGAATGGGCGGGGTATCGAGCTGGAGAGAAGCTGTCGAGTTCATGCTTATGGGAGCGACAGGTGTCCAGGTTTGTACAGCAGCGATGCACCACGGATTCAGTATCATTGATGATATGGTCGAGGGTCTCGACAATTACCTTGACGAAAAAGGCATTGATTCTGTCATGGATTTGGTCGGGAAGTCTGTTGAGAAATACAGTGACTGGGGGAATTTAGACCTCAATCACCAAGTCGTCGCTCAAATTAACAACGATGTCTGTATCAACTGTAATAAGTGCCACATCGCTTGTGAAGATACTTCTCACCAGTGTATCGATATGTTGAAAGACGCTAATGGCAACGACATTCTGAAAGTTCGGGAAGAGGATTGTGTCGGATGTAATCTTTGCAGCATCGTCTGTCCAGTCGATGGCGCGATCGATATGGTGGAATATGCGAACGGCAAGCCTCCGATGACATGGAATGAAAGACAAGCAGCCATAGGTGCGGCATCCTCTTGTGATGTCAATTTAATTAAGTAATTTTAATGGAGGGATTAGATGAAGAAAATCATCAAAAATGGAACGATTGTTACGGCAGCTGATACGTACAAAGCGGATATCCTCATCGAAAATGAAAAAATTGCTCTGATCGGTCAGGATTTGACCGATCCTTCAGCAGAAGTGGTGGATGCGGAAGGGAATTACATTTTCCCTGGAGGAATCGATCCTCACACGCACCTTGAGATGCCATTTGGTGGGACGGTTAGTAAAGATGACTTTGAAACAGGTACCATCGCGGCTGCTCATGGTGGGACAACTACGGTCATCGACTTTTGCCTGACAGACAAAGGAAAGCCACTACAGAATTCGATCGATCAGTGGCACGCGAAATCAAAGGATAAATCCGTCATCGATTACAGCTTTCATCTCATGATTGGTGAAATGAACGATGATGTCCTCGAGCAGCTTCCAAGTGTCATTGAGGATGAAGGCATTACTTCATTCAAGGTTTTCATGGCCTATAAAAATGTGTTCCAAGCAGACGACGGCACACTTTTCCGTACATTAGAACAAGCGAAAAAGCTGGGTGCCTTAGTCATGGTCCACGCGGAAAACGGGGATGTGATTGATCACCTAGTAAATAAAGCATTGGAAGCTGGACAAACAGATCCGATCTATCATGCATTGACGCGTCCTCCTGAAGTAGAAGGAGAAGCGACGGGACGTGCAGCGGAATTGACGGGACTTGCTGACTCCCAGCTCTATGTCGTCCACGTAACTTGTGAACAGGCGGTCGATGCTATCGCAAAAGCTCGTAAGAAGGGGTACAACGTCACAGGCGAAACGTGCCCGCAATACTTAGTCCTCGATCAAAGTTACCTAGAAAAGCCAGATTTCGAAGGAGCCAAGTATGTGTGGTCTCCACCACTTCGTGAAAAGCACCACCAGGAAGTGTTATGGAAAGCCCTAAAGACAGGCGATCTCCAAACACTTGGTTCCGATCAGTGTTCCTTTGACTTTAAAGGTCAGAAAGACTTAGGAAAAGGAGACTTCACGAAGATTCCAAACGGCGGTCCGATCATTGAAGACCGTGTAAGCATCCTTTTCTCTGAAGGTGTGAAAAAAGGACGCATCACACTGAACGAGTTCGTAGATATTATGTCGACGAAAATTGCGAAGACATTCGGACTGTTCCCACAAAAAGGAACCATTTCCGTTGGCGCAGATGCGGATATCCTCATCTTCGATCCGACTGTAGAACGGACAATTTCCGTAGAAACGAGTCACATGGCTGCCGATTACAATCCATTCGAAGGAATAAAAGTGACAGGACAGCCAATCAGTGTCCTCTCACGTGGTGATTTTGTCATTAAGAACAAAGAATTTGTCGGTAAACTTGGCAAAGGAAATTATTTAAAACGTTCCCGTTACGGGGAACTGACATCCTCCAAAGAAGAACTTTATCAGAAGTAACCTGTCCGTATGCCATGGAATGTAGGCTGCCTCGCTTTATAGAAAGTCAGGCAGCCTTTTAAAAAACAGGTATAGGTAGGAGGAGTCCAAAGTATGGACAAAAAAACAAATCATTTGATGTCACCAGATTTAATGCCCATCCCCCACAATGAGAAAAAAATCAGCACCTTAGGATTTTCGTTTATGTGGGTCGGGATGGCTGTTGTACTGGCAGCTTTCGCTATAGGGGGAGCGGGTGTTCAGGAAATATCCTTGATCTGGGTCGTTCTTGGCACATTGGTGGGAACGATTCTAATCGGTCTTGCGATTTCTGTGACGGCTGATATTGGAATCGAACATGGGATATCTTTCCCAGTATATATGAGAGCCCCTTTTGGGACGGTAGGTACCCATTTTCCATCTGTCGTGCGCGGGGTTGCTGCATCGATGTGGTTCGGGATTAATACGTTTTTCGGTTCAACAGCCATCAATGGAATTTTAAACATTTTATTCGGTTTTGATAATTGGTTTGTTTGCTATATTCTTTTTGCTTTATTTCAGTTATTCAACACGGCACTAGGCATCAAAGCGGTAGAAAAATTCGCTGACCTGGCAGCCCCGATCATAATCTTGATTGGAGTATGGATGTATTTTACTTTAGCTGGAACAGCATCTGAACAGGGGAAAGACATATGGAGCTGGGTGGAAAGCCCCGTAACCGGAGGAGCAGCTTTTACAGCTTTTGTTGTTGTCGTTGTTGGGAATATGGGATATTGGTCGACGCTTGCAGCTGATATTTCCTCGATCTCCCGTTTTATAAAAGCACCGAAACTGGAGCGTAATTGGGTAAAAAGAAACAAAGGGGCTCTCGTAGGAAGCCTTGTCGCACTGCCATTGACCCAAACTTTCATCGTTGTTCTTGGTGCTGTCTCTTACATTGCTGTATCCAACTTTGACCCTGTTGTCGCTTTACAGGAGTCAGCCAGTGGACTTGTTTTAGGGATTCTTTTATTGATGATCGTTCTTGCCCAGTGGTCCACAAACGTTTCTGCAAACATCGTCCCAGCGGCTACCATCTTTTCAAATGTCGGCGGGCCGAAGCTTCCATTCTGGGCCGGCGTTTTTATCGCAGGTTTAGTAGGTACAGTCATTCAGCCGTGGAGTATTTTTAACTTATTGATTCCCGTATTGCTGATTGCCGCAGCTATTCTCTCTGTCATTGTAGGCATCATTTTTGCCGATTACTATTTATTGAGGAAGCGGAGAATGAACGTTCACGACTTGTATAAGCAAGGCGGCCAATTCCGTTACGATGGAGGAGTCAACTGGGCAGGCATCATTTCATGGGTCATCGGAAGTGCCTTCGCCTACACATTCTCCACCTACTCTTTCTTCGTAGGATTTGGCGTTGGTGCCTTATGTTATTACTTATTAGCTAAACATTGGTATTTTAAAAAGCATCCCCAGGCAGAAATCGATAACCCAAGTGACGATGAATACCTTGGCATAACCGTCGGCCGGGACTGGGTGATCGGAGAAAAATTCGTAGAAGAAAAGCTGGGGCGTAAGACAGGAACAGAGGGATCCACACAGAAAATGGATGCATAACAAGGAGGAATTCAAATGTCTGACCATCGCGAGTTTGAAGCAGAACGCGAAAAAATCGACTTTTTATTGGAACAAGGTTATGTGATCAGTGGAGTCACGGAAAATTTAAGTGGAGCATTCGTTGAGTTTCAATATAAAGGAAACGAATCCGGCAAAGGTGAAAAGGAACGGCTTCATATCCTGCACCCGGATGCGAGGAAATATTTCTCTACCATCCTCGTCCAGCAACAGAAAAAACAGAGTGTGAAATAGAAAAAAAGAGGATTGGCCAACGCCAATCCTCTTTTTTGATCTAAACATTGAAGTCACTGATAAAAGTGCAAAGCAACAGATAAAAGCCTATAATCCGCTGAAAAAAATCAAAATCCCACCGATAAAAGCTTAAAACTCACTGATAAATTTGTAAGCCCTACAATAATTGAAAAGCGTAAGCGTTCTGTACAAGAACAAATGGATCTCGGGTTCACTCAAAATTCCACCACACACAGACCTTCCCATTTACTGAATATCTAGGCATGTTAGATTTACTAGGACTATTAAACTTTTTTGTTAGAAAATCTCACAATCTATTAGATTTTTCTGAAAAATTATTGTACTTTAAAAGAGGGGTCATTCAATGAACGAACACATGTCGATTGAGAACATCCTGAAAAGGGACCATTTCGCTTCTGCTGAAGTTATTGCTGGTCGGAGGGGCATCGACCGGCTGGTCAAATGGGTTCACGTTTATGAAATGATCGAAGTGAGAAAGAATTTGAAAGGTGGAGAGCTTGTCCTCTCAACAGGATTTGGTTGGAAGGATGATCATGAGCTTTTTCTCCATTTATTAAGACAATTAGTTGAAAAAGAAGTAGCCGGAATTTGTATAGAAATTGGGAGTTTCGTTGATTACATAAGCCAGGAAGCCATTGATTATGCAGAAGCCAACGATTTTCCAATTGTCTTATTCCGGGAAGAAGTTTCTTTTGTAGAGATCACTCAAGATATTCATGCGGATCTCATCAATCAGCAATACGAGTTCATTACGAACTTAGAAGATTATTCCCAGCGTCTGAATAAACGCTTGTTGTCGATTGATAACTACTTTGAGATTCTAAAAAACTTGCAGCAATATGTGAATTGCCAGCTCGTTTATATTGCCAAGGATCATACGGTCGTCACGATCCCAGCCTTGAGAGAGAAAGAACGCGAGCAAGTGTTGATGGAGCTGAGCAAGCCGAATACCGGGTCGAGAAGAGTCTTAAAACAGCCGGTCCAAGTATTTGATCGGGAATTTGCGAATATTTACTTATTGTCCAACCGGAGAGAGTTTGGTGAATTCGAATCATTATTATTGGACCGAACAGGGACTGCACTTGCGCAATACTTATTAAGAGAACTCTATACAGAGGAAAAAAGAAAAGCCAAAGAAACAGAATGGCTGATCGAATGGTTGCAGGGAGAGCATGAAGAAGAGGAGATTCGTGACAGACTAGCCATTTACAAACTGGACAAAACCGTAAAAGGAGCGATTGTACTCACCATAAAGTTGAATATGGTGGACAGGCAGAAATCCAACCCTGACCTCACTTATATGAATATGCTAATCCACAATATTTTTGACCAGAACGGTTATTATGTTTTCCCAGTAGAAAAGCGTCATCAGCTTACTTTTATTCTTTTGAATAGAAAAGAAGCAGAAGATTGGAAGGAAAGGATCAAACGGGGGGTTGTGAGGCTGCAGAAGATCAGTCTGTTGAATGATTCTAGTATTTCATCTTTTCAAATTGCAGGTGGTAAATACGTCAAAGAACTATCCAGGTTGCATGAAAGTTTCCAAACCGCCCAGGAGACCTTAACTCTACAGGAGAAGCTTCCAGAAAGTCAGTCCAAATTTTTTTACGATGACTTACACATGTACCGATTGATTTCACTCGTCCATCAGCACAGTAACCTCGGTGGATTAGTCGAAGAGTACTTAGAACCGATTATAAAATACGACGAAAAAAATAACACCAACCTCCTGGAAACATTAAGGGTCTATTTGGCGTGCAACGGATCCAAAAAAGAAACCGCTTCCAAAGTTTTTGTTGTCCGTCAGACGCTATATCATCGCTTGGAGAAGTTAGAAAAACTGTTGGGACCGGATTTCATGGAATGTGAAAAAAGACAGGTCATCGAGTTTGCACTTCTCGCCTATGAATACCAAAGAGCCGTCACCTAACCGTTCTTGCTTAAACACTTATTCGTTTTTTTGAATAAGTGTTTTTCTATTATTCTTTTCCAACTAAA
>NZ_BJYD01000006.1 GCF_007991335.1 Halobacillus faecis | reverse complement strand
AGATAGGCGAGATCCCGCTGGGCGTTAGCCCGAGGAAGCTCGCCACTCCCCCACAGGAAAGCGAGTAGCTTCCCAGCCACCCTTGACGCCCAACAAGGCAACGAACCCTGGAAACATCTCGGAACTGAGTCTTCCACAATCCTGCCAGATTGTTCAATAAGTGCTCTTGTCATTATGTGAAAGTGGGGAGATGACGGTTTGACACAATGTCTAATGAAAGCGCAACTAAAATGTTAGATAATTAAGATAATTCTAATGAAAGACCATTAAGGAGGAATCTCCGTTGACTAAAGCTGATGTAAAGAGTGAATTGCTTTCAAAAGACGAGAAGTATGTATGGCACTCCATGAAACCCTATAACCCTGATTCAACAATGGTAGCCAAAAGTGCGAAAGGTTCCTGGATCACCGATATAGATGGCAATCGATACTTGGATGCGATGTCAGGCTTATGGTGTGTGAACGTTGGTTATGGGCGGGAGGAGCTTGCGAAAGCAGCTTATGAACAAATTAAGGATCTTTCTTATATGCCGCTTACACAAAGTCATGAAGCAGCCATTCAATTAGGAGAAAAAATCAACCAGCTTCTTGGGGATGATTATGTTGTTTTTTTCTCAAATAGTGGATCGGAAGCGAATGAGGCTGCGTTTAAAATGGTTCGCCAATATCATCAGCAAAAAGGGGACCATTATCGAACGAAGTTCATTTCAAGGTACAGAGCTTATCATGGGAATTCCACAAGCGCGTTAGCTGCCACGGGCCAAGCACAGCGAAAGTATAAGTATGAACCTCTCGGCCCTGGTTTTTTGCATGTCGCTCCACCTGATGAGTATCGGAATGAACATAGTGAAAAAGACCGTTTTGGAGCAAAGGAAATTGATGATGTAATGACTTGGGAATATAGCGAGTCCATTGCCGGGGTAATCATGGAGCCAATCATTACTGGTGGTGGAGTGATCGTACCTCCTGAGCAGTATATGAAAGAAGTTCAAGCCATTTGTAAGAAACATGGAGCCCTCATGATCGTGGATGAGGTGATTTGTGGATTCGGACGCACGGGTAAGCCGTTCGGTTTTATGAACTATGGAGTGAAACCGGATATTATTACGATGGCGAAAGGGATTACGAGTGCGTATCTTCCTCTATCAGCAACGGCCGTAAAGCGGGAAGTGTATGAAGCCTTTTGTGGAGATGATACGTATGACTTCTTCCGTCATATTAATACCTTCGGAGGCCATCCAGCAGCTTGTGCGGTTGCACTCAAGAATATAGAAATTATGGAAAGAGAAAACTTGTTTGAGCGTTCACATGATTTAGGAGAGGCAGCAAAAAATGATTTGAACACACGTCTTCAAACCCATAACCATGTGGGAAATGTGCGAGGGAAGGGCTTGCTCATTGGTATTGAAATGGTGGAAAGCAAGGAAACGAAGGAACCACTGGCTGTGGATAAAGTGAACCAAATCATCAGCTATTGCAAAAACAAAGGAATATTGATCGGCAAAAATGGGATGACAGTGGCTGGATTCAATAATGTCATTACATTATCCCCTCCTTTGTCTATTGATGAAGAGGATTTGACTTTCCTGCTGGATACTGTGGTAGAGGCGATTGAGTCGATAAGTTCTTGATGGGAGGTTCCTTGAATGCGGATAGGGATACCGAAAGAGATTAAAAACAGTGAAAACCGCGTAGCCATCACTCCTGCGGGTGCGGTGAATCTAATCAATGAAGGACATGAAGTTTACTTAGAGTCAAAAGCTGGGGATCGCTCTGGTTTTTCTGATCAGCAATATGAAGAAGTTGGAGTGAAGATTGTAGGGACGGCTGCAGAAGCTTGGGCACAGCAGATGGTCTTGAAGGTCAAGGAGCCGCTTGCTGAAGAGTATCGTTACTTTTATGAAGGTTTAATTTTATTTACGTACCTTCATCTTGCAGCAGATGAAGAATTGACAAAAGCTTTGGCAGAGAAAAAAGTAGTCGCCATTGCTTATGAAACGGTTCAGGCTGAAAATGGGTCTCTGCCCCTGCTTACACCAATGAGTGAAGTGGCTGGAAGAATGGCAACACAAAAAGGTGCGCAATATTTAGAGCGCACCCATGGTGGTAAAGGCATTCTTCTTGGCGGAGTTCCAGGAGTGAAGCGCGGGAAGGTGACGATTATCGGCGGGGGTGTCGTAGGGACAAACGCTGCAAAGATCGCCATAGGTCTGGGTGCGGACGTAACCATGATTGACCTTAGTCCAGATCGGCTCAGGCAGCTGGATGATCTATTCGGCTCATCCATCAATACCCTGATGTCTAATCCATTGAATTTGAGCGAGGCTGTTAAAGAATCTGATCTGGTCATAGGCGCCGTTTTGATTCCAGGAGCCAAAGCGCCTAAACTTGTAACAGAAGATATGGTGAAGTCGATGACTCGGGGGAGTGTCATCGTGGATGTTGCTGTCGATCAGGGTGGCATCGTCGAAACGGTCGACCATGTCACGACCCATGACGATCCGACTTATGTAAAACATGGAGTTGTCCATTATGCGGTTGGCAATATGCCGGGAGCCGTTCCACAGACATCCACGCTTGCGCTCACAAATGTCACCGTTCCTTATGCGATTCAGATTGCAAACAAAGGTTTTCAAAAGGCATGTATCGAAAATTCTGCTTTACTAAAAGGTGTAAATGTCGTAAATGGCAGTGTGACTTACCGTGAAGTGGCAGAAGCGCATGGCCTGGACTACATGGAAGTCGAGAAAGCCCTAGGGCCGAAATCGTTCGTTTCATAAAAAATAACGTCTTGTCCCATGGGAGGGGCGGGGCGTTATTTTTTGCAGAAAGTACTTCTAGTCTCGCATCATGAATAATATAGAATAAGCTCTTATTCTATATTAGAGGAGATCAATCCATGGACTTCATGACGGACTTCACCCCATATGCGGGACTTGCTGTATTGTTGTATGCGATGAGGCAGACTAAGCGTGTGCCAAACCGATACATCCCTATCATCGCTGTCGTCTTAGGAGTTGTTTTTTCCTATTGGCAGCAAGGCATCTCTCCTTCAGCAACGGTGGAAGGGTTGAAGTATGCTCTGCTTGGGATCGGTACGGTTGCAGGAGTTAAGTATTTTTTAGAGAAAAAAGAAGATGGAAAAAAAGACTGAGCATTTATTGCTCAGTCTTTTTTTAACTTAGAAATATAGAAAGCAGATGACTACGATTAATAGGAAACGGTAGATTGCGAATGGAATTAATTTCACATGATTGATCAGTTTCAGAAAGAAACGAATCGACAAAAGAGCGAAAAGAAAAGCACTCAGGAAGCCGGCGGCAAAGTAAGGGACAGCCGTCCATTGGAAGTAGGTCAGGTTATTTACAATGGATAGGACACTAGCACCCAGCATGATGGGGACAGCCATGATGAAAGTGAAATCTGCTGCAGCTCTGTGGCTCAGCCCCATGAACACACCTGCTGATATCGTAGCACCAGAACGTGAAAAGCCAGGCCACAGTGATAGACATTGAAAGATTCCTATTGTGAAAGCTTGGGTGTGGCTGATTTGATCGACCGTTTCTTTCCATTCTTTCGGTTGGTGCAGATCAGCAGCAATCATGAACACAGCTCCAGCTCCCAATCCAATTAAAACCGTCTCGAGAGTAAACAAATATTCATCAATGTACCCTTCAAAAAGGAAACCTAAAATAGCTGCGGGGAGGAGGCCTATGATGATATGGGACCATTTTAAACGGGCGCCTTTACGTTTCTGTGAGGATATCAATAGTTCCCTGAATCGCTTCCGAAAAATGACTACGACGGCAAGAATAGATCCCAACTGAATAAACACTTTAAAGGTATTCGCCACATAGTCTCCTAAAAACAAGTCCGTTTTCAGCCACATTTCATCTACCAGAATCATGTGCCCGGTTGAAGAAACGGGCGCAAACTCTGTCAAACCTTCAAACATGCCAAGGATCACGACTTTAATAAATTCCATTATCTCCATAAGCGAATACCTTTCCCTTTACGCATCCACCAGATGGTAAGGAAAGCAACAACGACGATGATGACATACGTCCATAAGGAGTACACCTTCATATAATGCACAATATCGCGCCAGGAATCTCCGAGAATGGCACCTGTGTAGATCAGGGCTGTATTCCAAATCAAACTTCCCGAAAAGGTAAGGAAAAGAAAAGGAACAATGGAGAAACGGGCCATTCCTGCAGGTATGGAAATGAAACTTCTGACAAGTGGAAGCATACGGCAAAAAAAGATGGCCCAATATCCATAAGTTTCAAACCAGTGGAAAGCTTTGTTCACATCTGCTTTCGTAAGGCGCACATATTTTCCGTGACGTTCCACCCACTCTTCCAGTTTGTCTCTGCTGATGGACATCCCGATTCCATAAAGTAGAAGAGACCCTGTCAGAGAACCCGTAGTCGCATAAATGATGACACTTGTTATCGTTAAATCCGTCCGTACCGTCATAAACCCACTAAGCGGCAAAATAACTTCAGATGGAATAGGGGGGAAGAGATTTTCAATCGCCATCAATGCATAAACCCCTAGATACCCGAACTGTTCCATCATCCAAATGATCCAATCTTCCATGAACTTCTCCTCCAAAAGATGATCGATGTATTGTATCGAACAAGCTTCCAAAATAGAACCTGGAATCAGTTTGTGAATATGTCTTTAAGCGTATCGGTATTCAACATACTCCAACTGAATTCAATGGAATAGGTGCTCCAGTCCGCACCTGTCAGCCATCCTGCCAAAAAAATGACTCCAAAAAACAAAGTGAGTATTATTCCTGAAAACAGATAGTAAAGGGAAATGCGATCTTGATGGTTTTTCAACGTTTTACCCCTTTCATATTTACGAACAGACATTCCCTTAGTGGTTGAGAATATTATAGCAGTTGAAAATGCGGATGGATATCTAATATTAAATATTGATTGAACAGAATAAACCGTTTTTTTGAAATAAGTGGCCATCCTTCGAAACGCGCTTTAAGGAGCAATGAAGCGAAAGGATTATTTCTCTCTTTACATGTGCAGGAAGCGATGTATAATTAAAGTGAGTAATCACTCACTTAGGAGGGGTTGAATTGAGTACGATGGTTGAAATGAAAAGCGTTATACAACGGTACGGTAAAAATATGATTATTGACCAGGTGAATCTTTCCATTCAAAAAGGTGAGATTTTTGGATTGTTGGGCCCTTCAGGAGCAGGAAAAACCACCCTTGTAAAGTTGATGGCAGGAATCCTACAGCCTTCAGAAGGAACCATTTCCCTTCATGGGTCCGATTTGCAGCATCTTTCGCAGATGAAGAACTTTGGGTTCATGGCCCAGTCAGATGCTCTTTATCAAGAACTGACGGCATGGGAAAACCTGGATTTCTTCGCCTCCATTTATCACCTATCAAGAAAGAAGAGAAGGGAAAGAATCAGGGAAGTACTTGAAATGGTTGACTTATCCTCTTCTAAAGATCAGCCCGTCGAAACATTTTCTGGAGGGATGAAAAGGCGTTTGTCTCTAGCTGCAGCTCTCGTCCATGAACCGGAAATGATTATTCTTGATGAACCTACGGTTGGTATCGATCCTGTCTTACGGCAGTCGATTTGGAATGAACTGAATGATTTGAAGCATAAGGGGGTTACGATCATTGTTACCACCCACGTCATGGACGAGGCGGAGAAGTGCGATCGTCTGGCTCTGCTCAGAAATGGAAAAATGATCGCTATGGATACTCCGGAAAGGTTGAAGGAAAAAGTGAATGTGTCGTCTATGGAAGACGTGTTTTTGCATTACGGAGGTGAAACAAAATGAATACCTTCCATGTCATGAAAAGAATTCTTCTCCAATTTAAACGGGATAAAAGAAGTGTAGCCCTGATGGTGGTGGCGCCACTCCTCGTCTTGTCACTCATGTGGATGGTACTGGATCATGACGAATCCAACCTGGAATTAGGAGCCGTCAACGTTCCAGAATCGATGCTTGAAAAATTGTCGTCTGATACCCTTGTTGTTGAAACAATGTCTTCCACTAAAGCAGAAGAAAAGCTGGAGGAGGGGACGTTGGATGCTGTGATATATTTTAAAAATCAGGAAATATCCCTGCTTCTAGAGGGAAGTGATCCAAACGCTGCTGGGGCCATCCAAAAAGAATTGCAATCCTTGCGGGCGAATCAGCAGAATACAGTGGATGTGGAGTTTTACCATGGTTCAGAGGATCTCGGCTTATTTGACTACGTGGGGCCAGTCCTCATCGGTTTTTTCGTCTTTTTCTTCGTATTTATTGTAGGCGGGATTTCTTTTTTAAGAGAACGTACACAGGGGACGTTGGAACGATTGTTGGCTACCCCTATCAAACGATTTGAAATCGTGTTTGGCTATCTCGCAGGATTTGGACTGTTCACAATCCTCCAATCAGTCGTGATTGCCTCCTTTTCCATCTACATCCTGGGGGTGTTCATGGAAGGGAATTTCTTTTATGTACTCATGGTTACTATATTACTTGCTCTAGCGGCTTTGAGCCTTGGTACACTGGTATCCGCATTTGCTAAGAATGAATTTCAGATGATTCAATTCATTCCTTTGATCATTGTTCCCCAGGTGTTCTTCTCCGGTTTATTCCCGACAGAGGGGCTTGGAACATGGGTACAGGTCATAGGTCAGATGATGCCTTTAACATATGGGGCAGAAGCTATGAGAGGGATTATGCTGCGCCAAGCCTCTTTCGCGGATATCCAACTGGAAATTTATATTCTACTCGGGTTTACAGCGTTGTTCACGACATTGAATATATTCGCATTGAAGAAGCATCGACGTTTATAATGGGAGAATGGACTTCGAGGAGGATGGAAGAATGACTGACTTTAAGAAAATGGTGGAAACATTAGAACAGACGACAGAGAAAGATCGAAAGTTAACACCGAAACAGGAACAAATTTTAAAAGCTGCCGTAGAGATTTTTGCGGAAAAGGGGTACGCTTCTTCTTCCACCAGTGAAATTGCAGCAAAAGCGAATGTGGCCGAAGGGACGATTTTTCGTCATTATAAAACGAAGAAAGAGCTCTTGATCTCCATCGTGACCCCATTTATGACGAAGTTCACTTTGCCTTTCTTTGCTTCTCATTTCGCCAATAAAGTTTTTGAAGAACCTCCGGAGGAGTTGGAAAGTTTATTGCGGACCCTTTTGAAGAATCGCTTTGAATTTGCCAAAGAGAACGCTCCTCTTTTACGCATTGTCATCCAGGAAATGGCTTTTCACCCTGAACTTCAGGAAAAGTTTCAGGAAGTATTCCTTAAAGAAATCTTCCCCAAATTCGAGGAAGCATTGAATCAATTGAAAGATAAAGGAAAACTTGTAGAAATACCGAATGCCTCCATCATACGTATGATTATCTCTGCCGTAGTCGGGTTTCTAGTCACCCGTTTTATTATTGCACCCGATTTAAACTGGGATGACGATAAGGAAATCGACGATACGATTGACTTCATTATGCATGGATTAGCACAGAAATAATGACAGGTCTATCCTAGAAATGGATAGACCTGTTTTGTTCTAAATCATAGGTTAGAAGATCAAGATCAAAAAAATAAGCGAACCATGAAGGTCCGCTAAAGAGGGGGATGGGGATGGGTATTTAATTTTCCCTACGTACAAACAACAGTCCGCCACTCAATAAAAACAGCCCCATCCCGAGTAACGCATATGTAGCATACGGCGTTGCGGTTTCTGGAAGCTCTCCACCTTCTTCGTCCGATGATTCTTCTGTTGTTTCACTTTCTTCAGAATCATCCATCGATTCTTCTTCTTCTGCTTCTGAATCACCTGATCCATCATCTGAAGAGCTGCCACCTAAGCTTTCGCATGGTACGCCATCTTTGTCACGGTCTAAACCATCAGGATCATTGTTTTCATCATATCCATTTTCTTTCCAATACTGCTCAGCTTCTGCTGTAGAATCAAAGTCACTGCAATCTTTGTCTCCGTCATGGTTGTCCGCACTTACAACTCCTGCGCTGCCAAAAGTTAAAGTGAAAACGAAAAGAAATGCTAAAAATTTTCTCATCCTGGAAAAACTCCTTTTTGATAGATTCCCATCACCCCTTGGATATTTTTGTATATTCATATATTACCTATATTCTTACAAATAAAACCATTTATTTCAGTTTTGTATGAAACAATTATGGGAGAGCATAAAATGCCAGGACGGCGATGTTCCTAAAGATTATGATGGGTATATTCATTACAATCCAAAACCAGGGGAGGGAGGTAGAGAATGTACAGCAGTGAGTAAGAGGGCAGGACTTAAACGTTGAAGAGATGACCGGCTATATAGAAGAAAATTATAAGGGTTAAAAAAAGCATGAGGCCGGAGCCTCATGCTTTTTAGTTGGTTTGCATCTTTTTCTTTTTGCGTGCTTTTTCTTTTTCAATCTGCTTACTGCGCAACTGTCCGCAGGCGGCATCGATGTCGGTACCGTGTTCTGTACGCACTCCGCACTTAATTCCTCGGTCCATCAACGTTTGGTAGAACGTAAGAATCGCTTCTTTTTCACTTCGCTCATAAGGGTGGTCAGCGACCGGGTTGTACGGGATCAAGTTGACGTAGGATAAGTGTCGTTTATCCTTCAACAATTCCGCAAGTTCTTCTGCTTCCTTCTTATGGTCATTGACGTCTTTGAGTAAAATGTACTCAAAGGTAATCCGACGGTTCGTCTTTTCCAGATAGTAATCAATGGCCGGCATCAGTTTTTCTAGTGGATAAGCACGGTTGATTTTCATGATTTGAGTACGCAGTTCGTTGTTTGGTGCATGAATAGAAAGAGCCAGGTTGATCTGGATGCCTTCATCAGCGAACTCATACATTTTCGGTGCAATTCCACTTGTGGATACGGTGATGTGACGCGCTCCAATGGACAGCCCTTTTTGATCGTTGACAACTTTCAAGAAGTCGATCAAGTTGTCGTAGTTATCGAAGGGTTCACCAATTCCCATGACCACGATGTGGCTGACACGCTCATCGTTGCCTTGTTTGTCCAGGTGTTGTTGGACTTGCATAATCTGCTCAACAATTTCGCCGCTGGATAGGTCTCGGCTCTTGCGCAGAATTCCACTGGCACAGAAGGAACAGCCAATGTTACAGCCGACCTGTGTTGTGACACACACGGATAAGCCATAATTAAAACGCATTAAAACTGTCTCTATGACGTTCCCATCATCCAATTTAAATAGAAACTTGACGGTTCCATCTTTTGATTCTTGTTTTATTTCTTCAGAAAGTGTCTCAATCGTAAAATGTTCATCGAGAACGTCGATGCACGATTGATTCACGTTTTTCATTTGTGAAAAGTCTGTTACGCGCTTCTGGTAGAGCCAGTCCCATACTTGCTTGGAGCGGAACTTTTTCTCACCATGATCTATAAGCCAATCAGTCAGTTGGTCAAACGTCAATCCGTAAATGGATCGTTTCATAAATACGCTCCTCTTTAAAAAAAATCGCTATTCCTATCATACTCGAAATCGAAGGCTAAAACAACAGGATGAGGAATGTTGAAATTTTACAAACATTTGCAGGTGAACTTCTAATGGAGGCCACTGAAATGGAGAAATGGAAAGCATGAGAGTCAAAATTTTCGAATGGTAGAAACGATAGATAGTATGCGGATGTTTGGACTTGGGACGGGGGTCTTTCATGAGAAACAAGACCATCCTACGTCAATGGTCACCATACTGAGGCTATGGAAGCAGTTTTCTGCATTTACGTTATCTTTTTACAGAAAAGGGAAGGTGTCTTTTCAGAACTTCTATTCACACCATTACGGAGGAATGCCTATGTTTACATTGAATGACATCCCGATGTTTATAATAAATTTTTTTCTCATTCTGCCTCTCGTCACGCTCGTTCATGAAACGGGTCATGTCGTTGTCGCCCGTATATTCGGAGGGAGAATACGTTATTGTATAGGGACAGGAAAACTGCTGTTTCATGTGGGGCCTTTGGAAGTGAGGCGTATGTATTTTATGGAGGGCTGGTGTCAATACGAAAAACTTACCTACAATAAGACATGGGCACATGTGTCGATCTATCTTGCGGGAAGTCTTTTTAATTTAGCGGTCATCATGATGTTAAATGTATTAATCATACAGGAGGTCCTTCCTGTGGATTTATTCTTCTACCAGTATTCTTATTTTTCTGTGTACTTTATCTTCTTTTCTCTATTTCCTTATCGAAATGAGGAAGGCAAACCGAGTGACGGTATGGCGATTTATGATGTCATTCGTTATGGCAAGGCCAAAGATCCGATCGATTAATAGGAAAAAAGGGGATAGCCACTCTGGCCATCCCCTTTTTTTGTGATTACTCGTCTTCAATGTCCAAAAGCATGGTGCGGGTATGAAAAGCTCCACGTTCTTTTCTGCGATGTTGACGAATATGCTCAAGTTCTTCAATTGTTGCTCCATGTGTATAAGATAAGGCGTGAATGACTTCCAAAAGGTCTGCGAGTTTCGTCAACGAATCTTTATTCTCAGCGGTGTTGAAATATTCTTCGACTTCATCTCTCAATTTGTGTTTCAATGAATCATCATACTCCTTGTGATCAAGGGTTCGAGTGCGGATATTTTTCCCCGAATCTCTTAATAAGTTAGGGATGTGATCTCGAACGAGCTTGTTGTGCTTTGTCAATGTTCCACTCTCCTTTCGGCTATATCCATCCTTAACCGTTTCCAGGAAAAAGAAAACTATGAAATACTTTAGAATGCTTGATCAAGGCGATGAAGATGGGAATGATCAAAAATAAAGTCCGGCAAGTGTCTCCACTTGTCGGACTAATCAGAAATTCGTTAGTAGGATCTCTTTTCCCATGAATCGCTTCTTACATCTACTGGCTTTCCATTTAGTTCTATATCATCGATGTACCATCCCCGGTTGTTCACACTTCCATCGGTTTCATAAGTGAAGCGGATATGAGTCGTGTCTGATGGGAGTGCGATCTTTTGTGAGACCCATCCGTTACTATCGCCTGTATATTGATCCAGTGTATTCCAGGTTTCTCCATCAGATGAAACTTCTAATGTTCCGAAGTCATAACCATTTTCGATTTCAAACCATGTGCGGAATGACAGGGTGGCCGATTCGTCAAGGGTTACCTCTGCCTCCAACTGGTTCTCCAAGTGATCCCCATACCCTGAGAACCATGGAGTCGCTTTTTTATCCATTTGGATTGGGATGGCATCCGCTACTTTACGGGCAAAGCCTCTGCGAGCCCCGTTTGTAGAAACCGTTTCCCTTGTTGGGTGGACACGGTTTGTTAATAAGATAGCGATCGTTTCATTTTCCGGATTTACTACGATGGATGTTCCTGTGTAACCCGTATGCCCATATGTTCGGGGGCTTGAGAGAGCATCCATATACCAACCTTGTTGAAGTTCCCATCCTAACCCGTGGTCATCACCTTCAAACTGAGGGATGCGGTTTTCTGTGAGCAGCTTGACGGTTTGAGGCTCAAGAATTTTTTGGTTCCCATATGTACCCTCATTGAGAAACATGTGCGCGAATTTTGCTAAATCGTTTGCTGTAGAGAAAACTCCCGCATGACCGGCTACTCCATCCAGTGACCAGGCGCTTTCATCGTGTACTTCTCCCCATACAAGACCGCGATTCGTCCAAGGTTGATCTTCCGTTGCAGCAATGCGTGGTTTCAATTCCTCTCCTGGATTATACATCGTATCTTCCATTTTTAATGGGTCGGTAATGTTTTTTTCTACAAATTTATCTAAGCGCATATTTGAGAGCCGTTCAACGAGAGCTCCTAATGTAATCATATTTAAGTCACTGTAAGTATAGGTGGAACCAGGTTCATTAGTAAGGGGATATTGTAAGACATGTTGTAAACGATCGGTTCTGTCACCTTCAACGGTGTAAAGAGGGATCCATGGCTTGAAACCTGAGGTATGAGTCAAAAGTTGCTCAATCGTTACGTTTTCCTTTCCATTCGCAGAAAATTCCGGGAGATGCTTCGCAACAGGGTCATCCAATTCGAAGGCGTCCTGTTCATACAGGATCATGGCGGCGGTTGTAGTGAAAATTTTGCTGATGGAAGCAAGGTCAAAGATGGTATCTTTCGTCATGGGGATTGGATCTTCAGATGGTGTAAACTCATCGTCTTCATACTTCACGGCATATCCGTAAGCATCCTCTTTAACAATATGCCCCCTTCTTGCGACAAGAGCAACAGCCCCTGGCATAACGTGATCTTCAATAGCAGAAGTTAAGAGAGGATCAATTGCTTGTAAAGGCTCTTCTCTCATACCCGCTCCTCGTACAGATCCAGGGTGCAGGATTGGTGAGGAAGGTCCAGGTTGATCCCATGAAAAGGGGTGGACAGTTCTTTGGTTTGTATGGACATTCGGTTTCACTCTTTTCTCAATACTTGGTCCAGGTGAGGCAAGGCTTGAATTTGGAATGAATAGAGTTGCTCCTAAAGCAGTTGTTAATAAAATGGATACGGTTTTCTTTTTCAATTCATGACCTCCTTTTTTCAGATAATTCAATCATAGAATTAAACAATCTAGTTGTCTATACCACTTTAGTAGTAATGGAAAAATTATACTATGGCGGAAAGGGTTATATTGGTATGGGATAAAGGAATCACTTGTCCGTTTTTAAATAATCAAGCAACCGTTGTTCCCTTTCGGTCGTTCTCTCGCTGTCAGGACTTTTAAATGAGGGAGGATAGGACAATTCACCCTAAATAACGGTACGAAGTTTCATCTTACTTTATTTGAGGTATTTATTTATAAATCAAAAAAGGAGGAATGAAAATGAAACTGATTCGCTCGGTAATCCATACGATCGTAGATATTCTCTTATTCATTCCACGTACTTTAGGAAGATTGATTAAGAGAATCGTATAATTCAAGACACATAGAAAGGGCCGCTCTTTTAAAGAGGGGCCTTTTTTTATGGAAAAGGGATTAAAGAAACATTTCGGATGGGAGAGAGGAGGATGGTGTATGAAGGGGAAAGGCATGACTCTCGTATTAATCGGGGCTGCAAGCTTTGGGTTTACACCAATTTTCGTGAAAACAGGCTTTTCATTAGGCTACACCCTCGGAGAATTGAACATTGTGCAAATGTTCATCGCCTTTGTCTGTTTATGGGGAATGAGCTCCTTCAAAAGGATATCCTTGAAAGGAACAAGCAAGGGTGATCTTTTCAAAATGATGCTGACGGGCACATCCGTCGGTTTGACTAGTATCTTCTATTATGGTGCGATGCAGTATTTACCAGCCTCGATTGCCATTATTCTACTTTTTCAATTCGTATGGATTGGAATGATTTACGAATGGATCTTTACGAAAGTTATTCCAACAAAAATCAATTTTCTTTCATTGGCTGTTACTCTCTTTGGAGTTGTATTGGCGTCGGGTGTGATTGGAGGAGGTTTTTTCAGCCTTCCATTGGCAGGGCTTTTGCTTGGCCTGCTTTCAGGGTTTTCTTATGCAGGTTTTGTCTTCTTCAGCGGACAGGTAGCAACGAGCATCGATCCCCTTGTACGAAGTGCTCTAATGGTGACCGGCTCGTTGATTCTTGTACTGGTTGTATTTGTTCAAGACCTCCCAACACTGCCTCTATTCGACATGCAGTTATGGAGCATTGGGGGCGGGGTGGCTTTAGTTGGAGCGGTCATTCCACCATTATTTTTTGCTCAGGGAGCCCCATTGATTTCTGGAAGACTAGCAAATGTCTTGAGTTCAATTGAACTACCTGTTGCCATCGTTTCATCTATGATCATCCTTGCAGAATCTGTTTCTTTGATTCAATGGTTGGGGGTGGTTTTGATCATAGCCGCTATATTCATTAATGAGCTAGGTGATTCATGGCTAAAAGGGAAAACATCAAGAAAAAACCAGGCCTTGTAAAAAGGCCTGGTTTTGATTCACACGACAGCTTCCTGTTTCTGAGAATCGTCTTTTTTGTTTTTTACATATTGGAAGACAGCAATGGCCCCGAAGACGCCTAACCCGATGAGAGAAATGACCAGATTCGGATAAACGAGCATGAGTCCACAAGCGACGAGGGCAATTCGTTCAACCCACGTGACTTTCGTGGCGAAATATCCAATCAGTGCAGAGCTGATGGCTGCCATACCTAATAAGGCCGTAATGACACTGATGGATAAGTTGAGTGCAGTGACGTCTCCCTGAAGCAATAAAAGCGGGTTGGTCACGAACACATACGGAATGATAAACGCAGCAATCGCAAGTTTTACAGCGGTCACTCCAGCTTTCATCGGATTTGCTCCTGCAATACCTGCCCCTGCATAAGCAGCGAGACAAACCGGAGGTGTGATATCTGCGACAATTCCAAAATAGAAGACAAACATGTGAACAGCAATAACGGGAACATCAAACGCTAACAAGGCTGGAGCCGCCATGGTAGCGGTTACGACATAGTTGGCTGTCGTTGGGAGCCCCATCCCTAAAATAATACAGGCAATCATAGTGAAGAACATGACAAGGAAGAACTGCCCTTGGGCAAGATCGATGATTCCTCCTGCAATTTTAGGTCCGAGACCGGTAGTGGTCACGGTTCCTGCAATGATTCCTGCAGTCGCACAGGCAGCAATAACGGGGAGGGCGACCCGGGCTCCTTCTTCAAGCAATTTAATGATTCCTTTTAAGGACATGCGTGTTTCTTTACGGAAAAAACTGATAACGAAAGCCGTCACGATTGCAAATAAAGCGGCATATGTCGGAGTACGTCCTGCAAGTAAGAATCCGATAATAATGACAAGCGGCAGGAACAAGTCTAGACGTTTGACCAGATTATTGGTTTTAGGTAGTTCTTCTTTTGAAAGCCCGCGGATGTTTTGTTTTCTTGCTTCGAAGTGTGTACCTAAGAATACACCTGAAAAATACAAAAGGGCGGGAATGATCGCAATGACGATAATTTCGTTATAAGGGATGCCTGTATAAGAGGCCATAATGAATGCTGCTGCACCCATAATAGGTGGCATGAGCTGCCCACCGGTTGAAGCAGAAGCTTCAGAGGCTGCCGCAAAGTGAGGTTTGAACCCTGCATTTTTCATCATCGGGATCGTGAATGATCCAGAGCCGACGGTATTGGCGACAGAACTTCCACTCACCATTCCCTGAAGCCCACTGGCAGCGACGGCCGCTTTGGCGGTTCCGCCTGTATATTTCCCTGTTAAGCGAAGGGCGAGATCATTGAAAAACTGTCCAATGTTCGTTTTGACAAGGATGACTCCGAAAAAAAGGAATAGAAAAATATAGGTGGATGATATTTGAATCGGAATACCGAAAATAGCACTGGAACTGAAAAACATCTTCGTTGCTAGTGTCGGCCAGTCATTTCCCGCGTGACCAATCACAGGAATGAAGTTCCCGAACATTCCATAAAGCAGGGCGAGAATAGCTATGATAACAATTGGAAGTCCGACGACCCGTCTTGTCGCTTCAAGTAACAAAAGGATGCCAGCGGTTGCGACAAATTGATCCATATAGGTGAAGCCGAATATAATGGCCTCGTTTATTAGACGGTCATAATTTTGTATGATATAAAAGTTCGCATAGAGAGCGATTGCAGCAAAAATCAGGTCATACCATGGGATGCCGCGTTTGCTCGTCAAGGAAGATTTGATTGGATAGAGGAGGTAGACTAAGCACAGAGCCGCGCCCAGGTGAATCGCACCCTGAATGAGTGAAACATAAGCGCCACGGTAGGCTGTATAAAGCTGAAAAATAGTCAGAGCGCTTCCAAGGATCAAAGTCACCCAACCCCAGGTTCCAAGGTTTGTGCGGAATGTGCTCTCTTTATCGTATTTTTTCATCATTTCTTGCTTGTCAACTTCCTTATTATCTTTTTTTGTCACGCCTTTTCCCTCCATTCATTTCTCAATCAGCGCTATAAAGAACCGGACAAAAACAATGTCCGGTTCCATTTGCTACCTATTCTAGAATTCCTGCTTCTTTAAAGTACTTCTCTGCTCCAGGGTGAAGAGGAAGATCTTGTGCACCTGTCAAAGCACTATCCTGAGTGACAAGCTTCGCTTGAGCGATCGACATATCGCCAGCATTTTCATAAAGTGTTTTTGTCATTTCATATGCTAAATCTTCACTGACCTGGCTTGTTGAACCGAGGAGAAGCGCCATTGCAGTAATGGTTTCAACAGGCTCTTCCTGCCATTCATACGTTCCTGGTTCGACCGTATAGGCTTCATACTGACTGTTGGCAACGACTTCTTCTAAAGCGTCCCCTTCAATGTTCAGGAATTTTACTTCTCCTGTAGCCGCGTCTAGTTCATCTGTTGTTGAGGATGGAACCCCTACAACTGCGAAGGATGCGTCGATTGTATTGTTTTGAAGTTTACTCTTCGCGTCACCAAATCCTTCTTCGAACGCTTCATAGTCGCCTTCTTCGATGCCATAAGCGGAAAGAACCATCTCAGCAGCTTCCCGAGTCGCTCCACCTGGAGGACCGACCGCTACTTTCTTACCTTTAAGATCTTCTATGGACTCAATCCCTGTAGAATCCAGTGTGACCACTTGAAGGGCCTCTGGGTAAAGGGAGCCGATGACGCCAACATTTCCGACATCTTTTCCTTCAAATTCACCCTTTCCTTCAACAGCATTGATCATTGTCGTGTTCTGGGCAATCCCCAACTGGAAATCTCCGGATTGAATTTTGGCGATGTTTTCAACAGAAGCTCCAGATTCGACAGAACTAACGTCAAATCCCTCAGCGTCAATATTGTCTGCGAAAAGGTTCGCCATTTCTCCTCCAAGTGGATAGTAAACGCCTCCGACGCTACCTGTACCCATTGTCAAGTTTGTCATTTCTTCGCCACCATCACTTCCGCCGTCTTCTCCTGCGGAACCGCTTGTCCCACTTTCACCACAAGCACTCAAGAATAGGCTTACTGTGAAGAGGAGAACGAACATCAACCATGAATACTTTTTCATTTGAAGACCCCCTATTATGAAATTGGATTGATTTAAAAGGATCAATTTCCTCCATTTAAATCAAAAAGTTCCTTATATTTACATGATTTTACCTTGTTTATGGATGAATTACAATAATATTGAAAAAATTAAGGCGATTAAAGAACGGAAGATATAAAAAGAAGAGGACCTCCTGGTAGGAGACCCTCTTCTACCGATCATCGATGTAAGAAACCTTCGCTAGGATCGGGTATTCATATTCACTTACAAACTTTCACAAACGAGACCATCCTGATCGTGTCCATCTAGTCTGTGGGGATCGTGGGCGGGCCCTCCTGCTGCTTCATAAAAGGCTTGTGCGGATTCTTGGGAAGAAAAATCACTACAGTCCCGGTCCGGTCCCTGAGGGTCAAAGGGAAGATTACCTTCATACGGAGAGGAGGCTGGCATTTCCTCCACTCTCGATGATTCGTCTTCGCGAAACCCCTCATCCGTAACATAACCTTCGATACTCCAGATTCCTTTCGCCTGTTGTTGGGCATGCTTTTCTGCATTCTTCAAAGCGGCTGAATGAACGTAGGGGGGGTCATACTCATAGGCGTAGCGGGCAAGCCCTTTTTCTAGTAATTGTTGATTGAAATTCTTACCATTTACCCAGACATAACCAAGAAGGCGGTCATAGTGATCACGCTTTGGACCGTCATATTCGAAACGCACTTCTTTCCCTGTCAACTTTTCTTTCGCAAAGTCACTGGCTTCAGGTCCAAAAGGCTGAACAGGCTTGTCGGGATGAACGGTCTCAGGAGTGTCGACGAGTAACAAACGGACGCGTTCTTCTCTGCCGTTGATCTTTATGTCGATGGTGTCTCCGTCCACAACGTTCATAACCGTAGCATCAACATCTCCTGGCTGATTTTCTTCATCAGATGCCATTGATTCCTTTTCTAGAGGTGCTTCCTCCTCTTTTTCTGAGAAAGCATTTGCTTCGGAACTTTGTGATTGTTCGGTTTGACTTTCAGGCTCTTCTTCTACAGGCTGCGTTTCGGTGCAACCGGTAAGTATTGAAATGGATAGAACCAGCAATACAATGAGACGATGAAAAGGTCGTATCCATGATGACATGGACATCCCTCCTTCCTTTTCTAACAATAAAAGTGAGACAGGATTGAAAAATAGAAAAACGCAGGAAATCCAAATCCTGCGTTTTCATCATAGTCTCAGCCTTTCAATTGCTATTTCAATTCTACTAGCCGCTGTTTCCGTTGGCAAACGGATAGGCATTCTCTCTAAACATCTGTCTAAGGTTTTTGATAGAATAAAAAGTAGAAAGATTGACAAAACCCCTTGCTTTTCGAGACACTAATAACAATAAGGAAATAGGGAGAGATACATATGGCATTTGTCATTACACAACCTTGCCAGGGCGAGCAAGCCGGGGAGTGCGTCGACGTTTGTCCTGTCGACTGCATTGAAAAAGGAGAAGACCAATACTACATCAACCCTGATTTATGTATAGACTGCGGTGCGTGTGTATCGGTGTGCCCGGTAGACGCAATTGTCGAAGAGTATGAGCTGATGCCTGAAGAAGAGCCGTATTTAGAAAAAGCGGAGAAGTTCTTCGGCAACATATAGAGAAAAAACGTCCATCTTATGGGCGTTTTTTTATTTGCCTGATCATATGTTGCGAATGGACGTAAAATGATGCAAGAAACGGGAGCTTATGTAAGTTAAGATCTTAACAAAATTTAATAAATTAAAGAACTTATTAGAAATTGGTGTTTTGCTGGTTTTTTAGAGGACCCTCTATGTAATTTTTTGTTGGAATCAGATAATTTAGATAACTTTGTGTGATTTAAAAGAGGAATAAAGGGTATGAGAGTAGAAAGAACTTATATAAATAATCTTTGTGCAGGAGTTGATTGGATGCTCATGTCAGTTTATCCACCCGAAGGATCATATCAAGAAAGATATTATTTAATTGATCAATTGAGGGATTTAGGTTACACAGAGGATGCCTTTGGAAAAAGGACAATTGAGATGACTTTGCCTGAGTTGCAGCAAATTTTCATCAACTTAGAGTATCAAAGAGAGTGTGCACTTGAAAATTAAAACGCGGAAATTCCGGACCAAAGAAGTCTTCGGAACTAAAAAGAAGCGGACGGCTATTATGTATAGGCGACTCGCTTCTTTATGCATGATTTAAACTAAGATCTTGGTGATCTAAAAAGTAATTTTAGGAAGGCCGGTGTGCGGCGATGAATTACGTGATGAAAACCGGCCCACAAAAAAGAGTATAGTCATTATATTGATATAATAAACATTTAATTACATAAAAAAACCAGAGCGGTTACGCTCTGGTATTGAAAGAGGGAGACATTCTACAGGTAGAGGTTGTAGAGAATATGTCTCGCCGTCTATTATAACCAAACCTATATTGAGAAAACAATTTCTCTATCGAATTCTTTCAATTGCAAAGATAACGAACAATGAACCAGAAGGTGGTGAGGACCTCTGGTTCTTTTTTATGCACACCCGATTAGCGGAAAGCCCTATATTGACGATCCGCTTTTGTGTGAACCACTTATAACGGGTAAAGGCGGTTCACACGAAAAGGTTTTAGTTGTAGAAAGAAGCTCCTACGATAATCAAAAGGATGAACAATACAACGATCAAAACGAAAGTGCTTCCGTAGTTGCCGCCGTATCCGCCGCAGCCACCATACCAGCCCATATCTTTCACCACCTTTTTTAATCCTATACGACACTGTATGAAGGGACGGGCTCTGAAGGCAGGGCGAATGTCCACTATTTTTCATTTGAGAATTCCATGTACAAAAGTGGTTTCTTGCAGAAAAAATGCGAATAATTGCCTGAATGTTTTCGTGTGTTTCCATGTTGAATTCACGCTCATTTGAGATAAAAAAGAAAAAAAGAAAAGAGAAAAAGAGACGAGATGTCAAGCCTCTCAACGGTGTAAGCGCTTAACCTATTCATAGAATCTTTTGAGTGTTCAGAAAATTTACTAAAAACCTGTTGACCTTCCCTCGAAATGGGTTTAAAGTAGTCCTCAATCAACCACATCGATCGCTTCAATCGTCCGGTTGGTTCATGCGTAAGACCTGAGATTGGGACCCTGAAAATGTAAGATCATTGCTTACCAGAAGGGTCCACATTTTCTTTATCATTCTTTAATCATTTCAAACATTAAACTATAAAAGAAAGGAGTGCTGAAAATGAGCAGCCAATGGATTTATATGAGCGGCGAATACGTGAAGAAAGAAGAAGCTGTTGTTTCCGTTTATGATCATGGTTTCTTATATGGAGATGGGGTGTTCGAAGGGATTCGCGTATACGAAGGCAACATTTTTAAGCTTGATGAACACTTGAACCGTCTTTATGATTCAGCGAAGTCGATCATGCTCGAGATTCCACATAGCAAGGAGGAACTCGAAGAGATTATCGCTGAAACCGTCCGCCGAAATCAGTTGGAAACCGCATATATACGCGTCGTCGTTTCCAGAGGCGCCGGCAATCTGGGTCTGGACCCGGCCAGCTGTGCAAATCCACGCTTGGTTGTCATTGCTGAAGCACTCGCTTTGTTTCCGAAAGAATTATATGAACGCGGAGTCCGGCTCGCATCTGTTTCAAGCAGAAGAAACCGACCGGACGTGTTACCACCCCAAGTGAAATCGTTGAATTACTTGAATAATATCCTTGTGAAAATGGAAGCCAATCAAGCCGGAGTAGATGAAGCGCTTATGCTGAATGACCAAGGCTATGTGACGGAGGGATCTGCCGATAACATCTTTATCGTAAAGAATGGAACGATCATGACTCCGCCGACATATTTGGGTGCTTTAGAAGGGATTACACGTAACGCCATTATTGATATAGCCGAAGAAAAAGGCTACAAAGTCAAGGAACAGCCGTTTACGCGACACGATGTTTACGTTGCGGATGAAGTATTTTTAACAGGCACAGCGGCAGAAGTCATCGCCGTCGTGGAAGTCGATCAGCGAAAAGTTGGAGAAGGGAAGCCAGGCGTTGTCACGAACCACCTGCTTTCAGAGTTCAGAAAAGTAACGACTACAGATGGATACAAAGTGTACAGCAAAAATCAAGCGCACGTGAGTTAATAGAGTAAAGCCGAGTAGAATCCGAGGCATTGAAAATTAAATGATACGAACACGATGAAAGGAATAAAGGAATAAGTACTTGTATTCCCAGAGAGCCGGGGTTGCTGGAAGCCCGGAAATACATCTTATTCTGACATCATCCTTGAGTGTCCACGCCGAACGATCTTCCAGTAGGCGGGACCAGGTGTTTCACCGCACCTGTTATCAAAAGGGGTTCATGTTGAATCCCATGAGGTGGAGCTTGTTTTAGTGAGCTTCACGAATGAGGGTGGTACCGTGGAAGTAAAGAGAGACCTTTTCACCCCTCACATTCTTACAACATAGTTGTTGTGTTGCAGGAATCTGAGGAGGAAGAAGGTCTCTTTTTTGTTCGAAAGACGAAAGGTTTTAAGCGGAGAGGCTATACAGTTGTCATCCGCTTTTTCATAAAAGATAGGTTTAACACAGGAGGGATGAAAAAAATGAAGGCACAGGCAAGTGCGGAACAGCAGACCGCGACGAAGACAGGAGCCGATTTGCTGGTGGAAGCTTTGATCGGTCAAGGTGTTGAAACGTTATTCGGATATCCAGGTGGCGCGGTTTTACCGATTTATGATGCGATCTACCGGGCAGAAGGCAGTTTTGATCACATTCTTCCAAGACATGAACAAGGCGCCATCCACGCAGCGGAAGGATATGCAAGGGTGTCAGGCAAAGCAGGAGTCGTCATCGGTACATCTGGACCAGGAGCGACAAACTTAGTCACAGGAATTGCGGATGCAATGATGGATTCCATTCCACTCGTAATTTTTACCGGTCAGGTTGCCAAAGGGGTCATCGGAACCGATGCATTCCAGGAATCAGACATCATGGGAATCACAACACCGATTACAAAACATAATTATCAAGTGCAGGAAATCGAGGACCTGCCAAGGATCGTGAATGAAGCCTTTCATATTGCGACAACAGGCAGACCAGGGCCGGTCGTTGTGGATATTCCGAAAGATATCAGTTCAACGGTTTACGCAAAGGAAGTGAAGAGTGATTTTCATTTGCCAGGCTATCAGCCAACCGTCAAACCGAATCCACTTCAAGTGAGTAAACTGCACGACGCACTTGTGGAAGCGAAAAAACCGGTCGTCCTTGCAGGGTCCGGTGTCATTCACGCAGGTGCTTCGGAGGAGTTGAAAGCATTCGTCCAAAATTACCAACTTCCGGTTACAACGACGCTTCTCGGGCTCGGCAGTTACCCGGGCACCTGCGATTTGTCCCTCGGAATGGCTGGGATGCATGGGACGTATTCCGCAAACACAGCTCTTTACGAATGCGACCTTCTGATCAATATCGGTTCTCGCTTTGATGACAGACTGACAGGAAATTTGAAACACTTCGCCCCAAACGCGACAGTCGCCCATATCGATATCGATCCTGCTGAAATCGGGAAAAACATTCCGACCCACATTCCGATCGTATCGGATGCCAAAGCAGCGCTGGAAGCTTTGAACGCGAAAACGGTGAAAGGATTGCACCATAAAGGATGGATGGATGCGATCAGCCAAAACAAAATCGATTATCCACTCTGGCATGACCAGCCGGATGAACTGATCGTTCCTCAGTGGCTCATGCAGAAAGTTTATGAATATACCGGTGGAGAAGCAGTCGTTACAACAGATGTCGGACAGCATCAAATGTGGGCGGCCCAATACTACCAATTTGACAGGCCGAACCGCTGGGTCACCTCAGGTGGGCTTGGAACGATGGGGTACGGGTTCCCGGCAGCAATCGGAGCCCAGCTGGCTGACATGGATTCCACGTGTGTCGCTGTTGTAGGTGACGGTGGTTTTCAGATGACGCTTCAGGAACTGTCTGTTTTACAAGAACGCAGACTGCCTGTCAAAGTACTGATCGTCAACAATCAGGCGTTAGGAATGGTAAGACAGTGGCAGGAGAAGTTCTATAGTGAAAGATACTCAGAGTCTATCATCGATGTGCAGCCGGACTTTGTGAAACTTGCAGAAAGCTACCAGGTACCTGGTTATAAGATCGAAACACAGGAAGAACTCTTGGAAGTCCTGCCGAAAGTTCTGGGGGACGATCAGCCGGCGGTCATCGATTGCCGAGTCCTCCAAAAAGAGAACGTCTATCCGATGATCGCACCAGGAAAAGGACTACACGAAATGATTGGGGTGAAACGATGAAGCGAATCGTCACAGCAACCGTTCATAATCGAAGCGGTGTGCTGAACCGGGTAACAGGATTACTTGCCAAGCGGCAATTCAACATTGAAAGCATTTCTGTCGGACGGACAGAGACCGAAGGCGTCTCAAAAATGACGTTCGTCGTGGAAGTCGAGGATGATCGTAAGCTTGAGCAGCTCACCAAACAGCTGAACAAACAAATCGATGTTCTGAAGGTATCAGACATCACAGACAAAGCGATTGTCGCCAGGGAGCTCGCGATGGTAAAGGTGATCAGCAACCCGCAAATCCGCAGCGAAATCCAAGGGATCATCGAACCGTTCCGTGCATCAATCATTGATGTCAGTAAAGAAAGCGTTACGGTTCAAGTGACGGGTAAATCGGATAAAGTCGATGCGCTCATCGATCTACTAAGGCCATATGGCATTAAAGAACTTGCCAGAACAGGCTTAACCGCATTCACCCGCGGTCATCAGCCGCAAGTAGCAGAATTCAAATCTTACTCTCTATTAAAATAATTTCCCGAAAGGATGGATGTACAAATGGCACACGTATACTACCACAACGATATCAAAGACGAGGTACTAAAAAATAAAAAGATTGCTGTTGTAGGCTATGGATCTCAAGGTCATGCACACGCTCAAAACTTGAAGGAAAGCGGTCATAACGTCGTTGTTGGTCTTCGTAAAGGAAAGTCATGGGATAAAGCGGAACAGGACGGACTGGAAGTGAAAAGTGTTGCCGATGCTGTAGCAGAATCTGATGTGGTCATGGTTCTTCTTCCTGATGAATATCAGCCAAGAGTCTATGAAGAGTCCATCAAACCGAATTTGAAGTCCGGAGCTGCACTCGCTTTCGCTCACGGATTCAACGTTCACTTTAATCAAGTTGTTCCTCCATCAAATGTCGATGTTTTCCTTGTAGCTCCAAAAGGACCAGGACACCTTGTTCGCCGTACATTTGGAGAAGGCGCTGGTGTACCGGCATTGATCGGTGTCGAGCAAGACGTCACTGGGGAAGCGAAAGAAATCGCTCTTGCTTACGCGAAAGGCATCGGCGGTGGCCGTGCAGGAGTCCTTGAAACATCCTTCCAGGAAGAAACGGAAACCGATCTTTTCGGTGAACAGGCCGTCCTTTGCGGTGGACTTTCAAGCCTTGTGAAAGCCGGTTTTGAAACGTTGACAGAAGCTGGTTATCAGCCGGAAGTGGCCTACTTCGAATGTATGCACGAGCTCAAATTGATCGTTGATTTGATGTATGAAGGCGGACTTGAAGGCATGCGTTACTCCATCTCCGATACAGCACAATGGGGTGACTTCGTATCAGGTCCACGCGTCGTCGATGAAAGTACGAAAGCCCGCATGAAAGACGTATTGACAGATATCCAGACAGGGAAGTTCGCCAAAGGCTGGATCCTTGAGAACCAGGTGAATCGTCCAGAGTTCAATGCAATCAATGCCCGTGAAAACAATCATCAAATCGAGAAGGTGGGTAGAGAGCTCCGTGAACTGATGCCGTTCGTCAAGAAGTCCCAATCCAAAGAAAAGGATGTGGTCACACATGGCTCACGTTAACGTTTTCGATACAACCTTGAGAGACGGAGAACAATCCGCTGGTGTCAATTTGAATCGTTTGGAAAAAGTGGAAATTGCCAAACAGCTGGAACGTTTAGGTGTAGATATTATGGAGGCGGGTTTTCCCGCTTCCTCTCAAGCTGACTTTGAGGCAGTCAAAGAGATTGCTGATACCGTCCGCGGTTGTTCGGTAACGGGCTTAGCGCGAGCAAACAAACGTGACATCGACATTGCATGGGAAGCTCTGAAAGGCGGAGCGGAGCCGAGGCTGCATGTTTTCATCGCTACTTCCCCAATTCATATGACTCACAAACTGAAGAAGACACCAGATGAGGTGGTGGAAAAAGCGGTAGAAATGGTTACCTATGCGAAAGAGAGGTTTCCACATGTCCAGTTTTCAGCAGAAGATGCACTGAGATCCGATCAAGATTTTCTTGTTCATATCATCGAAAAGGTGATTGACGCTGGAGCGAGTGTCATCAATCTTCCGGATACGGTCGGCTTCACAACACCCGACGAAATCGGACGGCTTTTCCGGTATGTAAGAGAGAACGTACCGAACATCGATAAGGCAATCTTGTCTACCCACAACCACGATGATTTGGGAATGGCCGTAAGCAATTCCCTGGCTGCGATTGAAAATGGCGCGAGACAAATCGAAGGGACGATTAATGGCATCGGAGAACGCGCTGGAAACGCAGCGCTAGAAGAAATCGCTGTCGCATTGAAAATCCGTCAAGATCGTTTTGATTTTGAAACAGGGCTTGTTCTGAAAGAAATCAAGCGCACCAGCGATCTCGTCAGCCGACTGACAGGGATGCAGGTGCCTGGCAACAAAGCGGTTGTTGGGCGCAACGCTTTCGCCCATGAATCCGGGATCCACCAGGACGGCGTGTTGAAGGAGTCCACGACATACGAAATTATCACCCCAGCGATGGTTGGCATCGATTCCAATCGAATGGTGTTAGGAAAACACTCCGGACGGCATGCGTTCAAACAGAAAGCGGAAGAACTCGGGTTTGATCTTAATGAAAACAAGCTGAAGGAAGCTTTTGAATCATTTAAGACACTGACAGGGAAGAAAAAAGAAGTGACGGATGATGATCTCTTCGCCATTTTGACAGACACGCAGACGGAAAACGAAGACCAGCCTAAATACGAGTTGAAAGCTTTCCAGGTCCAATATGGAAGCATCAACCGTCCGACAGCCACTGTTCTTTTGACACGTCCGGATGGGGAAGAAGTTGAGAAGGCCAATACGGGAGAAGGAAGTGTCGAAGCGATCTACAACACGCTGGATGATTTGATTGATGCCGATGTTCATCTGCAGGACTATCAATTGAGTTCCATCGGTAAAGGGCGCGACGCTTTAGCAGAGGTACACGTTCAATTGACTGTCGATGGAATCAAAGCATCTGGCCGAGGATCTGCACAGGATGTTCTGGAAGCATCGGCTCATGCTTTCTTGAACGCAGTGAACCGCACATTATATAGAAGCAAGTTGGAGAATTATCAAAAAGTGCAAGTATAACTAAAGGGGGATGCACATGGAAAAACATATCGTACTTTTGCCAGGAGACGGGATCGGTCCAGAAGTGACAAAAGCCGCTAAAAACGTGTTGCAGTCGGTGGCGGACCGCTTTCAGCACACTTTCACTTTTGAGACTCATGACATCGGAGGAGTGGCGATCGATAATCACGAAACGCCCCTTCCGGAGGATACGGTCGAAGCAGCAAGGAAAGCGGATGCTATTTTCCTAGGAGCGGTTGGTGGACCGAAATGGGATCAGCTCCCCGGACATATGAGACCGGAAAAAGGGCTGCTCGGGATCCGCAAACAACTCGGGTTGTTTGCGAATCTCCGTCCTGTCAAAGCGTTTCCGCAGTTGCTCCATGCATCACCTTTGAAGCAGGAGGTCGTCGCGGCAAGTGATCTGTTGATCGTCCGTGAGCTGACCGGTGGGTTGTACTTTGGAGAACCCAGAGAACGACGAAACAATGGAAATGCCGTCGTCGATACCCTGGCTTACGAACGCCGGGAAATTGAAAGGATCGTCGAACAGGCATTCCAAAGCGCGCAGGTGCGAAGGAAGCATCTTACATCAGTCGATAAAGCGAACGTCCTCGAGTCGAGCCGCATGTGGCGGGAAGTCGTGGAGGAGAAAAAAGCGCAGTATCCAGATGTAAAGGTTGAACATATGCTTGTGGATGCCGCAGCGATGAAACTTGTGACCCATCCGGCATACTTTGATGTCATCGTCACAGAGAACATGTTCGGGGACATCTTGAGTGATGAAGCTTCTGTACTGACAGGATCGCTCGGTATGCTGCCTTCTGCCAGTTTAAATGAAACAGGCGTCGGACTTTACGAGCCGGTCCACGGCTCTGCCCCTGATATCGCAGGAGAGAATAAAGCGAATCCTCTCGCTAGTATTCTATCTGTCGCGATGATGCTGAAGCATTCTTTCGGCATGGAAGAAGAAGCAGAACAAGTGGAAGCGGCTGTACAGGAAGTGTTGAACGAAGGATACCATACCGCAGACATCGATCTCGTCGGAGGTACCGTCGTCAGTGGCAGTGAATTGGCACGAAGAGTAGTCGATCAAATCACCACAAGTGATACCACAGAAAATATCATGCGTTGTTACGTATAAACACGAAGGGAGCGGAACGGAATGAGTCATCCAAAAACCATTGTAGAAAAAATTTGGGATCAGCATGTCGTCCATGAAGAAGAAGGGAAGCCGAACCTCCTCTACATCGACTTGCATCTGATTCATGAGGTGACCTCTCCCCAGGCGTTTGAAGGATTGCGGATGGCCGGAAGGAAAGTGAGAAGACCGGATCGTACGTATGCGACGATGGACCATAACGTACCAACGATCCACCGGAATGTCATTAAAGATGAAGTTTCCAAAAAGCAGATGGAAACATTAAAAGCAAACTGTGAAGAGTTCGGTGTCCGACTTGCGGACATCAATCACCCGGATCAAGGGATCGTTCACGTCATCGGCCCGGAACTTGGTTTGACTCAGCCCGGAAAAACGATCGTCTGTGGGGATAGCCATACCTCCACACACGGTGCTTTTGGAGCACTCGCTTTTGGAATCGGAACGAGTGAAGTGGAGCACGTGCTCGCGACCCAATCTCTCTGGCAGGCCCCTCCGAAAACCCTTCAAGTCAATGTTGAGGGGGTGCTTGGAACAGGCGTCACAGCGAAAGATTTAATTCTTGCGATTATTGGGAAGTATGGGGTCCGCTTTGGCACAGGTCATGTGATCGAGTACACCGGCGAGGCTGTCCGTAACCTTTCAATGGAGGAACGCATGACCGTCTGCAACATGTCCATCGAAGCAGGAGCGAGAGCCGGGTTGATCAGTCCTGATGCAACGACGATCGATTACATGCGGGGCAAGCGCTATGTGCCGGAAGGAGAAGCTTTTGATGAAGCAGCTGAACAGTGGCTCGCTTTAGCTTCCGATGAAGGATGTGAATATGACCAGACGCTTACGATTCATGCGGATGAGATTGAACCGCAGGTGACATGGGGAACGAATCCTTCTCAATGTGTTCCTGTCGGTGGTCGCGTCCCTGATCCTGAATCGGTGGATGAAGATCGGGACGGCATCGAGCGTGCCATCGAATATATGGGACTTGAGGCAAACCAGAGCATCGAATCAATCCCTGTGGAGCACGTATTCATCGGTTCCTGCACAAACTCCCGGTTGAGCGATCTGCGTAAAGCGGCAGAAATCGTCCGTGGCGGCCGCGTCCATGAAGGGGTGAGAGCTCTTGTCGTCCCTGGTTCCAAATCTGTGAAAGATGCAGCAGAAGCAGAAGGACTGGATACGATTTTCTTGACTGCAGGATTTGAATGGCGTGATGCCGGCTGCAGCATGTGTCTGGCTATGAATGATGACATCGTCCCACCTGGGGAACGCTGTGCTTCCACTTCCAACCGGAACTTCGAGGGGCGTCAGGGAAATGGTGCCCGTACCCATCTCGTCAGTCCGGAAATGGCAGCAGCGGCAGCGTTGGAAGGTCATTTTGTCGATGTTAGAAAATACGCCAGTACGGTAGGAGGGTGAAGAGATGGAACCGATCAAACAACATCATGGTCTGGTCTACCCATTGGATCGATCGAATGTCGATACCGATCAGATCATTCCGAAGCAATTTTTGAAAAGGATTGAACGACAGGGGTTCGGCCAGTTCCTCTTCTACAACTGGCGATTCAATGAGGATGGAACACTGCGGGAAGATTTCTCTCTAAATGACCCGAAGTATGATGGTGCTTCTGTTCTTGTCGGCGGTGAAAACTTCGGGTGCGGTTCCTCCAGGGAACACGCACCATGGGCGATTCAGGACTATGGCTTTAAAGTGGTCATCGCCCCGAGTTTCGCCGACATTTTCTACAACAACTGCTTCAAAAACGGAATCCTTCCGATTCAGTTGCCGAAGCCGGTTGTAGATCAGCTGATGGAAAAGGCAACGAAAGAGATGTATGAAGTGAAGGTCGATTTGGAAAAACAAATCATTGATGACGGCGACCTTGAGGTGTCCTTTGACATCCAGTCTTACCACAAAGAAATGCTAATGAATGGCTGGGATGAGATTGCTGTCACTTTGACGTATGAAGACAAAATCGACCAGTACGAAAAACAAAACAAAGGAGTGAAGACGTTGGGGATTTCTTAACGCTAGCTAAAGTCATGGATGCACAGGAACAATTGCAGGAGGTGGTGCACCGCACCCCGTTGCAAACATCAACAACCTTCAATGAGAAAACCGGGCAGCACGTGTATTTGAAGATGGAGAATCAGCAAAAAACAGGTGCTTTTAAAGTGAGGGGGGCGTCCTATAAGGTTGCCTGTCTAACGGAAGTCGAAGCGTCCCGCGGTGTGATCGCAGCATCTGCCGGGAACCATGCTCAAGGCGTCGCACTTGCTGCAGCGAAGCGAGGCATCCAGGCGCAGATTTTCATGCCGGAAGGAACGCCGAGAGCGAAAGTGGAAGCGACGCAAGGGTACGGAGCGAAAGTCGTTCTTACCGGCGAGTCCTTCCAGGAAGCTTATCAGGCCGCTTTGCTTGAGCAGGAAAGAACAGGTGCCACTTTTCTTCATCCGTTCGACGACTATGATGTGATGGCAGGACAAGCGACGGTCGCCGTTGAAATGCTGCAACAGCAGCCGGATTTGAACCGTCTATTCGTGCCGATCGGGGGAGGCGGTCTGATTGCAGGTATTGCTTTCGCAGCCAAACAGCTCAAGCCGGACATCAAAGTCATCGGTGTCCAGTCTGCAAAAGCCCCTTCCATGTACAATGCTTTGTACAAAAAAGGACCTGAAAAACTGACATCTGTCTCTACAATTGCTGACGGAATTGCCGTGAAGGAAAGAGGGAAACTCACCTACACGTGTATCCAAAAATACGTGGATCAAGTGATCACGGTGGAAGAACATGAAATCGCAAAAGCCATGCTCATGCTTCTCGAACGTGAAAAAACGCTAGTAGAAGGAGCGGGAGCAACGGCACTTGCCGGTCTTCTTAGTACATGTGACACGTTTGAACAACAGCAATGCGGAGTTGTCTTGAGTGGAGGAAACATGGATCTTTCCCGATTGCCGCTGATCCAGAAGCTAGCCAATCCAAAGAAAGTGGTCATCGCTTAAGGTGACAGCCAGGAGGAGTATTTAAACTCTTCCTGGCATTTTTATTGGAACTCGGTCGTTGATCCGTTGGTTTTGGGTATCTATCAGTGATTTTGGTGCTTTTTCTGTATTGTACATAGTATCCCGGGAACTTATTAGCAACATTGAGGCTTTTATTAGCACCTTTTGGGTGTATATTAGCAACATTGATGCTCTTATTAGCATCTTTTGAACATATATTAGCGACTTTGGAAGTTTTATTATCATCTTCGGATTTTTGGGTCCTCTCCTACACAATCGAGGTTAGTAGAGATGGGAATGTGCTTTCGTGTACATAGTAAAAAAGGAGAGCCGGCATTTGAAGCCGGGCTCTCCTTTTTTACTCCTTCAATAAATCAAGCATCGTTTGATTGAATTTTTCTCTTTCATCATAAACCATTCCGTGGCCGCTGTTTTCAAAAGATACGAGTGTGCTGTTCGGGATTTTCTCGTTCAATATCTCGGAAAATGCATAATCACAGATCTCATCGTGTTTGCCGTGAAGTAAAAGGGTAGGTACATCAATTTGACTCGCTTCATCCCGTAAATCTTCATCTCTTAGCGACGTTGCGCAGGCGATGGTAGCGTGAGCGGATGCTTCAAGGGCAAGACTGTGAAACCATTCTCCAAAAGGTTCGGAGATATTAGAATGGTAGAATCCTTCACCAAAATCTTTCAATGCAGCTGGGCGGTCTTTTTGGAGGAATCCAATCAATTCATCTACTTCTTCTTTTTTCATGCCGTGGGAATAGCCTTCTCTTTGAGTAAAGCTCGGAGCGGCCGGTCCTGCCAGAATCAACTGTGCAAATTCTTTATTTGCAAATTTCGTCGCATAGCGAATCGCAATGGGTCCACCCATGGAAAATCCAGCTAAATAGAAGTTTTCAAGTTGAAGGTATTCTACAACCGTTTTTACATCATGGGCAAGCGTATCGTAATCATAACCGAAAGCAGGTTTGTCTGATTTCCCGAATCCCCGCAGGTCGATGCCTATGAAGCGGTAGCCTTTTTGAGGTAGTTCGTTCATCTGATATTCAAACATCTTATGGTTCAGTGGCCATCCATGAAGGAATACAATCGGCCGTCCCTGCCCGATATCTTCTACAAATAAGTCGATATGGTAATCATGATCTACTTCAATATAGAGTGACATTTTTATAAAAACTCCTTTTTTTATGTTATGAAGAATATTCCCCTTTTCCTCCATATAAAACAGATTACGAATAGGAAGAACTCCCTTTACTAGCCGCTCTATATCATCCACAAAGAAAAGGCGATTTTGAGAAAATGAAAAGAGGGTCATCAAAGATTTAGATGTGTACGATCAATAATCATCCTTACCTGATTTGATTATAGAGTGATACAATAGAAAAGTTATAAAAAAGGCGAGGTGGAACAATGAATAACTTTTTACAATATAACCCTACAAAGCTCTATTTTGGCGAGGGACAAATCACACAACTCCCGAATGAGATTGGACAAGGAGCAAAAGTGCTTGTCATTTATGGTGGGGGAAGCATTAAGAAGAACGGTGTGTATGAGGACGTCTTGCAACAATTGGAGAAGCTTGAAGGCCACGTTTATGAACTATCCGGTGTAGAGCCGAATCCACGACTGACAACAGTCCGTAGAGGTGTTGATATCTGTAAAAAAGAAGGGATCGACTTTTTGCTTGCTGTTGGAGGCGGAAGCGTCATCGATTGTACAAAGGCTATTGCCGCAGGGGCAGTGAGCGATGCCGATGCCTGGGAGTTAATCACACAAGAGGCTCCCATTGAAAAAGCTCTGCCGATCGGTACTGTTTTGACGCTTGCAGCCACAGGTTCTGAGATGAATGCTGTTTCCGTCATTACGAACTGGGAAACGAAAGACAAACTCGGATGGGGATCGCCTCATGTGTATCCGACATTTTCCATCCTGGATCCAACCTACACATTTTCGGTACCTGAAAACCAGACTGTGTACGGGATCGTCGACAGCATGTCCCATGCCTTGGAACACTACTTCCATCGGACTGAGAACACACCTATGATTGATGGGTTCATCGAGTCCCTTTTACGGACGGCTATCCAAACCGGACCGAAATTAATAGCGGACCAGAAGTCCTATGAACACAGGGAAACGATGATGTATTTAAGTACAACCGCATTCAATGGAACCTTAATGAATGGAACAGATGGAGGGGACTGGGCTACCCACCGTATCGAACACGCGGTATCCGCCATCTATGATATCCCGCACGGTGGAGGTCTTGCTATACTGTTCCCAAACTGGCTTGAGCATGTCTTGGAAGATGATCCAAGCCGTGTGAAGCAGCTGGCAACCAATGTCTTTGGTATCGACTCTGCAGGGAAGACGGATGTGGAAGTTGCGCGAGAGGGAGCGAAGGCACTGCGCCATTTCTGGAACTCGCTTGGTGCACCTAGCACTCTTAAGGATTATGACATCACAGATGAAGCATTTGACGATATTGTGGAGAAAACATTCATTAAACCAGGCGTGGGCACATATAAAGAAATGAATCGTGAAGCAGTTTTAGATATTCTGCAACGTTCACTATAACAAAAGGAGAGGCTCTGACCGAGCCTCTCCTTTTATTACCTCTACTCCCTATTCTGAAGAGCAAAGTTTTAAATGTTAAGTTTCCTATAATATAGCGATTCGCTTGAAGAAACAACTGTTGGAAAATTTTCAGGAAATAGCCAGATAGTTTACAAAAGGATTACAATTTATTTAAGAATTCGTGGGTTTTCTTCAAATTGCGACAATTATGTATATACTGATACATGGTTAAATACAGTGCGTGTTTTTAGATTAATAACTGTGTACAGGGAGTCATTATTAAATGAAGAAACTTATTGTAATCATCTTAGCTTTATTTACCACTTTTAGTATCCATCCAAACATAACGATGGCAAAGTCCAAGCCGGATACCCCATCGATTAATAGTGAAGCGGCTATTGTTCTTGAAGCGAATACAGGTAAAGTCATATATGAAAAGAATGCCGAGACGCGTATGTATCCGGCTAGCTTAACGAAAATTGCAACAGCCATTTACGCGATTGAAAACGGGGATCTTAAAGAGACTGTAACTGTCAGTGAAAGAGCATATGAAACAGGTGGCTCCAGTGTTTTTCTTGAAGAGGGGGATCAGGCGACATTAAAAGAGCTGGTCCAGGGGTTGCTTCTGAACTCCGGGAATGATGCAGGTGTTGCCATTGCCGAGCATTTGAGTGGGAGTGTCGAGCGGTTCTCTGAAGACTTGAATGCTTACCTTGAGGAAAAAGCAGGTGTCGAGCGGACGGATTTCCAGAATCCTCATGGCTTATTTGACTCCGAGCATAGAACGACTGCGAAAGACCTTGCGAAAATTACGCAATATGCACAAGGAAATCAAACATTTAATGAAATATACGGATTAGAGGTTCTGGATTGGAATGGAGAAAAGTGGGATGCCACACTATACACGCATCACCGTTTAATGAGAGAGGACCCTTATGAAGGTGTGACTGGCGGAAAGACCGGCTATGTCCCACAATCTGGTTTCACGTTGGCTACGAGCGCGAGCCGTGAGAATATGGATTTGATTGTCATTACAATGAAAAGCCGAACGAAGAATTTGTCTTATGAAGATACGAAGAAGCTTTTAGACTATGGCTTTGATCATTATCAAACATCCACCTTAAATCCCGGGAAAGAGCTTCCAGCAGATATAAATGAAGAATACAAACTTCCTGATGAGATTTCCTACACTCATTTAAAAGAAGAAGCGGTTAAAACAGAAGTTGATGATTCTGGTCAGTTCTCTATTGCCTATCGTGATGGAACAGCCATTTATACGACCCAGCTGGCTAAAATGGAGGAAAAAGCAACCGAGCGACCAGGGAATGAGCAGAAAACCGAAAAGCCAAACTGGCAGGATTATTGGCCTCTCTTCATTTTTCCACGCCACTTTTGGGTGACCGAAATCTATGAACAAATCAAATAATGGATATGAGAAACCTCCTATGCTAGGAGGTTTTTTGTTTTCGGAAAAATTATCTTTGCATTTAAATTTTTGAAGTCAAAATAAGTGATATTTTTGAATTTTTCCGTTACTATAGTTCTTAAGTCTTATTTAAGGGTGGTTGTATGGAAAAAAAGAAGAATCGTACCATGCTTATGTTTGGTGCTGTAGGGTTATTGCTGGTTCTTGTCATTCATTTTATTCACAGAAATTTATTGCTAAGTTGGAGTATGAATGACTTTCAGAATTTTGCTCCTTATTTATATACATATTTAATGATTCCCTTTGCTTTGTATGGGGTGACTCTTTTCGTTTATTTAAAAAAACGAGATCATGTCGCTATCCCCTGGTTGATGAGTCTTTTATACACCTTCCTCAGCATAGGGATGATTACGAGTGGAGAAGGCATGGTAGTTTATCATTTTTCCATCTTTCTTGTCGTGGCATTGATTGCCTTTTATGACCGTATTGAAATCATTACAATGATGACGCTCCTTTTCGCCCTTTATCATTTCATCACGATGTTTTGGGGCATGGAATTCTTTTATGGAACGGATCATTATTCTTGGTTCATGTTTTCGCTTCATGCTGTTTACTTGGTCTTGACGAGTGCAGGAACCTCTTACCAGATCGTTCAAAAGAATGCCCACGTACAGGAACTGAAAAAGCATTCTCAACAGAAAGAAGCGGAAGCTGATCAACTACTCCATCAACTCCAATCTGTCGGGAACTCTTTAAAAGAAACATCGGATGTCATTAATCAAACCTCTCATCAATCATCGCATTCTTTAAATGAAATGGAAGAGATGATCCAAAAGCGAGGACGAAATGCTGATGAGCAAGTAGAGCAGGCAGAGAACCAGGCACTGAATCTGTCGGATATTCAAGCAGCAATGGAACAAATCACAGAAAGCATTGAGGTGGTATCCGAACAGGCGAAACATACATCAACGGCCACTCTAGATGGCAAAGCTTCTCTAGCTGAGATTTCCACTCATCTTCATTCAACAGAATCCAGCTTCAAAGAAACCGGAGAAAATATCCAGGTCTTACAAACATACTCTGAGCAAATCAGTCAGCTTACGAAGGAAATAGCTTCGATTACCGATCATACGAAATTGCTGGCGTTAAATGCTTCTATTGAAGCTGCAAGGGCAGGAGAGCACGGAAAAGGCTTCAGTGTAGTTGCCCAGGAAGTACAAAAGCTGGCGGCACAGTCAGGGAATGCTACGGAGCGTATTTTTTCAATTGTGGATTCAATCAGGGAGCATGTGTCAGAAGCAGACCTCCATGCTCGAGACGGAAGGAAGAAAATGAAAACGAGTTTAGACTATGTTTCGCATTTGGATGGGAACTTTAAGGGGATTTTGAAACAGTCAGAAGAAGTGGAAGGGCAGACGGATGAAATCCGTGCATCTAGTCAACAGCTATTGTCTACGGTCGACCTTTTTTCTCATTCTTTTGAAAGTATGTTGGATTTTACAAAAGAAGGAAAAGGCCAGAACCAGAATATGGTCCAATTTTCTAAGCAGCAGCTCGAGCGTATTGAAAACGTTGCTAAGGAAGCACAACGCATGTCAGAAATGGTCCAGGACGTCCAACGCATTACGAACGATATGGGTGGACAGAAAGAAGAAAGTAAACCTGACTTGAAAATAGTCAGCTGATAGAGGTGAGGAGGTCCAGGGTGGGGCCTTCTTTTTTTCTTATTTAACAGGAAATGGAGGGGATGTAGTGGAAATACTTAAAGAAGACGGTAGAAAGGAGCGGGAGACTTGGCTTACGAACAAAAGACAAAGCAAAATGATCGAAGTGTGGTTGAATTTATTGAAGAGGTGGATCACCCGAAAAAAAAGGAAGATGCATACCGCCTGTTGGACATTTTCACGGAGGCAACTGGGTATGAAGCGAAAATGTGGGGACCGTCAATCATTGGCTTCGGGTCGTATCATTACAAATATAAGACAGGTCATGAAGGGGATGCCCCACTTGTCGGATTTTCTCCACGCAAAGCGAATATCAGTCTTTATTTCGCCACGGGCGACCCGGAACGTGAAGAGCTTCTTGAAAAATTCGGGAAACACAAGAGCGGAAAAGCGTGTGTGTACATCAACAAAGTGGACGACATTGATGAAGAGGTTTTGAAAGCACTCATCCTCCAATCTGTCACATTCTTACAACAAACGTATCCGGAGGAATGAGGAGATGTATCAATACTATCAAGGCTTGACGATTCGCGAAGGCACGACCGGAGTGCCTGCCGAACGTGTAAAACAGCTGTTTGAAGAAGTGGGCTGGTCACGAGGGGGTCCTGCGTGGCAAGATGAGAAATTTTCTCTCATATTTGAGAACTCTACATGGGCGTTTACCGTATGGGAAGAAGAAAGAATGGTAGGAATGGTCCGAGTCGTGTCGGATCAGATCATGATGGCGACAATCATGGACTTGGCCGTTTCGGAATCGTACCGTGGAAAAGGACTTGCTCACAAGTTGATTTCACTGTGTATGGAAAAACTGCCGCATGGGGATTGGTTTGCCCATACCTCTGAAGAAAACTTCTCTTTCTATGAGTCATGTGGTTTTCAGGTAGAGGAAAACTGCTCTTTTTATGGCTATCGAAAAGCAAGAGACGAAGGGCATCGCCTATGATACAAGCCGTCATTTTCGACTTGGACCGGACGCTTTTGGATCGTGATGCTAGTGTAGAGCACTTCATCAACCATCAATATGATCGATACAAGCTGTCTTTAGAGTCTGTATCAAAAGAAGTTTTCACCTCAAGATTTATTGAATTGGATCAGGGGGGGTATAGGCCTAAAGATCAAGTTTACCAACAACTGATGGTTGAACTGGATTTGGAGAAGAGGTTGGAGGAAAAGCTTTATAAGGATTACAACGATTCTTTCCAACGATATTGTACACCTTTTCAAGGACTTCATGAGGTATTGCTACAGTTAAGGTCAAGTAAACTTCGTTTAGGTATGATCACCAATGGATATGGACGTTTTCAAATGGACAACATTCAGGCTCTAGGAATTCAGCCATTTTTTGAAACCATACTCATCTCCGAGTGGGAAGGAGTGAAAAAGCCAGATCCGATGATTTTTAAACGAGCGATGGAACGGATGAATCTGCGTTCTGATGCTTGTGTGTATGTGGGGGATCATTTGGAAAAAGATGTTCGAGCAGCAGAAGACATCGGGATGACCGCCATATGGAAAAAAGGTAGACAAGACGAAAAATCATTCGTTCGCTATTCGATCTATCATTTGAAGGAACTCCCAACATTGATAAAAAAATTAAATAAGGAGGAACGCCCATGTTATTTGAAGTGACCAATCAAATCCGTGTCCCTGATCTTGTAGAAGGACAGCAATGGTATGAGAAATTACTCGGGAAGAAACCTGATTTCATTCCTCATGAAGGTTTTATCGAATGGGAGGTCATCCCAGGGTTCTGGCTGCAGTTAGCAGAGGGAACACCAGCTGAAAACAGCGGTCCATTCCGTATTGGGGTTACAGACCTTGAAGCAACGAGAGATTTTCTGGTTGATGAATTAAGGATTGCCCCTTTTGATATTCACTCGCGTGAAGAAGTTCCTGTCAAGTGGGGGACGTTTGAAGATCCTTGGGGCAACGGAGTAGGCTTTTATGAGTATCATGACAAAAAAGAAGAGGAAGAACGTTTGAATCTTCTTTACAAGTGAGGAGAAGAGGAGCACCGCAAGAGGTGCTCCTTTTTCGCGACTAGGAGGGAAGTCTATGGAGGTTTTACAATTGAAGGTGTATGACATGCATCTTCACATGTTAGACACTTTTCATAGGTATCAGAAGACAGACCGGGTGTTGGTGGATGACTCAGGAGAAATCGTGGAAGAATCCGATTCATTTGAAGAAGATTGGACTCTCGAGAATAAACAAGAGATTATCCATCACTTCCGATTTGTGAGCATGAACGGAGGAGCTGTCGTGACCGTTATGAAAGAGCAGCAAGTCCAAGGTTTTGCAGTTATTGAGCCGGCTTCTTTTGGTGAAAAATCCCGGTATAGGGAATTATCTTACATACACGTAACGCGGGATCTTCGCGGTCAAGGGATAGGGAAAAGACTCTTTCAGAAAGCGGGAGAGGTCGCTAAAGCTCTGGGAGCGGAGAAATTGTATATAGGGGCCCATCCCTCGGTGGAGACACAAAGGTTCTATCAGAAGATGGGGTGTGTGCCTGCCAAAGAAATTCATCCAACGATCTATGCCCGGGAACCTAGAGATATTCAGCTGGAGAAACGGCTATAACAAAACCCATACGCGTGAATCGCGTATGGGTCTATATTTATTTTTTGCTGAAAAATTCGAGGAAAGCATGGTAGATTTCTGTTCCCTGATAAGATAATAGAGACAAAGCTGTCAACGAGAACATTCCGATCATAATCATTCTGAACCATAACATGGGTGAAACCTCCTTTGATTGTTGGCTGTTCGGACAACATCAAAGGTTATGAATCACATAATTGGACTGATAGAATACAGGGTTCAAAAAGAATAACTTGCGGATGGCCCTCATAGGTGTTGATGGAACGTTCGTACACAAATGTAGGATCCACAGAAATCCGAATAAAGCTGGAATGACAAACGTTTTGTCTGTTTGATCATCGTTTGAGGGCGTGGTTTCAAGTAGAGTGCTTTCTTGGACGTCGCCTTTGAAATAGCCGCTGTGGTGCTCACCGTATGTGAACGGCAATGCAAAACTAAGAAGCAGGATGACTATGAACAAGGCTGAGTGTCTTTGCATTCGGCGCACTCCCTTTTTAACTATTAATATATTTATTTTACATGATGCAGCTGTTTACGCAAGCAAAAGTTTTCTAATCCAAACATAGTCAAGTTTAACTTAAAATGGACCATTCATACTTTATGTCTGGAAAGGTTGGAGTAGCACGTTTTTGTAAAAAAAGGGTGCAGACAGAGAAGCGATTTTTCGGTAAGCTTGGAAAAGGAGAAAACAAGAAGGCAGCACCGGACAAATACAGAGATAACTAGACATTTGGATGGTCAAGGGGGAATATTCTATGAATCATCAAGATAAGCGGATGGAAGATCCGCGGTATAAAATTGCGAATAAAGAGGCGTTGATCGGAGTCGCGCTTGTTACTGTAAACTTTATTCTTTGGTATGGGTTTGCCTATGGTCTCGGATCCGGGCCCGTGGAGGAGTATGACTACATTTTTGGTTTTCCCGCCTGGTTTTTTTATAGTTGTATCGCCGTCACAGTCCTCATCTTTCTTCTTGTGATTCTTGCGGTCAGATTCTTATTTAAAGAAGTACCGTTGGATGAGGAGGATGAAAAATGAATTGGGGTGTTGTTATACCGCTGATCCTATTTTTAGTCATCATATTTTTTATTGGTTTTTATGCTTCGAAATACTTAAAGTCGAGTGCGGATTTCCTGCAGGAATATTTTTTAGGAAGTCGTCAGCTTGGTGGATTCATTTTAGCGATGACGATGGTCGCTACTTATGGAAGTGCAAGCAGCTTTGTAGGCGGGCCTGGAGTTGCTTACACCGTCGGCCTTGGCTGGGTATTGCTTTCCATGACTCAGCTTGCGACGGGTTATTTTGTCCTGTCGGTACTTGGAAAGAAGTTCGCCATCATGGCAAGAAAAATTCGTGCGGTCACGCTTGTTGATTTCTTGAGGGAACGGTATCAGAGTAAGTGGGTAGTCATCCTATCTGCTGCAAGTATTATCATTTTCTTGTTTTCGGCGATGGCGGCCCAGTGGGTCGGAGGCGCACGGCTGATTGAATCGTTTACAGGCCTTTCCTACACGGCAGCCTTGTTCATTTTTGCTGTTTCCGTGCTTGTTTACGTGATTATTGGTGGGTTTCGTGCTGTTGCGATTACAGATACTGTGCAGGGCATTATCATGTTTTTTGGGACAATGATCATTTTGGTCGGCACGATTATTGCTGGAGGCGGGATTGACAACATCATCTCCGATCTTGCTGCAGAGAACCCGGATTTAATTTCACCGTACGGAGCGGATCGTTCCCTTACGCCCGTGTATGTATCGTCCTTCTGGATTCTTGTGGGTGTCGGTGTAGTCGGTCTCCCACAAGTCGCTGTCCGTGCTATGAGCTATAAAAGCTCACGCGGGATGCACAGGGCTTTGATTATCGGTACTGTTGTGGTCGGTGTCATCATGCTCGGCATGCACTTGACAGGTGTCTTTGCTAGACCTGTCCTTCCTGGAATTGAAGTCGGAGATACGGTCATGCCGCGAATTGCAATGGAGGTGCTGCCCGCCTGGCTGGCAGGGATTGTGCTTGCTGCTCCGATGGCCGCCATCATGTCGACTGTCGATTCTCTCCTCCTGCTTGTCAGTTCAGCAGTGGTGAAAGATGTATATTTGAACTATGTAAACCCCGAGGCAAGTGCGAAGAAGGTGAAGAGACTAAGTATTTCCGTCACCGCTGTTATTGGAATTCTCGTATTTGCTATGGCGGTTCAGCCACCGGATTTACTGATCTGGTTGAACTTATTTGCTTTCGGCGGGCTAGAAGCAGCCTTCATTTGGCCTGTCATCATGGGGCTGTACTGGAAAAAAGGCAATGCTAGTGGAGCCATTGCTTCTATTTTGACAGGGGTAGGAAGCTATATCTTATTTCATAGCTTTATGCCTCAGGCGTTCGGGATGCATACAGTGGTCCTGCCCGTACTTTTGAGTCTGCTGGCCTACATCCTGTTTAGCTTATTGACGGTGAAACGGCATGCGGACATTCAGGAACACGTGTTCCAAAAACTGTGGAGTGCTTAACATATCAAAAAGGGTGGAGGAGGCTCCATCTTTTTTTTGTTAAAAATAAATCATAGGATGTGTAACAGTATGGATAAATATTGCTCGGGAAATAACATTACGTTCAAAAAGTCAGGGTGGGGGGATGTATGATGAAAATCTATAGGGATACTTGCCGCTTTCTTTTCATCCATCATTCTATCAATCACGTTAAACTTCTTTTCGACTGGTAAAGGGGATGTTTCAGCCCCTATATTTTTGTTCGCGTTCCCAATTTATGTCTACTTAGGAATCCCTTTATCTATTTTCATCGCCTGTGCATGGTATAGGCAAAAATGGTGGCAACGCTTTTCCTATTATACGCTCATAAGTCTTGGCTTAAGTGGGGTGGTCATGGTTACTTCCTCACTAGAAAGGGGAGAGGAGCTTATGGTTAAGGCTTTTATCATCGGGTGTGCCTGGATGTTACTTCTTGGTATATACAATCCTTAGCTATGTAAGAAGATTTAGATTGAAAGTATCCTAAAAGGAGGGAGATCATGGAGCTTATATTTGTCCGTCATGGGGAAGGGGAACATACAAAAAAGCCGGATGGATTACATATCCTCCACCCGGCATTAACAAAAGGTGGAGAAAACCAAGCAAAGGAATTACAAGAAACATGGCCGCTGACTTCTGATGATCTACTTATCGTCAGCCCGACGGTAAGAACTTTACAAACGGCTGATATCTGGAGTGAAGACATTCCATGCAGGAGGGTTGTGTCTCCTGCCGTTGGTCCTCGGATGTTTCCACAGAAGAAGAAATGGAGAACTCTACCTTGCGATCGGACACTAGGTGAAAAGCAGGTGTCTGCTGAATTTCCGGACTTTCACTTGATTGGTGAACGATGGGAAGCGGGGATTAACGAAATCCCTGAAGAGAACTTTGGAGATGTGGCTTCTGAACTGATTCATTGGTGTAAACAACAAGCGAAAGACCGCGTTTTTGTTGTTACGCATGATGGTACCATGACGGCGTACAGGCAATGGATCGAAGGGAGGATACTGACTCGTGAGGACTTCCCGAAAGAGACGGGTTGGATAAGATTGAGGGTGTAGCAAGCACCCTTGTCCTATCAAAGTCACAAGGGCTATTCTTTTCGGGTCCCTCTTCTTGATGTTTATCTTTGCAGAGATTGCCCCCGCTTGATTATTCATGAAAAAGGACGCTGAGTTTAGTAAACTCAGCGTCCTTTTTATTATGAACCGATTTTTCTATACTCCTCTGCCATTGGCATTTCTTTTCCTTGAGAAAAAGCACTGATCAGGACGACGAGTCCAACGTTGACGATTAAGCCGAGGATACCAGGATTAATATCCAATGGTGGAGCGTCCGCAATAAGCTGGAAGTAATAGTTGACGACGGTACCTGAGATTAACCCTGTAATGACAGCGGGAGCAGTGATTTTTTTCGAATATAAAGCACCGTACACCCCTGGGGCGAATTGGACGATTGATCCGTAGGCTCCGAGGAGGAGGGCAATCAATCCCTGTCCGCCGAAGACGGTAATGAAATAGGCGAGTCCACCGATGACAAAAACGCCGATCCTCATGATTAAAAGGGTTGCTTTCGATGATAGATCTCTTTTGACGTTGCGGATCAAGCCATCTGTAAACTCAAGGGATGCACTGTGCGTGATGGCATCTGCAGTACTCATGGCTGCAGCAAGCGCACCAGCACCGACAAGGCCATACACCCAGCCCGGCAATGTGAGAACCGTTGTAATCAAGTAGGGTAGAATTTCATCCGGTGAACCGATTTGGTCGGATTGGATGACGTTGACAGCAGAGAACCCGACAAACAGGAGCGGGATTAGGAACAAGGCAAACATCGGATAGACGAGCACGGTTTTCTTGATGGTACGTGCTTTTGTGGCATAGGATTTTGAAAACAAGTGCGGCCACATGAGAAACCCGATGGTTGATACCAGTATGGTGGTGGTGTAGGCCATCATGGACATCGTTGATCCTTCGGCACCGATTTGCAGAAAGCCCGGGTTGTCCTGGGTCAGATTACGGAACATGTTCGGCACACTGTCGTGAAGCTGATTGACGATTGTTAGCCCGACCGTCCAGGAAATGACGATCATGAGAATTCCTTGAAATACATCAGACCAGGCAGCCGCCCTAAGTCCACCGGTAGCTACGTAGACGACGACGATTCCGTAAGAAAGCAGCGCACCAAGCCAGAATGGAATCCGTCCTTCTGTCATGATGTTGAAGATATAGGCCATCCCTTTCATTTGTGTGGCCAAGTACTGGATGGAAGCCAGTAAAGCGACAATTCCGATAATCATGGCAATCACACGGCTGGAGTAGCGCAGCTGTAAAAACCCGGCGACCGTATAGATGTTGTGCTTGCGGCCAATGGCACCGATTTTCGGGCCAATGATATACCAAGGCAAGATGGCGAAGGCAGTATAGGTGATGATGTACAAAGCTGGTGCACCGCGGGAAAAGGCCCATCCTGGTGCGCCAAGGAAGGAGAAGGCGCTGAAAACGGCTCCACCCATGAGGAACCACATGACGAATAGCCCGAGATTCCCTTTCGCTGTGGTGAATTCTTCTAGTGAACTTTTGTCCTGGTTACGGCCAGCTAAAACTCCGATGAATAAAGCGACGACGAGATAACCGATCATCATGATCATTGCAATTTGCCATTGTGCCATTTAGTGGACCTCCTTTTCGTCTTTGTCAGGATCGATTTTGTATAGGAATAAGACGATGATGAACGTGACAACGATCCAAAAAATGACCCAGAATACTGAAAAAGGTAAACCGATAATGAATGGTGTTTCCCTGTTGGCGATGGAGAACAACGGGAAGACGAGAAGTAAAAATGGGATGGTTAAAGAAAGACAGTATATTTTAATAAACTTTTGCTTGGTCAATGGGCATCCTCCTTTTGTTTTTCAAACACGATATCTCCATTTAGAATCGTCATTTCTACTTGGATCTCCTTCAGTTGGAGGGAAGGACAACGCAAAATGGATTGATCGAGAATCACAAGATCCGCGTACTTGTCTGGTTCTAAGGTTCCTTTTAAATCTTCCTCATTACTGGCATAAGCCCCTGCCCATGTATAAGCACGGATCGCTTCTTCGACCGTAATGGATTGGTTTTGCCCTACAGGGTGGCCGTGTTTGCTTGTCCGATTGACGGCTGCGTGGATGCCGATCAGCGGATTCACCGTTGTAATCGGGCTATCAGAGCCGATGGCAAACGGGATGTTCTGATCCACGTAACTTTTTAACGGGAAAAAGTGGTGGACTCTGTCGCCGTAATCGTTGATATATCCATCCCCAAATTCGTAAAGAAAAGCAGGGTTTGGAATGGGGACAGCAAGGGTCGATTTTATCCTTTCTACAAGGTCAGGGGGAGTGATCCCTGCATGCTCAAGTCTGTGACGATGGTTAATATTCCCACTGTGATTGAGCGCTCGCTCAATTGTGGTCAGCAGCATATGTACGGCTTCGTCCCCCATAGCGTGTGCGGTGATCTGCCATCCTTGTTTATGCGCCGGTAGGAGATGTCGGTCTAATTCGTTTTGGTTCATATATAGAATTCCAGAATCATTTGGATTACTTTTATATGGATCACGGGTTTTGCATGTCGGACCGCTGCTGCTTCCATCAATAAAAACTTTCGCAGGGCCGACTTTAAATGTATCGTCTCCGAGTCCTGTCATGATGCCGCTCTCTACACCTGCTTTGACAACGGATGGAGAATCGTAGAGGGAACCATACATGACATAGAGTCGCTGTGTAATCTTTCCTTCTTGGGCTGCCTTTTGTAAATAACGGATGTGTTTGGTGCCGTATCCACCTGCATCATGGACACTCGTTATTCCGTTTTGTGAAAAATGGTCCGAGGCGATTTGCAGTCCGAGCATCACCTCTGCTTCTGAATAATCAGCAAGCTGGAACATCTCCATATGGGCGGCTTCTAGCAATAGACCGGTAAGTTCCTCATTATCTCTGTGATAGGTGCCACCGGGAGGGTTCGGTGTTTGTGACGTGAGACCTGCCATTTCTAGAGCTTTGCTGTTCACACATGATATATGACCACACGTGCGTACGACAATGATGGGGTGGGACGTGGACACTTTGTCCAAATCCCATTTGGTCAGATGGCGATCTTCGAGCAGTGTGTTCTGATTGTAACCCCATCCGCGGATCCATTCTCCAGAGGGTGTTTCCTCAGCCCGCATTTGAAGTTTTTCAATGATAGATTCTATGGAATCCTCCTGCTTCAAGTTGACGCCGAGCTGATTGGTGCCGTATAACTCGAGGTGGGCATGGGCATCGTTGAATCCGGGAAGCAGACTTTTTCCATTCAAATCAATGATCTCTGTATGAGCATCGCACCGTTCCATAATGTCGGTCGTTGTTCCAACTTGGAGAATACGCTCTCCTTTGACAGCTAGGGCTTCATGAACGGTGCCTGACTGATCGGCGGTGATGACTTCTCCATTGATGAATACTTTGGTTGCTTTCATTTCATCTCCCTCCATTTAAGACTGAGCGATGTTCATCGCTGTGTGATAAAGAAGTTCCACGCCCTTTTCCATGTCCTCCATTTCGGCAAACTCCAACGGGTTGTGGCTGATGCCTTTTTCACAACGGACAAAAATCATACCGTAATCACTGATATAGGACATGAATAAGGCATCGTGAAAAGGTCCGCTCATCAAGGTTGGTGAATCGTAACCGAGTTGTTCGTCTTCTGTTTTCATGATGTCTTTAATCCAGTCTGCGCAATAGCGTGGATCACTGCGTGTGTCTTCACTGATTGAGTATTCAAGGTTCAGTTCTTTGCTCGTGCGTTCGATGATTTCATACAGTTTCTTTTCGAGTTTTGTGCGGGCATCCAAGTCAATATCGCGAAGGTCAATCGTGAACTCGACTTTTTCAGGGATGATGTTGCGGGAGTTCGGGAAAGTCTGGACACTGCCAACGGTACCGACTGTATTCGGCGTGCCTTCATTGCGGACAAGTTCATTAAACTCTTTTGTAATGATGGAGGCTCCAAGAAACGCATCCTGCCTCAAGTTCATTGGCACGGATCCTGCGTGGCCAGCAAAACCTTCAAGAGTCACCGTCAGCCAGATCGGACCGGATATGGCCGATACGATTCCAACGGGTTTGTCCTGGGATTCGAGGACAGGTCCCTGTTCAATATGGAGTTCAAGGAAAGCTTCAATATCGCCAGGTTTATAGACAGGACTTTGGCTCAAATCTGGTTCCACGCCGAATTCTCTGAGAGCCTCTAAGCGGGTCACTCCATTTTTATCTTTTCGTTCGAGTTCGCCTTCTTCGAGCTGGCCGATGATTCCACGGACGCCAAAAACGCCTTTATTGAACCTTGACCCTTCTTCGTCAGCAAAACAGATCACCTCAATGGAGCGGTTGGGGGTGATGCCTTCTTCTTTCATCGTATGTACAACTTCAATAGCGCCTAAAGCACCTAACGTTCCGTCATAGCGCCCGCCATAAGGTTGGGAGTCAATGTGGGAACCTAACATGAGGATCGGTTTATCTTTTTCTTTTCCTTCGATACGACCAACTAAGTTTCCAAATCCATCGATGTGTGTATCCAGTCCGGCTTCTTCCATCCAGAGACGGACAACATCGACAGCTTCTCGATCTTCTTTTGAATGTGCGAGGCGGCAGACACCGGTTTCTCCAATCTTTCCGATTTTGGCTAGGGTTTCGATGTGTTCCTGAAATCTTTTTTGATTGATCTTCAAGTTGGATCTCCTCCTTGTTTTAACTAACTATATCAAGTTCATAATTGTCTGACAATTGACAAAATGTTAAATGGTGCGTTCGTTGGGGGAAGAAATAGAGACATCTTTTAAACAAATAGACACATGGAAAGGTTTTTTTGTCTTGTGGTTTTATTCGTTAGACAGGAAGGTTCAGCTTTTATAGAGAATGACTAGTTAAGGGGGAAAGGTCTATGAATGACTATTGTGAAGAAAGCCGTATAAAAGAATGGATTCAGGAAGCTCAGCTGGGGTTGAAATCAGACGATATGAATATTCAGTACATTTGGAATCCTGGAGGGTTTGTCAATCAGTCCTACCAAATTTCGGATGGACAAAAACGTTTGCATATAAAGTTTGCCGATGAGGCCCATCAACATCGGTTAAAACAGTGGGCTTCTATTCATGAATATATGACGGAAATTTATAAAGCCCCGAAATTGCTTGTGGAAATTGAAGAGTCCCTCATTCCTGGTCACCCATATGGTCTTGTATTTGAGTTTTTTGAAGGAGAAGCATGGAAAGGGCAGGCCTGGCAGGATGAAATCTTATCAAATATAAGTGAACTCCATGGTGATCCAAATCTTAAACGGGTGCTCGGGGGAGGAGAGAAGACTTGTGCAGAAGCAATGATTGATACATATATTCATCGGTTCCGGGAAGACATGAAAATTATAGATGCTGATCGAGAGTGTCTTCCTTTTGTAAAAGCGGAGACCTTTGACGTGTTTCACAAAATGACGGATCAGTTGGAAAAAGAAATTCAACAAGCGAATCATTTTCAGTGTCCAGCGGAAGATGTCGTTCATAATGATCTGAGTCAGCATAATATTTTAGTGAATGAGGAAAACTTTTGCATGATCGATTGGGACGATCTAACCATCGGAGATGCCGCAGCCGATTATGCTTCCTTGCTGTGGCCTTGGGTTTATAGTAAGGAGTGGCCGATTTGGGAGGGAAAAGTGAGAAACCTTTCAGGAAAGCAGGTGGTGGATCGCATGAGGCTTTATTTTAAGGCCAAATTATTAGATGACGTCATTGATGTTCTCGCAGATTATGTAGAAGCAGAAAAGTATCCTGAGGTGAAAGAGCGAACACAAGAGAGAGCAAAAGCCACTCATCTATGCGCGCTTGAGTTATATATAGCGCGTTATGGAACGTCTCTCTATGAATGATACGAAGGCTTTAGAAAGCTCTTTGAATTCATGGGCATGTTTGTCTCTCTTTTTACATATCCTACTAGTAATAGAGGATCATTTAGGGAGTGACAAAATGGGTTTCACATATGGAAAAGATGAATTGATTGGTGACTTGCAGCAGGTGTTTGCCAGACACAATGTCCAATCCGTCCGCGTTAAAGAGCCCGGTACGTTGTTCCGTGTGGAGTCAGATGGTTCACTCACAATTGGAATTGGGGCGACGATTACGTCTTTTGAACGTCAGCCAGATGAAAAACAAGCGCCGACATTAAAGGTGATTAACGGTAAGAAAAAATGACGAAAAGTCCTGGGCAGGGGGATGTCCAGGACTTTTCTATGTGTTGTGTGTGTATGATTATGCTTTCTTCCAGTAAGCTGCCTCTTTACTGGAGCGAAGAGGTGGGAACGTATCTCCATTGCTCAACTCGATATGTTTCTCATCCTCTGTTACATCATTATTTTTACGACCATCCACTAAACCATCAAATTCGTAAGTACCTGCTTCTGGAGCTTGTTCACCAGTCTTGTAACGATCAGCCATTTAGAAATACATCCTTTCGAAATTGGTTTTAGTTGTGCGCACATAAGCTATATATCCGCAGAAAGAGAAGTGAAAACCTCTTTTTGTAAAAATGTTACATTTGGAGGATTTTCCATATTCCGAGCCTTGTGGATTGACAAGTAGACGTTAAGTTTATAAGATAGATCACGTTAAATAGTTTGTGTAGCAACATCTTGAATTACGGACATAAACCTATACCCACGTCCGAACAGCTATCATTAGGTTTATCTTCTTACCTTTCGGTTGCTACAACAACTAATTTTATAATTGGAGGTTCACATGATGACAAAAGTACTTTTCGTAAAAGCGAATTCCAGACCGATGGAGCAGTCTGTGAGCGTCAAACTTTACCACACATTTTTAGATAACTATAAAAAGGTTCACCCAAATCACGAAATAGAAGAGCTGGATTTGTTCGAGGAAAACCTGGATTATTACGACAACGATAAAATCAATGGTATGTTCAAGCTTTCCAAAGGCATGGAGCTTACTCAAGGTGAAATCGAAGCGACAAATACGGTAACCGCATACTTGGATCAGTTCCTGGCTGCAGACAAAGTTGTATTTGCATTCCCGCTATGGAACTTCACCATTCCTGCTGTCCTGCACACGTATTTCGACTACCTGGCTCAGGCTGGGCAGACGTTCCGCTATACAGAGGAAGGACCTGTCGGATTGCTTCCTGATAAAAAGGTAGCCATCTTGAACGCCCGTGGTGGTGTTTACTCTGAAGGACCAGCAAAATCTGCTGAGATGGCCGTTAATTACGTGGAAAATATCCTGCAATTCTGGGGAATCGAGGATATCACGACACTTGTGGTCGAAGGTCATAACCAATTCCCTGATCGAGCGGAAAAAATTATTGAAGATGGCCTGGAAGAAGCCGCATCGGCAGCTGTTTCATTCTAAACCATAAAAAAAGCATCCCTTAGAGGGATGCTTTTTTTATGGTTTTAATGGAATAAAATGTAAGACCTGGTCAGACATTTTATGGAATGATTTCCGTTCAATCTTGAGAAACTATGGAGAGAAGCTGATGGTCATGAAAGAGGGAGAAGAGCTGCATGTGGAACTGAAGCTGGAATTCAATCCGGATATGTCGATCGAGCAGGTGGATTGCGTCCTCGATGGTATGGAGAAAAAATCCTGGCGTGGGGTCACAGAAGTGATCATTGAATCAGATGAAGATCAATTGTCATACGATCCAGATATTAATTAAGTGTGGTGAATTGGGAATAATTGTATGACCTGGTCAGGAGAAAAATGTAAGACCTGGTGTGGGGAAATATGGAATAGATGAGGTGGGAATATGGGTAAGGAAAAGTACGATAAAGTGGAATCGGATATTATGACGCACGGACATAATCCTTATGAAATCGTTAAGGGGTTACTGAAGGAATCGGTGGAGACGCTCGGCCTCCATGAGAACATCTACCATTTGTTGAAGAAGCCGATGCGCGTCTTTGAAGTCTCGATCCCTGTAAGAATGGATGATGGACGAATTGAGAATTACACGGGGTATCGTTCTCAGCATATGGATATCCTTGGACCTACGAAGGGCGGGATCCGTTTTCATCCGGATGTCAATCTGGATGAAGTGAAGGCGCTCTCTATATGGATGTCCTTGAAGGCTGCCATCATTGATCTCCCATTTGGTGGTGGGAAGGGTGGCATCATTGTGGACCCTGAACAACTGTCCGAACGCGAGTTGGAGCAGTTAAGTCGCAATTACATTAAAAAAATCACCCCGATCATTGGTCCTCAGAAGGATATCCCTGCTCCTGACGTCAACACAAGCCCTAAAGTCATGGGATGGATGATTGACGAATTCGATCAGCTCCGGGGATATAACATTCCTGGCATGCTGACAGGAAAACCAGTGGTTCTCGGAGGATCTCTCGGTCGTCTTCAAGCCACGGGACGAGGGGTAGTTTTCACCATTCGTGAAGCGTGTAAAGTCCTCGGAATAGAAATGGGAGAAGCGACAGCCGCCATTCAAGGGTTCGGTAACGTGGGAAGTATGACGGCTAAGTTTTTGCATGAATTAGGCGTGAAAATTGTAGCTGTGACGGATGCGAAAGGGGGAATTTACAAAGAAGGCGGATTGGATATACCTGATTTGTTAGCGTATACGAACGGTGGGGATCATTATGCTTCTTCTTATGAAAAAGCAGAGCCGATCACAAACGAGAAAATGTTCAGCCTTCCTGTAGATATTCTTATTCCTGCTGCCGTTGAGAATCAGATCACGGAAGAGACAGCACCGACGATTCAAGCAAAAATTATCGCCGAGGCTGCAAACGGACCAACAACTCCAGCCGGGGACCAAATTCTCGAAGAGAAAGGGATTTTCGTCATCCCTGATATCCTCTGTAATGCCGGCGGAGTAACGGTTTCGTATTTTGAATGGGTGCAGAACAACATGAATTATTATTGGAAAGTAGACGAAGTGAACAAGCAGCTAGAAGAAAAGATGCTCTCAGGGTTTGAGAAGGTGATCGAAATGAAAGAGGAAAAAGGGTGTCGGATGCGTGATGCAGCCTATATGGTAGGCATCAAGCATTTGGTAAAAGCCATGGATGCCCGTGGTTGGATTGGAGAAAAAGAAAATCATTAAAAAACAGTCGTCCTACTAGGACGACTGTTTTTCGTTTATCCATTTAGTCGAATGCCGTAAAACTTCAATTCTGTCATATCTTCCACCGCATATTGGACACCTTCTCGTCCAATTCCGCTTTGCTTTACGCCCCCATAAGGGTGGTTGTCCTGCCGATAAGTGGACATTTCATTGATCCAGACACCACCCATTTCCAGCTGATCGGCTACACGAAAGGCTCGATTAATGTCTCTTGTGAAAATACCTGCTTGGAGACCATAGATAGAGTCGTTTGATTGACTAACCACTTGGTTTTCAGATGAAAATGGAATGACTGATACAATCGGAGCGAATACTTCTTCAGCGATGATTTTCATATCGCTTTTCACATCAGTCAGGATGGTGGGGCTTAATAAAGAGCCCTCACGCTTGCCACCGGTTTCAATTTTCGCTCCATTTTCCACGGCGTCATCAATCCACATTTTGGCGCGTTTCGCTTCATCCTCATTGATCATTGGACCAAAATCCGTCTTTTCACTCATCGGATCACCGATCTTCAGTTCCTCGGTCTTTTCTATGAACGCTTTTAAGAAGCGGTCATAGATATTCTGATGCACGTAAATTCGCTGCGCGGAGATACACACCTGTCCTGAAAAGGCAAATGCGCCTTTAACTAAACTTGGAACGGCATAGTCGAGGTCGGCATCTTCAAAAAGAATATTAGGACTGTTGGAACCGAGTTCGAGCGTCACTTTCTTAAAGCCTGCATTCTCGCGAATCGTGCGTCCTACGGGCAGGCTTCCGGTAAACGTTACCTTGTGGATTTTATCATGTTTCACAAGGGGGTCTCCGATTTCTTTTCCTGTTCCAAGCAGCAAGTGAATAGCCCCCTTTGGTAGTCCCGCCTCATGGAGAAGCTTCACGAGTTTATAGGCGGATACCGGCGTTTTCTCCGCTGGTTTTAATACGATCGTGTTCCCGGCTGCAATAGCTGGTGCGACTTTATGCAATGTTAAGTTCAACGGAAAATTAAAGGGTGTGATTGCTGCGACGACCCCGAGTGGCACCCGCTTCGTGAAACCGACCCGGTTTTCTCCACCGATCGCTGCATCCATCGGAATGACTTTTCCTTCGATATGCTTGGCTTCTTCTGCCGCAAAGCGGAGGACTTGAATCGAACGCTGCACTTCACCCTGACTATACTGTAAAGGTTTCCCTGCTTCCTTAGTAATAGCTTCAGCAAATTCCTCTTGTCGCTCCTCCAAAAGTTGGGATGCTTTCAAAAGAATGTCCGCCCGGTCATGAGCAGCCATTTTCTTCATCGTCTGATGAAATGTATCGTAGCTGATGTCGATCGCCTTGTTTAAGTCTTCTTCTTTAGCTAAGGCCAGATCCGCAACAACTTCCGCATTGTAAGGATTTTTGACCGTCATCGTCTCGCGGTCATCTTCGCGAAATTCTTCACCGTTGATAATCGATCCGATTTTCATGATTTCACCTCATTCGCATGTGATATTTTTTAGTTTATCCGTCAGTTTCATGTTTTCGCTGTAGTCGACAGGGCAGTCGATCAAGACAGGTTTATTTATGGAAATCGCTTGGTCCAGAGCTTTCTGCAGGTCTTGGGCTTGGTCGACACGTAAAGCTTCCATGCCGAAAGACTGAGCGAGTTTGATAAAGTCCGGGTTGCCAAATTCAATGTTCGATGGACGTTCGAATTTTTTCAGTTGGTGCCATTCAATCAGCCCGTAGCCATCGTCCCTCCAAAGGAGAATGATGATCGGCAGGTTCAGCCTTACCGCGGTTTCGAGTTCTGCACCTGTCATAAGAAAAGAACCGTCTCCGCAAACGGCGACGACGTTACGGTCGGGAGCGGCCATTTTGGCTGCAATCGCTCCTGGAACCGCTACGCCCATGGAAGCAAGTCCGTTGGAGATCAGGCACGTGTTCGGTTTGGATGTATGATACATACGGGCCATCCACATTTTGTGGGCGCCGACATCTGAAATGACGATGTCTTCATCTCCCATGGCGTTTCGTAAATCCGCAATGATTTTTTGCGGTTTGAGAGGAAAAGCCTCATCTTGTTTATGTTCTTCAAAGTCTGCCAGCACATTTTTACGGATGGAAGCGGCCCAGTCAAGGTTTCTTTCTTTTGCCGGGACAGCTTCTGTCAGTTGTTTTAAGTTCTCTTTGATATTTCCGACAACGTTCAGGGCGACAGGGTAGTACGCATCAATTTCTGCTTCCTCCGTATCGATATGCAAGATGGGGGTTTCCCCGGTCGGATTCCAGTTTTGTGGCGGTGTTTCTGCCATATCAAAACCGATCGGAATGATTAGATCAGCTTTTTGAAAACCACAGGTGATATGATCTTTCCCACTTAGTCCAGCTGTGAGAAGACTAAGTTCGTGTTTCCAGGACAGGGCACCTTTTCCCATAAAGGAGTGGACCACAGGGATGTTCGCTTTTTCTGCTAATGATTGGAGCTCATTGGCTGCTTGTTCCCGAGTGATTCCGTTTCCTGCTAAAATCAGAGGATTTTCGGCCTTGGAAAGCAGGTCCGCCGCTTCCTTGATGACTTTTTCATCAGCTTGTGGAAGAGAATGACCGGTAATCGGAAGGGGCTCAGCCGATACTTCCATGCTCGCCACGTCTTCAGGTAAATCAATATGGGTCGCTCCTGGTTTTTCCTGCATCGCCAACTGATACGCTTTTCTAACAACTTCCGGGACAATTTCTCCAGTTTTAATTTGTGCGTTCCACTTGGTTACAGGAGCGTAAATGTCTACAAGGTCATAGTACTGGTGCGAGATCTTGTGTTGACGGTTCAGCCCCGCCTGTCCCGTAATCGCGATAAGCGGGCAGTGGTCCATGTTCGCATTGGCCACACCCGTCAAAAGGTTGGTCGCCCCCGGACCGAGCGTGGCCAGACAGACGCCGGGCTTGCCCGTCAGCCTTCCGTAGGTGCCGGCCATAAAGGCGGCACTTGTTTCGTGACGCGTCGTAATGAACTCGATGGAAGAGTCCAGAAGGGCATCCATGACATCGATGTTTTCTTCTCCTGGCACACCGAAGATATATTCGACGCCTTCGTTTTCTAAGCATTTGATTAATAGTTGCGCAACGTTCATATCTTTTCCTCCTTGTTTGTCTTATTTTGCGTTATCGCTATAGAAGTTATGAGTAAAAGGGTGGAGAATGATTCCATTGTTTTCACTCCAGGGCGAGCGATAAAATGGAGACCGGTATTTTTGTGGGGAGGCAACGTATGAAGAAGTTTATTCATCATCTAAGAAAGAACGAAAAGCATTTACTTATAGCGGTATTTTTCTCTATGGCTATGATGATTATTGGTGGCATTTTGACAGGGACTCACCTTCAGTTTGGGAAGCAGGTCATCATTATCTCCATAGGCTTGATGGTTTACTTGCTCTGGTTTTTAGGTGTGGATCCCATATGGAAGGGTTTTGGCCTGCTGTGTTTTGCTTTTGGTATAACTTTTGTTTTTTCTGAATTCATCGATATGGTTCCGATCACCATTTATGAGCAATGGTTATCTGCGGATACGGTTAAAGGGGTGACTCTGGAAGGGATTTTCTTTTTAGTGATGTTGAAACTGATCAGTAAATGGACAGGCATTGAACCTTATATTGAACAGCTCATGAATAAGAAAAAAGAGAAGGAATCCGAGTCTGGATGAGAAAACGCCCTTCTCAGCGAGCGATTTTATTTAGTTGTGCATTCATCTTGATGATCTTCGCTTTATTTAATCATCTATGGGGTGGAGAACAGTGGGTTGGAAGTTTTTCTTTGTTCACTGGTTTTACCATGATCACGTACTTGGAATACTTTTCTCACGAATCCATCTTGCTGGGTTTCATGTCCTCTACATTGACCGTTCTAATGACATGGGTAGTTTATGAATGGCTCATCTCCCTTTTTCTGATTGAATTTGAAAGCTATTTTCGAATCGGTGTGGCCCTTTTCATTCACCATTGGGTAGCGAAAGGAATAAAAGCAGGTTTGAAGAAAAGAAGAGATTGAAAAGGACGTCGGTCACTGTTTGTGCCCGGCGTTTCTTCCGTTTTGTCAACCTTTTTTAGATTTGTCACGTCTTGTATGACAAAGCTGCATTTAGATTGTCTTGAGCACAGGGGTGTAACCGCTTTATTATGAAAGTACAGAAAAAAGAGAACAAACGAGACGAGGAGGAAATCTCATGAGTGAGAAAAAACAAACAGGTGCAAGGGCTCGTGTTCAGCGGTTCGGAAGCTTTTTAAGTGGAATGATCATGCCGAACATTGGAGCATTTATTGCATGGGGTATTATAACCGCTTTATTTATTCCTGATGGATACTTTCCTAATGAAGACTTAGCAGAAATGGTCGGTCCGATGATCACCTTCTTGCTGCCACTACTCATCGGTTTTACAGGTGGACGGCTGGTCCACGGCCTTCGCGGAGGTGTCGTAGGTGCGACAGCTACGATGGGGGTCATTGTCGGAGCGGATATTCCAATGTTCCTTGGCGCGATGCTGATTGGTCCACTTGGCGGTCTGGCCATCAAATGGGTAGATAAACTTTTTGAAGGTAAAATTAAGTCTGGATTTGAAATGTTAATCAACAACTTCTCTGCTGGTATCGTGGGAGCGATCCTAGCGATTGTCGGTTATTATATCATCGGTCCAATTATGTCAGGGCTGACGAATATTTTGGGTTCTGCCGTTGAAGCGTTAGTGAATGCGGGATTATTACCGCTTGTTAATATCTTCATAGAACCGGCAAAAATCTTATTCTTAAACAATGCGATTAACCACGGAATTCTAAGTCCGATCGCTGTGGATCAGACACAGGAATTAGGAAAATCGATTCTATTCTTACTTGAAACAAACCCGGGTCCTGGACTAGGAATTCTGTTGGCATTCAGTATCTTTGGAAAAGGAATTTCGCGTCAGACAGCACCAGGTGCTGCCATCATTCACTTCTTTGGTGGTATTCACGAAATTTACTTCCCTTACATCTTGTCTAAACCGGCATTGATTTTAGCAGCCATTGCCGGTGGTGTAACCGGAACAACAACGTTCGTAGCATTCGGTGTTGGTTTGACGGCGACTCCTTCTCCAGGAAGTATTGTTGCACTTATGCCATTGACTGCCAGAGGTGATCACCTTGGTGTCATTGCAGGTGTTCTTCTTGCGACACTAGCATCATTCCTAGTCGCTTCCTTCATCCTTAAATTCAGCAAAAATGACGAGGAAGAAAATTTGAACGAAGCTACAGCAAAAATGGAAGAAATGAAAGGGAAGAAGAGCTCTGTTTCTGGACAGTTGAATTCTCAACAAGAAGAGCAAAAAGAAAAAGTGAATGAAGAGGTTTCAGAAAGAAACACAGATGTCGTTCCTTCCGTAGACCGCAGCCGTGTCGATAAAATCATCTTCGCTTGTGACGCGGGGATGGGGTCCAGTGCAATGGGAGCATCTCTATTGAAGAACAAGTTCAAGAAAGCCGGCATCCAAATTGATGTCACCAACATGGCCATCAATGATCTGCCTAATGATGTAGACATTGTCATCACTCACAAAGACTTGACGGAACGTGCGATACAAAGGGTACCAAACGCTCACCACATCTCAGTTGAAAATTTCTTGAACAGTCCGAAGTATGATGAACTCGTAAACGAACTTAAATCTGAATAACAACTCTTGAGGCCTGATCCTGCGATCAGGTCTTTGTATTCTGTTTCAAGGTTCGAACTTCTAAAGCTGCTCATAGTACTGAAATCGCTTAAGAGTTCAAGGGGGCTGATCAAAAGTCGAAGTCACCGATAAATGACAATAACCCGCTGATAAACGTAGGAAACTCATCGATAAATGTTCAAAACCCATCGATACATGCTACGGACGTTGATTATCTAGATCATTATGCCATTTTTAAAAAAGGATAGCTTATTAAATTTTGTCACAGATCGTGTGACGAAGATGACTTTTCTAATCATTGAAAACCCTTACGATGCAACCTATCATAGAAGTATAGAAACAATAGTTGTTAAATCTTGTCCTTGAAGGAGGTGGATCAGGGATGTATGTGACAGGTCGTGAAAGGAAGATTTTAGATCGCCTGCTTGGTCAGGAAGATCAAGTGACGGTAAAGCAATTGGCCAAAGAACTCGATATCAGCACAAGAACGGTGCATCGGGATTTGAAAGGATTAGGAGATCTCCTGGCCGAAAGGGAGTTGGCATTAGAGAAAGAATCCGGAGGCGTCCTTTTGGTAAAAGGGCCTGTGGATCAGATGAAAACGCTGAAAATGGAGTTGAAGAAGCAAGCTTCGGTGGATTATACGCCGGAAGAGAGGCATGTGTTGATTTTATCTAAGCTTTTGGAAACTCGTGAACCTGTCAAGCTTGTGGCGATTGCAAATGATCTTGGTGTCACGGTAGCAACAATCAGTCATGACCTTGATAAGATTGAAGAACACCTCAAGGACTTTCAATTGAAACTTGTTAGAAAAAGAGGCTATGGCGTCGAAGTTGTCGGAGAAGAATCGGGAATAAGAGAAGCCATCAGCCAATTAATCATGACCCATATGAACGAGCTTGATTTTTTCTCCATGGTAAGGCAGAACATCCAGGAAGGGAATCAGGTGGTAGAAGATTCTTTATCCACACAGTTGCTGGATATCGTAAATAAAGAAACGCTTGCGCTTATCGAACATCATGTCGATGAGTTGCGGAAAGACTTATCGTATCCTCTCGCAGATAGTGCCTATATAGCCTTAGTCGTCCACCTTGCTTTAGCGATTGAACGCATGCAGCAAGGGGAAAAGATTCATATCGATGAAGCACAGTTAGAAAAGCTTCGTTCTACAAAAGAGTACACGTTTGCGGAAGGCTTGATCGATCAATTAGCCGGCGCGTTCCAACTCTCTATACCAGAAGCGGAAACCGGCCATATTACGATGCATTTGATGGGAGCCAAGGCCAGGTACAATCGAGATTCTTTGCTTGAGGATTCAAGTATGAGTATTGCTTTTAAAGCGAAGCAGCTGATCGCCAAAGTATCTCAGCGTGTAGGGATGGATTTCCACGAGTATGATCGTTTATTGAATGATCTTGTGGTCCACTTGAAACCTAGTGTGTACCGTTTGCAGCATAACATGGATATTGAAAATTCATTTACTGATCAGATGGAAGAAGATTACCCTGTTTTGTTCGAAGAAGTGGAAAAGTCGCTTCAGGAAGTTTTTCCAGGATTGCAGTTCCCGCGTGAAGAAACCGCTTTTATCGTCATGCATTTTGCATCTGCACTCCTGAACATGGAAGGTGTAGCAGGGATTAATGTCCTTGTCGTTTGTTCGAGCGGTATCGGCACGGCTAAAATACTGGCGGCCAAATTACAAAAAAAATTCAATGAAATTGAGCAGATTGAACACCATTCTCTGTTTGATCTTGAGGGAATGGATCGGGCTCACTACGACTTAATCATATCAACCATTCGTCTTGTAGATATAGAGGACTATGTGCAGGTGAGTCCTGTATTACCTCAAAAGGATATTCACAAAATTGAGCATGCGATTCGACGTGTGCGTGTGACGAAGCAAATGAGAAAGCCTGCAATGGAACAAAAGGTCCAAGGTGAGAAGTCGTTTCAGTCAATTAGAGAAAGCATTGAGGCTTATGAACGCTATGCTCATACCATGAGAAAGCTTCTCGATCATCTAGTTGTGACGAACATAGAAGCTTCTCATGTGGATCGTGCATTGGAACATGCGGTGGGGGATTTAAAAGAAAGTGGAGCTGTGTCTGAAGTGCAAGGCATCGTTCGCCACTTGCTGGAAAGGGAAAAAGTCGGCGGCCTTGGGATCCCGGGTACAAAACTCGCGCTCTACCATGCACGTAGTTCTTTTATTGACGAGCCTTCCTTTTCGGTTCATATCTTGACTGAACCTTTGAAGGTACAGGGGATGGACGGAGAAGAGATGCCCATCAAAACGATGCTGCTTATGCTGGCACCTGAAGCACCCAGTCAAGAAGGATTAGAGACGTTGAGTTTCATTAGTTCTCTCATTATAGAAGATGAAGAGTGTACGTCGATTTTAGAATCAGAACAGGAGGAGAACATCCTCCATTATTTAGCCAACCAACTTTATACGTTTTTAAAATCAAAAGGATAAGGGAGTTTTTATAATGTCTACAAACATTTTGAAAAAAGAAAACATCGAATTGAACAAGAGCTTGGCAACAAAAGAAGAAGCCATCCGCTATGTTGGCGGCATTCTAAATGAACAAGGCTATGTAGACGAAGCTTACATCGAAGAAATGCTGAAGCGTGAGGAAATCACATCCACGTTCATGGGGAACTTCGTAGCCATTCCGCATGGTACAGAGGATGCGAAGAAAGCCGTCAATGAAACAGGTATTTCTGTTGTTACGGTTCCAGAAGGGGTGGATTTCGGAGACGGAAATATCGTTAAACTCCTAATCGGGATTGCTGGAAAAGGCAACGAGCATTTAGAAATCCTTTCTCAAATTGCTATCGTTTGTTCAGAAGAAGAGAATGTTGAAAAATTAATTGCAGCGGAAACGAAGGAAGAAGTTCTCCAGACGTTCAGCGAGGTGGAGTAAGATGAAAGCTGTTCATTTCGGAGCAGGGAATATAGGACGAGGTTTCATCGGCGCGCTTCTTGATCAGTCTGGTTACGAGACCGTTTTTGTCGATGTGAACGAGGCGTTGATCGATCTATTGAATGAACGCAATCAGTACCTAGTGGAGTTGGCTGGGGACGATTCTTACATTAAGGTTAAAAATGTCAGCGGATTGAACAGTATGAAACAGCCCAAAGACGTTGTGGAAGCGATCGCTCAAGCAGACCTTGTCACAACAGCTGTTGGACCTAACATTCTTCCTGTCATCGCAAAGCTTTTGGCAGAAGGAGTAGAAAAACGTATCACAGATCAATCTGGACCTTTGAATGTCATTGCTTGTGAAAACATGATTGGTGGGTCTGAAACATTGAAGCAACATGTGCTTGAAAACATGGATGAAACGTTGCAGAATCAATTGGAAGATTCCATCGGATTTCCGAATGCAGCCGTAGACAGGATTGTACCGGATCAACACAATGAAGATCCTTTAACTGTGAAGGTTGAACCCTATTATGAATGGGTAGTGGAAACCCCGACTATAAAAGGGGTCCAGCCGCAAGTCGAAGGAATCACCTATGTGGAGGACCTGACACCTTATATTGAAAGGAAGTTGTTCACGGTCAATACAGGACATGCAGCGACGGCCTATCTCGGAAGCTATTATGGTCATTCAACGATCAAAGACGCGATGGACGATCATAGAGTCAAGGAAAAGGTTGAAGGCGCACTAAGTGAAACGGGAGCTGTACTGATTGAGAAGTATGGATTCGGCAAGGAACAACATGAGGCTTATATAGACCAGATCATCAACCGTTTCTTAAACCCGGACCTGTCGGATGAAGTCACCCGTGTTGGGCGTGCTCCGATTCGGAAGCTTGGACCGAAAGACCGTCTGGTCCGTCCAGCTGTTGAATATTTAGAGCGGTTGAAAGAGGACCCGCAATATTTAGTAACTGTTATTGCAGCTGCACTGAGCTACAAAAATGAATCAGACACTGAAGCAAAAGAGCTGCAGGATAAAATTTTGGACCAAGGACTTACAGGTGCTTTTCAGGAGATCTCCGAACTAAGTAATGATCATCGATTAGTCCAATTGGTAGAAAAAATGTATAAAGACATGAACTAACTAATAAAAGCTCCCTACAATATAAATTTTGTAGGGAGTTTTCGTCATTAATGAGTAACGAGTATAGGACACAAGGTTGTGGAAAATATTGGTTTGCCAGGTCATACAAGTTATTGTGTGACCAGGTCTTACGTATTTTGGTGTACCAGGTCATACATTTTTTTCCATAAAATAAGCCCTGAGCTTTTTGTTTAGCTCGGGCTTTATTTGATCCTGTCGTCGCGCTCTTCGTCTGGAATAAGGGGGCAGGTGGGACAGCATTTGGATTTATCAGCATCGTGCAGCATATATTTCATGCAGCAGTGACGTCTGACGTAGGTTTCTTTTCCGTTATCCGCCTGGTAAAAGCGGAACTTGAAATGGAGAGGGTTCCTCCGGTTTTCCTTGAACAGTTCATGGGTGGTGAACCAGCGGAAAACGGTCTCTGTCCATTCATCTGCCTGTTCTTTCACAAGTGCACATTTTCGTTGGTGAAGGTTGTGAGAGACGATGGAACGCATATGTGTCGTCTTGCACTTGGACACTTGTGCAACGGTTTGGAACAATGGCTGCAAGTGCTGGGTTATGAAAGTATGAACGTATTCTTTCACTTTGTGTTCCGGCAAGTCCGCCATCTTGTGAAAAGCTGAATCGTCAACCATGTAATTCATCGCATTTTTTTCTTTTAGTTCAATGCTGATGTTTTCAGGGCTTGCATCAATAATGACGCCGTGCTTGATCATCGTCTCGAACAATCCCATTGTGAGCACAGAATACATTTTCCCGAACAATAAACCAGTAATGGCCATGTTAGGGGCACCCAACTGATCTTTTTGTATTTCCAGTAATGCTTTCATCGCATCTTTATCTTGTATGAGGTCATCGACTTTGTAATGAGAACGGTCCTTGTACTCAGAACCAACAAAGATGCGATGGTCGTTCTGAATTTGTTCAAATACTCGTTTCATATCGATGTCTCCCGTTAGTAAGCTTTATTTTTGCTGATAACTGTTTTCAATTATAAAATAAAACCATCCATACAACAACTTAAGAAGCATAATGGACATGGACTTGGGAGTAAGCTAAGGTCATGGGCACAAGAGGGGTCGATTACGATCCACGGATTTAGGGAATAGGCAAGTTCACAATGCTACATCATTCCTCCATGGAGGTGAATACAATGGAAGCCATGAATGTAATACAAAAGAAGTTACCGGGTTATGAATCCACATTTTTAGAATATATGAATAAAGCGGATCTCCTCACTTTACATCAATTCATACAAGCGATTTTTCGGGAGCGTGTCGTCCCTTTTGAATGGAGAAACGAGGGAAAGACATTGGTTCTTTTCTTAACCAGTGGAGAACTTCACGTACCTGTAGCTAATCTTTACATATTTCATCACATCGATATTGATGGTGATATCCGCTTTCTGAATCGGGATGGAAATCAAATCTTAGTCGATAAATCCGAAACTTGCTTAGAACTGCTTTTCCCGGGAAATAATCAACCTGATTTTTATAAAGAAGTCCTCAACAGTGTGACGAACCTGGCTTTGGCACTTACAGTAGCGGAGCATAGAAAAAGACAAATCGAAAACCTGGCAGAAGATGCGTTATCCTATGCAGCTACTCTCAAGAGCCCGTTGAACTTTCTTGAGCAGTGGGTGATTCAAGGGCATACCATCCACCCTTGCAGCCGAACGAGAATGGGCGTGACGCCTGAAGATGTCGCCCGGTACGCACCGGAATGGGAAGGGAAGCCCGATGTCCTGCCACTGCTCGTTCATAAAGATCGATATCATATGACTTCCAAAAACGGTGAGAGCACGAAGTCCATCCTTTTGCAAGAGTACCCGGAGTTAAATAAAGCTGTTCAACTCACCTGTGAAAATCATGACTTAGATGCGGAAGACTATGAAATGATTCCGATCCATCCATGGCAATGGGAACATACCATCACAAAATATTATAAGGATGATTTAAAAGAAAAATTACTACTTCCGGTTAAAGAAGTCAGCATCCCTACATCTGCACTAATTTCTTTCCGGTCGCTGGCACCGCTAGACGATCGGTTCAAGCATCACATCAAAACCGCTGTCAATGTACAAATGACAAGTGCGGTGCGGACCGTTTCAGCAGCATCGACAAAAAATGGTCCTACTTTATCGCGACTCTTACAAACGGTCTTTAGTCGAGATCATGGACTATCCCAATCATTATCCGTCATAGGGGAGGAAGTCGGTATTCATTATAAGCCTGCTCAAAAAGAGCACGAGAATTTCCTGCAAAAAAACGCAGCGGCGATTCTACGAGAAAATCCAGAACGTGATTTGGTGATTGATGAAGTTGCGATTCCGGCGGCTTCTTTGCTCGCGCCTTCTCCGTTTTCAGGAAAACTGATCGTAGAAGAAGTAGCGGAGGCGTACCCTTCATACGAATCGTTCATCTATGACTATGCGAAGACGGTGCTGCCCGGTGTGCTTACATTGATTACGAAATATGGTATCAGTATGGAAGCTCATCTCCAAAATTGTGTTGTTATTTTTAAAAAAGGAAAGCCGGAAAAGGCGGTACTCCGTGATTACGGTGGCATCCGGATCCTGAATGACCGCTTAGAACAATATTTTGATGAGCAGCCAATCGACCCAAGTACAAATCTACTAACAAAAGAGCGGTCTGAGTTATTAGATGTGTTCTCCCATGCGCTTTTTCATAATCATTTAGGAGAGATCATCGTAGCACTCGCCCGACGAACTGCTGCAAAGGAAGAAAAGATGTGGAGTTATGTAGAGCATGTGATCCACGAAACATATAAACAAATGAAAGAGGATAAACAAATACCAGCAGAAGCATTACTTGATAAAGAGGAAATTCTTACAAAGCCCACGAAGATGAAGGCTCTTGTGAAAATGCGTTTGTCTGATCAATATACCGACAACCTTTATGTGGAAATTCCTCATCCTTTTGCCAAAAGAAGAGAGGTGAAACAACATGATTCTGCCCTTAACTGAACGTATGAAGTCGTGGCCCGGCTTACATAAAGAAGAAGACCAGGCCTATCAATTCTTGAAAAGGGCTTATCCTGCCTATGCCGACCGTTTTTGGGACTGCTCTGCAGAAGCAAGAAAAGGAATCTTATTGAAGCTTGCGAATTCGATTATTCGGGAGAATATTGATGATGTTTATTCGGGTGCTGACATCCTGGAGGACGGTGTAGCTCATCTATGTAGTACGATTCATGCAGGTAAAGAATCACTATTGGAGAATGACCGAACTTATTTACTTGTGCAAAAGCAGGGGAACAAACTCTTATTTCCGGTCATCCATCAATCGGCTTTCCGCTTTGTCGAAGTCGATGTACCTTTGCTGATTGAGGAGCGAGGACTTCGCGCCGTATCTTCCGCCTCAGAGCTCGTCTTTCTTTTGTTTAAAAAAGAGGACTACCCAAATCGCGACACTTTTGTCCAGGAGTTGAATAATGGAACGGCAAACCTTGCCCTCGCTCTAACTATTCATGAGGAATGGAAGCAGACCGTTCGCACAGAAGCTGCCAGTATGGATGTGAATACATCCATCGACTATGTGTTGAAAAAAGGGGAAGACGCTCATCTATTTTTCGAACAGCTTGTCGTTGATGGGCACCACCTTCATCCTGGGGCCAAGACGAAAATCGGACTGACCTATGAAGATACGTTCCGATACTCCCCAGAATTTCATCAGACGTTTCCGATCCGCATGGCGGCCGTGAAGAAGTCCTTGATATTGAGTACAGGAGCAACGTTTGAATCCAGTTTTCCAGAAAGCGTTGAGGCTGGACACAAGGAATTAAAGGAGCTGGGATACGAGAAGAGTCTGTACACGATTTTGCCTGTCCACCCTTGGCAGTACGACCATGCCATACCGGAGATTTACCAAAAGGAGATTGAAGATGAAGAAGTGATCCTTTTATCTTCACGACCTATGAATGTAGAGGCGACTTCTTCGTTCCGGACGGTAGCTCCTAAAAGGAAAGACGCACCTGTGCTAAAGCTTGCTGTAAACAGCCAGATGACGTCGACCGTCCGTTCGATTTCTACACAGACAGCGATGAATGCTACCGTTTTTTCAAAAATGATACAAGATATTAAAGAAAGAGAGTCCCATTTGCGCTTCTTTGTCCCCTTAAATGAATGGGGTGGAGCTGCTTTCCGGTCTGAGGAGCGGTTAAAAAGCCGTAATTTGACGATGTTAGTCCGGGAATCTCTCCAGCCGCACCTGGAAGAAGGAGAAGTCGCAGTTGCTGGAATGAGCTTGTACGCCAAGTCCCCGATTAGTGGCTTGACAATCCTGCATGAGCTGGTCCAGGAATTTCAGACGAAACATCACCTTAATCGGACCCAGGCGGCCAACGAGTTTTTCTGTCATTATATAAAAAAAGTGCTGCCAGGTTATATGACGATGATGGTCAAGTATGGAGTGGCACTGGAAGGACATCTTCAGAACAGTGTTCCTGTATTTAAGAATGGCCGTTTAACCCGCTTCTTTTTCCGGGACTGGGGCGGAGCGAGGGTTTATCCGGAACGCCTTCGCAAACAGGGGATCTCCCCAAAGTTCGCTGCAGATTCGGTCAGTGTGACGAATGACCTTTCTTCGATGCATAACAAACTGTATTACACTGTCTTTCAAAACCATTTGGGAGAAATCATCCGTCAGCTTGTGCGGTATTCCGGACTAGCGGGAGAAACATTTTGGATGGAAGTAAAAAGAGTGGTACAGGAAGAACTGGATCGTTTGGAACTGGCGAATGATTTGGCGGGCCAAGTGGCGGAAGATCGAACGTTCCTATTCCAGCCGTGGGTCATGCATAAGTCCTTGACCCAAATGAGACTGAGCAATAGTAGAGGGGATGCGTACACCGAAGTGCCAAACCCTTTAGCTTGAAGAAAGAGTGAGGATGTAGTCATGAGAATTGATCAGTATATTGAAAATAAAAAACGAGTACATGGGAGGCCCATTTGTGCTTATGTTTATGATTTAGGTCGATTACGAAAGCATGTGAACACGTTAAAAAGCGGTCTCCCGGCTTTTTGCCGGCTTTTTTATGCGGTGAAAGCGAATCCTGATCCACGTATTCTAGGAACTCTCGCCCCGATTGTGGATGGATTTGAAGTTGCTTCGGGCGGGGAGTTGCATAAAGTGCATCAAGAAAAAACAGTGCTTTTTGGAGCCCCTGCAAAGAAACAGGAAGAAATAGAGGAAGCGATTGATGCAGGAGTGGAAGCCATTAACGTTGAAAGTTTCCATGACTTAAATCGCATTGAATGGCTTTCAAAAGAAAGAGGAGCTGTCACCCCGGTCTTGATCCGCGTCAATTTGAGTCGTGATGTCCCGGAAAGTCATCATATGATGTCCGGCGTTCCGACTCAATTCGGTGTTGATGAACGTGAAGTACCACAGATCATACAAAAGGCGCTTCAGATGGATCATGTAAGAGTGGAAGGTTTTCACTTTCATGCCATGTCCAACAACTTGAATGCTGAGGCTCATGTGCAATTTGTGTCCATGTGTTTGGAAAAAGCGAAAAGTTGGCAGAACCGCTTTGAATTGGACATCCACACGGTCGATGTCGGAGGAGGCATTGGCATCAATTATTGGAATCCGGAAGAGGCGTTTGATTGGAGTTTATTCACTTCAGGACTTCATAAAATGGAATCCCAAATGGACGGGCTGACTTTAGTGCTTGAACTTGGAAGGTACATGACGGCCGCTGCCGGATCCTATGTGACGGAGGTCATCGATGTAAAGGCTAACCATGATCATCATTTTGCCCTCATCCGGGGCGGCTCCCATCACCTTCGACTCCCTGCTGCCTGGAAAATGAGTCACCCTTTCCGGGTTCATCCTATCGAGGAATGGGAAGCCCCCTATGAAAGGCCGGGTATGAAGGGTGCGGAAGTGACCATCGCCGGAGAGTTATGTACACCGAATGATGTTCTTGTGAAAAGTGAATATGTAGAAGAACTGAGAGCGGGAGATGTAGTGATTTTTGATTATGCTGGTGCTTATGCATGGACGATTTCACATCATGAATTTTTAAGTCACCCCGAGCCGGAATTCATCTATTTGGAAGAAAAGCAATAGCCGTCACATTTTGTGGCGGTTTTTTTGTGCAATAAGCAATCCTGGGGTATGAAAAAGGGTACTGACTAGATGAAGAGGAAATACGTCGTTTCCAATCGGCTCTATTGGATGCTTATAAACGGTGCTTTCAAACAGAAAATGGTAAGATATAAATAGAATAGCTTCGAAGAGAGGAGGAGAAGGGTGAATAAAAAGAATAATAGAAACATAGGCCGCTCATGGGGAGCCTTCCTTCTCCCCGTCTTTCTACTCGGACTCGTTTTCTTAACCCTGAAAAGTCAGCTTGGGGATGGAATGTTCAGCAGCTCAACAAAGGTCGAAAAAGAACCGGACCTCCCTCAGCAAGTGCTGCAGTATGAAGATGAAGTTGAAACGTACGCGGAACAGGAAGGGATCAGGGAATACAAGGAAATATTGCTCGCTTTGATGACCCAGGAGTCAGGTGGACGTGGAGACGATCCGATGCAGGCGTCAGAATCCCATTGTGGGGAAGTTGGCTGTATTAACAATCCTGAAAAGTCTATCGAGCAAGGGGTTGCTTATTTCGCAAAGACATTGGAACGTGCTGATGGCGATGTGAAACTAGCGCTTCAATCATACAATTTTGGTGCAGGGTTTATTGATTTTGTCATGAACCATGGTGGGGAATATACGCAGGAATTAGCCATTGAATTTTCCTCCAAGAAATATGAAGAATTAAAACATACAGGTAAATACAGCTGTATCCGTAAAGAAGCTGAACAGTACGATGCTTGTTATGGAGATATTTATTATGTAGATGCTGTACTCGACCACTATGAAGAAGATGGGGACCTACTTGCGACCTCTTCCTGATGGAGGATAAAAACGGCGACAACCTTACAAAGGTTGTCGTCGTTTTTTTATTGGAGTTGATTCAATTCCTCATTCAACTTCTTAGATTCGGACCTGAAATAAAGATAGAAGCCGATCCATATGATCAAATAAATGAGCAAAAATGAAAGGATGGATAAGAGGGCAGCTGTTAATTGAAAGGGGATCCATCCAATGCCGAAGCTGATGATGAAATAGAGCAGCGAGACGGTAAGGAAATGTAAAAGAGTTTGCTGCCAGAGTTTGAGTGTTGGGATCTCAAAATATAAAGGCGTTACAGAGAAAAACCAGCCACAGAACATACTGCCAATCGAATTTCGGATAAAGGCATTACCCGAGAGTGTTTGCACATCCCCGAACCAAATGACAGCGAACGTCATAAGAATCGCGAGAAATGCACCGAAGAAAATGCCGACCATGCTTCTGAATAAAAATGTTTTCATTTTTCTTTCCTCCTGTTCATTTTTAACGTGTTTTTGATTTCTTTTACATAATGCCTGGACGCGTACTCTTTGCTGCCGGAATGAAAATGAACGACCAACGTGCCATGGAAAGAGGGCTCAAAATGACTGATTTTATATACATTAGCGAGGACGGATTTTGAAATACGGATGAATTGGTCGGAAGGCAGCGCGTCTTGCAGTTCATAAAGCTTTTCTTTTAATTTGTACGGCCCATCCTTATGAGCGGCATGGACGATTTCTTTTTCTGTGTAAAAATACTCGATGTCTATGGGCTTGAGCAGGTGCTGACGATCCGCTCGATCTCCGATCACCAAGTCTTGTTTCTTCTCCTCCAAAGCATCAAGGATTTTTCTAATGGATGGGTCGATTTCCTTACACTCCACGGTTACCTTTGTTTCATCATACGATTCATTGATATCTATAATCAGTTTCATTCTCCCTCTGCCTCCCGTCTGTCTTTCTATTGTCAGTATAGATGGGAAGGGGTGATCTGTCATGGACTGGGAGGTATGTGGCACGAAAGAAGAGGTCAGTGGTTTCTAGTAGTCGTTCACTTGCATTGGAAAATTGTACAAATAAACGGGGACTCCGTAGAATGGATAGAAGAAGAAATAAACGCTAAGAAGGGAGTCTTTCGAAATGAAAAAAGTTGTCCTGGCTGGAGGGACCGGTTTTATAGGAGAATATTTTCAAAAAAGATTCAAGGACCTGGGGTATGAGGTGGAAGTCATCTCCAGAAGGAAAGGGTACATTCATTGGGAGGATCAAGAGCTTATCATCGAGGCTATTGATGGCGCGGACATCCTCATCAATCTTGCAGGGAAATCGGTCAACTGCCGTTATAACGCTAAAAACAAGAATGAGATCATGATATCAAGAGTCGTCACTACGAATATCCTTGGAGAAGCGGTTCAAAAATGCGATCATCCACCGGAAGTCTGGCTGAACTCAAGTACGGCCACCATCTATCGTCACGCGGAGGATCGTCCGATGACGGAAGAAGAAGGAGAAATCGGGACTGGATTTTCCGTGGATGTGGCTACGAATTGGGAAGAAAACTTTTTCGCTTTCCGCACGCCTGATACGCGAAAAGCCGCACTCCGGACAGCCATCGTGTTAGGAGATGAAGGCGGTGTGATGACTCCTTATAAAAACTTGGTGAGATTTGGGCTCGGTGGTCCTCAGGGTTCTGGCAAGCAGATGTTCAGCTGGATCCATGTGGAAGACCTCTTCCGGATCTGCCTGTTTATAAAGGAGAATCAAGAGTTAGAAGGAGTCTTTAACTGTTCTTCTCCAAACCCTGTCACCAATGAAGAACTGATGCGCCTTCTCCGGGAAAAGTCTGACCGGTCTTTCGGGCTGCCTGCACCGAAGTGGATGCTTGAAATTGGTTCGGCCCTCATTCGAACGGAAACTGAGCTTGTATTGAAGAGCAGATGGGTGATCCCGCAAAGATTAGAAGAAGAGGGATTCACTTTTCAATATCCGACGCTTGATCGAACCTTGGAGGAAATCATAAGCAAATAGAATGGAAGACTAGGATAATATTTCAAGTATGTTACTATGTAATTACAAAAAATGTAAGTTCAGTGTTTCCATGGGGAAGATGAAAAAGTGGCAGCTGTGGCTGGTTGGCCTGTTGGTGGAAGTGGATGGGTTGAACAGCGTATCTGCTAAAGGAAAACCAAAAATTATATCAGAATCGACGTATGAAGTCCCTGAAGCTGCAGAAAAAGTAGCCATGGTCTTAGATGGGGAGTGGACTCCTCTTAAGTATTTGGTTGAAATAAGGTAGTGGTTGCTCCAGAAGTGGGCAACCTTCTTTTTTAATGGAAGAATGTTGAAGAAATGAAGGTTTAAGTGTAATATTACACTATGATAACAAGAGGGGGAGGGAAAAGAAATGACAGCCTTGTCAAAGGAAGAGAAACAGACAGTATTCCGTGAACAATTGAATCACCTGAAGGAAAATGGGTACATAACCGACCAAGAATTCTCAAAACTGATGCAGGCGCAGGGGGCGTATCTGGCAGACTATGAATCTCCAGAGCCCGGTCGAAAGATGGGAACGGAAGAGGTTCAAACCCAATCAACCACACAGCCGAAGCCAAAACCAAAGCCGAAACCGAAGCCTGATAAAAAGAAAAAGGAACGCACGCCGGAACAAATACGGGAACGGAACATCACTTGGACTCTGATCTTAGGGGTTTCCATCCTGCTGATCACAGGCTTAATCGTTGCGACAAGTCAGTGGGATCAGATGGGAGCTGCGACGAAGGTCGTTTCCATTTCCTGTGTGTCCCTCTTTTTCTTCACTCTAAGCTATGGGACCGGTCGATTTTTGAAAATCAAGCAGACGGCTTTCGCATTTTTAACACTCGGAAGCCTGCTTATTCCCATTATCATTGTGGCCATTGGGTACTTTGAGCTTTTTGGCCCCTATTTATCCTTGGATGGGGAAGGAAGGCACCTGCTCGGGTTGATGGGGACGGCGATTCCACTTCCTTTATACCTAAGGCACGCATTTGTCCATCGTTCGCGCCTTTATGTATGGATTGCCCTCTTATTTCTGTCGCTTTCCGTAGGGTTCCTACTTGGAGCTCTCCCGTTATCTCTCGATGCTTTTTATCTTGGCTTGATGTTGTACAATGCCGGATTGCTTTTCGCATATATCACATTGAAAAATAGGAACCACCTCGAGTTATTCATCAAAGAGGTGCCTTTGTTCGCCCAGTTAAATATAGTCATTTCCACATTGTTGATGCTGTTTTTCTATGAAAATGAGGTTTTTTACAGTTTTAATCTGCTGCTGACAGCAAGTGTTTATATGGCGATGGTTTTTGTTTACAAGACGAAGGAGTACCAGTTTGTCTTTTCTGTGATGCTTGTGTATGCCGTGTACCAACTTGTAGAGAATACTCCGTTATATGCTGTGGATTCACTCGTATATGCGCTGATTGGACTGATTTATCTCGGATTTGCATTCACGTTCCGGAGCCATACTTTCATTGAAAAGGTATTCCGATGGACGAGCGGAGTGGTTTCCTTATTAGCGTTCATCTACATCACATATGAGAGCATTCTGATCAAGGACGAAAGCAGTTCATGGCTCTTGCTCGTGGCCTACCTTGTGATCATGGTCAATTATCTTGTCTTAGCCAATGTGACAAACCATGTGATTTTTCCTTATTTCGCATCTTTGTTCTTTTTTGTTTCTGCGGCACAGCTATGGGATTTAATAAAAGTAGGACCTTGGTATTTCTTTTTGTTCACAGCTGCATCTCTCCTCTTTTTATACGGAGGAATCTGGACAAAAGTCAAGTGGCTGCGGGAACTGAAGGATAGCAACCTTTACACGTCTTTATTTGTGTTGACGGGGTGTTTATACTTCGCTCTCTATGACCTGCAGTACGGGTATAGTGCCCTCATGCTGCTCATCGTCAGTCTGCTTGCCTTTTTCGTGAAAAAGAGTGATTCACATGACGATAGGAAGCGTACGGCAGTCTGGACGCTTCCGTCTGGATTGCTCGCTGCTTCCGTCATCTTTTATCAAAAATTTCTTGAGTGGGTGCCTGCCTACAGCGAAGGGTATTCGATTTCCTTCCATATGGCTTTGACAGGCGGACTTCTTCTTGGTCTTCACTTTTTATGGAAAAAGGCGAAAGAAGGCGACTTTGAGATGTCGACTTTTTATATCGCCCAGGGGACTTACGTAGCTGCCATGCTGCTCCTGCTCGTAGATGATGGAGTTGATCCAATCCTTGTAAGGCCGCTCCTGTTGATTACAGGCATCGGGATGATGTACCTGCTTGTCCGCTACTCAAATAAAACGTGCTACTGGAGTTTCGTTTCTGTCGCATCCCTTGGTTTTTATACATCATTGATCAGTCCACTGCGTATCGATTCATTTTCTAACATACTGATGTATATGGTCTTCGCTCCTGTGCTCTTGATTGCCGTCGGAGAATGGGGAGAGCGAAAATCGAAAGGGATGCGTCCTCATTTCTATTTACTGGGACATCTCGTTCAGCCGTTCATTGTCCTGCTTATTCTATTGGATCAGCTGGGAACGGAGAATGTACATCCTGTGTTGTTGATCATTCCATTAACGGTGTACGTCTTCAGCACTTTGAAAGCAGGTAGAGAATCTGGAACAAAAACCATGCTGTATGCTGCATTGACAACGGGATACCTCTTCGTTGTCACGCTTCCGAAAGAACTAGGGTGGGTTGAAATTCCTTATGAGTATGCGTTTTTAGCCAGCAGCTTCTTGTATGCGCTTGTCTGGTTCTTCGTTTCTGCCCAGTGGAAAAAACGGATGGAGTGGTACATCATTCCATTTTCCATTTTAGGTCTGTTCGTCATCATCAGTGACGTTCCTTTTGAAGCGGAGGGAGAATGGATGCTGGTGCTTGCCTACACCGTTTTCAACCTTTTCTTCCTGCATCAGAGACCATGGCCGATCGTCCGCTTCGTCCCATTGGTCCTCACCTTCGGGTTATGGGAGAAACTCCGGGTGTTTTGGACGGATGTGGACATGATCGTTGTGCTGGCTTTAGGAATCGTTCTACTTCTTGGAGCAGGAAAGGTTTTGCAAAAAAGACTTTTCGGCCCTGGAATCAATGCTGATGCCTATACATGGACGGCACTTTTATATATCGGCTATTTAAATTTGTACACCTTGTGGGATGAAAGTGTGTGGATACGCGTTCTTCCTGTTGTGCTGCTCAGCTTGTGGTTTTATCTTGGTGGAAAGAAGTGTTCCGAAAAATATATTCAGAACGTCTTTTATACAGGTACGGCAGCCAGTTTGTACGGCGCTTATTTGATGATCGTTGCTGCACATAATGACTACATTCCTGATTTAATCATTGCGGAAATACAGACGCTGCCGGTTTTGTTTGTCCTTCTGTTTGTCAGGAAAAACATATGGTCTGCGGCTGCGGAGACGATGAACTATGTTCAGTTCGCTGCCTTGCTTTTCATCTCAGGCTATCTTGTCCTTGATGCCATCCAGAGCCACACCATCTGGGATGCCTGGATCATCGGAGGATTGTCGCTCACCTCGATGGTTGCCGGCATGCAGCTCCGAATCAAATCTTATTTCCTTATTGGGATGGGTGTGCTTATTTTTAACATCATCTACCAGACGCGCCCGTACTGGGGCAACCTTCCATGGTGGGTCTACCTATTGATTGCCGGGCTCGTTCTGATCGGGATTGCAAGTTACAATGAATGGCAGAAACAACGTTCGGAATCAGAGAAGCCTATGGAACAAAAGTGGAAAAAGCTTTGGAAGGCATTTATGAACTGGCAATAGAGAAGGAGTCGTCACATGAGATTTATTTTAAATACATTAGAAAACATGGCGCTTGATTTCATTTCCATGATTAAAGGGTTCACCTATGGATTTATCATGGTTGGTTTATTTATTGGGTTTCTGGGAGGAGTCATCTATGGTGTGCTGTACTTGAGAAATCTTTTTCTATAAGGAGGATTTATGCGGTTATTCATGCTGTTCCTATTCGTTTTTCTATTGACCTCATGTGGTCCTGCAGAAAATTATGATCGATCTCCAGATATCAGAGGTACCGCAATCGATATCATTTCTTCCAAACAAGTCCTTGTGAGGAATGAAGAAGGAAAGTTGAATGTACAAGAAATTATAGTGACTGTTGAACAAGGCACAATTGAAAAAGATAAAGCTTACAACATTTGGCTGGAGGGTGAAGTATTGGACAGCCAGCCTCCTCGAGGGAAGGCAGGGAAGGTTGAAAAGATAAACGAATCTTGACATCATTCCACATGACAGAAACACTCTGTTACCTAGGAGGCAAGCTTTTAAAAACCTGGATAAATCTTGCGCTCGGTCTTTGTTTTTCTATCACCTTCCTGGGCTCCCAGCATAAAATGTGAGGAGTTAAAGGAGGGTGATGTGGTGAATAATACAGGGAGCCCACAGATGCAGGGAAGTAGCAGCCAGCCTCAAAATGTTCATGACTTCTGTAGGCAAAACCTTTATCAAATGGTACAAATTGAAATGGCTGATGGGCAGACACATACAGGACTGCTGCACAGCTATGATCAAAACCAAATGAATCTACTCATGCCGACCAGCCAGCAGGGACAGAATAGGAGCCTCAACCAGGAAGAGAGTCGTCTGTTTTTCCCATTCTTTGGACCGTTCGGGCTGTTCGGCTTTCCGTTTTGGGGAATCCGCAGGTGGTGGCCGTATTATTATCCATATTGGTGGTGAAAATCATAAAAGTCACTGAAAAGATTCAGTGGCTTTTTTTGTTCTGATTCACTATTTTTGTGATACGATGAGTAAAAGGAATCATTTACCATAAGAGAGTGGGGATGGGATGAAAGAAAACCTGACGTTTGCCTGGATTGCCTCATGGTTTGCCCTTGTGGGACAGCTCGCCTTTTTTATTGTGGTTGCCTTATTTACAGGAGAATGGCGGTACGTGATGTGGAGTTTATTGGTCAGTATGAGTGTCGGGGTTCCCAATATGATTCGGACGTGGCAGGCGCAGAAAAAGGCGGATGCGAGAAAAATATATGAACAGGGGGAAGGGTCGGTATGATCGAGAAGATCGATATGGTGTGTATGGGTGTAAAGGGGGATTGAACAATGAAAAGATCCGTCACGAACCATTCGTTGCATGGGGTTTGTGCAGGCATTGCTGATTCGATGGGTCTTTATCCTATGGCCATTCGTCTTTTATTTATTGTTACATTCCCGATCTCTTTCTTCTTTTACATCCTTCTTGCAAATACGATGGATGTAGAGCGTCCTTCCCTTTAGGGTTCCCTTTACATAATTTCACATCTAATCACCTTCAAGACTACTTGGCTTTTTAGAGGAGAAGCGAAGGAACCCTCTTGCGAAGTCGGTGAGTTATAGGAGAGTAAATCATTTTCAAAAGGGAAAGAGGAAAGGGGCAAAATATGAAGAAAATCTTTTTTCTATTGGCATCGATTGTTATTCCCATTTCTCTATTCATGAACCAGGCTGCAACAGGTGTGCTTGCTTCGCTCTTCTTTTTGCTTACGGCTGTTTATTTCAGCAAGCCGCATTTTCACCAATACACGGATGGATCATGATTCGTTTGAGAAAGGGAAAATGAAAACGACATAAAAAAGATGCAACCATTTTTCCTTTGTGGGGGAGTAGCCATGACAGATGAGAAAAAAGAGTCTAAACATACAATGTGGTACCTTTATGCAGTGGTTTTTTACTGGCTATTATATACAGTGAAAATTTTCTATATAGAAGAGCGTTGGTTCGATTTTGTTTTCTATGGTTTAACCATAGTAGGCATTGCATTATTTGCTATCATCGAATTCAGAAAGCGTAAGCTGATCGTTTCCTTTATGGCATTTGTATTGTTTTTTGCGTATCTGTTCGAGTTCGTCCCTGTACCCGTTCCATAAAGAGGATATTTGGGAGGGTTGTAATAATGGCATGAATCTTGACCATCTCATGCCTATGATTAAAGGGATGTGTTTTTTGTAAAGGGGTTCTACAATTGTCTGAACCCCTTATTGAATGACCAATCCGTTCTCCATTCCCCAATGAGTCTCCTTCTTTAAAGATCCCTGCTTATTGATCTGCCCTTTGACAGTAATGGTGTCTCCTCTCACCACATTAAACTCCAATGATTGTCTCTCAAGGTTCTTGGTTTCAACGACAAAGGTGTAGGGCAGCATCTCTGTGCTGTTCGTTTTGATATTCAGCCAATTCTCTCCATTGTAAGCGTCGCCTGCATAGACAACGAGAAGATCAGGGGAAGTTTGGACAAGTGTCCCTTTCCATGTCACCTCTTTTTGATACATGAACCTTGTGAACGTATCAGACTTCAATGAATCTTCCAGCTTGTAAAAATGGTGGACCGTTTCTTTGAATCCATTGGTTGACTCATCTCGGAATTGACGGACAAAAGACTGTTGTTCTGCAGAGTTAAAGTAGCCTCTATAAAGCCCATCAAGGGGCTTTCTTGCTTCGAGGACAGCTTGAAAGCTATCTTTTTGTGACATCTGGCCAAGGAACATGAGAACGATATTCTCATGGACGAGCGCGATCGGGTGATCTTTAAGATGCTCTGTTCCTTCAGCGGTTTCATATTCGATGATGTCGATATCTCCTATAGAGTAGCCGTTCACGAATTGGCCGTGTTCCTTGACGCTATCCGGCAAAGGCTCCTTTTCTCCTTCCAGCAAGTTCGACTCATGGAGCCACTGATAGACGTTGTCAGCGGTATAGGACTGGCTGTTCTCCTCTTTCTTTTTTTCCTGAGCATCCTTATTCATTGATTCATTCATGCAACCGGTGAGAACGGTAAGAAGCATAAGGATCATGAGTGTTGTTTTCCTCACATTCGACCTCCTGATGTTCAAGCTCATCTTATTGTAAACCAATGAATCTATGCTTGAAAGGGTTGGGATATGTTTTAATAGAAGTACAAGGATTTGATAGAGACTCCCATATATATAGAAAACACTCCGAAAAACTATAGCATGGGAAATTTGGCGGATAAAATCATGGGAGTTATGTAGTGAAAGGGGGAAGTAGTCATGGAAGTTACATTTAAAAAGCTGACTGAGCCAACGTCACAGATCGCATCGGCATATGATCGGTGGGAAAATGATACATCGCTCATTCCGATGGTTCGGCCGAATCCGGATCAAGACGCCTTGGAGAAAAGGTATGAAGTGACAACCGAAAATTTGAAACAGCGGTTGAAGAATCATGAGATTTTCCTTATCTATATGAATGATGAACTTGTTGGAGAAATGAATTACATGATCAACCCTGGTCATCTACATAAAAAAGAACAGGATACAGCCTGGATTGGAATTACCATTGGGGAGGCAGCTGGTAGAGGGAAAGGAATAGGATTCGAAGCCATGATGTACCTGGAGGATCGAATCAAAGAGAAGGGATTAGACCGGGTGGAGCTCGGCGTGTTTGAATTTAATGAAAAGGCCCAGAAGCTTTACAGGAACCTTGGGTATAAAGAAATTGCTAGAATTCCGGATTTCACGTATTGGAACGGAAGCAAGTGGGCGGACATTCGTATGGAGAAATTCTTAGGAATCAAGTCAAACAAAGAAGATTAATAGGGGAAAAATAAAACGGAATGTGGATGGGCAGAAAGTCGAAAAACTCTTATAATAGAAGTAGTGAAGTTTGTTAACCATTTCATAGATAGAAAAGGAGGCCCGATATGCGACACGATATACAACCGAACGAACGCGCTTTCTCTACAAAGGAAGTAGCTGAAGAAGTCGGGATCGCCACAACCACGGTCAGACGGTATGGGCAGCTTTTGGAACAGAACGGGTATGAGTTTTTCAAAGACGGCGACCGACGGATCTTTGTGAGGTCAGATGTCGAGGCTCTCATAAAAATCCGTGATACAGAAATGCCGAAAGAAGATAAAATTAAAGAAATTGTAGAAGAACAGAAGGAGCTTCTCGCAGGCTATGAGTCTCGCGAACTCGCCCTTTCCGATACATATGACGGAACGGAGATGCAGGATTCCGATCAGATGAAAGAGATGTTCCGTTTCCTTGCCAGTGAGCTTGCGGCCTCAAGAGAAATGAACGTCCAGTTGAAAAATGATATGGCTGAACTGAAAACGACTGTATCCCGTTTAAAACAGGATCACCATGTGATCAGCTCCGGAGTCGGGAATTTTTCACAAAAGACGCATACGAAAATGGATAAGATGATGCAGCAGCAGAAAGAACAATATGAAGAACTGTTGCGTGAAGAACAGGAAAAGTCGGAGTTTCTCCAAAATGAAATCCGGGAGATGCGCGAAGAACAGAAGAAAGAGTGGCGCTCTCAAAGCGAGTTCAATGAACGATTGGAACATTCGGTCAAACATTCCCGTGGAACCCTCGGTAAAATCATGTCCTTATTCAAAAAATAGCAGCGAGAGACGCTTGGATCCATGAAGGTTCAAGTGTTTTTTGTATAAAATCCCAGAAAGGGTGAGTGGATGAAGAAGTTGACCCTCGTCATTATTTTTTTACTGCTTGGTGCCATGCCTGTCGATGCTTTTCTCGTCAAAGAGGAGGCTTTAGAGCAGTCTAGGGACGTAGATCTCATCCAAGTTCCATCAACCATCATTCTTCATGATTCTGAGATGAAAAGAAAAGTAGAGGTCGAATCCATCAAAGAGATGGTGACGATTATGGAGGGAATCTATGGAGCGGCCCCTGTTAAAGGTGAATGGACGAAAAGAGAGAAACTAGGAACGTTGGACTTCGGAGATGAAGAACTGATCCACATCTATTATGGGGAGGACAGGGAAAACGTCTACTTGGTTGTAAATGAAGAAACCACGTTCATGTCCAGAAAAGCTTTCTTCGAACTCTTTTATGCTAGCATCCACATCCGTCCCCTCCCTCCAGGAGAAGGCGGGGATGTTCAACCCCTTCCGCCGGCTCCATCCATTCAACCGGATGATTTCCTATCTCTATAAACGAACGCATGTTTTCGGTCCAATGGTGTAGATGATCTTCCTTCCATTCTCGGATTCAAGTTGTTGCTTTTTCCCATAACCTAATAAGTAAGGAGGTTATGAATAATGAGTATCGTGATTTTTAGTGGAACGCCGAGGAAGAATGGACGGACAAAGGTTGTCGCTCAGGCACTAGAGCATAAATTGAATGGAACGCTGGTCGACTTAAGTAGGCTGGATCTCCCTTTATTTAATGGAGAAGAGTCACAGGAAAAACACCCTTCTGTCCAGTGGCTGCGGAGAATTGTCGCGGAAGCGGATGGTTTTATATGGGTATCGCCGGAATATCATAATGGTATGAGTGGCGCGTTAAAAAATGCGCTCGAGTTTTTAAGTGGCTCACAATTTAAAGGGAAACCCACATTGCTGCTTGCTGTTTCCGGAGGTGGGAAAGGCGGCATCAATGCGCTGAACCAGATGCGCACCGTTGGACGTGGACTTTACGCAGCTGTGGCTCCAGGACAGCTGATTTTTGATCCGGAACATTTTGAAGGGGATCGTTTGAGAGTGGAGATGGAAGAGAAGCTCGATCTATTGTTGGCGGAATTTATGGCTGTTCGTTTTCTGAACGTGAAGAGTAGTTGAATGGGTGTTACTTTATAATTCGACAATAGGGGGTGGAACAATGAGTGGATATGAACGGGTAGAAGAATTGAACATTATGAAAGTCATTGCTGAAACGCTTAACCGTTGTAACGACATGACGACGATGCTTCAGACCGTACTGGAAAAGTTGCTGGAATTGACGAAACTGGATGCAGGTTGGGTGTTTCTCCTTGATCACTCAGAAGAATATGTACTCGCTGCGCATCATGGACTTCCTCCTGCTTTATCATGGGGGGACTATAAGCCGATGTGCAGTGGAGATTGTTACTGCTTGAGCCGTTATCGCAATGGGAAGCTGAATCAGCCGGTCAACATCATTGAATGTAAACGACTGAATGAAGCCATCCAGCATGCCTGGGGGGACACGAATGGGATTACCCACCATGCCACAATTCCGCTTGGAGATGGGGAAGAATCTTTCGGTTTGTTGAATGTTGCTTCCCCTCGAAAGGAAAAATTCTCTCAGGAAGAATTGACGCTGCTTCAATCGCTAGGGTTCCAAATTGGTACAGCCATACGCAGGACACGTTTGTATCAAGACGAGCGGAGGCGTGCAGAAAGCTTTGAAAAATTGAACCAGCTGGCCGGTTTTTTATGGTCTGCGGATGACTTTTATGAATTGCGGGAGATTTTACAGAGGGAAGGACAAAAGACTTTCGGCTGGTCTTCGGTTGGTTGTTACATAGAAAATCAGCTAGGTACGAAGCCTGCTTTCGTGATGTCGGGTGAGGTGAGACTCCAAGAGGATTTTGCAGTTATACCAATCACCAGAGAAAAAGGGGTTCGAGGTGCCGTTTGGATCCAACCACAAGAGAGCACTTCATTTCAACCTAGTGATGATGAATTTCTGATCGCACTGGGACGGCATTTGTCGCTCGTTTATGAAAATATCAATCTAAAAGAGAAACGACAGGAGTTGCTGCTTCATGAAGAGCGGAAACGACTGGCCCGTGATTTGCACGATTCAGTGAATCAGAAACTTTTCTCCTTATCTTTGACGGCTAAAGGCGCGAAGGAAATGGTGTCCAAGTACGACTCGTCTCTTGGAGAATTGATGGATGACATGTGGTCCATGTCACAGCAGTCTTTGAAAGAAATGCGCTCCTTAATATGGCAGTTGCGCCCGGTGGGGCTGGAAGAGGGATTGCTATCAGCTATGAAGAAATATGGCGAGCACCTTGGGCTCTGTGTTCAGTTTGATATGGAACGTCTCCCTGACTGGTCGCGTCAGGCAGAAGAAACGCTATGGCGTATTAGTCAGGAAGCGATGAACAATGTCGCGAAACACGCGAATACGAAAGAGGTGATGGTCCACCTTTTTGATACAGAAGGAGGAGCGGGCATGACGGTGACGGATTATGGGAGTGGATTTCAAATCGAAGCGGATGACGATCGGCGGACGCTCGGACTGACCAGTATGAAAGAACGGGCAGAACTCTTAGGTGGGAAACTTTCTGTGAGAAGCGAACCGGGTGCAGGCACAACGATTGATGTCTTTTTACCGTATCGGAGGGAGAGGAGTAGTGAGCATGAAAATTAGAGTGATGCTCGTGGATGATCACCTCGTCGTATTGAGAGGGTTGAAATTTTTTCTCAATACGCAGAGAGATATCGAGGTTATCGGTGAAGTGGAAAATGGAGAAAAAGCATTGAACGCGTATGCAGAATGGAAGCCGGATGTGGTGCTGATGGACTTGATGATGCCGGTCATGGATGGAGTAGAAGCGACAAAAAAATTACGTGAAGCCCATCCGGGAGCAAAGGTGGTCGTCCTGACGAGCTATTCTGATCAAGACCATGTGATTCCCGCTTTGCAGGCCGGGGCTGTCGGGTACCAGCTCAAAGATGTCGACCCCGATGAACTTGTGAAAACAATCAGAGCCGCGTCCAAAGGCGAGAAACTGCTTCACCCAAAAGCGACGAATCTACTTTTGGAGCAAATGAGCAGTGGAGCGGAAAAGAAAGAGCCTGGCGTTCATTTCAAGCTGACGAACAGGGAGAAAGATGTGCTCTTTCAAATCACGCTCGGGAAAAGCAACAAAGAAATTGCGAGCGACTTGTACATAACAGAAAAAACCGTCAAAACGCATGTAAGTAATCTTCTAAGCAAGCTGCAGGTTCATGATCGTACACAGGCGGCGATTTATGCGATGAAAGAAAATCTATTTGCTGATCGGTCTGAAGAAAGTAAGTAAAAGCATCTCCCGTTTTTAGGGGGATGTTTTTTATTGATAAATAATGAAACCCTCGGGGAGGAACAACCGTATGAAATAAGAAATGGATTTTTCTTACAACGATGATCTTCACTAGGATTACGAAGGCTGAAACGCTGATTACTTGTAAAGGGGAGACATTATATGAATAAGTGGGCTTGGACGTCCTTAGGGATGGTTTTCGTTAACTTTATTTTATTCCTATTGGTGCGGGGACCAAACGTCAATCTGCCATTGGTCGTAATCGTTGGAAGTTCTCTTTCCATCATAGGCATCGTCTGTGCGGTGCTATCTAAAAAAATCATCGCAGGTACGGCAGGATTTGTAGTAAACGGCGGGGTGCTGATCATGATGTTCTTTCTTCTTCTTGCGATGGGGATCAGCCAACCTTAAACAAAGGAGTGGTTAACATTCGTCAAAAGGTTCATATGACTAATCTGATGTTATTCGTACTTTTTTTAGCATGGGGATTTTTTCTTTATTTTGGTACCCATTTCGTAGAACAGGAAGATCCTTATGTAGGTGAAAACCTTAGTATTCTACTGGTCTATGTGATCTGGGGTATTGGGTACTATCTTCAATTGAAGCAGCCCACGATGAAGCGGGCACTGGTAGTCATGGTTTTATTTTTAGGTATGCAAGTCGTGTTTTTTTTCAATTTGTACTACGTCACCACGTTTTTTGAGTGGATCTTCGAATAGTGACCAAGGAGGGGAAGGATATGAAAAAATTATATCGCTCCACGAATGAAAGCCAGTTGTCAGGGGTTCTCGGCGGTCTCAGTGAAACGTTTAACATTGATGTGAGTGTCCTGAGGATCATCGTTGTGGTATCTGGATTTTTCACAGGAGGATTGACTTGGCTTATTTACCTTGTGGCTGCGATCGTCATGCCGACGGATCGACAGGTAAGGAAGTAGAAGGAGAGGAGACTCGTGCTGAAATATTTTCTATATGGAGGCTTCATTCTTGCAACTATCCATGCTGTTCAAGGTTCAGCCGAAAACATGATCCTTTTGTTATTCGTTTCTATGGCGGTGATCGCCCTACTGGAAGTTGTAATCAGAAATAGTCCAAACAAGTTGTATTAAAAGTGGTAACGTGACAGGGTTAGACACTCAGAACCAAGACAATTGTTTTCACTAAAGGGGAGAAATTATGGATTTAGCTTTACTATTTGGCGTTCTCTTGACAGTGCTTCCGCTTGTGACGATTAAAAAAGTGAAGGAAGAAACGTTATTACAGAGGATCATCCATATTGGTTGTCTTCTTATTGGGCTTCTGCTTCTTGTCGGATTTACCATTCAGTTTACGGCTTATATAGAAAATTATTAAGTAAAGGATTGATTTTGATGGAGATCCTGCTCTCTAGCTTATTGCTTTTAGCCCTATTGGTATCAGTTTCTGCATTCATACATATGCGAAAGAAAGAAGGAATAAAGGGATGGAAAACAGCGCTGACATCCATCTGTTTTTACGCAATTGCTATACTGAACCTTATGGCTTACTGGTTGGATGGTCTTGGCATCGTTAGTTGGGGGATCACGATTGTCCTCCTCATGTTAGGCGCTTATTTCACGAGATATATGCCACACGTTTCACAATCGACTGCATGAATTTATAGGAATCTCATCTATTTATAGAACTTGATCAGGAGGTTAACATGGATATTTACTCCTTTAAAAAAGAAACGGGTAAAAAGATTGAAAAGTTCCAATCGGATTTTATCATGTCACGCATAACCAAGACTCATAAAGATGCTCATATCGGCTGTATGCATTTAGATAAGCATGGAGTGATTGGGTACCATCAGGCTGTTGTTCCACAGCTCTTGCTTGTGGTCGAAGGAGAAGGATTGGTAAGAGGGGAAAAGGAAGGGTTTACTCCTGTAAAAAGTGGGGATGCCGTCTATTGGGAAAAAGACGAATGGCATGAAACGAAAACGGAGACTGGTTTGACAGCCATTGTCATTGAAAGTGAAGAGTTGGACGTCTCTGCTTTAGCAACCATATAGAAAAAACGCTAGTGTGCTTTGAAAACGGGACACATGCCCAATGAAAGGGTGACTCTTATTGAAAGATTCTTTAAATCCTGGTTTGGCTGGATGATCGGCGTACTTGTAGGGATATCCCTAATTAGCTTATGGAACGGTGAGGGAATCGATTGGAGTCTTATCATCGGTCTCAGTATCGGCGGTCTGATCGGTACATCAATAGGGATTGGGTTAAAGAAAAATTTGAAGAAAGAGAAAAATTAACTCCCTATTGGAATACACATAGTGAGGTGCTGATTTTACATTTTAACGTGGGCGGAGTTGGTTCATTTTCGTAACCCGTGCAAAAGTCTAAAAAATCATCAAGTAGATGGCATGAGGCAATAAAACTTCTTGTGAAACTTCTTTGATATCTACGCGTAGATACATATATAAAACTTGAAAGAAGGGGGCAGTCATCATCAAACACGTCATCCAGGTTGAAAACTTATCCAAGTCATTCGGCGTCACTCAAGCAGTTAAGAACCTTTCATTTACAGTGAACAAAGGAGAAATTTTCGGGATCATCGGACCGAATGGAGCCGGAAAGACGACGACACTTGAAATTTTGGAAGGGATTCAGAAACCAACGTCAGGTGAAGTAGAGGTGCTGGGGCTGAATCCTGAGAAACAGCTGCGTGAACTGAATCGCCGCATAGGCGTGCAGTTCCAGGCGACCTCCATTCAGAAGAAGATGAAAGTGAAAGAAGCGCTGGACCTGTTCTCAAGCTTTTACAAAGGGAAGACCCAAAAGGATCAATTGATTCGTATGCTCGACCTCGAAGAAAAACTGAATGTCCATTTTGAAGACCTTTCTGGTGGTTGGAAACAGCGGGTCACGCTTGCTTTGGCAACGTTGCACCAGCCTGAGTTGTTGTTTCTGGATGAACCGAGTATGGGCCTGGATCCCCATGCAAGACGTGAAATGTGGGGGATGATTCGCACCTTAAGAGATCGTGGCAGCACGATTGTCGTGACGACGCATTATATGGAGGAAGCGGAAAAACTTTGTGATCGTGTCGCGATGATTTACAGCGGGGAGCTCAAAGCATTGAATAGCCCTGATGCTCTTCTGGAAGATGTCGCGACCCATTATATTGCTTTTGAAAGCGGACGGATGCCTTATGAGTACCTGTTGACGTTAAGTGATGTGGTGAGGGTGGAAAAAGAAGAGGGCAACTTCAAAGTGTTCAGTGAGAATCTCCAACATACCGCCTATCAAATTTTCACCTACTGCCATGACGAGAACATCGAACTGAAGAACTTCAAGTTTGAGCGAGGTTCGCTAGATGACTTGTTTGTTCAATACTTGGAAAAGGAGAAAACCGGATGAATACGGTAATGAAGCTGGCAAACTTGGAAACTAAAATGTTTTTCCGTGACCGTCTCAGTGTTTTCTGGACGTTCCTTTTCCCTGTGGTGATGATCTGGTTATTCGGTTCGATGTTCAGTGGAGACATGGCTGGTCCTTTTACTTTTGCTGAAGTCTTCATCCCGTCATGGATCGGTGTCAATATTGTCACCACTTCGTTTTTTACTTTAGGAACCGTTCTTGCCGGCTATCGAGAAACAGGGGTCCTGCGCAGGTATCAGTCGACACCGCTTCAACCATGGAAGATTCTCGCTGCCCACACGGTGCAGGGGACAGTGATTTTCATTATTTCTGCTATATTACTTATGGTTTTCGGTATGATCATGTACGACCTTCAGACTCCTATGTATATTGGAAGTACGCTTTTGGCTCTATTCATCAGTATTCTTGCCTTTTTCCCGTTTGCCCTGTTCGTTACTTCACTAGCTAAAAATACACAGTCAGCAGCGGCCATCAGCTCCCTTTTTCTAAACTTAATGCTTTTTCTCTCTGGTGCCACATTTCCGATGGAGATGATGCCGACGATTCTACAGTATGTAGCCAAAGTGTTGCCATTATATTATGTGATTCAATTGCTGCGTGGCACGTGGAATGAGGCTCCTATCTCTGAATTCGGACTCGAAATCGGGATTTTACTAGGAATTGCGGTCGTTTCTATTGTGCTTGCTTCACGATACTTCAGGTGGAGCGATCAATAATGGCCTCTAGAATGAAAGGGATTTTTACAAAGGAAAGAGGTGAGAGAAATAAAACTTGTTTTATTATTTGGACCTCAAGCTGTCGGAAAAATGACGGTTGGACAGGAATTAGAAAAATTAACAGGGCTGAAGCTTTTTCACAATCATATGACCATTGAGCTACTTCAGCCCTTTTTTGGATTCAGTGACGAGATGTGGAACTTATCTCAATTATTCAGAACAGAAATCTTCCGTACTTATGCGAAAAGTGATGAGTATGGCATGATCTTTACGTTTATTTGGGCGTTCAATAAGCAGGAAGATTGGGATTATGTTGAAACAATCGTTGACATCTTCCAACGTGAAGGAGGAGAAGTGTATTTCGTGGAACTGCAGGCGGATGTGGAAGAACGGATCAGGAGAAACCGTACGACGAACAGGCTTGAGCACAAACCTTCGAAAAGAGATGTGGAAGCATCGGAAGAGAGGATGATGGCTTCCATAGACCGTTTGCGGATGAATACAAAAGATGGTGAAATTAACGAGAAGAATTACATCAAGATCGATAATTCAGAACTTGAACCTCATGTTGTTGCAGAAAGGATTCGCAAAACGTTTGATTTGTAATCATAGAGGTCATGTTTAATGAAAATCATCGTTCCGTTTTTTTTTTTGGCGCTCCTTACTAAGAATCAAAGCTGATGACTGTGTACTATTGGATGGCTGTCAGTCTGTACATAATGGCTTCAACCTTTTTGTTCACTGCTGCTATACTAACCGGTGATGGAGAGTTTTGGCTCCGTTTCATGATGGGGCTTGTTATGTTTCCGTTGATGTTCAGGGTGGTTTACGGCGTGGTCACCCGAGTCAATCAAGCGATATTAAAATCTTGAAAAAAGCAGCAGCTGTTGGACAGCTGCTGCTTTTATTAATCCTCGACAACGAGGTTTTTCTCAAAGCGGTTGACGTCTTTATCGGCTCCGATGACAATCAATATGTCACTTGCATTGACTTGTTCGGTCGCCATTGGAGAAACGATGACATCTTTGCCTCTTTTGATCGCTACAATATTACACCCGTACTGGGCGCGGATATCTAAATCGATCAATGTTTTTCCGCTCATCTTCCTTCCTGCTTTCACCTCGACGACGCTGTGATCATCAGATAGCTCGATATAATCGAGGATATTATCAGAAATGATGTGATGCGCGATACGTTTTCCCATATCTCTTTCCGGGTGGACGACTTGGTCGGCACCGATTTTGTTCAGTATTTTCTCATGGTAATCGTTCTGGGCTTTGACGGTAATCATTCGTATGCCCATCTCCTTTAAAATCAACGTCGTCAACATACTGGCCTGGATATTATCTCCGATGGCTACGATGACGTGATCAATATTCCTGAAACCCAATTCTTTGAGGACGAGTTCATCGGTGGAATCAGCCATAACGGCATGAGAAACGATCTCTCGGTACTCATTGACTTTGTTTTCATCGAGGTCGAGAGCGAGGACTTCCATGCCCTCTCGGCTGAGTTCTCTGCAGATGCTTCCGCCGAAACGGCCAAGTCCCACGACAGCAAATGTTTTTTTCATCGTTGGTTTCCTCCTATCAGCCGATAATCATCGGTTCTTTCGGATAATGATATTTATCTTTGACGCCTTTTCCTCGAATGATGAATAAGAAGGAGAAAATACCGATCCTTCCGATAAACATGAGAGTAATGATAATGATTTTTCCAGCTGTATGCAAGTCAGGGGTAATTCCCATTGAAAGACCGGTCGTTCCAAAGGCTGAGCATGCCTCAAATAAAATCTGCATTAAAGAAAACTGCGGCTCGAAGTAATTCAATAAAATTACCGCAATCCCTGTAATGGCGATGGCCGTGTTAATTACAATGAACGAACGGAAGATATCATCCGGATCGATCTCTCTTCTAAACACTCGTACATGAGTTTTCCCTCGGGCATAGGCGATGACCGTTAAAACACTAATTGCGAAAGTCGTTGTCCGTATTCCTCCTCCAACACTACTCGGAGAGGCCCCGATAAACATAAGAATACAGATGACCAGTAAGGTCGGTACACTGAATTCTGCTACATCCATAGTCGCAAGTCCTCCGTTCCGTGTGGTCACGGATTGAAAAAGGGAGAAAAAGAAAGCCTCATGCCAGGATTTGTCTGCGAAAAAGTTGTTCCTATCCAGAAGATAGATCAGCACTGTCCCCACAACAACGAGAACCCCGAAAGTAACAGACGTCAATTTTGCAAAAAGGGAAAAGTGTATGACATTCTTTTGTTTATGTGTCAGATAATCTTTGATCTCAATGAGCACCGGAAAACCAATGGCTCCTAGTGTTAACAGGAGCATATTGATCATCTGCACAAAATAATCATTTTCGAAAAGGACAAGGGATACGCCGGTAATATCAAAACCTGCATTAGTCGTGGCACTGACCGATGCAAACATCCCTTGAACGATGGCTTCCCATACTGTCGGGAAGTATTGGATAAAGTAGACGCTTAAAATAATGGCACCCACCAGTTCAATGAAAAGAATAATCAATAGGATCTGCTTGATCAATTTGACCATTCCTGCAAACGTAGAGCGGTTTTGGTCGGTCTTAATGAGTTGTCTCCTTTTCAAGCCGATCTTTTTACCGAGCATCAGCCAAATGAACGTTCCCAGCGTCATGACGCCGATCCCGCCGAATTGGAGAATAAACATGAGAACAAAATATCCAGCGGTATTAAACGTATCCAGCGTCGATACGACATTTAGCCCGGTTACACTCACAGCGCTTACGGCAGTAAAGAGAGCGTCAATAAAGCTTAATTCGACACCTTCCTTATGTAAAAATGGCAGGCTTACGAGTATGGTGGAAACGATAACTGCCGTTGCGTAGAACAATACAATCACCTGAAAAGGAGTCAAATGGTCAAAGTATTTGTTGAATTTGGTTTTTAGGTCATAAAACATAAAGATGCTCCTTCAGGTGAAGAAATCAAGTTATACATGGATTTTAAATGTTCTCTATTATGATTACAATCCTTTCGAATCATAGGTTGTGGGTTAAATTTACAGAAAATAAAGAAAGTGGGATAATGGAGGGGGAAACGATTGGACTAAAAAGTTAAGCCAAGGCAGAAGGTCACGAGGATGATCAGGGGAATACATAAGGACAATTGCTTCATTGGTTGCATAAAGGTTTCATTAAAAAAGGAGGAATGTAGCATGTTTCAAGTCGGAAGTGTATTCGTTCCAGTAACGAACCTTGAAAAGTCGAAAAAATGGTATGAAGAACACCTGGGTGTAAAGGAAATCGATTCATGGGAAGGAGGAGCTGGTTTTTTCTTTCCTCAAGGCTCTGCGCAGTTTGGTTTGATTGAAGTTTCCCGTTCGCAGTCCACGGAATTTGAAATAAACAAGAGTGAAAGAAACAGCTTTTTCAATTTTGTTGTAGACGACATCCATGTCGCTTTCCAGCAGTTGAAAGATGCAGGGGTTGAGACAACAGAGATCCAAGACTTCAGCGGCATGAAGCATTTTGACTTTTTCGATCCGGATCAAAATGTTTACAGTGTGGTAGACGAGGATTTGAACTCTCCTTTTCATAAAGAGAATGTTAGGACACAGCAGGAAAAGATGAGGACGACACCATAAGTAGTTCTTAAAAGTGAACCGGAGGAAACCAAGAAACATCTAGAGACTAGACGCTCTAGACGTTTCATTTGGATAAGACGAGTTTCTCTTCTTTACCTTCCCAGTTTAGGGTGATCGTCATTTCACTTTTAAGCGCAATGCGACAGTCGTTACACTTTGATTCCAAGTAAAGTTGATGACCGGACAGCCGCTTAGTCCCTTTCCAGTTGATTTCTTTCCCTGTCCAGGCAGGTTCCGAGTTTACTGTGTAGGTAACAGGAAGACCATCCATATTCTGCTCTCCTGTATATATAATCGTAAGCTCTCTGAACATGGTCCCGCTCTCTTCATAACCTACATAATGACTAGACCAACTTTGGGACTGTCCTGTCAGTGATTTCGCTCCTGAGCTGTACCATATGAATAGACTGGCAAAGGAAAGTAGGATGAAGGAAAGGATCAGTCCTTCTTTTTTATTCATAGGATCCTCCTAATTTATATGGCTCTCATTTTACTATACTTCTTTTTGGGGACAAAGCTTTCCTTTTCTATGAATCATTTAGACATCCGCGTCCTAATAGAGTGAGAGGGAGGGGGATTCGTGGCTGTTTTTATAGGTATAGTGATCATTCTTTCCTTATGGTCCATTACGAAAACGCTGGAAAAAATAACGAAAAGGATCACAGATCGACAAGATGAGCAACTCCAACATTTACAAGAAATCAAGGAACGGCTTGCTGAGAAGAAAGGGTAAAGGAGGCTCATTGTGAAAAAGACGTGGTTAAAATTTTCTCCTCTTTTAGTAATGCCTGTGATTTTGGGGCTCCATATGTTCCTTTCTATTGGAGACTATGCTGTTCCTTTTGGGGTTTCCTTGCAGGAGGACGAGCGTACGGTAGAGAGGTACGACTGGAGAGGGAATGTCGTCGAAGGGTTCTCGATCCAAGAAATCACTTCAAAGGAAGAGGTGGGAATCCTTATTTTAGAAAATAAGTTGAAGCAGACGTTTGCTGCAGGTGTTCTGCTCTTTTTAGTGCTCGTGTACTCGATCGTGTTGGAGTGGTTATCTAGGTTATGGAAGGTGTCCTTGGAAGGGATAATAAAAATCCCTGAAAAATGGAGACCGGTGATGATTGGTGTAGTCATATCTTTGTATGCCTTTGCAGCGTTCCGGATCGGTGCTCAATACGTTGAACTCGTTCAGGATAGTGAAACACTTTTACATAACCTTGTACCATGATTTCATAGTTGGGAGCTCTTGGAAAAGGATTGGGAGTCATAACGTTAAAGGAAGAACAGAGAAGGGAATAGACTTCTATATTGTAAAAGTTTTACAAGTGGGAGTGTTAGTCATGAAGCCTTTCCTGGTAATCGGAAACATTGTTTTAAGCGGTTTGTTTGCTTTGTGGGTCTTTTATTATTTTGTAAATGGACCACTGGTAAAAAGGCGGACGCATACATCTATAGTGGAGCCGGACTTTTTCTTGCTTCTTCCTATATGGGGAATCGGGGCTTACCTTGTTTGGCGCTATTTTTCCAAAAGAGAGTGGGACAGCGTCACGTATGTGGACATAGTACTGACCAACGTTACGTTGTGGTTGACGATTCCCCTAGGCTTTTATATCCAGTACGTTTGTCCATTAATAGGAGGAATCGATGAATGACGACCGGCCATTATTTGGCTTCAGCCCTACCGCATCCCGAAGGTCGTTTTAGCATAGATTCGAAATGGAAGAAATTTTAGCAAAGAAGCGTTCATGGATGCCAGTACTCAAAGATTGTCTTTAAAAGAGAGGCAGTACGTGGTCGTGAAAAAGAGCTGGCCGGACGGCATAAAGGAGGATTGTAAAGTGAGGAGATCCAATACGATTGCAAAGCTTTTGACCTATTGTGCTATAGCCATCGTCGTCCTCGGTGTAATTTCTTTTTTTGCAATTATTCTTAACCAAAGGATTGGAGCGGCCATTACAGGTGTCGGTGTATTGGTCAGCAGTCTCGTGACAGGGCTTCTATTTCTTGGTTTTGCAGAAGTGATCCATCTGCTGCAAGGGATGTATGATCAAAATAGGGAACATGAACCTTCTGAGATTGATTTTACATATGAAGAGGAAGATGAATTGACTAGAAAGATAGACGCTGAGGACGAACGTGAAATCCGATCATTTTTTAATGAAAGGAATCAAAAGGTGGAGGAGATCCATCCCACAGATAAGCCGTTCATTTATATCGTAGAAGTAGAGGGGAAGAGGAAAAAAGTAGAAGCAGGCGGCTTCACTTTGAAAATACTAGAATAAAGAGAGGTCTCCCAAGTAGGGGAGGCCTCATATTTTTTTCACTTTGAAATGGCGCTGAAGGATCGGCCAATTTTGTGGGAAAGGGCTTCCTAGAACCCAGTAGCTCGCGCCTCTTAGGCCGTACTCTTCGACCGTATCATACTTTGCCTGCACACTTCTCGCATCTTCGAACCAGACTTCATGCTGCTGACCATTTGCATCGGTATATCGGAAAAAGGGAGATTGGTATTCTTCATTGTATTGGATCGGGACCCCGTATGTGGCAGCAAGTTGGATGGCTTCCTGAGGGTTGACCGTTCGAGCATAAGTGCCCTGCACCCATGGAATTTCCCATTCACGTCCATACAGAGGCATTCCCATCAGAATCTTGTCACGAGGGATGACGGTGACGGCATAATCAAGCACTTCACGTACCTTGTTGATTGGTGCAATGGCCCATGGCCTTCCTCCTGACCATCCCCATTCATAGGTCATGAGCACAACGAAATCAACAATGTCCCCATGGGCTTCATAATCATGAGCTTCATAAAGAAGACCCTGCTGATCTTCGCGTACTTTCGGCGCGAGGGCGGTAGAGACGCTGAAACCTTCTGGGCGCAGACGACTGACGACTTTTCTAAGAAAGGCATTGTAGTTTTCTTTATCTTCCGGGTACACATATTCGAAGTCGAAGTTTACTCCTGAATAGCCCTTCGACCTCATCTGTGTCAAAAGGTTGTTAATGAAGGTATCCTGAATTCCGGGATCTCTTAAAAAGGTGGCTGCGAGATCCGAGTCAAAGCTGCCTCCTACGAAGTTAGTGACCACCAGCAATGGAGAAATGTTTTGAGCTGCAGCCGCCTGTAAAACCGCTGCGTCATCCAAATCTGTCAGGCTTCCATCTGTCTGAATGGTGCGTGTAAAAGGAGAGAGATAGGTGAAATGGCTGCCAAGCGTGTTCACTTCCCTTGCTCCTTCGGCCTTGGTCCTCGTAATGTAGGCGTTGATTTCTTTTACAGGACGAAGAGGGGACGGGATGGCCAGCGTCATACCGACAGAAATAACCGCTGGGTTCTCAATGCCATTCGCTTCAGCAATCTCCGAAACCGATACGCCGAACTGGTTGGCGATCTTCCAAAGGCTGTCACCTGCCTGAACCGTATAATTCGTAAAAGGAAGAAGGAGCAGTTGACCAACAAAAATGAGCGCTGGGTTCGCAATATTATTTTTCTCGGCCAGGTCCTGAACACGGACACCATAACGGTTTGCAATGTTCCATAGACTGTCACCAGGTTGGATGACGTATTCTTTATTCGGCTCAGGGATGACGAGTGCCTGCCCGATCACGACCACGTCGGGATTGTTCAGCTGGTTCAGAAGGATAATCTGGTTGATATCCGCCCCGTACCGCTGGGCGATTTTCCATAGAGAGTCGCCAACTTCAACAACATGAATGATCATTTCGCCCCTCCTTTTTGCGCTTTCTTTATATGAAGATATGCAAGGGGATTTTGTCCCTATGTATAAGCAGTCATAGTTTGATCGTAAGTGAGTAAGAACTTCTGAGCGTAGGGCCATCCTCAAATGTTACGAACGTTTTATAGATATCGTGTAGTCATCACAGTAACAAAATCTTTTACAAAGGCTTCGTAGTTAAACGATATGGCAATATGATCCGTATTTTCTGTCGGCTCTTCGCTGGAATTTGGCCTGAAGTCGGCTATACTCTCACCTTTTGTATTGTCAAAGTTAATGGATACAGAAGCCTGGCGTTTGATATACCGGACTTGTTCTGGGTTCACTAAGGCAAATACAGTAAATACATCGTGCAGAGGGCTCCCAGAAAGCTTTGGGTCTAATTTTTTATAGGCTGCGGTGTAGTAGTCAAAAATCGGCTTGATCAGATGGGTGAACGCATTGAAAGATTGAGAGGTTATTCTTTGAATGGTTTCGGGTGTGATGATGGCGTGGTTCGTAACGTTCAATGGAGTGATATAGATATGATTTAATTTGTTTAATACGAGGTTGGCAGCGATTCCATCCCCATGAAAGTTAGCTTCTGCCACAGGCGTCACGTTTCCTGGTACTAAAAAGGCTCCTCCCATACAATAAATAGCCTTTACTTTGCTTAAATTCTCTTTGCCTCCTAACAAAAATGCAATCGCAAGTGACGTAGACCTTCCTACATCCAGGATGACTAGGTTGTTTTCGTACGAGTCGATGATTTTAAAGATTTCATCGAAATTTACTACCTCACTTTGAAGGGTCTCTGGAGGACGTATGGGTCCTAAACCTTCTTCCCCGTGGATTTCAGGATAATAAACAGCAACTTCCCCACTGAGCGGACTTCTGGCTCCCCCGATAATGGGAATGTCTTCTCTTCCTGCTAGTTTTAAGAGATAGGAAACATTTTGAGTTGCTTGTTGTTGGGGCACGTTTCCATAGCCAGAAACAATTCCTACCACATTGGTTTTTGGATTTAGGAGTGCGTACATGATGGCTAGTGAGTCATCAATCCCTGGGTCACAGAACAGAAGAACATTATGCATAGAACCCCCCCTTAATATAGATAAGCTATTTTATGTATGGCATCGCAATTAAATCACAATCTATGTTTTCAGTAGTGATCGTGGGCATCTCACATGTATTCTTACAAAGAACAACTTTATGAAAACAACTCTTCGTTAAAGGAAGGTTGTTCAATATCAAACAACGGCTTTTTAGTTATGAATGATTTGTGACAACAATAGAAATTCATAGGATATTCCCAAATTTTGTAGAAAGGTTTCTTTAGAGGGGTGTTACTATTAGACACAGTCTTTCCCAAAAGAAAAATTCATTTTTATTGTTATTCGGACTGGGAATATCTACTATAGGCGACTTTATTTATATCGTAGCCATCAATATTCTGGTCCTGAATTTAACCGGTTCAGCTGCTGCAGTTGCTGGCTTATGGATGATAGGACCGATTGCTTCGTTAGTAACAAAATTTTGGTCCGGGAGTATGATCGACCGTTTGAACATACGGAGAATCATGATTGGAACAGACCTCATTCGTGCAGCTTTAGTAGCGATCATCCCATTCTTCGACTCTATTTGGCCGATCTATGTATGTCTATTCTTTCTATCCATTTCAAAAGCGTTTTTTGAACCCGCAGCGATTACCTACATCACACATTTGGTTCCCGGAAACGATCGAAAACAATTTAACTCTTTTAGAAGTTTGATCACTTCCAGTGCGTTTTTAATTGGACCTGCGATTTCTGGTGCACTTCTGCTCATTACTTCGGTACATATATCGATATGGATGAATGCTTTTTCATTTGTTGTATCAGCGATCCTGGTGTATTGGTTACCAAACGTGAATACGGATGCAGGCCAAACCGTAAATAAATTTAGTTTGAACATGATGAAAAGCGATTGGAAAGAAGTGTTTCGATACAGTCAGAGCCACCTGTATATTGTAAAGGTGTACTTCATAGCTCAATTTTTTATGGTACTTGCCCTTGGAATGGATGCTCAAGAGGTTGTCTTTACTCAAGAGGTCCTGCATTTATCAGAAACAGATTACGGCTTGCTGATCAGTCTGACTGGAGTTGGTTCAATTTTAGGAGCAGCCACTGTTTCTCTCTTGTCTAAAAAGTTATCCATAAAAGCTCTGATGATCAGTGGGTACTTGATGGTATCAGTGGGCTATTTAGTGTATGCTTTCTCCGTTTCATTCTGGACTGTGGCCATGGGGTTCATGGTATTGGGGTTTTTTAACTCCTTTTCAGGTACTGGGTTTGTGACTTTTTATCAAAACAATGTGCCGGTAAAAATGATGGGGAGGATCTCGAGTATCTATGGAATTTTTCAGAGTGTATTTCAGATTCTTTTTATTTTCCTGATTGGCTTTACAGGGGATATTATTCCAATTCGATACAGTATCATAGGTGCCTCGACCCTGATGCTGCTGATAAGCTTTTGGCAGATCAAGCTGGTTCTTATGCCGAACCGATCAGGGTACTTCAAAGAAGAGCAGGAGCTTAAAAGCACCTCTTAGGGTTGGGAGTGACCATGTTCGTGCAAAAGAAATAGGGGTGGCCTTGGTTAGCCCTATTCCTTTTGCGAAATGATAGATGAGGCTTAATCGTAAATTTCTTAATGAGGCAAGCATTTGTTTTATTTCTTCCTCGGAATGTCTTTCCCATGCTTTTCACTCAGCTACTATTTGCGAAGGTGATTTGGAACTATAAATTGTCTTTTATTGGTAGTATAATGGAAGTAGAAAGAGGGGCGTGGAAGAACAGTCCCTATTTTTTTATGTATGGATGAGGTTCTATAATCATCCATACATAAAAGCCCAATTGTTCCATTTATATATTATGGAGTAATCTGGGCTTATTATTTCTATCAAATGAGGTAATGCCAAGCCATAATAGAATCATTTATGGAAGTTATCATATCTAGGGAGAGGTGATCTTTTGAACAGGCGTTTATGGAAGGGGGAGGAGAAAGGTGGAAATCTTTAAAGCTGGACCGGCGCATGTGGAAGGAATTGTGCGTGTCTGTTCAGAAGGTAATCGCACCACATACGCTCAAATATACCCCGCTGATTACATAGAGCAAATTATCCATCAGTTTTACACAAAGGAAAGGATCATGGATGAGGTCACCCAGACAGGAAAAGAGTGGGGCGGTTATATCGTCGCGGTTGACGGTGAAGAGGTTGTCGGAGCGTGTGGGGGCGGGATGATTGCAGAAGATGCCTCTGAACTTTACGTCATGTACCTGGATCCAGTCAGAAAAAATGAAGGGATCGGGACGAAACTTCTGGAAGCTTTTTCAAAGCAACAAGCAGACTACGGAGCGAAGAAGTTGTGGGTTTCTGTGCAGGAAGGAAACCAGCAGGGTATTCCTTTTTATGAAGCCAAAGGGTTCGTTTTTTCTCACAAACAAAAAGGCTATGGAAGTGAAGAAGCAGAAAAGTACACGTCGCTAAGATATTGGAAGAATATTTAACTAGGAAAGAGGTGTGAGTGGTTGCAAATAGCGAGCAGGAGAATCGAGTGGAAAGATATCATCATTGGTTTGGCATTCATCATCGTCCTTTATTTTACGCTCCCGCATTTTGGGGTGAAACCTTATTGGATTTTGCTCACCTTGATGGCAATTGTGGAATGGGTGACAAAATTTATCCTTCCCTGGATTGTTTTGTATTGGGCGATCCGTTTGATTAAGAGTTGGGAGTCTAAATAAAAAAAGAAAGCGCTTGGCATGCTGCCGGCGCTTTTTAATGATTGGAGTTGATGACTTCCTCTGTAACGTTCGTCAAGTCCATTTGCCCTTCCGACTTAATGAAGGAAATGGCCAGTTTATTGAACGACTCTGTTTTATCTAAATTCACGACATGACCGCTTTCCGATAAAAGGAGGAAAGAGGTGTTCGGCATGTGCCGTGTATCTTTCATCACATCATCTCTAAACATGTGGTCGCCTTCCCCTGTGATGTATAACTTGGGTATCGAGGCAGCGTTTGAATGAACGCGTGTAAAGGTGTCCGGAACGGAATAGACGATGTTATACCAGCCTAAGAAATCTTCCCTCTTCATTTGGGAGGCCTCATGGATAAAGGCATTCCTGGACTCTTTATGATTCTTCCTAGGCATCAAAATTCGAGCGCACAAAGAATACAGATACAAGTGCGGGGTGACATTTTTAAGCATCGTCCCCAGCATGAGAAGAAGTTTTGCCAAAAGATTAATCCGTGTGATTGCTCCTCCTAAGACAGCCGTTTGTACCCGGTGGGAGGCCGTGGACAAGACGTGTTGAATGACGACAGATCCAAGAGAGATCCCTACAAAATGGGCCTTTTCCACCCCGAGATCGTCTAGGACTCCGATTACCTCGTCGGTCACGGTTTCAAAGGAGAATTTCTCTTTGTAGCTGGACACGCTTGGTGAATTTTTATGACCGGGCAAATTGACGACTATGATATTGAAAGATTTTCGAAACGCTTTCATTTGTGGAAAAAAGATGTTGACGCTTCCACCAATTCCATGGAGGAAGATGACATACTCCTTGGAAGGGTCTGAGCCTAACACTTTATATTCTAACAATCGATCACCTGCTTTAATAAATCTCAATACGACACTAATCGTCATTATAAGTGAAAAAGCAGGGGGGAGCAAAGGATAATCGGTCTGGTTTTGTTACGATTCTGTGACCTGACGCATCGTTTTTGAAATGATCCGCCAGGCTTCTTCTGCTTGATTCCGCGGTCCCTGATGGGTGAAAGCGTGGCAGCAGCCTTCAAAAACGTTGACGTCTACGTCAACATCCGCTTGTTTCAATTTTTCTGCGTAAGCTTTCCCTTCCATAGTAAAAGCATCGTATTCGGGAATAATGAAAAGCGCCCGGGCCAGTCCCTCCACCTTTTTTGCTTTCACTGGAGAAGCGAGCGGGTGCTCTGCCTGATTTTTTTCCGGAACGTAACAATAGTTGAGGAAATGAGCAGCCTCTGGATACTTCGCCCGCCATTTATCCGGTTCCGGTTTATCACTGTGTGGAGTGACGAAGTCGAGCATCGGATAGGACAGCACTTGCAGAAGCGGCTGTCTTTCGGAGCGCTCTTTTAAGAGAAGACAAAGGGCAGCAGCCATATTCCCTCCTGAACTTTGTCCGCCGACCATCATTTGATCGGCATCAAGCTGAAGTTCTTTTGCATGGGTCTTCAGCCATTGGTAAATCTCGTAGCACTGCTCCACAGGTTTTGGAAAAGGGTATTCAGGCGCCTTTGCATAGTCGACATTGACGATGACGCACCCTGTTTCATTCGCAAGGAAACGGCAGTACGGATCGTCCATTCTTTTTTCATTCATGATGAAGGCGCCTCCGTGCATGTTCATATAAACGGGGAACCTTTTTCCATCAGCTGCAGCCGGATAGTATAAGCTGATGGGCGTCGGTTTCACCTTTGTATCGACGACCAGGTCTACTTTCTTATGTACATATCGAAACGGGACCATCAGGTTTCTTTCTGCCTGATTGGGGAAAAGTCGCAGTAATCGTGCCATCCATAACTTAAGCATCATTGAACCCTCTTTTTTTAATAACCATTGTACCCGGTCTTGTCCTTGTATAATCAAGTGTTTCTGAGGTGACAATGGAAGTACATAGGGAGGTGATCGGAATGTGGGTGATGATTCTGGCTGTTTTATCAACCTTTCTCCTGTTCTGGCATAAATTATCGTTTCCTATAGAAAAACGTAAGAATACAGAGATGTACACATTGATCATCCCAGCGAGGAACGAGGAGGAAAACTTGAAGCGCCTGATACCGACTTTACTTTCAAAGGGCCATCATCGTGAGGTCATTGTGGTGGACGACGATTCAGAGGACGAGACGAGAAAAGTGGTGGAGTGTTTTGGTGTGAAAGTCGTGGACAACCCACCTTTGCCTCCTGGTTGGATGGGCAAGTCCTGGGCCTGTTATAACGGGGCGAAAGCAGCGAAAGGAAAGACGCTCGTTTTCCTTGATGCGGATACATGGTTTTCAGAGGGAGGAGCGGAGCGTTTGGTGAGAGCTTTTGACGGTGAAGAAACGGTCATGACCGTTCATCCTTATCATGAGATGCGCTCGTTTTGGGAAAAATTATCCGGTGTTTTTCATCTGGTCGTTATGGCATCTTCCGGTTTGACGACTGTTCTCAAGGACAAACTCGGAACACAAGGCGGATTCGGCCCTTGCTTGGTTATCGGCGCGGATACCTATTGGAAGCTTGGAGGTCATGAGGCCATTCGGGGAGAGATTGTCGAACACCTGGCGTTTACAAGAATGGCATCTTCTCAAGGGTTAAAAACACAAGCCTATAGCGGGCGCGGTGTTTTGAATATGCGAATGTATGACGCTGATTTGAAACAAGTGATTCAAGGGTGGGCCAAAAGCTTTTCAACAGGGGCGAAAACAGCGTCCCCCATCATGACGCTTGCAAATGTCGTGTGGCTTACGGCCGTTTTCTCCTTTCTGGTAAACCTTCCTGGTCTGGGCTGGTGGGGTTTACTTGGGTATATGGCTTTAGCTGTTTGGTTGTACCGGACGTGGAAAGAAATCGGGAACTTCCGGTGGTTTGATGTGCTCCTGTTTCCGCTGCACTTTTTCTTTTTTCTGTTCGTTTTTGCCTACTCTTTGTGGAAGACCTTTTTCATGAAGGAAACAACATGGAAAGGACGTTCGATTGTTGATAAGAAAAGGAGTCCCTCCTAATGTTCGCTAATGTAGTCGCCTGGCTGTGCATCCATCTTGGCGTGAGCAGTCTCGTCTCAATTGTGCCAGATCCTTTTGTGAATGCCTTCGCTGGATTATACCGTGTAAAAAGGTGGGAATCGCAGGATAAAGTTTATGAACATCTGGGTGTGAAAAAGTGGAAAGACCGGCTCCCTGAAGCGCGAAAGTGGTTTCGAAGGGAAAAGTCAGCGGCTCATTTGCGAAGTCCGTCCCAATGGGAGCGTTTCGAAAAGCAGACGAATCGATCGGAGCTCTCCCACTGGATACAAATGCTCGCTGCTCCTTTTTTCTTCTTATTCAACCCGCCTTGGGCCGGCTGGATCATGGTCGCTTATGCCCTATTGTTCAACCTTCCTTTTATTATCGTTCAAAGGTATAACCGCGTTCGGTTGATGAGAGTGAAAGATCGTGTGTTTTCAAGCGATAGAGGACATTGCCCACGAGTTAAAGGACATTGAATACGAGTGGAGGACGTTAATACCAAACACATATAGAGAACGATAAAATTCGAATCCCTGGTCATTATGGACCAGGGATTTTTACTATTGTTAGGAGGTAATTGGAAAGTTTTGTCGAATTTTTAGGGGAGGCTGAAGTCATAAGAAAGATAAAGGAGTTATGGATTATGGAACTTATACTAATCTTGATCATAGCGATGGTCGGTATAACACTTCTCTACCAACGATCGAATGGAGAAAAGACCTATCATCTACATAAGCAGGAAAAATTTGCGGGTGAAATTAAGAATCTACAGGTCGAATCGACGTCTGTGGATGTGGAAGTGGTGAAGGTGGACCGTGAGGGGTGGAGTGTGACCTTATCCGGAACCATCTATGAAAAAGACAAGGAGCACTTTACTCTTTCCCATGATCGACAGGGGGGGAACTTGACCTTGAGAGTGAATGAGGAAAAGACTCGGTTCGGCATTCAAATGCGGAAAAATATGAAACTATTCATCGAAGTTCCAGCGGAAACCCTTGGTTCTTTCATGATAGAAACGTCCTCGGCTGACATCGATGTCGAAGGTTTAAGAATCAACCATTCTACGCTTACCTCAAGTTCGGGGGATGTGACCATGGCGGATGTCGTTCAAGAGAACTTGCAAATCCAAACGTCCAGTGGTGATGTTTTACTGAAAAGGGTACAGAGCGGGAACTCAGACATTCATACAAGCAGCGGGGAATTGTTTGGGGAGAAGTTTAATTACGGGACAGGTGTGTTCGGATCCTCGTCTGGAGAAATTCGCATCCAGGCAGCAAAGATGCTGGGAGATGTGAGAGCTTCTACTTCAAGCGGGGATATCCGCTTATTCTATGAAGAAGAACCGGCCTCTTGTAAACTCGATTATCTATCAAATTCGGGAGAAGCAGAGATTAACTGGACATGTCTTGACTATGAAGTGAAAAAGGACAATGAAGTGCGGGGGACAAAAGCGGATGGCGAGTACCATCTAACGGCTGAGACAAGTTCAGGTGATTTGAAGGTCGGATAGGAATCACGCTTCAGTCACAACTTTCCTGTCATCCTGTTCTAGGCGGCATCATTTCTACAGGAGAAACGGAGGAAGCTTGAATGAATAAGATGACCACCATAAGGATATTTATGACCGGGCTGGTTGTTTGGCTGGGGGTCCTTGCTGGTTGTTCTGTCGAGGAAAAAGCGGACGTGGAAGAAGATCCGAAGTTTTTTTCCTACAAAGACCAGGATTTTGAAATCATTACATATGAAGAAGAGTACGGCGATTATTTAGAGGCAATGGATACGTGTGATTTAAAGGATGTCTATCATTCCACGGTGCTAGAATCATTCCGCACTCAGGCATTCGGAGAAAACGAAGGGTATTCGCTCGTCAGCGCGGAGGACTGGCATTTCATACCTCCTGATAATAAAAGTTCCCTGGAGAAGACGTTGGTGTATTTAGAGCAGGAAGAGGCTATGATTCTGGAAACCATTCAAAAGGCAATCCGAAATTCTGTAGATCTGCTTCCAGGTGGGGATAAGGATATCCATGTCTTTCCCACCAACCCGGACAATACGTTCGGTATGGGTCGTGTCGATGACCTATCTGGAGTGACCTGGAATGAAGAGTTCATGTTGATTACGATAGGGCGTAATTTTTCTGAAGTAGAATTGAAACAGCTGATTGCACATGAATACCACCATACGGTTTATAACGAAAGGAATGAACCGCGTTATACGCTTCGGGAGAATGCAGTAGTCGAAGGGAAAGCAGAGTTTTTTGCAAATCAAGTCTATCCAGAAGGGGAGAGTTCTTTTACGGAGCCATTGCGGGGGAGGTATAAATCAGAAACCGTGGACCTTTTTCTTGAATATGCGGATTCTGAAGACCCGCGGATCATTGGCGACTTTTTTTATGGTTACCCAGAACAGGATATTGCGCCAAGGGCTGTTTATCGAATTGGTTATCAAATTATGGAAAAGTTTATGGAAAAGCACCCGGACATGCCGGTAGAAGAGTGGACGAATCTATCATCTGAAAAGGTGGTTGAAGGAAGCGGGATTGGTGGGTGAAGAGGATAAGTCATGTTTTTCTGTTTTCCAATCTATGAAACTTCCGGGCCACTTCATCGTAATAAAGATAAGGAGGTGGGGACGATGACACGATGCAAATGTTGTGAGCAGTCTTTTAGGTTTAAGTCTGTTTATCACGGGCTTGATGGGATCTTCGTTTGTGACGAGATATAAATACGTACCTGAGTAGGGAGAGAGAAACATGCAGCATTTCATTGGAGTGGTCCCACCGGAAGATTTCAAAGCGAAAGTCATCCACTTTCAAAAAAAGTGGAGCGGAAATACGATCACAGAAGTTGTCGAACCTCATATCACGTTAAAGGCTCAAGGAGGTCTGACCCCTGACAGGAAATGGTTGGACCAAGTAAAAGAAGCGTGCTGGAGAACCAATCCTTTTCGTGTCCAATTAGGAGGACCCGCTTTTTTTGGAGAAGACGTGCTTTATTTGAGTATTCGTTCAGAAAAAATCTATGACTTACATAAACAAATGGTCCAAATCGCTGAACCCACTTCAAAGCAGGTGGATGATTATTTTGAGCTGAAACATTTCGTCCCTCATTTGACGCTCGCAAAGACGACATATGGTTTATCTAAAGAAGACCTGGTCGATATGGCTGAGGCCGGAGACAAGGAGTTTCGTCCTTTCCCAGCGTTTGAGGTGGACCAGGTCAGAGTTTATAAAGAAGGTCGTGCGAATACATATACGAAGCTGGAAGATCTACCATTGGGAAGCATCCCACGTATGCAGTCATGAAAATATGAATAATAGATCAATTGTCCACCCATATCAAACATTCTATATTCCAGGAAGCGTCTGTCCATAAGCAGGCAGGGCCTTGTGCTTCACTAGTTTATCACGGGAAAGTTTTTAGGCCCGTGAAAAGTCAATGTTCTGTGGAGGACGTCTACCTGCGAGCCACCTTATCCAATTAGGAAAGAAACGTGTGACTTCAGTTTCTCAGTGCCGGATGATTTCTATTTGAGGGTTCTTTTCTAATAGCGCATGTACAAACCTTTGTTCATCCTGTGGGGAGATGAACGTGGACTTGTAATCTCCATAAAAGATCTCCAGTTTTTCTAAAGACAAAGCGGGTGAAGACATCAGGCTTTTTGTGGTTTTGATTTTTGTGATGTTCATGATGTTTATGCGTTTTCTTAAGGGGCCGGAATGGATGAGAAGTTCTTGATTTTCCACTTTATATCCGGTATGGAACCAGATCCACACTAAAACGCCAATAGTCAGACCTCCTAATACATAACCTAATGGGTCACGGTAAGAAATGAGTTGAAAACCGGTGGGCTCCCCTCCAAAGGCATAGATGAAAACAATAAACAGGACGACGCCCCAGATGGTGATCGTGTGAAAGACGTCTTTTTTTGATGGAAAATACATGGGTACCCCTTCCTTTCTTCTATAGTTACGGAAATAGAAGGTATTACGTTTCATGGAATGGGAATTGTTAGGGGGGGTTAAGCTCCTCGATCATCCTGTAGGTAGAGGTTTTTATCCATCTGAAGTCGTAGAGGAAATCATTCCACTACCTGAGGTGATTATTACGAATAATCGCTATTCTTGATGTATAGGAAAGAAAGAGCGCAATCCTTTTTTACGAGTAATGGTGAAAAGTCGGTGAAGAATTGTAGCGCACGGGCTTAACATCCAGAAACTACGATCCGATAATCAGGGCATATCTTAGTTTTATGGGAGATGATGGAAGCCATAGTGATCTCCTTCTCGTTGAACCAGGCGGTGGATTTTTTCTGATCAGGTTTCTGAGGTTCATCCCCTTGAAGTGGTACTTAAAACATAGGAACCATTATAGTTGATGAACTTGGTCGGCGAACAGTCGATCAAATTTAAATAAGGGGGCGGAAGAGATGCATGGTATTTTAGCGATATGGTTAGATGAAGAAGGTAGGCTTGGAGTCATTGAACGGAAAGATGAACGGTTCGGGTCTTCTTTCCATCCGATTCAGAAGGATGAAAAAACTAAAGAAATGGTGATCATTAATAACCTTTGGTACACCACTTATACAGGTGCTCGTCATTACTTCCGCTTAAATACGAATGAGTATCGTGTAGCCGGACGGATGCAGAAAGTCGACGTGCGAAAGAGCGGATTAAGAGAATCTTCATAAAAAGGGAGACAGCTATGGATTATATTCGTCATTTACGCTCCATGGTCGGCCATGAGAAAGTCTTGATGGTCGTTGCGGGAGCGCTCGTTTTTAATGAAAAGAACGAATTATTATTGCAATTGAGGGCAGATTCGAAAAGTTGGGGCCTTCCTGGTGGTTTTATGGAACTGGATGAGTCCGTTCAAGATACTGCGAGAAGAGAAGTCTATGAGGAAACGGGCTTGGAGTTAAAAGAAATGGACTTCTTCGGTATCTATTCAGGACCTCATAAGCATAAAGTTTTTCCGAATGGAGATCAGGCGGCTATCGTAGAGATTTGTTTTAGTTGCCGCTCCTATGAAGGGGAACTGGTAAAAGAGAACGATGAATCATTGAGTCATCATTTTTTTGATCTTGATGATCTTCCGAAATACATATTTCGTGATCATCAGCAAGTGATCCATGATGTAACGAAAAAACGGATGCCGCCGGTTGTAGGGTAATCATCTAAATAGGATATAAAATAGAGAAGAGCTTTCTATTCAAAAATAGAAAGTTCTTTTTTAGATTAGAAGTACAAACGTATGTTCGTGTAGAATGTAGAGTGTAGAAAGATAGGAGGTTCATGATATGGAATTCCGAATACATAAAGGAAGACTGAAGGATGCTGTGTCTGAAGCAGCCTCTGTCCTTAGTAAAAAGAGTGTGCTTCCGGTCTTGAATGGTATAAAATTGGAGGTCAGAGAAAGGGAAGTTGTTCTGACCGGAAGTGATGGAGAACTTATGATAAAGAAAGTCATACCTTTTGAAGAAGGGTGCGAATCGATTGATATAGGTTCTAGTGTACTACCGGCGGCTTTACTTCAGGATTTAGTAAAGAAAATGCCCGGACCTGTTCACATGAAAAAAGCCGCCGGTTGTATGCTGATCGAATCTGAGGAAGTCAAGTCTTCTTTAAGCGCACTCTCTACCGATGAATACCTCGACATGGCGGAATTCGAATCGACAGGAGCCATTTTTATGAACGGGGAGGACTTGGTAGAGATCGTTCGCCAAACACTTTTCGCAGCAGCAAAAGAGGGTAGTCGTCCCGTGCTTACGGGGGTTCACCTCGACTTTTAAACTAATCTTGTCCAAGCTTCAGCCACAGACTCTCATCGGTTAGCTTTTGTTAAGAAAAAATTGAGCAGTGAGAAGAGTTATTCGTGTACAGTTCCCGTGAGAACCTTAAAAGAAGTGATAAAAGTCTTTAAGAATACGAAAGGGTCATTGAGGCTATCCATAACCGACCAATTGTTCAAGGTAGAGTCAAACGAAACAATGATCACCTCCAAGTTGCTTGATGGAGCCTATCCTAATGTTGGTGACTTATTGACAGCATCTGCGAAGACGGTTTTGACCTTAGATAAAAATCGGATGCTGGAAAGGGTAGGCAGAGCCGGTTTGTTTGCAGGAAACTTCAGGAACCATCAGGTGAAATTATGCTTGATGGAAGGGAAGCAGTTGAACATCTCCTCCTTTTTACCCGAAGTAGGAAATATCGAAGAAAACATTCCTCTGAAAGAATTATCAGGTGTAGGAAAGCTGGATGTTCACATCGACAGCATTTTTTTGTTGGAAGCGTTGAAAGTGACAAAAGGGGAAGACGTAAAGCTTTTTTACAAAGGGATGATGAGTCCATTGATTATTCGTAATCTGAGAAACGAAGAACAGGTTCATGTAATTTCTCCTGTCCGGGCATAGAGGTGAATGAATCAAAGACTAGTAGGAAAGGCTCCCGCCTGGTATTCAAAATAAAACGTTATGAAAAGCTTTGTTCAAGACCTCGATATAGTGAACCCAAATAAAGACCGCAACGACTATGACCACTCCATTCGTGCATAGTGTCCAAGAAAGGTATTTCTTCTTCTTTGGATGATCCCCCATCCATTTTTCACTGAAAAGAAGAAAATAAGAGGCGATGAAAAACGGAGCGATCAGTATTCCTGCAAGGAACCAACGGTTAAATTGACTCATATAAGAGCCTAAAACAGATAGGCTTGCCTGTTCCTTGCTTACATCAGAGTTGATGATTGGATTTGGTCCGCTCAAACCTTCATACATAACTAATTGATTCTGCTCATTAACTTCATATTTCAAAAATTCAAAGTCCATCGCCAGTCCATAGATGGTAAGTATGGATAGGAGACTGATCGTAAAAGCTAGACCCCACATCTTTTTCTTGGACATCGTCATGCTCCTCGCCGTGGTTTTATAGCTTTTATTATTCCAAATAAAGGAATATTATTCAACTACAAGTCTGTATTTATTAAAAAAGCTGAAGAGGATATCCCCCTTCAGCTTTGATTATCTAGGATTATTTAGTGAAAGGATAGGTAACGCCTGTAAGCTCTTCAGATACTTTCCATAATTGATCAGCATCCATGACGTCGTAAGATTTCGTGATTGGAGAAACGGTGACCGGGGCACCTTTCATTTCCCATCTGCCTCCTGGACCGAAGTATTCTCCTCCTTGCACTTCAGGGTCTGTCGCTGCTCTTAAACCAGGAAGGGCCCCTTCATGTGCCTCCTGCGTCATCGGTGCAAGCAAACGTCCTAGGATTTTAAATAGGAATTTATCTTCAATGTGCCTCATAAGATTCGTGCTTGCTATGCCGGGGTGGGCGGCGGTTACTGTGATGTCTAAACCATTCTCTTTTACTTTACGTTGGAGTTCTTGAGTGAATAATAAGTTAGCAAGCTTTGACTGGGCATAGGCTTTCATCGGTGTGTAGCCTTTTCCGCCTTCGAACATCAGGTTATCAAAATTCATTTTACCGGATTTGTGAGCATTGCTTGAAATATTGACGATTCTGGCGTTTGGGGTTTTCTTTAACGTTTCAAACAAATGTCCAGTTAAAGCGAAGTGACCGAGGTGATTAATTCCCAACTGTTGTTCAAAACCATCTTTGGTCTTTCCGTAGGGTGTCGTCATGACACCAGCATTGTTAAGCAGTAAATCCAGCCGATCATATTTCTCCTTGTAGGCTTCTGCGAACGACTTGACTGATTCCAAATCGCTTAAGTCTAGAGACATGACGTCGATTTCGGCGTTCGGATTTTCCTTTTGTATGGATAAATACGCTTCTTGACCTCGCTCCATAGACCTTGATCCAAGGATGACGGTCGCTCCCCGTTTGGAAAGAACTTTCACAGATTCATATCCTAAACCACTGTTCCCGCCAGTTACAATCACCGTTTGACCTTTCATGGAAGGAATGTCCTCTTTCGTCCACGCTTGTTCTTTCATTTTTATCACTCCTTATGAGTTTTATAGTAAGAAAATTCCGTACGTATGTAAAAAGAATAGCCTTCAGATGAGCATATAAAGAATATCATGGAACCATTCAATGGTCGGAGAAGGTGGTTTAATTGGAAGAAAGTATATGTTTTGAAACCATGGTAAGAGGTATAATTTTCCTAAGGTTATAAGAAAAAAGGAGAGGTTTGATGCTTGCAAACATAATATGGGGATTGATTCTTTTTTTGTTCATTGCCTTTATGATTTTCATGGACAGGAAAAAGACCAAAAAACGCAAAGGGCAGCCTCCCGTTAGGAAAACAGAACAGGAAAAAGAAGTGGAACGCGCAGTGGCGAGAGAAAAAGGCTTTCGTGGGGGACCGGGCGGAGGTGACGGCATGTGATCAACGGGGAATCGATTTATATTAGAGAATTTACAAGACATGATGCTGATCAATTGCTGCATTATGAAAAGAAGAATCGTTCTTTCTTTGAACATTTCTCCATGATGAGAATCGATGATTTTTATACCCTGGAGGGGCAAAACAAACGATTGGAAACTCTTCATAAAGAAAAAGAGGGGGACAACGGTTACTTTTTCGGTATATTCCAAAAAGGTACAGATCAGCTGATCGGAACGGTCAATCTTTTTCAAGTCCACCGAGGGTCATTGCAAAGTGCGTTCATCGGGTATTTTCTCGATCAGGATTTCAATGGGAGAGGTTATACGACAGAGGCTGTCAGACTTCTTGTTGCCTATGCTTTTAAACACCTCCAATTACATAGGATTGAAGCAGGAGTTATGCCTCACAACATAGCATCCATTCGTGTGCTTGAGAAAGTGGGTTTTCACAAAGAAGGAATAGCAAAGAAGAATGTAAAGATCAATGGAAGGTGGGAAGACCATCAAGTCCTTGCGATTATTAACCCGGAGGATGCATAGAGTTTGACTCGATGGAAGTATGCAAACACACTGCACCTTTCATCAAAAAAGAAAAGGATTGAAACTTTTCGTGATGGTTTTACGTACTTGTAATAAACGAAAAGGAGGGTTTCGCACATGTGGGGGTTTCTCGCACTTGTCGGTTTGTTGGTCGTGCCGCTTTTGTATGGGTTCTTGCGCGACGCTTTCGGATGGAACAGGAACAAATTCTACGGAGATGAAATGAATAAACAAAAACGGAATTCTGTTGAAAAACGTTATGATCAAGCAGAAATTCAGAAGGACAAAGTTCGTCAACACTCTAGAAATCAAGGGAACCACGGAGGTTTCGGAGGCTTTCATTGATGAAAAGTCAGCACTCATGCTGGCTTTTTTTATAGCAATAATTGGGAGAGGTGTACATACATAAGGAGGATAAATGGGGAGATATTTGAGCACAAGGCTGTCGTTTGGGGAATTGGCTTCAAACTCCCGGGTTCGCGTTAAATAAATTGGAAAGACCGTAACTTTATAGGAAGCTCCGGTCTTTTCTCCTGTCAGGATTGATTTTCGATCCACTCGTGTATGGTACGAATGATAATCTCTTGTTGCGTCTTAGCAGGGATTTCAGCGGGCTGATCCCCTTTTTGTGGCCCATACATACCGAATTGGGCATGGTTGCCCCCCTCGATTTTATAAAGAGTCGTATCCGTCGAAAGCAAGGACTTGGTTTCCTCTATTTTTGATTCTGTCGTTAACCCATCATTCTCAGCATAAATGGATAAAATCGGAGTGTCCGTTTTGGCAAAGCTGCTCCCTTCCGTCGGATAAGAAGCAAAGAGAATTAAACCATCCGTTTCATCCGGATGTTCTTTTACAAAAGAGGCAGCCGCAACCCCGCCAAGGGAATGGCCTCCTACATACCATTCTTCGACCTCAGCGTATCGGTCCATCAGTTCCTGCGCTTTATTCGAGTTAAGGATGGGTAAGTTCAACGTCATCTCTGGAATCCCTATGACGTATCCGTTGCTCGCCAGTTGTTGAGCCAGGTAGCTGTAGGCAGCTGGTTCGACCTTTGCTCCAGGGTAAAGGATGATTCCTTTTGTAGCGTTGTCTTCGGGCTCATGGATCACCCACCCGTCTTTTTGATGGGTGTCTTCGACAAGACGATTCATTTCTTCAGTCGGGTTATAGGTTTGCTGAGTCCAGATAAGGAAGCTGAGGATTCCAACACTGATCAGGGCAAGGAGACCGAACAATAAATACTTGAGCCACTTTTTCATTTACCTGACCACCTTCTTTTCGTTAAAAGACTTATGTAAGAAAATTATAATAAGGGGATCGCCCTATAGCAATGGTTTTGCCCTAGTGATACAGATATAGTAAAAAGTATCACTGGTTCATGAGAGCAAAGCGGCAATTTGAGGTAATCCTGTTTGGGTTGAGCAAATTGACTAAAAAGACTTTTTTTATGTACATCATCACTTCCACATCGATCCGAAGTTACACCTGTTTATAGATACTCACTTGTGTCTATGCCACACCCTATGTTCTAGAAAAGTGTTTCCTGATCGGATGTTTGATCGTATCTTCCATTCCATGATGAAAAAGCAAAATGGATAAAATTGGTTCTTTATAGATGGATCAGTAAGACGATAAAAAAGGATGGGACATGACTGTATCATCCTTTTTTCATTTGATTAGGATAAGAAAAAGGGGTTCTTGCAACAAGCTCGAAGTCTTACATAGAGAAATTTAGCAAAGAGCATCTTTTCATAACCCGGGAATATTCGCTTTTTAAAAGCGGAAACTATTGAACAAAGCACGAAAGGAGGCGACAATATGGAAAACACACCCTTTCACTACGATGGACGATCCGCTTTAAATCAAGAGGGAGTCCCGCACGAGGAGTTTACCATCACAGATGAAGCAAGAAAGAACATAGCAGCTAATCCTTACGTTCATGAGGTTTCAGCTGAACAGGAATAACAGCTATTAGTAAGGATTCATCCTAATCAGGATGGATTCTTTTTTTTATGTATTTGATTAGTAAAATGGGTCGTTTTTATCCAAACTATACTATCTTGAATCGAAAGGTAGGATATGTATGGCAAAGGTTTTATATATTACCGCCCATCCTCACGACGAGACCGCCTCGTACAGCATGAGGGTAGGGAAGGCATTTATTGACACATACAAAGAAATGAATGCAGGGGATGAGATCATTCACATCGACTTGTACAGAGAAGACATTCCTCATATTGATGCTGATATCTTCAGTGGGTGGGGAAAACTGCAGTCCGGCGATGAACTTTCTGAAGAAGAAAAAAGGAAAGTCGAGCGATTGGGAGAGCTGAGTGATCAATTCATCTCCGCAGACAAGTACGTCTTCGTCACCCCGATGTGGAACTTCTCTTTCCCTCCTGTGATGAAGGCTTATATCGACTCTGTGGCCGTAGCGGGCAAAGCATTTAAATATACAGAGCAAGGTCCCATTGGTTTGCTCACCGATAAAAAAGCCTTCCACATCCAGGCTTGCGGGGGAATTTATTCGGAAGGACCGGCAGCAGGTATGGAGATGGGGCATCGGTATTTGAACATCGTCATGCAGTTTTTCGGCGTCCCGTCCTTCGATGGTATTTTTGTTGAAGGACATGCAGCGAATCCGGATCAAGCGGATGAGATTAGAGAACATGCCATAGCTAGAGCAAAGGATGCAGCTCAGACGTTTTAAGTTTCTACTTTCACTTGCCTGTAGGTTTTTTGTTTGCCTTTGGTTCCTATGGGTGGAGTGGATGACTGATAACATTTACCACATAAAAAAGGTCAAAATATAAAAGATTCAGAAAAAAACGTTGACATCTTCTTCCTTACCGCGTAACATAATCCTAACTTTAATACCTACGGCAATGACAGAAATAAGTAGTGAAGAGATCCCTGTTTTCAGAGAGTCGACGGTTGCTGCGAGTCGATACACATCTCATCATGAATTACCTTCTGGAGCTTCTTTTACGAAAACTCACGTGAGTAGTGGAAGACGGTAAATCCGTTATCTTTTTGAGGGGAGGATGAAGCGATTCATCTTCAACTTGGGTGGTAACGCGTGATGAAGACACGTCCCATGATGGGGCGTGTTTTTTTTGTATTCTAAAACAGGGGGGCTGTAAGATGAATGAACAATGGAATGACTTACAAAAAAAAGAATTTGAAAAGCAATGGGAGGTTCTATCTTATGGTGTATCCTCCATCATTCCAGAAGAAGAATTCAAAGGAAAGATCGCAAAGTCGATCAAAAATGAGCAGCCTCTAAAAGTGAAGCTGGGTCTCGATCCGACGGCACCTGATGTCCACCTCGGTCATACGGTCGTTTTGAATAAGCTGAAACAGTTCCAGGAATTCGGGCACACGATTCAGCTGATCATCGGTGATTTCACAGGTAAAATCGGGGATCCGACGGGGAAGGCGACCGCTCGGACCGCTTTGACAGATGAGGAAGTGGAGCACAATGCCAAGACCTACTTCGAGCAGTTCGGCAAAGTGATTGATATGGAAAAAGTAGAGCTCCATTACAATTCGAAGTGGCTGTCACAAGTAGGATTCTCAGAAGTCTTGAAATTGGCGAGCACAGTGACGGTTGCGAGGATGCTCGAGCGTAATGACTTTCACAACCGGTACAAAGCGAATAAACCGATCCACCTTCACGAGTTTTTCTACCCCGTAATGCAAGGGTACGACTCGTATGCGTTAGAATCAGATATCGAGCTCGGTGGAACCGACCAGGAATTCAATGTGTTGTTTGGCCGTCAGGTGCAGGAGCACTTCGGGAAGGAAAAACAAGTGGTCCTGTTGATGCCGTTAATTGAGGGTCTTGATGGTGTAGAGAAAATGTCGAAGTCAAAAGGCAATTATATTGGAGTGAATGAACGGCCGCAGGACATTTTCGGAAAGACGATGTCGATCCCTGATGCGTTGATCATGAAATATTTTGAACTCGTGTCTCCGTTATCTATTCAAGAAGTGCAGGCAGTGAAACGGAGTCTTGATGAAGGAACGCTTCACCCGAGGGATGCCAAAATGAAGCTTGCCGCTTCCTTTGTTGAAATGCTTCATGGGGGAGAAGCGGCCCGTCTAAGCCGTGAACACTTTACGAATGTTTTTCAAAAGAAAGCGATGCCGGATGAGATCCCTGAAGTGATGTGGGAAAAAGATGAGAAGGTAAACGTTGTCGACCTCGTCAAGGAGCTTGGACTTTTACCATCAAAAAGCGAAGTGAGACGAATGATCAAGAATGGCGGCGTACGGATCAATCAGGAAAAAGTGACGGACCCAAGCCAGATGGTGCAAGGACAGGATGGAACGGTCGTTCAAGTCGGAAAAAGAAAGTTCGTACGATTAAGAAGATCTTCCTGAATAGAGGATAAAGGGGAAATAGAATGATGGATCGTGAACGTTTTTTAGAAAAAGCAACTAGGCATATGAGAGAGAATTACAAGTGCCATACCGTATTCTTGTATGGTTCCTATCAGACGGATGACTACACGGAAGAAAGTGATGTCGATCTGATCGGTTTTTCCGACGAACTGGAAACACAAAACAAAGTGGAAACCTTCAGCGGGAAGCTCCTGGATGTATGGGTTCATAAAACCGAGGAGATGGAACAACCAGCCAACTTTTTGAAAGTCCATCGCGCAGACGTGCTTGTTGATGATCATGAACGAGCGAAACCCTGGATGACTGAAATTGATTCCATCTTCCAGAAAGGTCCGGCATCTATGGAGCCAAAGGAGAAGCAGTTTTTGAAAGATTGGCTGACCAAAATGAAAATTCGCTCTAGAAAAGGTGATCTGGAAGGTCGATATCGATTCCACTGGCTCGTGAAGGAAAGTCTTGAAATTTATTTTGAGATGATCGGACGCTGGTACCTCGGCCCGAAAAAGTCATTGAACTGGTTACGGAAACACGATGAGGAAGGGTACCGGATTTACGATAAGCTGCTGGAAGGTCCAGGAGATCGCAGACGGTTGGATGCCTGGATCGACCACTTGCAGAAGCTGTGAGTCGATCGATGGTAGATCAGACAAAATGGAGATTTAACGGCTGGATGGAAGATATATCAACTGAACTCAGAATATACAAATTCAAATCAAGATAAATCAATTAAAACAAAAATAGCTACAAAATCATGGATCGATCGCAATCAGGAAAATAAGGACGGGATTTTATGAGACAGATTCAAGTTTGGTTGGATGAGGGCGAGGTCGAAAAAGCGAGATTGGAAGCACTCGATCAATTGCAACATGAAGAGAAGAGCGCAGTGTTGAATTACCTGTGTGCATTCTCCCATGATGCACAGGGGATGGAGCGGGAAGCCATCCCGTTTTATGAAAAAGCCATCGAACAAGGAATTCAAGGTGATCGTAGAACTCAGGCCTATATCCAGCTGGGAAGCAGTCTGCGGTGCACGGGAAAGTATCAGGAAGCGAGGGAAGTCCTGGAAAAGGGAGCGCGCGAATTTCCAGGCAATCCCGCGATACAGGTTTTCCATGCCATGGCCTTATACAATTTGGAACAGTCGCCAGAAGCTGTGAAACAACTGCTGGCCGTCCTTGGTTCTCATGCCGATAGCCCCTGGATTAAGAAGTATAGAAAAGCCATATGCTTTTATGCAGGACATTTGGATCAGACCTGGTAGGGCTTTTCATTGACTAGCTGCCAATTTCTTATCCGGTTGAGTGGCTTTGTACCACTGCAAACAGAGGAGGAAAATAAGAACGGCGTCAATGGCATCGCCTCCGTAATACATAAGCATGGACCCTGCCTCTGCCTGGCTTTGACTGACTCCTTCGGGCGGTGAAGCATACAAGAATTTCGACAGAATTCCGTGGCCGGCAAGAGCGATGATGAATACGAGGGTCCGGTAAAGATAGCTGTAGCGATGAGCGACAGGTTCGGTGTAAATCATGGCCATTGTAAAAAGGTAACCGGCTAGGAACACATGCAGATGGACGAGCACATGAATCCATAGACTTTGATGCATCAAGTGATATAAGTCTGTGGTGTAGAGCACCCATAATCCGCCTATGTTGAGAATGGAGGCGGTGACCGGGTGGCTGATGAGACGTACATAAGTACTTCTCAGAAGAAGGGTCAGTTTTTTTGCAGCGGAAACGGGCAGTGTTCTTAGCACAAGGGTGATCGGTGCGGCGAGGACGAGCAGAAGTGGGGCGAGCATACCTAAAAGTAAGTGTCCCATCATATGAGCGCGAAAATCGATGCGCGCCTGGTCAGCGAGCGGGCCGATGACAGCCAATCCTGCGCACAGGACCCCGATGGTCCAGCACACATAACGCCAAGTCGGCCATTTTTGTAAATGAGGAGAACGATTAGAGACGAAGCCCGCTCCTATGTACAAGCCAATGGCTAAGAGGAAAGGGAACGACAAAATCAAGTCAAACAGGAGCCCATTTCCGCCCGCATGCGCCTCATGCATCGGAAGGAGCTCCTTTTTTGCTGGTGCGTTTTAGAAGGAATAGACCTGCAGCAATCATAACGACAGCGGATATGTTCCAGACCAGATCGTAGGGAATCACATTTTCTACATAACGGATCTGGTGCAGCCGCATCAGTTTATGCTGGATGATCCCGTCGTACAACTGGAAGGAGCCTGCCCCAAGCAGAACGCCGCCCCACCAGCGCTTCCATGATAAGCCATTCCTCCTTTTTAAATCGGCCAAAAGAAACAGGCCGCCAATGGTTGCGAACCAGCTGAACGCGTGAAACAAACCGTCGGATATCAGGCCGATGTCCGTGGTGGATTGATCGTAAAAGTGGTGCCATCTTAGCAGTTGGTGGAAAATCGTTTCATCGATAAAAGCAGCCAGGCCGATCCCGAAAAGGACTCCGGACCATAGGTTGCGTTTTGAGGTATGTTTTTGATCTGAATGAAGAGATTTTGAACCCATACAGAAACCTTCCGTCCTTCAAAATTCTTCCTATGTTGTACCCATCACTTGAAAAATACAAACGTACTTGGCTAGAAAAAGGACTTTTGACTGGAAGGGGAAGACATGATCAGAGACCAACCCTTTCTCTATACTCATCTTTATGTAAGTCCGTAATGGTGCCTTGATGAAAATACAATTGCCAGCGCTCATCGATCTTTTTCCAAATCGAACTGCGGAGAGTATTTCTGCTTCTTGTCCGGTCCTCGACATAATACGTGGCGAGGACCGTGTCCTCGGATAGGGGCTGGATTTGATAGTGATGAAGGGTCATCTCAGTCAGGACGACGCCTTGAACTAGGCAGAACTTTTTATCATAAGGAACGCCGGAACTGCCGATTTCCCAGAAGTCCTCCGCCAATATGTGATCAAGCTCTTCTGTGGATTTGCGTGTGTTTACCTGTATGTGGTGGTTCTCCAATTCTTTCAGTTCTTCCTTCAGAGACATAAGCATTCTCCTTTGTGTTAAAATTTTCTATGGGAATATTATACTTTGAGTCTATCACGATGGGATGTAGCAATGCCTGCCTATGTTAAAGAAGATTGGTTTTGAAAATAAGGAAGAAGCACCAATGAAAGGCTTTGGGAATGAAATTTGTTTTTCTCGGTTTTATCATGGATGAGTCTGAAGAAAAGTGTATAGATAGAAATGAAAAGACGAGAGTGGGAGGAACGATACGAAGATTATTTGGATCATAAAGATGGACTGTAAAGGGGAGGGAGCAAAGGATGCGATCAGAAAAGGAAATGATGGATCTACTTTTGACTGTTGCTGAGAAAGATGAACGAATCCGGGCGGTATATATGAATGGGTCACGAACCAATCCCACTTTAGAAGAAGATCTTTTTCAGGATTATGACATTGTCTACGTTGTGACGGAAACGGCTTCTTTTTTGGAAGATGAGGGGTGGGTGGATGCCTTCGGTGAAAGGCTGATGATGCAGGAACCGGATAAAAATGATCAGGGTGCAGATGGGGACTATGCTGACTTTTATGGTTATTTGATGCTCTTTACGGATGGCAACCGGATCGATTTACATATCGAAACCCTTCCGCATATGCAGGAGCACTACGGGGAGGACAAGCTTACGGTAGCTTTGTTGGATAAGGATGGTTGTCTACCTGAGATTCCTGATGCAACAGATGAAGATTATCATGTGCTGAAGCCGACGGAACAGGAATATCTCGCTCGCTGCAACAACTTCTGGTGGTGTCAGCAGAACGTAGCTAAAAGCTTGTGGCGAGATGAGGTTCCTTATGCGCAGTTCATGCTGGAGTGTATCATCCGCAGGGACTTGGATCAGATGGTTTCCTGGTATATTGGGATCCAGACAGATTTTATGGTGTCGACAGGGAAGGTCGGGAATTATCTTAAGAAGCTCCTGCCTGAAAAATATTGGACGATGTATGAAGCGACTTATGCGGACGGAGACCTGGAACATATTTGGGATGCCTTGTTTGCTGCCGGTCATTTATTCCGCACGCTTGCTGGTCATGTAGCGGATGAGTTTTCTTTCACCTATCGAAACGATGAGGATGAAAACATGACGCACTATTTGAAGCAGGTGAGGAAGTTATCTCCATCGGCCGACCGGATTTTTTAAATGGGGATGTGTCCTCGGTGCATATGAATAATGATAAGGGAGGCAATTGCATGAAGTATCTCACGTTTATTTTCTTTTTCATGACCGCGGTGGTACTAACCGGATGTCTAGGGCAGAAAACCTTGTATTTTCAAGAAGAAAGCGAGAATTGGGAGGTCGAATACATCGCGGATGTAAAATCAGAAGACAGTGAATCGACAAGTCTTCACATCACGTATGTAGGGGAAGGTGAAGCTCCGGAAAACATCAACTACACCCTGGATAGTCCTGCAGGTGGTAGAGAAGGTGATTACGTCTTGTTAAATGATGGGATGGTTCAACAAATGGGGAACTTCTGCTCTGGATGTGCGGTGACAAGAAAAGATCACGAGATCCAGGTTACGATTGAATGGGGAGAAAAGGAAGAGACACTGGACTTGGAGTACATAGATTAAGAAGGAAGACTCAGCTGGACAGAGGGGAAGAAAAATGGATGGCATTCTTGAACGAAGAAAAGAGTGCCTTCCATCACTGGAGAGAGAGGGCTTTCATAGGAACCCTTCTCTCCTTTTATTTAATAATCATCACGCCAAGAATAATGAGAATGATAAAGAGGAACTTTCTACGGCTTGCTTTTTCATTGAAAAGTAGGATTCCAAAGATTGTGGTGGCCATAATGGAGACCCCGCTCCAAATGGCATAAGCAATGCCTACTTCGATTGTCTGGACACTCAGCGTGAGGAAATACAGGCATGCTCCGATGAAAACGAAGGCTGTAATGCTGGGGATGACCCGCTGGAAACCGGAGGATAATTTTACGGAAATGTTGCCGATTGTCGCAAATACTAGAGAAAGTATCAAATAACCCATGGTTATGCACCCCTTTCTTTCCCTGGTACTGTCAAGCCCACCATTCCTGCCAGGATCAACGTCAGTCCGAGAAGTTTGGACATCGTCACCGATTCCCCCAGCAAACCAACACCTAATAATGTGACAACCAGCGTCCCACCGCCCGACCATAAGGCGTTGATCATCCCGATTTCATGATTTTTAGTAATAAATATATAGAAGGAAACGGCAAGAGCATAGCAGAAAATGACGACAAGGCTGGCCGTGACATTCGTAAAGCCTTCCGAATATTTCATCGCCGTCGCCCCGGCAGCTTCAAACAAAATGGAGATTCCTAATAAAAGATAGGTTTTCATCCTTCCGTCCTCCTTTTTTTCTTTCGTCTATTTTCAGGATAAAAGAAACCGGAGGAAGTAGGAACAATCGAATTGTCATATCATCATAACCTGAGGTTATAATGGAGGTACCATGCAAATACCGAAAGGGTGAAAGAGAATGCTGCAGAAATTAAACGCCTTTATCGAAGTTGCCAAACAACGGAGTTTTACGAAAGCAGCAGAAGCTTTGTATATTTCTCAACCGGCACTGAGCAAACAGATGAGAAAATTGGAAGAAGAGCTTGGGTTTTCCCTTTTCAACAGAGCTTCCTATGGTGTCGAGCTGACGGAAAAAGGCAAAGGGATGGTGGAGGAGTTGACCCCGTTATTCGGACGTATTCATCAAACCGTGAAACAATACCAATCCCATGAAGATCACATCCGTTTTGGTTCCACACCTGTGCTTACGTCCTATTATCTGCCCAAGTATTACGATAAGCTGGTAAGAGGGAACCTTCATGTGACTGCAATCAAAGATGATAGTAAAGATCTTCTTCCATTACTTGAGAAAGGCGAGATCGATGCAGCTATTATCCAGGATACACCTGCGTATAAGACGCTGCGGTCCTCCTATTTGTTCACCGATCACTTTATAGCTGCCATCCCCATAACCTCTCCATTATCAGAAAAACAGACCGTCACGCTTGAGGAATGTTTAGAGGAAACTCAAATCATCCCGACAGAGGGGCCTTTATCTGAAAAAGTGCGGACGGTCATGCGTGCGTATGAATTCAAAGGTGAAGTGATAGAATCCCAGTATCACGCTATGGCGGGGTTGGTGTCACTTGGAATGGGGGTTGCTTACCTTCCGGAGATGATGGTTCAGCAAGTGGAATATCGGGGCGTTGTGTTTTTACCGATTCAAGACAATCCTTTTAAAAGAGACATGTATCTTTACGCACGAACAGAGGAGAACCTTGATTACTTGAGCGGTCTATTTAGAGATATTCAATAAAGAAAGCAGCTGCCTGTGACAAGGGTAGCTGCTTTCTTTATGCATCCGTCAAGCGTGCAACTTTTCAAGGATTCGTATCACTTCGTTCAGTGAAGAAAAGTCATCAATGACATGATCGGCTTCAGCAAGTTCAGCTTCTTGAGCAAAGTTAAACCGACAGCCTATGGAAGTTAAACCATTTTTCTCAGCGGCCTGTATATCTGAGAGACGGTCTCCGACAACTGCGCCTTGTTTAAAGCCGTATTTTTCCAAGATGGCCGCCACCAAATCGGCTTTGTCCAACGAGTCGATCTGCTCGATACTGAACGTTTCTGTTACCCAGCGATCCAGACGATAGCATTTGACGATGGCCTGCAAATAATCAGTCAGCCCATTACTGGCTATGTAAAGGGAGTAGCCTTGTTTATGCAATGCTGCCAGGGTTTCTTCGACCTGTGGGTAGAGCGCGCCTTTCCCTTTTTGAATATTGAGGATGAGTTTTTCTAGAAAGTAGACGTTTGCCTGATGTCTGATCTCCTCCGAGTGATGGAGGAGCAGGGTTTTCCACACCGTAGGGAGAGGAACACCCATAATTTCTTTATACTTTTGAAGTGGTGTTTCTCCTTTCCATTCATCGTAATCTCTCAAGTGATCAAACGTTTCTTCCAGTGAAACTTCAAGGATTTTTTCTGTCTGGAACAAGGTTCCATCCATATCAAAAATGATGGCACGTAGCATATGTAAGCGCTCCTTTTCATAGGTTGTGAGTTTCATCATATCAGTTTTATGATCAAACATGTCCCATCTCTATAAAAAAGTTCTTGCAAACGATTACAAGGATGTGGTACTTTATCTGTAACCGGTTACACACAGAGGTGAACGTATGGTAACAATCAAAGATGTTGCACGTGAAGCAGGCGTTTCAGTGGCTACCGTTTCACGTGTGTTAAATGATAATGGGTATGTAGGAGCAGATACGAGAAAGAAAGTGATGGAAGCCATTGCTGAATTGAACTACAGTCCGAACGAAGTGGCACGTTCTCTTTATAAAAGGGAGTCCCGTCTCATCGGTCTGCTTTTGCCTGATATTACGAACCCGTTCTTTCCACAGCTGGCAAGAGGTGTGGAAGATGAACTGAGCCAGGCAGGATATCGGCTTCTGCTTGGGAATAGTGATGAAAATATTCAAAAGGAATTGGAATATATACAAACGTTCGTCCAGAATAATGTGGTCGGAATCATAACGGCGACTAATCATGTCGATTATAAAATTTATGAGGCTCTCGATCTGCCACTCGTCCTCTTGGACCGGGCGTCGGAAAACTATCCAGCGGTTTACGCGGATGGAAGAGAAGGTGGGCGCCTGGCAGCGAAAACCCTTATTGAAAAAGGGGCAGAGAGGATTACGCTCGTAAAAGGACCGGCGAATATCAAGCCCGCCCAGGACCGCTTCCAAGGAGCGATCGAAGAGCTGAGTCGGGCAGATGTTGATTTTTCTGTCCTGTCCACGACCTCCTATTCTTTTGAAGAGGCGCAAGGATGGGCAGAAGAATTATTTGATAAGTTTTCAGATACAGATGGAATTATTGCGAGTAACGACATTGTCGGGATTGCGATCGTTCATGAGGCTATGGAACGTGGAAAGCGTATTCCTGAGGATGTACAAATCATCGGCTATGACGATATTCCACAAAGCCGTTTGTCCTATCCGACTCTTTCCACGATCCGCCAGCCCGCCTATGAAATGGGGAGGGAAGCGGCAAAGCTGTTAATACGGACGATAAAGAAAGAACCAGGCGTTGAACAGACCATTCAAATGCCTGTGGAATTAGTAGAACGAAAGACGACACGAAAGGAATGAAACGTATGAGAAAACCTAAAATAGCTGTGATCGGCAGCTCTTCCATGGATTTAGTTGTGACATCCAACCGGCGTCCGGGCGCGGGCGAAACGGTTCTTGGTGAATCTTTTGAAACCGTACCTGGAGGCAAAGGGGCGAACCAGGCTGTTGCCGCCGCCCGTCTCGGAGCAGACGTGTATATGATCGGCCGAGTAGGAGAGGACGCCTACGGGGAAGCGATCTTAAATAATTTCAAATCGAATGGCGTTCAGACGGATTATGTGGAACCGGTTACACATGAAAGAAGTGGAACGGCTCACATTATTCTAGCGGAAGGAGACAACAGCATCGTTGTCGTCAAAGGAGCCAACGATCACGTTACTCCTGCGTATGTGAAGGAAAAGCGGGACTTCATTGAAACGTGTGACCTTGTGATGATTCAGCAGGAAGTCCCTGAAGAAACTGTGATTGAAACAGCTCAACTGTGCCAGGAGCTTGGCGTGCCGTTATTAATGAACCCTGCACCAGCGAGGGAAATCCCTGATACGGTGGTGGAACAAGTGAGTTACCTTACGCCGAATGAACATGAAGCTGCCCTCCTTTTTCATGGAGAAGAACCAGCCACAGCATTAAAGAAACATCCAAATAAGCTGTTCATTACGGAAGGAGCAGCAGGCGTCCGCTATTTTAATGGAAAAGAAGAGGTGCTCGTTCCGTCTTTTCCTGTGAAACCCATAGACACCACGGGTGCGGGGGATACATTCAATGCGGCCTTCGGAACGGCAATAGCCGAAGGGATGGACTTGAAAGAAAGTCTGCGCTTTGCGAATCGAGCGGCTTCCCTGTCCGTTACAGGATTTGGGGCACAAGGCGGTATGCCTAGACGGGAAGAAGTAGAAAGGGGACTCACGGAATGAAAAGACATGGCCTATTGAACAGTCATCTATCCAAAGTTTTTGCAGATCTCGGTCACACCGATACGATCGTTGTTGCTGATGCGGGGCTTCCCGTGCCGGACGGAGTGAAAAAGATCGATCTCTCTTTAAAACAAGGGGTCCCTTCTTTCCTTGAAGTCGTAGAGGTTTTGAAAGAAGAGATGGTTGTCGAACGTGTCACCGTTGCAGAGGAAATGGAGCAAAACCCCTCTGTTCTTAAAGGGATGAACGAGTGGTTTGGGGAAATGGACTCTCTCCCTCATGAAGCACTTAAAGATCAGTTGAAACATGCCAAAGCGGTGGTTCGGACAGGGGAGATCACCCCCTATGCAAACTGTATCCTTCACGCTGGAGTAACTTTTTAAAGAGGTGAGCAATCATGGAAATCCGTATGAACGAGATTCATAAAGCTTTCGGAAAGAACAAAGTCCTTGAAGGCGTTGATATTCACATCAAAGACGGAGAAGTTCATGCATTGATGGGCGAAAACGGCGCTGGTAAATCTACGCTCATGAATATCCTGACAGGTCTTCATAAGAAGGACAAAGGTACAATCGAAATTGATGGGAAGGAAAAAACGTTTGCCAACCCAAAGGAAGCAGAAGAATTCGGCATTGCTTTCATCCATCAGGAGTTGAATGTATGGCCGGATATGACGGTGCTGGAAAATTTATTCATCAATAAGGAACCGGTTACACATTTTGGTCTCATTCAAACGAATAAAATGAAAGCGATTGCGAACGAACAGTTTGAGAAGCTGTCTATTTCAATCCCACTCCAAAAAGAAGCGGGCCAGTGTTCGGTCGGTGAACAGCAGATGATTGAGATCGCTAAAGCGCTCATGACAGATGCCAAAGTGATCATCATGGACGAGCCGACAGCCGCTTTGACAGACAGGGAAATAGAGAAACTTTTTGAAGTCATTCGCTCCTTGAAAAAATCCGGCGTATCCATCGTTTACATCTCTCACCGGATGGAAGAGATCTTCACGATCTGCGACACGATCACGGTCATGCGAGATGGGCACACGGTGGATACCACACCGATCCCTGAAACGAATTTTGATGATGTCGTCCGGAAGATGGTTGGCCGTGAACTGACCGATCGTTTTCCTGCGAGAGAAGCAAAACCAGGAGAAGCTGTGTTGGAAGTGAAAAATCTTACGAGAAAAGGCCTCTTCGAGAATGTAAGCTTTCGTGCCCATTCAGGTGAAATCGTCGGTGTGGCAGGATTAATGGGTGCAGGTCGTACAGAAATCATGCGCACCATTTTCGGTTTGGATGGCAAGTATCAGGGCGACATTTTCATCAATGGAGAAAAAGTGACGGTGAAAAGCCCGAGTCAGGCGGTCAAGCTCGGCCTCGGTTTCATTACGGAAGACCGAAAAGAAGAGGGACTCGTTCTTGATTTTCCGATCCAGGACAACATCGCGCTTCCGAGTTTGTACAGCTTCACAGACAAAGGCCTCATTGGAGAAAAACGCGAACGCGAATTTGTCGATATGCTGATCAAAAGGCTGACGATCAAAACCGAATCTGCCAAAACAGAAGCAAAGAACTTGTCCGGTGGTAACCAGCAAAAGGTCGTCATTGCCAAATGGATCGGGATCGGTCCGAAAGTTCTCATCCTGGATGAGCCGACCCGTGGTGTCGATGTTGGTGCGAAACGGGAGATTTATCAATTGATGAATGAACTGACAGACAGAGGAGTAGCCATCATCATGGTTTCTTCTGAGCTGCCGGAAGTATTGGGAATGAGTGATCGTGTGCTCGTCGTCCATGAAGGAACGATTGCTGGAGAACTTTCCAAAGACGAAGCCGATCAGGAAAAAATTATGACACTGGCAACAGGAGGTACAGTCAATGATTAATGCAATCAAAAAAACGAATCATTTAGGAAACGTGATGCAGAAGTTAGGACCATTCGTTGGTTTACTTGTATTGATGGCGACAGTTTCCATTATTAACCCGAGTTTTCTTGAACCCTTGAACTTATTGAATCTATTAAGACAAGTCGCAATCAATGCTCTGATTGCTTATGGAATGACATTCGTCATTTTAACCGGGGGCATCGATTTATCTGTCGGCTCGATTCTCGCCTTATCCAGTGCCTTGATGGCCGGAATGATGGTCTCAGGTGTGGATCCGATTTTAGCGATATTGATTGGATGTTTGCTTGGAGCACTCATGGGAGCGGTTAACGGACTTCTTATTACCAAAGGGAAAATGGCTCCGTTCATCGCGACCCTTGCAACGATGACGATGTTCCGTGGACTGACACTTGTTTATACGGATGGAAACCCGATTACAGGGCTTGGCGACAGCTATGCTTTCCAATTGTTCGGAAGAGGTTATTTCCTTGGGATTCCGGTCCCAGCCATCACGATGCTGCTTGCCTTTGCTGTCCTGTGGGTAATTTTGCATAAAACTCCATTCGGCCGTAAAACGTATGCGATCGGAGGCAACGAGAAGGCAGCACTCATCTCAGGGATCAAAGTTTCTCGGATCAAAGTGCTGGTCTATTCTCTTGCTGGTCTGCTTTCAGCGCTTGCCGGGGCTATCCTTACATCACGTTTGAACTCGGCTCAGCCGACAGCGGGTACATCGTACGAACTTGATGCAATCGCTGCTGTTGTTCTTGGCGGGACAAGCCTTTCTGGCGGACGTGGGTTGATTATCGGCACATTGATTGGTGCTCTGATTATCGGGACGTTGAACAACGGTTTGAACCTTCTCGGCGTGTCGTCCTTTTTCCAAATGGTGGTCAAAGGTGTCGTCATCATCATCGCCGTACTCATCGATCGAAAGAAAGCAGCATAGGAGGGGTAACATGAAAAAGCTAGTCGTATTACTGATGAGTTTATCCCTGGTATTCCTTGGTGCCTGCTCGCTGCAGCCACCGGAATGGGCGAAGCCTAAAGGGGATAAAAATCCGGATGATATAAAAATTGGTCTGTCTGTATCTACGCTGAATAACCCATTCTTCGTTTCTATGAAAGAAGGGGTAGAAAATGAGGCTGAGGCTCAAGGAATGGAAGTCGTTGTCGTCGATGCGCAAAATGATGCAGCGAAACAAATCAATGACGTGGAGGATCTGATCCAGCAGGGTGTGGATGTATTGCTGATCAACCCTACCGATTCTTCGGCCATTTCGACGGCCGTTCAGTCAGCCAACAGCTTAGGCATACCGGTCGTGACGCTTGACCGTTCGGCAGAAAAAGGGGAAGTCGCGACATTGGTCAGCTCAGATAACGAAAAAGGCGGCGAAATGGCCGGGGAGTATTTGGTTGAGCAGCTTGGTGAAGGGGCCAAAGTCGCTGAACTTGAAGGTGTCCCCGGCGCGTCCGCGACACGTGAACGCGGCGCTGGTTTCCACAACATTGCCGATGAAAAACTGGATGTCGTAGCTAAACAAACAGCGAACTTTGACCGGACGGAAGGATTGACTACGATGGAAAACATCATCCAAGGAAATCCGGACATTGAAGCTGTTTTTGCTCACAATGATGAAATGGCGCTCGGAGCCTACCAGGCGATTCAGAGTTCAGGTCGGGATGTTCTGGTCGTCGGATTTGACGGGAACGATGATGCGATATCTAGTATTCAAAATGGAAACCTTTCGGCTACTGTTGCTCAACAGCCGGAGGAAATTGGCAAGCTTGCGGTGCAGGCCGGTGCCGATGTGCTGCAAGGCGAGGAAGTTGAAGATACGATTCCGGTACCTTTGAAGCTCGTCACGCAGGAGTCGGATTTGGAAACAGAAGAATAAAGATGAAAAGAGAGACTCGTGATGAGTCTCTTTTTTTATACTTCCAAAGTTGTAGGAATGCTTCCATCCATGGCAGGTGCTCTCTTTTTCATTTTCCAGCTAAGCTGAAGATAGAACAAAAGCGGAACATTCCAAGGAGGAAGATTCATGGAGAAGTATATTTGCGAGACTTGCGGCGTTCAGTATTCAGAAAGTGAAGAAGTACCAGATCGTTGTGAGATATGCAGCGAAGAAAGACAGTATGTAAACCCGGGGGGACAGAAATGGACCACACATGAAGAGCTGGTTCAGACAGAACGTTATCAAAACATGATCAGAAAAGAGGAAAAAGGATTGTACAGCATCACCACCACTCCAAAAGTAGGGATTGGTCAAACGGCCTACCTCATCCAAAAAGATGGACGGAATGTGCTTTGGGACTGCATCACTTACCTTGATCAAGAGACAATAGATGTCATTCGCGATCTTGGCGGCATTGATGCGATCGCCATTTCTCATCCGCACTACTATTCACGAATGAACGATTGGGCAGAAACGTTTGATGCTCCCGTGTACCTACACGAGGATGACGAGGAATGGGTCATGGAAGAAAGCTCGGCCCTTCACTTCTGGAACGGAGAATCTATGAAACTTTCAGAAAATCTCTCTCTTCATCGTTTAGGTGGACACTTCAAAGGGGGAGCGGTCCTGCACATCGAAAATGGTGACGAAGGGTTGCTGATGACTGGAGATATCATCCAGGTCGTTGCAGATAACCAATGGGTGAGCTTCATGTACAGCTATCCGAACTTGATTCCCCTCCCGGCAGCAAAAGTCGCAGCAATAGCAGAGAAAGTTGATGGTCTTGCTTTCAATCGTATTTATAACGCTTTTCACAACATCGTAAAAACAAGGGCGGATGAAGTGGTCCAAGATTCAGCTGATCGCTACATTCGTGCCATTCAAGGCACATTATTTACGACATAAAAGAGTGTCCTTAGAGCAGGTTTCAATCGTTTGAGATGAAAGGGAGTTTACTAGTATGAACGTTGATGAATTCGGATTGATTTTGTTTGTGGAGCGTTTTGAACAGTGTGTAAGCTTTTATCAGAACCGCTTACAATTGCCTGTAAGAAGGCGTCAAGAAATGCTTGTCTGTTTCGACCTTCCTATTGGTTATCTTATGGTCGAAAAGGGCGGAGTGGCTCAACTGGGGGAGAAAACGAGGATTCATAATCCGACCGTCCTTCGTTTCGATGTGAAAGATCTCAGTAAAGAAGTCCATCACCTAAAGGAACGCGGGATTCACTTTTTAGAAGAGCGGCGTGTATTTGACTGGGGGACGATCGCGGTTTTACTTGATCCGGATGGAAACCGCATTGAATTAGGGGAAATGAATGCATCGAGTGCATCCTATACTCGAACTTAACAAACAGGGATAGTATAGGGGATGAAAAAGGTTGTGAAATTATCATTTGGCATGATTATAAAAGGACCATAATCCTGTACAGTTGCTGTTTAGCGGTTCTTAAAGAGGGAGAGCCATTTTTATCAATAGAAATTCCCTCCAAGGAGAGATTTGTGAAGGGGAGCGGGGCTCTCCAAAGCATGAGAGGACAGGCATTAAGAGTGTCATGGACGTGTAACTGGAAATCATATACTATTAAACTATAATGAGGAAGGATGTCCATGGAGAGAAACAAAACCTTAACCTCCCCGCCATTTCTTTGGAGGAGGATTCAGGTAGGTAATCCCGGAAATGAATCCGCCTGAAGTCAGTCCTAAAATAAGGCTTACATCGGGTTCTCCAACAATTATATAGCCGAGAATCAATGAAACGATCAAGTATCCTAAAGCGGTGGTGATTCCCCATAGCAGTCTTTTCCCCAAATGAATACCTCCTTACCCATGATTTCTCCTTTTGAAAAACCACTGCAGGACGAAACGGGTAATAAATCCACATCCCAGAGCAATGAGAATGATGACGATCCATTGATCAGAAACCGTAAATCCCAGTTGGAATCCTAAGACAAGGGCGAATCCGAGGGCAAGTCCAAGAAAGATTTGTTGACTCCGGGTCATTTGATCAGCTCCATAAATGGTTTACTTCCTGTTATTACCTTTTTTATCAAACCGAAAACATGTAGAAAGGATGAGGGATATGGAATTGACTCATGACCGAGCTGGTGAGGGTCTTTATGAAGTGGTTAGGTAAGCAGTGAATGAAGATAGAGAAGCAAGGTTTGGAAGCGTTCGAGCGTTTATGGAAGCCTGGAAAGAAGAAGGTTGAAAGGGTAACGGCTGCACGTTGAAACCAATCGCTTTCGAAGGAGGTGCTGCAATGGAAATCCAAGGCCTCAATCACTTTCTTTTCTCGGTATCTGACTTAGATACATCCATCCCTTTCTATGAAAAAGTTTTTGGTGCCGAGTTATTGGTCAGAGGAAAGACGACCGCCTACTTCGATCTGAAGGGGATGTGGCTCGCATTAAATGAAGAGAAGGATATACCCAGACAGGACGGGGCATCTTCCTATACGCATACCGCTTTTACGATCAAAGAGAGTGACTTTGATGACGTCTATGATGAATTGAAAAGCCTCGGAGTGAATACCTTCCGGGGCGGGAGCGTGACGAGAGGGATAAACGGTCCATCTATTTTACGGACCCAGATGGGCATAAGTTCGAATTTCATACAGGAACAAGGAAAGATCGGCTCGACTATTACAAAGAGGCTAAACCTCATATGACTTTTTATGATTCATGAGAGTACCTAGTCAAAAAAGGGGACGTTTGATGATCCATGTAAAAGCTGCACCTATGAATGAAGAGCAATTGAAAAGGACTTTATCGGAAGTGAAAAAGGGAGAGATTTCATGGGCTGAGGTGAATGAGCAGGAGGTCATCTCCTCCATGATGGCTCACATCGGCTCACTCGATGCTAAGCTTCGGGATGATTTGATTTTTTCTACCTTCGCTCAGGTGATTGTAGAAAAGAATCAGCTGGGAGCGGAGCTGATGGGAGAAATGATGGATCTGTGTGTGCAGGATCTGCTTTTCAAAGGAATTAAAGAAAGAGGGACAGACACCGTGTTCACCCGGTCGTTTACTTCATTACTGATGGCCCTGCTTTTGTATCGGGATAAGGAAGATGATTTTTTGAGTGGAACGAAAGTGGTCGAGGTGAAAGAAGCGTTTCTGCGTTATCTCTCGTTAGAGGAAGACTACAGGGGATATGTCAAAGAGAAGGGCTGGGCTCACAGCATTGCTCATGTGGCTGATGCTGTTGATGAACTTGTCAAGAACAAAAAAACGGACAGTGACGCTTATCCTGAGCTTTTCCGTGCTTTATGGTCGAAGGTCCTCATCTATGATCATGCTTATATCCATGGAGAAGAGGAGCGCATCTTGACGCCGTTTATGGAAATGTTGAACCGTGGATTGAGTATCACACTCGTGGAGAATCAAATGAAAGAACTCTCCTTAGATTGGAACGAGCATAAAAACAGCGTCACTATGGAGCAGTACTTAATATTCCGAAACAACGCCAAAGCTTTTTTAAAAAGCCTTTACTTCCAATTGAATCAAAATTCTCCATTTTACCGCCTTCAACGACTAGTGGAAGGGTTGCTTGGAAAATGAGTGAATACATCAGGAATCTATCATCAGCTCTTTAAGATTCAAAAGTTATTGAATGGTGATAATAAGAAAAATAAACCTTTTGTGAAATCAATTAAAATTCCTGTACGTAGGTAAGGTTCATCGTTTAATCATTGGCCGTCCGCTCCTTACCTTACCAAATCAATAGTTACCAGGGATCGAGGAGAATGAAATGGAAATTGTGATCGAACCATTAAGATATGAAGACGCGGAGGATTTATTTAATTTTGAGTGTAAGAATCGAATGTTTTTTGAAAAGATGGTACCCAGTCGGGGAGAGGAATATTATGACTTCGACACTTTCATGATCAAACATATGAAATTATTAGATGAACAAAAGCAAGGGTTATCTTATTTTTATCTGATTAAGAAGACAACGGGTGAAATCTTAGGTAGGATGAATTTCGTAGACGTAGACCAATCCAAAAACTTAGGACATCTAGGGTATAGAGTGGGGCAAAAATACGCAGGACAAGGGATCGCAAAAAAAGCTTTGGGTATGTTGATGGAACATGTGAAAGAAAATGGCTTCACAAAAGTGTTAGCCAAGACAATCGATCATAACATTGCTTCACAAAAAGTCCTTGAGAGAGATGGTTTTAAGAGATTGGAAACTAGTGGTGATGAATTTGTTATGTTAGGGGAAACAGTAAAGTTTGTAAAATATGCATGGGTGATTGACTAAAATGGATGGAGCTTAAAATAAAAAGCGTCTAAGGTTTTCCTTAGACGCTTGGCTGTGAGTATTCTCTTTAGGTCTTCCTAATTGTTCGGTTTCGTTTAATAAACCCCTACATTATCCCAAGCTTGAGATACTGCATTCGCTGCAGATGTACCGTAAAGGTCCAAAGCAGACTGTTCTAATGCTTCTCTAGCATTTGTGAAATTGCTGTTTGGAGTCAAGTAAACGGTCAGCGCACGGTAATAGATCTGCTCGGATTGGGCAATGCCCAAACTGTTGATCGTATAGTAAGCGGCTTTGTTCGGGATTCCACTGTTGATGTGGACGCCGCCCCAGTCGCCGGCTTCTGTGTTCGGTAGGTTCTGGTATTCATTCATATGGTCAGGCTGATCGTAGGCGTTCGGGTTGGACATAGAGCGTAAAGCATCTCCTGGCTGCCCTGGTGTGTACACATCTTCACCCATTAACCAATCCTCTGAATCTACAAAATATCCAAATACGTCAGAGAAGGACTCGTTCAGTGCACCTGATTGGTTTTCATAAACCAACTCCGCCGTTGTATCTGTAACAGCGTGTGTCAATTCATGTGCGACGATATCATCGGCACCAGATAGGTATGTGAATGTGGAACCATCGCCATCTCCATAAATCATTTGATTTCCAGTCCAAGCGGCATTGTTGTAATTGCTGCCATAATGAACGGTGGAACGAACGTCTGCTCCCTGGTTGTCATAACTGACCCGGCCAAATTGATTATAGTAATAATCGAAGACTTCTCCTGCATAATAATGAGCATCAACGGCAGCCTTTTGACGCTCGCTGTAAAAGGTGTTTCCGGAGTCTGTAACATAAGAACCAGGCAGACTGTAATACTCACCACCATAGTTATCAAACGTCTCAATGACGCCACTCATCGGTTTTGTCGTATCAAAAAGATAATACGTATTGTTATAGAAATAAGTATTTAAAGACTTTGTATCTCCTAGAACCCCCGTGCCTGTCCCTGTCGCTTCATGAACAAGGTTCATAGATTTAAGGACTTCTCCACTTTCAGCGTTGATATAGATCTGCCAGTTGGCAGGGTATGGCTTGGAGAACTGCAGTTCCACATGATAAGCAAGTGTGTACGTGCCATCTTCATAATGAACGACGAGATCGGAGTTCTCCGTCAACGTTTGGAAGTCTTCTCCTTTCAAACTCTTCTGGACATGGTTCGCTTCTGCACGGGAGACATCAATTTGATCCCAAGCGAGATCCAGCGCTTCTTTCTTCTGGATTTCCTTCGTTTGTTTTATCTTCTTTGGAGCATCTTTATGAAATTCCCCGTTTACAGCTGTTACCTGGCCCTCCTGATCGGTATGGACGACCACCTTCGCATTCGCTACGGGAACCTGACCAATCACTCGTTGGTATGTATAATGTGTCATCCCAAGGTCATCCGTTTCGGTTTTCAACAATTTCAAGTCACTATTTGGGTTGAGTTGGGAAAGGGCATCGTTCTGTTTGAAGAACTCTTTGACTCCCTTTTCGGACTTGACTTTTTTCCCTTGCAGGTTTTCTTTCATGAAAACAGGGTTTTCTGCTTTCCCGTTCCCATTGTTTCCAACCTCTGCGTGAGCCATGGTTCCGCCAGTCACCAGGCTCGTACCTAAAACAAATGTAGCTACTGTGTGTTTCCAGTTCATCGAATCCCTCCTGTATTTTTAACACAAATTCAATGTAACATAATATTCTGAATTCATGTTTGGGATATCCAGGGGGTAAAAAAGTAGCTTAGATGAACGTAAATCAAGAGACTTGGGAATATTGTAAATTCGGTTGAAAAAGACAACTGTAGCATGTATGGAGGGTCTCTTTTGTGTCATTAGAGGGTATCCGGAATTGGCAAGGCTTACGTTTAATATACTGAACAAAGTTTATCAAGTGAAGGCGATAAGGATTGCGAAAATATCCATATTAAATATGGATGGTTGGGCAAGGAGTATTTGGGTAGTAGTAGTGATAGTGGGATTCGAAGTATGATCAAAAGAAGGAAAGGGAGGATAGGAAGCGGAGGTTCTTTCCTTGAGCCCTTGCTTGTTTTATCACTTATACCTCTTACGAGTGATATGTATCAATGGAATCTAATAAGTAAGATTAACTGGGAAGGCCTATTTAAATGTTCTTTGATCCTGTAATAGGATAGGTGTATGCCTCTTTTTGCAGCAATGGTTTCTAATAAGTCTACTTCGTTGAACATCACATCCGACAACGTACCATTAAAGATTTCCGTTAGAACCTTATAGTACATCCCCACAATTTTTTCGTTATTTAACCGGTCATAAATGTTACTAATCGTCACTTTAGAGTCACTTCCTTTCTGTCATTTTCATCAATAGCCCGAACCTACTTAGAATTCTACTCTTCTATTCCTTGTGCGTTAAGTAAAATATGTCGAATTTACAAAATTTTTAAAATAAATTATCGATATCCAGCATATTTAATTCAGGACGGCTTCTCGGTAATGTAAATTCTCCTGCATTAGAGCTTATTTTGATATTGATGGGGCTGCAATTTGAATGAAGGAGGGGCCTGCCTTTCTGTGGAGTCGTTCCTGGGCAGGCACCAAATCTTCTATTTGTAGTAATGATGGGAACCTTGATAGATCCAAGGTGCGGGTTCTAAATAACCGCGTGATTGACCTCCCATACCTGGAAGTCCCGGCGTCATTCCCCCACCTGGCATGCCACCTTGGTTTCCACCTGGTTGAGGGAACCCTGGCATCATCCCACTTCCGCTGCCACCACCATTTTGCCCCGGCATAGGGAATCCCGGCATCATCCCATTGCCATTCCCGGTTCCGCTCTGCCCCTGGGATGGAATTTCAGGCAATTGCGTCATTCCGCCATTTTCACCACTTCCATTTCCCTGACTTCCGGTTTCTTCGTTGCTTTCTCCATTTCCCGTTCCATTCTGCGATCCAGTCTGAGGATATAAGGGGTAGCAGGTGACGGTCATTTCTTCACCGTTTTCTCCTGTAATCGTTCCTTGCATGCCCCCTTGCATCTGAGCTCCCTGCCCTTGGGGAAAGCAGATCATGGCCCCTTGCTGACGCTGGTGTAAATATGGGGGATAAGAATTCATGTGATACATAAATGTTCGCCTCCCTTGAATACATCTCTTCATCCTATTCAATTCCGATATCTTCGCCTATCGTTTCTTACGAATTGGTGAATTTGCCTAATTTCACTTAATAAGGGTGTGGCCCCCGCATGAGAATGTTTTATGCTTACGCTTCACCTTTTTATAAGCGGGAGGGTCAGGCCAAAATGGTATAAAAACGGGTGAAGTACTAAAGACTGCGACTATGGCACTGTTTTTATTCTTATCCTAAAAATAGTTATAACTTTCTGTTATTTTTGGTAAGGTTGTAATTATCCATAATTTTCAAGGAGGTCTATACATAGTGATGAACCCGTTTCGTTGGAAACAAATGGTCTTTTTGATGATGGCTTCTTTTTTAATCTTGACCCCATTTCAGACGTATGAGGATGCGGGGGTAATGGCAGGGAACGACGACCTTGGTGAAGAAATCCGCACGATTTTAATGGATGAAGATCTTGATGGCGCCCTCGCCGGAGTAAGTATTCGTTCAGCAGAGTCAGGGGAAGTGATCTATGAACATGACGGGGATCTTCGTTTGAAGCCTGCATCGAATATGAAGTTGCTGACAGGAGCTGCAGCGATGGAAGTTCTTGGACCAGGTTATACGTTTACGACTGAAATCCTTGCTGAGGGGGAAATCAAAGGAAAAAAACTTCATGGAGATTTGTATCTTAAAGGAAAAGGCGATCCGACGTTGATGGAAAAAGACGTGGTTGCTATGGCCCGGTCGTTGAAAGAAAAAGGGATCCGGGAAGTGAAAGGTGACCTTGTCGCAGATGATACGTGGTATGATGATATTCGTTTATCTGAAGATATTGCCTGGAACGATGAAACCAACTATACGGGTGCTCAAATATCTGCCCTGACGGTTTCTCCAAATGAGGAGTATGATGCGGGGACGGTCATCGTAGCGGCTCACCCGTCTGATACGATCGGTGGACCGGCAGAGATTAAAGTGACACCTGAAAACGATTATGTGGAAATTGTAAATCGGGCCACAACGGTTCCTTCCGACCAATTAAAAGATATTTCCATTGAGCGTAAACACGAGACCAACCAAATTGTCATCGAAGGAACGATCCCTGTCGATGGAAGCCGTTCAAGATCATGGATTGCGGTTTCCGAACCGACGGGTCTCGCGCTAAATCTCTTTAACAAAGCTTTAGAGAATGAGGGAATTAAGGTGAAAGGCAAAGAGGTCGTAGACGGTCAAACACCGAAGGCTGCAGAAGTGTTGCTATCCCAGGAATCCATCCCTCTTGAAGAATTGTTTATCCCGTTCATGAAAATCAGTAACAATGGACATGCGGAAGTATTGCTCAAAGAGATGGGGAAAGTGGTACATGGTGAAGGTAGCTGGGATAAAGGGTTGGAGGTTGTGGAAGATTTCTTGAATGACAACAGCGTTGATGCGGATACAATGCGGCTTCGTGACGGGTCAGGGATGTCCCATGTGAACATGGTTCCGGCCAATGAGATTTCCAACCTTTTGTACAAGGTGAAAAATAAAGAGTGGTTCCCTGCTTATTGGGAATCTCTTCCGGTCGCAGGCAATGGAGAACGTTTTGTTGGTGGTACGCTTCGTTATCGTATGAATGACACAGCTGCAGAAGATAACGTGCGGGCTAAAACGGGCTCGTTGACGGGCGTAACCTCGCTATCTGGATATGTGACGTCAGCCGATGGGGAAGAGTTGATCTTTTCGATATTGTTGAACAATTATCTTGGTTCTGTAAAGGATGTTGAAGATGATATTGCTGTGACGCTGGCTGAGTATGAAAAGAACAGTGAAGAATAACAAGAGGGGACTTTCTCAGGTTGAGGAAGTCCCTTTTTTTACATTTTTGGCAGGTAGATAGAATCAACTTAGACACGTAGTACATTAGAGCCTACGCTCCTTTCTTTTAAAGGGGGAAAGGGAAAAACAGTCTAATTCAAGATTTCTCATCAGTCCCCTTTAGGTCTAAAGATCGGTTGTTCTTTATCGCATCTTTCTTTATAATCATCAACAAATGATAATGAAAATCGTTATCATTTGTTGATGAGGAGGAGATAGAATGAATGATATGACGGAACTGAAGGTGAAAGAGGGAGAGAAAGAATCGGATTTTTCTTTTCGTCCCTTGGATGAAGAAAAAGACGTGGAGCTGCTGCACGACTGGATGCATCAGAAGCACATTTCGCCATTTTGGAAGCTGAACCTTCCAATGGAGGAGGTCCGTACCTGGGTGCGGAAGTCTGTAGAAGCGGAGCATAAGGATGGTTACATCGGTACATACAATGGCGATCCTGTCTGTTATCTGATTGCCTATGCGATTGAAAAGGATCCAATCAAGGACTATTACAGTTATCAATGCGGGGATTTGGGCATGCATCTCTTAATCGGCCCTCGTCCGTTATTGAATAAGGAAGATGGTTTATCCCTCGTTCGTGCGATGATTCACTTCCTGTTTGAACGTTACCAAGCAACAAGAATCATCGGTGAACCGGACAGGCGCAACCGGATTGTGATTCCGATTTTGAAGCAGGTGGGTGGAGCAAATCTCGGCCGCATTGATCTACATGGGAAACAAGCCTCTCTCATCGTGGGAGCGAAAGAAGCATTTGAAAAATCATTGCGGGACAATGGTGTTGAAGTCCAGACGTTGACAAGGATGGAAACGTCTAAAAGTGAGCTGGTGGTATGAAAGTAGATGCACAAGTCCTGCGCTTACTCAAAACCATTGGAGATCGGATGATTGAGCTTGAACATCCACCGCTGGATCAGTTGACCCCTGAACAATCAAGAAACTATTACAAAGTGGCGAGAGAATATTTTAAAGATCTGCCTGTCCACGGGGTTTCTGTCGTTGATTCTTCCTTTCGGGGTAGAGAAGGGAGTGAAGTTCCAGTAAGAATCTATACGCCTGAAGGGGAAGGGCCATTTCCTGTGCTTGTTTATTTCCATGGGGGTGGCTGGGTATTCGGGAATGTCGATAGTTCAGACAACGTGTGCCGGTATTTTTCCCGACAAGCTCAAACCGTTGTGGTCTCTGTCGATTACCGCCTTGCGCCTGAACATAAGTATCCGGCAGCTTTCCATGATGCTTTGGATGCGATCATATGGGTCTCCAAAGAGGCTGAGCGATGGAATGGAGACCTTAAGCGGGTGGCTGTTGGAGGAGAAAGCTCTGGAGGTAACCTGGCTGCTGCTTCAGCTCTTTATTTCATGGATGATGAGGAAATAGAAATTTCTCATCAATTTCTGATTACTCCTGTGTTGGACTATAACTTTGATACGGCTTCTTATAAGACGAATTATACATACAACCTGACAAATGAAAAAATGAAATGGTTTTTCCAGCATTATTTGAAAAAGGAGGAAGATGGGCAGGATGTGTTCGTGTCCCCATTAAGGGCTCGAAACATGGCCAAGTTACCTCCTACGTTGATGGTGACCGCAGGATACGACCCCCTCAGAGAAGAAGCCTTTGCTTATACTGAGCGCCTCCAAGCCTCTGGAGTGACTGTGAATCACCTCCATTTTGAAGATCTCGTCCACAGTTTTATCAATATGGCAGGGGTCGTCGACCGGTCTGCGGAAGCCTTGGAGAATATGTCGAGGACACTAAAAGATAGGCTGTATAAATAACGTGTTCCACCTTCGTTTGCGAAGGTGGACTTTTTTTACCCAATTTTACACAGGGGAAGAAAATCCTAGAAATTGGGTCTCCTCTAGTTAAAACCGCCTGCTTTTATTCGTGACAAATTCCTTAATTATCAGAAAAATAATCGGCTTTCCGATCCGGTGAAAACCGCTCTGTACCAAAGGGTAGGGGTGTAATTGATAATGATAATGGTTTTCAATTAGTATTGACACTGATAATCATTATCAAATAGTATAACGGTAAGACATGGAGCAAACGAAAAGGAGTGGAATCACATGAGTGTCGAATTAAAGAAATCCAATCAGCAATTATTGAATCAACAGAATCAGCGAGAATCGAATGCACGGTCGTATCCGCGCCGTTTCCCATTAGCCATCCAGGAAGCAGAAGGGGTTTACATTACAGATATGGAAGGCAACCGTTACATCGATTGTCTGGCCGGTGCGGGAACATTGGCGTTGGGTCATAATCACCCGGCCGTCATTAAAGCGATGGAAAAAGTCCTTCACGATAAACTGCCCTTACATACACTGGATCTTACGACAGAAGTGAAAGAACAATTCGTGGATGAGCTTTTCTCCAGTCTTCCAGTAGGATTCCAGGATCGTGCGAAGGTTCAGTTTTGCGGCCCGACCGGAGGCGATGCGATTGAAGCGGCCTTGAAGCTTGCCAAAACAGCGACGGGGAGACAAAGCATTCTCACCTTCCAGGGAGGGTATCACGGGGCGACCCACGGGACGATGGCCATCAGCGGGAACCTTGGACCGAAGAAGAGGGTGCAGGGGTTGATGCCGGATACCCACTTCCTTCCCTACCCTTATGATTACCGTTGTCCTTTTGGAAAAGGGGGACAAGAAGGAGCAGAGCTGAGTGCTACATACATCGAACAGCTGCTGGATGATCCGGAAAGCGGCATTCTCCCTCCGGCAGCGATGATTTTTGAAACCGTTCAAGGAGAGGGAGGTTCGATTCCGGCCCCTATTGAATGGCTTCAGGAAATGCGCCGGATTACAAAAGAACGTGGGATTCCACTGATCATCGATGAAGTCCAAACAGGAATCGGACGCACAGGAGAACTCTTCTCTTTCGAACATGCAGGCATTGTTCCGGATGCTTTTGTGCTGTCGAAAGCGATCGGTGGCAGTCTTCCGTTATCGGTTGTCGTTTATGATCGTGACCTTGATGCTTGGGAGCCCGGCGCTCATATTGGGACCTTCAGGGGAAACCAGATGGCCATGGCCGCAGGTACAGCCACACTCAAATTTGTAAAAGAAAACAATCTTTCGGCACACGCCAAACAAATGGGCGAAAAGATTGTTCAATCGCTAAGCGAGATGCAAAAAAATTACCCGCAGCTTGGGGACGTCCGTGGACGAGGCTTGATGCTAGGGGTGGAAATCGTCGACCCATCTGGTAAAGCCGGCAAAGATGGCAGTTACCCGGCAGATCCTGAATTGACGAGCCGGATTCAGAAAGCCTGTTTTGACCGTGGGTTGATTCTTGAAAGTGGAGGCCGCCATGGATCTGTGCTTAGGTTCCTGCCACCACTCATCATTACAGAAGAGCAGGTCGATACGATTGTGTCCATCTTCAAAGAAGCCGTTGCTGCTTCTGTCGCGGAGTGAGGGCATGATCACGACAACAAAGCAATCAGCCGTTTCCGCATTTGAATCGTTTTTCCTTCAACACGGAGAAGAGGGAGGAGAGCATTTTCGAAACCATGTCGAACTGGTCGTCGATACACTGGCGGAAGTTTTTCAAACCATGGATCGACCGTTGGAAGGCAAGACCGTTCATGACATCCAGCAGGAGCTCCGCGGGGTGCTTCATCTCCCTGAAGAACCGCAGTCGCTACATGAAGTCCTCGAGGAAATCAAAGGGCCGGTCATAAAAAACAGTCTCCACGTTTCCCACGAGAGGAGCATGGCCCATTTACACTGCCCGCCGGTTTTACCCGGCGTACTGGCGGAACTGATCATCGGAGCGCTGAACCAATCGATGGATTCATGGGATCAGAGCCCGGCAGCGACTTACGTCGAAGAGGAACTGACTCGTTATTGGTGCCAACTGATCGGGTTGTCAGCACGAGGGGACGGGGTGTTCACAAGTGGCGGAACACAGTCCAACTATATGGGGATGCTGCTCGCCCGTGATGAATTCTGTCTCTCGAAATGGGGGCACAACGTCCAAAAAGACGGCCTGCCGGAATCGTTCAAAAAGATGAGAGTCTTATGTTCTGAGGAAGCACATTTTTCTGTGAAAAAGTCAGTGTCACAGCTCGGTCTTGGCGAGCAGGCGGTCGTCCCGGTTCCTGTCAACGAGGACCATCGGATGGATCGCCATGAGGTTAGGCGTACGGTTGAACAACTGGAGCAGGAAGGGCTTCTGCCTTATGCGGTTGTCAGCACCTGTGGGACGACGGATTACGGCAGCATCGATCCGCTTGATGGTTTGGCAGATTACTGTGAAGAAAAAGGCCTCTGGCTTCATGTGGATGCGGCCTACGGGGCAGGACTTCTGCTCAGTGAGAAACATGGAGACAAGCTTTCTGGAATGGAGCGGGCGGATTCGGTGACACTCGACTTCCATAAGTGGCTGTTTCAGCCGATCAGCTGTGGAATGTTTGCCGTCAAAGAGAGGAAGCACCTTCGGCTGTTATCCCACCATGCCGATTACTTGAATCCTGAAGAGGATGAAAAAGAAGGCATTGTGAACCTTGTGAATAAAAGCATCCAGACGACGCGCAGGTTTGATGCATTGAAAGTTCTTTTGACCTTGAAGGTCCTCGGTACGCGCTTGCTAGGGAGTATGGTGGATCAGACGATGGAAGTCGCGCAGTTTGCTGCAGGAGAACTGGAGGAACGTTCCGTTTTCTGTGTTGAAAATCCGTATCCTGAACTTTCGGCTGTCGTCTTTCAGTATCAGCCAAAAGGAAGCCGGGATGTGTGCGGTTTGAACCGAAAGATCCAGCAAAAGCTTTTTCATGAAGGAACGGCTGTGATTGCGAAAACATCGGTCAGAGGAGAAACCTATTTGAAATTTACGATCTTGAATCCACGGACGACGGAAGAAGATGTGTTGGCCGTCATTGATGAGATTGAACATACAGCGAAACAGATGTTAGGAGGACACCTCATTGAATAAAGCAAAAGAAATGGCCGAAAAGGCGACGATGCAAAGCTTTTTGAATTGCTATTTAAGAGAAACAGGCAACTATGAGTGGATGAATACAGACGATCGAAAAAGGCTGTCCATCCCTTTGGGCAGGCAACACATGGTCATCCATGTATCTGTGAACTACTGGTCGTTGACTGGGAGGCACTTGTTTGACTTCCCGGTGACTTATCAAATAGAAGGAAAGGAAGAATCTCATACTCTGGACTATGTCACAATGACGACCCTCCTTGTGAAAGAATGGCTCATCGGCAATGGACAGGAATGGGCAGAAGATGAGCTTGTCCTGCGTGTGCTGCTCAGCTGTAAGAAAATGAAAGAGTATGTAGCAGCGAGATTCGAGGATCGTCATCAGCTGATGGACGAAGATTTTACATTTATCGAAGCAGAACAGTCGCTGTTGTTCGGGCATTTGCTGCACCCGACACCGAAAAGCAAACAAGGACTGACCGATGCGGATGACCTCCAGTACTCCCCGGAATATAAAGGACGTTTCCAACTCCACTATTTCAGTGTGAATCCCGATCTTATTGAAGAAGATTCCAGCTTGGATCGTTCCGCATCCACCTGCATCTTCGAAGGCGTCAAAGATACGGAAGGAGCGGAACTACTTGTGGAGGAATGGGACAAAGGACGCGTTTTAGTACCCATGCATCCGCTACAGGTGCCTGTGGTTTTAAAGGATGCGGAAGTCCAAAGGTACCTTGATTCGGGAGACATCAAACACCTTGGACAAGCCGGCCTCCGTTTTACAGCGACTTCTTCGTTCCGGACGCTGTACAGTGAATCTTCCCGTTTTATGTACAAATTCTCTGTCCCGGTCAAAATAACGAATTCCTTAAGGGCGAACCAGCCGAAGGAACTGGCTAGAGGCGTGGCAGTTTCGCGGTTACTTGAAACAGAGCTTGGAGATCACATGAAGAAACATCATCCGAATTTCCATATGATGAAAGATCCTGCAGTCATCAACCTTCGTTTATCGAAAGAAATCTCAGGATTTGAAGTTTCCTTAAGGGAAAATCCTTTTTATGACAATGACGAGCAGGTAAGTCTTGTCGCTGGGCTGGTCCAGGACCATGCGTATGGAGGACCGTCCAGAATCTCGACAATCATCCAAAGCATTGCGGAAAGGGAAGGAAGAGCGGTGGAAGAGGTGAGTCTGGATTGGTTTGATCAATACTTGTCGATCAGCCTGGATCCTATCCTTTGGCTGCATCACACGTACGGGATTGCCCTTGAAGCTCATCAGCAGAACTCGGTGGTCAGGCTGGAAAAAGGGTATCCTTCCACGTTTTATTACAGGGATAACCAGGGCTACTACTTCAGCCGGTCCAAAGCGGATCAACTCACAGAGCTGCTTCCTTCATTAAACAGCAAAAGCGATACGATCTGTGAGGATGACGTCGCGGATGAACGTCTGCGCTACTATTTCTTTTTCAATCATTTGTATGGTCTGATCAATGGGTTCGGTGTAAATCGATTAGTTAATGAAGAAAAATTGATTGACCTTCTTCGCAGCCGATTGATCGAGCATCTTCCATCTTCGTTTGTGCAGACGCTCTTGGAAGAAGACAAGCTTCCTTGTAAAGCGAATCTGCTGACCCGTTTGTATGATATGGATGAATTGGTCGGTCCGATGGAAGCCCAGTCGGTTTATACAGCCGTCGATAACCCGCTTGCGGCAAAGGTGGGAGTCGTCCATGAGCATTGAGTTTGAGATTTATGATGAAACGATCCAGCGCACCCTTTCATTTCGGAAAGCTCTAATGGAAGATGTCGCGTTGGTTCACAAGTGGATGAATGAGGACCATGTGCATCCCTTTTGGCAGTTGAATCTTCCGTTTGACCGGTTTAAAAAACATTACCGGAAAGCACTGGACGACACTCATCAGACGCTTTATCTCGGCATGATCGACGGGGAAGTGATGAGTTATTGGGAGGCCTACTGGGTCAAAGGGGATGTCTTAGAAAACTCATACTCTCCAAAAGCCTACGATCAGGGCATCCATCTATTGATCGGGGAAAAGGATTACCTTGGTTCAGGCTTTGCCCTGCCCCTTTTAAGAGCGATGGTGCGTTTGCAATTTCAGTATGATGCGACAACGAAAGTCGTGGCAGAGCCTGATATTCGGAACGACAAGATGATTCATATTTTTGAAAATTGCGGGTTTACACCAATCGCTCCCATCCAGCTGCCGGATAAAAAGGCACAGCTGATGTTTTGTGAGAGAGAAACATTCGAATCGAGGTGGAACGATGAATACAGAAAAGCAAATCTTTGATGTGATCGGCATCGGGCTTGGACCGTTCAACTTAGGAATGGCTGCGCTCTTGGATCCTGTTGATGATGTGTCCGCGCTGTTTTTAGAAAAAGAAGAAGAGTTCCAGTGGCACCCTCATCTGTTGATGGAAGGGACGACGCTGCAGGTGCCTTTTTTTGCAGACCTTGTCAGCATGGCGGATGTCACGAATAAGCACAGCTTTTTAAATTACCTGCAGGAACACAATCGCTTGTACAACTTTTATTTTTTGGAGAAGTTCCACATTCCGAGAAAAGAATACAATCACTACTGTCGCTGGGTGAGTGAGCGGTTGGACAGCTTGCGGTTCGGCAAGGAAGTCACCCAGGTGAGCACTGTAGAACTCGGTGGAAAAACGCTTTATCAAGTGAAATCTCAGGATTCCATTACAGGTGAAGAATACACATACACCGCAAAAAACATCGTGATGGGCATTGGTACGGAGCCCCGGGTGCCGGAAGCGCTCCAGGACTCACTGGGAGCATCCGTTTTTCATACGTCCGAATATTTGAAGCGGAAACCATCGTGTGACTTATCCAAGTCTGTAGCCGTCATTGGATCGGGACAGAGCGCGGCGGAAGTTTTCCTTGATGTGGCGAAACATCAGGAGGAAGTAGGCGGTTCGCTTCAGTGGTACACAAGGTCGCAAGGGTTCTTTCCGATGGAGTATTCAAAGCTTGGGCTTGAGTATTTCTCTCCGGATTACATCGATTTCTTCTATGAGCTGCCTCAATGGAAGAAAGACCAGTTGTTACATAAGCAGGATCTACTATATAAAGGCATCAGTGCTGAAACGATCGCCGCCATTTATGACCATCTTTATGAGCGGACGGTCGGCAACACCGATCCATCGATCCAGCTTCAAGCAATGACAGAAGTGACTACCATTCAACCAGAAGGGGGCCATTTGAGATTAATAGGTTATCAGAAAGTAACCGAAGATCCTGTAGAGATGGAGGCGGACCTGGTCATTTTAGGGACGGGATATCAGCCTCGTGTGCCCGCCTTTTTCTCAAGGATAAAGGACAGCATCACTTGGGATGATCAGGGGCGGTTTACGGTGAACAAAGGATATGACCTGGCTACGGACCTCAAGGCGGATGGGTACATTTTCATCCAGAATGGCGAACTTCACACCCACGGCGTCGGCGCACCTGACCTTGGACTTGGGGCGCATCGCAATGCGGTGATCATCAACAGGATTGCAGAAAGAGACATTTATTCAATACAGCAAAATAACGTCTTCCAAACGTTCGGGACGAAAAAGGCCTTGGCCACTCCACATCAATCATAAGAAAGAGGGGAATCGGTTTGTTATTTCAAGAGGATATTCATGAAAAATTGAACATAGAGAATTGGAAAAAAGCCAATCAACAATTGATGGCGAAAATGTTCGCTGAATATATGTACGAAGATATGATTCAGCCCGAGGTTTTACGTGCAGAAGAGAAAAAGGGAACGTACGAACTTTCCGTTTCCAAGGAGAAATCGTACCGCTTTGTTGCTGAAAAACGTTTATTCGACAGTTTTGATGTCTCGGTTGAGGATTTGAAAAAAGTGGAGCAGGGGGAGGAAAAAGAAGCGGACAATGCCATCGAACTGCTGATTGATTTAAAGGAAATCATCGGCATGTCTCCAGAAACGACCGGCCATCTGATTAGAGAAATGAACGCAACTCTAATCGCTGACGTGCATTTGATGGAAAAGACAGACCGTTCGTCTGATGAGCTCTCTTCTATCGATTATGCGGAGCTTGAAGGGTATATGAAGGGACACCCGTGGATCACCTACAACAAAGGGAGGATCGGCTTCGGTTATGATGATTACCTGCGCTTTGCACCGGAGCACCAGCAGGAAGTAAAGCTTTCCTGGATAGCCGCTCATAAAAATCTAGCCACCTTCCAATCGGTTCAAAACCTCAGTTATGAAAAACTTCTCCATGAGGAGTTGAGTGAACAAGAGCGGGAAAGCTTCTTTGCCGAGGTGAGGAAACAAAACCGTGATCCGGAAGACTATTACTTTTTCCCGGTCCATGAATGGCAGTGGAAAAACCAGCTGATCCAAAACTTCCCGGAAGAAATCGCAAAAAAGGAGATCATTGCTGTGGGAGATGGAGACGACGCTTATCTACCGCAACAGTCGATCCGTACGTTTGTGAATAGAAGTTCCAAAGAGAAACATCATGTCAAGCTTCCGATGAGTATCCTGAATACGCTCGTATACCGCGGCCTGCCTTCCGAGCGGACGGTGATCGCACCAAAAGTCACGGAGTGGATCAAAGGCCTTTATGACCAAGACGACTTTTTGAAGAATGAGTGCCGGGTGATTCTGCCTGGGGAAAACGCAAGCATCAATGTGGATCAAAAGCAGTACGCTGCGGTTAAGGATGCTCCTTATCAGTACCTTGAAATGTTGGGGACGATTTGGCGTGAAAGCATCTATACGTATCTGGAAGACGGCGAGCAGGCTATCACACTTGCGGCGCTCGTTCACGAAGATCATCATGGAAAACCCTTTATTCAATCATTAATCGAATCTTCTGCCCTGGACACGGAAGATTGGATGAAGAAGTTCTATAAAGTAGTCATGGATCCATTGCTTCACTACTTATACAAATATGGGACGGTCTTTTCGCCGCACGGGCAGAATACGATTCTCGTGCTGAGAGATAACGAGCCGCATCGTCTTGCCGTCAAAGACTTTGTCGATGATGTGAATGTGACGGATCAGCCATTTCCTGAACTTCAGCATGTAACAGAAGAGATGAAAGCCGTGCTTCGGACAGAACCACCAGAAGGTTTGACGCAGTTCATCTTTACTGGACTCTTCATCTGCCACCTGCGTTATTTAAGCCATATTCTAGAGGAGCATCATCTCCTGGATGAAGAAGTCTTCTGGCAGCTGCTTGCCGCGTCGATCCTCGACTATCAGAGCAGGTTCCCTGAATTGAAAGAACGGTTTGAGCTGTTCGACTTCTTCAAATCGGAAATGACCAAGCTTTGTCTGAACCGCAACCGCATGGTCGATTATGGCTATGCCGATGGAGATGACCGTCCGCATGCATCGGAATTTGGCAAAGTGACCAATGCACTGGCTGCTTTTAAAGAACAGCCGATCGGATAATCTGACGAAAAGAGGAATGAAGGATGGCCATTATTGTACAAAAATTCGGAGGTAGTTCCCTGCAGTCACCGGAACGAATCAAGAAAGTGGCCGCACGTGCCCGCTCAGAAAAAGAAAAAGGAAACGACGTCGTTGTCGTTGTTTCCGCTATGGGGGACCAAACAAACGAACTGATGAGACTCTGTCAGGAAGTAAACCCATCCTCTTGCGGAAGGGAAAAGGACTTGCTACTATCCACTGGCGAACAAGTTTCTTCCGCGCTTATGGCCCTTGCTCTTCAAGAGCTGGGCGTTGGATCCGTCGCGATGACGGGACAGCAGGCAGGAATTGAGACCGAATATGTCCATGGTAACGCTAAAATCAAAGCGGTACATACCCTGAACATTCAGGAAGTCTTGGATGAAGGTAAAATTGCCGTGGTTGCCGGATTTCAGGGATGTGCAGCGAATGGAGAGATCTGTACTCTCGGACGAGGAGGGTCGGATACGACGGCAGCCGCTCTTGCTGCAGTACTGAATGCCGATCGGTGTGAAATTTTTACAGATGTTGATGGCGTCTATACCGCTGATCCACGTATCATTTCCGGCGCAAGAAAGATTCACAGCATGGATTATGACCAGATGCAGACGATGGCGGAAATGGGAGCGGGGGTCATCCACCCTCGCGCGGTTCGTCATGCCCAAAAGCACAACATTCCTCTTGTGGTCCGCTCAAGCTTCACCTTAGAGCAAGGAACGGTGATCCACGATTTTAAAGGAAATGGAGTAGGTTCTCCTGTCATAGGGATGACGTACGAAAACAACCTCTGCCTCTTACGTTTGAACACGGAAATATACTATGGTAATCTATTCCAATTTATTGATGAATCTCTCCCTGTGGAGCCTGCTTTTGGATCGAGTGAGAAGGATGAAACGTTCCTCGCTATCAGAGCTGACCACTTGGATCGGGTCATGTCTACATTGAAGGAGCACACCATTTCCGTAGGGGTAAAGGAAGCGGAGCCGACGTATGGATGGGCAGCGATCCACTTTGTGTTCGTAGATAGGGAAGAAAAGAGAAAATGCGTTTCTTCTATAGAAGAAAGGATACCGGATCGATGGGGGGAAGTCTTGACCATGGACGGCTCCCCTTCTGTATGGAGCCTGTTGGTTCCTGAAGAAAAGAGCCTGGAATACGCTCAAAACTTTTATGATTGGGTGATAGGGAGTGAAGGGCCTGCATTGGCCTTTGGGTCTTGAGGGTGTTCATCTAGTATTGGATTAAAAATTCCTGAGCTGTTCCGCTCAGGAATTTTTAATGATTGTTCTTATTTTGCTTTTTTCCAATAAGCCGCTTCTTTATTGGAGCGAATCGGAGGGAATTGATCTCCGCTCGATAATTCGATATGTTTTTCGTCACTGGTAACCTCATTTTCATTACCTTCGTTTACTAGTCCATCAAATTCATAGGTTCCGTTTTCCGGTGCTTTTTCTCCTGTTTTGTAGCGATCAGCCATAGTTGAAAAACTCCTTTTTGATAGGTTTTATGTGCGCACATCCTACTGATACCCGCTTAAATAATGTTAAAACATGGAAAATAACCTGGATGTTCTATGATTCATAACGGTGCATTCAAACGTTTAGTACTATGTAAGAAAAGGAAAAGCCTTCTACACATCAATAAAAGGAGGAGTTAGAATGGCACAAGATCCGAAACATGCAGCAAAGCAAATGAATGAAGAAAAGAAAGAAGAGATTCTCCAGCATTTTGACAGCTTTAAAGATTATTTAGGTGATCAAGTTCAAAAAGGTGAAAAATTAGGGCTTGGGGAAGAAGGTCTTTCTAAAGGAGCTAAGCGGGTAGCTGATTACCTGGCGGAGCACGAGGAACCAAGAAACCGGGAAGAGAAAGTCTTGAATGAGTTATGGAATGTAGCCAATAAGGAAGAGCGTGAACATATGGCTCATGTATTGGTTAAATTAACAGATCAAACCAACTAAAATGACAAGCGTCCCCAGCCTGGTGGGGCGCTTTTTTCTTATGCTGAATAGCATCCATTCATTACTCGAAACAGAAAGAAGGTTAATGCCTTATTTGTTGTATAAATCCTTTAAAGCTACCTGTAAGTTGGTGAAAAACTTTACGTGGAGCGGTGGAAGGTTAGAAGACACCCACAACTTGGATAGTACGGGCTTCATCCCGGAAATCGTCACGCGGATGCCCATTAATGATAGCGATTGGATGAGTTTGGATAGTTTTTCAAAGAAAACGATGTCCACTGTACTGAGGGTCGAACAATCAATAATTAATTGGTTGGCTTTCATATCTACTACATTCTGTAAGCCCCTGTCCAAAATGTATTGGAATTCGATTTGGTCCATGGTTGGCTGTAAGGGTAACAGGGCGAGGCCATCAGACAACGGGATGACGTTTACAGACATATCTTCCATCCATTTCCGCATCCGTTGTTCTTTCTCGTAGTAATCTGTCACATCATTGTACTCGACCATCGCTCCATAAACCTCTCCGTTATCTTCTAAAATTCGGGTGCGAATGGAAAAGTAAAAATTATATTTTCCCCACTGAAAAGGAACCGCATCAAACGTAAATTCCTTGGATGTCCGCAACGTTCGTTCCACGTGGCGTACTTCTTCCGGGGCATCAGGAAAGAGGTCATATACACTTTCTCCTATACTATTCTTCCCATCTACTTGTAAAAGACGAGCCCCTTGCTTATTCATTTGAGTGATTCTGTAGTCTAAATCAATCACCATCACACCTAAGGACAGTTGATCGAATACCTCATTTTCTGGCGTCATATTTCTCCCCCTTAGAACTTTATTGGTGCAGTGATCTCTCCTGTATTAAATTCGATTTCTTAAGCGGAAAACCCTTTTCATATATTCATATATTATTTGAAGGGTATCCTATGTAATAAATTCCCGGGCATCGCAATCATTCATTATATAGGTATAGAAGTCAAAATATATGTTTTCAATGCTTGCAAATTCATATAACGAAGATGTGGGGAGCTGCAAAGAAGATTACCGATTTCTTAGGTATAAGGGAATGAAATACGTATTAAAATGCTTTCATATAAAAAGAGGAAAACAGACTTCCGGTTCGTAGTCTGTTTTCCTCTTTCAGTTATTAAAATTCCTGATACTCAGCAGGGTCCTGGTCATTCATTCGGCCGTCGGGTTGAGTTAATTGATGGATTCTGTTCATATCTTCTTCAGTCAGAGAAAAGTCGAAAATCGATAAATTCTCCTTCTGACGATGAGAGGAAGAAGACTTTGGAATTGCGACAGAACCGAGCTGGTAATGCCAGCGCAGAATGACTTGAGAAACCGTTTTGTCATAATGATCGGCTACAGATTGGATCACCTCATTGTCGAGGATGTTTTGGACGCGGGCCAATGGACTCCAGGATTGGGTCTGGATCTGCTTTTCCTGATGATAAGCTCTTTGTTCCTCCTGGTTGAAAAACGGATGAAGCTCCACTTGATTCATGCTTGGTTTGATACCTGTCTCTTTTTCCAGACGGTCCAAATGTTCGGGAAGAAAATTACATACACCGATCGAGCGGATCAGCCCCCATTTCTGGGCGTCAATTAATGCCTGCCAGGCTTCTACATATAAATCTTCTTTCGGATTCGGCCAGTGGATGAAGTAAAGATCATAATAGTCCAGCTGCGCGCGGAACAGGGATTCCTGGATGGCCGTGACGGCTTTGTCGTATTCGTGGTACCGGCCAGGAAGTTTGGATGTAATTCTTAGTTCACTTCTTGGGACGCTGCTGCGGCGGATTCCTTCTCCGACCGTCGCCTCATTTTCATAATTATAGGCGGTATCGATTAAACGGTAGCCTGAATCTATGGCACTTTGAATGGCGGAAGCTCCGCGGTTTCCGTTCAGACGATACGTCCCAAATCCTAAGGCAGGAATCGTAAGACCATCGTTCAGTTGAATTTCAGGGATGGATTGACTCATCTTCATGCACTCCTTTTTTATCTTCTGCTACAGATGGAAGCCGTTCGTTCAGTAAACATTCATTCTTTTACCTTCTTTTGATGAACTGTAAACAAGTGTAAACGCGTACATTGGAAGATTGTTGAAAAAAGAGAGAAAAGAACGATGGGAAAATTTCAAGTATAATATTTCAGCATTTTATAAAGCGCTTACATTTTGTGTTAGGATAGAAATGCATGATGGAAAAATACACCAGATGAACTTAAATCAATGAGGAGGTTAACGGATGTCTAATTTCGGGAACAAAGTTCAATTCGAGGTTTACCAGACAATGACGAAGCCCGATCCTGACCGGCTTCCTATTTCCTATGAAGAATGGGAAGCGAAGGCGAGAGAAGTCCTAAATGATGGTCCTTTCTATTATGTAGCGGGTGGAGCAGGCGGCGAAGAAACGTTGAAAGATAACCTTCACAGTTTTGCCCGTTATAAAATCGTCCCGCGAATGCTCAGAAATGCCGAAGACCGTGACTTGAGTATAGAATTGTTCGGGAAAAACTATGATTCTCCCCTTCTGCAGGCGCCGATTGGTGTCCAGTCGATTATTCACGAGGATGGGGAATTAGCTTCAGCAAAGGCTTCTGCTGCTTTGAACATTCCATACATCACAAGTTCTGCCTCTACAAAAACGATGGAGGAAATTGCGGAAGTCATGGGGGACGCACCTAAATGGTTTCAACTATACTGGAACAAAGATCCAGAGGTGACAGCAAGTTTTGTCCGTCGTGCAGAAGCGGTTGGATATGATGCGATTGTCGTCACACTGGACACGCCTATGATGGCCTGGCGGGAAAAGGATTTGAAGAATGTGTATCTGCCTTTCTTGATCGGTGAAGGGGTCGGGAACTATTTTACAGATCCTGTGTTTCGTTCTCGGCTGGAATCCCCTCCGGAAGAGAATCCTGCCGAGGCAGTGATGCACTGGACGAAAACGTTCGGTAATCCAGGGTTAACGTGGGAACATCTGCTTTTCTTAAGAGAGCATACGGATTTACCGATCTTGCTAAAGGGCATTCTTCATCCGGACGATGCGAAGATGGCGCATGAGTACGGCGTGGATGGCATCATTGTCTCCAATCATGGAGGACGTCAGGTCGACGGAGCCGTGAGTTCATTGGATGCTCTTCCACCGATTGTTGAAGCCGTAGGAAAAGAAATGCCTGTACTGATGGATGGTGGAATCCGCCGTGGAGCTGATGTGATCAAAGCCTTATCTTTAGGAGCGAAAGCTGTACTTGTTGGACGACCCTGCATGTACGGGCTGGCTGTTGCAGGAGAACAAGGAGTGCAGGAGGTTTTAAGAAATTTACTGGCCGATACGGATATCACCATGGCTTTAAGTGGCTGTTCGTCGATGGCTGAATTGAATCGATCCATCCTTCTAAATACCAAAAGGTAATCGATGGTTTTTTTAGAGTGGGTTTAGCGCCAGCGCAGAACGTTTTCAAACGAAGTTCTGCGCTTTTTTGTTTTTTAAGGACAATGGTTACATAAATCCTATTTCCTGATCGTTCCTTAACCAGACGAAAGGTTATGGTATAATAAAAGTATAAATATTCAGAAATGAATAATAATTCCGTTGATCATCAAGAGGTTTTGACGAGAATTGTAGAAAGTATTCAATCTTGAATAATGTGGGGGATTGCATGTCCGAATGGTCCGAATATAAAACAATTTTGCATTCGCTGCAAGAAGATATCCTTGTCACCAATACAGATGGGACGATTGTCAAAGTGAGTGAAGCGACAGGGAAAGTCTATGACGTCCATGCTGATGAGCTGCTCGGGAGATCGGTTTACGATTTGGAAAAAGAGGGGTTATTTACACCCCTGGCTACGCCTATGGTGATGGAATCACAGGAAAGGGTGACGTTCGTCCAAACCGTTGCCGACGGAAAAAAGCTGCTCGTGACAGGTTTGCCCGTCTTTGATGATGAGGGGGAACTCGTTCGAGTGGTCAGTTATTCTCATGATGTGACAGAACTCATGGAGATCAAAGCAGGTATGGAAGAAATGACGATCGAGATGGAACGTGTCCGTGATGAGTTGAACCGCTTAAAACAAGAGAAAGAAGAAACGTTTATCGGCAAGAGTGAAGAGATGCGCAAAGTTCTTGCGACCGCCAATCAGGTGGCAGGAGTGGATGCGAATGTCCTTCTTCTTGGAGAATCCGGGGTCGGGAAAACGGAGCTCGCAAGAAGGATTCACGAAAAGAGTAGTCGAGCGGACGGACCTTTTATAGAAGTCAATTGCGGGGCCATTCCTGACGCTTTGTTTGAAGCTGAACTCTTCGGTTACGAAGGGGGATCTTTTACGGGAGCGACCAAAGGCGGGAAAAAGGGGTTCGCGGAACTTGCCCATAACGGGACAATGTTTTTAGATGAAATCGGTGAGCTATCCTTACAGAATCAAGTGAAGGTTTTGAAACTGATTCAGAAAAAATCCTTTTATCCCGTCGGAGGGCGCAAGGAAATTCAATCCGACTTCCGATTGATCAGTGCAACGAACAAGGAACTGGATCAAGCGGTCGATCATAAGGAGTTTCGGGAAGACCTTTATTTTCGGTTGAATGTCGTACCTATTACGATTCCTCCATTAAGAGAACGGAAAGATGACATCACCCCACTGATCCATACCTTTTTAGATCATTTCACTGCCCGTTACAAACGGAAGCGGGTCTTGAGCAGAGAAGTCATGCACGATTTGAATACATACGAGTGGCGTGGCAATGTAAGAGAGCTCATCAATTTATTAGAGCGATTAGTGGTGACTTCTCCGAATCCAGTCATCTACCCGGCCGATTTACCCGAAGGATATCGTCAGAGGGGAGAGGCTTATTCAAAAATGAATAATTTTGATGAAACATTAGCTGAAACTCTAAATCGAGTGGAAAAAGAAAGACTTGAACGAGCAAAAGAAAAATTCAGGACGACCACGAAAATGGCGGAGGCTTTAGGGATCAGTCAACCAACAGTAGTCAGAAAACTCAAAAAATACAGAATAAAATGAAGGGTTGGCATGATTTTTGCAATACAAAGGGTGAGGGATGAAAAATTTCCTTTGCCTTTTTTATTACTTTTATAAGGAGTGGAATACATGGAAGTGAAACAGACGGACGACTTTGAGAAGGGCTATACGGAGTCAAAACCGGAAAGCTATCGAACCAAAAGGAATTTCCTTTGGTTCATCATTCCTTCGTTATTGGGCGTGTTTTTATTCTTATTCCCGATCCCATTTGCAGGAAAAATTACAATCGGTGTCGGTGTTCTCGCAGAAACGGTACAGGCCTACTTAGAACCCGTTCTACCAGGGTTGATGACTGGGATTCTAGTTATTTCCGCCATCGTCCCGATTTTTGCAAAAGCATTTCAGCCTTCTGTGATCATGAACCGTCCATTTATGAAACAGCTTTTTTATATTCATCCTTTCTGGTTGGTGACAAGAATCTTGGGAGCTGTCTTTGCTCTTATGACGCTTTTTGCAATCGGGCCGGCCGTTATCACATCTGATGTGACAGGAGGTACGATGCTCTATGCCCTTGTTCCTGTACTAGCTGCCTGGTTCTTATTTGCAGGGGTCTTGATGCCGTTACTTATGCAGTTCGGTTTGATGGATTTTATCGGCACCATGCTCCGCCGGGTGATGAGACCGGTGTTCAAGCTGCCTGGCCGGTCTTCCATCGATGCGCTCGCTTCCTGGATGGGCGCAGGGACGGTCGGTGTCCTCATTACCACTCAGCAATACGAAGAGGGTTACTATACGAAGCGAGAAGCCTCCATCATTGCCACAAACTTTTCCATTAATTCGATTGCTTTCAGTTTGGTCGTCATCAGTTTTATCGGACTGGAAGAATATTTTGTTCCTTTCTATCTGACTGTCGTTGTCGCAGGCTTGGTAGCGGCGTTTATCTGTCCCCGCATCCCTCCTTTATCGAGAAAGGCGGATACCTATTACGAAGGGACAGGCATGAGAATATCTGAAGAAACCCCTGAGGGAGTTTCCAATTTTCAATGGGGAGTAGAAAAAGCGCTCCACAAAGCCTCACAAGTGAAGAGTTTAAAAGCAGTCGGGAAACAAGGGGCACAAACGGTTCTTGATATTTATTTCGCTCTGATCCCACTAGTCATGGCACTTGGAACTGTGGCCTTAATCATTGCGGAATTCACACCATTTTTCACCTATTTGTCGATGCCGATCGTTCCTCTCCTCCAATGGATGGGAATTCCTGAAGCTGCCCAAGCGGCTCCTGCCATGCTCGTCGGGTTCGCGGACATGTTCCTGCCGGCTGTCATCGGTTCAGGTATTGAAAGTGAATTGACACGCTTTGTCATCGCCGCTGTATCACTGACGCAGTTGATTTACATGTCCGAGATTGGTGTTCTCCTCGTCAAATCGAAAATACCTATTTCCGTTTTGGAGCTGGCGGTGATTTTCCTGCAAAGGACAGTCATTACTCTGCCGATTATTGTGGTGGTTGCCCATTTCATATTTTAAATCACATGTATGAACCAAAGATATAGAAGGGGATGGAAAAATGAAACCAACATTCGATCAATTGTACACCCGTTTACCAGACTTGCTCGCACCCAGCATGGCGAAAGATCACCCCAATTTACCGGTCGTGAAAGAAGAAGGCTGCTATTACTATGGGGCCGATGGAAAAGAGTATTTGGACTTCACCTCAGGCATCGCCGTAGCCAATACCGGGCACCGGCATCCGAAGGTCGTGGAAGCGATCAAGGAAGGGGTGGACCAGCTTATGCATGGGCCTTCCGGGGTCATCATGTATGATTCGATTCTGCGCGTCGCGGATCGGCTGCAGGGAATCCTACCTGGGAACCTGGACTGTTTCTTTTTTGCCAACAGTGGAACAGAAGCGATTGAAGGTGCGCTGAAGCTTGCGAAATATGTAACGAAACGCCCTTATGTCGTTTCTTTTACCGGCTGTTTTCATGGTCGTTCGTTAGGCGCTCTCGGTGTCAGTACTTCAAAAAGCAAGTATCGCAAATTTTTACAGCCGAATGGTCTGACGTACCAGGTACCTTATGCTGATCCGAAGAGCTGTCCGGAGGGGGAAGATCCTGCTGTCTATTGTGTGGATCAACTGGAAAAGGACGTTGAAATGCTGTTCGACCATCAAGTGACCCCGGAAGAGGTGGCGTGTATGATCGTTGAGCCAGTTCTTGGGGAAGGAGGATACATCATTCCTCCAAAAGAGTGGCTGCAAAAAGTACGCGACATTTGTGATCAGCACGGGATCCTGTTGATTTTTGATGAAGTGCAGACCGGATTCGGAAGGACGGGAGAGTGGTTTGCTGCTCAGACGTTCGGCGTGATCCCGGATATCATGGCGATCGCCAAAGGCATTGCATCCGGCATGCCGCTCAGTGCCACGGTCGCTTCGAAAGAATTGATGAGCCAGTGGCCGATGGGTACGCATGGAACGACATTCGGCGGGAACCCGCTCGCCTGCTCAGCGGCACTAGCCACGCTTGAAGTCATAGAAGAAGAGAACCTGCTGCAAAACACGAGAACATTGGGTGCTTATGCTGTAGATCGTTTGAAGGCGTTGCGGGAAAAACACCGGGTCATCGGGGATATCCGTGGTGTCGGGCTTATGATCGGGATTGAGATTGTCGACCCGGTGACTGGTGATCCTGATGGAGCAGGGATGATGCGTGTCCTTGATTTGTCTCTCGAAAAAGGGGTGTTGTTTTACCTTTGTGGTAAGCACCAGGAAGTCATCCGGATGATTCCGCCACTCGTGGTATCTCAAGAAGAGATCGATCGGGGACTGGCCGTCTTTGAAGAAGCTGTTGAGGAGTACGAGAAAAGTTTAGCGGTCCGAGGTTAAGGTGACGAGTCGCGCCAAAGAGGTGGTGAGTCGCGCCAAAGAGGTGACGAGTCGCGCCAAAGAGGTGGTGAGTCGCGCCAAAGAGGTGTCGAGTCGCGCCAAAGGGGTAGCGAGTCGCGCCAAAGGGGTAGCGAGTCGCGCCAAAGGGGTGGTGAGTCGCGCCAAAGAGGTGAGGAGTTGCGCCAAAGAGGTGTCGAGTCGCGCCAAAGGGGTAGCGAGTCGCGCCAAAGGGGTAGCGAGTCGCGCCAAAGGGGTGGTGAGTCGCGCCAAAGGGATGGTGAGTCGCGCCAAAGGGGTGGTGAGTCGCGCCAAAGAGGTGGTGAGTCGCGCCAAAGGGGTGTCGAGTCGCCCCAAAGGGGTGGTGAGTCGCGCCAAAGGGGTGTCGAGTCGCCCCAAAGGGGTGGTGAACCGCACCAAAGAGCCAGCTAATCGCACCAAGAAGTCGATTGACCCGTCCCACAAGACTATAAAGAAAAGCGCAGATCTCCTAGAACTAGGAGATCTGCGCTTTTTTAAATGAGAGGTCAAATGCACCTATATCGATAATTAAGTATTTATAAATGATATATTTTTATTGATAAACAATAAATACAAATGTATGATGAAAAAAGATATTAGGAAATGAGGTGCTTTTTATGAAACGTGGTTCGACACTCTTTTTGAAGCTGGCGGTCATTTTGATTGGTCTGCCGGTTCTTGCGTTGTGTATATTTTTTGTGCCTGAGTTTGCGGAGTACACGGGAGCGCTATTGTTTGACTTTCCAATCATTGAACCGGTTGTCTTCATTTATATGTATTTGACGGCTGTCCCTTTTTACTTTGCACTGTATCAAGCGTTTAAGCTTCTGAACTATATTGACAGCAATGATGCGTTCTCTGACTTATCGGTCAAAGCACTAAGGGTGATCAAATTTTGTGCCATTACTATAAGCGTTCTTTACGTTGTGCTCATGCCGGTGATCTATACGGTCGCTGAAATCGATGATGCTCCTGGTCTGATTGTCATCGCGATGGTCATCATCTTCGCTTCTGCTGTCATTGCTGTCTTTGCTGCTGTCCTGCAAAGACTCCTGCGAGAAGCGATTGTTATTAAATCTGAAAATGATCTTACGGTCTGAGGTGATCAACATGGCGATTATTATCAACATTGATGTGATGCTTGCGAAAAGGAAAATGAGCGTGACTGAGCTTTCGGAGAAGGTCGGGATCACGATGGCGAACCTCTCTATTTTGAAAAATGGCAAGGCGAAGGCCGTCCGTTTTTCTACTTTGGAGGCGATTTGTAAAGCGCTTGATTGTCAGCCGGGGGACATTTTGGAATATCAGGAAGACGAAGACTAGGAGGGATCGGATGCGAGCGGTGAAACAACTCGTACTCTTTGGTTGGCAACAGGCGTTGTCGTGCTTGTTCCCTGTTGTTATTTTTGCCTCTCTGGCCATAACCAAATGGGTGCCGATGCCTTTCTTGCCAAGGTATGACTGGCTGCTGATCATCTGCCTGTTGATGCAGTGGTGGATGGTCCGTGCCGGCCTGGAAACACGGGATGAACTGAAGGTGATTTCCTTGTTTCACCTCATCGGGCTTGCGCTCGAACTATTCAAGGTTCATATGGGTTCCTGGTCTTATCCGGAAGAAGGATTTTCAAAAGTTTTCGGCGTCCCATTATATAGCGGGTTCATGTATGCCAGTGTGGCGAGTTATCTCTGCCAGGCGTGGAGAAGGCTTGAGGTGGAGCTCGTGCGGTGGCCCTCCTCCTGGCTCGTTGTTCCTCTCGCGTCTGCCATCTACTTGAATTTTTTCACCCATCATTATTGGATCGACATCCGCTGGTGGTTATCTGCGGTCGTGATTCTCGTTTTTTGGAACGCCTGGGTTCGCTACAAGGTCAATGGTACACGTTACCGGATGCCGCTCGCGCTTTCGTTCGTGCTGATTGGCTTCTTTATCTGGATCGCAGAAAATATCGCGACTTATTTCAGCGCATGGGAATACCCGAACCAGGCGGATGCGTGGAGTCTTGTGCACTTAGGAAAAGTAAGTTCCTGGCTGTTGTTGGTGATTGTAAGTTTTCTTATTGTAGCGACATTGAAGCGAGTGAAGAAAGGTACTGCAAAGAGCCGCAGCTTCAAGGGTGAGGAGAGAATTCCAAACGTACAGGGACGTTATAGAAGCGGATAACTGTATTTTTGAACATGTGTTTCTTTTTAATCTTCGTCCCCAAAGTAAGGTCAAACGCTCTTTCGGTGAAGGGGGGAAATGATGTGGGGATATCTGTAATTTTGCTAGGTATTTTATTGCTCTTAGGAGTCATAATCGTTGTTGTTTCTTCCCATATCGTGAAAAAACGCGGGAGAGGACCTCTGCCGTATAAGACGTCCTTAAGTATTGGGGTCGTCCTGCTGATTCACTGGGTTTTATGGTTATCGGGCTTTTATGCTTTGCTTCCTGTAGGAGTAGCCGATGCTATTTTTCTACCAGCATGGATGGTGATGTGCGCTCTTGGGGCTGTCTGTGCAGGATGGGAATTCAAGCACAATGCCGCTTTTGCTGTGCCCCTGGCTGGCTTCACTCTCATTAGCTTTGTTTTTGTTCTTTTTTTGGAAGGGTTGTCTCAGATGTAGTCATAAGAAAACGGCTGATTGAACCAATCGTTATTTTTTGGCATTAAAAAGTAAAAATGAGGAAAGTTTATGTGTCCAGGGTTTCACTTGTCTAAAAGCCAACCGGGTCCATCGAATCGTTTATTGTAAATGATGCGTAAATTCAGAATTTGCCTCCTCCATTTATGGTACTTTGAGAATTGTGAGAAAAAATGAATGGGGGATGGAAACGTGGAAAGATGGAAGCCAGGATTTATAGCTGTACTTATTTTTGTTTTAGGATGGACAAGCATTCCTTTCGCGCAGGTGTCTGAAGCCGCAGGAGCAAATGATGTGGTGATCAGCGAAGTAGCCTGGATGGGGACGAATGTGAGTTATAACGATGAATGGATCGAACTTTACAATCCGACCGGCGCAGACCTTTCACTTGAAGGCTGGACGCTGAATGCAACGGACGGATCGCCGGTGATCTCATTATCGGGTACAATTCCTGCCGGAGGGCATTATTTGCTGGAAAGAACGGATGATTCAACCGTTACGGGTGTGGATGCCGACTTGATCTACTCAGGGTCTTTGAGTAACTCCGGTGAGGTGCTTGAACTGAGTGATGGGACACAAGTGATTGATTCTGTTGACGCATGGTATGCAGGTGATAACAACAGTAAAGCTACGATGGAACGAATCGATCCACAATCAGTGGGTACGAACGCTTCGAACTGGCGTACAGCAACGGATACATATGGAGAAGGACTTGGAACGCCTTCTGCCAACTCTTCATCCACTTCAGCAGGATGTTCAACCACGACGGAGCAATTGAACAATGTGAGTGAGTCTGCGGGAAGCATCAATGTGTACTTTAACAAATGTGCTTATGATGGCTACGCGACCTCTGGGAACGAAGCGAACTATAACGTGAATTTGGAAGATCGATTGATCAAGCGTATCAATCAGGCGACAACGTCGATCGACCTTGCCACTTACGAAATCAATTTGCCGGGCATCATTGATGCGCTGATGGCTAAAGCGGCTGAAGGTGTCGATGTGCGCGTGATTGCAGATGCGAAAGACGGCAGTGATCCTCACTATACAGAGCGCTATCAAACGATGCGTTTGTATGTGGAAAAATTGGTGCGAGGACAGGACAATGTCATCGGAACAAGCGATGATACGACAGTGTTTTCTGATTCCATCATGTTTGCTGTAGAAGATCAGGCGCTTCGGGAACAGTTCGGACTTCCGACTGCAACGAACGGGATGGAACAAGTGACGGTCGAAGTAGGAAGTGGAACGGAGACCGGATACAAACTTGTCGATGCCGAACAAAAAGAAGCGGGTAGTTATTACTCGCCAGGACAACAGATGCACAACAAATTCGCCGTCATCGATGGAACATGGGTATTCACAGGAAGCTGGAATTTCACCGTTACAGGGCTGTATGGATCAGAGGAAAACATGCAGAATGATGTTCTTGGAGGCAATACCCAACACGTGGTGGAATTGAACTCAACAGCCCTCGCTGATGTTTTCAAAACCGAGTTTGATGAAATGTGGGGGAGCGCTAATCTGAACCCTGATCCAGCTGTTTCGAATTATCATGGACGTAAAGTGGACAACACGCTGCATACCGTGGATGTTGGTGGAAAAGAAGTGGATGTGTACTTTTCTGCAGGGGATGATGCTGTTGGACAAATGACTTCCTATGTGAAAAATGAAGCAGATTACAGCAGTTACTTTTCTATTTTCGCCTGGAGTGACCAGGCCCTTGTCGATGAGTTGAAGTATAAGTGGGAAGGCTCTTACAACGACCTGGAAGGAAGTCTGACCGGATTTGATGTGCGCGGTGTATTTGATCAAAGCTTCTGGAACCAGTGGTGGTCCGCTTCGATTGAAATGACCGGCCGTACCGCAAGCCAATCTTCAACGAACAATCCTAATGTACGATGGAATAACGCCGCTCCCGTTTATGAGGATGCGGAAGATCGTAAAATGCATGCAAAAACGATGTTGATTGATGCTACACATCCATCCAGTGATCCGACCGCGATTGTCGGCTCAACGAATTGGAGCACGAACGGAAATGATATCAACGATGAAAACATGCTGTTCATCCATGATGAAAAAGTAACGAATCAATTTTTACAAGAGTTTTATGCCCGGTATGAAGCCGCGGGTGGAGCGATTCCTACTCCGTAGATGGAAAGAGAAAGAGGTTCCTCAGCTTTCAAAAGCTGGGGAACTTTTTATATCTATTCTTGAAAATGCTGATCGAGGCTGTCCAGAGGGGATCCACCCCAAATGATGACATCAACCCAGCTTTTTTTCATACAATATGTTGGGGTGAGTAAAATGGCGAGAGTGAAATATACAGATTCAGATGTTGCTCTGATGGCTCGTATGATGCGTGCAGAGGCGGTGGGGGAAGGCAAACAGGGAATGTTGTATGTAGGCAATGTAATTGTAAACCGTGCAGCCGCGTCCTGCCTGGACTTTACGGACGTGCGGACGATCCGGGATGTCATTTATCAAGTCCAAGGGGGCAATTATTCGTTCGAAGCGGTTCAGAAAGGGAATCTTTTTTATAACCGTGCGAGGTCTACGGAGAAAAGATTAGCGGAAAAGAATTTGAGGTTCTGGAGGCAACACCCTGCAAAATATGCATTATGGTACTTCAATCCAAGTGCGGCATGTCCACCGACATGGTTTGGTCAACAGCTGACAGGTCGTTACAAAAACCATTGTTATTACGAACCTGTAGCTGGTACATGTGCCAGTGTTTATGTTTAATGAAGCTATAACACTAATGGTGGAAGACGTTAAAAAAGCGCAATCCTGAGGGGTTGCGCTTTTTCAGTGCCCCTTGAGGAAAGGGGTGGGGTTTGTAATAATTGGATTTGGGACCTTTTACTTTATTTCGAAGTTCAGGGGAATGGGGAAGTCTATGTTGGGTATTTGTATAGACCTGTGGAGAACATTACCTATATAAAGGAAGGCCTGCATAGCCGTATAGTTGTTGTCCTCTTCGTTGCAGATTCCTTTAATTTCTTCCACTCATTTCATGGAGGTTGATAGGCAATATAGAGGAGAGGTGTAGGAGGCATGAATTTGAATGCAAAATCAGCGGTTATGCTGCTTTTAGGCGTGCTGTTTGGGTTGATTCTAGCCCATGGGTTCACCCACAATACTTTTGGGGGCGGCCAGTTGTTATTGACAATCGTCGGCGGTGTGTTCGGGTATGGAATCGTTATTCTTTTTGTAAGGATAAGGAATTAGCTTCATCAATGTCCTGTAACTCTCATTTAATGTCCTCTTAGAACCAGTCAACGTCCTGTAACTCACGGTTAATGTCCTCTAAATCTCCATCAATGTCCTCTAACTTGTATTCAATGTCCTTTAACCAGATGTACGAATCGGATGAAGAAACGCAGCAAGATTTCGTAAAGGGGAGAGTCTAATGGAATTTCAGTTCCGGCCAATTAAGGTAGAAGATGTGAAGCAGATCGATTCATGGAACTATGACGGTTTCGTAGAAAAAGTAGAAATGGCGCCTTATTTTGAATCACTCAACCAAACAGGCAAGTTGCAAGGTCCAGGTGGCTGTGAAGGATATGCGGCCTTTCATGAAGACGCGGTGGTTGGTTTGTTTGAATACAACGTGAATGGAAGGATTATGGAGGTCGGGTTAGCTTTGCGGCCTGATTGGATTGGAAAAGGATTAGGTGCAACCTATGTCAAGCAGGGCATTGCTTTTGGTTTACATCATTATGACGAAGCTATCAATGAAGTACGCTTGGAAGTGGATGAACGAAATAAAGCAGCCATCCGTGTTTACGAAAAAATCGGATTTATAAGAGTAGCGCAGAAGGACCAGGATATAGAGATGCGGATGTTTGTGTGAGCGTTTCCTATCTTGGAGCCGGCAAACCTATCAACGATGGGTTTGCCTTTTTCTTTTCCCAGACTCTATGGAACACTTTTCCTGCATTCATAAGGACCGATCTTTGATAGCATGGGCCATGATAAGAGGTGGGAGCAACATGAAAAAAAGATGGGTGAAAGGATAGAATGACTGAGCTTCAACAGAATCACAAGAGTAAAAAAGGAAGATTCCTAAGGTTTTTAGATGGTTTGCTTGAAGGATGTGTAGGCGTGGGATGCCTGCTTCCTTTGATCAGTGGTGCTTCTTTAGGTGCCCTATCCATATGGCTGTTTTAATTTTAGAGTTAATCGATAGAAAAAGGGTGAACGTCAGGAGCGTTCACCCTTTTTGCCTAATTTCTCACATGCGATTCACTAGTTTTCCTGACAGTTGCATGAAGGCATGCCAGCTACTTCTCCACTGGAAGGCTCCCGTCTCTTCTGGTTGCATTGTTGCTCTAGGGTGTTCAGTAAAAGCCCTTCGACAATCCTTGATTCTGGTGTCGCATATTGAGGGTCGGCATAGTTCTTTTCTTCAAGCGGGTCTGTCGTCAGGTTATAAAGTTCATATTGGGATGGAACGGGCTCGGTTTTCGTTGTGCTCACACAGCAGGAACATTGGATGTCACCTTCGACCTCCATCGTCTTTCCTTTTTTCTGAACCGTATCACTGCACCCCGGGTCACTCCAAAATTGAGGGTTGTCGTAATAGCGGGCGAACTTCCATGTTTCTTCTGCATGGTCCTTTCCGGTTTTCATTTTTGTGATGACGGCTTCAATGTGATTGGGCTGCACAACAGATTCATAAGGAACTCCGGCGGCCGTCGTTTGATTCAATCCTTTGGTAATATCATCATCACTCATAAAATAAAGAGGCTCGTTGGCTCTGAAAAAATGAGATCTTCCTTTGATCAGTGGTGTCAAATCCCTTCCGACCAGGGGCTGGGCTTCGGTGTGAGAGCGGGTCAACTTCTCTCGTATTTCATCGGCATCAATCCCAGCAAGACCGAGCATCGTAGGGAGAAGATCGACTTGGCTCGTTAACATGTCTGTTTGCTCTGCTTCGGAAAAAAGCTTCGGGCTGTGAACGATGAGCGGCACGTGAATGGATTCTTCATACATGTTATACCACTTCTGATGAAGGCCGCCGTGAGCACCAAGCAATTCTCCATGATCCGATGTGAAAATAACGATCGTATCTTCATAAAATGAGGATTTTTGGAAAGCTCGAAAGACGCGGTGCATCTCATCATCCGCCTGCTTTTGCAAGCTGTAGTAGAGCTGTCGGTAAAAGGGTTGGTCGATGATCGGCTGTAGCGCTTGTGGATACGTGATTCGGTAACTTTCCTGAGCATCAGGCTTGGTTGAAAGCGATTCTTGATGAGTGGGTGCTGGTGGAATTGGAGGAAGTGTAGGGTCGATGTTGAACTGGTAGGCTGGTGAAAGGGCGGTCAGAACCCCATATAGGGCGATGTCATGAGGATTGACAAACGAACACATGATAAACCATGGCGTATCATCGGACTGTTTCTCGAGATCCTGGATCAGCTCGATGGTCTCCGTAGCATAAACCTCATCACGTCCACTGGTCCCGAGAGCGGCAGATGAGCCGGAGTTACGCGGATTGGACCCGTGGGGTTCCGGCCCGATCCAGCCGGTAAAACCGAAACGGTCCAGTCGATTCGCGTCCCGATAGAGTTTCTCCTTTTCTTTATCCGGTACGCCTGTGTTGGGATCATAGCTTGGAAAAGCATCTTTTGTCCCGGGAACTAAGATGTCCTCATCAGAAGCATGCCATTTTCCTTTCCAATAGGTTTGATACCCGGCCTCCCGGAAGTAATCCCCGATCGTCGGCACGGTATTGGCATCAAGCCAGAAAACATCTGGATCGAACGGCCCTTTCGCGACCCCCGTCGTCTGCGTCACTCCGTGGAGCGATGGATACTGACCGGTGTAAAGGGTTGCCCGGCTCGGTGAGCAAGCGGTACTGCCGGCATAATGGTTTAAAAACTCCATCCCATTTTCACGTAACAGGTTCTGCGTCACCAAGTTTTCTTTCCGCCATTTTTTCAGTTCCTTCGTTTCATAGACGGATGGATATCTTTCCTGGTCGACCATAAGGAAAAGGATGTTCGGGCGCTTCTTTCTTTCCATATCTACCACCCCTGAAATGAGTATAGTCTAAATATATGTGGCAGCACCGATTTTATTTGACGGATAGACCCTCGTCCTAACCGATCATCCATTAAATATCCTCTCCCAACGGCTTAAAGTACAAAAAAAAGAGCGTAACTGTGAGTTACGCTCGATGACTCGCCCATTTGTAACCAGGGGAGATGCAGACCTTATTCCTGCCGGTTTGTTTGGCATCATACAACGCATGATCCGCTTCTTTGATTAGTAACTTCGGCTCGCTCGTCGTTTCATTGTAACAGGCGAGTCCGATGGAAACGGTCACATGAATCATTTGTCCTGTTGTTAAAAGAAACGAGTGGTTTTCCACTTTCTCTCTAATTCTCTCACTGATATCACGGGCTCGTTCTGTAGGACAATCCAATAGAATGACTGTGAATTCTTCCCCGCCATTTCTACTTACAATATCAAAAGAACGTACCGTATTACTCAAAATCCGGCTCAGCTCGATCAGTACTTGGTCGCCTTCTTTATGCCCGTAGGTGTCGTTGACCTTTTTGAAATGATCAATATCTATGTATAAGAGTGAAAGTTTTTCTTCTTTATGTACCGCCTGAGCAGCAATTTTATTAAAGGATTGGTCGAACTTACGAACATTGTTCAACCCGGTCAAGCCGTCGGTGGCAGCTTCTGCTTTGTATTTGTTCAACAGATTCTGACTTCTCCGCAAAAATTCAATCACATAGAAAGAAACAAACCCAGCCATATAAGAGATGATCCAAAAAGATGGAATCAAGACAGTCAGGGTACTTACACTTTGTAAAAGGTAGACGATCAAAATCGTGAACATGATATTCGATGAGGTTAGGATCAAGAAGATTTTGACCCGCTTGGACATGTTGAGTCTTGTGATGGTCAACGTGAGGAGTGTAATAGAAACGATTAGGAATAAAGCCAGCAGCGAGGATGTGTTGAATCCGATAAAAAAGCGTCCGATAATCACGAGGAACATGGACGCAAGCGCTGGAACCGCTCCTCCATAATAGGCGACTAAAATCACGGGAATATGACGCAAATCCACAATGGTATTGTCAAAATGCATGCTGTATTGCATAAGGACATTGGCTAAGATCCCTGCTAGAAAACCTGAAACAATTTTGGCTTTCAACGTTGAAGACCGGCTCAAAGGCATGGCTTGTGTCGACTGGGAATAAACGAATAAGGATGCAATCAAAAGGGCTAGATTGGAAATTAGTTCTTTTAGAATCATTGGGATCACCTGTGTATGTAAAAAATTCCTCGCAAGTGAGGTTGGTTTAAACTCCAGTCACTACTCTCGTTCTTCTGCAGCTGTTTATGTAAGAGAAAAGGGAAGATCTTTGGTATAGCCTGTGTAGTATTATATACTTTTCTTATAAAGGAAGAAACTAGAAAACTCTAAAAATGCTGCGTTCGGTCTATAAGACTGGCTGAACCGTTGCATAACCATAGGAGGAGGGGACAGAATGAAACATTTATCGAATATAGAAGAATGCCCGAAATGTGGGGGAAGGGAATTAGGGAGAGGAAAGCAGAATGGATATGCTGTTATGCTTCCGATTAATAAAGCCATGTCGTTTGGTTCCGAAGTGGAACATATCATCTGTACAAGCTGTGGGTATATCGTCGAGAGCTATGTGAAAAAGCCGGGGAAGTTCAAAGGAACGATGAAATAAATACTATAGAATCGGCAAGCTTGAAAAAAAGCGAGATCGGAGCCTGGTAAGAACGGTGCGCAACGAGGGAGGAGTTTTCTATCTTTTGTTTAATAGATTCAAAGAGGCAACGAAAGGATGATCGTTTTGTATGGAGTGAGTACTTATGCTTTTTAACCAGGTAAACGAGTGGCCCTGGACAGATATATTGATCGTAATAGGCTTTTTACTGTTTCTATTCTTGCTTCGCTTAGGGTCCAGCTTTTTGATTAACCGGATCTTCCGGGAGAAGGGGAGCATTCAGAAAGCGGCCTTCTCCTTGATCAATTGGGTAGTATTCAATGGCCTGCTTTTATTTGTCATTTTCTATTTCTCGGATGCCGCGTGGCTGCTGTATCCGCTATTCACCATCGGTCAAGTAGACATTACATTATTCCTGATCATCATTGCGGTGCTGATCATTACTTTCGCCTACAGACTATCCAAGGTTTTGAATGAGCATCTGCTGCCATTTTTCTTCGAACGCCACCATCTGGATAAAGGCATCCAGTTCACGATGGAGCGGGTCGTCCACTATGTCATTATGGTCGTGGCGATACTAGTCAGCTTGACGACCGTTGGCATTGACTTGAGTGCCCTGACCGTATTTGCCGGTGTATTAGGCGTGGGGATCGGCTTTGGTATGCAGAACATCGCCTCCAATTTCATCTCAGGATTGATCCTCCTCTTCGAACGTCCGATAAAAGTCGGAGACCGAGTGCTGATTGACGACGTCATCGGGGATGTTGAAAAAATCAGTATGAGAGCGACAGTGGTCCGGACGCTGGAAAATGAGCACATCATTATTCCGAACTCCTATTTTCTAGAGGAAAAAGTGGTTAACCGTTCGTTCACCGATCCAAGGCTGCGCCTAACCATTCCCATCGGGGTGGCCTATGGAAGTGATGCGCAAGAAGTGAAAGAAATCCTTCTTCATGTCGCTCAGCTGTCTAAACAACAGAACGCCATCGTTTTGGATTCCCCTGCACCTTTTGTGAACTTCAAGGGATTTGGAGATTCATCGCTCGACTTTGAACTTTTCGTGTGGATTTCCGATCCTAAAGAGGTCATCCGTATGAAAAGTGAGCTGAATTTCTCTATTTATGAGCAGCTGAATGAAAACGGGGTTGAAATCCCTTTTCCTCAAAGAGATTTGCACATCAAGTCTGCTCCTGCCTCCTTGATTTATGGTCAGCATGAGGATTCTTGAGTGAATGGTTACTTTAAGCATAAGTCCACAATAGGGACTTATGCTTTTTTTGGTCTTTGATTTATTGAAATGTTATAGAATATCTCGAAACTGAGTCTTCAAGTATAGGGCAGGTTAGTTGAAGACTCAGTTTCGAGATATTAGCAACGTTAGAATTATTTAATTCTATTTTAAGGAGGTCCTGTTACTCGCTTTCTAAATGACCTAATATTGGTAATTTGTTATAATTTGAGTAATTAGAAATAGAGAGGACTAACTAGTATGGAGACCTACATAAAACGAATCGAAGACCTTAATATAACCTCCAATATCGCTCGAAATAGAGAGATGATATCGCTTATTGAAGAAGAAAAAGAACTTGAAGGTCAAGAACAAGTGTTAGAACGATTAGAACGAATTAAATTAGTTTTAGATGCACTAGAAAGCAGAATAAATTCCGCTGATTTCATTCTCACGCCCTACGATTCGGTTAAAACCATTAATGACAACTTAAACAATATGTATAATCAAATAAATGGTTATAAAGGTAATAATCAAATCGCGAATCTAACTAATGCAAATACAAATTGTGATACCATTCTAAAGCTTACACAACACCTCTCAATCCCTCATTCTATTGATGATCTTGAGCAATTTAGAGAACATATCCACACTGTAAAACGTTCAATTAGTCAACACCGTGCAAATGTAGCTGATGACGGTGAAAAGGTAGCAGGATTAAAGACTACATTAGAAAATGAAACTACTGATCTAACACAAAAGCTTACAAGCTATGAAGAAGAAATTAGAACCTTAAAAGAGCACCTTCCCAAGCAAATCGAAGAACTATTAACCACACAAAAAGATAATTTCATCACAGAAAAAGACAAAATCTTAGAAGAAGAAAGGAATGCTTATGTAGAGCAACTAGGGAAATTGATAGAAAAAGTTGATGAACAAGCAGGTGAAACGAATAAAAGCTTAAGGAAAAAAGAAAGCGAACTTAATGAATTGTTTGAGTTTGTGACAGATAAGACTATAAGCGGCGAGTTTAATAAAGCAGCTAAAGATGAAGACAACGCCAGGAAAATGTGGACTAAAATAACAATAGGAGGATTCGGAGCATTAATTTTGTATTCCGTTTGGGTGTTTTTCGCTTCTGAATTTTTTGTTGAAACTCCTTCATCATTTTCTCTCGTAGAAATCATCAAGAAACTTTCGATTACTCTAGGTATAGGTGCTCTAATAACATATTCAGCCAAACAAGCTGGGGATCATAAAAGAGAAGCCCGATACAACCGAAATGTACAAATGAAGATCCAATCAATCAATCCATACTTACAAAATTACGAAGATGAATCACCTCAAGAAGTTAAAGAAATGAAACTTAAATTAGCTGATCATTTATTTACCAAAGAGACAGCAGCTACAACTAACCATGAAAGCAGCCAACAGAATAACGCAGACAATACTCAAGTGCCATTACAAACTATACTGGAGCTTTTAAAGCAATATAATAATCCCAAGTAAAAATTTTACCGGGGAATTAAAGAGATAAGGGGCAATTATATGTTCGATTTGGATTTACTTGAAAACAAAAGGAAAATAAAATTAATGCCTTTAGTTAAGAAGGAGAATGTTGAATACGAAATCGAGAACGAAAAGTACGAAATTGAAAGGAACGGAAGGGTTCTTTCAATTATTGAAAGATCAGACGAAGTTTTAATTCTGTATAGAACTTTATACGATGTTCCTGAGCATGAGGAAAGTTCCATTCATCTTAAGCTCTCAATAATTACGAGTAAAGGAAGGTATGTCCCCAACCCATTACTGTATGCACATTTTTTAAATTCTAAGACCATAGCTCTTGCAGATGTTCAAGTTCACGACCAGATAGAGAATAATGGTTACGGGAAAATTCTCTTGGAAGGCCTAATACAGATAGCACATGAGTACAAAGTGGCTGACATAAATGGGTTTTTAGCAGCAAGAGATAACTTCAACAAACTGAAGCACTTTTATAGTAAAGTTGGATTCACGGTAGATGGAACAAACATCAACTGGACTAGAAAAACCTTATAAAAGAATTTGGTTTCACAAGGGAAAGATTAGGATGAACAACCTCACTACCAAGATATCTCGAAACCGAGTCTTTAAGACACGGGGGCGATCACTCAATAGATGGTCATCCTATTCTACAAAAAGAAGGAGCAAGGAAATAAAAAAGGAGGAATTAGGGTGAGTGAATTGACCCGAGGAATGCAAGGGTATTTTAAGCAAAGTATCAAGATTAAGAAAATCCTACTTATATTTCTTACGTTGTTTGTTATCTTATCGTTTGCCTTGCACTTTCTTAAGTTACCAGTGAATCTGGTTGGTTGGACTACAACATTCGATGTTAAACACCCGGAATATATTCCTTTTGATGCTGATAAACAATATGGAAAAAAAGCAGGTCTTGATCGGGTTTCGTTAAATTACGAAAATTCTTCAAGTACTCTAGTCGTTTGGGTCACAAACGAGATTGGCTGGAATAATGTGTCAAGTTGGGAAGAGGAAATGTCTCTTTCAGACGGGACAAAAGCTTATTATACAGAGAGTGATGGTATCCAGATAATGAGTTGGCGGATCAATAATGTTGAATATGCTATAGACTATACAGGCAGTGAATCATTAAGTAGAAATGAATTCATTAAAGTTGCTTCTTTAATGAAATAATTTCAGTACTTTTCTTGGATTGATATGAGTTACTAGCTACTATTATCTTTACTGGATATCTTGAATTCAAGTCTTCAACTATAGGGGGCTTTAATTGAATAATCCCAATATAAAAAATTAAAGATTTCCATGGATTTGGAAGTTATTTCTTGTTGGTAATATCAACACTGAACTTCAACAAGAGCTATTACCTTAAGAAGAGAAAGTTCTTAGAATACGTTAAGTCTGGAACATCAAGGCTTATAATTTTTACTCCTAATCCAGCTTCTCTTTAGGCTTTTCCTGATGCTTTCTATTTTTAACCTCGGTAAACAAGTTATCCGAGGTATCGGATTGAGCACTCGACGTATCATTTTGTGGTTTATACTGCCGGGCTTCAATTAACGATTTGAGCATTTGAATATCCTCTTTCGTCGCATAATCCTTATCAGGCTTCAGCATATACCCTAACTGACCATTGGGTTCTATGGTCGCCCATTGCAAATCCGAAAAGTGCTTAATCTTCTGCTGTCGCATACGTACCTCAAGCATATCGACCGTTAAGCGCAATCTTTTTAAATTGGCTTCATTAATCTGACCGTTTTCGACCACCAGCAGTGATTTTCCGTAGATGAAGGTTTCCAGAGCATTCGATCTCAAAACTACATACTCAATCGTAAGAAGGGTCAGGACCATGAGAAAGGTGATCGCCATGGTTATCCAGATGTTGCGGTCGCCCACCGGCTGAATAATCAAGGATCCAACCGCGATCATCATGACCGTCTGGGCTACCGTAAGCTGGGAGATGGACTTTCGGCCGGCTAACCGTAAAATAAGGACACCGCCAACCACAACGACAATGGCTTTCCATATGAAGTTAAAATCCATAAGTATCTACCTCCATCGCCATCCATTTGGCTTTTTCTTTTTCTCCACATTTTCTAGCGTTTTTCCCGGGGGAATACGATATAACCTGCTCTTAAGGCCGTAAATTTTTTGAGAAGGCCATAGTCCGTGATGTCCTGAAAAAAGATAACTGACTAAACAAGCCACCAAAAAGAACTCTAGTCCTTTTCCGTCAAACATCTCCATCGCTAAAAGGAATGCGGCCAAAGGGGTGTTGGCCCCTGCACAAAAGGCTGAAATTAATCCTAAGGCCGCGAGAAAAGACAGGGGCAAGTCAACAAAGGCATGTAAAGCATTGCCCAGTGTGGCACCAATGAAAAATAAAGGAATCGCTTCCCCGCCAACAAATCCGCTACCTAAAGTTACCGCCGTGAATACAAGCTTCGCCAGGAAGGCAAAGGGAGGAACGTCCTCCTGAAAAGATTGTTCAAGCATCTGTAATCCCCGGCCGTTATAATCTTGGGGTCCCACGAGGAGTGTGAGTCCTACAACGATCAGTCCTCCTACGAAGGCTCGTTTCATATGATTTTTATTAAAAAGTTTCTCAGAGATATTCTGGATGCCGTGCCTCAGCTGACAGTAGCACACACTGACCAGGCTGAAGATGATCGCTAATAGAATCACCTTCATAAAAGTAATCATCGATCCTTCCGGCACGCTCTGAATGATGAATGCTTCGTGCTCATGTCCCCAGGCTGCCGTCGTTACATAGTGGCCGACGAAGCTTGCCGTCAGACAGGGAACGAATGCTTCCAATTTCAGTTTTCCTAATGCCGTCATTTCCATGCCAAATACAGCACCGGTGATGGGTGCTCCGAAAGCAGCTCCAAAGCCGGCGCTTATTCCGCTCATCAGCAGCGTTTTTCTGTCCAGTTTGTTTACCTTAAAGAATTTATTGACGGCGGCCGCTACACTGCCGCCCATCTGGATAGCTGCGCCTTCCCTGCCCGTTGATCCGCCAAACAGAACGGTTATAAAGGTACCGAGGTAGACGATTACCCCCATCCGCCGCGGCACTTCTTTTTTTCCATGAACGGAATCGATCACCAAATTATTTAATTCCGCCGTGTCATTTAAGGTGTTATTTAGAAACACCTTGCCGTAGTTCATATACAAATATCCTATGAGAACTCCTCCAAGAGGGAGGAAGTAGATCAGCCAATCTCTTTTTAACCGGACCTCATCTCCAAGAAAATCGTTCACTTCTAAGAGGAAAGTGGTTGCCGATCCGACAATAAAACCAATTATGCTCCCAAAGAAGATCCATAAGCCCAGGATTGAAAAGAAGTTTTTATACTTTAGAAGCATCCACCAATCACCTCATTTGCATCTAGTGGAAATGTTGGTTCTAGTTTTGCCTAATGGAATAGAATTATGAAAACATGGGTGGAATAAATGAGGGTTAGAGGCTGCGATTTCGAAGATTTGGTCCAGGCATAGGATGACCCTGGTTCAGGAATTACGAATCAGTATCCTTAATGTTTAACACTCAATTTTAAGTCACAAGTAAAGGGGCTTTACTTCAACAATGAGAATACCTTTCTTATTAGGTCAAGGATGCCATTGATAAATAAAGAGGAATCTGGAATTCGGCAAATGGCAAGAGAGGTACTATCATTGAATATGGTAAAAGGAATACGAAAGCAATTATAGAAAAATACCAAGAGGAAAATTTGCTACCCTCAGATATGTAAAAAAAATCCTCTATTCATGAAATTAAAAGAGTTATTTGAATACAATTTTATGTACATGTACTTGGATGAAGAAAATCTACCGGAAGAACAAGTAAGAATCATGAACCATTTTAGAATGAGGATTGAATTTAATCATCCCATTCTTAATTTGTAACCGCACCTATAATATATCGAAATCAAGTCTTACATAAACGGGGGCGATTGTTTTATAAGATAATTGCCCTATTCTTGTTGAAAACAAAATTTATTAAGTATCTACTTAACTGCAAAATTTTCTTTAGTGTGAGCATACACTTTCAATACGGAGGTGTTTACATTGAGGAAGATCACTTGGGCAGGAGTTTTTTTACTTACTATCCTTATCGGAGGGGGAATTGTTTTTTATTTTGGATTCCAAAGCATGAATAGCGAAAGGACGAGTAATCAGGAGATTGAAATAACGATGAAAGATACGGAAGAAGTAGCTGAAATTATAAACTACATAAAAGACAAATTTTCCAGTAACTACAAAATAAAGGATGTTTATTTTGACCGTGATCGTAAATCTATTTCCGTCGATACAAGTTTTACAAGATCAGACCTTGAAGATGGAAGTAGATTTGAAAAAGAAATTGTAGATGAGCTTCAATTGTACAATAAATCTGGTGAAAGAATTTCATATATGATTGAAATAAACTTTAGCGACGGAAGTTTGTTTTCAAGCATAGTCATTTTAAATTGATTGTATAAAATTCAAAAAATTTTCCTTTTATATCTTTAACTACCTTGAGCTTGAGTCTTTCGCTAAAGGAGGCAATTCATGAACAATACATTGTTTTTTAAAACTATGTGGATGAAAGTATTGAACTAAAGGAGCAGGTAAATGAAATAGGTAATTAAGGGGATGTTTACTTGAAGAATTGGTGGAAATGGTTTTACACTGCTTTTGTAATGTTGATTACATTTACGATATTGCAGTATAGATTTTTAACTTGGATTACTTCAGAAAAACCAGTTACCTTCTACACAATTGGATGGGGTCTATCTTTAGCAGCCGTAGTTGGTTTACTAATTTACAAATGGAAAAAAGAAAGTAACATAGAAGAACTTAAACAGGAAAATGAACGATTAAAAGAAGCATTAGAATATTATCGTAGTAAACCATGAAGGGAGGAGTGATCGAAAGTGAATCGAGTTGATATAGCTTACGTCTTAATTTTTGATGAAAGGGAAGAGAAAGTGTTGATGGTGAAGAACAAAGGTAGTGGATGGTCTCTTCCTGGTGGTGCTGTTGAAAAAGGTGAAACATTCGAACAAGCAGCCATACGAGAAGTGAAGGAAGAGGCTAATTTAAAAATAGAAGTTGAGAACATCGTTGCCGTAAATGAAGCTTTCTTTGAAAATAAAGGCCATCATGCTCTGTTTATTACTTACAAAGCGAAGGTTGTAGAAGGTGCTCTTCAAATCATACATAAAGACGAGATCGATGAACTAAAGTGGACAGATATAGAAACCGCAAATACAGTCATGCCTTACTATACCGGCGGGGTAGAAAGATTACTGGAATCATCTGCCCCCTATACATTTCAGGGTTAATCTATTGTTTCGGCGGAATTACGAGTCATAAAAGAGAGGGCGATTCCTTAACTGGAGAATCGTCTTTTTGTTCGTGGAAAGAGTCTAATGTGACGCAAGATTGATTCTTACAATTCTTCCATTAATATTGTATCAATCACCCCTTTAGTGTAAAATTACACAAAAGGGGTGGTCGCATTGAAAAAATGGTGGTTCTTATGGTTTTTGAGTATTCCGCTGTTTTTAGTTACCTATTTATATTCTTTCTTTATGACATAAAAAATCGCCTTTTGGTCCCAGGAAGAGTGTAAGCCGCAATTTATTTTTACACCAAAAGATGTGCCGTATTGCAGTGATATCTATGCGATTGATGTCATTTTACTATCATTAAAAAGTAACCCAATTTCCTATTTATGTATGTTCTTTGCGCTTTACATCATCGGCTTTTTGATTTTTCATGTAATCCAGTTCATACGGCGCTTTTATTAAGCTTAGGATACATAAGTTCTAAAAGATCCCTCTCATTGAAAGGTGGTAATCATTTGTCCCCAACCATTCCGTTCTGGCTTGTTGCAATCTTTTACTTATTTATCATCATTTCATTTGCTGTAGCTGTTCGAAGGATAATGAAAAAACAATTACTCGTCCCATCCGTTCTTTCGGTTATCTTTCTTCCTTTTTCTACTGTATTGTTTGTTTTCTCAAGTATAGGCAGAGGCAATCAAAATGAATGGGAATATTTTATAAGTAGCGTAATGGGATTTGAATTATGGGCATGGATCTGCCTGGTGATTTTTGCTTATTTGCTTTACTGGTGGTATTTAGTGTTTCGTTCAAAAGGAATTCGGGATGTTTGATTGCACCTATTCTGATCTAATATATAGGTATCTTGATTCTATGTTTTCCAGGATTGGGTTCATCATAGATAAAAATGTACGAATATTGGGGGTGGACTAGTGAGTGAAGAAAAACCTGAAACGAAGAGGGAAAGATGAAGACAAGAGGAATTAATAAAAGATCCGTCAGGGAGTATCCACGGCGGGGAACTTCCTGACTTAGCTGGGAATCTAGGGTGGAAAGCGACTGGGATCATCCTTCTTGTTTTAATTGTAGGATGTATCTTATTTGCTCTTTTCTTTGGTTGATGATCTATTTAAATTCAGATTTCGGTTTATTCGAAAAGGGACTCTAAAATAATTTTTCAGACTGTCCCCCTAATGTTTTAAAGGAGAGATAAGGATGAAAGGTCTTTAGTCTAGAGTTTTTGGTAAACAAGGACCTGCTCTCGACTTCAAGAGGCGTGAAGGGAACTGCAGATGAATTGTCTGAGCTATCAGGCCAGGGTGGTTTGGTGATTGCTGAAGAGAGCGATCGTGAAGTACATGTAGATCGTCTGATATGATCGCTGAGAGTATAGCTAGGTTAGTTTCTTTTGAGTAATAAGTAGATACCAAGGTTTTTCAATAGCTACATACATAATGGGAATCTATATACTAGAAAAGAGACTTAACTGAATGTGAAAGGTGTTTTGACTCTTAAACCATAAAGCCATTCAAAGATGAGGATGCATGCCATAAGGAGACTTAATCGGTTAAAATCTTAGCAACTCCTTCTCCAAAGATATATAAAACCTTTATCCTTTGGGCATTATGAAGATGAGGTGATTATATGGATAAGGATGAAGTGAAATTCACTTCTGCCGAAATAGGAACATTGTGGGGGCAGTATGTCAATGGAACCGCCATTCAAGTCGTAAATAAATATATGTTGTCTATTATAGAAGATGAGAAAATAAAACAAATATTCACAGATTCAATTAAAACTTCAGATCATCAATTACAGGAAATAGAACAGTTTATTAAAAACGATGGGTTCCCAGTTCCAGATGGATTTTCAGATTCAGACCTTAATGAAGGCACGGATCGATTGTTTTCTGACATCTTTTGTTTACACTATTTGCATATTATGACGCTGCACGGTCTAATAGGGCATACGACCTCACTGAGTTCTTCTGTCAGAAGAGATTTAAGACATTTTTATGAATCTTGTAGTAAGGAAGCTATGAGTATGTTTCAGCGAACTACTGATTTGCTATTGGAAAAAGGGCATTTCCAAAGAGATCCTTCCTTTTATCCTGAAACAAAAACGGAATATGTGTCAGAACAGAAATTTATTAAAGGTTTTTCAAGCGAAAAACGTCCTCTAGCTGCAACAGAGATTATTGCGGTTTCCCTCAATTTAAAGAAAAAAATATTGGAAAAATCACTCTCCATAGGATTTAGTCAGGTTGCCCAATCCAAAGAGGTTAGAAAATTTCTGGAAAGTATGCAAAGTGAATCCAACAAACAAATTCAATCATTAGGTAATATCTTAAAAGGAGACAACTTGCCTGTTCCGATGTCTTGGGAGTCAGAAGTTACGACTTCACAGGATTCCCCCTTTTCTGACAAGTTAATGTTGTACCACATGGGTTTCTTATTACAATCTGCTCAATCCTACCATGGGTCAGGTTTAGCAACAGCCATGCGCGTCGATCTCGTAGCCACATATGAAAAAATTATATTAAAAAATATAATGATTACTAAAGAATGGTTTAATTTGATGACTAAAAATAATTGGTTGGAGCAGCCCCCACTTGCCCCAAATAGAAAGGAAATAGCAAAACATAAGTAGATAGAACTTCTGATAGAAAAGGCATAGCAAATTAGGTGAAGTTATGGGAATAGGTTATTCAAAAAAAAGTAAGCAATTAGAAGTTTTATTATGGAGTATTGCTCTGCCGGGCTTTGGGCAATTGCTGAATGGTAAATATATCAAAGGAATATTGTTAGTGGTTTTAGAACTGCTTGTTAATGTAATGGGAAACTTTAATAAAGTCATAATTTTGAGTTTTAATTTTAGGATTGAGGAAGCAATCGCTGAAACCAATTATATGTGGCTCATGTTTTATCCGTGTTTGTATTTCTTTTCGATATGGGATGCCTATAAAGATGCTGGTGGTGGGGAGGAAAAGCCTTTTGCTTATCTGCCATTTGTCTCCTCCGCCTATTTTGTGACCATAGGTCTAATCTTTTCTTCCGAATTTACACTTTTTGGATACTTCATCGGGCCATTATGGCTCCCTGTGCTCTTTTTGCCGGTTGGTTTAGGTATAGGGGCGAGTGTGAGAAGGTTATTATTGAAAAATCACCCAAAGGAAACCGTCTAAACATTCACTCTCTTAATGGAAGAACAGCCTCCACTAGAGGGAGAACACAATCATTTAACAGCACATAATCATTTACTTTCCCTATGCCTATTAAGTTTGTGTGTTTCTCTTCTATATCATGTGCTAAAGTTGCTATACTTGTAACAACTTTATGTAAGAGAGGAAGAGGCAGATGACGAAACAAACCATAGGTTTCATCGGCGCAGGTGTGATGGGGAAAAGCATGGCACGCAACTTGATGAAAGCTGGATATGAGCTGAACGTGTTTACACGGACGAAAGAAAAAGCGGAGGGTCTTGTAGCTGAAGGTGCAAATTGGAAGCAAAGCGTAGCCGCTCTAGCTGAGCATTCGGATGTGATCCTTACGATTGTCGGATATCCAAGCGATGTAGAAGAAGTATATTTCGGTGGAGATGGAATTTTAGGAAATGCGAAGTCAGGTTCCTACATCATCGATATGACGACCTCTTCCCCTGATTTGGCTCAGGAAATCGCCTCAAAGGCTGAAGCGAAGGGTATTCACGCGTATGATGCTCCTGTGTCAGGCGGGGACGTTGGAGCTAAAAACGCGAAGCTCACGATCATGGTCGGCGGCAGTGAGGAAAAGTTTGATGAAATCCTTCCTGTTTTTCAAGCGATGGGAGAAAATATCGTCCTCCAAGGAGAAGCAGGAGCCGGTCAGCATACGAAGATGAGTAACCAAATTGCGATTGCATCCGGCATGTTGGGGGTCTGTGAGGCCATTACATATGCAGAAAAAGCCGGCCTTGACCCTAAGAAAGTGTTAAGCAGCATTCAATTCGGTGCTGCAGGAAGCTGGTCGTTGTCTAATCTTGGACCGAGGATGATTGATGGAGACTTTGATCCAGGATTTTATGTGAAGCATTTTATCAAAGATATGAAAATTGCTATTGATTCTGCGGAGAACATGCAGATTCCCGTCCCTGGATTGAAACTTGCAAAGCAGTTGTATGAGGAACTGAGTGAAGCTGGTGGGGATAATGACGGAACGCAGGCGTTGTATAAGTACTATCAAATGATGACGCCAGTTTCATAAAAGAGTGGGTAAGAGCGATGGGGCGGCAGTCATGCTTGAACCTATAGAAAAAAGCGACCGAAAACGGTCGCTTTATTTTTTATAACGAAGAATCTGCAAGATAGATTCGTAACAGGCATTCCGGTAATAGTCATGCAGTCGATCGTCATCTCTCATCAGCCATTGAATCAAGCTTCCGTCAATCATACAGCGGATACTGATCACTGTTTGTTCCACATCGTCGACTTCAAAAATTTCCTCTTCCAGTCCTTGTTGGATAATCTCTCTGCCGATGGACCAACAGTTTTCGTAGAATTTTTGGTTGATCTCTTTATACGAATCGTTATTTTTCACTTGGGATAAAAAGTCCAGGTACACACGGTAGAAATTTTTATTTTCTTCTGGACTGATGAACACGCGGTCGATGTAAGCTTCAAGCTTCCCTATAGCCGTTTCCTGTTCACTGATGGATGCGGCTTCTTTTTCATAGATGCGTGTCGTGATCCATTCAAACAATTGCGTGAACACATCGGATTTATTTTTAAAGTAATAATTCGTGACCCCTTTGCTGACATCGGCATAATCGGCGATATCCTGTAAGGTGACGGATTCATAGCCTTTTTCAGTTGCGGCTTGGAAGGCAGCTTTTAATATCTGTTTGCGTCTCTGTTCTGCTTTTTTTGCCATTATCTAATCTAACCTCCAGTGGATGCTCTGTTTATTATACAAGAAAAAGAGAGGATGTTCGAATCTTTTATACTGACTGGTCAAAATAAATTGACCAGTCAGTATAAAATGGTCTATGATAGATTTATAAACTAGTAAATGAGGAAGCAGAAAGGGGAAATGAACGGATGACAAAAGAATTCAATGCACTTGTCGTGAACAAAACAGAGGAAGATTTTTCAGTGAATGTGGAATCGTTGACTTTGGAAGATCTGCCGGAAGGGGATGTAACGATTCATGTCCACTATTCCAGCGTCAACTATAAAGATGGGCTGGCAAGTATTCCGAACGGCAAAATTGTTCAGTCTTATCCTTTCGTTCCTGGCATCGACCTTGCGGGGACTGTCGTTACGTCCAATGATGATCGCTATCAGGAAGGGGACGAGGTTGTCGTCACCAGCTATGAATTAGGGGTTTCCCACTATGGTGGATACAGTGAATATGCACGTGTCCCTGGCGATTGGGTCGTGCCATTGCCGGAGAATATGACGTTGAAGGAAGCGATGGCTTTCGGAACAGCAGGATTCACGGCAGCGCTCTCTGTCCATCGCCTTGAAGAAAGCGGCGTCAAACCGGAAGATGGAACGATTCTTGTGACCGGAGCTACCGGTGGTGTCGGCAGTATGGCGGTTTCGATGCTCGCTAAACGTGGATACCATGTAACGGCTAGTACAGGGAAAGAATCGGAACATGAATATTTGAAAACGCTAGGCGCAGAAGAGATCATTTCCCGTGAAGAAGTGACGCCTGAGAAGATCCGCCCGATCGGTAAGCAGAAGTGGGCAGGTGTTGTTGATCCAGTCGGAGGGAAAACATTGGCCTCTGTCCTGAGCAATACGAAGTATGGTGGTGCGGTTGCTGTAAGTGGTTTGACTGCAGGGGTGGAAGTGCCGACAACGGTGTTCCCGTTCATTCTTAGAGGGGTGAATCTGCTCGGTATTGATTCCGTTTATTGCCCTAAAGACTTGAGAGAGAAGTTATGGACGCGTATGGCTACCGATCTCAAGCCGGATGATTTAGGGGAAATCGAAAAGGAAGTTTCTCTTAAAGAACTTCCTGATACCTTGTCTGCGATCTTACAAGGAAAGGTAAGAGGAAGAACAGTTGTGAACATCCTTTCCTAAATGAGGAAAAGGGTATGACCGTCTCCTTTTAACTGAGAATCAACCATCTGGAAAGCGCAACCCTTTGAAGGGTTGCGCTTTTTTTCATAAATCTTGAGTATTTGGAAAGTGTTTGAAATAATTTAAAGATACATAACTAAATCCATGATGAAAGGGTGTTTACCTATGAGTTCTGAGAATACTGCGGCAGGTTCCAACAAAGAAAGAGCCATATCTTTTCTGAAGCAAGTGGCAGGTGGAGAAGTAAGGGGAGCGTATCAAAAGTATATCCATCCTGATTTTTCCCATCACAACCCTTACTTCCGAGGAGATCAAGATTCACTCATGATTGCAATGGAAGAGGACGCATCCAAGAACCCTCAGAAGACACTCGAAGTCCATCGTGCAATAGAAGAAGAAGAGATCGTGGTTGTGCATTCGCATATTAAACAATACCAGGAAGACATTGGTGTAGCCGTTGTCCATATGATGCGCTTTGAAGAAGGGAGAATCGTGGAGATGTGGGATATCGGTCAACCGCTTCCGGAAGATTCACTGAATGAAAATGGTGCTTTCTAGCTTAAGATGTCGTTGAGATGCTATGTGTTTTAAGGACTGATCTGCAGAAGTGAAGGTGGAACCAATGGAAAAATTAAAATGGGTCGATCATGAGCTGAAAGTCAAACATGGATCAGAAGAAGTTACTTTGCTCCCAAAAGAATATCAGTTGCTGCAGTATTTATGGGAGCGGCCGTTTCAAGTGTTCACAAGAGATGATCTTCTTGATGCGGTGTGGTCGATGGAAAATCCGACAGACCGCACCGTCGATGACCATATCTATCGTCTCCGGAAAAAGCTGATCCCGCTCGCTTCTATCTTGAACATTGCCACAGTAAGGGGGAAAGGATACCTTCTGAAAGTAGATGAGGAAGTCCATCAAAGTCCCCTCACAAAAGACCAGGAAGTTGCTTCCAGTGCGAAAGTGCTTTTTCATAAGTATCATCTTTACGGGCAGGGAAAAGCATTGAAGGTGCTGGAGGAGAACCAGGACATCTTCGGTTTTGAACTCAGTGTTGAGAACCAGTGTTACCTCCACTTCATGAAGGGTGATTTCCAGTGGTTTCTGAGGGATGAACGTTCTTTTTGGGATGTTTGTTATTATTTGCTGCATATCTATTCGTACATTCAACCCGATCAAGAGAAAAGCCTGGCTTATTTCACAAAAGCGTTAGAGGAAGAGAAGATCCCCGAATTTCACAGGACGGAAATCAGATTGTTGAACCGTTTGAGCCTTTTGATTTTTACCAAGAGGCTGCAGGAAGCAGAAGGCCAGCTCAGCGCTTCCAAGAATGAAGTCGAACAACGAGGGTTACAGTCGTTGTATCCTTTGATTCTATTAACCGAACTCTATCTCGTATTCTTGAAAAACGAAAAGACGGCCATCAAGGAAAAGATGAAGGAAGTAAGAGAGGCGATTGAGCAGTATCCTTACTCTCGTGAACAAGCAACCTTTGTCGTGTTAAGAGGGATTCATTGCTTTTGGAATGAGGAAGAAGCAGAAGCGGAACGGTTCTTTCAAGAAGGCTTCAAGCTTTTCAAGGAAGCGAAGTATTTTCCAGGCTTACTCATCAGTCTGAACGTGATCCTCTTTTTTATCAAAGAATTCCGGGCGGAGAGTGATTTACTCTCTACATACAAAAAGATGTGGCAGGAACTCGCAGCGGAAAACCGATTCTCCGAATTGGAGACTCAGATCGAGTACCAATTAGTTTTCCATTTGAATAAAAAGTAATCTCTGATATTCTTCTGATATTTCTCCGTTATGCTTTTGGCAAGACTTCGGGGAGGTATGAAAGATGAAACAGAAACATTCAATTTGGAAAAACAGGAACTTCGTTACGTTTTTTTCAGCGAATGGGCTATCTAATTTAGGGAATTGGCTGGACTTTGTCGCGGTATTGATTCTATTTCGATATACGTGGAAGGCGGATCCTTTGCTGATTGCCCTGATCCCTGTCATGTATGCGATCCCCAGCATTTTGCTCGGGCAGTTCGCTGGTGTTTTCGCGGATCGTAAGGATAAGCTGAAAATCCTCATTTACTCCGATTGGGTTCGAGGTGTTCTGACGCTCGCGCTCGTTTTTACCCCATTCCCATTCCTTGCACTTGCTCTGATTTTCTTAAGAAATACAGCAGGGGCGATCAGTCTACCTGCGCAGCAGGGGCTGGTGAGAAGGATCGTCGATGAAGAAGCCATCATGAAGGCGGTAACGATCAACGGAAGCCTGTTTCAACTCGTGAAAGTGGTGGGGCCTTTGCTCGGTGGCTCCTTGACCGCGGCTTTTTCTCCCTCTTTTTCGATAGCGATTAATGGCATTTCGTTTTTTCTTTCCGGAGTGATCCTTTTGTTCATTCGTCCGAAGAAGCAAGAGGGGAATGAAGAGAAGAGTAATCGGGGGAAGGACGTTGGATTCTGGGCGTCGTGGAAAGAGGGCTGGAGTTATGTATTGACCAGTCGGATTCTGACCGCCAGCCTCTTATATGGGATTGTCACTACTTTGACGATCCAGATGATTGATGCACAGTTTGTAACTTTATTCAGTGAAGTCTATCCTGAAAGACCAGAGCTTACCGGGTGGGTCATTTCAGCAATCGGAATTGGATCGCTTCTCGTTGTCCTCGGTTTGAATAGATTGGATGAAATGAAGAGGTACGGTTGGTTTTTCGGTAGCGCGAGCCTTTTCATAGGAGTGATGACCAGTGGTTTTGGTTTTCTGGACGCTTCTACCTTTCTTTTTGTAGTTATCGGTCTTGGTTTGTTGGGAGGGATCGGGAATGGTCTCGCCTTTACTGCTGTCAATTACCTGATTCAGACAGAGCCTCCAAAAGAAGCGATTGGGAGGGTATCCGGCATCGTTGACTCTACACTGAGTTTATTGTTTATCCTCGGTCCGCTTCTGGGCGGTCTGCTCATTCATCAATTTGGTGTAACAACGGCATTTAAAACCATCGGCATCTGCTTATTAGGTGTTGGTTCGGTAGGGATTGTCTTTCAGAAACTGATCTGGAAGCGGCCCAGCACAAAAGGAAGTCAGCATCTGCAGAGCAAAAAGGTCCAAGCGAATTCTAATGCTTAACTTTACGTCTTTAAGGGGGATTTTCCAAAAGCAGGAATCCCTCTTTTTTTATCAAAGAGTATTGTTTTAGACAGAATCCTTTGAAATAATTAAGAGGAATAGCAAGGCTTGTCAGAGAGTTCGTCTTTAAATAAATGATCTCATGGTGAATTTTGAAAGGGGATACATAACCTTGAATACAAAATACTTAGACTTACTTGCTCAAAAATACGACAGCGAAGAAAAAGTGGTCACCGAAATTATCAATCTGAAAGCGATTCTTAATCTGCCAAAAGGAACCGAGCATTTTGTCAGTGACCTTCATGGGGAATATCAAGCGTTCCAACATGTCCTGAGGAACGGCTCTGGGAGAGTTAAAGAAAAAATCAGGGATCTTTTTGAAGAGGAGATGTCTGGAAAAGAACTGGATGAATTCGCCACACTCGTGTTTTACCCGGAAGAAAAAATCAAGCTCATCAAGAACGGTTTTGACAATAACGAAGAGCTGGAAATGTGGTACACGTGTACGATCGACCGTATGATCAAGCTCATTTCCTATGCTTCTTCCAAATACACACGTTCGAAACTTCGCAAGGCTCTGCCGACGCAATTCGTTTATATCATAGAAGAACTGCTCTACAAGACGGATGACATTACAAATAAAGAATCGTACTATAAGAAAATTGTTCAACAGATCATTTCCCTTGGTCAGGCGGACAAGCTGATCAGTGGTCTTGCTTATGCTACACAAAAACTAGTGGTGGACCACCTTCATGTTGTTGGCGATATTTACGACCGGGGACCGGAGCCGGATAAAATCATGGAAACCCTCATTCATTATCCGTCGGTTGATATTCAGTGGGGCAACCATGATGTCTTATGGATCGGTGCTTTTGCCGGATCAAAGGTGTGTCTAGCCAACATCCTTCGCATCTGCGCCCGCTATAACAATCTGGAAATCATTGAAGATGCGTATGGCATCAACTTACGACCGCTGCTCAACCTTGCCGAAAAATATTATGGCGACCATGCGGCGTTCAGACCTAAGATCCATACCGATGACAAACCATCGGACCATGAGCAGCTGCAAATTACAAAAATGCATCAGGCGATTGCGATGATCCAGTTCAAGCTGGAAAGTTCAATTATTAAAAGGCGTCCATATTTCAACATGTCTGAGCGCTTGCTGCTTGAAAAAGTGGATTATGACCGGGAGGAAATCACGCTCCACGGGAACACGTATCCGCTTGTAAATCCGTGCTTTTCAACGATCGATCCTGAAGACCCGAACCGTCTTCTAGAGGAAGAAGAACAGGTCATCGAGAAGCTGTTGTTTTCCATCCAGCATTCAGAAAAGCTTGCCAGACACATGAAGTTTTTGATGAAAAAGGGCAGCCTTTACTTGAAATACAATGGCAACTTGCTGATTCACGGGTGCATCCCGGTCGATGAAGAAGGTAATATGGAGAAAATGACGATTGAAGACAAGTCCTATGCCGGGCGTGAGCTGCTTGATATTTTTGAGCATTATCTACGCCATTCGTTTGCGAATCCAAAAGAAACGGATGATCTCGCAACCGATATGGTCTGGTATTTGTGGACGGGGCAGTACTCCTCCCTGTTCGGAAAAAGAGAAATGACGACGTTCGAGCGTTACTTCATCTCTGATAAAGCCACCCATAAAGAGAGGAAAAATCCTTACTATTATCTGCGGGAAGATGAGGAGGTCTGCCGGAAAATCCTTGCTGAATTCGACCTCAACCCAGACCAGGGACATATTATTAATGGGCATACGCCTGTCAAAGAAATTGAGGGAGAAAACCCGATCAAAGCAGGAGGGAAGATGGTCGTCATTGATGGAGGTTTTTCGAAAGCCTATCAGTCGACGACTGGGATTGCCGGGTACACCTTACTGTATAACTCCTTCGGCATGCAGCTTGTCGCCCATAAACGCTTCAACTCGAAGGAAGAGGTTCTGCGGGATGGAACGGATGTTTTATCTGTGAAGCGATTGGTAGATAAAGAGCTTGAGAGGAAAAAGGTTCTGGAGACGAACGTCGGAGAGGAACTGCTGCAAGAGATTTATATTTTGAACAGTTTGATGGAATACAAATATATGAAGTAAGATGATATAAAAAGGCCGATAGCTCACGGGGAGCCATCGGCCTTTTTTAGTTTTTCTCTGTGTCCATGGGGGGTTCCCTGACGGACGATTTTAGTAGTGGTCTACCACTTGATGCTGCAGCCGACAATGATCAATAGAATGAACAATACCACAATCAAAACAAAATTGTTTCGACGTGGACGGCAGTGGTGCATTGGAGCAACCGGCATGTGAGGCATATTTGCACCCATATATGGTGCGTTCACGTTTGCACCCATCGTGTACGGAGCATTAACATTTTCCATGTGAAAACATCCCTTTCGTTTTGTTTCTTTGTCACTATATTGTACTCGCCTAGCGCAAAGTTGAGCCCGTCAACCTTAAAAATGGGTGCATGTCACGGGTACTCAAAACAGGAGTCTTCAATGGTTCGGCGTATAACTCAGCTCGTACAGGTACTGTCTGAAGGAGACGGAAGTTTTGTTATGGTGGACGATAAATGGCCGCGTTTTATGGATGGTACGTCCTGTGGAGAATCTGGCCAGCGGTTGGAACGATGGACGGGTGATCAAGCCCGATAAATAAGAGGACTGTTGGCTGTCAGGTTTTCTTTTCGTATTAAGGCCTTCAATCATCTTGTCTTCCGTCCGAATGCTGAATCCATGCCCGAAAAACTCTTCGTTACCGATGGCAATCGCATTGACGCCTCTAAACCAGGGCGTTGTCGGATTCACATCAGGATTGTTGAAATAAACAACATCTCCAGGAATATAATGATTGGCAAAAAAAGAATACAAACCAACGTCATCATCGGTATGCCAGCTGTATAAGTAGAGGTTCGGAAAAAGAGTGCTGAAAGAAGAGGCCCCCATCGTTTTCAGGAGTCCATGATAAAAGTTGATCACACAAGCGGTCGCACACTCGAATTTATACAGATCACTATTGGAGAAAATGTCGCGGATAGCTGAAGCAGGAGAGACCTGACGTTTTAATAAAAACCCACCCGCTGTTGTCCGCTGCCAATACTCAGGATTGCAGCGGGCCGTTCGGAACGTAGCAAAGGTGGATTCCCCTTCATCCATCTCTTTTGCACTGGAGATGATGTTTTTTCTGCTCTTCACTTCAAATAAAAGCTCCTTCTCTGAGGAAAAAGAGTAGACATTCGGAGTCTTCTGTAAAGCTTCTATAATTGTCATTTCTGTTGAATCGGCTTTCCACGAATCACTTGGTTGAAACGGCATCCCGGATACCTGGATCATACGGTTCCTCCTTTGCGAAGTGAAGCATCTGTCCTTGTACCTATCCTATTCATGAGTGGAGGGGATGATGTGTAGCTGCTTACGGGATGAGGGGTGTTGTATGCATGGAGTTGTGTTCCAGGAGAACGGAGCGTGAGAACCAAGGACCGCGCGTGAGAACCAAGGACCGCGCGCGAGAATCAAGGACCGCGCACAAGAAAAAGGAGTCTTAGTCCCATCCTTCCATCGAGGAAAAAAGCTGATCAACGGCCAAATCCACGGTAGAAACCTGTTATTTTTCTAAGAATATTCTTTATAATAGAAAGGTGATCGTCATGAAATCGGAGGGGGAGAGCGAATGCAGAAGGTCATTCCGACGTTGAAAATCTCAAGTGAGGAAAAGAGTCAGGCTTTTTATATAGATGCCCTCGGATTTCGAGTGGACTGGGAGCACCGTTTTGAACCGGGTTATCCCGTATTTATGCAAATCTCAAAGGGAGATTACCTGCTCTACTTGACCGGGCATGAAGGGGATTGCCAGCCGGGAGGTTTGGTTCATTTCCTCGTCGATGATGTCGATCATTTTTATCAGACATTACCGCAGGAAAAACTTGAAGTGAATCCTCCGTACGAAATGATTGAAGGCATCCGTATGTTAAGGATCAGCGATCCAGATGGAAATGAGCTTCGGTTTATGAATACGAAGAAATAACGATCAACCAAAGCAATTCTGCTATATTATTTTAGTATCATTCTTTGGTTTGACCTTAAGAGGAGGAGTTTATCATGCCAACCATCAAGGACAAGTTAAAGTTAACGAAATATAAGAATCTAGCAGTGCTTCACCAGCCGGAAGACTATGATTTATTTGATGAGGAATCGTCAACTCTATCTGAGCATCACGATGCGATTTTCATTTTTGTGAAGAATCTGGAGGAGATGCAAGCAAACTTACAAACGTTTCTCGATCATGAGGACATTGTAGCAGAGAAAGGCTACGTTTTCTTTGCCTATCCGAAAAAAGGGAATACGCGCTACGATTCATACATACACAGGGATGATATGTTTCCGGCATTGAGAATCGGGGAGGATAAGTACGTGGAGGGCAGTGATATCAAGTTTTCCCGAATGGTCAGTATGGATGACGTGTTCACAGTTGTTGGCATGAAGCGGGAGAAGAAGAAAGCCACGAAAACCGCTGCTGCCAGTCAGTGTGTCGCAGACTATGAAGATCTGGTAAAAGATGTTGAACATCTATTGCATGATGATCCGGTCGCACAGGGTTTTTTCAAGAACTTGACTCCAGGTTATCGACGGGATTGGGCGCGCCATATTTTTTCCGCAAAGCAGCAAGCGACTCGCGATAAACGGACAAAACAAATGGTGGATATTTTATCGGAAGGATATAAATCGATTGATTTGTACCGTCGTAAGAAAAAGTAGAAAAAGACCAAGCCCACGGGCTTGGTCTTTTGTATGCTAATGAGATAGATGTTCAGCTTCACGTGTAAGGACAGGGGATTCTGTTTTGTTTCCTTCTTTCAACAAGTAACCGAGGACAGCACCGAGCAATGCGGGCAGCATCCAGCCTAGTCCAATTTCGTATAGCGGAAGATACGATTGGTAGAATCCGCTAACCGACTCCAACAGAGGATTAGCCACACCAGGAATCGTTCCCAGTAGTGCGTTATAGCCATCAATGGTACTGACGAAAACGGTTAGCATCATCGCTCCGGCATAGACCGTACGTTTATGATGGAACAGTTTGGAGCTGAGACCGAGCAGAATCAGGACGATCGCCATCGGGTATAAGAACATCAGCACAGGGATCGCGTACTGGATAATGTTCGTCAGACCGAAGTTCGCGATCATGAACGACATCAAGGAAAGAACCAGCACGAATTTCTTATAGCTGATTTTCGGATAGACCGTATGGAAAAATTCACTGCAGGCGATGATCAGTCCGATACTTGTTTTCAAACAGGCAAGGACAATGATGATGGCTAGTAGAATTGCACCGTAAGGACCGAAGTAATGTTCAGCAACGGCGGCAAACGTGAGGCCGCCATTTTCAAGATTTCCGACGACAGATACGCTGGAAGCGCCCATGTAGGCGATGAGCCCGTAAATGAGCATCATGAGTACCATAGCGAAAAGCCCTGATTTCCAAGTCGTTTGGGCAATCGCCTTCGTATCGGTGATGCCCATATGACGGATCGCAGTTATAACCACAATTCCAAGCGCCAGCCCACCGAGAGCATCCATCGTGTTATACCCTTCCGTGAACCCGGTCATGAAAGGAGCGGATGCATAATCGCCGGTTGGGGCACCGAAATCGCCCATCGGTTTGACGATCGTGGTAACGATGAGTACGGATAAAAATAATAAGAACGTCGGCGTTAAGTATTTTCCTATGATATCCATGACTTTGGCTGAGTTCAGAGAAAAATAATAGACGAGTGCGAAAAATACAAAGCTGAACACAGCAAGCCAAAGTTGCGTCTGGCCTGGTTGGATGAAGGGTTCAAATCCAACGACGAAAGGAACGGTTGCTGTTCGCGGGATCGCGAAAAAAGGACCGATCGTTAAATAGAGAATGATAGCGAAAGAGATTCCGAATAACGGATGGATCCGTCCTGCCAAGTCATTCAACCCTTGACTACCGGACAATACAATGGCAAGGATGCCCATCAGAGGCAGGGCGATCGCTGTTACGAGAAATCCAATCAACGCCGGCCAGAAGGAAGTTCCCGCCATTTGTCCCAGTTGGATTGGGAAGATTAAATTGCCGGCACCAAAAAAGAGGCCGAAAAGCATCGTCCCGATGACGGCATACGTAGAGAATGAGTTTTGCTGTTTCATAGGTTCGTTCCTTTCTTGATGTAATGGTTTGCTTTAAAGGAATAAAGATAATCCTAACAAGAATCGCTGTAAGGAACAATAGACTTTTCGATATTCTTAGAAAGTTTTCTCGTGGCAACGCTTTCTATATGGATAAAAGGAAAAGGACTTCCTGAATAAGGAAGCCCTTTTACGGTTGGCCCGATATTTATAGCAAAGTTCTTGGAGAATCGCCTGTTCTTTATGCGTCTTTTTGAGTCAATTGATGATCATTGTTTCCACATTCCGGACACTGCGTCCAAACAACATAAGCCGTTTTATCTTCAAATTCTTTCGGAACGACTTTGATTACCTTTAAGGCATTATGGTAGCAGCTTGTGCATCTTTCCATGATGGACTGCCCCACTTTAAATTCTGACATATACTCACTCCTGATCACTTATTTCAAATGAGAGTACCGAAGTCTCAAGAGTTTTTCTAGTATAACGTCTATAAGTGGATGAGTCAAAATGAAGAAGTCTCGCAAACCCTTGAGCTTGGACAGCCCTACTTTATAAGGAAAGCCACGAGGGTCCTTCTGCAAGGGAAGCTTATGGTCGTCCATATTGAACAAGGTAGAAGTATAGTGGAGATAGAGCTCTTCTGAGGAAGGGGCTCTTTTTTTATTCAGATAATTAGGAATTATATGTTAAAATATTGAAGGATTAACTGCTCTGTAACAAGAGAAGGACATGTTTTCTTGTGACCGTTAACCAAGTGACGCCACGCGTCGGGATGAAAAAGGAGAGGAAAACATGGAATTTTTGACCATACAATCAGTCACAGAATTGGAACAGATCAACCGTGCGCTGGAAAACGAAGGGGTAAACCGGTTGGCAGGAGAATCGGATATCAAACGTTTGGGGGAGGGGGCCTGGCACTATGCTTACTTGGTCGAAGATGATCAGCTAGTCCTCCGAATTCCTAAGAAGTTCGCGTATGATCAAGCCGTTGAATTCAACCGGGATCAATTATCAGCAGAATATGGATCTACCCAAGCTTTTTACAAGATAGCAAACCAGGCGCAGAAAGGCATGTGTCCTGAACACTTCCATTATTTTATTGATGAAGTACTCACCTATACGATTGAATCTTATGTGGGTACAACCGTAGGGATGGAAGGGCAGACATTACAGCAATCGAAGCAATACGGGAGCGAGATCGGCAAGTTCTTCCGCGCTCTTGAAGACATTGATCCTCCTTATGAAGGAATCGGATATTTGGAAGTCGGAGAAAACGGGGAACTAAAAGGCGGTCTCGACATGGACCTTAGCGCGTGTATCGTCGAAGAGAGAGAAGAATATCAAGGAGAACTGGATGCCCTTCTATCAAGTGCCTATACATTCAATAAAGACAAAGTGACTGCCACCGGAAAGGAATTAATCCCCAACCGGTCCATCGACAGGGAGAAGCGGATCCTGACCAATCAGGACTCTTCACCTGAAAATTTGATTTTCACTAAAAGCGGCGTGAAAATGATCGACCCTTTTCCGATCCTTTATACAGGGACATCGCTTGCCGCTAACCATGTGTTCAATTATCAGACCTTTTTCCAAACGGTTTCCGATACTAGGAGATATACAAAAGGGAATTATCATCGCCACGCCCCTCTGTTGAGAGCTCATGCAGATGGATTTGTAGATGGATATACGCAAGGTTCAAAACAGAAGCAGATGGATTTACATATTGAAGTGTTTTTGAAACTTGTCACGATGGCTCATACTCATCTTGAATTGCTTCAGGAAGAAACATTGACAAAGGAACAGATGATCCGGTTTGGAACGAAAGACCAAATCGAAAAGCGTCTGCACATCTATCTGGACGAGTTAGAGAATTTTTGAGCCTGAAAGTGAGCTTGGAAAAAAAGGAGGAGAGGCGCTTTGGAAAAGGGAAACGAGCAGATTTTCACATTGGACATCTTACCTTTATATAAAGCGGTTGAGGACGATGCCAGAGAACTCATATTGGCCGGGTTTTTAGAACGTTTTGGGTTTATTGATCATTCGCTGAACCCCGACTTGAAAGATATGATGGGTACCTATAGTAAGGATGGCTATGTATTCTTTGTTGCTTTTGATCATGGGGAGCTCGTTGCGACCGGAGCCGTTACGAAAGAAGATGACCGGGTAGGAAGAATCGAGCGGATGTCTGTGAAAAAGGCTTACAGAAGGAAGGGCATCGGGCAAAGGATGCTTTCGAAGCTTGAGGATGCGGCTCGATCAAGCCAGTATGAACGACTTGTATTAGAGACGCACAATACTTGGGAAAATGCTGTCAGGTTATATGCATCAAATGGATATCACCTTGTTTCAGATGATGGGCAGCGCTACCATTTTGAGAAAAACTTAGGGCTGTAAGATTTCACGATGAGAATAGGAGTTCAATCCATCATGTAAAGGAGAGAGGTCGATGAAAACAGGCGATGTGTACACGTGGAAGCGTACGTTTACGAATGAGGAAGTATTGGAGTTCGGCCGGATTTCCGGAGATCAAGGGAGACATCATGTGGAACCGGATGACGAAGGAAGGTTGATGGTACAAGGCTTATTAACAGCGACCATCGGAACGAAAATCGGTGGGGATTTGCACTACATCGCAAGGGATATGGTCAGTGAGTTTCTAAGGCCGGTTTTTACCGGGGATACGATTATTTGTGAAGTGACCTTGGAAAAGGTTGCTCAGGCGGAAGGGCACAAAAAAGTGGAGATGAAGTCTGTCTATCGTAATCAAAAAGGGAAAGAAGTATTGATTGGTTCGAGTCACGGAATCATCAGGGATTAATTTATTTATGATGAATGGAAGGTCTGCTTTATGATGAGAGGTTATAAAGAGATCGATGAAAAAAGCCAGCCGGATCGGCTGGCTTTTTTGTGTTTCATTTTTGTAGACCTCAAGACTTTTATTAGCTGTCGATGAGCGTAATGCCCTGTTTTTCATACAAACGTTTAATATCCGGATGCACATTTTCTGTGATTAAGTACGTCAAATGGTCGGTCGGACAAACAATATGGTTGGAAACGGTATCCAGCTTATCATTGGTTACCATGGCTAATACTTCCGTGGAGATAGACGCCATTTTGCGTTTAATCAGTGCTTCAGATGAACGGGGGATACTGATTCCGATTTCAGGATCGATGTTGTAGACGCCCATGATGTATAGATCTGCTCTCATCGTACTCAGCGCTTCATAGGTGTCGATGCCTAAATTCACCATCGACTGTTTAAATAAGGTTCCTCCAATCATAATGACCTCGATCTCGTTGTGATTGGATAGGGCCATCGCGATCGGCGGGCTGTTGGTAATCACGGTCCCTTTTAAAGATAAAGGCAGCTGGTGGACCAGTTGTAAATTCGTTGTCCCGCCATCAATCAACAGGACCATGTCATCTTCAATATAATGTAAGGCTTTGTTCGCCAAATTTGATTTTGTTTCATTGAAAATTTCCCGCCTAGTTGAGAAGTCCTGGACGGGAGGTCCTTTTCTTAATGCCCCACTATGAACTCTTTTGATCACGCCCTGGCTGTCCAATTCTTTCAAGTCTCTTCTAATGGTATCTTCTGAAACAGACAGCCTTCTGCTTAAGTCGCTGGCAATGACTTTGTGCTCTTCATTTACTATATCAATAATGGTTTGCTGGCGTTCTTGTTTAAGCATACACGAAAGACTCCTTCTATGATTTCTTCCAGTATATCACGGATCTCAGCTTTCACAAATCTCAAAACAGCACTAAGATGCAAATAAAAGCAAAAACACGCAAGAAAACGCTTTACATTTTCTTGTTTATGCCTTAATATTTTGACAAAGGCGCATAAACACAAACAAGGAGGCACAAACATGCAAAGAAATATAACGATTGCACCGTCCATCATGTGTGCGGATCTCTGCAATCTTGAGAAGAGTGTCAGAGAGATTGAAGAAGCAGGATTGGATACGTTACACATTGATATGATCGACGGAACCTTCAGCCCAAGCATGCCTTTAGGAATCAATACCATTGAACAATTAAGAAAAATAACGGATATGAAATTCGATGTTCATATAATGGCCAACACGAATGAATTCTTTATACAAGAGATGCTGCGGATCGGGGTCGAACAAATCACCTTCCATGTGGAGACAAGCTTCCACCTTGATCGTTACATCAATTTGATTAAAAAGCATGACACCAAAGTGGGGATCGCATTGAACCCAGCCACACCATTATCGGTCCTGGATTATGTGTTGCCGCAAGTAGACACGGTCCTGTTGATGCTGATCAACCCTGGATTTGCAACAGATAAAGGTGAAAAGCAAGTGTCGTATGCAACGAAAAAAGTAGAGGATTTGGCTAAGCTGATCCGTTTCAAAGATTTGGATACGAAGATTGAAGTGGACGGACGCGTGTCCTTGAATACAATTCCGACACTGGTCAGAGCAGGGGCGGACATCCTAGTTGCAGGAAGCACAAGTTTGTTTGAAAAGAGTAATAGCTTGAAAGATAACAAAAAATTGATGGAATCACTGATACAAGAAGGATTACAAGAGGAGGTTGGAATCAATGGTTAACTATAAGGAAGCAGCAGGAGTCATTACCAATGAAATTACATCCACATTGAACAACGTGGACAGCCAGGAAATTGAACAGTTGATCGAGCAGATCAACCAGGCAGAAAAAGTATTCTTCGTAGGTGTCGGACGAGTGCTTTTATCATTAAAATCCATCGCCAAAAGGTTAGCCCATCTCGGTGTTCAAACCTACGTGGTAGGTCAGATCACAGAACCGGCTATGACGGAGAAGGACCTGCTGATCGTTGGATCTGGCAGCGGAGAAACAGCTTTTCCTCTCATTATTGCAAAAAAAGCGAAAGAACTGAACGCAACTGTCGCCCACATCGGGACGAATCCGAATAGTTCCATGAGTCAATACGCCGATGCGTTCGTTCGACTCCCTATAAGTTCGAATCCAGAAACAGATGAAGAAGTGCAATCCTATCAGCCAATGAAGAGTCTATTTGAACAAAGTCTTCTTCTATTAGGGGATACCATCGCGTTAATGATCGTCAAAAAAGAAAACATCGAACTGCATTCACTTTGGGAATACCACGCGAACTTAGAATAGTAGACGTATTGAAATTCCAAGCCCCTTTGATAGAGGAAAGAAGATCAGAGGGGGAGGCCATGGAATCCTAATCCTTAAGCGAGTCCTCAATCAATCATGAAGCAGTTGAGAAAATATGTAAATTTATACAAAAAGGGTATTTTTCTTTTTTCTCTATAGACGCTCATCCATTGTCCTATTATACTGGTTTTTATGGTTTGCTGACGAATGGACGAAGGAGAAAACCTGACGTAAAGGAGGTCCACAAATGAAAGCGCTACATTTTGGAGCGGGGAATATCGGGCGAGGCTTAATCGGATATCTCCTGAACAAGACGGGATATGAAGTCTGCTTTGTGGATGCAGACCACCAGCTGGTCGAAAGCATCAATGATAACAAACAGTATGTGATTGAGTTATTGGATGAAAACCACACACAGGAGACCGTTTCTCCTGTGAGAGCCCTGCATACAAGTGCTCAGAATGAAATCATCGAAGCTATTTTAGAAGCGGATCTCATTACGACTTCTGTAGGAGCACAGAATCTTTCAAGAATTGCTCCGATCTTATCTAGAGGACTTTTGTTAAGAAAGCAGCAGAGCAAACCTCTCATTGATGTGATGGCCAATGAAAATACCATCAATGCTTCTTCTCAACTGAAAGAAGAAGTGAAAAAAATAGTTTCTGAACAACAAATGGATGAAATCCTATCTTGCGTTGGTTTTCCGAACTCCGCGATTGACCGTCTTTCGCTATCTGAAAAACGGAGGGAAGAGGAGGTCGCCCTTGTTGAACCTTATTATGAATGGATCATCAACCGTTCTGAGATGGTGAATAAAGATCTACCTCCAGTGAAAAATGCCGTCTACGTGGACACGTTAAAACCCCATATTGAGCGCAAGTTGTACATGGTGAACATGGGGCACGCGGCCACAGCGTACATGGGGTATTTGAAAGGTTATCCAACCATTCAACGGGCATTAAAGGATGCCAAGCTGGAAGAGTTCTTAAGAGGAGCCCTTCATGAGTCTGCCCGCTATTTCACCCACATCCATGATATGGACGAAGAGGGGTTGGAAGCGTTTATGGAACAAACCATCAATCGCTTTAAAAATGAGAACATCAGCGACGATGTTTTCCGTGTGGGAAGAGCACCGATCCGGAAGCTCGGGTCAGAGGAACGGTTAGTCAAACCAGCCAAAGTTCTTAATGATTTAGGCCTGCCGATTGAAAACCTGACCACTGCGATCGCGGCCGCGCTTTTATTTGATAACCCTGAAGATGAGGAATCCGTGACGCTTCAAAATTATAGGGAAGATCAAGGAGTCGAAGCGGCCATCGCTCATTTCACTGAATGGAATGATGATACCATTGTATCGAAAATCAAGAATCATTATATGCAATTGAAACAAGAACAACCGCTAAAAAGCTGAATGGAAAGGGTGCTGACAATATGCTAAGCCAACAATTAAAAGGAAATATTCATTTCTTGAATTCTGTAAGTACATGGGAGGAAGCGATCAAAGAATCAGCAGCTCCTTTGCTGGATGATGGATCGATCACTCCTAAATATGTCGAGGATATGATTCAAAACGTTCACGAAAATGGACCGTATATCGTCATCGTTCCAGGAATCGCTATGCCTCATGCCAAAAATGAAGATGGCGTTGTCAAAAAAACAGGGATTGCGCTTCTGAAGTTGGAAGAGGCTGTACCGTTTCCTGAAAACAAAAAGGTCAATCTTCTGTTCACACTAGCTGCTGAAGATACCTCCGGCCACTTAGACTTGATTTCTGATTTATCTTCCTTGCTGATCGAAGATGAGGTTAGAGAAAAACTGGAACAATCGAACAGTGAACAGGAAATCCTGGATCTGCTTCAAACGGTAGAATAAGTCCAGTCTCTTGATCGTAATCGATGATTTTTCATAATTAACATTTGAAAGGGATGAGAAAGATGGCAAGTCCAGCTAAGGCAACAACAGAGAGCAATGTAGTAGACATGAAACGTCCTTCGGCAAGGGCCAGAGTCCAAGCTTTCGGCGGCTTTTTAACCAATATGGTTTTGCCGAACATCGGCGCATTTATCGCCTGGGGTCTGTTGACCGCTTTGTTTATTCCGACAGGATGGATCCCTAATGAGCAGCTGGCGCAAATTGTCGGTCCAGCCATTACCTTCTTACTTCCATTGCTTCTCGCCATAACCGGCGGACGTATGGTCGGGGGCCAACGAGGAGCTGTCATGGGGGCGATCGGGGCTATTGGTTTGATCGTCGGATCCGATATTCCTATGTTCTTAGGCGCGATGGTGATCGGTCCATTAGGCGGCTTGATCATAAAGAAATTTGACCGTGCCGTTGAAAACAGAATTCCTGCCGGGTTTGAGATGATTGTGAACAACTTCTCCCTTGGTATTCTAGGATTCTTGTTAATGATCGTATCGTTCCTGTTTATCGGTCCAGTGATCGAATCGGCGAACAACTTTGTTACTTCAGCCATTGAAGCTTTGGTGGCTACAGGGCTACTGCCTTTGCTTTCTGTGATTAACGAACCGGCAAAAGTATTGTTCCTGAATAACGTGATCGACCAAGGGATTTATTACCCGCTCGGCATGCAGGCGGCAGCTGAAGCAGGCAAGTCCATTTACTTTACTGTCGCATCCAACCCAGGACCAGGCCTTGGCTTGCTGCTGGCGTTTACTTTCTTCGGTAAAAAGACGGCTCGACGGACCGCACCAGGTGCAATCATTATCCATTTCTTCGGCGGTATCCATGAACTATACTTCCCTTACGTATTAATGAAACCCCTTACAATCATCGGTATGATCGCCGGGGGTGCGACAGGGATCGCCGTGTTCAGCGTCTTTGATGCAGGGCTCGTTGCAGGACCAAGCCCAGGCTCAATCTTTGCTTACCTGGGACTCACTCCTAAAGGAAGCTTTATTGGCATCATCGCCGGCGTTCTCGCTGCTGCGGCTGTGACTTTCTTGATCACATCACTGATTTTGAAAATGGAGAAGAATAAAGATGAGGAAGAAGATGAACTTTCTGATTCCATCGAAAAATCGAAAGCGATGAAGCAGCAAGGAAAACAAGTGGCAAGCAGCAGTAAAAAGGAAGAAAAGATTGATAAAATTTCCTTCGCGTGTGACGCAGGTGCAGGAAGTAGTGCCCTGGGTGCCACGACCTTCAGGAAGAAATTGCAAAAAAGAGGAATCGAAGGAATGGAAGTCAAACACTACAGAATTGAAGATGCCCCACAAGATTCGAACATTATCGTCGTTCATAAAGATCTCTATGACCGGGCGAAACACGCGCACCAGGATAAAGAGATTATTACGATTGAAAACTATATCAGTGATCCAAACCTGGAAGAATTGCTCGACAGGTTGGAGAGCGGGAAGTGATTGTGTATAGGCAGTCTCGAAAAGAAGGTTCATTCGTGAACCTTCTTTTTTGGTTGTTAGTCCCCTGGTATATTGATCTTTGAGTTATTTAGTGTCAGTCTCCCCTTTAGGGGGGTATCGCCCTTTAGATAGTAAAACCCTTAAAGGGAAAAGGAGGAAATGAGATGAACCACATACGATGGGGAATCATCGGCTGCGGAAATGTTACAGAAGTTAAAAGTGGACCCGCTTTTCAGAAAGTCGATCACAGCAGCCTTGAAGCTGTGATGAGAAGGAATGGGGAAAAGGCGAAAGACTATGCCGAACGCCACGGTGTCCCTAAATGGTATGATCAGGCGGAAGCGTTAATTGAAGATGACGAAGTGGACGCGATCTATATTGCCACACCTCCTTCCACCCACAAAAAATATACACTCATGGCAGCCGAAGCTGGGAAGCCGGTGTACGTGGAGAAACCGATGGCGAATAATTCAGAAGAATGCAGGGAGATGGTGCACGCCTGCGAAAAGTATGGGGTCCCATTATTCGTCGCTTACTATCGAAGGTCTCTTCCAAGATTTCTTAAAGTAAAAGAGTTGATTGAGAACGGCTCCATTGGAGAGGTTCGGTTTGTATCAATTCAGCAGACGCAACCGATCGTTCAAAAAGATGAGGACGGGAATTGGCCTTGGCGAGTGATCCCGGAAACAAGCGGGGCCGGGTTATTCTACGATGTAGGCTCTCATACGCTGGATCTATTTGATTTTTTACTCGGACCGTTGAAAGATGTAAAAGGCTCTGCCTATAATCTGGCCGATTCCTATCCTGCGGAGGACACCGTAAGTGGAGTATGGAGATTTGAAAGCGGCGCTGTCGGCACAGGAGTATGGAATTTCTCTTCCTATAAAAAAGAGGACGATAACCGCATCGTCGGGACGAAAGGAGAAATTCAATTTTCTACGTTTGATGACAAGCCGATTCTACTCTCATCGGAATCTGGTGAAGGATCCTACGATGTGGAGCACCCTGAACATATTCAATATCATCACATCCAGACAATCGTCCATGAATTGCTGGGGGAAGGGATGTGTCCAAGCACAGGTAAGACTGCTCTCAGGACGAATGAGGTCATGGAAGCGCTCGTGCGTGAGTATTATGAAACAACCAAATAATCAACAGGCCGTTTCGTGTAGGGTAAACATGGAGCGGCTTTTTTGTGATGGGCCGATACCAACTACATATGAGAAATCTGTCGTTTTTTTTTATTAGGAACCCCCTCCTCTATCATCTATAATAAAAATAAAGAAAATAGGAGAGAGGAGATTGCAATGAAGAAGCCGATGAAACTTTCAGGGACGATATTCTTGTCGAAACTCATTGCACAATACGCTTACCTGCACAGCCGTACGGTTGGATCTAAAGCTGAGGAATATATCCGCCAATTAGGAATCAAAACGGGGGAATGGTTTGAAACCTTTTACGATGAGAAAGGACAAGCGTGGACACCGGATCAATATGCCCATGTAATCGTCGACTTGAAAAATTCAATCGGTGGCCATTTTGAGATCTCTGAAGTCTATGAAGATCATGTCATTGTAAAAGCATCCGCCTGTCCCTTTGGGGGGGCTGTGCACGATGCTCCTCATTTATGTATGATGACGTCCAGTGTTTTTGGTGGGATCGCATCCAGAAGAATGGGGTACGGAAAAGTGAACTTACGTAAGCGGATTTCGGCCGGGGATGGGATGTGTGAAGTTGCGATCTTCTTTACACCGACAGAAGAGGAAGGGCTCATTTATGAAGATATTCCAATCACACCTGAACAAGGAGATCCTTTTGCATGGGAAGAGGAGACGATCACCGCTCTAGGGAACGAATTATGTAAGAGCGATGACATGGTGATGGAATTACTTGGAGAATTGGAGCGGCTTCGTACGGAAGTCGAGGAATTGAAGAGTAAAGTTCCATCATCCCCTCATCATTGAATCTTTTCATGGACATGTAAGTGGCTAAGTAAATAGATCATGCGAGTATAATCTAGTGAGCCTGATGACCAGCTTTGTAAAAATGTTTCCCTTCTGCTTTTCATATAGTTTAAAAAGTGATGGATAGGAGGAGAAACAATGAGGACAGATCACACTCCCTTAATTGTAATCCCGGGGTTATTTGGATCAATGAGTAATGAGATCATTCCTGGAACAGGCGGATGGAGTTTTGGTCTTGCCGGGATGGTCTATGAACCGTTTGTTCTTATGTTGGAAACGATGGGGTACCGTAGGGGTGAAAACCTGTTCATCTGCTTTTATGACTGGAGTCAGAAGATCGAACATTCCGCGAGCCATTACTTGGCAAAAACGGTGACTATGGCTAAACGGCAGACAGGAGCGGAACGTGTGAACCTCATCAGTCACAGCATGGGAGGTTTAGTCGCGAGAGCGTATGTGCAAGGGGACGAATACCAGAATGATGTCGATCAGCTGATCCAGCTTTGTACCCCTAATGCTGGCTCTGCGCCGAACTATAGCTATTGGGCAGGAGGAGAACTGCCCACAGGAGAAAAGGGTAAAATCAACTTCGTGCACTTTTACATGCGGTGGTACTTGGAGTATCTGAGACATCATTACAAGGGGAGCCAGATGGACGTGATCCATAGGCATTTTCCGGGCTTATTAGATATCGTGCCGGGGAGCGATTACCAGAATTATTTAATTATGAAGGAATGTAACAACCGGGCTCTTCTTCCTTACACTCATATGAAGACGACCAATGCTTTTCTCGATTCGTTGAATGCTGAACGCTCAATCCTTGATCAGCGGAACATCGATGTGACAGTCATCGCAGGGACGGGGGAAGAATCGATCAAATACTTGGAAGTTGTCCCCTATACAGGAACGGGAGCGTGGGTGGATGGCGAGGTCACCGCTGCTGCCTATACGAATGAGGGAGACGGGGATGCTATTCAAGAAAGTGTGTTCTTGCTCGATGGGGATCATTATACGGTTGAGGGGACACATATTGAAGTCCTCTACAAATCTAAGGACATCCTTCGTCCCAAGATTGGACGATAGGGATGATCGTAGTATTCCAAGATTCAAACGTTTTCTTTCCTCGGAGCGCAGGTAAATCGATCATGGATGTTTGTACTTCTTGTCCTCGATAACCAATGATGCGTATGATCAATGGTAAAGTAGATAAGGATACAGAGAGGGGAGTCATCCCTCAGAATAGAAGAAAAGTATGGAACAAGAAGCGCCAATCGTGACGATTGGCGCTTCTTTATGGTTGAAGAGAGAATCTCTTTGCTCCGAACCGGACAGAGATTTTTTTGCGCAGGGATAGACTTCAAGAATGAATGAAGATAAAATTAGTAGTTTAACAGCCTGAAGAACTTGGGGATGATATTCAAGAAGCTCTTAGGTTGTAGATTGAATAGAAGAAGGTGTTGAACGATGTTACATAATCCAAAAGGGAAAGAAAGAATAGGTCTCGCCTTTTTACTTGGGATGTTGGGCATTCTAGGTCCATTGAACATTGATATGTATCTGCCCAGCTTTCCGGGCATCGCTTCTGATTTAGAAACCAATGCATCTCTCGTCCAGCTTAGTTTGACGACGTGCTTGATTGGTCTTGCCGTTGGTCAAATCGTCGTAGGTCCGATCAGTGATTCACAGGGGAGGAGGAGGCCACTCATCGTTTTCCTGTCTCTCTTTGCGCTGGCTTCGTTCCTATGTGCGCTTGCCCCGAATATCCTTGTGCTCGTGATTGCTCGTTTCCTTCAAGGATTCACGGCTTCTGCGGGTGTCGTCCTTTCACGAGCGGTCGTGCGTGACGTGTTTTCAGGAAGAGAGCTGACGAAATTCTTCGCCTTACTGATGGTGATCAATGCAACAGCACCAATGATCGCCCCGATGACGGGTGGGGCAATCCTGCTTCTACCTTTCGCGACATGGGAAACGATTTTCTTCTTTTTGAGTATCGTAGGGATCGCGATCGTTTTGACAGTCGCAGGAAAATTACCGGAGACCCTTCCTGTAGAGAAGCGGATCCCAAGCTCTGTAAAAGAATCGATTCTGACCATCGGCCGTCTGCTGAAGGACCGTTCGTTCATCGGGTACGCGCTCACGATCGGTTTTGTCCACGGCGGGAGCTTTGCGTATGTATCGGGAACGCCGTTTGTCTATCAAGGGATCTACGGCGTGTCTCCTCAAGCGTTTAGTATTTTATTTGGGATCAATGGCCTCGCAATCATTACAGGGAGCTTTTTAGTCGGTCGTCTCGGAGGAATTTTCCATGAAAGAAGTCTCCTGCGGACGGCTGTACTTGTTGCCGTAAGTGCAACGGGTTTCCTTTTAGTGATGACAATGGTCGAAGGACCTTTGTATGCCATCGTTATTCCTATCTTCATCTACATGACCGCCATGGGGATGGTTTTGACGAGTACGTTTACCTTGGCGATGGAGCATCAGGGGCACCGGGCAGGAAGTGCCAGTGCAGTGCTCGGAATGCTGCCATTATTGTTTGGTGCAACGGTTTCTCCGCTGGTGGGTCTTAATGAGACGACAGCTGTACCGATGGGAGCGATCTTATTTACGACAGCTTCCATTGGTGCTGTGATCTTTTTTACGTTGACAAAGAAACCACAACAGGCCACTGCATGATGGTTGTTCAGAATCGGTGCCACCCCCATGCTCTTTTACAGTAGTAAAGGAGCGGGGGCAGGCACCGATTTTTTAATTTAATAAGAATGATGAGACCTTGGGTAGAAATCAGGGGGGTTATAGTAGATCATTTTTCAGAGAGTCCAAATAATCATTGAGCCTATCCGGTTGATTGCCTAGGTTTAAATAAAGTGATGGTTTTGTAGGTTAGTTGAAACGTTACCGATCATTAATCGTATAGTATATGGACTGACTATTCATTTAACGTTTCGTTTTGGAGGTAAATCATGACTGCAATAATCCTATTGGTCGGTAGCCTATGTAGTGTTCTTGCTGTTGGATATGGAAAAGGAGTATGGAAGAAAAAGAGGTGAATATTCTCATATGATTTGATACATAAGAGTGAACGATGTATGATCTTATCACTTTTGTCGTTGTCTGTTAGGAGGAAAAATGATCTTGGAAAAACAGGTAATGATGATCAAAGCAAACAGATGCAGATGAACCAATAAAACTCTGGACTTAACATGAATCAACATGAAAGGAAGATTGCATGAAAAAATTATTATTTATCATCGCTTTACCGATGGTCCTTTTTGGATGTAATTCTCAAGATGGACTGCAAGGGTTTGATAGTAAAGAATTGAATCAAAAGCTAGGAGATGTATCTTTTCAACCTAAACTTCCCACCGAGCTGCCATTCGAAGTGAAGCAAGCCGATTTCAGTCAGCCTCCTGAAGTGCAGCAGTCCGTGAATACATTGAACTTTGACTTTTATGGAGAGGGAAAGGAACACCTAAGTTTATTAACTGTAAATGGGGGCGAAGTAAGTTCAACTTCTGAAGAAGAGTATCAGGACGTAGAAATCGGCAGCGTATCAGGGGCGTACTTTGCTCATGATTCAGGGGATCAAACGTTGAGATGGAAAGAAGAGGACATCCATTATGTTTTAAAATTCATGGGTGACCAGTCTGAGACTGACGTGTCAAAAGAAGACTTGATTAAGACAGCGGAGGCATTTGAATAAGAGGTTGAATCAAGCAAGAGAAGTTTCTTAAAACGTTTGGGGGCGGTTTTTATTTTGAAAGAGTCTGCTCAACCAAAATATTGTTGACTTTATCTCCTTTGCGACGGATTAGAGGAGATCGTGCAATATCTTGATTACGTTTACTCTTTCTTTAAGCGTACACTTAATGGATGTGCTGAGTCGAAACAGATTTCTTTCGTTTCCTTTTTTTATCTGTAATAATGACAGACATCGTTGAAGAAGGAGGCAGATCAATGACAAACCAAACAACAACGAAACCTTTATTTAATACGTTTACGAGTGACAAATTAAACCTTCCGAACCGGACTGTGATGGCACCGATGACCCGTGGGTTCTCCCCTGGGAACGTTCCTAATGAGGAAGTGGCGGCTTATTACCGCAGACGTGCGGAGAATGAAGTCGGTTTGATTATTACAGAAGGAACAGGAATCGACCATCCGGCTTCTGTATCTGGTGCGAATATTCCTGTGTTTCATGGAGAGAAGGCGTTGAACGGCTGGGCGAATGTAGTGAAAGAAGTACATGAGGCCGGCGGTAAAATTGCTCCGCAGCTATGGCATGTAGGAATGACTCGCAGCAAAGGGGACCTTCCAAATGAAGAGGCCATGCCGGTGGGTCCATCAGGCCTGAGCCTGGATGGGGAGAAGGTGACCGAACCATTGACTACAGAGGAAGTAGAAGGCTTAGTAGAATCCTATGCCAAAGCGGCAGCGGATGCAAAGCGCCTCGGTTTTGATGCGATTGAAATTCATGGAGCTCATGGGTACTTGATCGACCAGTTCTTCTGGGAAAACACCAATAAACGCACCGACCGTTATGGCGGGGATTTCGTTGGGCGCACGCAGTTTGCCGTTGAAATCGTAGAAGCATGCCGTCGTGAAGTCGGAGAAGATTTCCCGATCATTTTCCGTTTTTCCCAGTGGAAAATGAACGACTTCCAAGCGAAACTGGTCCACACACCAGAGGAGCTTGAACGTTTCCTTCAGCCGCTTGTTGAAGCAGGCGTGGACATCTTTCACTGCTCGACCCGCAGATTCTGGGAGCCAGAGTTTGAAGGTTCCGACTTGAACCTTGCGGGGTGGACGAAGAAACTCTCAGGCAAACCGGTCATTTCTGTCGGTTCTGTCGGCCTGGATGGTGTCTTCACCGACTTTTCCGGTGCCGGTACAACCAGTCTGGACGGTTTAGTGGAAAAGCTGGATCGTGAGGAGTTCGATCTTGTTGCCATTGGCCGTTCTTTATTGATGGATCCTGAGTGGGTGAAGAAAGTCCATGAAGGTAGAGCGGATGAGCTATTAGCTTTTGATAAAGAAGCTCTGAAAAAACTATATTAATGAAAGAACAGGCGTCCTTTGATCAGGGCGTCTGTTTTTTCTATTTGGCTTAGATCAAAAAAGCTTGTCATCTGTTTTGGACGATTCAAAAGTTTCGTTGTCTTCCATAAAGGAAAAAGTCTAGGACAAGGAGGGACTTTTCATGAAAAAAGTAAAATTAGGACGAAGTGACGTCGAAGCCACACGCATTGCCCTGGGTACGTGGGCCATCGGCGGTACCGGGTGGGGCGGTACAGATGAAGAGCAATCGATTGAAACGATAAAAACAGCGATAGATAAAGGTGTGACCACGATCGATACCGCACCCGCCTACGGGCAGGGGTTATCCGAAGAATTGATTGGCAGAGCGATTGCTCAGTCGGAGGTAAACCGGGAGGACCTTGTTCTGGCAACAAAAGCCGGAATCGATTTCACTGATGACGGCAACTACCGGGATAGTAGACCTGCTCATTTGGAAGAAGAACTGCAGGCAAGCCTGGATCGTTTACAAACCGACTATATCGACTTATATCAAATCCATTGGCCGGATACCGATGAATCGATCGAAAAGACGGCGAAGAAGATGAAAGAGTTTTATGAACAAGGGAAAATCCGTGCCATTGGTGTAAGTAATTTCAGCCCTGAACAAATGGACGAGTGGCAGAAATATGCCCCGATTCATACCTCGCAGATGCATTTAAATATGCTGCAGCGATACTTAATCGAGTGGTTTGAATACTGCCACAACCACGAAATCTCTACGTTATCCTGGGGATCCCTTGCGCACGGCATGCTGACAGGAAAGTATTCCAAAGATGCCTCGTTCCCGGATGATGATCTCAGAAGTAATATTGAATTGTTCCAGGGCGATCGTTTCCCTAGTCTGATTGACGCGGTGGAGGAACTTCAACATTTCGCTGAAAAACGCGACCGTAACATTATCCAGCTTTCGATTCGGTGGCTGCTCGACCATAAACCAGGCGCAGATGTTGCTTTATGGGGCGCGCGTAAACCATCTCAGCTGGATGGTGTCAACGAAACCGACGAGTTCCAGTTGACCAACGATGAGCTGCGTGAAATCGATGATATTCTATACAACCATGTGGATGATCTAGAAAACGGCACGTTAAAAGAATACGGACCGCCTGTTCGTTCAGAATTGTAAAGGTGATTGGACAGCCTTCTTAGTAGGAGGCTGTTTGTTTTTTTAATGAAAAGCCCTCATTGATGTAGGTATGAACACCCGATCCTATAGAGGTTGTCATGTATTCAAGGCTTAACGAAACGCACAGGTTTGTAGAACGCTCTGTTTCGAGATTATCTTTGAAAGAATATTTAATAGAGTTATTTTTTGTGGGAGATGATTTATACGCCATAAAGTACTTGACGAATGTTCTTAGCAAACACAACAGGCTCCTCAATTTTTTGAACATATACATAAGGGAGCATAGGCATACTGCAAGGAAATCCGTCGACTAAGTTACAATAGATTCCAAGGTGTGTTAATTCTGACATGACAACATTTGCATCTTCAAATGGAACAGGGATGCGCCCAATATTGAGTGCGTACCCATGCGAGTCCATACTGACAAAACTAAAGATTCCATCTGTCACCGTCGGGGACTGGGTGGCACACCGGCCTAATATCTTTAATGGATGGTATTGAGGGATGGCGATACTGCAGAAGGATTGCTGAGATGGATATGGGATTAGAAAACCTCCCAGAATGTTACTCGTCTGCTGGCATGTATTTTTTATATTTACAGAGAAAGGCTTATTAAACCGATGAGCGGTTCCAACGGGCAATATATTCAAAACAGGTAACAGGCGATAGGCAAAAAAGATTGGGTTTTCAATACTAGCGACATAAACAACAGGGAGATTTGGTTCACTATATAAATAACCATGGGCAACATGGTGTACAATCCCTTGCTTTACCAAGATGTCAGTAACGGATGCAATGTTCCGCTCTTCAACAGGGATACGTCCGATAATCAGAGCTTTTCCTTGCGCATCGAAATTCCCAAAGTCAAAATAAGCATCCGTCACCATGGTAGAATCAGCTGCCGATCTCCCTAACATATTCACCTCAATACACTGGGCTAGACCAACGGTGCAGAAGGGGGATTGTGGCGTAACGGGTAGGATGGTGTAGCCGCCAATGATGGACGCAAACGCATGACAAAGAGACGGCGTTCCTTTGTAATGATCCATTGTCACACCTCTTTATTCTGATCTGTAAGTGCAAATCAACAAAAAGGAAGCCAGGATTCATCTATTCTGCTCCATGAAATGTTTAATGGGAAAAGTTCATATTGTCACATTATATGTTCAAATTACCTAGCAAATTCTCAAGTAATTATAAATTGGATTTACCATACGCTTAGAGAGAAGTAGTTGCACCCTGCCTATACATACGGGTTAGACCCTAGGATGTGGTTGCCCCACATCCGTGTGGAGATCCTACTATTTCATTTTTTTTGAAATTAATTCAGAAATCGCGTATTTTCTACTCCCCGTCATAGCGAGTATAATTGATAAACCAAGCAAGGACAGCGGAAATTCAAACCCTCCGATTAAACCCATCTGGAGTTTTACCATAACAATGGCACCTACCATCGTTAGTCCTAGTAAAACGGCTGAAGGAACGACAAAAATTCCAAGAAGCAAGAATAGTCCTCCGACCCCTTCGATCAGTGCTGTTGTGTACGCAAGCCACGCAGGCTGACCGATACTCTCGAACATAGCAATCGTATCACCTATCGCTCCAAACTTTTGAATCCCATGTGCCAGCATGATTACCCCAAGCACGATTCTTCCACCAAGTAAACCCCATTCCATCTTTTTATCCATAATGAGCACCTCTTTTATGATTTTCCTAGTTAACGTTCAGAAGAAGGATTTGGATCACTTTATACATATTTTCTGGTGAAACGGCAGCTGCTTATCTTTAGAGTAATGATTGAGTAACTACTCGTTCTTCCATCTTGATCGGAGGAATGAGAGTGATCACTCCACCTCTAGTGCCAATCAATGGCTGGTTTGTGGTTGATTCAGAGAGGGTTGTATATCAGAGGATTCATCAGTAAATGATATGTGCTCAATATGGAGTGTAGGACAAAGGGTAGAGGAATTTATTTGATTTAAAGGGTATATAGATCAAGCATGATGGCAAGAAAATTGCACACCATTTATAATGAAGAAGAATTCAACAGGAAATGGAGTGCTTCTATGACATACAACGATGAATATTTCATGAAAATAGCGATCGAACAAGCATCAAAGTCGAGAGCAGAAGGAAACGAACCGTTTGGCGCTATCCTAGTTAAAGGCAATAATATTGTAAAAGTTGCAGAGAACAAAGTACATACCCACTCCGACCCTACCTATCATGCAGAAATAGGGCTGATCCGAGATTTTTGTTCAGAGAACCAGCTATTTGATTTGAATGAATACACCCTGTACACCAGCTGCGAGCCTTGTGTGATGTGTTCAGGTGCCATGGTTTGGTCTAATCTTGGTAAAATGGTCTATAGCGTTACCCACGATCAATTAGCAGATATTGCAGGGGACAACATTATGATTTCCTGTAAAGAAGTATTTGCTAAAAGCCCACTTAAGCCTGTAGTCGTTGGTAAAGTATTAAATGACGAAGGGCTGAAGGTATTTGATGGGTACTCGTTTGGCTAGTACACCTTTTTATTAAGTGACCCCAGGCAAAAGATAGATGCCTGGGGTTCTTTGTCTTTCATCAAACCATTACATGAGTGAGAAAGAGGAGAAGCTCGTTCAATTTGGTTATAAAGGATTTTCGTATCGATTATAGAAAGTATCTTAAGGGGGATTTTTGTTATGATCTGGGATAAACCTCAATGCATGTATTGTGAAAAAGAAATCAAAGAGGATGAAGTGGTCTTTGTGAAGATGCGTTACCCTAAGAGAAAAGGTTTTACAGAGATTAAGGCCTATTTACGAAACGAAGGGACATTTATTTGTGAAGAATGCTCTTACGATAAAATGAAATAATGGAAGGGTTAGTTAAGATCTACATCCAAGTACCATGATCCTTAAAGTCGGAGGTGTGCGGAATGAGTGAAGAAAAAAAGATTACGTTTATGTTGCCTGATCAACATAAAGAGGCATCAATCTCAAATACATCCAGCGAAAAGTATTTAGAATTTCTCCCGGATGAACTGACGGAACTGGTCAATTCCTTTCATGGGTTTGAGCTGGATACGATTGAGTTACACATCGCAGGGGCCATTGATTCTGGAGGAGCGACCAAGCTGTTTGTGGATTTTTCAGGTGAGGCCGGCATGAAATTTACATTGAAGAAAAAGGACGGGGAAAGAGAAGAACAGGAAAAGCTTTAGGATTATCGAATCACAGCATGGCGTTTCGCTTATAGGAGGGCTTTAAAATGAAAATCGATCAGCATGGAGAAGTAACCTCCGTGTTAGGAGAAGTGAGATATGGAGACTTTGCCATGTCTGTTTATATGTATTACATCGATGGAATGTTGATTGACACGGGCGCATCACGGATGCTTGAAGATTTCAAGGCTTTCTTTAAGCAAACACCCATCGAATTTGTCAGCCTTACCCATCCTCATGAAGATCACACAGGAACAGCAAAGTGGCTGCAAAAGGAATGCGATCTTCCTGTATATATCAAGAAAGAAGCGATACCTGAATGTAAGGTTGAAGCGACTTTACCTTTATACAGGGAGAAATTATGGGGCAGACGCCTGCCATTCTCACCTTCCTCATTTGGTGAAACGATAGAGTCCGATCATCACTTATATAAAATCATACATACTCCAGGACATGAGAAGAATCATGTGGTCTTATATGACGAGCAGCACGGGAGACTGTTTTCAGGTGATCTGTTTTTACATCCAAAGCCTAAGGTCATGATGGATGATGAATCTGTCCCGGTTATGATTCAATCGCTTAGAAAAGTACTTCAATTGGATTTTCAAGACATGTTCTGCCAGCATGCGGGTTACATACAAAACGGAAAACCGGCCATGAGGGAAAAGCTTAACTATTTAGAAGAGCTGAGGGAACAAGTTCACCACCTGTATGGAAAAGGGCTCAACGTTGATGAAATAAATGCTGAATTATTTCCGAAAGTACCGATGATTGTTTATCACTCAAGGCAGGAATATGATTCCAAACATATGATTCGGTCCATATTGGAAGGGGATAAGATTTAGCAAATGATTAAATTCATAATAAAATCCTAATAGACCGTCCTTCTTCTATAGGATGTTATATAGACTTTATGCTCTCTGCCAAGTTTTGTTTGAAGATCGCTGAGTACTAAAAAAGCTGATGTATCATTATACTATAAAATTCTTATTCCCACTCGAAATTTATCGCATATTATTGTAATATATTAATGGATATCATTCGGTAGTTAAAATAGATTCATATGATTTGTTATATTTTTTGAGGGGGAAAATAGATGACGGCTGCAAAGCAAGCAACATTAACGCCTGTAACGACTACTATACTGGAACAGAAAGAAGAGTTGGCCCGTGCGGTTGCTATACCTAGTGAAATAGGAAAGGGAGTCTCGGAACAATTAATTACTTGGAGAATGGAATTAATTGAAGCCTACGCCACTTCTTTAAGCCAGGATTCCGAGGAGTTTACTCAGAATCTGGAAAAGTGGAGCGATCGTGTGTCAGGTGAACTTGTAGAATTAAGGTTACCATTGAACATAGCCCTGGTAGAAATAAGTGAGTATAGAGAAGTCATCGGTGCGATTATCAAAGACGAAGCAAAAACACAAAATCTTTCCTTTGACGATTTTTATGATATCCTTACTCCGTTTAATCATGCGGTTGACCAAGCGGTTCAATTTGTCAGTCAATCGTATATGGATGACTTTGAAAATACCATACAAACGGCTAATTATGCAGTGGATGAACTTTCCGTTCCTATCGTTCGAGTCACAGAGTCGGTCGGTGTCATTCCCATTGTTGGAGAAATAGATACGAAAAGGGCACAGCTCCTCATGGAGAATGCGTTGAAGCAGGGGGAAGAATACGAGCTTGAGACGATTATCTTGGATTTATCCGGTGTGAGTATCATTGATACGATGGTCGCTCATCAATTATTTAAAGTGATCAATTCGTTAAAACTTACGGGTGTGAATGGAATCATGAGTGGCATCCGTCCAGATATTGTACAGACAATGGTCAGTCTGGGCATTGATATGAAAGGGATCAGCACTTTCAGCAGCCTCCACAGGGCCATCGAATCCTTGCAATTACTTGAGGAGAAAGCCAACATTTAATGTTGGCTTTTTTTTTATGAAAATAGACACCTGTCCAGAAGGATTGAGGAAGATCCAGGACAGGCTCCCCTAATCATACAGGCGAAAAGGTATTAAAGATATTCATCCTTCTACTTATCTATTATAATGAACATAACTTGGCATCAATTTCCTGTAATCGGGGGTATTTTATGAAAAAAAATCTATGGATTGTTCTTAGCATACTTTTTATTTTAGCCTTACCCTGGGTCATCTGGCTGTTTTCGCCGTCCCAATCACTTGATGTAACGATTCTTGATAAAACGGTTCCGGATGAGAGCGCTCGTGAACACAAAAGCCTGACATGGCTGTTGAATTATAACAAATACAAAACCAACGAGAAGAAATCCTATGACTCTATGAACTACTACGGTTTAGTTTCCGATGAAGAGAAGCAGACCATAGAAGAAAAACCGCTGCCAGAAGATCTCGGGGGGACAGACTTGATTTATGTCGCTGATACATACGGAGTATATAAGCAGGATCTCCCCTGGACGGAGGAAACTGATGAAGGACCTCCTGAGTTGATCGAGGGAGGCCTTGCGATGGATGAATGGCAGCAGATCAAGCAGCAGGTCGAATCCAACGGGAAGGATTTGATCATGGAGTTCAACAGCTTTGCCTCTCCAACAAGCGAGTCGGTACGGAACGATGTGACCGACTTTTTGAAGGTGGACTGGCAAGGCTGGATCGGCCGGTATTTTCCGGATTTAAGTGAAGGTGGGGAAGTCCCGGCTTGGGTCGTATCACGTTTTGAAGAAAAGGGAGAGACGTGGACCTATGAAGGAGAAGGGGTGGTTCTCATCCATGAATTCTCAGGGGAGGTTGTTGTTTTGTCCTTAGAAGATGGAGACTTACAGGAGGCGAAGATCCTGGCCCTCTTTAATGAAAAAGGGGAAGAACACTTCAACCTGCAGCAAAGTACCCCTTACCTCTATTGGTTCGATATCCTTGAGCCTCAAAAAGGAGCCGATGTTTTGGCGGAATACGAAATTCAAACGAGTGACAAAGGGCAGGAGAAGCTTGAAACCTATGGCATTCCTTCCACCTTTCCCGCTGTCACCTATCATCAGGAACAAGAATCAGACCGCTATTATTTTTCCGGGGATTACGCTGATCTATCAGACGTCCCTTCGATTTATCAGTATCAAGGCTTTGCAAAGGTGAGAGAGTGGGTCGCGAACTTCCAACCAGACTCGGAAGAGAGCTTCTTTTGGAGTACCTACCGTCCCATGATGGAAAGCATTCTTTCCTCGGCTGCAACGAAGGAGCAAACAAAAACAGTTTCTGCGCATCAAGCGGTGACAGAAAAGATCTCTCATCCGTCTCGTGTCCATGATCAAAAAATCGAAGTTTTTCAAGACAATGAGTGGCAGTCGATGACGATGAAAGGCGTCAATATCGGGATGGGGAAACCTGGATATTTTCCCGGGGAAGCAGCGATTGAAAAAGAAGAATACGCCCGTTGGTTTGAACAGATCGGTGAGATGAACGCCAACGCCATACGTGTGTACACCCTGCACCCACCCGGTTTTTATGAAGCCTTGGCCGAATACAATGCAGATGCCGAAGAGCCTCTTTATGTGTTTCATGGCGTTTGGATTGATGAAGGACCTTTAGAAGAGACAGAGGATGCTTTTAATGAAGAAAGTACAACAGCGTTTCAGGAGGAAATGAAAAAAATCGTGGATGTCATCCATGGCGAAGCAAAAATACCGGCACAAACCGGGCATGCGTCCGGCCTTTACACGAAAGACATCTCTCCTTATGTGGTTGGGTGGATCATCGGAATCGAGTGGTTTCCTAAAATGGTCGATCAGATGGAAAAGGATTACCCAGATCTTGGTGATTATGAAGGCACCTATACTCTGACCGAAGGCGCAAGTCCAATGGAATACTGGCTTGCCGAACAGATGGATGTGCTTACCAGTTATGAAATCGAGGAGTATCAAAGCATGCGTCCATTGAGCTTCACTAATTGGGTCACGACGGACAATTTGGATCAGCCGGCGGAACCGTTGGAACAGGAGGATATGGCCAGTATCGATCCGAATCATATCTTTCCAAAAGGAGAGGCGGAAGCCGTAGGGATGTTCGCTTCCTATCACGTTTATCCGTACTACCCGGATTTTCTCAACATTGAGGAATCTTATACCGAGTTTGAGGATCACCGAGGGGAAAGGAACAACTATGCCGGATACTTGAAAGATCTGCATGACTCGCACGAACTTCCGATTTTGATTGCGGAATTCGGCATCCCGGCTTCGCGAGGGAAGACGCACGAAAATCCTTTTGGCTGGAACCAGGGGTTCATTTCAGAGAAAGAACAAGGGGAAATCGTCAAACGGTTGTATGAGGATATCTTACATGAAGAGTTGCTCGGTGGTCTGGTATTCAGCTGGCAGGATGAGTGGTTCAAACGGACGTGGAATACGATGGATTATGACAATCCCGATCGCAGACCGTACTGGTCCAATGCGCAGACCAATGAACAGCAGTTCGGACTGTTAAGCTTCGATCGTCTGAAAGTAAAAGTCGATGGGAAGGATGATTGGGAAGAAGGAGAAAGCCTCTATGAAGATGGAAAAGGGGATCTCGAGTCATTGATGGCTGATCATGATGAACGGTATCTCTATCTCAAAGCGAAAGTCGGCACGGAAGGTTTTTGGAAAGAGAAAGAAGTTCAATTCCATATCAGCGTGCGACCGGACAAAGGGATTCAGCTGGATGGTCAAAAACTCGTTTCTGATTTCCGTGTGACCATTCCAGGGGAAGAAGACGCGAAGATTGAAGTAGCGCGCGACTACGATGTGTTTCATTATGACTATGTGGAAAAATTGAAGATGACAGAGGATCCCTATGCGGAGGAAGATTTCCACCCTATCCGTCTCGCGCTTAACAAGGGGCTGGTCCGCCCGGATACAGGTGAAAAGTTTCCTTTTGATTCTTATGAGACAGGCGTTCTGCGCTATGGGGTCGGCGATCCTGAATCCGAAGACTATGATTCTCTCGCCGATTATTATTTCTCAGAAGAGACAGCAATTCTTGAAATCCGTCTTCCATGGATGCTCTTAAATGCGAAGGATCCTAGTCAGAAGGAGTTTATCGGTGATCTTTATGAGGATGGATTGGATTCATCTATTTCTATCGATGGTTTGGATATCACGGCCTCTGTAATCGAACAAGGGGACATCGTGGACTCATTTGGGTTTGATCAACCAGCCCGTTACACGTGGGATAACTGGGATTTACCTCTTCATGAAGAACGACTCAAGAAATCGTACCCATCTATTAGAGATATCTTTTCTACGGTGAAGTGATCATGATCTTTTCCCGTTCAAGGTAGCTAAGTCAAATGAAACGTAAAGTGATATACTTACGAATAGAGATGATGATACGTAAAAAAAGGAGGTTGGGTCGTGGCTAAACATAAGATTTATACGATGAGTTTTGCAAGTGTTTATCCCCATTACGTGACGAAGGCAGAGAAAAAGGGGCGGACGAAAGAGGAAGTCGATGAAATCATTCGCTGGTTGACGGGATATAGTCAAGAACAGTTAGAGGAGCTATTGGAAAAAAAGACAGACTTTGAAACATTGTTTGCGGAAGCCCCGGAACTGAACTCTTCCCGGAAGATGATCAAAGGTGTCATCTGCGGCGTCAGGGTGGAAGAGATTGAAGAGCCGTTGATGCAGGAGATTCGCTATTTGGATAAGCTGATTGATGAGCTGGCCAAGGGGAAAGCGATGGGAAAGATTTTACGGAAACCTTAATAGAAAACGATAAACCCCACTTCCTTATTTGAATCAGGAAGTGGGGTTTTTTGTTCACTGCGCAAGCTATAGTTTTCATTTATCGATCGTAGCTTTAACAATTATTTATGAAGGCTTAAGGTTCCATTTAATTTCCCTTGCTATGGTTAAAGTATAGATAGGGATTGCCGAATGTTCACTATGTAAAGGTTGACTTGGTTAAGGCAGAGGTGGAGCCATTTTGAAATACATAGTAGTATAGTTTTTGAGGACTTCATAATTTTTTCATCTTATGTCTTACTAACGATAGGAGATGTACCCATGGACATCAGTTTAAGAGAAATGCAGCGGAATGACCTGGATTTTTTCTTTGAATTTCAAAAGGATCGAGATGCCAACCATATGGCGGCTTTCACTGCAAAAGATCCCTATGATTGGGAGAGTTACATAAAACATTGGAGCAAAATCCTTCGTGAAGACAGGATTATTAAAAGGACGATCACCATAAATGATGACGTAGTGGGAAGCATCATATGCTTTACACAGTTCGGTGAGTGGGAAGTGACTTACTGGATTGATAAGAAGTATTGGGGAAAAGGGATTGCGAGCCGCGCCCTAAGCGAATTCCTCAAGACGGTTTCGATTCGACCGCTTAGGGGGAGAACAGCCAAAGATAACATTGGTTCCCGAAAGGTTTTGGAGAAAAACGGATTTCAAATGACGGGTGAGGATAAAGGATTCGCTAACGCTCGTAGGGAAGAAGTGGAAGAATACATTTTCACACTGTATGACTAAGTTTGTTTTCCAATAATGAAAACATCGAGACGGAGGAACCTTCTGCTCACCACGGTGATTACATCGTTTAAAGAATAATGATAATGCCCGAGTCTGCCGTTTTTATGACTACGAATTTTACTGGGCTGTCATACAATCAGTAAAGGAACTTCCATAAGAGGAAGTTCCTTTTTTTATTTATCACCAATCTAATGACCTTCCTCTGTGCTTCACACCAGTATGAATAGGATAAATGTGTCAGGGGCACCATTTATAAATGTGAGGGTTTCGAACGTATGTCGAGATACTCACTTAGTATATGGTGTCATTGATTTTGAAAAATCCGCTGGTTATTATTTATTATTCATGTTACCATATGGTCACATGATAGATTTCACGATAATTTCGCTATAGAAAGGTTTTGTTATGGAAGATAAGCTATCAATTTTATTCAAAGCCTTAGGCCACCCTATTCGAAGGGAGATCCTGGATCTACTAAGACATGCCCCCAAAACCACTGGGGATTTGGATGAGTACTTTCCTGATGTCTCCCGTTATGCAATTATGAAACATCTGTCTACATTACAGGAAGCACATTTGGTTTTAGTACGAAGGCAAGGAAAATATAGGCTGAACTTTTTAAACGCTGTTCCTTTACAGGAAGTGCACAGACGCTGGGTAGGACAATATATGGGTTCGACTGCCCATTCATTATTGAATGTAAAATCGGCAGTTGAACAGAATGGAGGAGAAAAAGGAATGAAGGCAAATGAACAAGCAACCGTATTTAAAATTGAACAGGAAGTTGTGATTGAGGGTTCGCGTGAACAAGTGTTCCAGGCATTGACTGGAAATGTTGAGGATTGGTGGGAGTTTCGGATAGCTCCGGAAGGGAAACCATCTAAGCTTTCTTTAGACCCAGTACTTGGAGGGCAGTTTTTAGAGAAGTGGGGAAATAATGAAGGAGCCGTATGGGGAAATGTCTATTATGTGAATGCACCAGAAGAAATTCGACTGATCGGTCATTTGGGTATGCAGGGAGCGGTGAACAGTGCTTATACGTATCGTCTTAAGGAGGATCATGGCTCGACGACTCTCCAGTTGACTCATACGGCATCTGGTCTGATTGAAGAGGATTGGGAGCAGTCCCATAAAGAGGGGTGGAACCATCTGCTTGGTAACCTACTGAAAAATTATGTAGAACAAGGTTGACCATGCTTTGGAAGATAAGAAATTATGTTGAATGTCCTTACAGAAACGAAAATTTATGCTTCCATTGAACTAGTTTTGCGGAAGGACGGAACTGAACCTTTCGCGTCCCTTTTACCCCCCTCATCGATCAGCTTATTCAAATAACGAATTTTCTGCATCGTCGATTCTTCGATGTCTTCCACCCTAAATCCCAGATGACACCTTTGATCATCGTCACGATGGAGAAGATATTACGGTAACCGCAATAAAAATTAAACGCCGCTCCCATGAATTGAAACGAAGGGGAGCGGCTTTTTTTATTTGGAGTGACATGAAACAATAAGGACCTTCCCTAGGAGTTGAAGGGCCCTTCACGTATCTCTTTGATAAGCAGAAACACCTCATTATGTGCCTCTGGAAATTTAGTATTGGTACGGTTTTTCCGTTAGTAGAAATATAACGTAGATTTACACACGGAAGTTCATGTGGACCTCCATGCTCGTATTGTCTATAGCTAAAATCGTTAAAAATTATGTTAACGGTATTTCCTTGTTTTCCTTTTTCCACAACATGAACTTACTGTCATGGGGGAGAAAAGGTCATCTGAAGTATAAAGGAAATGATAACAGGGAGATGTCTATATTGATAGGTAAATGATTCTTGATAAATCAAGGATTACCTAATAACATCACAGGGGTTTCATAGTTCTAGGTTGATGAACCCACGTTTTGTCGACATTTATCCCTATTTTTATGGGAATCAGGAAAAAACAGGTTCATTTCCTTCTTTGTGGGGTAGGAATTAGGAGGATTCTAAAGACTTAAGAATAGAATGGGGGTTCATATGGGGCTCTTCTACTATATAAAGAAATACTTTAAGATGTCGAGACGCCAGCGAAAAAGTGAATTAAAGTCAACGCTGTGGTTCATGCCTTTTTGGTATATCGTAGGTGCGGTCGGATTGTCCGCTTTCACCTATTATATGGATTATGTGGTCGATGTCGGGTTATACCTGCCGGCGGCCATCGGTTTCAGCGGGCAGACGCTGCAGGTGCTTTTGAGTGCCCTCGTCGGAGGGGTGCTGACCTTGAGTGCCTTTACAATTAACTCCCTGCTTGTAGCGCTGACGACGTTCAGCGGTCAGTTTTCATCCAAAATGCTTGTGAACTTTGTCAGTGACCGGGCTACTCAGCATGTGCTTGGTATTTTTAACGGAAGTTTCATCTATGTTCTGTTGAACTTCCTGTATGTGACGCATGAAGAAGAGGAGTATATTGTTGCGACACCAGTTCTATCTATCCTCACAGCCATTACAGCAGCGGTCACGTTCATTTATTTCATCAACCATACTACCACCTGGATGCAGGTTCATAACATCAGTTTCAATATGAATGCCAAATCCAAAGAGGTCCAGGCGTCTTTGGAAAAGGAGTTAAAACCTTATCACCTGGAAAAGAAGGTTGACGTAAGCACGCTTCCTGCTGAAGAAGAGGGAAAGGTGATTAGTACGAGGCAGTCTGGTTACTTTCAGGTCGCAGATTTTTCGAGGTTGATTAAGCTGGCGAAAAATGATGACAGTCTGCTGAGGTTCGATGTTAGAATCGGAGAATTTGTTTTAGAGGGAACACCGATCCTTACGTATTGGGAACGTGGTCAAACGGTCGATCCCGATCGCTATTTCAAGTCGATCGAGATCGGAGTCAAACAAACAGAAATCCAAGACCTGGAGTACGGATTGAATAAGCTTGCCGAAGTAGCCATCAAGGCTCTAGGACATAATGACCCGCTGACCGTTACGAATACGATTCATCAGATTGCGGATCTTTTGAAGAGCATCGGCCAGTCTACAAATTTCTCTCCTTATCTCTTTGACAATGAAAAAGAGCTTCGCCTCATCCTGAATCAAAAGAATTTCCGGTATTACCTTCATAAGGGATTCGCTTCGATTCGTGAGTATGCGAACCAGAATTCGACGGTAATGACAGAGCTTTTGACTATGATCTCTCTATTAAGTAAAACAATGGATGAGGAAGTTCATGAAGACCTATGGGAATTCGCCCGTCAGACGATTTTAGGATTTGATAACTACAGTTTGTATGAAAATGACTGCCTGTATATTTTAGAGCAGCTGTCGGAGCTTTCTAAACGCACAGGCCATCAGCAGGATTATCTGTTCCTGCTTGAATATATGTTGAAGCGGGTGAGTTCAAAGAGTGCGACAGAGGAGGGAGCTTCCCTTTAAGAAAAGAGGGGCATCTAATCCGATAGATGCCCCTCTCCTATATTTTTACCTATGAAGTGAATAGCGCTGCTTGGTGAAAAATCGAATTAATCAAATACATTAGCAATCTGTTTGGAGAAATAAATGAAGAGAAAAATGGCAAATGGATAGAAAACAACAAGAATAACTGTAAAGGAGACGTTCCTTTTATATCTCCGTATTTTTTGAAGTTGCTTCTTATATTCGTTTTTATCACTTAAGTACATGGAAGAAAAGACAACAATCCCAATGGCGAGTAAAGGCAAAATGAAATCATAAAAAGCTGCAAAAATATAGTTCACCACACTTCCATTCGTCTTGTAAGCTTCTGCACAATAGGAAAACAAATCAATCTATATTCATTTCGTAACTAGCTATATATGGAAAGATGAGGATTGCTAGTATGGTAATCATGAGAAGAAGCGCGATTTTGATTAATATGGGAAGGGTACTAACAACAATCCCACCGCTTATTACATGAAACGGTATGGCAAAAACGGTCCGTGTTTTTTTCGTAACACGATGTTCTGTTTTGCACATCTTGCACACTAGAGGCTTAAAAGTCCATTGAATAGCTTTCTGCACTTCTTTCCATGTGAATGTATGGCTGCAAGACTTACACTTTTGTATTCCCAAAGAAACATCCTTTCTTGGATCAACGTTAACATAATGAAACCTCACGTTTTCAGTTGAAAAATGTACCAATACTCATGATGATCGCCTGCTCCGTTAGTTGAACATGGAGAGGAGGATAGAAAAGATGACTCCGATAAAGAAAGTCTATGGTTACGTAACGAGAATCATAGATGGTCAAACACAAGTATTAGTTTTCCAACATCCGATCCCTGAAGCGGGGATACAAATTCCCAAAGGGACGGTGGAGCCTGGCGAAGATACAGAGGATGCAGTCCTGAGAGAAATAGAGGAAGAAACGGGATTAAAAAACCTGCATGTCGAGAAACGCCTCGCTGATGATTTATGGGAAAATGATGATGGTGCGATCCACCACCGGTTTTTCTATAAACTGATGGTCTCGGATGTTGAGGATGAGTGGGATCAGCAACCGATGGGTGGGGGAGAAGAAGAGGGGCTTACTTTTCATTTCTTTTGGATTTCTTCAATGAATGAAGTTGAACTGATCAGAGGTCATGGAGATTATTTAGACCTCATTTTCACCTGAACTCTCTCCATTCTTAGTCCAGCCTGGTTTGATAAACATCGCCTTCTTGCTTAAGCATAATGAAAAGAAATGGCAGGGTTTTTCCTATTTGAAAGCGAAACTGTTCCATAGAGCAAATTTTTTAGAGGAGGATCTTCTATGGAACTTGGTGCGTTTTCAGTAAGTTTAACGGTGAAAGATATAAACAAATCGAAAGCTTTTTATGAGAATTTAGGTTTTCAAAGCTTTGGAGGAGATCCTGAGCAACATTGGCTGATTATGAAGAATGGAAGCTGTGTCATCGGGTTGTTTCAAGGGATGTTTGAACAAAACATCCTCACGTTCAATCCGGGTTGGAACCAAGAGGCAGAAAACATGGATTGGTTTACAGATGTGCGCGATTTACAGAAGCAGCTGAAAGAAAAGGGGATTAAAATCCTCTCAGAAGCAGATGAAGCGGGCGAAGGTCCGGAAAGTTTTACGATTGAAGACCCTGATGGTAACCCTATCCTTATCGATCAACACAGATAAGCATGATTGGCGAGTGTCCTAAAACATAACAATAAAAACGGCAGGTCCTTTTCCAGGACCGCCGTTTTTCTATTTCATATAAAAAATAACCGATGTCCCTTATCCTACTTCTTCATCAAAGGGATGGTCATCTCTAAGTGCGGAGGGAACCAGGGAACGGATCGCCATGGTTTGAATAAAGGCCCCGCCAACGATGAGTAGCGCTAAAGAAAGAAACAGGATGTGTCCATTGAATATAGATAAAACCATACCCCCGAGCAAGGGGCCTGTGGATCTGGAAATGTCCCAGTGGAGTCCGAACAAAGCAAAATATTTTCCTTTATGTTCGCTGGGAGCAAGCGTGCTGATGAATGTCTGCATATGGTTCAACGTAAGGATCGCTCCAAGACAGAAAAACAATTGTGATACAATGAACGCAATGATATGGTGGAAAAATCCAAATCCAAGAACGGCAAAGACATAAAAGATGTACCCCGCTTGAATGACGTGGAGGCGGGAAATGTGCTTAGTACGATTGACTAAAACAACTTCCAAACAGATGAACACGATTGTACCGATGGTCTCCAGTAAGGAAAAAACGAATAAATAGTTGACGATATTCTCTTTAAGGAAAACGGGCCAGTTGGTCTCCATTTGAGCATGAAACAGACTGAGCGGCAGCATCCCTGCAAGCAGCCATCCAATGGTTCGATAATCCCGCCTGTTAAGTCGGGGAACCGGTTCGTTTGATTTTACTCGGAGATTTGATTCTGGTAACCATTTTAATCCGGTCAATAAATAGACAAGGAGAACGCCGCTTAATAGAAAGAATAAGGAACGTGGGTCGTGATAAAAAAGAACCGCTCCGATTACCGGGCCACCGAGCGCTCCTATGCTGGAAGCGGTACTGAGTAAGGCAAACGTCTCTGATTGTCGTTCAATGGCCACCGTTTCTGAAATTTGAGCTCTTGCTGCAGGAATGTAGGCGAAACGACCAAGGCCGTTCAAAAAGGCGAAGAAGATAAACACCCCCATCTGATCAGAAAAGGCAAAACCTGCAACAGCCACTACTTGGATGACGAGCGATCCTAATTGGACCGCTCGACGGCCGGCTTTGTCGATCCAGCCTCCGAAAAGGAAAGTGAATAAGATTTCGGTCAAAGGCTGTACACCGATGACGAGCGTCGCAAGCAGGATGTTATTTCCGAACTGATCATACATATACAAAGTCAAAAAAGGTAGAAGAATGATGGATACAAAGCTGGTGACCGCATGACCAGCCGTTTGGATCCAAACGATTTTCGGAAACTGGTGTAGATAAGCTTTCATAGCGTTCATCTCCTGTTCTTCATAGGAATAAGAACAGAATAACGAAAGGGATTCTAGGAAACTATGCAATTCTTGCTGAACGGTGAGCAGAACTTGCGAAAGGGGAAGAAGAGATGGAAATGCGACTCGATCTCGAACATACAGGGGTGCTGATTTTTGACCTCAAGGACGGAGAGGCTGATGAAACTCACCCACATGACCATTTTCAAATCAGCGTCCCGCTCGCCGGTGATCTACTGACTTACCATAATCACAAGCGTACCGTTCTCAATCATGATGAGGCTTTGCTTGTCCCCCCGGGGGATACCCATCAACATGAAGCTTCAGGCTCGCGGAAGGAGATCATGTTAATCAGTTTTAATGAGGAAATCATGGATCGGGCGTACACTTCTTTTACGGGGGATGCCTCGAAGGATCTTGATTTTTCTAGCATTCAAATGAACTCCGACTTGTTAGTGAAGAAAGCGAAGGCGTTATTTCAGGCGGCCTCTTTCGAAGGAGTGGATGCAGCTATGAAACAGGAGGAGGCTTTTACAAGCGTGATCCTTGATCAAATGGCAGGCTCCCACTCGAGAGGCTGGCAGAAGGCGAAAGCGGTACAAAACTATGACTCCGACCATTCCGCCTATGTAGTAAAAAGTTTTATTGAGGATTGTTATGAAGAGGATCTAACCCTCGATCGGCTGGCAGAAGAGATGAACATCAGTAAGTACCATCTTCATCGTTCTTTTAGAGCGAAGACAGGTCTGACTCCAAAAGCTTACCTGCTGCAAGTGCGTTTGGAAAAAGCAGCCTTTCTGCTACTGTCAGGAAAGGCGGATGTGACTCGTACTGCTTACCGGGTCGGCTTTCAGTCTGTTAGTACGTTTAATCGGACGTTCAAAAGTAAATATGGGGTTACACCCTCTCAGTATGTCAGGGAAAATAAAATAGGAACGTAGGGTTGGAGCGAGAGAAGATTGGATGCTGTGAGCTGATCCTTTCAAGGCAAGGGGAGGAGTTGGAAATGGCAAGGTTCGTCATCATGACTGTAGGCATGACGCATAGTGGAAAGACGACATTTGCGAGGCGGCTGGAGGAAAAGGTGAAGAACACGGTCGTCATTGACCAGGACAATCAGGCGGCGTTTTTGAATTCACAATATCCGCGGTTGGTTCCTGAAGATGGACCGAATACGATCAAATACCAGATGACGAAAATGCTTGTCGATTATGCGGTTGAAAAGACAGAGATGCACCTCATCATCTGCAATTCGAACCGGAATCATAAGGCAAGAAAAGCGCTGCTGGAAGACTTTAAAAGCAAAGGCTTTTCTACGATTCTTGTAAATTTTGATGTGTCGGACTCCCTCCTTGAAAAACGTGTAGCAGAAAGAAACCGAGATCCATCTGTGCTGCGGACCGCCTCTTCTTTTGATGAGGTCCTGCAACGACAGCAGGAAAACTCCCCGAATATTGTGGCTCCGTCTGCTGAGGAGGCGGACCACTTTTTTACCATTGAAAGAGAAGGGGAAGACAACCACGTGCTTGTAGAGGTTGCAGGTCTTCTATCGTCCTAGTATAAGAATCTCTTATTCTGGCTATGCTTGTGATAGAAAGGGTGATGAGCATGCAATACATGGAGAAGACGAACAAAGTGATGGCCGATCTGACTTCAGGCAAACGCCGTCATTTCGGAAATTATTCTTATCATCAGTCGGTGTTTACGGATGGCGTGAACGAAGTGCCAGAATGGGAAGTGCGCCAGTTTGTGCTCAATTATTTTATGGCGCTTGAGAATGTGAAAAGTCACGCGTGAGTCAGGGATTAAAAGCCAAAGGTACACCCTTCTGATGTGTACCTTTGGCTTTTTTTTCTTCACCTAAAAATTAAAGCTTATAGTAATCTTTTCTAATCTGTTCCAACGTTTTTCCGTAGCGAACGACTAGAGCTCTCGTGTAGGCATTCACTTTTTCCTTGTGATGGAACATCGCACCCCACGCATTCAAGGAGTAAACTTTCCCGTTCCAGATGACTTCTTTCGGGCCATGAATATGGGATTTCGTCTTGATCCCTTCTTCATCTGATACATGATAGATTTCATCACCAATGTCCACGAGGCCGTCTTCCAGCATTTGAGGTAACCGAGGAAGAACGCGGTGATTTCCTCCCGCTTTTTTATCGGAGGTAGAGGTGAACTCTTTTTTCACAATCTCACTTAGATAATCATCTTCTGAACCGAGGGGAAGCAGTTTGTTCACCTTCAGGATATACGCTTTATCGTTCCTCCCATCAATGAAATGGGGAGCGACTTCAACACAGGAAATATCCACGCCCTGGGACAAAAGCCAGGTGGATGCAGAAAGGACGCTTGGTTCGAAACTGGACGCAATCAAGATGATCCTTTGGTTCTGATTGAAGTTGTCCACTGCCTCGTGTTCTTCAAGAAAGTCCATGATTTCTTCCACTCCTTTTTCAACGATCTTGCTTTCATCAACCTCACCATTTTGTAATAAAAAACGGCCATACACTTGTTCCACAAGTTCTTCAATGGTTTCGATTTTGGCAAAAGAAGCGGCATACCGAATCGCCTGTGATTCGAAATTATCTCTTCTCGCTTTCATATCCTGCTCATCACGCTTGATTTCGATAATGACTATGCTTCCGTTGCTATCGAGTCCAACCAGGTCTGTCCGTTTGTTCGCATCATTACGGACTTGTTTTCCGATCATTTTCAAGTCCCAATCTTCTTCCAATGTAATCACTTCCGTGTGATCTTGGAGGAAGTCTTCCAAGGCGTCCTCGGTTAATCCGAGTTTTTTGTATGTAACTTTAGAAATTTCTTCTGTGCTTTTGGTTATTTTCTTTTTTGCCCCTTCTGTTTCTTCGATATAGAACGTCATTAACATGCAAACCTCTCCTATCCCTGCGTGCGTGCTCTTTTATCCTATCATTTCAAGCTCGTTTTTTTCACATTTTTCCAAAAAGATCCTCATTTACCTACAAGGTTAGAGGGGGGACGAATACTCCTATGAATAAGAGTTTGATACAATAATCCTGCTGTTTAGTCGTTGTAGGAAAGGTATAGGAGGTGACGGTAGATGTGGAAAACGGTCATGATTGGTTTTTTGACTTTCGTAGTGTTTAGCACGTTTCTTTTAGGGATTGGTCACACTCTTGAGTACAAACTGTTCCTATTCTCCTTTTATGAAGAGACAGCGAATGGGGTTACCATAGGTGGTTCCGTCGTTCCTTTTATCCTGGCGATTGCGGTCAGCTACATCGTCGGAAATGCATACGAAAAGAAGCGGCAAAAGAATCGATATCGGGCTCACTCAAATTGAAAAGCCCCATGAATACTGATAACATGAAGAAAAATGAACGTAAATGAGGGAAGCACATGCCAAGAGTATCGAAACGGCAAAAGATTTTGGAAGCCGCCGCACTCATCGTCCGAGAGCAGGGGAGCGATGCGCTCACATTGGACGCTGTCGCTAAACGTGCAGAAGTGAGCAAGGGCGGACTGTTGTATCACTTTTCCACAAAAGAAGCGCTCGTAGAAGGACTCGTTCAGTACATGAATGATGTCTATCGGGAGAACGTGGAAGATTTAGTAGAAAACGATGAGGAGAGCACAGGGAAATGGGCACGGTCGTTCATTAACGTCATGCACGATAAAAGTACGGAAAACCGTCCGCTCAGTTCCGGGATGCTCGCCGCACAAGGGATCAATCCCAAGTTGTTGAAACCTCTACAGGATACATATGCCGACTGGCAGAATCATATCGAGCATGACGGCCTCGACCAAGTGGATGCGACGATCCTGCGTCTTGCGGTCGATGGGTTATGGCTGTCTGAGATTTTCGGGCTCGGGACTTTGCCGCCGACGCTTAGAAAGCAGGTCCTTGAACGATTGAACGAACAAACATATAAACCGAAATAAAAATCACCAGCTCTTTGTAAGAGCTGGTGATTTTTATTTCGTTTAGCTTATGATGATTTAGGCCAAAGCTTTTTCTGTGCGTTCCTGGAACACTTTTCTGGCCTGAGTTAACGCATTGATGACGGATGGGAAACCAACATACGGGATGAGCTGCATCATGGATTCAATGATTTCTTTTTCCGAAAGGCCGGCATTTAGAGCGGTATTGATGTGAAGTTCAAGCTGCGGCAGGCTTCCAGAGCCCTGGGTGACAAGGCTTGACAGGACCGTAAGTGCTCGGGATTGTTTGCTTAAATAATCACGGTTGTAGATATCGCCGTAGGCAAACTCAATGATGTACGTTCCGAGGTCCGGGGCGATATCTTCCAGTGCTTTCATAAGTTCAAAATGGTTGGTGCCTTTTTCTTCATCTGTATAGGAACGGAGGGTTTCCAATCCTTTTTCATAACGTGTTTTCATGGTGTGTCTTCCTTTCTTAAGATGCTTTCCTGTTTTCTTTTTCTTCTTTGGCGCGGTCTTCGTTCACCATTTTGATGAACGACCATCCGAGAATTGGCAGAATGATCAGTAATGGAAAACCGCCAACGATGCTGATTGTCTGTAGGGTTGTCAGTCCGCCCATGTTCATGAAAATCATCGGCAGAATAGATAATGCCAAGGCCCAGAACAGACGGTTCCATTTCAGTGGTTCCCCTTCGACGTGTTTTTGCACAACGGATGCAATGACATACGATCCGGAGTCATAGGTCGTCGATAAGAAAATGGTGGCGAGCAGAATGAACACGATGATCGCGAGTGTTGCGAGCGGCAGTTCCGTCAAGGTGCCGATGATGGCCGCCGGTGCTCCTTGCTGGTTCAAGGTTTCGATGACCGGGTATTGACCACTCAATTCGAGATACATGGAGTAGTTTCCTAGGATTCCGAAGAAAAGGATCGTCCCTAAACTTCCGAAAAGGATAGTTCCAAACACGACTTGGCGGATCGTCCGTCCCTTGGAAATACGGGCGATGAACAGGCCGACAAACGGAGCATAAACAATCCACCATGCCCAGTAGAAGACGGTCCAGCCTTCAGGAAATCCTGTCCGGGTGAAGGAGGCCAGGTCATTGAACGGTTCAGACCATAAGCTCATCAAGAAGAAGTTATCCATCATCCGGCCGAGCGCAGAAGTCGTCGATTCTGTAATGAATGTTGTCGGTCCGACAGTGAAAATGAAAATCAACAGGATGAACGCGAGCCACAAGTTAATATCACTGAGGACGCGGATCCCTTTTTGTAAACCCGAATAAGCACTCAGGCCGAAGATCAACGTACAGAACAGCAGAATGATCGACTTCGTCGTCATCGTATCTGGAATGCCAATCAAGTTGTTCAGTCCAGCAGAAATGATCGGTGCGGATAGGGCAAGTCCTGTTCCGCCTCCACCTAACAGACCGAACATAAACAGAATGTCGACAAGACGTCCGACCCAGCCATCGGTGTATTTTCCGAGGACAGGGCGACAGGCTTCACTGATTTTGAACACATCGGTTTTTTTAACGAAAAACATGTAGCCGATCGGAAGAGCTGGGATCGCGAACATCGCCCACGCGATCGGCCCCCAGTGGAAGAATCCGTAGGTAGAAGCCCACTGAATTGCTTCATTGGAGCCTGCTTCGACACCGAAGGGAGGTCCTTGATAGTAGTAGGCCCACTCAATGACGCCCCAATAAAGAATTCCGGTTCCAATTCCACTCGTAAACAGCATCGCGGCCCAGGAACTCGTTTTGAATTCCGCTTTCGTTTCAGCGTCTCCGAGCTTGATATCTCCATAGCGGCTTACTCCGACAAATAGTAAGAAGAGCAGCATGATTAATCCGACAGATAAAAATAAGAATCCTAATCGTTGTGTAACGACTTCATTCGCCGCCAGCACGATCTCTTTTCCTTGTTCAGGGAAAATGATCAGAGGCAATGATACGAATAGTAATAAAGCAAGTGCGCCTCCGAACGTTTTCCAGTCCATGAGTTGTTTCTTCATGGTTATTCCTCCTTTATGCAAATGCGTTGTTTCGTTTGTGACTTTTTAAACTGTACAATCTGGACGGTTTTGTTTCAAAACATGGATAAGGGTGCAAATGGGAGAATATAAAGCAATATTCAAGGAATGATAGGGTGTGAAGTTATTTTTCACTTATTTTCGTGTGTTTTCTGCTTTGTTGACTATTCATCTACTGTGAAATGTAAAAATTGAACGAATGGCTAAGTCATTAATGTCCCTCATATAGGGGAAGTAAAAAGTTTTTAAAGAAAAATCCATAAAAATCATTTGAAACTAAACAGTCCAGATGGTATAGTTTGTGCTAGTTGATTAAACAAACAAATTCAAAGGAGGACCTTTGGAATGAAAAATAAAGTATTGCTGACATCTGCCGTGACAGGAGCGGGAGATACGATGAAGAAAAATCCACATGTACCTGTAACACCGAAAGAAATTGCAGAATCTGCGATTGAATCGGCAAAAGCGGGTGCGACGGTTGCTCACGTCCATGCCCGGGATCCGAAAACGGGTGGAATCAGTCATAACTTGGAGCACTACCGTGAAATCGTCGATCGCATCCGTGAATCAGAAACGGATGTAATCATTAACATCACGTCCGGAGGCGGCGGTGATTTTATTCCGAGTTTGAATACACCAGCAGCTGGTGGCGATGGGACAGACATCCAAACACCTGCAGAGCGTCATGAACCGGTGGGAGAACTTTTGCCGGAAATGTGCACACTGGACTGTGGAAGTACGAACTTCGGCAACATGATTTACATGAGCCCGACCGACTGGCTTCGTGATCAGGCGAAATTGATCCAGGAAAGTGGTGTGAAACCGGAGCTTGAATGCTTTGATACCGGGCACATTCGTTTTGCTAATCAATTGGTGGAAGAAGGATTGATCGACGGCGATCCGATGTATCAATTCTGTCTTGGCATTCCGTGGGGAGCAGCCGCTGATGCGGAAACGATGCTTTATATGAAGAACCGTATCCCTGACAATGCGCACTGGTCCGCGTTCGGCATCGGCCGTATGCAAATGCCGATGGCGTCTCAAGCGGCCATGCTTGGTGGAAATGTTCGTGTGGGTCTTGAGGATAATATCTATCTTTCTAAAGGTGTGGTGACCAGAAACGAACAGCTTGTCGACAAAGCGGTGACGATGCTGCGTGGCCTTGATCTTGAGCCAATGACGCCGCAGGAAGCACGTGACTATTACAATCTTAGAAATCCACGCGGAGGGAAGGAATCATGACTGTACAAAAAATAGCCGTCGTCGGCACAGGAGTTATCGGAAACGGCTGGATTGCCCGCATGCTTGCACAGGGGTATGACGTCGTCGCGACAGATCCAGCAGAAGGAGCGGAGGAGCGCATGCGCCGTGCGGTCGATCAGGCATGGCCTTATGTTGAAGCCCTTGGGCTTGCAGAAGGAGCATCCAAAGACCGCTTGACGTTTGAAAAAGAATTGGCGGATGCTGTGAAGGATGCGGACTTTATCCAGGAAAACGTACCGGAAGTGGAAGAGTTGAAGCAGACGGTCCTGAAGAACATCGATCAATATGCCAAACCTGATGCCCTGATCGGATCCAGTACTTCAGGTATCATGCCATCCGAACTGCAGGCGAACTTGCAGCATCCGGAACGCGTGGTCGTTGCGCACCCGTTCCACCCGGTTTATATTCTCCCGCTTGTAGAAGTCGTGGCAGGAAAACAGACGACGACGGAGAACGTAGACAAAGCGAAGGCTTTTTATGAAAGCTTGAACATGAGTGTCCTGCTTGTGCGTCACGAAATTGAAGGGCACATCGCTGACCGACTGATCGAAGCGATTTGGAGAGAATCCCTGCATATCGTCAATGAAGGCATCGCAACGACAGAGGAAGTGGACAAAGCCTTCACCCATGGGGCGGGCATGCGCTATGCGCAGTACGGACCGTTCCTTACCTTCCACCTGGCTGGTGGAGAAGGCGGCATGCGTCACATGTTGAAACAGTTCGGACCGGCATTGAAGAAGCCGTGGACGAAGCTTGAAGCGCCGGAACTGACAGATGAGCTTTATGAGAAAGTCGTGACCGGTTGTGAAGAGCAGGCGAACGGCATGAGCATGTCTGAACTCGACCAGAACCGAAATGAATTCCTGATCCGCTTGTATGATCTTGTCCAGGAATACTGGCCGCAGGAAACAGAAAAGACAAAAGCGTAAAGGAGGGGTTTTTGTGTCATCCTTTTCCTACAAACAAAGCGTTCCAAGTGAGTGGGTCGATTATAACGGGCATATGAATGATGCTGAATACAATCGTGCCTTCAGTCTTGCTACCGATGCGTTTATTGATTGGATCGGCCTTGATGAGAAGGGGCGTGAGCAGTACCAGTACACGATGTTCACGCTTGAGACGCATACGTGTTATTTGAAGGAGATGCACGAAGGGGCAGACTTTAATGTGTCCGCCCGTGTTTTGGACTTTGATGCGAAGCGTATCCATCTGTTCTTGGAAATGCACAATGCTGACGGGGAAGTTGCTGCGACGCTCGAAGAGATGCTGATGGGCATCGACCAGAACGAAGGCCGACCGGCACCATTCCCGGAAGAAGTGGCTAACAATATGAAAGCGGAGTATGAGAAGACGTCCGACCAAGAACAACCCAAACAAGTCGGCCGCACAATCGGCATTCGTAGGAAATGAATATGGAATTATCTGTAAGACCTGGTCACCCAAGAATTGGGTGACCAGGTCTTACTTTTTCTTCCATCCTATAATCGTGCAGGAATCATGCTATAATAAAGGAAATATTTAGAATTCTATGATGTTGGCAAGGTGTGTGGAGGAGATGGAAAACCTTATTTATGTTGTTCGTGATCTGTCGTATGTCGTAAGAGTCGCTCAAGAAGCGGATGCGAAGGCACTTTCTCAAGTTAGGCTTCAGATTGATGGGGAGACCGAATACCTGGATCGAGAACAGGGAGAAGGCTACTTAAGCGAGAGTGATTTTAAAGAGCTCATCCATAAGGATAGAACCGAGGCGAACCGTTTATTCTTGGTCGCTGAATCACAAGGGGCCATCATCGGTTTCAGCCGATGTGCGGGCAGTGATTTGAAGAGGCTCTCGCACCAAGTGGAGTTTGGTGTAGGAGTATTAAAAGATTACTGGGGATACCGTGTTGGCAAAGAGCTTTTGCAGCAGTCAATCCACTGGTTTGAAAACAACCGAATTTTGAAAATAACCCTACGTGTTCTTGAAACGAACGAGAAAGCTATTGAAATGTATAAGCGTTCTGGCTTTGAGGTCGAAGGGGTGCTGAAAAAAGACAAGCGGCTTTCTGATGGGAATTATTATTCGACGATATTGATGGCGCGTTTTACATAAAAGGAGGAAGCGGATGGCTGCTAAAGTATTTTCGGGACGATATACAGCGGAAGCTGATGACGAATTGATCGTGTTTTTAATTGGGATGAGGGTAAACAAATGGTGGGCTGTCCATAAATGGCTGCCGGTTCTACTTGCCATGCCTCCGATGGTTCAGGAACTCTATTCACAGAAGGACAATGGATTCTTCTCTGCAGAGAACTTCATCAATTTCAGAACGACATTGATGATCCAATATTGGCGGTCGGAAGAGGAACTTTATGCTTATGCCAAAGCTCCAAGGCATTTGAAGGCGTGGAGAAATTTCAACCGAAAAGTGAAGGATAACCCTGCTGTAGGGATTTACCATGAAACATACAAAGTGAAGGACGGGGCGCATGAAGTCATCTACGGGAATATGCCCTTATTTGGTCTCGCAAAAGCCTACCAGCATGTCCCTGTCCTACCCCATACGGCTTCAGCTAAACAAAGGTTAAGTAAAAAAGAAGAAAGGCGGATTGTGGATTCTCGTTAATTAAGGGGATACGCTCTCCTTCCTTGAACATTGTCAGAAAGATTGTTCTAGGAAGAAACTCGTTTGAATGTGAACAGAGGGATGGATAAATGATGGAACTGAAACGATCACTTGAACCTCAGCCAATAACAAAAATAAGATCGACCAAAAATTGTACGAATACAATGTGAAACACTTTCCAGAAGACTTAAGAGGCAGGTATGAGGAAACCCAGCTTTATGTAAAAGACAGAGACGATCATGTACGTGGAGGACTTCTTGGGGAAATCTGCTGGAACTGGCTTGAGATTCATACCCTCATGATCGATGAGAAGCTTCGCGGTTCTGGACATGGGTCAAAGCTATTAATGGAAGCGGAACGAATCGCAAGGGAAAAGGTGTGCGATTTTATCAAAGTCGACACCCTCAGTTTTCAAGCGCTTGGTTTTTACAAAAAGCATGGATATGTTGAATTTGGTGTCCTGGATCATATCGGAAGAGATTTTACGCATCACTATTTAAAGAAGGATCTTTAAGCGGTTCAAAACCGCTCCTTCAGAACGGAGAGTTTTAAAATGATCACGTTGAAACGAACCTTTCGAATCGTCGCCATCAAAGGGCATGGTGCCTTTGAAAATTTCGCAACCGAAGTCCCGGACTTTGCTAGACAGCTTTTACATCGGACGAGGGAGATCGAACATCACACCAATATCGAAATCGCACTTTTTGAGCCAAAATGGGGGGACGGTCATCTGGAAGGTCATTATTATGTAGGAATCCTAGTAAGAGACAAGCCAAGCCATGTTCCCAAAGGGATGGAGTATTTAGAGGTTTCCGGCACCTATGTTTCGGCAAAAGGGTCCATCGATCACGTAGACCTCCTCTATGAGGAAGTGGGACAGTGGACAGCTGAAAAAAATCTCACGAGGGATTGGCTCTCCTATATTGTAGAAACTTATCACCCAACGGAAAACGGGGAAGACGTTGAGGTGTTCTTTCCTGTCTTGGATCCTAAGTGAATACTGTGAGCCAATCACTTGATGTTTACCAATGAATAGCCTTATGATGAATGTCGCATATTAGTTGAGAAAAGCGAATCGGAAAGAGGTGCCTCGAGATGAAAGCTGTTCAAGTGACTGGATATGGCGATGTCGATCAGTTGAAACTGGTGGATATCCCGACTCCAGAGCCAAAAGAAAACGAAGTGCTCGTGCAGGTAAAAGCCTGTGCCATTAATAATACAGAGATCTGGATGAGGGAAGGGGCTTATGGACAAGGCAGCAAGTCAGGCTGGCGTCCGGAAGGCGTTCAATTCCCACGCACCCCAGGTTCTGATATTACTGGGAAAGTGGTCCAGGTCGGTGCACAAGTCGATGAAACGATGAAGGGGAAAGACGTTGTTCTGTTTCCATTCACGTCCAGCGGCCCGGATGGACAAGAACACATTTCGGAAGACATGTCGTTCATTGGCTCCGAATATGATGGCGGATATGCCGAGTATGTCGTGTGGCCGGCAGAACTTTGTTTTGATATGCCACTTGAAGATTACACGGAAAGCTGTGTGTTTTCTGTCAGTGGTATGACAGCCTGGCATATGGTCGAACAAGTGCAGCCGAAACCGGGCGAAACCGTGATGGTCACAGGCGCAAACGGAGGCGTTGGCTCGCTCAACGTCCAGATCGCATCGAAAGTATTCGGAGCAGACGTCATCGCACTCGTCGGTGATTTGAGCATGGAAGAGAGAATGAAGGAACTCGGAGCGACTCATGTCCTGTCTTATAAATCCGAGAATCTGGAGGAAGAAATTCTAGAAGCTAACGGCGGTCCGATCGATACGGTGCTTGACGTCGTTGGCGATGCGCTGTTCTCCACAGCCTTGACCGTGCTTAAAAAAGGCGGCAAGTTTTGCACATCCGGCTCTTCCGGCGGTCAAAAGACAGAACTCGATTTCCGCACCCTCTATTTGAAGCATATTACTATGTATGGATCTGTTCTCGGAACTCGTGAAGAATTCAAACGCATGTTAAAAGCGATTTCTGAACAGAAAATACAGCCAGTGATCGACCGAACGTTTCCTTTAGAGGAAGCAAAGGAAGCGCAGCAGTATTTCAAGGAATCGGGCAAAAAAGGAAAAATCGTCCTTCTTCCATAAAAGGTGTTTCATCATTTCAAAGAACCTGTACCACTATCAAAAGTGGTACAGGTTCTTATTTTTTTTATTTAAAATTTGTAAATTGTGTAAGGTTCTATTGGCTGGAAAAGGTTTCGTTCCATCAGCGGTAGGGGTAAGGAGAGTGGGAAGCTCATCATCCCCCTTTGTTCCTGTTTATTCGACGTTTGAAAATGAAAGCTCCTTCCTGCAGTCCTATCCTATTTTTTATTAAATTGTTAGTAATTTCCTTGAAAGCGTCAATCATGTGGCGGATTTATTAAAAGTTTTTGAACGATGTATGACAAAGTTGTGAACTTGTATTTCTAATTCCGCAAAATCTGATATAATCAGTCAAGCCCTGATACGTATAACAGCTCCTAGTTTCCGAGTTTTATACTTATAATTTAACAGATTGATAGGAGGGTTAAGATTCATGAAAGCTAAACATCTCCGTAATAGATGGTTAGGTTTGCTGCCGCTCGGCTTGATTCTTTTCTTAAGCGGGTGCGGGCAGTTGGAAATGACTGTGCTCGATCCCAAAGGGCCGGTCGCTCAAAGTCAATATGACCTGATTGTATACTCCCTTTGGTTCATGCTGGGAATCATTGTTGTCGTGTTTGCTCTATTTGCCTACATGCTCATCAAGTACCGTGAGAACCGCCCGGGACGTAAAGAAAGTGATTATGACCCGAATTTGCATGGAAATACGACCATTGAGGTCATCTGGACGGTCATTCCTATTATTATCGTCGTCCTATTATCCATACCGACGGTTACGACACTGTTCGATTTGGAAAAGCCTCCAGAGCCCGCTGCTGGTGAAGAGGTGAAAGAGCCGCTCGTCGTTTATGCGACGACCGCGGATTGGAAATGGTTCTTCAGTTATCCGGAACAGGATATTGAAACCGTGAACTACTTACACATCCCGACCGATCGCCCGATTGAATTCCGATTGACTTCGGCAGACTCGATGTCAGCCCTATGGATTCCGGCACTTGGCGGTCAAAAGTACAACATGGCAGGTATGATGACGAAATTGTATCTGCAGGCCGATGAAGAAGGCGTCTACGATGGACGTAACTCCAACTTCAACGGAGAAGGGTTCGCTGCGCAAACCTTCAAAGTGTATGCCGAAAGTGAAGATGAGTTCAACGCTTGGGCCCAAGAGATTCAGAGCGAAGCACCTGAGTTGACGGCAGACCGCTACAATGAATTATTGCAGCCTGGTTTGACCGATGTTGAATCATTCTCAAGCACGCACTTAGAGTATGTGAAGCACCATACAAAAGATGGTATGGGCTACGTGGTAGAAAACTACCGTGAGCAATTCAAAGAGAAGCTTCATTTATATGAAATTGAGAAACAAGAAAGCTTCCAATAGAACGTAAAGAAAGCAGGTGAAGACATGCACATTACAGATATTCTAGTCACCGGTGAACCGATCATCTATGGTGCCATGGTATCGATGGCCCTAGTAGGAATCGCCCTCCTTTTCATTCTGACGTATTTCAAAAAATGGAAATGGCTTTGGAGCGAATGGTTGACGACCGTTGACCACAAGAAAATCGGTGTCATGTATATTTTAAGTGCCCTTCTCATGTTATTCCGTGGTGGCGTCGACGCCATGATGATGAGGGTACAGCTGGCATTTCCTGATTTGGGATTCTTGAACTCCCAGCACTATAACGAAATTTTCACAACGCACGGAACGATCATGATCATTTTCATGGCGATGCCGTTCTTGATCGGACTTATGAACATCATCGTTCCATTACAGATCGGAGCGCGTGACTTCGCGTTTCCATATTTGAACGCCTTAAGTTTCTGGTCCTTCTTCTTCGGAATGGCGCTCTTCAACATCTCCTTCGTCATCGGAGGATCTCCGGATGCCGGGTGGACCAGTTATACACCACTTTCCGGTGCAGCGATGAGCCCGGGACCTGGACAAAACTTCTACCTTATGGGACTGCAGCTATCAGGAATCGGTACCCTTGCTACAGGGATCAACCTGATGGTGACGATTTTGAAAATGCGTGCCCCTGGCATGAAGCTTTTCCATATGCCGATCTTCACATGGTCGACATTGGTGACATGTTTCATCATCGTGTTCGCATTCCCGATTTTGACAGTAGCTCTTGCGCTACTTACCATTGACCGTATTTTCGGTTCACAATTCTTTACTTTGACAGGGGAAGGCCTGCCGATGATGTGGGCGAACCTGTTCTGGATGTGGGGACACCCGGAAGTGTACATCGTTATTCTTCCTGCCTTCGGTATTTTCTCCGAAGTCATCGCTACATTCGCGAAAAAACGACTGTTTGGCTACAATGTGATGGTCTGGTCGATGATCGTCATTGCATTGCTTAGTTTCTTAGTATGGGTCCACCACTTCTTCACGATGGGTGCCGGCGCATTCGTCAACTCCGTCTTCTCTGTATCGACGATGTTGATCGCCGTACCGACCGGAGTGAAGATCTTCAACTGGCTTGCGACCTTGTATAAATCGAAAATTGAGTTCACTGTGCCGATGCTTTGGTCCCTGGCCTTCATCCCAAGTTTCATCCTTGGTGGTGTCACAGGTGTCATGCTCGGTATGGCGGCAGCGGACTATCAGTTCCACAACTCGTACTTCCTGATCGCGCACTTCCACTATGTGCTGATTGCAGGTACTGTCTTCGCCTGCTTTGCAGGTCTTGTGTTCTGGTATCCGAAAATGTTTGGTCACAAGATGAACGAGCGTTTGGGTAGATGGGCATTCTGGTTGTTCTTCTTCGGCTTCCATGTCTGCTTCTTCCCACAATACTTCCTAGGCCTTGACGGCATGCCGCGTCGTTTGTTCATCACGAACGTCGCTGAGTGGCTTCCATTGAACGTCATCTCAACTGTCGGTGCCTTCGGAATGGGACTTGGATTCATCGTGTTCGTTTACAACGTTTACTACAGCTTCCGTTACAGTGAGCGCGAAACAACAGGCGACTCCTGGAATGGAAACGGCCGTACGCTTGAATGGGCGACAACGACACCAGTACCTTACTACAACTTTGCAACGGTTCCTTATGTGGACGAAATCGATCCATATATCCGTATGAAAGAAGAAGGCAAGACGACGTTTGAAGAAGACAAAGTGAAGCCGATCCACATGCCAAGTTACACAGGTCAGCCGTTTATCATGATGGCGCTCCTTGGACTTGCGAGTTTCGGTCTCATCTTCGAATGGATGTATGTCGCGGTCTTCGGACTGATCGGAGCCGTGTTCATGATGATCCGCCGTTCCTTCGATTATGACGACGGGTATTATGTACCGGTAGAAGAAATCAAACGCACAGAGAAAAAAGCGAGGGGGTTATGATATGGCTGCGGAAGAACTGAAAACAGGTCCTTTAGAATATCGCACCCAAGAAGGTCAGATGGGCATCATGGGCTTCTGGATTTTCCTCGGAGCCGAAGTCGTCCTCTTCGCAACCCTTTTTGCAACGTATGCCGTATTATTCGGACGTACCGCTGATGCACCATTGCCAAGCGAATTGTTTGAGCCGGGCATCGTGCTTGTCATGACTTTCCTGCTTTTGACAAGTAGTTTCACCTGTGGACTTGCGATTCACGAAATGAGACGGGGATCGGTCAAAGGTCTGATCCTCTGGATGGTCATTACACTGGCTCTTGGTCTTGGCTTCCTTGGCTTTGAGATTTACGAATTCGTCCACTATGCACATGAAGGCGCGACGCTCCAGTCCAGTGCTTTCTGGTCGGCATTCTTTATCCTTGCCGGAACACACGGATTGCACGTCACGCTTGGGATCGGCTGGGCGATTCTGCTCTTGATCCAAATCAAGCAGCGCGGACTGACGAACGTCACAAGCCGTAAATTCTTTATCATCAGCTTATACTGGCACTTCCTTGATGTCATTTGGATCTTCATCTTCACGAGTGTCTATCTGATTGGGATGGTGATTTAAAATGGCCGATTCGAAAAAACGCGTACCGATGAATCACGTCATTGGATTCATCTTGTCACTCGTCATGACGCTGGTTGCTGCATGGGCAGCGATTCAATCCGATCTGCCTGTCACATGGGTCATTATCGGCATCATGATTTTGGCTCTACTGCAAGCAGGCGTTCAATTGTTCATGTTCATGCACGTCACGGAAGCTTCAAGCGGAAATGGACATGTACCATGGAACATGATGTTCCACGGCTTCGCTCTCGCTGGAATCTTAGTCGCGGGCTCCCTGTTCGTTATGTCCTTCGGGCATGACCATGGAGACCACGGAGATATGGGCGAGAACCAACAGCACGAAGAACAGCATTCAGAAGACCATAGCGGTCACTAAAATAAATGGGGGTTATCAGGATGGAACAAAAACAAAACATGCCGATGGAGGCCGGATGGCCGTGGAAAGATTTAGTTGGATTCGTTCTTTGCATACTGCTGACGGCTTTTTCCTTAGGCGGAGCGCTTTATTCCTCCTATGACCCTAAATTTGTTCTATATATTCTCACTGGTTTCAGTTTCGTACAGGCGATGATCCAACTGTACAAACTTCAGCCGAGAGATTAAAAAAAGAAACGCTTCCTTCCTGAAATCAGGAAAGGAGCGTTTCTTTTTCTTTATTTAAGCTATCTTGATAACCCGGGCTTGATTTCACTGTTGCCACGATGAACATCACCCAGGCCACGTGCGCGCCGATCAAACCGAGATAGAACATTGACCATGTAATGGAGAATGCTCCCGGATCTGTGTACATCGTCACTTGGAAGAAGTACAACCACATGCCGATGAGCAAAATCGATTGTGCGACGGCGAACGCCATCTTTTTCGCTTGTAAGAATAGAAATGGAGCCACTGTCGCCAAAATCAAGAACATTACGATCGCACCCATGAAAATCATCTCCCTATTGATGTTTCCTTAATGTAAACGTTTTCTTTGTTTTTATTGTAACAAAAAATTCGAACTTTGGACACAAAATGTTCATAAATTGGGCTGACAATTTTAGAATTGCCGTTTTGATGCTTATTTAAACAGGTTTTTTCGAGGTTTCGGATAGGGGGGTGTGTGAAAGTGCCCGGGCAGGGAGTCAAAGTGACTTAACGTCGCGGGAAAGTGACCGAACGCTTATGCAAAGTGACTTAACGCAGCTTGAAAGTGACCGAATGCCAATCCAAAGTGTCCGAACTATAAATTTTATGAAAAAATTCATTTTCTTAGACACCAAACTCTCACTTCTATCGATTATAGTTTGAGACCATGAATGGGGAGTGGAGAGATATGGATTGGAATAGTTTAAAGGATCATCAGCGCTTCAAAGATAAAAAGGAGCTCGATCTGCATGTGCGCAGCTTTTTATACAAAAGAAAGGCAGCCTTGTCAGAAGGGACGCTCAAGGTACTCACGTTCATCTGGCGTCATGCCGTCAAGTTTCCTGGTGTTGCTTTTCCGAAAAGAGTGACGATCGTGAAAGGGACTGGATTGAGCGAGAGCACGATAGTTCGTGCATTAAGATGTTTAGTGAAAGAGCAGCTGATTGAAAAAGTGACAACGAAAAAGCCGAACGGGCGGCAGGGGGGCAACCTGCTCGTGTTTCTCCCGCAGCCAGATCTTTTTTTACCCTCGGATGACACCCCTCATGACACCCTTCCTGACACCCCACAAAAAGCGGTAACTCCCCAACAGGACAACCCTCAACCGCTCAAATCTACACCTGAAACAGAGAAAAAACAGTGGAAATCTTCTATTAGTAATGTTGTACCATTTGATGCGACATTTCTGCCATCGTTCATCCCGGCTTCTTTCATTGAAACCACTCAGCCCTTCGTAGGTGTGGAGCAGGTGTTACCGGCTTGGCGGACCGTCCAGAGCGCGTCTAAACAATGGAAGCTGGATCATCCGGTCGAGCATTATTTGGATAAGATCAACGAGACGTTTAAACAGGCGGTTTATGCTTATAAGAAAGGGATGGTGCGTACAGAGTTGCTGCGCTATTTTTATGGTGGATTAATGGAAGTGTTTAAACAGCGGGTGCGGAAGGAAAGTTTTGAGTCTCGGAAAGGATTGATTTTTTATGATTGGCTGGGGGAGAGGGACTCTTAACGTGTGAATTGCGTCCTGAAGGGTGCCAGTAACGACCTAAGGAGGTGGAGTAACGCCCTAACGGTTCCTAGCCTCTTAATTGAGAAAAGTTTTCATTGACAGAAATTTGAGTCTGAGGTAGGATAATGATTGTAATGATAATGAGAATCTTTATCATTCGTTGAAATTTTATAAAAGGGTATAAAGATGAAGCGATTGATCAAGGATTCTACATAATAGAAACGGGTGAAAGGATGTCGAACATGAAGAAGTTTTGGTTATTTGCCCTGATGCTTGGGCTTGTCGTTTTAGCTGCCTGCGGTGGCGGATCTGAGGAAGGTTCAGAGAGTGAAGGAACAGAAAATCAGGAAGAAGAAACAACAGAAGAGGAAACACGTTCAGTCACGATTGAAGATGCGAACGGAGAACAGACGATTGAAGGAACACCTAAGAAAGTCGTTGTTTTAGAGTGGACGTATGCGGAAAACCTTCAGGCGCTTGGCATGGAGCCGGTCGGGGTTGCTGGTCTTGAACACTATGGTGACTGGGTCAACGTCGGTATTCCGTTCAGTGAAGAAGTAGAAGATGTAGGAACGCGTCAGGAGCCGAACTTGGAAGCAATCTCCCGTTTGAACCCTGATTTGATCATTGGTGTTGATTTCCGTCACAATGCGATTAAAGAGGATTTGGAAAGTATCGCCCCAACGGTCATGTTTGCGCCATACTCTGAAGAAGCAGCACAGGATCAGTTCCAGAACATGAAAGATGAGTTCAACACGATGGCGAAAATCGTCGATAAAGAGGACAAGGCTGAACAAGTCCTTTCTGATATGGAGAATACATTCCAGGAGCAGCAGGCACGTCTTGAAGAGGCTGGAAAAGAAGGCATGAACTACGTGATCACTCAAGCGTTTACGATGCAGGATACGCCGACACTTCGCTTGTTCACAGACAACTCTATGGTCGCACAGATCATGAACAGCATGGGCATGAAGAACGATTATGAGTCTGAAAAGCTTGAAGTTTACGGCTATACGGAAACGACCGTCGAAGCGCTGCAAAACTATCAGGACTCCAACTTTTTCTACATCGTTCAGGAAGAAGACAACATTTTCGAAAATCAGCTGGCAGGTAATCCGGTATGGGAAAATCTTGCGTTCGTAAAAGAAGATCGCACGTATCAAATGCCAGGGGATGCTTGGACATTCGGTGGACCACTATCCGCAGAAGTCTTAGCTGAACAAGTGGTGAACGCAGCACTTGAAGAAAAATAAAGTGAGTGGATGTTATGAATTCTACGCTTAAGAACACAATGATTGCGGTTCTCACCTTCGGAGGTGGGACCGCGTTGTTGTGTCTTTTAACATTTATACATATTAATCAGGGGAATGTAGAGATCCCACTGGGGGTCGTCGTTGAATCGATCTTTAATCCTCAGGATACGTTGCAGCACCACACGGTCCGTACACTCAGGATGCCGCGAGCGGTCATGGGAATCATCGCCGGCGGGGCTCTTGCTGTATCCGGTGTGATTCTGCAGACCGTCACGAAAAACCCGTTATCGTCTGCAAGTACGCTCGGCATCCATTCCGGAACGTATTTTGCGGTCGTTGTCACAACGATCTTTCTGCCGACCGCTATGGTAGGAAACGGAATCCTAACCGCTTTTCTGGGTGGCATTTTGACGTTCCTTTTCGTTTACGTTCTTTCCGGTGGTTCGGATACGACACCTGTCCGGATGGTGCTTGCCGGGATGATCGTCACCTTCCTGTTCTCAGCGCTCACATCCGTCCTGCAGATTTTTTATGAAAATGAAACGCAGGGACTGTTTTTGTGGGGCTCAGGGACGTTGATCCAGAATGACTGGGATGGCGTTACGTTTTCACTGCCGGTCATCATCGTCGGAGTAGTCGTGACGCTGATCTACTCAAGCAAACTCGACACGCTTACTTTAGGGGACGATGTCGCGACAGCGCTCGGGCAGAATGTGCGCAGTGTAAAAGTGGTGACCATCATCGCTGCTGTGCTTTTGACGAGTGTGACGGTAAGTATCGTCGGACCGATCGGCTTCGTCGGACTTGTCGCGCCGCACTTGATCAAATTGATCGGTTACCGTGCCCACCTGCCGCTTATCTTTGGGTCCTTTTTATGGGGAGGAAACGTGCTCCTCTTAGCGGACGTTCTCGCACGCGTCATCGATCCGTCCTTTAATGAACTGCCGGTCGGAGCGATTACAGCACTTGTTGGTTCGCCTTGGCTCATCTGGCTTGTCATGCGGATGAAACGGACAGGCAGCCAGGACAGCGGGGCCATCATGGCTGGGAAAAACTCCGCAACCCTTTCCATGAAAAAATTGCTGCCTGTTTTGTTTGCGCTCATTACGGTAACGCTGCTCGTCAGTCTTGCTTCTGGAAACTACGGATTTGAACCGTTGGTCACCTACAACGCGTTTTTCGGAGAAGCGAACACCTTCCTTCAAAATTTGATCATCGACTTGAGGCTTCCTCGTGCGCTTGTTGCATTGTTCAGCGGGGCAATTCTCGCGGTCAGTGGGCTCATTTTCCAAGGGGTGTTACGGAACCCGCTTGCTGATCCTTCCGTTATCGGGATCACTTCCGGTGCAGGGGTCGGTGCGCTGATGACGATGTACTGGTTCAGCGTGTCAGCCGTGTGGATCCCCGTTGGCGCAATGGTCGGAGCATTGGTCTTCTTCATCGTCGTTATGGCTCTGGGAGCGAAAGCAGAATTCCAGCCCACGGTGCTCGCGTTACTCGGAATCGGGATGTCCGCCTTTGGTTCAGCCTTGATTCAAATCATGGTCGTCCAGGCGGATATCGGAGTGGCTTCTGCACTGACATGGCTTTCCGGAACGACCTATGCCAAAGGGTGGAGTGAACTGCTCCAATACTTGATCTGGCCGGTCTTGTTGTTCATCCCGCTGCTTGCGTTTTACATTAAAACACTCGACGTCCTGTCCCTCGGAGACGATACGGCCAAAGGTCTCGGACTTCGTGTCGTGAACGTCCGTTTTCAAATGGCGTTGATTGCCACACTCCTTGCCGCCTGCAGTGTCGCTGCGGTCGGTTCGATCGGGTTTGTCGGCCTGATCGCCCCTCACTTGGCACGACTGCTTGTGGGGAGTGTCAATCAGAAGCTTCTGCCTGTTACGATGCTGATCGGCGGAGCATTGTTGGTTGTTGCGGATTTGTTCAGCCGGACCCTGCTTGCGCCGAATGAAATTCCATCAGGGATCCTCGTTGCCTTGATCGGAGCCCCCTACTTTTTATGGTTGATGAAAAAGCGTGCGGCTTAACGGTCACACGCTTCTTTTTTTACGCGTATGTATGCTATGATAATGAAAAAATGAACGCCAGGGGAGAGTTTTATAATGAAGATTCCATACATCAAATGCCACGGATCGGGGAACGATTTCATCCTGATCGATGAGATTGAACACGACTTTCGTTTTTCAGAAAAAGAGCGCGAGGAGCTCTCATTATTATTGTGTGACCGTGAAAAGGGGATCGGCTCGGATGGCATTCTTTTTGTGATGCCTAGTGAAAAGGCAGAAGGCCGGATGCGGATGTTCAACTCAGACGGCACGGAAGCGGAAATGTGCGGCAACGGCCTGCGCTGTGTGGCTCGACATATGATTGAGAAACTCGGGAAAAAGGAAATCGCGATTGAAACAGAAAAAGCGGTCCTTCCCGTTTTACAAGTGGAGGAAATTTTCCCAGAGATTGATACATTCTCTGTCATGATTGAGCCTGTCCGTTTTGAGGTCGAGTCCCTGCCGATGAATGCCGCCGGGAAAGAAGCGGTGGATGTGAAAATTCCAGAGTTGTCCGAGACACGCACATTCACAGCCTTAAGCGTACCGAATCCGCATATCGTCAGTCTCGTCGATTCTGTTGATCAAGAGGAGCTGCTTGCGGTTGGGAAAAAGGCGAACAATCTTCCGGAAGTTTTCCCGAACGGTGTAAACGTAAGCTACGTCCAGGTGTTAGAGAAAAACAAAATCTTCGTCCGGACGTTTGAGCGCGGAGTCGGCCTGACGAATGCCTGCGGAACTGCGATGAGTGCCTCTTCGCTCGTATCTACGATTCTAGGTCCGAATGACTTGGATACCCCGATTGTCGTCATCAATAAAGGGGGACTCGTCAACTGTGTCGTAGAAAAGAACGACGGACGTTTCTCCATCCAGCTGCGCGGGAATGGAACCAATGTCTATGTAGCAGAGGTCGACATCGATTGGGAAGCCCGCACCTTTGAAGTTTCCGAGAAACAATTTTTTGAAGAAGAAAATGCGACCTATGAAAAACTAGAAGCGTTTGCCGCTTCAGAAATCGGAGGTTGAGGATATGTTGAAAACATTTCATGTGAAAACCGATCACCATGATCAAATGATCGATGTAACAAATCAAGTTCAGGACTGGATTAGAGAAGAGGGCGTCAAGGACGGTGTTGTCGTTGTGCAGTCCATGCACACGACGGCAGGCCTGACGGTGAATGAGAACGCCGATCCTGACGTAAAGACAGATATGCTGCGCCGCTTCCGTGAAGTGTATCCATGGGACCATCCGGAAGATCGTCACGCGGAAGGAAACACAGCTGCCCATATGAAAACGAGCACCGTTGGACATGCTCAGACGCTGCTTGTAGAAGATGGCAAGCTTGTTCTTGGGACGTGGCAGGGACTTTATTTCTGTGAGTTCGATGGGCCGAGAAGCCGGAAGTTTGTTGCGAAGTTGTTATAAGAGGAAAGGAAGGCCCGAGGTCGGTGCCTTCCTTTTTTTATGGGATAGTCCAAAAAGCCTCTCTAATTCAGTGGAAGGACATGGTATAATTTAAAGTGGATCACGCTTTTCGCCAATTGAATAGGGTGTCGGCTAACCCCACAGCAAAGGGGGTGATGCCTCTGAGTATGTATGAATCGTTGATGGTGATGATCGCGTTCAGTTCGTTCATCGTGTCCGTTCTCGGCTTAGTTGTCGCGATTTTACGCATAAAAAAATAGACTCCCTATTCTGACGTGAATGCGGGTGAGTCTATTTTAAGGCTGCGCCCTTTGGCTGAAGCGCTGATCCGGGAGGACCGCAGTGCCAGCTGTGGTCCTTTTCTTATGTGTATCCTTTATCTGCTCTTATCATACCACATTTTTTGAAAAAGTAACAGGTGGGCGGGGGATATCGGGATTTTGGGGAGTTTATCAGTATTTAAAGGAATATATCAGCATTTCAAGCTATATATCAGTATTTGAAAGGATTTATCAGGATATTCAGCGGTATATCAGCCTTCTATATAAAAAGTAAAACCCTCCAGCGCGGAAGCTGGAGGGTTTCCATTTAGCAGATCGAATCTTTTGGATTTGGATTTTTCATCCCGAACATTGGCCGCAGGAACAGAGCAAGGTAGGTTCCGGCGAGCGCCATAATCATCCAGACCCAGCCGTGCAGACTGAAGGAGGCGATGCCGCCGAAATACGCACCGATGTTACATCCGAACGCAAGGCGTGCACCATAGCCCATAAGCACACCACCGATGATGGATGCCGCACCGATGCCGGGTTTGATTTTTCCAGGCTTGAAGTTGCCTTGGAAGCTTGCCGCGATGAACGCACCAAGGATGATACCGAAGTTCATGACACTAGTGGAATCGGCAAGGACGGTTTGATTGAGTGGTGCCGAATTATTGGACCAGTACGTCCAGTTCGCAACATCGACGCCGAACATCTGGATGAATTTGGATCCCCATAGCGCAAAAGCGGAAGTGATGCCCCAAGGATTGCCGCGGACCGCCAGCGTGATGGCATTCAATACACCCAGGATCACAGCAGCAAGAAGCAGCGGCCACGCCCCGCGCCATAATTTCTTTAAACCGGTCGTTGTTTTCAGTGGTGCCATTTTCGGCGGGTTCTTTTTCCGAGCCACTTTAACCGTGATGCCATAGATCCCTAAGAAAATCGCCAGCTGCAGAATCCAGCCGCCGAAATAACCGAAGCCTGTAGACTCCGCTAATGAAATAGCCGGAAGCGTCGGTGTTTCGCGCCAGAATCCGATGTGGTAAGCACCGAGTACGGATCCTCCGATGAAACCGAGCAGCGTCAGGATCATGGAAGATTTACCTCCTCCGACAGTGTAAAGCGTTCCGGATGCACAGCCGGAGCCGAGCTGCATGCCGATTCCGAAGATAAAGGAACCGAAGACGACGCTGATGCCGACAGGGAACACATACCCTTGAGGCGCGTTACCTGTAAAGCTGAACCCTGTTCCTAAAATAATGGCAAAAAGCGTTGTCGCAACAGCGAGCATAAGCATGTGCGCTTGAAGTCCCTGTACATTCCCGACGGAGATCAGCCGTCTGAAAGCTGAAGTAAAACCGAACCGTGCATGCAAGAGCACGAGACCGAAAGCAAGGCCGATCAAGAATAATACGCCCTGTGTGAAAGTGGTGACAGATACAATCGTTATAAATAAAAGCAGCGATAATATCGCTCCGATCCATACGAATGGTTTTTGTACCGGATCTAATGGAGCGACAACGGTCGAACGGTTGTTTTCCTCGGCCGTCTGCTGGACAGTCTGTTGTTGCATGTTTCATTCCTCCTAAATCCGATTTGTTTACTTAGTATTAACTGAACTTTTGATATTGTAACGGAGACTCGTCTATTTGTAAATCATCTTGCATACAATGGTTGTACAAAGAGAACAAAGACCAGTCTTTACGTAGAATTAACATGATTCAACGAGGACAAGTGGTAAAATAAATGTGTAGACAGGACGACCTATAACACTTATTGGAGGGATGTCTTATACCTGTCGCTCGCTCATATGTTACTCGCTGGTTTTTCTTTGTTTGTGGGAAAGCAAATCGAAGAACTTCTTGGCGTACATCTGGCGCACCTCCCCCTACATAAAGACTGATCAAAAGCGACGCTTCCGGCGTGGCTTTTTTGTTTTTTTTTTCAGGCTGAGATAGACGCTATGAAAGGAGGATGTGGCTTATATATTCAGAACCTTCTAATAAATGCAGGGAAGTCGATAATCTATTCACTAAAGCTGCTAATAAAAACAGGAAAGTTGCTAATAAATTCACTGAACCTGCTAATATAATTGCGAAAGCTGCTAATAAATAACAAGCGTCAGAACTTTATTATCAAAAACACCGTAAAAAACCGAAACACATAGCCACCTATACCTATGTCCGTTAAAAAGATGTATGAGTTTTCATTTTAAGATTAAACTAAAAAGCAGGTGGGTAAGTAATAGTAAGTTACATATAGGAAAAGGAGTGGTTAAAATGGCATCAAAAAAAGAGTGGCACGTGATTTTCCTGTTGGACAGTAAGCGTGTCGTGACGCATGACCTGGAATTGAGCGAAGATATGAATGAGCGGGAAGCTACTGAGTTCATCACTAAACAGCTGGACAAGGGTACATGGTGGTTTTTAGAAGATGGCGTCGCGCTTCATACCAGTGGGGTTGAGAGTTTTTATTTAGACAAGTGTGCAAAGAAAACAAGGTTCAGCAGAGATTGAAAAATGCGCAGCTTTCTTATGAAAAGGAGGCTGCGCATTTTTTATGTCTTTGGTTAAGGAGGGAGTAGAGAAGGCTTCATGCGAATCATAAAAAAACTCTTCCTATAAGGAAGAGTTTAGTTCAAAATCTCGACTTCTATTTGACGACGACCGTAGTCGAAGGCATCTTTTTCCTGTGGCATAAAGAGGTCGATGCGGTGACCTTCAATATCTCCGCCAATGTCACCAGCGACGGCTGTGCCATAGCCCGGCACGCGGACTTTAGAGCCAAGCGGAATGATGTTCGGATCGACAGCGATCACTTTTTGATCCGGATTGGCGCGGAGGTCGATGCCTGTATACGTGATGCCGCTGCATCCGTCGCAAAAGGCAGTGTAGGCAGTGGCTTCGACAGCAACCGTGCGTTTCACATCATCTTTCTCAGTGGATGCTGTGACGGCTTTCTTTTCTTTGTCAGGAAAACGTTCGAGATCTTTTGTTTTTTTATCTAAAGAGAGGGATTTCGTTTCTATATTTTGAGCGGGCTTGTCCACTTCATCGGCAGCAGCCGGAAGGGCAAGGCCAAAGATGATCATAGGCAAAAGAAGAAGGGAAAATAGACGTTTGTTCATAAGTAGATGTCCCCTTTCAAAGTTTCTCTTTGCCCATTGTAACAACCGTTATTTTGATATACAAAGACAAAATACCTACAAAAAGATTACATTCCTGTGACAAATGACACCTTATTGAAAAGAGCCGCTTTTCGGTGCGGCTCCAGCTATTTTCAGCGGGACGTTCCTTTCCGTTTACGACCACAACACGGTTTTGAGGGCTTTCTGCTTGGCTTGTTTTCATTAGGACGATTCGACATGAGGACCCTCCTCTCGGGTTTGAGATATACCATTTTATGCGGACAAATAAGAACGGGCCGTGCGCTTATCCTGTATGAAGGAACTTTTTTAAAAAAAGGGACCTATGTCGTTTACTTATCCAGTGTAAGGCATGCTATAATAGATAAGGATTCTTAGAGATTCCAGAATTATGAAAGTGATAGAAAAGGAGGACGGGACCATGACTGAATGTCCTCATTGCCAACATGTGATGGATGACGGTGCCCGTTTTTGTTCTCAATGCGGAAAGAACTTGATGCGAACACCTGAACAGAATAGCACGGCTAAACGATCGTGGTTGCCAATCATTACGCCTTTCGTCATGCTGGTCGTAATGGGGGTGGCCCTTTATTTTGTTTATGACTACCAGAAAGATGTGAATGCTGAAGTGGTCGCCATGAAAAAAGAAGCGGAGCAGGAAGCCCTTGCCGGGGAGTACCGGGAAGCGGAAAAGCTGCTCGTCGGGGCGATTGACCGCCGTCCGGAGATTGAAGCCCTTCAGAAGGAGCTCGGGACTGTGCAGGAAGCATTGACGTGGGACCAGGAGCTTGAGAAGGTGGGCCAGTGGATTGAAGAAGGTTCATTGAAAAAAGCGAGTGAGAAGCTTACAGCCATTCAAGAGTCCTTACGTCAGGAAGACAGCCGTCTGCTTGTCACGCTCATTCCGAAAATGAATGAAATGGATTCCAGACTAACGTTAAAGGAAGTCAATCAGGAACTTTCGAAGATTACAAACGTGGATGAACTGGCAGGGAAACTGAATACATTATCCGGCCTCAATTTGGAGGAAGCCTCCAAAGTCCGGGACAAAATCTTTGAAAAAATCGTGAACCAATCGACGAAGAAAGCAGAAGCAGCAGCGGGGGAAAAGCGCTATGCAGAAGCGATCGCCCTCATCGATCAGGGTTTGCAGTACGTTTCCAATGATGAAAAGTTGATTCAGTTGAAGGAACGGATCCAGCAGGAGAAAACGGCTTTCGAGCAAGCGGAACAGCAGAGACTTGAAAGCGCGATGCAGCAGGCCGCTCAGGATGAATTGCGTAACCAGACCCAGGCGCTTGAACTTGTTGATCTTACGATAACGAAAGATGAGTTCGGCGATTATAAAGTAGAGGGTTCGCTGAAAAGTGTGGCTACTCAAATCATCAGTACGGTGACCGTGAAGTACGACATCCTCGATAAAGATGGAAAGGTCGTCCGTTCTGAATCTGTGAAAGTTTTCCCGAACTATATGAACCCTGGAGATCAGGGGACTTTTGAAAAAGTACATTATGAATTGGATGAGGGAGATTACTCCGTCGAAATGACTGAGATGGAGTGGCTCGTAGAATAGGGGGATGGAAGATGAAGCGCTCTTGGATCATCAGCCTTCTCGCCACTCTTCTAATCCTCGGTGGCGGGATTGCCGGCGTTTTCTACGTGATGGATACCGTTCAACAGGACGTCACGGTTTCGGCTGTCTTAAATGAACCACCGGATGAGGATGAAGAGGGAGAAGTACCGAAAGAAACCCAGGAGATTATATTTGAATCGCAGAAGCTTGTCGTGCAATTAGAGCTCGGAGATGGTTCTGTCGGTTCTGGTTTTTTGTACAATGACCAGGGAGATATCATAACGAACGCACATGTCGTTGCGAATACAGAAAGTGTCAATGTCATTACATCAGATGGGAAGAAAATGCCCGGCGATGTGATCGGGGTCAGCCGCGACATTGACGTCGCTGTAGTGCGAGTGCCCGGCTTGAAAGGAAAAGAGCCACTGCCGATCAGGGAAGAAAATTCAGCAGAACTCCTCGATGAAGTGCTGGCGCTTGGAAGTCCACTCGGGCTCCAGAACACTGTGACGCGCGGGGAAATCAGCGGCCTTGAACGGACGCTTGACATCGAGCCTTTCCATTACAAAAACTTATACCAAATTTCAGCACCGATCTCACCAGGAAACAGTGGCGGCCCTCTTCTGGACAGGGAAACCGGTGAAGTGATCGGAATCAACTCCGCAAAAATGGATGACGAATCGATCGGGTTCAGCATTCCGGTTGCTGATGTGCTGTCAATGGTAAGGCGCTGGAGTGAATCCCCGATGCGCTCGCTTCCTGAGTTCCCGGAACTTACCGGTGAAGTCTACTCCCCTGTGACAGGGACGGATGCCGAGCAGGCGAGCTATATGGTGCAGTATTTTTATGACAGCATCAATCAGGGCGATTTCGTCACGGCTTATTCTCTGCTGAGCGCAAGCTGGCAGGAGGATATTTCATTTGAAGATTTCCGATCCGGCTACAACAATACGCTCAGTGTGAAGGTGGATAACCTTGTTGCAGACCCTCAAGGGGATACCGTCCAAGTCACCGCTTTCCTGACAGCGGAAGAAACGGTGGATGGCGAAGTGCAGATGAAGAAATACAAAGTCGTGTATCCAGTCAAAAAAGAAAACCAATCCGTCAAAATTTGGAGCGGTTCTGGTGAAGAGCTGAGTACCGAAGAGAAAGAAGCATCATAAGAATAAAAAATCCCCTTCCACTATGAACCGTGGAAGGGGATTTTTTGTGGGTGGGTGAAAATGGTGAACAGCAAGTCTGGCACCAGGTAGACATATTGTGGTGCCAGGCACCCCCTTCAACATCGTATCACCGTCGATTCATTTCTTTCGCAGCGCGGATGCCGGATTCGATCGCTCCTTCAATCCAACCGTGGTAGGAGGATGTCTGTTCGCCTGCAAAGTGGATCCGGCCTTCTGGTAGGGGCATCACTTCTTCAAGATCACGGCTCTGCCCTGGAGTGAACAAGGTGAAGCAGCCGGCAGAGAACGGATTTTGACTCCAATTGTAAACCACGCTCTGCATGTATTCCTCATAGACAACGTTTCCGTATACACGAGCGAGGTTCTCAAGGACTTGTTTGGTCGCTTCTTTTTGATCGAGGCTGTTGAACAAAAGGGCGTTCTGGCCCCATGTGTAACTGGCTAGTAGAATGCCGGGCCCCGGCATACCTTGGTGATGGCTCGCCTGATAAGCAAAGCGGATCGGCAAGTCGGAAATGAGGTTGCCTACCGGATACCGCTCCCAAAAACGGGACTTGAATTCAATGCCGATCTTAACGGCAGGTACGTTAATGACTTCTCGTATAGCCTGCCACTTCTTAAGCGATAAGCATCCGAAAGGAAAAACGTCTATGAATTGAAAAGCGCTGAAAGGAATGGTCGTCAGCAGAAGGTCACCACTCCAACACGATGGCTTCGAAAAACGCTGGTCTTCGGTATGGACGGTCACGCGGTCATGGTTGTGGACGATTTTCGTGACTTTTTGTTCGAAATAGATATTATCAATCAATTCAGGAAGAAAAGCATGAGGAAGCCGGTCATTGCCACCTTGAATTTCTACAAATTCTGTCTGACCATTAAAGATGGGAAACGTGATATCGATTAAAATATCCAGAAAAGAAAACTCAGGAAAACCTTCAATGCCAAGGACGAGCTTAATCATACGGACAGCATGATTGGACATCGAGGGACCGTAAGGATTGTTTCTTAAATATTCTCCCATCGAAAAATTAGAAAATTGATCCTCCAATTTCTTTTTCTCCTGATCCGAACTACTCCGGTAAAGGTGCAGGAACGGCTGGACAGCATCAAGAAACAGTTGCTTTGCCGTTTTCCCTCGTTCGTGCGGAAGGAGATGGAAGTGCAACTGGTCAGGGTTTTGTTCATATTCGGACCGAAACACCTTTTGGCCATTGATCATCAAAAGGTCGTTGGGTTTGGAATTGATAAAGGGGTTGGTCGACAGCCCGAATTTATCGATATACGTTTGGACGTACTGGTGATTTTTCGGAATTCTCATGGCGCCGACGTCTATGTAGTTTCCGTTTGAAAAAGGTTCCCGTACGGTATGGACCCTTCCGCCGACTCGATCGTTCCCTTCCAAAATCACAACGTCATGCCCGGCTTTCTTCAAAAGAGACCCGGCGACAAGTCCGGCCATGCCAGCACCTAAAATCAGAATCCGTTTTTTATGCCCGGATTTGGGTAACCCCTCAAGAATATAGGATTTATATTCTTTCACACTTTCTTCATAGACACGATGCATCGACGCCACCCCCCTTTTACTATCTATTCAAAAAATGGAAATAAAAGTATAGGGAGAAATCCTTATCTCGGAAAGGACATATTCCTTTGCTCTCCTTCATTATATAAAAAAGGGGGGATGCAAGATGTATTACCCAGGAATGAGACAAATGGCCAGAGAGGGCGAGAGCAGGCTTCTCAAAGTCAATGGTGTCGGAAAAGTTCAAGTCCGGCCGGATGTTGCCAATGTGAAGATCGGTGTCGTGACAAAGGACAAAAACTTGGAAACCGCACAACAGGAAAACGCCCGGACGATGGAGAACGTCCGCAATCAGCTGGTTGCTGCCGGGATCCCCGAAGAAAATATTCAAACGGCGGACTACTTCATTTTTCCTGAGTATGATTACGTAGACGGCAAGCAGGAGTTCCGTGGATATCAGGTGACCCATACCTTGAAAGTGACCGTTGACGATGTGAGTCAAACCGGCTATGTCATTGATACAGCAGTAGCGGCCGGGGCGAACCGGATCTCAAGTATTGCATTTACAGTGAGTGATCCGTATCAAAATTATCAGGAAGCGTTAAAAATCGCCCTCGGGAACGCGTTAGCCAACGCTCAGACGATTGCGAATACAATGGGATTGAACCTGGACCAAACGCCTGTCAAAATCATCGAAATTGGTACCACGCCTGCCGTTCCTGTACAAAGCTTTCAAAAGGCTGACGTACTTGGAGCAACCGCGACTCCGATTGAACCGGGGACGCTGGAAACCGTGGCCAGGGTGGAAGCTCATTTTCAATACTTACCGTAAGTCACCACTTTCCTGAGCGGAAGGTGGTTTTTTTATGGGCGAAAAAGGAAAGATTATGCACGGGTGCCTTTAAATATGAATATAAAAGTTAAGAATAATGTGTAGCACTTATTTTATGGGCTCATAAAATATAACTGAAACTAAAAAAGTTGCTCTAAGGAAAAACCTTCGTTACAATGTGCTTAGAGAAAATGTTCGAATTGAAGGAGAGGTACAATGGAAAACTTGTTATTGGCTTTCGGGCTGACTTTACTTGCCGGATTAGCTACAGGTGTAGGGAGTTTGATCGCATTTTTTGCGAAGACGACGAACACGAAGTTCCTTTCCCTTGCGCTCGGTTTTTCGGCAGGGGTGATGATCTATGTATCTATGGTGGAAATCTTTTTCAAAGCACAAGATTCACTTGTCGATGCGATGGGGAACGAAGCAGGTCAGTGGACGACGGTCGGCGCCTTCTTCGGGGGAATGCTTGTCATCGCACTCATCGATAAATTCATACCGAAGTCAGGAAACCCTCACGAAGTGAAAAAAGTGGAAGACATGGCGAAACGGGACACAGCCGTGAAAGATCCTGATTTATTGAAGATGGGAACGTTCACAGCTTTAGCGATCGCCATTCACAACTTTCCAGAAGGGATCGCGACATTTACGGCAGCCCTCAATGACCCGGCCCTGGGGTTAGCCATTGCCGCTGCGATTGCGATTCATAACATCCCAGAGGGAATCGCCGTTTCTGTGCCCGTTTACTATGCTACAGGAGACAAGAAAAAAGCGTTCAAGCTCTCTTTCTTGAGTGGTTTGTCTGAACCGGTCGGCGCCATTTTAGCATATCTATTGCTGATGCCGTTCTTGAACGATATGATGTTCGGTATTTTATTTGCAGGAGTGGCAGGGATTATGGTCTTCATTTCCCTGGATGAACTGCTTCCTGCTTCAAGAAGGTATGGAGAAGCGCACTTATCGATTTACGGGGTCGTCGCTGGTATGGCCGTCATGGCCTTGAGTCTCCTCTTATTCATATAAAAAATGCCCAGCAGGTTTGAAGCCTGCTGGGCATTTTTTGTTAGCACGTCTTTTCATGGATGAGATCTTTTATAGTCTCTTGGATCTTCTGTTTAGACCTCTGGATCAGCCGCCAGTTGAGATGAATGTGGTCGTCCTCTTTCATTCCAAGCTTCACCTGGTCTTCTTCTGCGTCGATTGGCGATTCGGACAACGTCGGAAATTTTTCACCGGCTTTACGGAACAGCCAATCGTTCACCTCTCTGCGAAGGTGTCCGTTCGCTTTTTCCTTTGTCCATTTTTCAGGATAAGCAAAAAGGAAGGTGCCTTTTTGAAAAGCAAAGCGGGCTTCATCCTGATGTTCGATCTTCAGCCGATAGGAGCGGCCAAGGTAAGTGATCTTTTCGTGATCGGAAGCTGTAAGAGCATCAATGGCGTATAAATCCTCGTGCGTTTGCTGCCATTTTTCCAGGATCCAGTCCGCCTTCTTCTCAACGAAAGCCTGGATTTTTGCTTCCTCTTTATGAGGGGAGACGGTCACTTTTACTCCATTCAAATCATCAAGGTAGATCTTAATAAAAGAGACGTCCTGCCTCTCTATAGTATAATCTATCGTTTTCTCTCTAATAGTCAGGGTCGGCATGGCGCTCTCCTTTCTACGTTACAACGTAATGTTCGCTTTCCGTTTTTGGAAATCGACTCCTTCATAGTACGTGTTTTTCACAAGCACATTCGGACCGAGGCACTTCACAGCAGGGCAGTGGCAGTTGAGGCTCTGCGCCGTTTTCGTAGACAGCCAGTTTTCATAGGCATCGCTAAGTTTCGTGTCTTGAATGTTTCCAAGGCCAGGCTCGTCACCGAAGTCTGTCACGATAATATCGCCCGAGAAGATGTTCACGTTCAGGCGGGAGCGCCCGTCCGGGTCGTTTCTTACCGTCACATTTTTTTCGCTGTACAGACGCTTCAGCATATCGAGATCGTCCTGGGAAGAACTGCATGGATAGTAAGGCAGTGTCCCAAACAACATCCACATGTCGTCATCCCGATGGTCAAGAAGACGGTTGATGCCCTCACGCATTTGTTCCAGGCTCAACGTCTCTAAGCTGCTGGCAAAATCCACAGGGTACATCGGATGGATCTCGTGGCGCGCGCACTTCATTTCTTTGACATGATCATGAATGGATTCAAGGTAAGGGAACGTACGACGGTTGAGCATCGTTTCTGCTGAAACCATCACCCCTTCTTCAGAAAGCCGCTGTGAATTTTCCACCATCCGGTCAAAGAACTTCTTACGGTTTTCTTCGGATGGCTTTCGTTCCATGCGGGCAAATCCGGTATGGATAAATTCTTCGATCGTTCCCCAGTTGTGGGAAATATGTAAAACGTCCAAATAAGGAATGATCGGGAGGTAACGCTCATAAGGAAGCGTCAAGTTCGAGTTGATTTGTGTCCGCACTCCGCGCTCGTGGGCGTATTTCAGCAGAGGAACGACATAATTTTCTACTGATTTCTTAGACATCATCGGTTCCCCGCCCGTGATGCTGAGCGTCCTGAGATGTGGGATTTCATCGAGCCGCTTCCTGAGCAAGTCCATCGGCAGAGCCTCGGGATCCTTCGCACCTAACGTATATCCGACTGCACAATGCTCACAACGCATGTTACAGAGCGTCGTTGTCGTAAATTCAATGTTCGATAACGTCATTTTTCCGTGTTCTTCCACGTCCATATACGCTTCCCAAGGGTCATAAGAGGGGGTAAGCGCTTGAAGCTTCATGTTCGTACTCATAAAATATGAAACTTCCTTTCTATTCAAATTTATTCGGTCGATAACCTTTACCATTCTATCATTAATATGCCTAAAACCATACATTATGTATCGGAATGATACGGTGATCTGCCTGACCGGAGCTGTTTAGGTTTCTGTGAAAGAGGAGAATAAGGGTGTGACAGCGAAAGATATGGGGTAACGATTAGCACAAGGGGGAGTCAGATTATGAAACAAACCGTACTCATTACCGGAGCATCCAGTGGATTCGGTTTCCATACAGCTGTGAAATGTGCCGAAAAAGGCTTTCGTGTCATTGCCACGATGAGAAACGTAGAAAAGGCCGTCGCCTACGAAACACTTGACGAGGAAGTGCGCAACCGCATCGAAGTGTGGCCGTTGGATGTGACGGATGAACAATCCATCGCGCGTTTTTCAGAAAAAGTGAACACGCTGGGAAGGTTGGACGTTCTCGTGAATAACGCGGGCTATGCGGTGGGTGGATTTCTTGAACAGGTACCGCTAGAAACCTACCGGAAGCAGTTTGATACCAATGTGTTTGGTGTGATTGCCGTTACGAAAGCGGTTCTGCCACTGATGCGCGCTCAGGGAAAAGGGAAAATTTTAAATGTCAGCAGTGTGAGCGGATTGATCGGTTTTCCAGGTTTATCTGCGTATGTTTCCTCCAAACACGCATTGGAAGGATTATCGGAAAGCCTCCGTTTCGAAGTGAAACCGTTCGGGATTGATGTCGCGCTGATCGAGCCAGGCGCATATCAGACCAATATTTGGTCGACAGGGCTTGAAATGCCGGAAGAAGTCCAGGACCCTGAATCTCCTTATGCCGATTACATAAAAGGGTTGTGGAATGCGTTGAACAGTGAAACCCACGGGAACCCTCAGGACGTGTCTGATCTGATGACCGGACTGATGGAAAAAGAAACGCTTGTGAAACTCCGCTATCCAATAGGTCCCGGAGTTCGTGTGAATGTGTGGTTCAAACGCTTGCTGCCGTGGAGGTGGCTGGAGAAGACGGTGTTACAAAAAATTCTAGGAAAAGAGAAAGCCAAAGGAGTGGGGTTGAATGGAAAAAGTGATGCATGGAGCGGAGGAGATGCGCTTCGAGGGTAATGAAGTCGGCATTCTTGTCTCACACGGGTTTACCGGTACAACACAGAGCATGAAGCCATTAGTCGAAGCGTATGCAAGGTCAGGTTATACGGTCTGCTGTCCTCGATTGAAAGGGCACGGAACGACCCCGGAGGACATGGAATCGACCTCTCATCTGGACTGGGTGAAATCTATAGAAGAAGGATACGCCTGGTTGAAAGAAAGGTGTTCAAAAGTATTTGTCGTCGGGTTATCGATGGGTGGAACCCTTGCCTTGTATATGGCGAGTGAGCACCGGGATATTGAAGGCGTCATTCCGATCAATGCGGCGATCGATATCCCAGCCCTTGAAAATAGTCAGGGAATGGACGAACGCTTCATTGATGCCATCGGCTCGGATATCAAGGATCCGGAAACCGTTGAACTTGCGTATGATCGCACGCCGGTGAAATCCATTGGCGAGCTCGTCACATTGATGGGTAAAGTGAAGGACAGGCTTGACGAAATCCATTGCCCGATCATGATTTTCGTATCGGATGAGGATCACGTCGTTCCACCTCACAATTCAGAAGTCATTTTCGAATCCGTGTTTTCTGAACATAAGGAGATCATCCACCTGGAAAACAGTTACCATGTGGCCACACTGGATCATGATAAGGATATGATCATCGAGCGTACGCTGGAATTTTTCCAAATGTACACAAACACGAAGTGATTGCCCGGGAAATAGAAAAGGTTTTGTAATCTAGTAAAAAGTTTATTATAATAGAGACAAATCAAGAAAAGTAAACGGTATAAAGCCTTCAAGGGGAGCCTCCGGCTGAGAGTGAACGTTTCGTTCTGACCCTTCGAACCTGTCAGTTAGCACTGGCGTAGGGATGGCGGCTTTTTTGATGGTGCAATGCAAAATTGGGACTCCTCCATCAGGAAGCTTCCCTATTTGGCGTTGCTTTTTTTGTGTCTTTTTTTAGGAGGAATGTTGAAATGAGAAATCGTCGCGTTTTATTTCTCGTAGAAGTTGCGATCTTTTCAGCACTCGCATTATTGTTGGATATCATCCCGTTTTTATCATTTAAACTATGGGCGCAGGGAGGTTCGGTTTCCTTTGCGATGGTCCCTGTGTTCATCATGGCTTTTCGCTGGGGCTTAAAAGGGGGCGTCACCACCGGTCTGCTACTGGGAATCTATCAAATCATGACAGGTGCCTATATTATGACCCCTCTCCAGGCATTTCTGGACTATGTCGTTGCCTTTGCTGTGATTGGAGGGGCAGGCTTAGTGGCGAAACCACTATGGAATGCGATCAAATCGAAAGAGTCCCGTCGATTGGTCGGATGGATCATCGTCGGCTGCCTGATCGGAAGTGTCCTGCGCTTTTTCGGCCACTTTTTCGCTGGCATCGTTTTTTACGGAGAGTTCGCCCCGGAAGGCCAGCCGGTCTGGTTGTATTCCCTCGTCTATAATGGCGGATACATGCTGCCTGCGTTTATCTTAAGCAGTATCGTCGTCAGTCTCCTATTCGTAAAACGACCAAAACTATTAAGCCATTAACAAAAATCCCCCTCTCCATGTCGGAGCATCGAGAGGGGGATTTTTTCATTATTAATTTTCATATACGCTCCTTATTCTTGAAGGCACAGCTTTTTAGATAACCGGGGTTCGTTTAGCGTATTGAAATTCAGGGGTGGTTGGGAAGCAACTCGCTTTCCTGTGGGGGAGTGGCGAGCTTCCTCGGGCTACCGCCCTGCGGGATCTCGCCGATCTCCTTTCTCCCACGGGAGTCTCGCAGCTTCCCAACCACCCCATTCGATGTATGTGAGAAACGAACCCCTTTACCAAGTTGGATTTTTCCACTATCCCACTTTTGGAAGCATAAAGAGCTCGGTATCAAGCTTTCAGAATTCAAACACTTAGACAGGGGAGGATATCTTTATACTCTCACCAAACTGAATGGCTGCTTATTCGAGAAGTGGTTTCGAGACACTGATTAGGTAAAGGGGCGGAGGGAAACGGTGAGACTCCTATGGGGTGTGCGGGACAGGTGAGAGCCCGGAAGGCGTAGCCTGAGGAGGCTCACCGCCCGCCCCATGGAAAGCGAACTGTTTCCCGGAGTTCCCTATCCACCTTCAAACATCTCGAAACTGAGTCTTCAAGAATCTCAATAAAATGTGCTTTATTCATTTTTTTCTCCAATCAAGGTTTGAAACGGGCCATTATAGTGAAAATAAAATAAGCACTCTAGTTGAGGAGGCTACATAATGAACCGTTTGAAGCGGATTGGAAAGAGCAAGTGGTTTTGGATCATCGTCGTCATTATCGCTATTTTAAGTGTTACGATTGCCTATCATACTTCATGGAAAGCTCTCCCTGAGGGGATTTCTTATGAAGGAGAAGCGCATCAGATGGAAAATATCGAGTTTTTCCGTGATTTATCATATGAAAATGAAGCAGGAAAAACGGTACATGACCTTCAAGTTTTTGAAGAGATCAACCAGACAATCTCAGAAGCTGAGGACTTTATTGTAGCGGATATGTTTTTATTTAATGGCTACACGAACGGGAAAAACGAGTTTCCGAAGATATCCGAAAATTTAGTGGATGCCATTTTAAAAAGGAAAGAGGAAGTTCCTGATTTGAAGGTCGTTTTTATTACGGATCGGATCAATACGGTTTATGGATCGTATGAGTCGGAGACCATCAAACGCCTCGAGGATGGCGGGGTGGATGTCGTTTTGACCAATTTAAATAAGTTGAGAGATTCGAACCCTTTATACTCGAGCGTATGGCGGCTTTTGTTTTCATGGATGGGGACCGGAGACAATGGATGGATCAGTAACCCTATGGCCAAGGAAGCTCCAGATGTGACGCTCAGGTCCTATATGAAATTGATGAACATTAAAGCGAACCATAGGAAAGTTCTCGTCACAGAGAAATCTGCGATTGTCTCAACAGCCAACCCTCACGATGCCAGTGGTTATCATGAAAACGTCGCGTTTAAGATGACGGGGCCGATCATCAAAGATATTTTAGAAGCTGAAGAAGCGGTGGTGAACTATTCGGGTGAGGCTGATTTTCCTGATTATGAAAATCGTAATTGGGAGGAGCAGGAAGGGCCGATCACGACACGGTTTGTTACGGAAGGAAAGATCTACAAATCGATTCTTGAAGAATTTTCGAAAGCTGGTGAGGGAGACACCGTATGGCTCGGCATGTATTACTTAGCCGATAAAAAAATCATGAATTCCATCGATGAGGCAGCCAACCGCGGAGCTACAGTGAACATTGTGATGGATCCAAACAAAAAAGCGTTTGGTCACGAAAAAACCGGCATACCCAACTTACCTGTGGCTGCCGAGTTACAGAATTTGGGTAACGAAAATATTCATTTGCGTTGGTATGATGTCAATATTGAGCAGTACCATACGAAGATGCTTTATATCGACCATCCTGAGGAGGATGTCATCATCGCCGGGTCCGCGAACTATACGCGCCGTAACCTTTCCAACTTAAACTTGGAAGCCGATGTTGTCATCAAAGGGGATGGGGAAGAGCAAGTGTTCCAGGATGTCAATGATTACTTTACTCGTATATGGAACAACGAAGAGGGACATTATACGGCTGATTATAAAGAATACCAGGACAATTTAACATTCATCCGTTATGCCACTTACTACTTGCAGAAGTGGACATGGTTTACCACATACTAATAAAAAGGGAGCGCACATGCCGTGCGCTCCTTCTTTTTATAATAATGCTTCTGCTTTCGACGGGTTTGTCACGATCAGGAGAACTTTCCCTTCATCCAAGTCTTCTTCGTATTCTTCTGCTTCTTGTTCAGAAAATCCGATTTCCTGAAGTTTCGTTCGTAGTTCATCGCCCTGTTTGTTGAAGAGATTACTAATCACGTTTTTGACGTCCTGTTCTGAGAGTCCGATGGTATTGGCGTTTACGTTCTTGGCAATGCGGTCAGTGCGGTCGTCATCGTGGGACAGAATGTAGATGTCTTTGTTGTCGATGCCTTCATCTTTTAAACGCTTCACATCTTCCATCAGTTTTTCATCATTTGTGTATTCTCTTACGGTTGGTTTCATATAGAATCGCTCCTTTTTCTTAATAGCTGCTACGGTATGGAATGTACCCGGTTGGTCGTGGATAAAACCTCTGGATGGGCAGGGGGTTTATTAACCAAACCGAAAAGGATATCAATCAGAATGTAGAAATATCAATTAAAAATTTGATATATCCATTGAAAATTCAATAGATCCATTAGAATTAAGAGATATCCACTAAGGGTCTTAGCTTCCAATCTTAAACGGAAATTGCAGGAAATTGTCCAATCATCTCGAATTACATACAAGATTGGAGGGAAGAAAATGAAATCAAAGGTTATTGCTACGTTTTCTATTTGTGCCCACGCTCCTGAAACGGGAGAATGGGGCGTTGCTGTGCAGTCGAAGTTTTTAGGTGTGGGATCGATTGTCCCATGGGCAAAGGCAGGTGTCGGAGCGATTGCTACTCAGGCATTTGGCAACCCGCAGTACGGACCGGACGGCCTGAAGCTGCTCGAACAAGGGCTTTCAGCTGAAGAAGTGATCGAGCGCCTTACTTCCGACGACCCTCAAAAGGAAGACCGTCAAGTCGGAGTTGTCGATGCGAAAGGAAACGGGGCTACGTTTACAGGTGAAGAGTGCTACGAGTGGGCTGGCGGTAAAGTCGGCAAACATTATGCGGCTCAAGGGAACATCCTTGTGAATGAAGAGACCGTCACCGATATGGGCGAAGCTTTTGAACAGGCGGAAGGTTCTCTTGCGGATCGTTTAATGACTGCGATCAAAGCGGCTCAGCGTGCAGGCGGAGACAGTCGTGGGAAGCAATCGGCAGCCATCCTCGTCGTGAAAGATAAAGCTGGATATGGAGGGCTCAGTGACGTCGCCGTCGATCTCCGAGTGGATGATCATCCGGAACCCATTGAAGAGCTTGACCGTATCTATCAGCTTCATCAACTCTATTTTGGGGCGTCCAAGCCTGAGGAAGTCGTGGAAGTGGAAGGAGATGTGAAGAAAGAGGTCGAGCACCATCTGCGCCGTCTCGGGTACCTCACTTCAGAGGACGTCTCTTCCGATGAGTTTCACGATACATTCACGACCTACTTGCACACGGAAAACTTTGAAGGTCGTGAGCAGGAGCGGGGGAAAATCGACTTGAAAGTTTTTGAATACATGAAAAATCAATGATAGAGAAAAGCCGTACATCTAAGATGTGCGGCTTTTTGATTGAACGTTTTTACGAAAGGGAAAGGGGCAGGATAGGAGGTGGATGATATGACAAAATTGAAAGCGATCGTTCTGAATGCATCCTTGAAGAATACGGAGGCAGAAGAGCCTTCCCATACAGAAGGTCTGAGTCGTGAAGTTCTGGAGATTCTTGAAAGAGAAGGCGTAGAAACGGAAATCGTCCGCCTGGCGGATTATCATATTCCTTATGGCATCAGCGGTGATCTGGGAAGCGGAGATATGTGGCCGCAAATCTTTGAAAAAGTGAAAGAAGCTGACATCGTCCTGTTCGGAACACCGCTGTGGCTTGGTGAAAAGAGCAGTCTCGCTACCGTAGCGATGGAGCGCTTGTATGGCAGCAGCGGAGAAACGAATGACAAAGGCCAGTCGATCTTTTACAACAAAGTCGGAGGCGTCATCATTACAGGTAACGAAGATGGTGCGAAGCATGCGGCAGCCTCTGTGCTTTATGGAATGTCGCACATTGGCTTTGTTGTGCCGCCGAATGTGGATGCGTACTGGGTGGGGGAAGCTGGACCCGGCCCTTCTTATTTAGAGGGTGATGGTCAAAACAACGAATTTACAAAAAAACATGTTGAAATGCTCGCGTATAACACGCTCCATTTTGCACGCATGTTAAGAGAACATCCGATTCCGGCAGAAGGAAACCGGATGGAGTAAACCTTCCTTAAAGGCGTTAAGACCAGGGATTTAAAAGGCCTGGTCTTTTCTTTATGAATTCCATTAAAGCGATTGCAAAACCTCCACCATAGGTATAAAATATAATTAAAGCAGGTCATCTGATGACCTTACTTTTATACATGTATTGAAAGCGTTGACATTACGTGTGGTGGGGGAGGATTTATATGATTTTATTTGTGGCATTAAGTGCGATACTTGCTCCTTTTATCTTTTTGGTCCTTTTACGGATGCCGGCAAAAAAAGGGATGTTGTATAGCGCGTTGATTGTGATCAGCCTGGCATACTTCGTCTGGGGTGTGGGGGAAAGGGTGATCGCCGCCTCTATCCTTGAGGGGGCACATAAGACGTTGACCATCTTGTTCATCTTATTCGGTGCGATTGTCCTTTTGAATACGCTGAGAAACACTGGAGCTGTGGACCGGATCAATCAAGGATTCCGGAGCATTTCCAAAGACATGAGAGTCCAGATTGTGATTGTTGCCTTCTTGTTTGGTGCCTTGATTGAAGGGGCCGCAGGGTTTGGGACACCGGCGGCTGTAACAGGCCCGTTGATGGTGGCTTTAGGATTTTCCCCGTTGGCTGCTGCAGCCATTGCGCTTATAGCGGATAGTTCGGCGGTTTCGTATGGAGCTGTCGGAACCCCGATTCAGGTCGGGTTGAGCAATATTCCAGGAGCGGATCTTTCTTTTTACAAAGAAATCGGAGTCCATGTCGCTTTTTTTGATCTGTTTGCGGGGAGCTTCATTCCACTTATTCTTGTGGTTATCCTAACCGTCTTTTTTGGTAAACAGCGTAAGCTCAAGGATATAACGCAAATGATTCCGTGGACCCTTTTGATCGGTTTCACCTATACGTTGTCCGCTTATCTTTATGCCAATTTGTTCGGTCATGAGTTCGTAGCCATTTTAGCTTCCTTGACCGGCCTGCTTGTGGCCACCTTAACGGCAAAGAAAGGTTTTCTGCTTCCCGATGAACCTTGGCAGGAAGCTCTTCAAGAGGAAAAAAGGGCCGATGAACCTGTCTCTATGAGCTTGTGGGGGGCCTGGTCACCTTATGTGATCATTGTTCTGCTCCTTCTTGTGACAAGGATCGTTCCAGCGGTCAAAACCTTCACGTTGACCTGGGTTGATCTTTCTTGGGCGGATATTTTAGGTGTGGAAGGCATTACATCCTCCTGGCAGGTGCTTTATTCTCCGGGGTCTGTACTCGTCTTTGCAGCCATGACGGCGGTCGTTGTACAAAGGAAATCGTTTGACCGATTTACGAAGGCAGCAAGAGAATCTATTCTTTCCATGAAGGATGCGGCTTTAGCTTTAGTTGCGACACTCGCTCTTGTCCAGGTGTTTACGAATTCAGGAATGAACGCTCAAGAACTTGTGAGCATGCCTCAGTATATCGCCCAGACTCTCGCTGGAGGATTCGGTTCCATGTGGGTCATGGTTGCGCCTTTTCTAGGCCAGCTTGGAGCGTTCATTACTGGGAGCGCTACGGTATCCACCTTGACGTTTTCTCCCGTTCAGTACAGCATTGCTCAAGAAACAGCGCTGGCTAAAGATACGGTCCTGTCTTTGCAAGTCCTTGGTTCAGCGGCAGGCAATATGATTTGTGTGCATAATGTCGTAGCGGCAGGAGCGGTCGTAGGGCTCGCTGGAAAAGAAGGGGAGATCATCAGGAAAACGATCGGCCCTGCTTTGTTGTATGGACTGCTTGTCGGCATCGCCGCTCTCGTGTATCTCTTCTTTACGTAGAAATCGCTTTCTCTTTTAAAGGGTTTGTTTTTCGATTAGAATAAAAAGAAGAGACAAGCGAAACTTTGGAGGAAACCGCATGAATTATAAACCGATTCGGACGAAAAAAATATACGAACAAGTGGCCGATTCTCTTTTGGAATCATTGAAAAATGGGGAATTGAAGCCGGGAGATAAACTGGACAGTGTCGAGAGCCTGGCCGGCAGTTTCAGTGTCGGAAGATCGGCCATCCGTGAAGCGTTAAGTGCCCTGAGAGCCATGGGCATTCTCGAAATGCGTCAGGGGGAAGGGACGTATGTGAAGGCTTTCGACCCTTCGCGCTTTTCTTTACCCACATCCGTTGCCTTTTTAATGAAAAAGGAAGATTTGAAAGATCTGATGGAAGTGAGACACATATTAGAAGTAGGGGCGGCCGGGACAGCTGCGTGGACGAGGCAGGAGGATGACCTCCGAGCGATGGCGCAGGCCTTGTCGGATATGGAAAAAGCAAAAGGAAACGGGGAGCTCGGAGAAAAAGCGGACCTTGAATTCCATATCGCACTTGTCCAGGCGACGCAGAATCAGATTTTGATCAATTTGATGAACAGCGTTTCGGAAATTATGATGCAGGCCATGAGAGAAACCCGCAAACTTTTGCATACGCCTGAAGGAACGAGCCGGTTGCTTGAGCAGCATAAACAAATTCTCGACGCCGTCAAAGCTCAGGATGAAGCATTGGCCCAAGAGGCGATGGTCCGTCACTTGCAAAGTGTGGAAGAACATCTAGCTGAATATTTATCATGAAAAGGATTCTGTTGTCAGTATCCTTTCTCAAAAAACAAGTCATCTGATGACCTTATGTTTAAAAGGGAGGACATAACAGTGAAAGTATCGTTATTTATCACCTGTCTGTGCGACACCTTCACCCCGGACGTCGGGAAAGACACCGTCCAACTGCTCGAACGTTTCGGGTGTGAGGTGGATTTTCCAGAGAACCAGACTTGTTGCGGACAACCGGCTTTCAACAGCGGGTACAAGCAAGAGTCGATCCAAGCGATGAAACAAATGATTACTGCCTTTGAAGCTTCCCCGTACGTTGTCGGTCCATCCGGTTCCTGTGTGCAGATGATCAAGGAGTATCCTCATGCATTGAGGGATGAACCGGAATGGAGCGAACGTGCCCGGGCCGTTGCAGATAAAACTTATGAACTGACCCAGTTTTTGGTGGAAGTTTTACAAGTGGAGGATGTGAAGTCAGCGTTCCAAGGGACCGCGACGTATCATCCGTCCTGCCATATGACACGTCTCCTAGGAGTGAAGGATGCGCCGAGAATTTTACTGGAAAACGTGGATGGACTGAATCTGATCGAGCTCCCGATGAAGGAAGACTGCTGTGGGTTCGGGGGAACGTTCGCGGTTAAAAATGCCGCCGTGTCCGGGCAAATGGTGGAAGAAAAAGCCCAGCATATCGTTGAGACCGGGGCGGAATATCTCATCGGGGGCGATATAGGCTGCCTGATGAACATGGGTGGATGCATGCGCCGGAATAAACAGGACGTGAAAGTGCTGCATATTGCTCAAGTGTTGAACAGCCAATAAGAAAGGAGAGGTCACATGGGAATAAGAATTGGGGATAAGCCGTATGCCGAGCGGATCCAGGCAGGGATTGAAAATAGCTTCATGAGACAGGCTGTATCTTCCGCCCAGGGACGCTTCCGAAGTGGACGTCTGAAAGCAGCGGAAGAACTCGGCGATTGGGAAGACTGGCGGACGCTTGGTGAAGAAATCCGTCATCATACGATGGAAAACCTCGACTACTATTTGCACCAGCTCAGCGAGCAGGTGGAAAAACGGGGCGGAACGGTGTTTTTTGCAGAAACCGCTGAGGAAGCGAACGCTTACGTCCAGGAAGTCGCGAAGAAGAAGCAGGCACGCAAAGTCGTGAAATCAAAGTCGATGGTCACAGAAGAAATCGGCTTGAATGAAGCATTGCAACAAAGCGGCTGCGAAGTGGTGGAATCAGACCTGGGGGAATGGATCTTACAGCTCGATGAAGATCCACCGTCCCATATCGTCACCCCGGCCCTTCACAAAAATAAAGAGCAGATCCGCGAAACGTTCGCGAACAAGAAAGGGTACACGAAAACCGATCAGCCTGAGGAACTGGCTGCCTTTGCCCGCGAACAGCTTCGGAAAGATTTCCTGGAAGCGGACCTTGGTGTGACAGGCTGCAACTTCGCTGTCGCAGAATCCGGCGCGGTCACGCTTGTGACGAATGAAGGAAATGCGCGTATGGTCACCTCACTCCCTGATACCCACATCGCCGTTATGGGGATGGAACGCGTCGTTCCAACGTGGGAGGAGCTTGAAGTCGTCGTCAGCTTACTTACGAGAGCAGCCGTTGGTCAAAAACTGACGAGCTACATTACGGCACTCACAGGTACCCGTTTAGAAGACGAAACAGACGGGCCGGATGATTTCCACCTCGTCATTTTGGATAACGGACGTTCGAAGATTCTGGGGACGGAATTCCAATCTGCGCTCCATTGCATTCGCTGTGCAGCCTGTATCAATGCCTGCCCGGTGTACCGTCATGTAGGCGGTCATTCGTACGGGTCGATTTATCCTGGTCCGATCGGTGCCGTCTTGACGCCGCTCCTTGACGGGTACGAAGACCATAAAGACCTGCCTTATGCGTCCACGTTGTGCGCCGCCTGCACAGAGGCGTGTCCTGTGAAAATTCCCCTCCATGAACATTTGATCCGCCACCGTGAGAATATCGTCGAGCGCGAACACATGGGGGCGAAGTCAGAGGAATGGATGATGAAAGGATTCGCCAAATGGGCCTCCACGCCTGCCGCCTATAAGCTGAGTACGAAAATGGCGAGAACAGCGATGAAGCCATGGACGAAAGACGAACAGATCGAAAAAGGACCGGGTCCGTTGAAAGGATGGACAGAGAGCAGAGACTTTCCTGCTCCAGCCAAAAAGAACTTCCGGGAATGGTACAAACAACGAGAAAAAAGGAGGGAAGAGGCATGACGATTCATAACCGGACATCGTTTCTAGATCGTGTCGCTGAAAACCTCGGAAGGGAGCGGCGCACAGAAGTGAAGTCCCCTTCTTATTCCGTAAAGCCGCAGGACCGCGTTTTCCAAGGGGCTACCCAGGATGAGCTCATCGAAAAGCTCGAAGCCCAATGCCGCATCATTCATACTTCCTTTGAGCGGACAACGCTGGCCGCTCTAGGTGACTCCCTTCAAAAAGTACTCGCAGCATTTGAAGGTTCCAGAAAAGTCATCAGCGCAGGAGGTCCGAGATTGGATGAATTCGGCATGCGGGGGATTTATGAAGCGCTTGAGAAAGAAGGCTTTGACCTCCGGATCTGGAATGACCAAGAGGGGGACATCACATTCGCCGAACAGGCAGGTGTCGGGATCGTATTTAGTGATATCACCCTTTCAGAATCCGGAACGGTGACCCTTTTCAACGATAAACATAACGGCAGATCCATCAGCCTTCTTCCAGAAACGTTTATCGCCATCATTCCGAAAAGTACGCTTGTACCGAGAATGACGCAGGCCGCGCGTGTCATTCATGAACAGGAGCAGAAAGGGAACCCTGTTTCGTCATGCGTCAGTTTTATTACCGGACCGAGCAACAGTGCAGATATTGAAATGAACCTGATCGTTGGTGTTCATGGGCCTGTGAAAGCGACCTATGTGCTGGTGGAAGATTTATAAGCAGCAAAAGCACCTCAGAAATGGGGTGCTTTTTTTATGAAAAAAGTGAGGGGATCCTTCAAGATGGATTTCTTCCCCCACTGTTCTGTTATCCCATGATTATGGAGAGGAAGTTCATGAACGTAAACCAGCCAAGGGAAGCTAAACTGAGTGATAAGACGGCTACACTCAACAAAGAGTGCTTTTTGGATCGTAAAAGATGGATGCTGGAATAAACAAGGCTGATGACAAATAAGGATCCGAGCAGGATATTCCACTCTATGGAGAACCGTAGTCCAAAATCTAGAAGAGCATGCGCGATATAAAATACATTCACACATAAAAAGAATAAGAAAAGCAGCTTCTTCATAAGAATTTCCTCCTTCATTTTCCAAACCTAGAGCTTCTATTCTATTACATCAGAATTAGAAAAATTATACAAATGGCTTGGGAGTTGTGCATTTTTTAGTATGAAATCTTCCCTTCTTCAAAGACTTGAAGCAGAAATCGTAGTTGACACTATCATCTAATTAGACTATTGTTTAATTAGATATACATTTAATTAGTGGGGTGGAAAAATGCAATTAGAAAAAATGGTCGCGTTTCATAAAGCAGTCGGAGATCCGACACGACTGCGGATCATTGCTCTTCTCAGGAAGGGACCGCTGCACGGGCAGGCGATTGCAGGGAAGTTAGGACTGCGTCCGCCGACGATTACCCATCATTTGAAAAAGTTGAAGGATACAGGGGCGGTCTATTCGAGAAGGGATAAAAATACGATTTATTTTTATTTGAATGAACAGAATTTAAAGTTCATGACAACCGCGATCTTAAGGATTGGAGATGATGAACGAGTGGTAGCTGAAGAATTGAAAGTAGACGCCAAAGACCAGGCGAAAATTGTTAAGAACTTCGTCACAGTTGAAGGGAAACTGAAACAGATGCCAAGCCAGCTGAAAAAGAAAAACGTGATTCTTTCTTATTTTGTCCAATGGTTTGAGCATGGGAAAACCTATGATGAGAAGGAAGTCAATGAATATATTAAAACATTCTTCGATGATTTTGCGACCGTCAGACGGGAATGGATCATGCAGCAGTTCATGTACAGGGAAAACAATCAATATGAACTAAACCCTGTAGAAATGTGGCCGGTTGTCGTCCAAAGGTGACGGCATGGCTTCTTTTTTTGAATATCTAATTAGATGTATATCTAACTGGTTGTGGTTTTTATGATTCGCCATCATTCTTACCGTTTTTTGTTTTATTCAGGAATCGTCAATGGGATTGGCGACCGCTTCAGTCAGGTAGCGGTTTTGACGCTCCTGTTACAACTGACTGGCTCAGGTGTGGCCGTAGGGATGGCTCTCGGGTTGAGGGTGATTCCCTACTTGCTGCTTTCCCCACTCGGTGGAAAGCTTGCCGATCGTTTTCACAAAAAATGGATGCTCGTGCTGACTGATGTCTTCAGGCTTCCGTTTGCTCTTAGCTTTTTACTAGTGGATACGAAGGAGATGGTGTGGCTGGTCTTCGTGGGGATGTTCATTCTGGCCTGCGGAGAGGCCGTTTATCAACCTGTGCGGAAAAGTTTCATTGCTACGATCGTAGACAAAGAGGATTTGCTGAAGGTGAATGGCTGGGAGCAGCTTCTTCTCGGAGCGGTCTTGATTGCAGGTTCGATTACAGGGGGATTGGTTGCCTACATCTTCGGTACTTCCTTCGCCTTCTGGCTGAACGGCCTGTCATTTATTGCAGCAGCTCTACTGGTTCTTCCTTTGAAGGAAAACAGAACGCTTAGCGTTTTCGATAAAAGAGAAAGCACGAAACGCGTCCGTTGGGAAGGGTGGATAATGTTCGTATTTGCCATCCAACTCGTCGGCGCAACGATGGACGGAGCGTTCAATGTTCTAATCAGTGTGTATGGAGCGGAAACGTTTCAACTTGGTGAACTTGGCGTTGGGTTCCTGTATGGAGCGCTCGGCACAGGGCTAGTGGCGAGTTTCTTTTTTTCCAGTAAGATCAAATCTTATGGTCTTCCTTTATGCCTGGCTCTTCTCATTGTTGAGGGGATGCTTCATATGATCGCGAGCCGGATGACCCTTTTTCCTGGATTATGGCTGACGTTTGTATCGATTGCCTTGACCGGTGGGGTGTTAGGGGCCTTCCTGGACGCTTTTCTCATGAGAAATGTGAAGGCAGGAGAAGAAGGACGTGTCTTCGGCTGGTTTGAATCATGGACGAATGTCCAGCTTGGACTCATGATGTTCGCCTCCGGGTGGTTTTTAGATGCTTTCAGTGCCCGCACTCTTGGTATGTGGGGAGGTGGAATCTGCATTACTGGTGGTGTTTTGTTGCTATTCTTCTATTTTCTATTTAACAGAAAGCAGACTTTCGCATCAGTTGAAAAGGGAAGTGATGTATCCTACGGCAATAAAGAGCGCAAAAAGAACGATAAAAATCAGGACGATGGATAAGAAGGTTCCGCGTACTCTTCGAAGGATTTGAAGAAAAGTTTCCAAAATATATATTGTCCTCACCTCTTCTTTTAGTTTGAGTATTTCTTCATTTCCTATTTTTTGAAAATTCAAACGTAAACAATAAAGGAAAAATTAATGAAAAAAGAGAAAAATATAAGAATAGAACCATCACCCAGACACCTGTCCAACTTTTACATAGACAGGTGTTTGTTTTGTCGAAAGAACGGGAATAAGTTAGGGAACGATTGGTAAGGGGGTTAAAAATTGGGGACGAGATCGTGGCAGATTCATAGATTTCGAGAGAGAGAATGGTCCTCTGAAGAAGATGAAGTCGCTATCGAGTATCCACTCACGGTGACCGTCAACGGGGAGGAATTCGCAACGATGGTCTGCACTCCGATGGACAAAGAGGAAATGGTCATCGGGTTCCTCGCATCCGAAGGTTTGATTCGGAGTGTGAAGGAAATCAAGGAGATGACGATTGATGAAGATCGTGGGTTTGCTTACGTGGAAACGGCGAAGAGCCTTCCGCAGATGCAAGGCGGTCAAAAAAGGTGGCTCGGATCGTGCTGTGGGAAAAGTCGGGCCTTTTATTTTCAAGCCGATGCGGCGACAGCCCGGACAGCTATGGATGAGAGTACCTTCAATCCGGATGTGTGCTTTAGACTGATGGAAGAGTTCCAATCCCAGGCGGGTTTGTTCCAACGGACAGGCGGGGTGCACCAGGCAGCCATCGCTACGGAAGATGGAATACTGAAAGCGTATGCGGACATTGGCCGTCATAACGCGCTGGACAAATTGTACGGCTTTTTATTGAAAGAAAACGTAAGCAGAAAAGGGAAGATCATTTTATTTACAGGCAGGATTTCTTCGGAAGTCCTTTTAAAAATATCGAAAATGGGGTTTGGTGTCCTGCTGTCCAAATCGGCACCGACAGACTTGGCCCTTGAGCTTGCGGATGATTTAAACATTACGGCTGTCGGATTTTTACGGGGGGAGCGGATGAATGTGTACACTCATCCGAGGCGTATCGCTGCAGCTAGTGGAGGAGGAGTAACGATTGAATGAACACACAGTAGTGACGATCAATGGAAAAGAATTTTTGGCGGAACCAGGTCAGAATCTGCTTCAACTGATGAACGAGGCAGAAGAACAGGTACCGCAAATCTGCTACAACGAATCACTGGGACCCATCCAGACGTGTGATACGTGTATCGTCCAGGTCGATGGCGAATTGACGCGGGCGTGTGGCACGAGTGTGAAAGCCGGTATGAAAGTCCAAACGAAACTTCCTCATGTACATAAGGCACAGAAGGAGTCGTTGGACCGCATTTTGGAGAAACATGAACTGTACTGCACGGTTTGTGATTATAACAATGGCTCTTGTGAGATTCACAATACGATGGCGGAGTTTGGATTGGAGCATCAGTCCCGTCCGTTCCAGCCAACGAGTTATGAAAAGGACGATTCCGGCTCTTTCTACCGCTATGATCCAGATCAGTGTATCCTCTGCGGACGCTGTGTGGAGGTCTGTCAGGACGTCCAGGTGAACGAGACGCTGACGATCGACTGGGATCGTAAGGAACCGCGTGTCATCTGGGACAATGATGTGCCGATCGATGAGTCCTCCTGCGTCAACTGCGGGCAGTGTTCTACCGTCTGTCCTTGTAACGCGATGATGGAAAAAGGAATGGAAGGCGATGCCGGCTTTTTGACGGACACCGAGCCCGGGATCCTGAAGTCGATGATCAATTTGACGAAGAAAGTGGAGACAGGATACGGTCCACTTTTCGCAGTATCGGATACAGAAGCCGCGATGCGCGAAGAAGTTATCGAGAAGGAAAAAACGGTCTGCACGTACTGTGGCGTCGGCTGTTCCTTCGATGTATGGACGAAGGGTAGAGAAATCCTCAAAGTCGAACCGAGTGCCGAATCTCCGGCCAACGGCATTTCCACTTGTGTGAAAGGGAAGTTCGGCTGGGATTACGTCAATAGTGAAGAGCGTCTACAGAAGCCCCTCATCCGACGCGGCGACCATTTTGAAGAAGTCGAATGGGACGAAGCGATCGCTCACGTCGCGGATCGCATGACACAGATCAAGGAAGAAAAAGGCGCGGACCACCTCGCGTTCATTTCATCTTCCAAAGCGACGAACGAAGAATCGTATGTGATGCAGAAATTAGCCCGCCAAGTGATCGGGACGAACAACGTCGACAACTGTTCCCGTTACTGTCAGGCCCCGGCAACGAAAGGCTTGTTCCGTACGGTCGGATATGGCGGAGACTCCGGTTCCATTGACGATATCGCGGCAAGTAAACTGGTCTTGACGATCGGCTCGAATACCGCAGAATCCCATCCGGTTCTCGCTTCACGAATCAAGCGTTCTCAAAAGTTGTTCGGCCAGAAGTTGTTTGTTTTCGATTTGAGAAAACACGAAATGGCAAAGCGCGCTGACCGCTTTTATCAGCCAAAGACAGGGACGGACCTCGTCTGGCTTTCCGCTGTAGCGAAGTACATCCTTGATCAGGGCTGGGAAGATCAGAGCTTCCTTGATGAATGGGTGAACGGTTTTGATGACTATCGCGAAAGCCTGGAGCCGTTCACGATGGAATATGCCTCCGAGTTGACCGGCATCCCTGAACAGGAGCTGAAGGATGTAGCGAAAGAAATCGCCCATTCGGAATCGGTCGTTGTCTGCTGGGCGATGGGTGTCACACAGCATATGCTCGGAAGTGATACGAGTACAGCGATCAGTAACCTGCTACTTATCACAGGGAACTACGGCAAGCCGGGCACGGGTGCTTACCCACTCCGCGGCCACAACAACGTCCAAGGGTGCAGTGACTTTGGAAGCATGCCGAACTTCTTCCCAGGTTATGAAGCCACATCAGACGATGAGGTTCGCGCCCGCTATGAAAAAGCGTGGGATGCGACCATTCCAAAAGAGGCAGGCATGGATAACCACGAAATGATCGAGGCGATCCATAATGGTGAGCTTTCCATGATGTACGTCATGGGTGAGGACACAGGAATCGTCGATGCCAACATTAACTACGTGACCGATGCGTTTGAAAAATTAGACCTCTTCATTGTTCAGGACCTTTTCTTAACGAAAACGGCGGAATATGCGGATGTTGTACTCCCTGCATCTCCGAGCCTTGAAAAAGAAGGAACGTTTACGAATACCGAGCGCCGCATCCAGCGTTTGTATCAAAGCTTCGAGCCGCTTGAAGGAACAAAGCCGGACTGGCAGATCATTCAACTGATCGCCAAAGAACTCGGCCGTGACTGGAATTATCAGCATCCTTCTGAAATCATGCACGAAGCGGCAGGTCTAGCGCCGTTGTTCGCAGGCGTTCATTATGATCGTCTCGAAGGGTACAAGTCCTTGCAATGGCCGGTCGCAGAAGATGGATCCGATCAGCCGCTCTTATTTACGGAAGGTTTTCCTTTTGAAGATAAAAAAGCGAAGCTGTATCCGCTGACGTACGAGCTGAAATACGATACGAATGAAGAATATGACCTGCATGTCAATAACGGTCGCTTACTCGAGCACTTCCATGAAGGAAACATGACGTATAAGTCAGAAGGAATCCGTCGTAAAACACCGAACGCCTTTATCGAAGTGTCGAAAGAGCTTGCGAAAGAACGCGGCATTGAAGAAGGTGCCGAAGTGAAGCTGATCTCAGAAGCAGGGGAAGCGTCAGGCGTCGTGACCGTCACCGACCGTGTACGCGGAAAGGAAATTTTCCTGCCGCTCAACGACAACGGCAAGTCAGCCATCAACTTCCTCACAGACAACCGGGTCGATAAAGATACGAATACACCGGCATACAAAGAAATCGCGGTGAAGATGAAAGTGTTGAAGAAAAAAGGCAAGTCGCCGATTCCACACAACAACCACCGCCGCGGGAATCCAGTTCCGCAAAAAGGTGTCAAAGTACAGGAAAAATGGAAGCGTGAAGATTATATATTCCCAGGCAAGGGGGGACGATGATGGCAAAATCCATTACGAAAATCAAAAGGTATGAAGTGTCCCGGGAGGATCAAGTCGAGCAGGACGCTCGGGAAGTGAAAGAAGCCGTCGCTGACAATAAAGATTCCATCCTAAAGGGCATCGAATTGTTGAAGGCGCTCGACAATGGAGGAACCCTGGACTCCGTGACCGCTTTTGTAAAAGCAAAGGATGAAGCCCTTGCGAATGTGGTGAAGGAAATCGATAAGGATCAATACGAACCTTTACTGCGCAACCTACCTGAACTCGTCTTCTTGCTTGGCGAGATCAATGTGACCGGGATCCGTGACTTGAGTTCACGACTGAATCACGGTCTGGAAGCGATGGAAGGGGAAGGGACGACCGACAAGACGTCGTTCTTCGACCTTGCCAAAGCTTTGAAAGATCCGGAAATCAACCGCAGCATCACGATGCTCCTTCATTTTTTAAAGGGCATGGGAAGGTAACAAATGTAGAGGATGAAGCCACCACGGTTTCATCCTCTTTTTAATTTTTCTCTTTCAATCCTCCTTCTTTCAATTCTGCCATCTACTTTAATAAAAAAGCTTCGTAAACGCAGAAAAAAAGAATTGACATTTTTCTGAAAACTAATTATGATTAAGCTACAGTCAGCGAGTGAAAACTGTGCTCAATAGAGCTTATATAACTCCAAAGGGGAGTAGCTTACAGTTATGTCGTCATTACGTGGCCCATCGGCCTCCGGCATACCTGGCAACGTTAAACGTTGTTCGCGAGACCTTTGCCATAATGGTAAAGGGATATAATGAAGAACTCTCAAAAACCTTTACCATCTTTTGGTAAAGGTTTTTTTATATTCATAGGAGGGATTTTCATTGTTAAGCAAATGGATGAACGGATTCAGAATCATGGCCCCTAAGGTGGATCTAGTCCTTGATTCAAAAGGGGAGGACCCCTGTGTTCTGTCGGGTGTTTTTCATCTGTCCGGAAGCTGGCGGAAGCAGAACATCAAGCGTCTCGAATGCGATTTGGTCGTCGTTGAGAGGGGGAAGAAGCCGATCCTCGTAGAGCCGGTGACCACTGTCCTCATGACCCGGACGATGGAAGCGGGAGGATCCGATGCGTATCCTTTCCGCTATGAACTGCCAAGAAACCTTCCTATTCTGACAGAGGGGAAATCTTACAAACTTCAGACTCGGCTGGTCTTTGAAAACAATGCCAAAAGTTTTGATCATGATGAGATTCTCGTAAACTAAAAAATTTATAAATAAGGAGAAAAGAAAATGGATTTTGGTTTAGTTATGGAATATAGCTGGGTGTTGTTGATTTTGATCGGGCTTGAGGGGATCCTCGCTGCGGATAATGCGCTTGTGATCGCGACAATGGTCAAACACCTTCCAGAGGAAAAAAGGAAGAAAGCGTTGTTTTACGGGTTAGCTGGGGCCTTTTTGTTCCGCTTTGGTTCTTTGTTCCTCATTTCCTACCTCGTCAACATCTGGCAGGTGCAGGCGATCGGAGCGATCTATCTTATCGGAATTGCCGTTTATCATTTGGTGAAAAAGCATGTGTTGAAGCCTAAGTTGAAGGAAACGAAAGCATCAGTCAAAAAGGGATCCGGTTTTTGGGCGACCGTGATCAAGGTGGAGCTTGCCGATATTGCTTTTGCAGTTGATTCCATTCTCGCGGCCGTTGCTTTAGCGGTAACCTTACCTTTGACGAGTCTTCCGCAAGTGGGAGGTTTAGATGGTGGTCACTTCGCTGTCATTCTCGCTGGTGGGATCATCGGTCTTGTCATCATGCGGTTTGCTGCCAGTTATTTTGTCGGCCTGCTCGACCGCCGTCCCGGACTTGAAACAGCGGCTTACATGATCGTGGGCTGGGTAGGCGTCAAGCTTGCAGTCTATACGATGGCCCACCCGGAGATCGCAGTTTTATCCGAAGGTTTTGCGAAAAGTGCGCCGTGGAAAATCACATTCTGGTCCATTCTATTGTTGATCGCTATCGGCGGTTGGTTCTTATCTAAGGCAAAGAGCCCGGAGAAGAACATGTCTGCCGAAGAACAGGTATCATAATAATCTCTTTTTCCAAGTGAGCGATATGGAGAAGAAGTTGAAAAAAGCAGAGGGAAGATGTAAAGGAAATCAAGTCTTTATGGAAGGCTCTGTAAAAGTTGAATGTTGATATATATATATATATATATAAACAGAGCTTCCGTAAAGATGGAAGTTCTGTTTGGTTTTATGGGACTTTCGGCAAATTGATACTTATTCATCCCATTTCAAAAGTTCAGCAATAACGTCAGAGCTACCGGGAAGCAATAATAATGATAACGACATTACTATGAACCCAATCCCAATTACAAATAGAAAAATTACTATTTTAACTGAACGAGGCACATCCTTTTTAAGTGCTCCAATTACAATCAGTACAATTCCGATAAAGAGTAAGAATAAATAATAAAATCCCATCAAGACACTCCTCATGAATTTTTCTTCTTTAAAGCATTTGTTCCGATCCTTGAATGAAGAAATAACCGTTATACAGTAAAAGTAGATAATCTAAGGGTATCATAGGTTTTGGTGCTTGGAAATAAATCCCTTTCACCATCATATCATGCATCGTCACTTCATTACGCTGATGATGGATACTCTTTAATACCTGAAACCAGGTCAGGTAATGATTGAGATTTTTCGTTGCCACACCGTTAAACACTGTATCCATATCAATCTAAACTTTAACAGAGCCTTATTGAAGCCTTAATTAAAGAAAAGCAAAGAGAGAAGAACTGAAAATGCGTAAAAAGATTTCAGATATCTAATCACTGAGATCTTTTTTATGTTTGTTAGGTGGGTTTCGACTAGGTAATCTTTGAAAATACCAAGATCATCCATGATAATAAGTCTATATACATAGATAGTCCGATTGAGGCATAGGGGGATGAGGTATGGATAATCCGGCTGGGTTTTGGAACAGGGTTGGAGCAAGATTTTTGGATGGGTTCATCTTAGCGGGCTTTTTCGGTGTCATTACGGGAGAGTTCGTTGTACAGGAGAGTTTCACAGTTGTTGATGTATTGTCGATCTTTTATGCTCTTCTTTTACCACCGATCTGGCATGGGTATACGCTCGGCAGAAGGGCTTTGGGGAACAGAATTGTCAAAGCCGATGGGGCAGAGATTACGTTTATCAACATTGTCTTACGTGAGCTCGTTGGTGGTTTATTGTACTTTGTAACGTTCGGCATCGCTCTGGTTGTCAGTGCCTTTATGGTTGGACTGAGAGAAGATAAAAGAGGGATCCATGATTTGATCGGCGGAACCTATGTGACGAAGAATCCGCCTGATGATCGTGATCGAACCGAATATGATGAAGTTCAAGCTTGAAGGCTATAAGTAAGATTCACAACTACATCCACAAAAAATCTCAGAGCCAATAGCTCTGAGATTTTTTTTTTTGAGTTTAAATGTCCAGGAAAAACCAGATGATGAGAATCGCCTGAATCACCACTTTCGCAACCGTTCCGCTGAGAAAGCCGAATAGAGAGCCGATGGCTGCTTTGAATGCCTCTTCCGATGATCTTTTTTGAATCAGTTCCACAATAATGACAAGCACGAATGGAATAACGATGATGCCGAACGGTGGAATAATGAACGATCCAATAATGACACCGATGGCGGCCGAACGCTCGCCCCATTTACTTCCGCCGTACTTTTTCACAAAATAGCTGTTCGCGATGATGTCAGAGACGATAAGCAGTATAGTTAAAACGACCGCTCCGACCCAGAAGAAGACCGAAAGTCCGCTGCCATTGATGAAAAACGCATAGGCAAGGAATCCGATCCATAGCACGAGCGGTGCCGGGATGATTGGAAAAATGACGCTTGCAAAACTAGCGATGAAACAGGCGATGATGATCACCCATATGAAAAGATCCATAACCGTGTACCTCCTGATTTCTGTTTCTTTCCTATATACGATTGACGAGAATAAAAGTTTCTAAACTTTTATTGGTTTCTACTTTCCTATGCTCCTGCAATCTTTTCATGTCCTCTAACTACGCTCCAATGTCCTCTAACGCAAGGTCAATGTCCCGTAACGCTGCTTTAACGTCCTCTAACGCATAGTCAATGTCCTCTAACTCCGCTTCAATGTCCTGTAACGTAAAAACGGACCCTCATACGAGAGAGGGTCCGCTCAACAACTATTTTAATCCTAATTCTTGACGATCAGGGGGAGCCATGAATTCCGGTCCAACTGGATCATTGACATGTTTCAATAAAATTTCGTCGATGTCCCGTTTCGTTTCTTCATCAATCGTAAAGCTGTCGACACCGTCGATCGGGTTGAGCTGATCCGGGCGCCGGCCTCCCATGAGGGCGATGCCGGATCCAGGCTGGTCAAGCACCCAGCGGATGGCGAGCTGAAGTACGCTCTTGCCGAAACGGTTTTCAGCAAGCTGCTCGAGTTCGTTGACGGCATTCAAGTACTGTTTGAAGCGCGGCTGTTGGAATTTTGGATCATTGTTTCTCAAATCATCGCCTTCAAACTCTCGTTTCGTAGACATTTTTCCTGACAGCAGTCCGCGGCATAAAGATCCGTAAGAGATGGTCGTGATGTTATGGTCCTGTACATAAGGCAGCGTTTTCGACTCGATGTCCCGTTCGAATAGATTGTACGGTGGCTGCAGCGTGTGCAGTGGTGCTGCTTCACGGAAAGTATCCATCTGTTCTGGTGAAAAGTTGCTGACCCCGATGGCGCGGATTTTTCCTTGTTTGTACAGGTAAGATAGAGCTTCCGCTGTTTCGTGGATCGGTGTGATCGGATCCGGCCAGTGGACCTGATAAATATCAATATAATCGGTTTTCAATCGTTTCAGTGAGTCTTCAACTTCTTTATGGATGCGCTCTTTGCTGTCGTTACGGAAAACAGAGTCTTCGTTCCAGTCGATGCCCACTTTTGTCGCAAGCAGAAGATCTTCGCGTCGGCCATATTGTTCCACAGCTTTTCCGATGATTTCTTCTGAGCGTCCAAACCCATAAGCAGGGGCGGTATCGATCAAGTTGATGCCCTGGTCAAGCGCGGAGTGGATGGTTTTCACGGATTGTTCTTCATCCGTGCCTCCCCACATCCAGCCACCGATCGCCCATGTGCCAAGGCCGATGCGGCTCGCTTCCATGGATGTATCGCTAATTTTAATTTTTTCCATTTTTTACACCTCCATAATCAAGCACATTCGTCTCATTCCCGTTCCGAAGTTTTTTAATCTATTTTCTCGAAAATGAGATATAATGGAGAAAAGTTCTGGAGGTGGGGGAATGGAGACAGCTAGACAGATCGATCCACAGAAAAAGAAAAGACCACAGTGGAAAAAGGCGACCTGGCTGACCCTTGGAATCATTGTGTTATTGATTGTTAGTGGTGTCATTTTTGTAAACGCTTACACGTTGAGGAGCCTGCCCGATACAAGTGGAGAGGCAACACTCGCTGGATTGGAAGCCTCTGTTACAGTGACGAGGGACGACCAAGGGGTGCCTCATATTCAGGCAGAGAACGAACTCGATGTCTTTCGAGCCCAAGGCTATGTCCAGGCGCAGGACCGGCTTTTTCAAATGGAGCTTGCCCGCAGGCAGGCCTCCGGGGGGTTGAGTGAAGTGGTCGGGGAAGCAACGATTGATCAGGACCGTTATTTCCGGACGCTCGGCCTGAGACGGGCAGCAGAAAAGTCACTGGCCGTTTATTCAGATGAAGCCACCGAACGGCTCGAGGCGTTTGCGGAGGGAGTCAATGCGTTCATAGAAAATGAACCGCTGCCTCCGGAGTTTGCGATGATGAACATCAATCCCGAACCGTGGACACCGCTCGATTCATTAACCATCGGAAAATACATGGCGTTCGACCTTGGCGGCCACTGGGAGCGTCAGGCGTTCAACTACTACTTGTTGCAGAATTTCAGTGAAGAAGAAGCATATGAACTTTTTCCTACTTATCCTGAAGACGCCCCGACGGTTCTTGCAGAAGCTGACACCGTTGATATTGAAAAAAGCTTTGCCAACGTCATCATTCCGAACGAATTCAATGGCAGCAACAACTGGGTCGTGAGCGGAGATCGGACGGCTTCTGGCTCCCCTATGCTCGCTGACGACCCGCACCTCGGAATGGCCACCCCGTCAATCTGGTATCAGATGCATTTGGAAGCCCCTGGTTACAATGTTTCCGGGGTGATTTTCGCAGGGATTCCCGGCATCATCCTCGGACACAATGACAACATTGCCTGGGGTGTGACGAACGTTGGCCCCGACGTGCAGCAGCTTTACTTAGAAAAAAGGAACCCAGAGAATCCGAACCAATTTTTATATGAAGACGAATGGGAAGAGGCGGATGTTTTTACAGAAACGATACAGGTCAAAGACGGAGATCCTGTGGAACTTGAGGTCGTAGAGACCCGTCACGGTCCTGTCATCAGCGACTATGCAGGAGAGTCTGGAAAAGATACGCTGCTATCTTTACGATGGACCGCTCTTGATGCGACGACAGAACTGGAAGCTGTGCTCGAAATGAACCGCGCTGAGGATTGGGAGTCATTTGAAAAAGGGTTGGAAAAATTCCTTGTTCCGGCACAGAACTTCGTTTTTGCAAGTAAAGATGGAACGATTGCCTACAAGGCGAATGGTCAAGTGCCGATTTACAATGAACCGGAGGATGCCCTCCTTCCTATGCGTGGATGGGAATCTGAGGATGAGTGGCAAGGATTCGTTCCTTTTGATGAGCTGCCGCGAGTGGTCAATCCGGAAGAAGGGTTCATTGCGACCGCAAACAATAAAATCACAGCGGAGGACTACCCTTACCATATCAGCCACAATTGGGCGCAACCCTATCGTTACGCGCGTATCAGTCAGATGCTCGAAGGGGAAAATGAGCTGACTCCAGAGCAATTTCAAGCGATGCAGATGGATGTGAAAAACCTTCAGGCAGAAGAGTTCCTGCCTCTCCTGCTGGATTATGTTGACCCCGTGACTTCTATGGAAAAAGAAACCGTTGCACTGATGGAAGAATGGAACAGGGAGGATGACCGAGCGCTGGCGCAGCCGTTGGTTTTCCACCGCTGGATGGCGAACATCGAGGATGAACTTTACAATGTTGATCTGTCCGGAGATATTCAAAAATTCTTCAAAGGCGCTGGACAAACGACGGATGAATTGCTGCGGAAGGGCGAGGAGTCCCGTTGGGTAGAAAAAGCGGGTGGTATGGAATCCGTCATTTCCGAAGCCTTTCAAGCGACGATGAATGAAATGAAGGAGGAGTTTGGAGAAAACCCTTCTGAATGGGCGTGGGGAGATGCCCATGCGGTTGAATTCACCCATCCGCTTTCAAGCATCGGATTCCTGGAACGATTCCTGAATCCGGGTGATCCTTATCCTGTGAGTGGTAGCCGAGTGACGGTGCGTGCCGCTGGTTTCAACAGCGAAGGCCTCGTCAATCATGGAGCCTCGTGGCGCTTTGTCATCGACATGGATGATCCGACGGAAGCCTACCATGTCGTCGGGCCGGGCCAATCCGGTCATTTTAGGAGCGACTGGTACCATGATCAACTGGACGATTGGGTGGAAGGGGAGTACCACCTGACATCCACAGATGGAGTGGATGGCGAGGTCCTGACCCTCACTCCGTAATCATTCAAGGCTCAGAGTTCAACTCTGAGTCTTTTTCTTTTTCCGCCATCATTTTCAATTCATGGGCACGGGTCTCAATCAAGTCCCTCATGTATTTTTCCAGAAAAAGACGATCGGCGATTGAACCGAGGGGGCCGAGGGGTGACTGATAGTCAAACGTATCCACCATCACTGTACCCTCTGCTTTTTCGAAGAACTCATGGGTGTGGGTGAACGAGTGGAACGCGCCTTTCACCATCACATCGACGAAACGATGCGGCCGGTCCATTTCTGTAATCCGGGCTGTCAGCCGCTGCCGGATGCCGAAGTGTGTCGCTTCCCACGTCACTTTATCTCCTTCTTCCATCCAACCTTTGGTCACCCCAGCCACGGCTTTTTCTTTTGTGTTGCTGGTGGTTTGCGTGTGCACATCCACATCTCTTGCAAGATCGAAGCACACCTCCGCAGGTGCTTCGATAAAAGTCCGATGAATAATCACAGGCACCCTCACCACTCCTTCCTCCTTGACTTTCCTATCATTATACTGTAACACCATTCTTCCAGGTAAGCTCCCTTTACTTGAAGACGCAGTTTCGAGACTTTAGTTGAGTGGATGGGGCTGCGGGGAATAGCTCGCTTTCCGCGGGAGCGCGGTGAGCCTCCTCGGACTTCGTCCTGTGGGGTCTCACCCTGCACTTTTTTCCCGCAGGAGTCTCGCCATTCCCCTCCGCCCACTTTTCGTAAGACATTCTCGAAACTACCTTCCAGTAATAAGAGCTTTTGTAGTTAGGAACCCTATACCGATGCAGATTAAGCAGGATTTCACAACACAACTAGGCAGGTTACTAATAAGAGGGATTTGGAGAACCTCATTTGGTAAAGGGGCGGAGCGAACCTTTTCCCGGAGCCCTAAGCTCCCATAAAAGCCTCGAAATCGAGTCTTCAAGAATCCTGCCTAAAACTTGAACCGTTTGTATGGAAGATGGAATATGAATGGAGGAATCGTGCCACCCTATAGTAAAGGAGTGTGCGCTTATGACGGAAGAACAAATGAAAGACGTTTTTGAAACATACGGATACGCGGAGATGTACGGCCGCTTTCAAACCCCTTTGTACGTGACAGGCCTGCTGGATGAAGTAGAGGAAGAGGTGTTGGAGGACTTTTTCGATAACATCGAATTGACTCCGGCCGTATTTTTTGATGAATTCCGTTTTTGGTTTCAATATTTTTCAACAGCCCAACGATATAGGTGAGGTGACGTGTCATGAGTCAGGACGGTCGTATTGTTCCATTAACATCAGGGGAAATCGGGGTGTTGTGGGCCGGATACATAGGAGAAACGATGCTTGATGTGGTCATGGAGAGTTTTCAGCATCATGTCGTCGACCGGGATGCGAAACAACTACTCGGAGAGAACGCGAACCTGATCAAGGAAAGAATTTCAGCTTACCAGGAATTATTCAAGCAAGAAGGGATGAAAACCCCCCATGGTTTCGGCGAGCAGGATGTTTTTCTGGAAGCGCCCAGGATGTTCTCAGACAAATTTTATTTGTTTTATCTGAAAGAAATGAGCCGGACGTCCATCATCAACTATTCCAACGCGTTGTTCGCTTCCCACAGAAGAGACATTCGGATGTTTCTTAAGAAGAATATGGAGGAATATGTGAAGGTCTTCAATGATGCGATTGAAGCGCTGCTAGAAAAAGGAATCGTGATCCGTACGCCAAGCATTCCGATTCCAACAGAGATCTCCTTTGTCGAAGATACAGACTTCCTCGGTAAATTAAGAGGCAGACAAAGAGCTATATCTGCACAGGAAATTAAAGAGCTTTATGTTAATCTGGATACGAACATGCTCGGAAAATCTTTGATGATTGCCTTCAGCCAGTCGGCAAAATCAGAAGACCTGAAGCAATACCTGCATCGAGGGAAGAAAATCTCCCATAAGCATATTGACATTTTCATCAATCAACTGACAGATGAGGATCTGCCTGCCCCACAGTTGTGGGATCCGGAAGTGACGGAATCAAAAATCCCCCCATTTTCTGATCGTTTGATGCACTACCATACAGGTTTGGCCTCAGCGAGCGGGTTGGGCAATTATGGAACGGCTTTATCACAAATCGCAAGAAAAGATTTATCCCTGGCTTTTGCCCGTCTCGTATGGGAAACAGCGAAGTTTGCATCCGACGGAGCGGTCCTGAGTATTAAGAAGGGCTGGCTGGAACAACCGCCGCTTGCCCCCGACCGTGATCAACTCTCCTGAGAGCCTCTTGTCTCGACAAGAGGCTTTTTTTTTATTGCTCAGGAAACGATTAAATGAAAGTTCCGGATCCAGGTACGCATGCGCCTTTGTTCTTCCTTGACGAAAAAGAAGTTTGCGTATACGATTAATTGAGAATGATTATTACTATCTACAATGAACGGATCTATTTTTTTGAATCGAAAAGGTGAGGTGCACAGGAATGGTGAGAATGTCCATGCAGGATTTAGGCATTGCCTATGGTGAAGTGAAAATTGTCGAAGATTTGAACTTGCAGATCCCTGAAGGGGAAATCACGACGATCATCGGTCCGAACGGGTGCGGGAAGTCGACCATACTGAAAACGATGTCGCGTTTGCTTGAACCGAAGTCGGGCATCGTCTATTTGGACGGCAAAGCGATTCATAAAGAATCCACGAAGGAAATCGCTAAAAAGATGGCGGTTCTCCCCCAAACCCCTCAGGCACCGAGTGGATTGACGGTCTATGAGCTCGTTTCTTATGGTCGTTTCCCGCATCAGCGTGGCTTTGGTAAGTTGACGGATGAAGACAGGGATATCATTCAATGGGCGCTTGAAGTCACGGGGGTGCAACAATTTTCGGACCGTCAAATCGATGCCTTATCCGGCGGCCAGCGGCAGAAAGTTTGGATTGCGATGGCTTTAGCTCAGGGAACGGATTTGCTGCTATTGGATGAACCGACCACCTATTTGGACCTTGCTCACCAGCTCGAAGTCCTCACGCTTTTGGAAAAGTTGAACAAAGAAGAAGGCCGTACCATCGTCATGGTGCTGCACGATTTGAATCATGCGGCACGTTTCGCTGATCATTTGGTCGCTTTGAATGGGGGCAAGATCATGAAGGAAGGGACCGCCCATGAAGTGATGACATCTTCTGTTCTGAGACGGGTATTCCATATTGATGCGGCGATTGTCACCGATCCACGCACCCACCGTCCAGCGCTGATTACTTATGATTTGATCGGACAAGAGGCCGAAACGGAACAAACAAAGCCCGTCAGTATCTATGGATGAACAACAAGCTTGGAGGAAATTCCTCCAGGCTTTTTTTATTTGCTGGAAAATGGCCCGCTCCTCGTTCCCTCGCCTGTGTATTTCTTTGCAGGAGAGAAACCGTGTGTTATGTTTTGAAGGAGAGTGTTTCCAAATTAAGGATAGACCTCCAGTACTACCGTTTTAAGAAGGTGATGCTTTTGAAAAAGAGAGGAGTTCTTTCCTTCGCAGGAACGATCCTTCTTTTACTAGCTGTATGGATGATGGTTGGAAAAGCAGGTGCCTACGATGAACCGGGAGAAGCCCTCCACGCCACTGAGGAAGGGCTCACGTTAATTCCCGTTCAACAAGTGGATGGAGAAGCCTTGTTCTTTTTTATTAAAGATGACCGTCACTTCGGTGCAGCTAAGGTTCAAAAAGGAATCTTTGGCTGGAAGGCAGGAATGATGTCCATGAACCCCTTGGATAGGGAAAGAATTGGTGAAGAATTGAACCGTCTGTTCGTTCACGGGTATGATCTCGTCTACAGCCTTGTTCGAAAAGGCGACGAGCGATCTGTGAAGGTGGGAGATGAAAAAGCAACGATGTTGAATGTAAAATCTTTGCTTCCAGAAGAAAGTGAGTGGATAAAGCTCAGGTGGAAGGATTTGTATGTGTGGTACATCGAAAAACCATTCCATTCTGATAATGAAATTAAACTTTTACATAAGCCGGATGGAGAAGTGATTGATTCCATGGTCTTTAAAAGATAAAGAAATGCGGTGTGGTTCGTTGAAAGGGAGGAAAACCTATGAAAACACAAAGGATCGCTGAAAGATTCGTTGATTTTGCAAGGAAAGAGTGTGAAGGATCGAGTGACCTCTATAAACAGTTGTCTCTACAAATTGCTGAAGATGCGTATGTTTTACAATTGTGTATGAAATCAGGGGAAGGACAGCCTGTGCCCAACCTGCTCTTCGCTTCTGTCCACGATTTACTTTTGCGAGGGGCCGACCATGAACTCGCAAGCTTCTACCAAAGCGTAACGGACAAGCTGGATACGGAGCGTAATCCTTTTCCATTCTTTAAATCTTTTTGCATGGAACAGGAGGAAGCTATCGTTCAACGGCTGAAAACCAAACGGGTCCAGACCAATGAGGTTCGACGGTGCGCCTATCTTTATCCTGTCTTTTGCTCTATACATAAACAAACGGAAAAGCCTCTATCCCTTATTGAAATCGGTACAAGTGCCGGACTTCAATTGTTATGGGATCAGTACAGTTATTCGTACGGGGACGACCAGTTTTACGGAAACCCAAATGCCTACGTTCATCTGAAGTCGAAGGTAAGAAAAGGATCGCCCCCTCTGCATGTACTGGAGCGCACGCCTTCTGTGGGAAAAAGAGTGGGGATCGACTTACATGTCAGTGATTTAACTCAGGAGGAAGATGTCCATTGGCTGAAGGCGCTCATATGGCCAGAACATGACGAACGAAGAGAGAATTTTGAAGCGGCCGTCCAGCAAGTAAGAACGACTCCACCCACCTTAGTGGAGGGGGATGGAGTCGCTATGCTGCCAGAAGTCGCTGATGAAATGCCAGAGGATTCTACTCTATGTATCTTTCATACCCATGTCGCCAACCAGATGCCGGAAAGCGTAAAAGAGGAGCTTTTCGATAAAGTGAGTCATATCGGACAGAAAAGAGACGTGTTCCATATCTACAACAATATGAATGATCGAATGCTGCACGTGGATGCTTCTGTTACCGGCCGTTTTATGGCAAAGACGATTGGTGAAACAGACGGGCATGGACGGTGGTTTGATTTTGAATGGTGACTCATGAAGAACGATTCTCTCAAGTTAAATCCCAAAAAGAATAAAGGCAACGAGAAGGCTGAAGGCTAATACACCTATGACGATCTTGTGCAAAACGTTGCGGGAGAGCTTGCCTAGCCATTCATATAAAACCGCAAACAACGCAACAACAGCAATCATTTCGTAGAAGAAAATGAAATAGGGATCAACGAACATCCATATCAACGAACATACCGTCACGTATAAGCCTAATTTTATGAAAAAACGTCCGATTTCCAAGCGGTCGACGATTCTATTCATTAAAAAAGATAAGGGGAATAAAACAAGCATGAGTAATAGAAACACCGCTAGATAGACGGTATGCCATTCGCCTGATGTGAATGGGACAGAGGCGTGCTCGTAAGTGGTTCTTAGCGGTTTGGGAAACTGTATGAGCACAAATGCGAAGTTCCAGACCACTAAAACGGCTAAGAAATTACGCATACGTTCACCCCCTTACTCGTTGATTACACCCAATTATCTCTTTGTCGATTCTGCATGTAAAGGGTACGGCTGTGAAGGGAATCAAAATCTTTTTGACAAATGGAAAAGGGGGGATGTCGTGTGGGTGAAATGGAATGGGATAGGCAAGAAGTGAAGCGATTAAAAAAGAAACAATTGATTCATTCCAACCTTCTCTTGCTTTTCTTTTTTATTCTATTTGCTATTTACTCTCAGAACGGTGGCGCACTTACGGTTGTCATCGGCTTGTGCTGTATTTTTTTATCCATTTATGCGGCCAATTTGTTGTACGTGCTTATAACGGGGCAGGTAGTAGGAACGAAGACGTATAAGCGGGTGCTTGCTTTTGATATCGAACACATGGGGAAAAGAAGATGGAAAAGAAGAAGAATGATAGAATTGATCTTCCTATTTGTTTTGATCCTTGGGATTATTGTGGCTTTGTTTACATTTGACTTGGGTGAGGCAAGTTTGACCTTTCCTCTCGATTTTTTTCCTATGCTGGGTGGATGGATCGGTATGAATATCGGGCAGATCACCAGAATCAGGAATTTATCTTAAATGGAATGGCTAGTGATCATCCTTAGCCTGGTCATTCATTGAATTAAGCAAAGCCTGAAGCCGTATTTTTTTGTGGATGATTAAAAATCATGAAATTCATCCATGGTTGAAAGGTTAGCTTAATGAAAAGCGACTAGCAGTAATTACGCTGAATATTCGGGCAATAATAGGAACACGGACATTGCGTAATCCTTCGGGAAGTTAGTTTTAGAAATCAGAAAAAAGTGAATTCCCGGACATTTTTCAAATGCATTGACCCCCGTCTTTTGGATTGTTATGATTCTCCCTATAATTCAAAATAGCAGCACCTTGTATAAGTTCAGGAATACGGCCTGAACGTTTCTACCAGCTACCGGAAATAGCTCGTCTACAAGGGATGGAACGTCTATGTTCCTTTCCTTATGTATAAGCACCGGTAGAATGCCGGTGCTTTTTTTGTTTTTGATAGGAGGGGACATCATGAGAAACTTTTTTCAATTCAAAGAACGTGAAACGGACTTTCAAAAAGAAACGCTCGCGGGGATTACGACGTTTCTTTCTATGGCTTATATATTAGTCGTCAATCCGATCATTCTAAGTCAGGCGGGGATGGATAAAGGGGCACTATTCACAGCTACGGCTTTATCCGCCATTGTCGGATCGCTGTTGATCGGACTTCTTGCTAACTTTCCTGTAGGAATCGCACCCAGTATGGGGCTGAACTCATTCTTCACCTTTTCTGTAGTCATCGGGATGGGCATTGAATGGCAGGTCGCTTTGACCGGCGTCTTCATCGCTGGAATCATCTTTATGATCCTCAGTTTACTTAAGATCCGGGAGAAGATCATCAATGTCATTCCGAAAGATTTAAAGCATGCGATTGCAGGAGGCATCGGCTTTTTCATTGCGTTCATCGGATTGAAAAATGCCGGCATCGTCGTTGGGAGCGAAGAGACGTTTGTATCGATCGGTCAATTGACCTCACCAACAACAGCTCTTGCAGCGTTCGGCTTTATCGTTACGCTGATGATGCTTGTGCGCGGCATTCGCGGAGGGATTTTCTACGGGATTGTCATCACCAGCATCATCGGCATGATGGTTGGATTGGTGGATGTGCCTAAATCGGTCGTGGGGGAAATTCCAAGCCTCGAGCCAACCTTCGGCGTGGTTTTTCAGCATTTAGGGGAAATCTTCAGACCGGAAGTGTTAGCGGTTATTTTCACCTTCTTGTTTGTCGCATTTTTTGATACGGCAGGCGCGCTTATTGCTGTAGCCAGCCAGGCGGGAATCATGAAAGACAACAAAATTCCAAACGCAGGCCGCGCTCTATTGGCTGACTCCACGTCTGGAGTGGCAGGAGCCATCTTCGGGACATCGACGACAGCTTCCTTCGTTGAATCTTCTGCGGGTGTTGCAGTCGGCGGCCGTACAGGATTTACGAGCGTTGTCATTTCGATCTGTTTCTTTATTGCGTTGTTCTTTTCTCCTGTTCTTGGTGTCATCACACCAGAAGTGACAGCACCTGCACTGATCATCGTCGGTGCTCTCATGGCGACAGAAGTGAAAGAAATCGACTGGAGCCGTTTTGAAATCGTCGTGCCGGCGTTCGTCACGATCATCATGATGCCGCTCACGTTCAGTGTCGCAACCGGAATTGCGCTCGGATTTATTCTTTATCCATTTGCTATGATTGCGAAGAGAGACTGGAAGCAGGTACACCCGATCATGTACACCCTTGGTGGCCTGTTCATTATGTACTTCGTGTTTTTATAAATATTCAATAATACGGCTAGAGAATCTGCCCTGACTTTATAAAGTCTGAGGCAGATTTTTTTGCTTTCAGGTGACACAAAACGCGTGTGTTCCCTTCCATAACCCGGACACTCTTGTGTTTATATGGGCTCTTTATAGTAAGATAAAAGATATCAACGATTGGGGAGGAAGGAAGATGACAAAGGACACGAGTACCAGCCATAAAGCGCAGCTTTTACAAGAAGAAAAAGAAGAACTGCTTCAAGTATTAGAAGCACGTTTCGAAAAGTATAGGAATCGTCATGAGGAACTGGAATGGAATCAAGTCCAGGCTAAACTTCATGAACTTCCTGAAAAGTTGTGGTCCCTGCACGAAATGGAAAGAACCGGTGGCGAACCGGATGTCGTCGGATACAGCAAAGAGAAGGACGCCTACATCTTTTATGATTGTTCAAAGGAAAGTCCTAAAGGCCGGAGAAGTGTGTGTTATGATCGCGCCGCCTTGGAATCCAGGAAGAAATATAAACCAGAAACCAGCGCGATGGATATGGCCGCGTCGATGGGGATCGAAATGCTGACGGAAGAACAGTATCGTGATCTGCAGGATCTCGGGGAATTTGATTTGAAGACATCCAGCTGGGTTCATACGCCTGAGAAGATTAGAGAACTTGGCGGGGCGCTTTTTTGCGATCGTCGCTTTGATCACGTTTTTTTGTATCATAACGGAGCAGAGTCCTATTATAAATCCAGAGGGTTCCGGGGTTCGCTGTATGTCTGATGTCTACCACAAAAAGGTCTGTACCTCCTGTGATTTAATGAGGTACAGACCTTTTTGTGTGATTGAATGAATGTGTCATATCATTGGAACATCTCTTCAGGGAGCTGTTTGCTTGCATCGGGAACTTCCTTTGGTTCTGTATTGATCACATCAGAAGAATACACTTTTACAATCATCTGTCCGCCATACACCTTCGACCGGATCAGCAGGGGCTGATTGTACGGATTTTTAAATGTGAAATCAGGACCGTACCAACTCACTGTCGCATCGCGCCCTTCCGGAACATAAGGGACACGCTTACTGTGCGAATAGCGTTCTAAAATCTTCACACCGGCTTTGTCTACCGAGTTGAACAATGTGGAAGATAACTGACAGATGCCTCCGCCGATGCCTTCGGTCACTTCTCCTTTGACGATGACCGGGGCTTTCTTATATCCCTTTTCTACTGTCCTTTTCCCGACCACCTGATTAAAAGAGAAAACCTCGCCGGGAAAGACGACATGACTGTCCAATGCTTCTGCAGCCAGACGGATATTGTGGGCACGTTCGTGATTGTTTTTATTAAAATAAGTGACGTATTGGCCGATCTGTTTCGTGCGGATGGTTGCGAGCAATTCACTATCCACTCTCGGGTGAACGGGGAGGGTGGGAGTTTGAATGACCGCGGATCCCTTATTATTTAAATAACGATAAAATTCTTCGATGAACTTTCTCTGATCGACCTTGACTCCCGGTTTGCCGGGGATAATTTCCTCTGCTTCTCCTATTGTTGCGGGTACTGGTTCGCGGTTGACTTCAGTTTCCAGGGCGGCAATCAACTGCACGGTTTTTTTTGTATCGACAAAGGGTCTACCTAACGTTTCATCCTTGAAATCCTCACGGTTAACGGTCATTAACTTTTCACCCTCATGAGTGATCGATGCGTGCTGTTCCTGAATGAACGGGGCACTGATTAATAAGCATATTGAAAGAATGGCAATTTTCATCCTGACTCCTCCTGAAGTTAGTATGAGTAGGTGCTGTAGGAATCATGTGAAAGACTTTAGAAAAGGGCTGGCAGTCTTTAGAGGTACGATCTGCATCCATTAGTTAGAAAATCTTGAACGTTTATGGTTTGGGGGAAAGTTCGATACCGAAACAATGTTCAGCTTTGAACGAAAAGGGATGATCATTCCAGGGTTGAATGGAAGATAGGGTGAAACCATTCAAGGGATGAACTCGTATGGGAAGATAAGGGTTTAGTCTAGATAGAATAAGGAGGTATGACCATGAGTGAAGAGTTGCTGAATAAAGTCAGGCGCATCCTTCTTTACATCGCGTTTCTTTTGGCCGCATTTCTCCTATCTTATTTTCTCGCTTATCCACTTGGGTATTCCCCGCTCGGTTATGAAGTGGTGAAAAAAGAGGAGAATTCGGTCGTTGTACAGTCCTTGAATACGTGGGGGATTGAAGAAAAGAGGGTCACTTATCAACCGCCTGAAGGGGATGAATGGAGAGCAAAAGCGCTCGTCGATCGTATTCACGCTCAAGCAATGGAGTACCACCTCTTTTTCACGGCCATTATGGTAGCGATCTTCTGGGTAGGGATGGATGTCCTGAAAGGGAAACCACTCGGGAAAGTGCTTGTCCTCAGCTGTTTTTACGTCTTTTTCTCCGGGTTATCCCTTATCCAGCATTTAGGGGGTATTAAGGAGATCCTGGAAGGTTCCATCTATTGAGGATTTCTCGGAGGGAATCACCTGCCGATGAATAGAAAGGAATAAGAGCACATCCAGGATCATGAAACCTTTATCGTTCTAGCACGTAAAGAAGTCAATGAAACTTTTAGGAGGGAGACCCTATGGATATCGGTTCATGGATCATTTTGTTCTTCGTCCTCTTTCTACCGATCGGTGGGTTTAAAAAGATGAAAAAATAAGCAAAGGAACATTCTGTGAGCTTTCTGGTTCGGGTTGAATGACTTGATCATCATAGGCCTTTCCATTCAAAGAGGTTTTTTATATTTTTCAGGGAAATGGAAGCTTCTTTTTTATTTCTCGTACTCATTTTTAAATGTTTTATAACGATTGATTGAAGATCAACTTTCGGAAAAGGTGGGGAAGCAGCCTTTATCTAAGCCGAGGAGTAAATAGTAGGTAGAATGGAGGGATTTTCTTGGTCAACGAACGCGTACGCAAAACAGCGCTGATTGTTCTCCCCATCATGGCCGCCGTGACGCTGATTGCCGTGGGGGCGACAGGGGCCTACTTTAAGGATGATGTGAACATTGGAAATGTGTTCGTACTCATAAGCATCATAGGAGCAGCCGTTTTCGCCTTTTTATTCCTGCTCTTCAGGAGAAAGACAGGGCTGGTGATCGGATTGATGCTTGCTTTTCTTCTTGCTACACCTGTTTTGTTCTATTTGATCAACAAACCAACAACGACCACATTCGGTGAAGTACTCCCTAATCACATAAGTTCTGGACAAATGGTCACGGAAATCAAGATTTATACCGAGATGGGGAAACCATTCAAATCCGTCACTTTGGAAGATCCTGAAGAGATGAAAAGCGTGTTGCAGTCCCCCTCAGATATGACTCTCGTGACCTCAGATGATGGTTTCTCCACACACCTCTATTCGATTTGGCTGGAAGGTGGATCTTATGGAGACGAGATTCAGATCATTATTGGAAAGGATGCCGTCCGTATCTGGGGAAGTATGGATGGTGAAGGTGTGGGCGGTGAATATAAAATCGAAGGAGAGAACACCCTTTTACAAGTGATTGAGAATGGTGAATTTGATTGGGTAAAAGGGTGAATGGTTGTGTAAATCCTATCGGTTAAAACGCTCCACATGTGGTGGAGCGTTACGTTTGCTAGTCTTGATATTCTTTCATTGCTTCCTGAATGGCTTCTACATACGCTTTAAACGCTTCGGTCTCATTAGTAGAATCTTTCCTTGATGAATAACTGATGTCCCCGTTTTTAAAAAATGCCTTTCTTTGTGCTCGGGTAATCTCAAGTTGGACCCCTTTGTTTGTCTTTGTTTTGTTGACATAGTTGTCGGGGTGATCACCGTTCAGGTGTTCAGGAGGTTCTTCGACAGCAAAACCTTCTTCTTCTAAATGACGCTTTACAAGCCCCATCAACTCTTGATCCCGACCGCCGATCAATGTTTTAGGCTCATCACCGCCTGCTCCGTGAATGGAAATATGATGGTTGGCTCCTGCGACCATCTCAAGGGCTTGAGGCTCATCAAAGTTTGTCGAAGTGATATGTAAGTTTCTGAAATTATCGGATGTCAATCTTCCTTTGAATGCGTAATAGGGATACTCATCTCCAGCAATCGCTTCTGCTAGAGTTGAGGTTGTTTCTTCGATCCCGCCGCCATGGATCGCACTGACGAGCCATGTCTGGTTACCTTCTGTACTTGTGGCAATGACCCAGTCCTCTCCTTCCTCATAAACGGCAGTCAACTCTTCAAACGAACAGAACCGATCTCCGGAACAATCGTCTTCAGCTTTTTGTGAGCTTTTTTCTTTATCTTCATTTAAAAACCATAGCAGTGCTGCAATGGAAACAGCAACGGCCAGGGTGATTTTCAGTTTCATCTCTACACCTCTTCCTTCTAAAGGTACTCTATCAATAATGGGGGGCATATGGATAACCATATGCTTGGTCAATGAAGGAAATGAAGCGGAAATGGCATGGGTGTATGCCTCAGACACCCATGTTCCCTCATCAGTTTGGGCGGTGCATCAGTTTTATAAAAAGCTTCAGGAAGAGGATAGCATTCGAAAGCGGCCTTGAAAAGAGTCCTATTCCCCTTGAAGAAGTAGCAGGATAGGGATAAAGATCAAGTTACAAAATCTGGCTGCTCTGCTACGATGAACATAGGTAAGATTTTTAGGAGGCCTTTACATAGAGATGTCGACACCGAAGAGAATACAGCTTGTCATCCCTTTTCTTACCCTCGTCAGGATGTTGTTTTTTAATCAAACGTGGAAGAAGAAAAGGAGGTCTCGGAAGGGGAGACGGCATTGAAAGATAAAATAGATCGTTTATTAGAAGGTGAAACTCTTCATGGGGCGATGGCTGGGGTGAGCATACGCCACGCCGTCTCAGGAGAGGTGGTTTATGAAAAGAATGGGCACCTTAGGTTGACACCTGCTTCAAACACAAAATTGTTCACAGGAGCAGCCGCATTGGAGACGCTTGGACCTGAACACGCGTTTACAACGGGATTGTGGACGGACGGGGTGATCGAGGACGGCACGCTGAAAGGAAACCTATATTTGAAGGGGAAAGGTGATCCATCTCTGACCGCTGAAGACTTGGATGCGATGGCCGTTTCTTTAAGAAAGAAGGGGATCAAGGAAGTGACAGGAGAGGTTATAGCGGATGATTCGTGGTATGACAAGATCCGCTTGTCCCCTGGGATTCTATGGTCACAGGAAAGTGAGTACTATGCCTCGCAAGTGTCTGCCCTGACCGTGTCTCCGGACCAGGATTATGATACAGGGACCGTGTTGATCAGCGTCTCTCCTGCACATAAAGAAGGACAAGCGGCGACGATTGAAGTGACCCCAGGTAACGAATATGTAGAAATTTTGAACCGGACAAAGACCGGAACGTCCAAAACAGAAGATGAATTAAAGGTGGAGAGGGAGCACGGGACCAATACGATTGTCGTAGAGGGGACCATGGCCATCGATGATCCTGTTTCTAAATCGTGGATCTCGGTTCTTGAACCGACAGGGCTCGTGATTGAACTCTTTTACCAGTCGTTAGTAAAAGAGGGCATAGTGGTGAAAGGATCACACGCTAAATTCCCTGAAACGCCTAAACAGGCCACTCGCTTGTATGAGCATTCGTCCATGCCTTTAAAAGAGTTGTTTCTTCCCTTTATGAAGCTGAGTAACAATGGTCATGCGGAAGTATTAGTGAAGGAGATGGGCAAGGTCGTCCACGATGAAGGAAGCTGGGAAAAAGGGTTGGAAGTTGTCGAAGCGGAAATGCGGCATTTAGGAGTGAATATGGATACGATACAACTCAATGATGGATCGGGAATGTCAGCGACAAATTTTATTCCTGCCCATGAAATCTCCCAATTGCTTTTCCAGGTTCAAGAGAAAGAATGGTTCCCTGAATTCCGCCGTTCGCTGCCAGTGGCCGGGAATGAAAAAAGATTTGAAGGCGGCACGTTGCGCCATAGGATGCAGGGAACCGAAGCGGAAGGAAATGTCAGGGCGAAAACAGGCACGCTGAGTGGTGTTTCCTCCCTTTCCGGGTATGTCACAACGAAAGACGGGGAACCGCTGATTTTTGCGATGGTGTTCAATCATTTCCTGGCAGAAGATGTAGACGAGATCGAAGACCGTTTGGCGGTCATCCTTTCAGAGCATCAGCTGTCAGTAAAAGAATAACAGAAGCGCGGACGTTTTTTACGTCCGTTTTTTTATGGGTAAGGGGAGACCAAGAAGGGAAAGACTAACTGTAGCTATTTCATCCTGGGAGGGTTTCTCATGCACGGATTTCATGATGTTTTTATTCAAATCCTATTGTTGCTCGCCATCTCTGTCACAGTCATCGCCATCGCCAAACTATTGAAAGAACCAGACTCGATCGCCTTGGTTCTCGTCGGTCTCGTTCTCGGCCTGACCCAGCTGCCTTTCATTGAAGAAGCGGAAAGCTACATTACCCAGTCGGAAGTGTTCCAGGCGACCGTCATCTCGCTTTTCCTTCCGATTCTGCTCGGTGATGCAACGTTGAAGCTCCCTTTTCATCATCTTTTTTCACAAAAGAAAACGGTGTTGGGGCTCGCATTTTTAGGGACATTCATATCGTCGCTCAGCATCGGGGCAGCGGCTTATTTCTTTTTGGACCTGCCGCTTGCTGTCGCGTTTACCTTTGCTGCGCTCATGAGTGCAACGGATCCGATCAGTGTGCTTTCCATCTTCAAATCCCTCGGTGTGAAACAAAAAATGTCGACGATTATGGAAGGGGAGTCGCTGTTTAATGACGGCATCGCCGTCGTGCTCTTCAAAATCGCCAGCATCTACTTGTTGACCTACATTGAAATGGGATGGGCTGGTCTTGGGAGCGGAGTATTCCTATTTCTGAAGTTTGCCGTTGGCGGCGCCCTTATCGGACTTCTCCTTGGTTTTATATTCTCTCAAGTGATTCGGATTTTCGATGATTATCCGCTGGAGGTCGCCTTCAGTGCCCTGTTGTTTTTCGGAAGTTACTTTATCGCTGAACATTTCCATACGTCAGGGGTAATCGCTGTTGTCGTCGCTGGATTCGTATTCGGCGATTATGGGGCGAAGATTGGCATGTCCAAGGAAACGAAAACGAATATCAATACGTTCTGGGATAGCATCACACTGCTTGCGAATGCGCTGATCTTCCTGATGGTCGGTCTTGAAATTCGGAACATTGATCTTGCAGGCAATTGGGGATATATTGTCGGAGCCATCGCTATTGTCCTCGTCGGACGTACCATTGCCGTCTACATTGGAACAGGCTGGGTGAAAGAACTGTCTTCCAAAGAGAGAATCCTCATCAACTGGGGTGGATTGAGAGGAAGTCTCTCGATCGCTCTCGCCTTGAGTCTGCCCATGGATTTTGACGGCCGGGAACAAGTGCTGCTGCTCACCTTTTCCGTCGTCCTCTTCTCACTGATTGTCCAAGGACTCACCTTAAAACCAGTCATCAAAAAACTTGGATTGGTATAATATCCATCATCTGGTGTACCAGGTCATACAAATAATGGAAAAACGCCTCCTTCTGCAGAAGGAGGCGTTTTTTTACATGTTTTCTTTTATTTTCGTGATCGCTGCTGACAGGTCTTCGTGTAGGACATAGTCAAAAAGACGGTCCTTATCTGTCGGTTCATTGTTGATGAGAATCGTCGTCGTGTTTTCCTGTTCATAAGCAAGGGAAGGAAGCAGGTTGAAAGGAGTCACGAAAAGCGACGTGCCCATGACGAGCAAAAGGTCAGCTTTTTCAATGATCGATTCAGCCTTATCATGAGCGGTGATCAGGTCACCAAACAACAGAACATCCGGCTTCAACACCGCTCCGCAATCCTCACAAACCGGTACAGCGACTTTCATGACATCATCCAACGAGTAAGATCTGCCGCAGTCCGGACAGCTCGATCGGTTCAACGTTCCGTGATATTCAAGGACACGCGAACTCCCGGCAAGGCTGTGAAGTCCGTCCACGTTCTGCGTGATGATCGAGACTTCCCGGTCTTCGGTTTCCAATTCTTTAATAAATTGATGGACAAGGTTCGGCCGGTAGTTTTTCAACAGCTTCATCCGGAAGATCGCCTTATATTTTTTCCAGAAGTCCACGGGGTCATGGAAAAAGTAATCGGTCGACATATAGTACTCGCGATCATGATCTTCCGTCCATAACCCTTCGCTTGAGCGGAAATCAGGAATTCCGCTTGCTGTCGACACCCCAGCACCCGTCAGGACAGCGATCCGTTCTGCACTCTTTATGTTAAGAGCAATCGTTTCATACATAGGTGGCAACTCCTCTTACTGCTTGTTGAAGCCTTTCTTTTTCACGATACTGGTGACGTCCATCCGCATTGGCTTAGTGAAGCGGCGCAGCATTTGGTCAGTCCAGGAGTCATTTCTCGTATTCGTTTGACGGGACTGATAATAGGCGGCGATCGTTTCATCAAAAGCACCGAGCTCATCTTTATGGTCGCGTTTGTATTCATTTTCAAAATAGATGGCTTCTTTCGGGAGACGCGGTTTCTTGTCAGGCTGGTGAGCGGGTTCCCCGAGGACCATGCCGAACAGTGGAAGCACATGTTTCGGAAGTTCCAGGATCTCATCCACTTTATCAAGCTGGTTCCGAATACTTCCGATATAACAGATGCCAAGCCCCATCGATTCTGCAGCAACCGCCGCATTCTGGGCAGCAAGGGCTGCGTCAATCGCAGAAACGAGAAAATGTTCACTGTTTTCAAGATTGGAAAGCATCTCCTCGTACTGCTCTGAAGAGGCGTGAAGGGTATGACGGTAAAGATCGGCACAGAAAATCATCAAATGACCGTTATCTTTCACGTATCCCTGACCGGTGATTTCCGCCAGTTGTGCTTTTTTCTTTTCATCTGTCACGCCAATGATCGTGTAAGCCATCATGTAGCTCGATGTGGACGCCTGCTGCGCCGCAGACAAAATCGTATTCAACTGCTCGTCTGTCACAGGTGTATCTTTGAATTTTCGTATTGAACGGTGGTTCAAAATCGTTTCAAGCGTTTCATTCATGATTCTGTCCTCCTATTGGTAGATCCATTGCGTCCGAACCGGGTCCTTCGTATCGGGGTCTGCCGTTGGATCGTCACTTGTGATTTGTAAACGTTCTTCATCCATAAAAGTAACAGAATGGATCGCGTATTGATACTGATTTGGTTTTGGGAGGAGGTGGTCTTCTCCGGGTTCCAGTTCAATCGGTTCGAGCGTACCCAGGTCCATGACGACCAACTGGTGGACCGCCATTTCTTCATGCGTACGTTCAAAAAGGAACGCCACATACTGCTGATCAGGAGAAACGTGGCTTGAAACCAGTTGGCTCAAATCACTCATTAGAAACGAGTGCTTTTGTTCAAAATCAATCATCAAATGTGAGCAGCGCTCCTCATGACAGGCAAACTCCACCAAATACTGATCTTCTCTAATTTTAGAAAAAGGAAGCTTGCGCAGGTATTGTTCAGGCTGATCAAAATTATGTACATATTGGGATAAAATCGGGTAATCTTTGGTTGTAAACGGGTAAGAAACTCCATCGAGGGTGAGCTGCATTTTATTTCCATTCCCTTCAGCTGTCTCCTCCTCTGTGAGGTCATCTTCTCCTTCAAGTGGATTTATATTTAACGTGTCCTCTGCATCTGCATTAGAGCTGCATCCGACCAACAAAAGGAGGAACAAGCCGATCCACCCCGCGTTTTTCATCATCATAAACTATTCCCTCACTTAAAAAAGTTCTTTTCTACAGGATACCACAACAGGCAGGAATTCATGAGGGTGAAACTTTTACAAAAATTATCTGCAATCATGAAGGATTAAGGAAATGAAAAAAAGAAATATATCTTCATAGAGAAACAAGGAGGTGGGGGGATGGGAGAAATCTACAGTTTCAGAGCTTTTCAGTCAAAGAAAGAAAAGAAAAAGGCCCAGGACCCAAGAACAACGGTCGCCATTTATCAGAGCGTGGTCTATTATGTGCATTTGTACAGCGATGAAAGGAATAAACATCCACTGGAAAACTTGACCACAAATATCGAACTTGCCCCCATTTTTAAAAATGACCGTGATCCATTTATGGAAGCGTTCGCGGCCCTCATTCAACATTGGGAGCTCCCACCGAACACCCATCAGGAGCTACCAAGAGGTCGAGAGTTATCTCATTTTCCGACGCTTGGAGATTTATGTATCTATATAGAAAAAAAGGTGAAAGAACTATAAGACGATGATTTCTCATGTCTCATAGCCTTTCACCTTTTTCATGTTGACAATTCCTACGTAGAACTGTGTCAACCCAATCCCGAACAAAAGCGGTCCGACGCTTGCTGCAAGCATCGTACTAATCAGCGTTTGTACCATACCAATCGCCATCAACATCATGTATTTTTCTGCTCTAAACGTTAAGTATGAACCGAACAACGTACCGATACTAATGATCAAAAGGGCCGGCATCAACCAAGGATACAATTGAGTGAGCTCCATGGTATTCACCTCCTCGAACTTATTCTGAAAATTCTTATTATTAGAGATTCTATCACGTTTTGAAATCCTGTTTCAACCGTGAAAACCGTCTAGTTTTGGCGGTTTTCCGTAGTGACGTAAAAATAAAGATTCCCCGCTTGAACCAGTTTCAAACCTAAAACCCTTCATTTATATTAATCTTTTATTAGAGCTCCCCTTTTCTTGAAGACTCAGTTTTGAGATGTTCTCGGGGTTCGTTACCTAGATTGGGCGTTAGGGGTGGCTTGGAAGCTACTCGTCCAGCTTCATCGCCCAGTGTTTACTGGGGCAATTCCGCATTGGAACACTTTCCTGTGGGGGTGCGCCGAGGTTCCTCGGACTCCTTCCTGCGGGATCTTGCCTATCTCCTTCTCCCACTGGAGTCTCGCAGCTTCCCAACCATCCCATTCGATTTATGTAAGATACGAACCCCTTCCCAAGTTGGATTGTCTTCCGCTATCCCGATTGTTCAAAGCATAAAACGCTCTGGATCAAGTTTTCAGAGTTTAAGTACTTAGGTTTGGGAGTTTCAATCTTATGTTCCAATCAAACTTAATAGCTGTTTATTCTGAATGTGATTATGGTGGGACTTTTGTATATAGTAGAGATATGGATGGATGACTGGAGGGATAGGGATGAATGGAAAAATCGTTGTCGAGCATTTGACTAAAACATTCAAAAAAGGAAACGTTCAAGCCGTAAAAGATGTTTCGTTTGAAGTGGAGGAAGGAGAATTCTTCGCGTTTTTAGGACCGAACGGAGCAGGGAAATCGACCACTGTCCAAATTTTAACGACGCTCATCAATGCCACTTCCGGCAAAGCAGAAGTGGCTGGTCATGACGTCATTCGAGAGCCGGAAAAAGTCAGACGTTATATAGGAGTAGCGCTACAGGAAACAGGTGTGGATCCTGACCTGACTGGAAGGGAAATGATTGAGCTTCAAGCGAATATTTTCGGATTCCGTAAAGAGGAAGGAAAAAAGAGGGCCCAGGAGCTGTTGGAGATTGTGCAGCTGACAGAAGCGGCAGAACGGAGGATCGGCAACTATTCGGGCGGGATGCGTAGACGTCTTGATCTCGCTCTCACGCTCGTCAATGAACCGAAGATTCTTTTTCTCGATGAACCGACAACAGGGCTTGATCCTTCGAACCGCATGGCCATCTGGGAAGAACTGCGGCGGCTGAATGAAGAAGTGGGCACCACCATTTTTCTAACAACCCAGTATTTAGAGGAGGCCGATTCGCTTGCTCACCGCATCAGCATCATCAATGATGGGGAAATTGTTGCGACAGGCACGCCGAAAGAGTTGAAGGCCCAAATCGGGAATGATTTGATCACACTTACATTAAAAGATGAAAATCAGCAAGCCGAGGCTGTGGAGTACTTACGCGAACGGATGGCGGACGTTGATGTGATCAGTCGGCAGAATAAGGTTCTCATTTATGTAGAAGAGGGGACAAAACAATTGCTTGAAGTTGTCCGTCTGTTTGATCAGGAAGGCTATGAAATAGAGGACATCCAACTCTCCTCTCCAACCCTAGATGATATTTTCTTGAAAATCACGAGTGAGAAAAAAGAGGGAGTGAGAGCAGATGGGGAATAATTTATGGAAAGATACGTGGCTCATGACGGTAAGAAACATCAAAACGACGTTGCGTAATCCATTTTCTTTCATCCCTAACTTGATCATATCGGCTTTTTTCCTCCTTGTTTATGAAGGCGGTTTGAGCGGGATCTCCCAACTGCCGACATTTGAAGGTGCGAACTATTTAGCGTTCATTCTGCCTGTCTCCATCGTCTCTGCCGCCATTGGTGGAGCCGGGGGTGCCGGACAGAGCATTGTGAAAGACATCGAAAACGGTTTTTTCTCACGGTTGCTCCTGACACCTGCTTCAAGACTGGCGATCGTCCTCGGGCCGATCATTGCAGGAATGCTTCAACTTGTCGTCCAAACGCTGCTCATCATAGGCATCGCTTTTTTGCTTGGGCTTGAAGTGGTCACCGGTTTTGGTGGCATTCTGTTTGTGTTGCTGATTGCCGTTGGCTGGGGGCTTGCGTTTGCCGGATATTCTGCTGGAGTCGCACTCCGTACAGGAAACGCCCAGGCCGCACAAGCGGGAACATTCATCTTTTTCCCGCTCATTTTTCTAAGTACCACGTTCGTCCCGTATGATCTGATTGAAGCCCAGTGGCTGAAAATCGCAGCGACGATCAACCCGACGACCTACATTTTTGAAAGTATGCGTACAGCTCTTATTGATGGCTGGGTGTTTTGGGATTTGATGCAGGGGGTTTTTGCCATCCTTATCGTATGTACCATCACCATCACGTTCGCAGCCGTTTCTGCAAAAAAAGCAGTTTCCAGGGGATAAATAGAACCACTGACCAAAAATTCTGATATAATAGAACCAACTAAAAAGTTAGGAGTGATGTTTTATGGCAAACGTAACTATTCTATCCAATACAAATCAATCAAATCACGGAGGACATCACTCGTAACGTCCTCCAAAATTTCAGGAGGAATTGAATGAAACGGAATGATTTTACAGAATTTTTTAAAGCACAAATGAACGAAGGGGACCACATCGGTAGAGTCACCCGCCTGACTCATGGCTTGTACACGGTCGTGGATGATGAGCAGGAGCGAAACGGAGAAGTATCCGGAAGGTTTCACCATACCGTCGAGGTAGACAAAGATTACCCGGCTGTCGGGGATTGGGTTGTATTTGAACCTTATGATGCAGGCGCACGTGCGAAAATTCACCGCGTCCTGGGTCGTCAGACAGTCTTGTCGAGGAAAAAGGCGGGCGGAAGTCATCAGGAGCAAATCATTGCAGCGAACGTCGGTACGGTTTTTATCGTCACGGCCTTGACTCAGGAATTCAACTTGAGAAGAATTGAGCGGTATGTCCAGCAAATTTATGAGAGCGGCGCAAGCCCTGTCATCGTTTTAACGAAAAGGGACTTGTGCGATACGGTTCCTGATCACATCGCTAAAGTCGAAAGTGTGGCTCCTGGCGTTCCGGTCTATGCCGTCGATAGTTTGACAGGCACAGGAATGAAAGAACTGGTCACTGAATTGCGAGTGGGCGATACGATTTCACTTGTCGGTTCTTCTGGTGTCGGCAAGTCGACACTCATCAACTATCTGCTCGGTATGGAGAAACAAGCCACCCAGGGCGTCCGTGAAGAGGACCAGCGCGGACGGCATACGACGACACATAGAGAGCTGTTCGAACTGCCGAACGGAACCTACATCATTGATACACCCGGCATGCGTGAATTGCAGCTATGGGGTGGCGATGAAGAAGGGGTCGGCCAGACGTTCTCTGATATCGACCGTTTGAGCGCATCTTGTAAGTTCAGAGACTGCAAGCATGAACGAGAGCCGGGATGTGCGGTCCAGCAGGCCATCGATGAAGGAGAACTCGATGCTGCACGTCTGAAAAGCTACAACAAGTTGAAACGGGAGTTGAAGCGGCTCGAGTTGAAGGATCGGTACGGAACGCATCGCACAAACCGGATGCTGCACGGACCGAACGCGATCAAGTAGAAAAAAGAGGTGCCGCTTCCGGCGCCTCTTTTCTTATGAAACAGAAGCATTCTTATTGAAAAGGAAGATTTTATGCCGGATTGGTCTTATCATGTGTTGTTCAAACCTTGGCTATCAAAACTTTCCCCTGTGACTTCCAGGGAATTTTTACATAAAAATATGAACCGGATTGCCTCTCTTCCAGGAGGCGGGCATATCATTCATTTCCTAGGGAGAGAGGAGATCTCTGAACGACCCGCAACTTCATTAGGACGGGAGCTGATCCCTGGACCTGTGGGGCTATCAGGAAAGATCGATCCACGATTATCAGGTACGAAAGCCTTCCGTAATCTAGGATTCAGCATGATTGAAATTGGACCGGTGACCCTGGAACCAGAGAAGGGGGACGACCCCATAAGAAAAGAAGGGCGGCTGCTGCTTCCTGATCACGGGGAGGCGATCGGTCTGGAAGAAACGGTCCGACGTCTTGAAACGCTGGATGCAGAGATTCCCTTTCTCTTTCACTTGCGTGGGTCCCAAGAGGAAATCATGAAAATGGCAAAAGCACTACAGCCTTTTCACGGGATATTCAGTGTCCCGGATCATGAGTGGAAGCCGGAACTTATCGATATCCTTTCAAAATGGAAACCTGTATTTTTAAGAGTGCCCAGTGGAGACGTTTCTGAAGTTCGTAGACTTGAAGGAGTGGAAGGGGTCATCTTAGAAGAATCCAGTAGGGAGGGGACAATAGAAACGCACAAGGATGCATTGGAAAAGCTCAAGGGCTATGATGTGATCACGGTCGGAGGGGTGGAGGAGCCCGCAGATGCGCTCGACCTCCTATCCGCAGGAGCAAGCATGGTGTTTCTTTCTGCCGAATATGTTGAAGCTGGTCCTGGATTACCTAAGCGAATTCATGAAGCGCTGCTGGATGAAAAATTAGAAGCATGTGAAAGAGAAACCGGCTGGATGTGGTACTTCCTGTTTGGACTGGCCGTTTTTCTAGGGGGACTCCTTGCCTTGGTGTTCAGTTTGACCTCCGTCATCCTTCCTTATGATGAAGCATTTCTAGGGATATCGAGACAGGAATTGCTTTTGTTCAATGAACGGATCCTCTGGTTTATGGCCCACGACCGGATGACGCTCGCCGGCACGATGATTTCCGGTGGGCTGCTTTACATGTGGCTGGCTCGATTTTCTGTTTCCAAGGGAGAAAAGTGGGGGAAGCAGGCGATTGATTTTGCTGCGATCGCAGGTTTTCTAGGTATTCTCTTTTTTATCGGTTATGGTTATTTTGACTGGCTGCACCTGTTATTCTGGATCATCCTCCTGCCCTTATATGTGACGGGTTGGATGAAGTCCCGAGGTCTGTCTGAAAATCCAACATCGAAGAATCGAAAAAATGATCGTACGTGGCTGCTTGGTGTCTATGGGCAATTTTGCTTTGTCGTTCTGGGATTCTCGTTTATACTTGGAGGCATGATCATTTCCTATATTGGCATGACCGAGGTCTTTATTCCGACAGATGTCCAATACTTATGCATGCCGCCTGAACTGATTCAGAACTTCAATGAACGATTGATCCCCGTCATCGCTCACGACCGCGCCGGATTCGGAAGCGCACTCTTTAGTGTCGGCTCTCTCGTCCTGATGAGCGCTTTGTGGGGGTACCACCAAGGAAAAAGGTGGTTCTGGTGGATGTTCCTAATCGGAGGAATTCCCGCTTTTGCTGCAGGAATTTTTGTACACGTCATGATCGGTTATACGACATTCATCCACTTGCTGCCTGCGTACATCGCTCTTTTCTTTTACGTGGCGGGTTTAGTGCTTTCTTATCGATTTTTAATGAATAAATGAAGCGAAAGGTCATCCGATTTGAGGATGACCTTTCGCGCGCAAGAAGAAAGGAACGCGCGCAAGAAGAAAGGAACGCGCGCAAGAAGAAAGGAACGCGCGCAAGAAGAAAGGAACGCGCGCAAGAAG
>NZ_BJYD01000005.1 GCF_007991335.1 Halobacillus faecis | reverse complement strand
AAGAAGAAAGGAACGCGCGCAAGAAGAAAGGAACGCGCGCAAGAAGAAAGGAACGCGCGCAAGAAGAAAGGAACGCGCGCAAGAAGAAAGGAACGTGCACAAAAAAGCAGCGCCCATCAGAGGAGCGCTGCTTTTCTTTATCTTACTTGTTCATATATTTGTCGATTTCCCACTTGCTTACTTGCAAGGAGTACTGAGTCCACTCATCTTCTTTGTCTTCAATATATGCATTGGCTGTGTGATCGCCAAGAGCTTTAAGAAGAACTTCGTCTTTCTTAAGTGCAGAAAGAGCTTCTTTCAAGTTTGTAGGAAGTGTTGGTACACTGTCGTCCTCAACTTCGTACAGGTTACGGCTTTCTGCTTCACCTGCATCATATTCGTTACGGATACCTTCAAGACCAGCTTGGATCAGTACCGCAAGCGTCAGGTAAGGGTTCGCTGTCGGGTCCGGGTTACGGACTTCGAAACGCGTACCTTGACCACGTGTTGTTGGAACACGGACCATACAGCTACGGTTAGAGTGAGACCAAGCGATACTTACAGGTGCTTCATAACCAGGAACAAGACGCTTGTAAGAGTTTACGTTCGGGTTCGTGATCGCTGCAATAGCGCGAGCGTGGTGAAGGATACCTGCGATGAACTGTTTCATTGTTTTAGAAACGCCGTCTTTTGCATCTTCATCATAGAAAGCACTGTCGCCATCTTTGAATAGGGAAAGGTGGGCGTGCATGCCAGAACCGTTCTCGCCTGCGATTGGTTTAGGCATGAATGTCGCGTGATAATCGTGGTTTGTAGCGATATCTTTTACGACATTTTTGAATGTTTGGATGTTATCAGCTGTTTTCAGCATGTTGTCAAAACGGAAGTTGATTTCGTGCTGACCCATCGCTACTTCGTGGTGGGAAGCTTCCATTTCGAAACCGAATTTTTTCAGTGTACGTACGATGTCACGACGTACTTTGTCCCCTTTATCTTTAGGAGAAGCATCGAAGTATCCACCGCGGTCGTTCATTTCGCGGATCGGGTAACCATCTTTGTCCAATTTGAATAGGAAGAATTCTGGTTCTGGACCGACGTTTACGGTGTAACCCATATCTTCTGCTTCTTTCATTGCACGTTTAAGGATGTAACGAGGGTCTCCTTCGAATGGAGTGCCATCTGGCTTGTAGATATCACAAATGAAGCGCGCGCTGCGATCTTCATCGACCAAAGAAGGAAGTAGTAGGAATGTATCTAGGTCTGGAACAAGATACATATCACTTTCTTGGATATCGGAAAAACCGGAAATGGAAGAACTGTCGAACATCGCTTCATTAGCTAAGACCATTTCTAGCTCTTCAGCTGGTAGTTCAACATTTTTCGTATCCCCATACATATCTGTGAATTCTAATAGTAGAAATTCAACGTTGTTTTCTTTTACTTCCTGAATAATTTGCTCTTTTGTGTAAGTCATACATTACCCTCTCTTTAACAATTTTTTTATGAGATTTGTATCCGGAATAGTGCTGGATATGTACCTCACTTTTTCTTATGTAAGGAATTCTAACACATAGTGTAGACAAATCTCAAATGTCTTTTATGTAAATTCCCTTATTTTTTTCACCTAAACCTATGATTTAGCAAAAAAATTCGTGCTCCTACATAAGGTAGATTATAAGTGGAATGGAGGGATGGAATGAACCGTAAAAAGCTAGTTATCATGCAGTCTTTGGCCATCTTTGGGTACTTGATATTTACATCATTCGCTACAGTAAAAGTACAAGGGACAGCTCTTGTGACAGAAAATTTTTATTTTTATATTATTTTCTCACAATTTGTCTATGTCCCGGTAGGAATTCTACTCGCTCTTCCTGAGTTGCTTCGTCAATGGGGAGAGGGAGGGCAGTGGAAATGGAAGAAAAGGTACGGACTGTTTTTTCTTTTCCCTACTTTATATATGATACTGGTTCCCTATGTCATCCCTGTCGATTCACTCTTTCCTAATCTACTGATCACCAACCCCTCAGTGAGCTCGGTCATTCAGGTTCTGTGTGGTTATTTCATAATCAAAGGATTTGAAAAAGAATAGTTTCTTTTCCATATTAAGGGGAATGGTAGGAGAAGATGGACTATGGCTGCAATCTATTTTATAATCGAGACGGACAAGGCATCCTACATACCCTTGATAAAGAAAGGAAGATTTTTGTGAGCAAAACATTCATTTTCGGGCACAAGAGCCCCGATACGGATACGATTACTTCAGCACTCGTGTATGCTGAGTTGAAAAAAGCCCTTGGCGAAGAGGTAGAAGCGGTTCGTCTCGGGGAAGTAAATGGAGAAACTCAATTTGCATTGGATCAGTTCAATGTCGATGCGCCGCGTCTTGTTGAGCGTGTATCTGATGAAGTCGAGCAGGTCATCCTTGTCGACCATAACGAGCGCCAGCAAAGTGCTGACGATATTGATGAGGTACAGGTGCTAGAGGTCATCGATCACCACCGTATTGCAAACTTTGAAACAAAAGGACCTCTTTACTATCGTGCCGAGCCTGTCGGATGTACGGCAACAATTTTGAACAAGTTGTATAAGGAAAAAGGACAGCAAGTATCGCAGCCAATGGCAGGACTGATGCTTTCTGCAATCATTTCCGATTCCCTGCTGTTCAAATCACCGACATGCACAGACGAAGATCGTAAAGCAGCGGAAGAACTTGCAGCGATCGCTGGTGTAGATGCTGAAGAATACGGCCTGAAGATGTTAAAAGCGGGCGCAGATATCAGTGACAAGACAGCTGAAGAATTGATCACCCTGGATGCAAAAGAGTTCGACATGGGAGATAAAAAAGTAGAGATCGCTCAAGTGAACACGGTTGATACAGATGATGTGCTTTCCCGTAAGAGTGAGCTTGAAGCAGCGATTGAAAAGAACGTTTCTGAAAAAGGATTGGACTTGTTCTTACTAGTCGTTACTGACATTCTGGAGAGCGACTCTACAGTCGTTGCGGTTGGTAACGAAACAGAAGCAGTAGCAAAAGCTTTCGAAACAGAGCTTGATGGCAATCAGGCTGTTTTGAAAGGTGTTGTCTCTCGTAAGAAGCAAATCGTACCTCCATTGAACACATATTTCGGATAAGAAAAAAAGCGAACGCCTCCTTGTGAGGCGTTCGCTTTTTTATATGGTCTATTCTTTTCTAGATAAGCTCCTTATTATGGAAGACTATGTTGGGGTATGTTTACATGATATATAGTAATTGGGAAAGTAGTTTTTCCCCGCACAGCCCCGACCCGCTTATACAAAAGTATCGAAAGCAAGTTTTTCACACACCTGTCTTATCGTCTAAAGCCTATTTTGGATACTCTATGATAAAAACTCTTCATTAAATGAGTGGATCGTTTCGGTCAAGGCCTGCATTTTTTCTTTATCAGAAACCGTAAAAGAATCTTTGTCCACGATGTACTGGACATCGGTGTGGAGCTGCTTTAGAGCAGCCGTGATCTCCTCTGCCTTGTCTGAATCCTCCTCTTCAAATGACTCCGTAGTAATCACCGATCGAAGCTTGAATAACTCATTCGAGTAATCACGGAAATATCCTTTTTCCAATTCACTGGATCGTTCAGCAGCATTCAATAGTCTTTGATTTCCGGTCAGTTGCTGGAGGCTACGGGTAAGCAATGTCTCTGCGTAGAACTTTGCTTTTTCATCTTCCTCGCTATGAAACGACTCAAAAGATAGTGTGACGTCTTCAATACGAAAAGGAAGTTCAGATACTGCAGAAGTGGCGGCATCTCTTGTGAACGTGTCAATCTCTGAGGACTTGGTTGTATCGAACCAAAGATATGCGAATACGAGACTAGTTAATAAGAAGATTCCTGTAAGAATTTTGTACATGGGGATCGGGCTCCTTTTTGCTATCCATCATTAACCGTATCGTATCATGGAACACGTCGGCATGTGGATAAAAAGAATTGAGTATTCCATGAACTTTTGAAATAATTGGTAAAAAGTGAGTGAATTCAACCATGCGGATCTTCGTGCATTATGTCGTTGCTTTCTGTATTTCTTTCTTGAGCGGAGTCGTTACATTTCATAAAAGAGAATGTTCATGAATGACGTACGATGGGCTATGGTGTTCTTTCTTGTAGGTTTTCTTATTTTCCCCGCTCATTCCATCGGGGGAGTTCGAGTGGTTGGGCTGTTGTTCTTTTGTACATGTTCCATAAAAAGAAAGGTGAGGTGGAATGGGAGCATTAATTCTTTCAGGTGGCGGAAGTGCAGAGCAGAACGGGAAAGCTCATGAAGCGTTCGTAGAGAGGCTTGACCAAAGAAAGCCTCTCCTTTATATCCCGGTCGCAGGGGACCCTGAACAGAGGCCTCATGAAGAGAGCTTCCGTTACATAAAAAATTGTCTTAAGCCGTTCGGTATGTCTAAGTTTAAAATGTGGACGGAAATTAACAATCGTTCACTAGAGGAAATTCAAACATACTCGGGGGTCTATATCAGCGGAGGTTGTTCCTTCAAGCTGAGAAGGTTGATGGGTGAGAGTGGATTCGATCGTATTCTCCTGGAGTATTACAAACAAGGCGGCGTCGTTTTCGGTCAGAGTGCAGGTGCGATGCTGTTCGGAGAGGCCCCTTCAGGAGGAGTTTTGAACCTTGTGGAGGGCTACAGGATCTGGTGTCACTACAAACCTGAGAATAAAAGGGAAATCGATATAGTCACAAGAAGAGACGGATTACAAATCCTCGCTATGAAAGACGGCGGATCTGTCCTTGTTTCTGATAAGACGATAAAGAGGGTCAGTGGTGGTATCTATATATTTGATAGAGGTAAGAAAAACACCATTCAATAAACCCTCGATGGAAGGAATCTCGACAAAGTCTTGGTTCATGTTCCCTTCATGAGCGGAGGTTTTTGTTCACCAAATTGTCCATGTTTTCCTCTGGTATTCCTACCTTTGCTCTGATTAAATGAGAGAAGGAGTGAACCATCGCTCCTTTACATTCGTAGTCTTTATAAAAGAGAAAAAGGAGTAGGACCATGAAATATATCTCTATGTTTTGTTTACTTATTGTACTTGCACTGCCAATGACGGTAGGGGCACATACACATCTTGAAAGCTCAGAACCTACATCAGGAGAGGCGTTAACCTCTGAAGACCCTGGTGTCACACTGACCTTTGACTCAAAAGTCCAGGAGCCTACTGCCCTGACGGTTACAGGTGAAGATGGACAGGAGTTCGACATAAAGAGCTATACCCATTCCCCTGAAAATGTGATTGAATTCAGCATTCCTGATGAAGTCGATGGTGGGGAGATCGAGGTCTTCTACAGCATCATCGGGGAAGACGGACACGTTATGGAAAATCAGCTGCCTTTTACCTATGCGGTGAACGAGGAGTCAGCTGTACCTGAAAAGGACACCGAAACAGAAGAACCAGCAACGACTTCAGGTGAAGATGAAAATGCGAACGGAGAAGCATCTGAGAGTGACCAAGTGGCAGCGTCCAACCAGGGGAATGAATCGATGGTCTGGATTGTACCGGTACTTGGATTCGGGATTTTGAGTACGGCTGTCCTTGTATTTCTAGGGATCAAGAAAAAATCATGATTCATGCGTTAACGAATGGAGGCCTCTATGCTTGTCTCTCCATTCTGATCGGAGCAAGCCTCCTGTCCTTTTCCGATGAAAAGCTTGCTCATCGAAGAAAGACATGGACTGTCATCACTCTGGTTGTACCTGTTTTCGCTTTATTTCCCATCATAGAGCTCTCGGTTATGCTTCAGGGTTATCGCGATGGCAGCTTTTTGTCGAGTCTCATTCACGTGCTTACCCAGTTGAAGGGAGGACAGTCATGGATTCTTTTATTTTCCCTGTCTGGTCTTCATATGGTGTTGCTGAACACAGTTAAAAGGCCAAAGATCGTCTATTCATTCAGTTTACTAATCATCGTGGGTATGATTCTCACCCAAAGTATGACGGGGCATTCCGCGAACACAAATTCTTTTCAAGGGGCTCTCTTTCATACCATTCATTTTATCGCTGTAGGCGCATGGTCTGGAATATTGCTGGTTGTCAGCTTTTTTTCTGATTGGGAGCACCATTGGGAATCCTTTGTGGGCTGGTTTACGAAGGTAGCTATCGGCTGTATCGTTTGGGTGATCCTGACTGGAGTAGCTATGAGTTTATTATTATCAGAGAGTATCGTAGGTTCATGGATGCTCTCCTATGGTCAGGCGTTGTTAGTCAAACATCTTCTGTTTATCGTTCTCCTGCTGTTTGCTTTCGTCAATGGTTTTCTCATTAAGCGCTTAGTAGCGGAGGATGCCGGTTTCTCACCCAAGCGCTGGTGGAAAGCGGAAAGTCTTCTCGTCGTTTTCATCTATACGATTACAGGATACATGACTGAACAAGAAACGCCGCATAATATTGCACAAACACTGGAGCAACAGGAACCTTCTGTCCTTTTCCGTCTATTCACAACGGTTGACGGGCTCGGCCCATTGACCCTTGCTCCAAATTTGATCAGTATCGCTTCTTTAGTCTTAGCCTTCATTTTTCTGCTGTTTACCGCAGTGATGGTCAAGCGCAATTCGCTGTCAGGAACTTTTTTCGTCAGTGCCATGGTTGTATGGTGCTTGTACCTAGGTCTTATGAGCAGTGTATCACTGAGTTAAGCGGACACCTATGCGGGTGTCCGTTTTTTATAAAATGAAACCATTAAGCCTGTTGAATCGTATTTACGTTTATTCCTTATTAAAGGAGGTAGGAAATGGAACGATCCATGAAAAGAAAACTTGAACGATTGAAGGAAGACGAGATGCGTACCATCCTGCTTCATCAGTGGACGCTCTTCTCTTATTTAGAAATGGGGAAGATTTCAGAGAAAGAATGGTTCGATCGGATAAAAGAAATGAATGAAAGAACAGAACGAGAGTGTGATGATCGTCTGACCCCGTTCCAAGGGGAGGAAGGGAACGGGGTAGAGCACGTACATATCGTCTTTAGTGAATCTACGAAAGGCTCTTTGCAACTTGCTTTGAACCAAAAAGAGTCGAGGGAAGAAGTCATAGCTCTTTCTCCTATGTTTTCCATCGGGCCCATTCAGGATTTGGATAAAATGGAAGGCATCGAAAAGCGGAAGGAATGGCTGTTCTATCATCTTGTCATAGATGATGAAGAGTGGATGCACATGGGAGAAGATTCCCTGAAGACCATTGAAGACTTAAGGTCCATTCCAACTGGGGTGCCGGTTACAATCTGGGCCGGTAACAATGCCCATGAACAGACCGGAATTCGTTTTGTGATGCACCTTTTGAAAAATAAACCCAACGAAATCGATGTGGTTCAAGTAACGGATGTTTTAGATTTTCCGCTTCACACAGGGGAACTCTCTCCCGATCGTTTTGCGGTTTTGTTGGAGCGTTCCTTTAGGTTCCCCGTGTCCGGACAGATCAAGAAATCCTATCGGGACGAATGGCACGCTTTATCCGAGGAAAATGCGAATCTCCGAGTGTGGGTGGAAGGCATCCAATCGAAGTCTGAAGACTATTTTGATGCGGCTCTCATCCAATCATTAAAAAGGTTGCAGGGAGAAAGCGGAGATTACATAAAAGCAGCCCGATTAATTGGGGAAGTACTGGGGCACTCGTCACAAGTCGTGGGGGACAGCTTTTTTGAGTACCGAGTCCGTGAACTTGTCCTGCAGAGGGAATTCCTGATTCGTGGTGTTCCGAGAGGGATGAGGTATTACGAAGTGAAAGGGAATACAGGACAAGTCATTTAGAAGGATAGGAAAAAGAAAAAGCTTGGCTGCTTAGCCAAGCTTTTTTCTATGCCCGTTTCATCCATTCTTCTCTAAGCACACCCATACGAATCGAATCATAAAACCGCCCCTCATAAATGCGGCACTTCCTTAAGCGACCTTCGACTTTCATGCCGAGCTTTTCACCAACTCGCATCATGCGTTCATTTTTGGACCATGTCGTAAGACCTACGCGCGCAAGAGGAAGCGTGCTGAAAAGGTAGTCGACCCAAAGCTCCAGGGCTTCAGAGCCATACCCACCGTTCCAATAGTCGGGATCATAGATGCCGATGCCGACTTCGAGCCATAGAGATGGCTTGTGCTCCCAATAGTAGGTGACTGTACCGACGGTCTTGCCGTCTACTTCGATGATGAGTCGTGAATCGGGTTCGTTCGGGCCGAGTCTGTTGATGCGGGCTTTTTCGTGGCTGCGATAGCTTTCAAGCGTATGAGGCTCGAGCGGATAATAGGGCGCATCCCATTTTTTCCATTCCGGTTGGTCGCCATTGTAGATCAACTGGTACAAGACGGGAATATCATTCTCAGTGATCGCCCGTAAGGTTACCCGTTGTCCTTTTAATTGTTCATCACTTTTCAATCGTTGCAGCATCCGCATGCCTCCGTTCCGTCTTTTCTTCCATCGTACCATAAGTGAGAATGGTTGTTTGAATTATTTCGTTTACGGTTATAAAAGAAAGAATAAGACGTACATAGGTAGGTGAAACGCATGATTGAGGTTTTAGCTTATAGTAGGGAGTCTGGGTTGCATGACAATCTCTCTATCGAAGAACTTTCCAGTGGGGACTGGGACTGGTATTGGGTCGACTTCAATCAACCGTCCGAGGGGGAAGTAACGCTTTTAGAAAAAACGTTCGAGTTCCACCCTTTGGCGGTTGAGGACTGTTTGCACGGACTGCAGCGTCCGAAGCTGGATTATTATGATGATCACAGCTTCATCGTTGTCCACTCCATAAATCCACAGACGCTGGAGCGGGAGGAAATCAACGTTTTTCTCGGTCATTGTTCCATCGTTACTTTTCACAAAGAGAAGAATGAACCGCTGGAACAAGCGAAAAGGATCGTCAAGGGTAACAAGCAGCATGAGGATGTCGATGAGTATTATGTCTTTCATCAGATTCTGGATAAGGTCGTCGACCATTATTTTCCAATCATTTATAAAATTGAAGACCACATCAATGAAATTGAAGACAACACGAAAGATTTGTCGATGGAAAGGCTGCTTGAGGAATTGTTTGATCGACGCAGTGAACTGCTGACGTTGAGGCAGACGATTCACCCGATGAGAGATCTGCTCTACCGTATTTTGAACACAAGGCACTTGGATGGGGTGTTTGATCGACGGGAATACTTTGCAGATATCCATGACCACTTGATCAAAGTGGCCGACATGGTTGCATCGAACAGGGAAATGACCCAGGACATCCGGGACAGCTATTTGTCCTTGAACTCCCACGAAACGAACCGGACGATGCAGATCCTTACCGTCATCAGCGTCATCTTCATGCCACTGACATTCATCGTTGGTGTGTATGGCATGAACTTTGCCAACATGCCTGAGCTGCAGACAGAGTACGGTTATTTTGTCGTCTGGGGAGTCATGATTGCTGTCGCGATTGCCATGTTCATCTGGTTCCGAAACAAAGGATGGTTTGATTGAACCTCAGACGTTAGACGGAAGCCACCCGGGCGGTTGGCTTCCGTCTTTTTTCAGTCTGAAGGATGAAAGAAAATCACTCCAACGGCTGTTAGAAAGAAAAGCGAGGCGGTCTATACTTAAAGTACCAACAAAACGAAGGAGTTGACCGGAATGATCAACATCTTTGAAATCTCTACCGATATCCAGGACCGCCGCCCTCGCTGAATATATAGAATGAAACGCTCGTGACTGAGAGGTCGCGGGCGTTTTTTTTAGTGATCAAGGTTCCCCGTAGAGTGGAGGGTTGGGGGATATATTAGCAGGTTTAGCTGTTTTTTTAGCGGCTTTTAGAGTTATATTAGCAGGTTTGGCAGATATATTAGCGACTTTGCCGGATTTATAATCATCCTATCTCACGCACCCCAATAAGCAAATAAGGCGGAAGCGGCTCAGTCCTTTCCCCTCCGTCCTTTTTCGGTCCAGAGGATGAAGGGATATCACTCCAACGGCCGTTAGAAAGAAATGGAAAGCGCTCTATACTTAAAGTAACAAGAAAACAAAGGAGATGACCGGAATGATCAACATCTTTGAAATCTCTATCGATATCCAGGAGCGCCGCCCTCGCTAATAAAAACGGTCGTGACGAATGTCACGACCGTTTATTAATGTTCAATTTAAGATTCTTCTTCGTCCTTGTCGAACCAAAGAAGTTCCTGCTCATCAACAAAACCATTGTAGTTGATGTACACTTCTTCATCCGCTTTGATATCTTTGTAGGCATAAAAGTCAAACGTGTGTGTCTCGAAATTGATGACATAGTTGGCGTTCGGCTCGTAGGAGTGGTTGAACATCATTCCATAACCGAGCACAAAGGCCGTGTGGTTTTCGCCGTACTCAAACGCATAATCAGCGAGGCGGGTTTTTTCAATGTGGACGTGTTCTTCATTTGGATAAGGGATGACAGGAGCCTGGTGGATGAGCTCATTTTTGGCAATGTCCCTTTTTGCGAAAATGCCGCGGTTCAATTCTTCGTTTTCAAGTGTGGACGTACGTACTTCGATCATCGTCTCACCTCCGTAATTTTTTCTTCTATAAAAGCGATCCGTTTCTACGGATAATCTCGTGTCTTTGACTATTCAAGTCTGACAGGTATCGGAATGGAAAGCAACTTTCTTATTTTTCAGTTTTCCTCAAAAAGAATAGGAAAAGCATGTGGAAAGATACTATCTCTAACAATCTTTTTTGGAAGGGATCGCTTGCTGATGAAAAAATTCAATACGGTTTTTAAGGTTTCAGCTGGAATCATGCTTGTCCTTGTCATCATTGGGGTCGTCTGGCCGGATGGTTTGGAACAGATGACTACGAACGTCAAAAGCTTCATCGCCAACAAATTGGGCTGGTATTACTTGATCGTCGTCACACTTTTTGTGCTTGTTTGTCTCACATTCCTTTTCACACCGCTTGGGCGGATCAAATTAGGGAAAAAGGGGGAGAAACCCGAATTTTCACGTCCGACCTGGATTGCGATGCTTTTCAGTGCCGGCATGGGAATCGGGATCGTGTTCTGGGGAACAGCGGAACCGATCAGTCACTATGCCATCAGTTCACCGACGGGCGAGACCGGGACCGATCAGGCGATCAAAGATGCCATGCGGTTCACCTTTTTCCATTGGGGCATTCACGCCTGGGCCATATACGGGATTGTTGCGCTTGTGCTCGCTTATTTCAATTTCCGTCACGGTCACGCGGGGCTTATTAGTGCCACATTAAAACCGTTGATCGGTGAAAAGGCAGCAGAAGGAGTGGTTGGAAAAGTCATTGATATCCTTGCTGTCATCGCGACTGTCATCGGGGTGGCGACGACTCTTGGGTTTGGAGCCGTGCAGATCAATGGAGGGCTATCCTATCTTTTTGATATTCCGACCGGCATTTTCGTTCAATTCATTATCGTCGCGATTGTCACCGTTTTGTTCATGATTTCCGCCTGGACGGGTTTAGGAAAAGGAATCAAGATCCTCAGTAATGCGAACATGGCGCTTGCCGGGCTCCTTTTTCTTCTCGTCTTCATAGTGGGACCGACGATGTTCATCTTGAACATCTTCACCAGTTCCATTGGGGCCTATTTTCAATACTTGCCTACCATGAGCTTTCGGATTGCTCCTCTTAACCAGGAAACACGTGAATGGATCAATGCGTGGACGATCTTTTACTGGGCCTGGTGGATTGCGTGGTCACCTTTTGTCGGTGTGTTTATTGCCCGTGTTTCAAGGGGACGTAGTATTCGTGAGTTTGTTTTCACTGTCCTTGTGATCCCATCCATCATCGGTTTCTTATGGTTTGCGACCTTCGGTGGTACCGCTATTCAACTGGAGCACAATGCCATTGATACGATTTCGTCGCTGGCTACAGAAGAATCGTTGTTCGGGGTGTTCTCGAATGTACCGCTCGGGTGGCTGGCTTCGATTGTTGCGATGACACTGATCGCTACGTTCTTCATCACCTCCGCAGACTCAGGAACTTTTGTCCTCGGGATGATGACGACAGGTGGTTCTGAAACACCGGGAACATCCATCAAGCTGACATGGGGTGGATTGTTGTCTGCAACCGCCTTGGCTCTTCTTTATACAGGAGGATTGCAGGCGCTGCAAAATACGATGATTATCGCAGCTTTGCCATTTTCGATCATCATGTTGATGATGGTCATCAGTTTTGTGAAGGCGATCTACAAAGAAGGTAGGGAGCTGGGTGTAGGACGGTTCAACCCGCCGGACGATAAAAAATCATAAAGCAAGCCCCTGGTCTCTAAAGGTCAGGGGCTTGTTTTGTTACGTATTTATTTACTCATCACGTCATGGTCCACATAGCGCTTGCCATTCAACTCACTAATGACGTTGATGGCGACTTTTGCTCCATCACCTGATGTCACACTCGTATGGACACTCACACCCGCAACGGTCCCTGCGGCCCAAACTTTCGGTTTGGACGTACGTCCGTGTTTGTCGGTTTCAATAATTTTTGCCACGCGCGGTTCAGTTCCTTCAACAACATCAAGACCAAACGATTCGGCAGCTTTCACCGACATACCGGTCGCAAAAATGACGTGGGAGGCTTCATAACTGCCCTCTGCGGTATGGATGACATAGAGCTGTTCTTTTTCCTCAATGGAAACCACATCATCCTGAATGATTGCTGCTCCGAATTTCTGCGCCTGTTTCTGTCCCTGTTCTAATAATTTCGGGCCTTCGATCGGATCGACGCCGTAGTGATTTTCAACCCAGGCTTTCGCTGTAATGCTTTTTCCGTTATCAAAAAGAATCGTTTTCTTTCCGGCCTTTGCTGTGAAAAGACCGGCACTGGCACCAGCAGGTCCGGCACCGATAATCGCTACATCGTACATCCAACCACTCCTTTTTGAAGTCTCTCCTCCATTATATCTGAATTTTCCGTCCATTTAAATTTGTACAGTATGGTTATGTTGAACAATCTGGCCGGATTGTGGAAATTCGATAACGAGGCTTTTGTTGAAGTATAGGGCTCCGGGAAAAGGTTCGCTTTCCGTGGGCGAGTGATGAGCCTCCTCGAGCTATTCCCCGCAGCCCCTCCACGTAACAAAAGTATCGAAACCATTCTTCCAACTCGAAGCTTATAACAAATAAATATGAAGACTAAGTAAAATTTTCATTTCCGACGTTTGACCGTTGCTTTATTTAAAGATGTCCTGTAGAATCATTTCGGGTAACGAAATAATAGGAGGGAGATCAAAACATGAAGGAAGAACAACAAGTACGTAACCCAAAGGGATTATTGATCTCCCTTTGCGCGGTTATGATGATGTCAGTGATGAATGGAACGATGTTCAACATCGCCGTTCCCGATATAGCAAAAACCTATCAATTGATGCCATCGGAAGTCAGCTGGGTCATGACCGGATATATAATGGTCTATGCTGTCGGAGCTCTCACATACGGGAAATTGGCCGACTTTTATCCGTATCGAACGTTGATTACGTTCGGCCTCAGTATTTTTTGTGCCGGATCCTTGTTCGGCTTTTTCGCTCAAAACTATGGGATGGTGCTTTTAGCCAGGGTCATCCAGGCTGTCGGTGGGGCCATGATACCGGCGCTCGTTTTCCTGGCACCGATCCGTTATTTTCCGAATGAACGGGGGAAAGTACTCGGCATCGTTTCCTCTGTGATGGCGTTCGCTTCAGGTGTCGGTCCGATTGCCGGTGGATTCATTGCAGGTTTTCTCGATTGGCGTTATTTGTTCTTAACGTCTGCGATGATTATCATTACCTTGCCATTCTTACGTAAAAACCTGCCTCAGGAAGAATCGAAAAAAGGGTACATCGATTATGTCGGTGCCGCGTTGATCGCTGGGGTCATTTCCACGCTCATGCTTGGTATTACTCTGGGAATTACATGGTTATTCCTATTTACGGTTCTATTCTTTGTTTTGAATTTATGGCGGATGAAGGCGATTGACGAACCGTTCATACCAGCTCATCTATTCAAAAGCAATCAGTACAGAGCGACTATCATTACGAGTTTTCTAGGCGTCGTTTGTTTGTTCGGTATGATGTTCATGCTGCCCATCATGTTCCGTGATGCCTATGGACTTGGAACGATGATGATTGGCCTCGTCCTTTTTCCTGGTGCCTTAAGTGCAGCCTTGATGGGTCAAAAGGGTGGGAACCTCGTTGATTCTAAGGGGAACACGTTCGTTCTCTATATGGCTCTAGGATTGCTTGGGACCGGATTTATCGTGTTATCTACACTCGTTGGAGCTCATCCGTATATCGTAAGTGCAGCGATTATCATTTCCTACATGAGCTTCCCGCTCGTGCAGGCATCATCCGCTGACATCCTTGCGAACATTTTACACAAAAATGAAACCGGAGTAGGCATGGGCGTGTTCAACCTGCTCAACTTCGTATCCGGTGCGCTAAGTGGGGCTTTGATCGGAAAAGCGCTTGATGTATTCAATCCGAACCAGCCGTTCAACTGGTTTGGTTTTGAAGGTACGACGGCGGTTTACAGCAACATTTTCCTTGCTTTCGCACTTATCATCAGTTTAGGGTTCCTACAGTTCCGATTGAATTTCTATAAAAAAGAACAGACGTATGCGCAAAAGAAACCCGCTTCCTTGTAAAAGGAGCGGGTTTTCGTCTTATGTAAAAAATTGGCGAAGGAGTCTGAGATTGGCATGAAGACTAGGGTGGTCACTCCTTCGCTGGGAAGAAGAATCTTAATAATTCGACATTTACATACTACAGATTATTCCATAATAATTGTACAAAAGTTATACCAGGATAGAAGTTTCGTTTTCCACCATATCCTCATTGTATTTTCTGCGACACGTACTTTCAGCAATATGGTCCTGCCATTCGCCTTTAATTTCATCATAAACATCATCGACACACTCGCCATCGATAATCATGACGAACGACTCTTCTTTGTTCATAAATAGGAAAAATGATAATAATTTCGGAAGGTGCCCAGCATCAGCGATCAGCTGATTTTGATGTAAGTATAAGTCACACCCATTTTTCGAAATCGTTTTGTACACTTTCATGATCTGGTTGGTTTTTAACGGGCGGTTCAATGTGATTTGGTAAGAAGACAGTTGATTCACTGTCGTCACCTCCGTAATGTTTTGTTGCTATATCACTACCCGTACAAAACTTGTACTAAACATTTCGCCATTTTCAGTGTTCATAAATCATCTTTCGAGTCATACCGCCATCCAAAGTCAGATTTTCTCCATTCACAAAACCATTCTCTACATCCGTCAAATAAAAACAAGCTTTGGCAACGTCCCTCACTGTGCCTGCACGATTGGACAAATGCTGATGATGGTCCTTCTCTCTCAATTCATTCGGATTTCCGGTATGAATCCATCCTGGGCTGATGCTGTTCACCCGAATGTTGTAGGGAGATAAAGAAGCGGCCATCGCATGGGTCAGTGCAAAAATACCTCCTTTACTTGCGGCATATGCTTCCGAGTCAGGCTCAGACATGAATGCCCTCGTGGACGCGATATTCACAATCCGTCCTGAAGTCTCCTCCTGCTTCCACCGTTCCGCTGCATATTTAGCAAAAAGAAAACAGCTGCGCAGGTTCGTATTCAGCACACGGTCCCATTCATTAACATCCAACTCGAACATTGATTTAAACTCGCTCACGCCAGCATTGTTGATCAATATGGAAAAAGGTTCTTTGATGTTTTGAAAAAGGGTTTTGACCTGCTTTGGATCACTCACATCACACCGCAAAAACAGCCCATCCACATTTTCCATCGTTTTCTGGCCTTTTTCTTCATTCACATCACAGCCAATCACGCGGTACCCTTCCTCTGCATAAGCTGTAGCTAATCCACGTCCAATGCCCTTGGCAACGCCTGTGATGAGTACCGTTTCTTTCTGTTTTGTCATGGTTATTCCTCCCCGGTATCGTTTCCTTTTTCTATTATAGGGTAAACCTCCCTATGGATGTGAAATAAAGGGTTGAGCTATAAACTCCTCACTTAGTATCCCTTCACCATCAATCTCTCCTAAAGCGACCATCCTTATAAGTGGAATCTTGTTCTAAAAGGGTAATCATGGTATGATCTTTTTTAAAAATCGGAGGTGATCGTATGAAAAGAGTGACACTCGTCGATGTGTTCAAACACCGCATTACTCAAAAGTACTTGCAGCGCTCAGGCATCAACCACGCGGTCACCGTTGCAGGATACGCATTTGATATGGCTGTGAAAAAGGGAGTGGACCCTGATCTTGCTACCAAATCAGCTTTACTTCATGACATGGGACATTATGAATGGTACCGCGATGGCAAATGGGATTATGATGAATACCGAAAGTCCGACATTCATGCAATCAAAGGAGCAGAACGGGCGCATAAGCTCCTGATCCGGCTCGGCGAAGACCGTCTTGTAGCGAAAGAGGTGTCTGTAGCTGTTCTTCTCCACACGGACAGTTATCTGCCTTTTGGCTTGGAAGAAAAAAGAACCGCGCTTCAAGATGTGGTTGCAAAAGCCGATGAAAAGGATGAGCAGCCGATGGGGCTGCATCATTACAAACAAATGGACAGAAGCGAAGCCTTGAAACGCTTGCACGAATTGGATTTGAAAATCGAAGAATTTTTAGAAGATGATGATGAGCTGGCATAACTCTCGCTGTCCTTTCATACAATGGATCAGAGCAGGGGCGTGACAGGGCAGAATTTTCTGCCCTTCTAAAAAAGTCAAGAATATTTTGGGAATGGGCTTTACTTTCCGTAAAACGTCCTATATAATTTCCAGTGTAAGAAAAATTTCTCAGGAAGCGAGGTCGAAAAAACATGAAAAACTGGATGACACAAAACCAAACCAACTTCATATCATCGACCTGCGCGGAGGTCCAATACTGAGATCTACGACTATTCATAAAAAGCATTCATAGGAGCCGCAGGAGATGCATAATGTATTCCTGTGGCTTTTTTATTGGAGAGATTTCTTCAAAAAGCCGCAGTATGCCCTGCGGCTTTTTCTTATGCTATCTAAGAGTAAAATTACTCTTTAGATATAAATATTACACTTCGGAAAGGGGGATTGTCATGACGATTCAATTTTTAATTTTTACGATTACCGTTGCGAAAAACAAGAAAAGTTATCAGCCTTTACCAGGATACCGACCGACAGCCAAAGACCAGTGGCTTGACCGGAAATCTGCATTCAGCCGTTACATGTAACACCGACAAATTTTAAGGAGATGATGAAAATGGGAGAATTGCTAAGAATGGCTTTTATGAACTGGTTGAATGTTGAGAAGGATACCGCTTAGCCTCAGTACAAAGAGGAGGAAAATACATGAGAATCCATATGATTCTTTTTACCATCATTATTGAACGTGCGGATGTCGCCTCTGTCGAGAAATCGAAACGACGCAGCCGGCAGATCGAACAGAAAATCAATGATGTAAAAAGCAAATATACATTTATATAAATGATAAAACCTCTGCTTAACAGGCAGAGGTTTTGTCATAAAATCCTCCTTTCCTTGGGACAATAGGAAAGAGGGGAGTGAGTGAAATGGCATCTGGAAACAAAAAAATAACGAAGCGTAATGAGAAAAAACATGCGCGTAAAGAAGAAAGACGTAGCAAGAAACAGGACGAGACAGCAATCAACCACGTTGTCAATGTGTACGATCCTATCTAAATGAGACCAAGCCCGGAGCTGTTGCTTCGGGCTTTTTTTATATCCAAACATCAGCAGGATTCGCGTTTATTTTCGGAGCGTTTGGGGAAAAGAACATAATCCTGCATAGACAATCTTTGAAAAAATATGAATATTCCTATATGTTCAAAGGAAGACGTGATTAAAGGAAGGATCGAAAATGAACTTACATAGAAAACCACTCCCTGTCAGTGAAGCTGTCGACAGGGTCATGATGGATAAAAAAGAAGGAAGGGTTGAAACCGTTCCTCTTGAGAATAGCGATCGCCGTCGTTTAGCTGAGGACATGATAGCCACACACGCTGTTCCTCCCTTCAACAAATCTCCTTACGACGGATTTGCTCTGCGTGCGGAGGATACGAGGCATTTATCACGGGAAAATCCGGGTCACTTTCGTGTAACGGAGACGATTGGTGCCGGCCAGCTGGCCAGTCACCCGGTAGAAAAAGGAGAAGCGGTCCGAATCATGACAGGGGCAGAGATCCCAGCTGGTGCGGATTGTGTCGCAATGTTTGAAATCTGCCAAACCTACGATGACCAGGGCACCTCTTATATGACATTGAAGCGTTCGATGGATCAGGATCAGAATATTATCGGGAAAGGTTCAGAGACAGAGGAGGGGACCGTGCTCGTTGAAGCTGGTACCCGCATCAACCCTGGTGTGAAAGCTCTGCTCGCAACATTCGGATATCCGGAAGTCAAGGTATATCAGAAACCGAAAATTGGCGTTTTTGCAACAGGAACAGAGCTGCTGGATGTGGACGAACCGCTTCAACCGGGGAAAATCCGCAATTCCAATGCTCCCATGATCTTATCCCAAATTGAACGCGCAGGAGCCGAAGGCCACTTTTTAGGAAAACTTGTCGATGACTTTGACGCTTGTTTCGAAGCGGTTTCCCGCTCTTTGCACGATTACGATTTCCTGATTACGACAGGAGGCGTATCGGTTGGTGATTATGACCTGATGCCAGACATTTATGAAAAACTGGGAGCTCGAGTGCTCTTTAATAAAGTTGCGATGCGTCCGGGGAGTGTAACCACCGTCGCAGAGCTTGACGGTCAGCTTCTTTATGGACTAAGCGGCAATCCGTCTGCCTGTTACGTCGGTTTCGAACTATTCACCTATCCAATCATACAAAGGTTGCTTGGGAACTTTAAACCTTACCATACACGCATCAAAGCCACGCTCGGGGAGGACTTCCCTAAACCGAATCCATTCACCCGGTTCGTACGTGGAAAAATTCACTACGAGGAAGGGAGGGTGATGGTGTCACCCGCAGGGATGGACAAATCGAATGTCGTCACATCCTTGGCTCATACAGATGCCTTTCTTGTGCTTCCTGGAGGAACGAGAGGGTTTGAAAAAGGAGACGCTGTAGAAGCCATTCTTTTAGAAGATCAAGGCGGACAAAAATATTTTGAGGAGGGGTGATCTTATCGAATCCCACATCATTGATCAACTCGGTCGTCCCATAAAAGATTTAAGAATATCTGTGATCGATCAATGTAATTTCCGATGTACATACTGTATGCCGGCAGAAATCTTCGGTCCGGACTATGCGTTTTTACCAAAGGAAGAACTCCTGAGTTTTGATGAAATCGTGCGGCTTGCAGAAATCTTCGCTAAATTCGGAGTGGAAAAAATTCGTCTGACCGGAGGCGAGCCGCTGATGAGGAAAGGTCTTGCCGACCTTGTGCGCCGGTTAAAAGAGATCGATGGCATCGAGGATATTGCCGTTACGACGAATGCGGTCTTTCTCGTCAGACAGGCCCAGAAACTGAAGGATGCCGGGCTTGACCGTGTGAACATCAGCCTGGATGCGATTGAAGATCACGTTTTCCAGGAAACGAATGGACGAGGAATCAAAACGAAACCCGTATTAAAAGGGATCGAAGCAGCCAGAGAAGCCGGTTTGAAAATAAAAATCAACATGGTTGTCAAAAAAGGAATGAATGAAGACCAAATCCTTCCGATGGCGCGTTACTTTAAAGGTACAGGCGACACTCTCCGCTTCATTGAATTCATGGAAGTCGGCAACCATAACGGCTGGAATATGGATGCGGTCGTTTCGAAAAAATGGATCATCGAACAGATCGATCAAGAAATGCCGCTCGTCGCACAGGATCCGAATTACTATGGAGAGGTAGCTTCCCGCTACAGTTATGAGGATGGATCGGGAGAAATCGGAGTGATTTCCTCCGTGACGGAAGCCTTTTGCTCAAGCTGCACAAGGGCTCGTTTGTCCGCAGACGGCAACCTGTACACTTGTCTTTTCGCCTCTTCCGGGTATGATTTGAAAACCATGCTTCGTGAAGGGGAGAGCGATGATGCGATCACAGATTATCTGCTTGCGATATGGACGGGTCGAACGGATCAGTATTCGGTCGACAGAGCTAAAGGAAAGCCGATGAAAGAGAACAAAATTGAAATGTCTTACATCGGAGGATAAAAAAAGGGTCGAAATCAGTCTTTGCTCCAGTCCTCTCCGTGTTCTATAATAGAGGTAATTATCATTCTCGGAGGTCATTCGAATGAAAACCTTTAAACTGATTTCTCTGGATATCGTGGAAGAAAAGCACGAGGATATTACTCAAAGACGCATTAAGCTCGAAGACGGTTTGATCATCAACAGGGAAGATGATCACGGCCGTTGGATTATTGAAGTTTACGTAGATGAGAGTTATCGCGATTTCTTTGAAACGATGAAAGAAAAGGAAGAAGAAATCATCATCCAAGTGAAGATTACGAAACAAAGCAACCGTCCAGCGACTTTCCTTGTGAAACCGATTGATGTCAACATAATTGGTGACCGGATGAATGTCATCTTTATGGGAACGATTGTCGATCGTCAACAGGAACAAGTGGAATGGGTGTTGAAGCAATTGATGGACGAAGGCTATCAGGGAGAAGACCTCTTAGAAGAATTCAAAAAACGTGGCCAGGAATCAAAAGCATAAGCAAACGATTGGAGGCGTCTGATTTTCAGACGCCTCCGACGTGTGTATTAGTTCAAATGTCTTACATTCTTTAAAAAACGTAAGTAATTTGTCGAATATCCTGCTATACTATTAGTGGTGATAGACATCCATTAGACCTGGCAACATCAAAGGAGTTTTACTATATGTGGGTGAGAAGAAAGAGCCTGCGATGGCTGAATGACTTATCGCCATTCCAATTAATCGCATTATACTATATGGTCGCGGTGACCATATCTTCCATATTGATTGCCCTGCCTGTAGCCCATCGGGACGGGGTCAACGTTGAATTCATCGATGTACTATTTACAGCGGTCAGTGCGGTCAGCGTTACAGGTTTGACCACCCTGCCGACGGCTGAAACGTTCAGCACAACTGGATATTTCATCCTGGCGATCGTTCTTCAATTCGGAGGGATCGGTGTCATGACCTTAGGGACATTGATCTGGTTGATGCTCGGCAAAAAAATCGGTTTGAAAGAACGACGTTTGATCATGACGGATCAAAACCAGACATCCTTCGCCGGAATGGTCCGGCTAGTGAAACAAATCGTACTTGTGGTACTAATGATTGAATTGATCGGTTTCCTTGTTCTCGGCACTTATTTTCTTCAATACTATGAACCAGGCGAAGCCTATTTACAAGGCTTCTTCGGTACCATCAGTGCCATGACGAACGGCGGGTTCGATATCACAGGTCAATCACTGATCCCTTTTCATGACGACTATTTTGTCCAGTTCATCAATATTATCCTTATCATCGCTGGAGCGATCGGCTTTCCGGTTCTGATCGAGGTCAAGCAATACCTGATGCAAAATCAAGAGGAGAAAACGATTCGCTTTTCATTATTCGCCAAGCTGACGACGTTTACTTTCTTCGCTTTGGTCGTATTGGGCACAATCATGATCATCATTTTAGAGAGCAATCATTTCTTTATGGACAAGTCCTGGCATGAAATATTCTTTTATGCCTTGTTCCAGTCTGTCACAACGAGGAGTGGAGGACTCTCCACGATGGATATCAATCAATTCACTGAACAAACCCAGCTGTTCATGTCTTCATTGATGTTTATCGGAGCGTCTCCGAGTAGTGTTGGAGGCGGAATCCGGACAACGACGTTCGCCCTCGTGGTCATCTTCGTATTGACCTTTGCCAGAGGCGGGAACAACATTCGATTGTTTAGAAGAGAAGTCCACCCAGAAGATTTGAATAAAGCGGTGGTCGTTACAATCGTTGCTTTGTTCGTCTGCTTCAGTGCCGTCATCACCCTGACCATCACTGAACCTTTTACACTGAATGAACTCGTTTTTGAGGTCTGTTCTGCGTTCGGTACCGTCGGATTATCCCTCGGCATCACTCCAGGCCTGTCTTCCTTTGGAAAAGTTGTGCTTATGCTGCTCATGTTCTTAGGACGAATCGGATTATTGACGTTCTTATTCTCTTTCAAGAAACATGATAAAGCCCAAGGGAAATATCATTATCCAAGAGAAAGAATCATTATTGGTTAGAACTAAGCTGTTTTAGGGGGCACACCAAATGTCGGACCGTTTGAGAAAGCTTGCATTACCTATAGATGAATGGATTTACCAACAAATGAATGATGCCCTCCTTTTTGTGGATGCAGAAGGCAGGCTGCTTCGGTTTAATGAAAAATCGGGAGAGTTGATCGACGGAGATGTCCAATCACTCCTCGATCTCCTTGATTTTCATCAATTGAAGAAGGAAGAAGCACCGAAAATGGTAGAGCTTTCCCCGTCAGGTGGCTGTTTGTACAAGGTCCAGTGCCGACAGATGGAGCACGATAGATCCTTGTACGCCATCTTTCTCCAACCCGTCCCCATGCTTGATCAAACGGTCGAAGTCAAGAAAAAAATGGAGGAGCGATTGGCGGTTCCTTCCGAGGGGATGGTCATTCATGAAAAAGGGAAGATCATCGATTGTGATGAAACCCTCGCTCACATATTCGGTTACAAAAAAGATGAAATCATGAAGCAGGACGCGTTCACACTCACCGCAGAAGGTGAGCATGAAACGCTTCACAGCCTTTTTCTAAGCTATCCCGAACAGCCATATGTGTTGCAAGCGATCAAGAAAGACGGTACCCCTTTTTATATCGAAGTTCTCGCTCATCCTTACCCGCAGGAAGGCCGTATTTTACGCGTTGCCATCGTTCGGGACATTACCGAACGTGTACATAACGAGAGAAAAATTGAATTCATGTCCTATTATGATGAGCTGACGGAGCTTCCCAACCGGTATTATTTCATGGATATGGTCAAAGAGGCCATCGAAGAAAAGGAGGGGCTCGCTGTCCACTTCATCGACCTCGATTATTTCAAACAGATCAATGACACCCTTGGATATTCATTCGGGGATGAACTGTTGAAAGCTTGTGCGTCAAGATTGAAACAGCATCAGGGGGCAGACACGTTCATGGCCCGGATGGGTGGGGATGAGTTCCTTGTATTGCAAAGGCAAGTCAATGACCAGAAGGATGCAGAGTCTCTGGCACAGAAATTGATTGAAGCCTTTCGTGAGCCTGTCGTCATTGACGGGTACGAGCTGTACACATCCGTAAGTATTGGCATCAGTCTATACCCCCAGCATGGAAAAACAGCGGGCGATCTCATCAAGCAGGCCGACAGCGCGATGTACACCGTTAAAGAACAGCAGCGAAATGATTACCTTTGCTATAATGCATCCATCAGTGAAGAGTTTGAACAAATGCTTTCCATCGATTCTGAACTTCGTAAAGCATTGAAAGAAAATCAATTGGAGTTGCACTATCAACCTCAAAAAAGCATTCACACAGGCGAAATTGTCGGCCTCGAAGCTTTGATCCGCTGGAACCATCCTGAAAAAGGGAGGATTTCCCCCGCGACCTTCATACCGGTCGCAGAGAAAAACGGCCAGATCTTTGAAATTGGCGATTGGGTCATACGGGAAGCTTGTCGTCAGAATAAGCAGTGGCAGGAAGAAGGGTTTCCAGCTGTCATCGTTGGTGTGAATCTTTCAGCCCTGCAGTTTTTACAAAAAGATCTCGTCAGCCGGGTGAAACAGGTCTTAGAAGAAACCGGACTTGATCCTATGTATCTTGAACTTGAAATTACCGAATCCATGGCGATGACGAATGAAGAGTACATCATCCAGACGCTGAATGATCTGCGAAATCTGGGCGTACACGTCTCGATCGATGACTTTGGTACCGGATATTCATCGCTCAAATACTTGAGCCGCTTCCCTGTAAGCAAATTGAAGATCGATAAAGTTTTCATCAGTGAAAATCAGGAGCAAAATCAAGCGATTGTAAAATCGATCATTCACATGTCCCATTCATTAAATATGAAAGTCATTGCCGAAGGGGTAGAGACCGCTGAACAATGGGACTTCCTAAAAAGTGAAAAGTGTGATGAGATCCAAGGGTATTTCTACAGTAAACCGCTACCGCCTGAGGAGTTAATCACAGTCTTTGAAAACAAATCCATCCATTAATAAAAAGGACACAGCCGATTGAAGGCTGTGTCCTTTTTTAGGAAAAAGAATAAAGATGAGTCTTGTAAAGGGGGAGAGGAATGTTCTTCCCCCATCCCTCACTCAGCGTCTCCTTCTACTTCTTCCAAAAGACGCTGGACAAGTCAGAGGGAAGGTCATCCTCCTGTCCCTTGTCCTGTGTTTATCGTTCCTTTTTCAAGCACCAAACCGTGTTAGCAGTAAAATGCTGCACCTACGATGATCAATAGGATGAACAATACGACGATCAAGGCGAAGTTATTGCCGTAACGTCGTGGTCTGTGGCACCGTCTTCCTCCGTAAGGATAGCCTCCGTACATAAGCTCACCTCCTGTTGTTACATTCGTAGCCTATGCAGGAGAGAGGGACTGTGTATGGTCATCTACCCACGTTCATCAAATCATGAAAGTAGGGGGCGAAAGTTTTGTGATTTTACTTTTTTGGTGCATGCTGTCCGATTGTTGCTCCTGGTGATGTTCACACTGATCCAGCTCCTCACACCAATGGTTCAACTGTTCGTTGCTGTATTGGTTGTGAGGAGGGTTGTGGGTCGAATGGGAAGGGTAATAAGGTCCGGAAATTCTTTGATTTGAATACATAACCATGCCTCCTTCGACGATATTATCCCCTCGATTCCCTTAATTATCCTTGTGTGATCCACCTTAAATCGTAAGAAGGAATTTGAAGATCAAGAAGCGAAAGTAGTACTTTACTAAAGTAGAGGGTTATAACATCCGCCGGAAGGGTAAAAAATGAGTATATAGAAATGGAAAAAACGGCAGAGCACATTGATGAAGATGGATCAATGGCTGCTTTTGTACATATTTTGTATAATGATTGCACAGTAGAAGTTCAGGAGAGAAGGTGGATGGTTATGAAGAGAATCGCCATAATCGGAGCGGGACCTGGTGGCTTAGCCTCAGCGATGATCCTAGCAGCTAAAGGCTATGACGTTCATGTCTATGAAAAACAATCCTATGTGGGCGGAAGGAACGGTCATTTTTCGCTCGGGGACTATACATTCGATATCGGCCCGACATTTTTGAGTATGCCCCAAATCATGGAGGAGATCTTCGAAATGTCAGGAAGAAATGTTCATGATTACATGGATTTGAAAGAACTTTCCCCCATGTATGAACTTCAATTTGACGGAAAAAGAGTACCGATGTACCGGGAACGGGAAAAAATGCTTGATGTCATTTCGGAGCATTTCCCGGGCAATGAGGCCGGATATGAAAACTTCATGCATGATACAAGGGAAAAAATGCAGGCGCTGATGCCTCTTTTGCAAACGAAACATAACAAACTGACGGACTATATGAGTAAAAGGGCGCTGAAAGCACTGCCGAAACTATCCCTTGGGAAATCTGTTTATGACGTTCTATCCGATTACTTTACAGACGAGCGGCTCAAAATCGCTTTTACGTTTCAGGCGAAGTACTTAGGCATGTCCCCTTGGGAATGTCCGGGAGCCTTCTCTATCCTCTCTTACATGGAACACGAGTGGGGAGTGTTCCATCCGATCGGAGGAGTCAATCAATTGTCGAAAGCGATGGCTAAAGTGACGGAGGAGCACGGGGGCAAGATTCATTTGAATGAAGGCGTTCAGAAAATCAACGTCTCAGGCAAAGAAATCACAGGCCTTGTGCTTGACTCTGGAGAGACGGTAAAGGCAGATGAATACATCATCAATGCTGACTTCGCTGAAGCGATGACCCGCTTAGTCGATGACGGCGTCCTGCGACGGCATTCCAAAGAGAAGCTTGAAAAGAAAAAGTTTTCATGCTCGACATTCATGATCTATGTAGGGCTCGACAAACGGTATGACATGCCACACCATACCATTCTTTTTGCAGAGGATTATCAAAAGAATGTGAATGAAATGACAAAAGACCTCGTGTTGTCCGATGAGCCGTCCATTTATATCCATAATGCAAGCGTGACCGATCCTACGCTTGCACCAGAGGGACATTCAGCCGTCTATATCTTAGCCCCCGTCCCGAACAATTATTCCGAAATCGACTGGGACGACAAGCAGGAAACATTCAAATCGTTGATCTATGACGAAATCGAGAAGAAAACAGGATTTACCGATATCCGCAGCCACGTCGTCGAAGAGAAAGTCCTTACTCCGAAGCAGTGGCAGAGCGACCATTTCGTGCATCAGGGCGCGACGTTCAGTCTCGGGCACCAGCTTTCCCAGATGATGTACTTCCGGCCGCACAACAGGTTCCAGGAACTTGATCACTGCTGGCTCGTCGGCGGGGGCACCCATCCGGGAAGCGGATTGCCGACCATTCTTGAATCGGCACGGATCACAACAGGGTGGATCAGGGAAGAGGAGGTGCAGCCGATATGAAAAAGACGAAAATCGTAGGCGGAGGTATCGGGGGGCTTGTAACGGCCCTGCTCTTATCCAAAGATCCGAACAGGAAAGTTTCCATCTATGAAAAGAAAGATGTGCTCGGAGGGAGACTGACTTACGAACGGCATGAAGCGTTCAAAATTGACCAGGGGCCTACCATCGTCCTTCTGCCTGAAATGCTTCTCAGTATTTTAGAAGAAGGAGGCATTTCAAGGGACCGTATTCCATTGATTCCATGCGATCCTCTTTATAATATCCATTTCCCTGACGGCACGACCTTCAATAAATATTCCGATGCTGAAAAACAAAAAGCAGAGCTGAAGGAGAAGTTTCCGGGCAATGAAAGGCATTTTGACCGGTTTTTAAGTGATATGCGCACTCGATTTTTGCAAGGGAAAGCTCAGTTTCTCGAAAAGTCATTCGTCGACAAACGAACGTTCTTCTCCCGTAAAAACATAAAAACATTGATTAAGTTAAAAGCTTACCAAAACGTGAAGAAAATGATGCGCAGCTACTTTGACGATGAACGTCTCGTAGAAGCTTACACGCTACAAACTTTGTACATCGGAGGCCACCCGGAACAATCACCGGCCATGTACTCGCTCGTGTCTTACAGTGAACATGAGCATGGCATCTGGTACATGAAAGGCGGCTATGCTCATCTTGTTGAGATCATCGAGGAGGAGTTGGAAAAAAGAGGAGTTCAAATTTTCAAAGGAACTTCTGTAGACCGTGTGGAAACTAAGAAAGATAGAGCGACCTCCTTAACCGCAGGGGGAGAAAAGGTCACCTTCGATGAGTTGATCTTGAACGGGGATTTTCCGTTGATGGACAAAATCATGCCTGCTGAAAATCAACTTCAACGGAAATACACTCCTTCCTCAGGTTGTCTGTTGCTCTATATGGGGCTTGACCGCATCTATAAAAACGACTCTATCCACCAGTTCTTCATGTCACATGACTTTGACAGCCATATGAGGCAAGTGTTCGTGGATAAACAATTGCCGGATGATCCATCGTTTTACACCTTCCACCCTTCCTTAGTGGATCCTTCACTCGCACCTGAAGGAAAAGGAGTGCTCTATACATTGATCCCTGTTCCTACAGGAGAAGCTGTGGATTGGGAGGAAAAAGATCATTTGGTCGAACGTGTCATCGATGCCATGGAGGAACGGGGATTCCCAGATTTAAGAAAACATATAGAATGGATGCATGTCCGGACTCCGGAAGATGCTGAACGTGAAGGCTTATATGCAGGAGGAAGTTTCGGAATAGCCCCGACCCTTTTCCAATCAGGAGTGTTCCGCCCACAACTGCAGCCATATGCGCTAGGCAATGTGTATGCGGTTGGAGCTTCCATTCATCCAGGCGGAGGCGTACCGATCGTCATGCAAGGAGCAAAATTGTTGGCAGATTATTTGCAATATGAGGTCAAAGAAAGGCATAATTACAAGCGAGGTGTTTAGTGATGACGGACTTGAACCAAGCATACAATCATTGTCGCAAAGTAATCGAAAAGCATTCCAAAACGTTCTCGAAAGCATTCGCTATGCTGCCCAAACAGCAGAAAAGAGCGGTTTGGGCGATTTATGCCTTTTGCCGTCGCGTCGATGATATCGTAGATGAAGGACAAAACCCAAAAGCAGAACTAGAATCTTTTTCCCAGCAATTTGATCAATTTATGGAAGGGAAGCTCGAACTAACTGATCCTTCCTGGCTCGCGCTCGATGATGTCTTCAGACACTTCTCCATCGATCCCGCACCCTATTATGACATGATTAAAGGTCAGCGTATGGACCTGTACCCCACCACCATCCGTACAAAAGAAGATTTGTTAGACTATTGTTATCATGTCGCAAGTACCGTTGGTCTGATGCTTCTGCCTGTAATCGCTCCAGGAAAAGTGGGAGCTCTCCGTCAAGGGGCGATTGAACTCGGCTACGCCATGCAAATCACCAATATCCTGCGGGACATTGGCGAGGACATGGAAATTGACCGCATTTACTTACCCCAAGAAGTGATGGATCTTCATGGCTATTCGTTTTTTGATTTGAAAGAGAAAAAGGTCAATCAAGCGTTCATCCGCATGTGGGAAGACTTGGCTTCTGATGCGGAATTCTACTACGACAAGGCAATGAAGACATTACCTGATTATCCGATTTATTCACGGACACCGGTCGGAGGCGCCGCCAAAATGTATCGGGCTATCCTCCCGACAGTAAGAAAAAACGGCTATCATGTATTCAACCACCGTAACTACGTGACCGATCAAGAAAAGAAGCAGATCATTGCAGACATGCAGTGATGCTGCTTTTTTTTTTGTTTAAGCGAGTCACCCCTTCCGTGCGTGACTCGCGCGCAAGAGAGTCACAACCGCGCGCAAGAGAGTCACAACCGCGCACAAGCACGTCATAATCGCGCGCAGCCCGCCTCAACCAAGCACAAAAACCTACCATGTATATTCCTGCCTACTCCTGCAAATACTTGTAGCAACGATGGATCAGGAAAGGTAGAGTAGAATGGCAGAAAAATATTTAATCTATTACCAGGCAAAATCAGGCGTCGTGAAACAGGTACCTGTGTATGCGTCGCATAAAGAAAAAGCGCGCGAGAGTCATTTGAAAAGTAACCCGCAGGCAAAAATCACACATATTCGTCTTTTATAACTCATTTTCTTTAGAAGAAAAGGCAGCGCCGCACCAGGCGCTGCCTTTTTTATGTGAAGAACTAATGAATTCAAGATGTCAGGTTTCAAAAATCTTGAATATGGGAATTGAGAGGAATATAGCACTTTACCGAAATAAAGCGGATTTTAATGAACAGAGGATGATGATATGAAAAAGAAGACGTACAACCTGGACGAGCTATTGAACGGTTCTTTCCAAGGTCCGGGTCGCCAGGAAATTCGTTCCGTGTCTTATGATTCAAGGGAAATCGAAGCGGGGGATGCTTTTATCTGCATAAAGGGAGACCATCATGATGGTCATTTTTATATAAAGCAGGCGATTGAAGCGGGTGCTCGCACCGTTGTTGGAACGGATCATAAAATGTTGGATCTTTTTGCAGCCGAACACCCTCAACTCAGCTTTATACTTGTGAAAGACAGCCGTTCTGCGCTTGCTGTATTGTCTTCTATTGTTTGTGGTTCTCCTTCAGAATCTTTACATACGATCGGAGTTACGGGAACGAATGGGAAAACGACGGTGGCGACGTTCACACATTCCATTTTAAACAGCCTTTCATTCCGGACAGGATCGCTCGGAACAGCAGGGATCTGGGATGACCGCGAGAAAAGAGATTTCAAACAGACGGTGCCAACGACCCCTGAAGCACCGGATATCCATAAAGTATTGGAATATTTTTGTGAGAAAAAGATGCAGGCAGCCGTGATTGAATCCACATCGATCGCTCTTGAACAAAAAAGACTAGAAACCATCCACTTCAATGTAGCGATCCACACCAATCTCACCCCGGAACATTTGGAATTCCATCAAACCATGGACGCCTACAAAAAGGCGAAAATGAAGTTGTTCAAGCAGGCGGATCAAGCGGTGATTAATGCCGATGACCCACTAATGGCTGATGATCTCATCCATACGTTTAAAGGTCCAGCCATCACGTACGGGATTCGTCAGCCCGCCGATCTTCAAGCCTCTCATATCCATACGACTAGAACAGGGACCACCTTTGAACTGGATGCTTTCGGAACCAAATATATGGTCCAAGCTCCTGTGTTTGGCGAATACAATGTATCGAATTTACTCGCAGCGATGGCCGCCTGTCATCAAGTTGGTTTCTCGATGGCCTCCATCCTTTCTGTCATCAGTCATATTCGTAAACCTGAAGGCCGTTTTCAAATGGTGGATAAAGATGTACCTTATCAGCTGATCTTGGACTATGCCCATACCCCGGATGCGCTGGCACATGTTTTAGAATCCGTTAAACAAATTCCACATCGGAAATTGATTGTCATGATTACTGGAATTGGATTACGAGATCCTAAAAAGCGGCCCCTCATGGCAAAGGCAGTCGAAAGTGTGGCGGATGAAGTGATTGTGAGTGTCGATCAGCCAGGCCATGCAGATCGACAGGAGGTCGTCAATGATGTTTGTCGTGGATTTAAGCAGCCATCCTCCCCGCACATCCATACACGACTGCATAGAGAAGAAGGCATCCACTTGGCGCTTGATCTAGCAAGGACAGGTGATGTGGTTTTACTGACCGGCATAGGATTCGGTGGTTACCAAATTATCGGTGATGAGAAGGTTCCTTATTCTGAGCTTCAAGTCATTGATTCCTACTATGAAAACCAATCATTAGTCATAAAGCCTGTGTGAAAACCTGGAGTCCAGACTCCAGGTTTTTTGTTTGGTGTAAGCCCATGCCACTCGACTTGGAACGTTTACGCATTAAATAGAAGTAGAGTAAGAGTCCTATTGCAAAATTTGTCATCTACTGGTAAAATTTTATGAAAATTAACAATATTACCAAAAATGGAGATGATTTTCATGAAGTTGTACCTCTCCGTCGACATGGAGGGCATTACGGGAATACCTGATTACACCTTTGTTGATTCTTCAAAGCACAATTATGAACGGGCGAGGAGGATCATGACACAAGAAACGAATCATGTCATTGAAGCGGCCTTTCAAAACCATGCGGAAGAAGTATTAGTCAATGACAGCCATTCCAAGATGAACAATCTACTGATTGATGAGATTCATCCGGATGCCACACTGATTACAGGAAGTGTCAAGCCGCTATCTATGATTCAAGGGCTGGATGAATCTTATGCTGGAGCAATCTTTTTAGGGTACCATGCGAGGGCAGCTCAAAAAGGCGTCCTTTCACACTCGATGAGCTTTGGGGTTCGTAATTTTTACATAAATGATGTAGCCGTAGGGGAGCTTGGCTTTAATGCCTATGTGGCCGGTTATTACGGCGTTCCTGTTTTGATGGTTGCCGGGGATGACTGTGCAGCGATGGAAGCAGAATACCTCATTCCGAATATCGTGACAGCCCCGGTGAAAGAAACCATATCCCGGTCTGCAGTGAAGAGTTTGACACCGAAAAAGGCTGGGGAACTTTTGCAAAAACGCACGTCGGAAGCGATACATAATCGAGATCGAATCGAACCGCTCGTACCACCAGAGTACCCGATCCTACGCATTGAATTTATGAATTACGGACAGGCGGAATGGGCAAATCTTATGCCTGGTACGGAAATCGAACCAGATTCAACAACGGTACGGTTTCAGGCTAAAAACATAGTGGAAGCATACCAAGCCATGCTTGTCATGACAGAGCTTGCCATGCAGACAACATCCAGCTAGGGGGAGTAGTCGTGGCGAAATACATATTGAAACGTTTCATTTACATGATTGTTACTGTTTTTATCATTGCAACGCTCACGTTTTTCTTAATGAACTTACTTCCGGGTTCTCCGTTCAATGAAGAGCGGACAACCAACGAAGCCGTTCAGAAGAATTTAGAAGCCCATTATCATCTGGATGAACCGTTAGTTGTGCAATACGTTTTGTACTTAAAGTCGATTGTGACCCTGGATTTCGGTCCTTCGATCAAACAACCAACAGAGACGGTCAATTCATTGCTAGGCAGAGGTTTTCCGATATCCGCTGAGTTAGGCATATGGACGATCCTCATTGCGTTAATTTCTGGTGTTGCCCTCGGTGTTTTTGCAGCATTGAAGCACAATGGCGTAATCGATTACATAGCGATGACCATCGCCGTACTCGGGATATCGATTCCTAACTTTGTATTAGCTACCTTGTTAATCCAGCAGTTAGCGGTGAACCTGGGCGTGCTTCCTGCTGCGACATGGAGCAGTCCTCAACATATGGTGCTCCCGATTATTGCGCTTGCCACCGGCCCGATGGCGATTATCGCCCGTCTGACCAGGTCGAGCATGCTCGAGACGTTAACACAGGATTACATAAAAACCGCGCGAGCCAAAGGGTTATCCCCAGCAAAAATCATTGTGAAGCACGCATTGAAAAATGCACTCATGCCGGTGGTCACCATTTTAGGTACCCTTCTTGCAGGGGTCTTGACCGGGACGTTTGTCATTGAAAAGATCTTCGCCATCCCCGGTATGGGTAAATATTTCGTTGAAGGGATCAACCAGCGGGACTATCCGGTCATTATGGGAACCACCGTATTTTACAGTGCGTTTCTTGTATTGATGCTGTTTTTGGTGGATATCGCATACGGAATTCTCGATCCTAGAATCAAGCTTCATAAAGAAGGAGGCAAATAATAGTGATTCCGGCAAAAAAACAGAAGGAACAAACGCCTCATTCATCCATACCGGACGAATGGTTTAAACCGAAAGAGAAAAATACCGACGATGCGGAATCCGTTGTCCGTCCTTCTCTTTCCTATTGGGAAGATGCTTGGAGAAGACTCAGACAGAATAAATTAGCCATGTCAGGGCTTATTTTTCTTATTATTCTGGGGGTTATGGCTGTCATTGGTCCTTGGATTTCGCCGCACGATGTGGACACTCAAAACCTGCCCAATCAGAATCAGGCTCCGTCGCTTAACCATTGGTTCGGGACAGATGAATTAGGCCGGGATGTATTTACAAGGACATGGTACGGGGCAAGGATCTCCTTATTTGTAGGTCTGATGGCCGCTTTGATCGACTTTTTTATTGGAGTCGCTTATGGAGGACTTTCCGGATATAAAGGGGGGCGAACGGATAACGTCATGATGCGGATCATCGAAATTCTTTATGGCCTGCCTTATCTACTCGTCGTTATCCTGCTCCTCGTGGTCATGGGTCCGAGTCTTTTAACCATCATCATCGCTTTAACGGTTACCGGTTGGGTTGGTATGGCCCGAATAGTCAGAGGGCAGGTTCTGCAGTTGAAACACAATGAATTCGTCATGGCATCCCAGTCGTTCGGCGCGAAAACGAAGCGGATCATTCAAAAGAACCTGCTGCCGAACACAATGGGGCCGATTATCGTCCAGATGACGCTCACTGTTCCAACCGCTATATTTGCCGAAGCTTTTTTAAGCTTTTTGGGACTGGGTATTCAATCTCCCTATGCAAGCTGGGGGATGATGGCCAATGATGCGCTTGGTGTCATTTTATCAGGCGACTGGTGGCGTCTTTTCTTTCCTGCCTTTTTCATTTCAGCAACCATGTTCGCTTTTAACGTGCTTGGAGATGGTCTCCAGGATGCGCTTGATCCTAAGCTCAGGAGGTAAACATCAATGGAAAAAATCTTGGACATTCGTGACCTGCATGTGTCTTTCAAAACATTCGGGGGAGAAGTACAGGCCGTACGCGGCGTGAATTTAGAATTATATCGCGGGGAAACCCTTGCCATTGTCGGGGAGTCCGGTTGTGGGAAGAGTGTCACGGCGAACAGCATCATGCGCCTTATTCCAACCCCTCCCGGTGAGATCAAGGATGGGTCCATTCTTTTCAAAGGGCAGGATATGACTCAGCTTTCGGACAGGGAAGTAAGGAAAATCCGCGGGGTTGATATTTCGATGATTTTCCAGGATCCCATGACGGCTTTAAATCCCACCTTGACCGTCGGGGACCAATTGACAGAGGGGCTTCGCCAGCATCGTACGATTACCAAGAAAGAAGCGAATACGCAGGCGATCGAAATGCTGACCCTTGTGGGAATCCCCAATCCTGTGGAACGTATGAAACAGTATCCGCATGAATTCAGTGGCGGCATGCGCCAGCGAATCGTGATTGCGATGGCGCTGATCTGTGATCCTGAACTTCTGATTGCCGATGAACCCACGACAGCTTTAGATGTAACCATCCAGGCGCAAATCCTTCAGCTGTTTCAAAAGATTCAGAAACAGACCGGTGTTTCCATCATCCTTATCACGCATGATTTAGGGGTGGTCGCTAAAATAGCGGATCGGATTGCGGTCATGTATGCCGGAAAGGTCATTGAAACAGGGACACGGAAAGAGATCTTTTACACTCCCCAGCACCCTTACACAAAAGGGCTGCTTCACTCCGTTCCCCGGATGGATCAAAAAGGAGAAAAACTAATACCTATAGATGGCACACCGCCGGATTTGTTTTCCCCACCGGAGGGATGTCCTTTTGCTGCCAGGTGCCCGATGGCCATGGAAGTGTGCACAAAGGTGTATCCGTTTCAATCTGAGTTGAGCAGAACACATGAAGTGGACTGTTGGCTGCAGGATGAGCGAGCAAAGAAATATATGGCGTCAACTTATTAAACATATAGAGAGGAGAACGAAAATGAAAAAATGGTGGACAATCTTAACAGGGGTTTTACTTGTATTTGTATTAGCCGCATGTACAGCTTCGGAAAGTGCAGGAGATAGTGATGAGGGTGGTTCTGAAGGAGAAGGTGATTCAGGAACCAAAACGCTTTTGCTGAACAACGGAGAAGAGCCGACATCCTTCGATCCATCTCAAGGATTTGATGCGGTTTCCTGGAACGCGCTGAACAACTTGATGGAAGGTCTGACCCGTCTTGGCAAAGATCATACGCCAGAACCAGCAACCGCTGAGGAATGGGAAATTTCCGAAGATGGGAAGGAATATACCTTCTTCATTCGTGAGGATGCAAAATGGTCAAATGGTGATGACGTGACAGCTGGGGACTACGAGTTTGCGTGGAAACGTCTTCTTGATCCTGAAACGGCTTCTCCGGCAGCATTCCTTGGTTATTTCATTGAAGGTGGAGAAGCCTTCAACAATGGAGAAGGATCAGCTGATGATGTAATGGTAGAAGCGGTGAATGACAAAGAGTTGAAAGTGACCTTGAGTGCACCAACAGGATATTTCTTGAATATCATTTCCAACCCGGCGTTTTTCCCAGTCAATGAGTCTGTAGCAACAGAAAATCCAGAGTGGTTTGCTGAAGCGGACAGCTTTGTAGGAAACGGACCATTCGCATTGGCAGAATGGAAACATGACAGTGAAATGCTTATGAAAAAGAATGAAGAATATTGGGATCACGAGACAGTGAAGCTTGATGAAGTCCACTGGGCGATGGTGAATGATACCAATACGGAATACCAAATGTATGAAAGTGGAGAGCTTGACACCTCCAATATACCATCTGATATGGCTGAGGAGCTGTTAGACAGTGAAGAAGTGTCGATTCAGGACCAGGCAGGTACAGCGTTCTACCGTTTTAATGTCAATGAAGAGCCTTTCCAGAATGAGAAGATAAGAAAAGCCCTTGCCATGAGCGTCAATCAACAGGAAATCGTCGATTATGTGACGAAGAATAAAGAGGAACCTGCTTATGGGTTCGTCTCTTATGGGTTTGAGAGTCCATCAGGAGAAGACTTCCGTGAGCACAATGGCAAGCTTGTCCAACCAAATGTAGAAGAAGCGAAACAATTGCTGCAGGAAGGAATGGAGGAAGAAGGCTACGACGAACTTCCAGCCATCACCCTTTCCTATAACACGAGTGAAGACAACAAGAAAATTGCAGAAACCATCCAGCAAATGTTCAAAGAAAACCTTGGCGTAGAAGTTACGCTTGAGAATGCGGAATGGAACGTCTTCCTTGAAGCGCAAAAAGCTTTGGAACACCAACTTTCCAGAAGTTCTTTCTTAGCCGACTATGCCGATCCCATCAACTTCCTTGAAAGCTTCACGACGGATTCTTCCATGAACCGTACAGGTTGGTCGAATGAAGAATACGATCAGCTGATCGCCGATGCTAAAAATGAAGCGGATGAAGAACAGCGTTGGGAATTGATGTATGAAGCAGAGAAGCTTCTTTTTGAAGAGATGCCAATCTTCCCTGTTCATTTCTATAACCAAGTCGTTCTTGAGAAAGACAGCGTATCCGATATCGTTCGTCACCCTGTAGGGTATCTTGAGTTGAAGTGGGCAGATAAACAATAAACTTTCTATGAAAAGAGGCGATTCTTTCGCCTCTTTTCCTTCATTGGAGGAATGGAAATGATCAAGCCGAAACGGTTGAATCAGGGGGATACGGTGGGCGTTATAGCTCCGGCAAGTCCCCCGGATCTTAAAAACTTGGACAAAGGCCTTTCTTTTCTGGAAAGCTTAGGCTTGAAAGTGAAACTAGGAGTTCATGTAAAGAAAAAGCATGGCTATCTAGCAGGAAATGATGAAGAAAGAATGGAAGACTTCCATCAGATGTTTCAAGACTCCGAAGTAGCCGCTATCTTTTGTGCTGGTGGGGGATACGGAACAGGAAGGATTCTTTCGACCATTGATTATGCAACAGTTAAAGCAAACCCCAAAATTTTTTGGGGGTATAGTGATATCACGAGTTTACATACGGCGATTCGTCAAGAAACTGGACTGGTCACTTTTCACGGGCCTATGCTTTGTTCGGATGTTGGAAAAGAAGATTTTGATGAGGAATCAAAAAAAATGTTCCAGCAGCTGTTCCAACCTGAGGTGGTCCATTACGACGAACGTCTTTCCCCATTAGAAGTCATTGGAGAAGGGGAAGCGTCAGGGGAAGTGGTAGGTGGAAATCTTTCTTTACTTGTAAATACCATGGGCACCCCTTACGAGATCGATACAAAAGGCAAATTACTGTTCATAGAAGACGTTGGAGAGCAACCCTACCGTTTGGATTCCTTCTTTAATCAACTGAAACTTGCAGGCAAATTGGAAGATGCGGCGGGCATCATCCTTGGAGACTTTAGTGGAACGGAAACAGAAAAAACAAAAGAGACCTTGTCTTTGGCACAGGTTTATGAAGACTATTTTTCTCGTTTGAAAAAACCGGTGTTAGCCGGGTTTAAGATTGGTCACTGTCTGCCCCATTACAGTATTCCATTTGGAACAGACGCTGTGTTATCCAGTCACAAGAAGTCCTTGATGATCCAGCCGGGTGTCTATTAAGAAAGGTGGAGGAACATGAGAATTCAGTCGATTGAAACGTATCCGGTGGCGATTCCCTTACATACTCCGTTCAAAACGGCATTACGCACCGTGACTGTCGCTGAGTCCATTTACGTAAAAGTGGTTGGTGAGGATGGGACCGTAGGGTGGGGAGAAGCTCCGCCGACGGTCGTGATCACCGGAGAGAGTTTAACGAGTATCGATCATACGATAAAGAAAATCATCACTCCTGTTTTGCTCGGAAAGGACATGACCTATCGCGAGGACCTTTTTGAGAGGCTTCATAGCTGTTGCATTGGGAATACAAGTGCTAAAGCGGCTGTGGATATCGCTATACACGACCTTTTAGGTAAAGTCTATCAAATTCCTCTCTATCAGTTTCTCGGTGGAGCGAAGTGCGAGTTGGAAACCGATTATACGGTCAGTGTAAACGAGCCGGAAGAAATGGCGGAAGATGCGGCCCGTTATGTAGGTCAGGGGTTTAAAACCTTAAAGGTGAAAGTAGGAAAAGATACCATCCAAAAAGATATCGAACGGATTCAGACCATTCATGAGCGGGTAGGAGAAGAGGTGCGGATCAGGCTGGATGCGAATCAAGGGTGGTCGCCGAAAGAGGCCATCTATGCCATCCGCAAAATGGAAGACCATCACCTTCCCATTGAATTCGTGGAACAGCCTGTCCATGCCAAAAACATCGAAGGGATGAAGCAAGTAACCGAACATACGTACACACCGATCATGGCTGATGAGAGTGTTTTTAGTCCAACAGACGCAAGGCGGATCCTGGAGACAAGGAGCGCCGATTTGATCAATATCAAACTGATGAAATCCGGTGGTATTCATCAAGCTATGAAAATCAACCATCTGGCAGAAGCGTATGGAGTGGAATGCATGGTTGGCAGCATGATTGAGACAAAACTCGGAATTACGGCAGCCGCGCATTTTGCAGCAAGTCAAAGCAATATTACAAGGGTCGACTTTGATGCCCCGTTGATGCTTACCGAAGACCCGATTGAGGGCGGGATCCAGTATGAAAAAGCGCGGCTTACGTTTACAGAAGGCTCCGGGATGGGGCTAGGAAACGTAAAGACCGAACAGATCGTAAATATATAAAACACGTCTTTTCAAGGAGGTCAATGATGACACAAACGAAAGAAAACCCAGAAAAAAGAGTGGTGCGCGTCCCCGTAGCTACTCTTTGGACAGCCTCTGATTCTCCAAGAGCAGTGGATCAAACTTCACTCACAGCATCAGCTTCTATGAGAGACTGGCTGAAAGTTTTGAATGACGATCAAAAGCGAGAACTGTGTGATGAGAACCTTGTTCAGTCCCAACTTCTGCTAGGTGAAGAAGTTTGGGTAGAGGAGTGGGGGGATGACTGGGCAAAAGTCGTGGTTCCCTCACAGCCTTCCAAAAAAGATAAGCGGGGCTATCCTGGTTATATTCCGGGAAGTCAGCTGGTCGAAAAAAGGGAAGACGAATGGAAGGCAAACAAACAGGCGATTGTCCATAAAAAGCAAGCATGGCTCTACAATGGTGCAGAAGAACCGCTTATGGAAGTCAGTTATTTAACTTCTCTTCCTGTCATCGAGGAAAATGATACATTTGTAAAAGTTCTTTCTCCGGATGGGGCTGGGTATTTTCTCTCTGAAGACGTCGCTGTCCAAACGAAAGAGGAAACGACGGGTAAAGGAAACGGGGAAGACCTCATTCGCTCAGGAGAAGCATTCGTCGGGCTTCCCTATTTTTGGGGAGGAATGAGTGCTTTCGGATACGACTGCTCAGGCTTTGCCTACAACATGCATAAAGCCTTCCACTACGAAATTCCAAGAGACGCGACAGATCAGGCGAAGAGTGGAATGAACGTCCCCTTGGACGATCTTCAAGTGGGGGACCTGCTGTTCTTTGCTTATGAGGAAGGAAAAGGAAGCATTCATCACGTCGGTTTTTACTATGGAGACAACAAGATGCTTCATTCACCGAATGTTGGCAAGAGCATTGAAATCATTGACTTGGAAGGAACCGTCTATGAAAAAGAATTATGTGTGGCAAGAAGATATTGGAACGAGATGGAGGAGACCTCATGAGCCTGCATAAGACACTTGAAGTGAAAGATCTTAAAAAGCATTTTAAGATGGGAAAAGGGAAATCATTGAAAGCTGTCGATGGCGTCAGTTTTGACTTGTACAAAGGAGAGACGCTTGGACTTGTCGGAGAATCCGGCTGCGGAAAGTCGACGACAGGGCGTACAATCATGAACCTCTACGAAAAAACGAGTGGAGAAGTCCTTTTTGAAGGCCAAAGTGTTCAAGACCGTACACCAAAAGAACAATTTCGTTTAAAGCGCCAAATGCAAATGATTTTCCAAGACCCTTATGCATCACTCAATCCTCGTTCAACCGTATCGGAAATCATACTCGAACCAATGGAGATCCACGGTCTCTTTCCTTCGAATAAGGAAAGGATGGAGCGTGTCTACGAGCTGCTTGAAGAAGTGGGGTTAAATCGGGATCATGCCAATCGTTACCCTCATGAATTCAGTGGCGGACAGCGTCAGCGGATAGGGATTGCGAGAGCCCTGGCACTCGACCCGGAAATTATTATCGCAGATGAACCGATTTCTGCCTTGGATGTATCGGTTCAAGCGCAAGTGGTTAACTTACTGGAGCGGCTTCAAGACGAAAAAGGTTTGACGTATTTGTTTATTGCCCATGACCTTTCTATGGTCCAACACATCTCGGATCGGATTGGTGTCATGTATCTCGGTCACTTGGTCGAGTTAACCAGCAGTGACCGGCTGTATGACACTCCTCTCCATCCTTATACCCAAGCCCTGCTTTCAGCCATTCCTATTCCTGATCCCGATATCGAAGATCAACGGGAACAAGTCATCATTGAAGGTGAAATCCCAAGCCCCATCGATCCTCCTAGTGGCTGTGTATTCCGGACACGGTGCCCTTTCGCTATGGATGTGTGCAGCGAGCAGTCTCCTGTATGGCAGGAAGTGGAACAAGGGCACCAAGTCGCTTGTCACTTGTATGATGATACCGTGGTCGACCCTTCCGAAAGAAACAAGAGGACAGATCAAATGAAAGTGAATATTCGTTGATAACAAAAGCATGCCATGATACGAGGCATGCTTTTGTTCCTTATAACCCTGGAAAACTACCACCGCTGAGATGAAGGGAAGTTCCCTTTTAATTATATACCCCGTGTGGTAACATAGTGGAATCAAATGAGTAGTGAGCAGGTGATCATATGAACCAAACCGTAAAAGTAGGTGTCAAAGAGAATATCTTTTCGTTTTCCCTCCTTGTGCTTATCAATTTCTTTGTAGGATCAATGGTTGGCTTGGAGCGGACGATTCTGCCGACCATGGGCGAGGAAATTTATGGAGTTGCCTCTGCAAGCGCCGCGCTGTCTTTTATCGTCAGCTTCGGTTTTTCAAAAGCAATCATGAATTTTTTCGCAGGGAGCATGGCGGACCGGTGGGGGAGAAAGCGCGTGCTTTTAGGGGGCTGGGCCATCGGTCTGGTCGTCCCTCTATTCGTCATCTTCGCTGAAGCGTGGTGGATGATCGTCTTGGCCAACATTTTCCTTGGAATCAATCAGGCCCTGACATGGTCCATGACCGTCAATATGAAGGTGGACCTTGCAAAGCCTGAACAGAGAGGACTAGCGGTGGGTTTTAATGAATTCGCTGGATACATGGGTGTGGCCGTTATGGCCGCGGGTTCAGGTTACGTGGCTTCCCGTTACTCACTCACACCAGAACCTTTTTATATCGGAATCGGACTCGTCCTCCTAGGGTTCTTTTTATCCTGTTTTGCAGAAGATACGAACAAGTATGTACAGAGCCAGGTGAAAAAGAAGAGCAGGATGGCCGCTTTATCAACAAAAGAAGTCTTCAAACAAACGACATGGAAAAATAAAAACTTATCCAGCAGCAGTGTGGCTGGATTGACGACGAACTTAAAAGACGGCATGGCGTGGGGGTTATTTCCTATTTTCTTGAGTGCTGGCGGACTTAGTGTCGGCCAAGTAGGGACCGTTGTCGCGCTTTACCCAGCGGCCTGGGGGTTCTTTCAATTATTCACAGGAATATGGAGTGACAAAATAGGCAGGAAGAAGCTGATTGTTTCAGGAATGCTGCTTCAAGGCCTTTCTCTATGGTTTATTCTCCTCGTCGAGACCTATCCTATGTGGTTGACCGGAGCCTTTTTCTTAGGTTTCGGTACGGCTATGGTCTACCCAACCATCCTGGCCTCGATCAGTGATGTCGCCCAACCGGAATGGAGAGCGACTTCCTTGGGGGTCTATCGTTTTTGGCGCGACAGTGGGTATGCGTTCGGAGCCATTCTTGCCGGTGTCTTTGCGGATGCTTTTTCTGTGTACTGGGCAATCGGGATTGTTGGGGCACTGCCGATTTTGTCTGGTCTTCTTTCGCTGTTCAGAATGGATGAAACCTTATCCTACGAGGATTAAAAAAGAGGAAAACATAGCTGTGAGGCTATGTTTTCCTCTTTTTATTTTTTATGGTCGTGCAGACGATCTTCTTCTTCCGTCTCAAGCATGCCGTAATCGCCGTTCATCGCCTGTTCATCCTGGTCGACTCCGAGATCATTGGTCACAGGGTTCATCGGGCGCTTTTCTTCTTGTCGCGGCTTGTTGCGTTTATTCTTCTCCATTCCGGACACCTCCCTTTTTAGCTTGGCTGATAAGGGAAGGAGTATGCAGAAGTTTATTCGATTTGGACAAGTTTACCTAAAATTTCATTCGCGACATTCTGTCCACTTAACACGACCATCGGAGACCCGCCGCCCGGGTGGGTGCTTCCCCCGCAAAACCAGAGCCCGTCAAGATCCTGGGATTTGTTGAACGGCCTCATAAATGCCTGAGACCTGCGGTTGGATGAAGGGCCGTACAAGGATCCGCGATAGGCGCCGAAATATTTCTCTATGTCTGCAGGATCCCACACTTTTTCGACCTGGATATGATCTTTAATGGGAACTCCGGCCTCTTGGAGTCGATCATAGATGTGGTTTTTGTAGGCTTGTTTATCATACCCGCCTTTTTGTTTGAGCGCGGGAGCGTTGACAAGGATGAAACAGTTGTCTCCTTTAGAAGAGACGGAATAATCCGATTTGGAAGAAGTGCAAACGTAAATGGTCGGATCGTCGGCGTAATAACCTTCTTTCAACACATGGAACTCTTTTTTGTAGTCGCTTGAGAAAAACAAATGATGATGCTTTAACCGACTGATTTTTGTATCCAGTCCGGCCATGATGACAAAGGCTGAGATGGAAGGATCGTAGCCTTTTAATTTCCGGTTGGTCATCGTGCGTCTCGCTTCTGGATCAATCAATTTAGGAACAGCCTGAAGGAGATCGCCGTTCATGATCACGTGGTCTGCTTCGAATCGGTCGCCATCATCCGTCTCTACACCTGTCACTTTTTGATTTTCGTGAAGGATACGCGTTACTTCTGTACCACTGTATAACCTGACCCCTACGTTTTCTGCAGCTTTAACGAACCGGTCCGCAATCCTCGTATTGCCTCCGCGGACAAAATAAACCCCATCATTCCACTCAAGATGAGCGATCATACTGAACGTGGCGGGTGCCTGATAAGGGTTGGAACCAATGTATGTGGAATATCGGTTTAATGCCTGAGTGATCTTCGGGTTTGAAAAATAACGCCTGAAAAAGTGATCCATCGATTCAAGAGGACGTACTTTCGTCATGCTTTTGGCGAGGGAGGGGGAAAGGTAGTCGCTCCACCCATTGAAAGTCCTGTGCAAAAAATGTTTTTGGGACAGGTGGTATAAGCGTTCAATTTCAACAAGAAAATCTTCATACATCACGTGCCCCTTAGGATCCAAGCGTTTAAGCTGCTGTTTCATATACCTTTGATCTGTGGAAAAATCAAACGTCGTCCCGTCTTGAAATTCATTTCTTGTATGGGTGACGATTTTCGCAAAAGGAAGCTCCTCCCGTGGATCGAGTCCTCCTTGTCTGAGGACGTCCTGAAACACTTCAGGCATGGTAATGGTATTGGGACCAAAATCAAAGTGAAATCCACCTTCATCGACGCTCATCATTTTTCCACCAAAGTGATCATTCTTTTCAAATAGCCTTACGTCAGCTCCGTGCTTGGCGAGGGTGACGGCAGCCGATAAGCCGCCGAGGCCTCCCCCGATGATGACCACTCTCATTGATAAAACCTCCCTTTCCATTGGTATTTTTCTCCTCGCTTATGAACGAACATCGACGCCATCATGATCGCAATTAACAACACGATTGCGACGGGCAGAAGGAAGGATAGCCATAACGGATGTCCGGTCCGGGCGTCCCCATACATCTTGAACGCAACTGTTAATAGATAGGGAAGAAAAAAGGCATAATTTCCGGTGACAAGTCCAACGACTGCAAAAACGGCAGGGGCTAAGAAAACGACAGCATAGAACAAGGTCAAGAAAACCACCATGCCAGCCGATCGACCAATCCCTGTGTACACATTCTTCTTAAAGCCTTCCCATGTCTCTTTTCCAGAATCGTACATGTAGGAAATCACGGATTCCGTAATATTTGCAAGAATCATTTTGTACCCGTGTTTTTTTACTTCTCTCGCAATATGTACGTCTTCCACCAGAGAGCCTTTAACGGAGGCATGCCCGCCGATCGCTTCGTAGACGTTCTTTTCAATCATGATGAAAATCCCACAGGCAGCTGTGAACATCGGCTTCGTCGTTCGGTTGGCGACGATCAGGGGGAGGTGGAGCAGGACAACCATATGCTGAAGCGGAACGAGCATATGGCTCAGAAAATTGGCATTGGGGTAATTCGGAAACCCACTCAACATACCTGCCTTCTTCTGCTGCATCATAGCGAGGGTTTGTTGAATGACACCTGGAGCGACACGCGCATCGGCATCAAGGAATAAAAAATACTCTCCGGTAGCCGCCTGCGCGAGTTGGTGGCAGGCATGAACTTTTCCGTTCCAGCCTTCGGGGAGCTCTTTTCCCTGAATGACGGTAAAACGTTCATCTCCTAAGACCTGTTCATGGAGCCTATCGAAGGTGCCATCTTCCGAATGATCATCAAGCAGGATCACTTCCAGATGGGAATAAGTAAGCGAACGCAACGACCGGATCAGTCCTTCTACATTGTCCGCTTCATTTCTCAATGGGACGAGCAATGAAACGGGTGGATTTGCTTCAAGCTCCCTTTGCGCTGATAAAGGGTATAGGAAGAGGCTGTTGAAGATGGTCCACACATTCAGAACGATGGTGATGATCAATAGAATGAAAAATACCAACGACATCGGGATTCCTCCTTTCCATTACATTTTTTTAAAGGCATGAAGGTTTTCCTGGATGATGTCTTCTCGTAATCCATCCAGCTGTTCTGTAACCTTCTTCTCAAAATACCGGGTCATTTCTTTTCTAGGGAGTGATACGTATTCCTGTTTGGGGAGAGCTTCTCCCAGTCGTATGTACGCATTCGGCTTTCTTGTATGCTCAAGCGCATAGTACAAGGAAACGGGAACGACTTTGATGTCAGGACACTTCTGGGTGAGGTAACTGATTCCTGAAAAAAATTCAAGCGGTCTTTTCTCAAGGGGTTGTTCATTCCCTTGAGGGAAGATCCACACCGTTTTGTCCTGCTCAAGCAGACGTTTGCTGTATTTTAATGATTCCACCAAATGGCGGCGATCCTCACCGTTCACTGAGTAGGCACCAATCCTCCGGAAAAAAGGAAAACGGCGGATCCCTTCTTCATGCATCATGCCATAACCGTCGGATTGAACAAGACGATCGTTGATATAAAAGATAACGAGTGGATCCCACCATGTCGAATGATTGATAAGAAACAGTGTCTTCTCATCAGGTATCGAGTCAGGGGTCTGAATCCGGATGTCATTGAAATGATAGTTTAAAAATAAACGATTGAAGCGGGTGAATCCCCACTCGATCCATGGCGTTTTATGTGCGGGGTGAAACATTTGATCTCCTCCAAAAGTACAGACCATACCATAAGAGTGTAAGAGCACTCACGAACACAATCGCCCCATACAACTGGCCGGTGAACGCGATACAGATAAACAGGAAAATAATTAGGCCGAAAGTCAGAACCATCCTTCCCGGCCAAGGATGAACGTTTCTACCTTCCAAGTCCCGATGGATAAACAGAAAAATCAGGTGAAAGAAGGCAGCCAATACAAACCAGCCAAAGAAGTTGGAAAACGGAATATCGTAATAAAAGCCAGGATCTTCCCAAATCCAATATTCCTTCACTTTGAAAGAAACCGGGTCGAGAATAAGGTCCATGGTCACCGCTGCAAGCGCACCTGAGAGAACAAAAATGAACCGGCTGGCCCAACGACTCCATCCCTTTGATAACACCCGGGCCAGTTCATGCGAGCAGCCGATAATCAATAGCCACGCAAATCCAATCGTAATCGGTGTGTCCGCAATCTTTAATCCGAAGTTTTCCGTATAATGATAGGCTCCGAATAAGAAATTGTATTTCACTCCCAAATGTTCCACATAGATACTAACAACAATGATGATCAGGCTGTAGATGATTCCGCGCCAAGGGCCGTACATCTTCATAAAATAGATTCCTGCCACGACCCCTGCAGTAATCAAGAAAACACTGTTCGCCCATTCGAGCCAGGGGGGAAGCAAGTCAAACGTCACTAGAAAAACTCCACATATGTACCAGAAAATAAAAAAACGGAAAATATAAGTAGCCATAGAGCACCTCTCTCATTTTACGGTCCTCAAAAGAGTTATGTATAAAATCATCATACCTCATCCGGAAGTAAAATAAACGAGAAAAGCCCTATGCGTGATCCACAGGGCTCGGGTGTATTATTGATGAGCAAGTCTTCCTCTTCTCATGTGAAGTTTGGTACCTTGATTTTTAAGTATTGGCAAGACCCAGCGATCTAATCCATAGCGCCCGGCATTGGCACCGGCAACAAGGATAAAGATGGTGAGCAGAACCATCTGCGGGTTCGTGCTGACTGTTCCACTGAATAAGAAAGCGAAGTTCATGAGAATGCCTCCGAAAGCGGCTATGTTCGTGAATAATCCTAAGATAAGTGCAAGGCCTGCAAGAACTTCTCCCCACATAACGATGAAAGCGAAAAACTCATGATTCGGCAGGGCGAATTGTTCAAGGAATACGGCCCACCATCCCTGGACAGCCGGGTGGGCGCCTTCTGCCTTCGCAATCGCTCCATTCAGAAAACCGCTCACTTCAAACCCGCCTGTCATTTTTCCGATACCAGCGGTCAACCAGGCATACCCCAGGTAAACACGAAAGACGGTAAGAATCATAGCAACCACCTTGTTGTTTCGTAACAATTCATTCAACATGGAACTCACTCCTCTTAATATTTTGTTCACCATTTCACATGATGTTTTGTAAGAAGATCTCTTTCTTACAATTCAAGTATAAGCGGAGAAGGAAAGGATATCCATGATTTGTTCAACACTTCACAATCTGTTCATTTTTTTATGGCAGAATTGTGAAAAGACTCGTGTTTCTGTTTCTAATTCAGGGAAGGATAAAATATACAGGAATGTGAAACAACCAAAGCAAACGCTTTAAATATTTGCTATGATAGAGAGGAAAGAGGGGTGGAACATAGATGGAGATTATCATGTTTTTTGTCAGTCTCATTGTATTACTAGGACTCATAGGATTAACGATTTTTGATAATGGTTGATACTTAATGAAGAAAAGCGTCAGGGGAAGGAATCGCATCAAGGTTCCTTCCCCTGACGCTTTTTTATCTCCTTTCTTTATAAGCCCCATATTTCCTTTTCTGTGATTCACCATACTGACGGATACATAGAGGAGAGCCAAAGAAAAGAAAAATAAGAGTGCAACCGACACTTTTTCCTCTTCTCCTTCGATTATAGAAGTGAGAGGAGGTGAAGCAGATGGCCGTAAATACTTTGAAAGTAGACAGTCGCTTGCAGCTAGTCTTTTCAACAGGAACAGATGAAGATGGAAACATGATTCTTAAGCGTAAGTCTTTCAACAACATCAAGACGGAGGCAACAGATGAACAACTGCATGAAGTGTCGATCGCTCTATCCCCGTTACAGCAGCACATCCTTGTGGATATTGCCCGTGATGACCGCTCAGTTTTGACTGAATCTTAATCTAGAGAAGGAGGGAAATAAATGAAAAAGCTGGAGCTCAAATTTCTAAATGAAGAAGGAAAAACAGTCACCATCAGTTTGGACGACCCGGTAGAGCCCGTCGATCCTGTACAGGTGAGTGCGGCGATGGACGCCATCCTTGTTCAAGGCTGCTTCTATTCCAATGGGGGAGACCTTGTTGAGAAGAAAGAAGCCCGCATCGTCGAACGCAACGTTTTTGATATCACATTCTAAAAATGAAAGAGCCGCTAACCTCAAGTAGCGGCTCTTTTTATCAGAATTGATGATGAATTATTGAGTGTTATGGGAGGACCGTGTAAGACTCAGTTTCGTGATGTTTGTGAGAGTTTAGGTGCTCCGGGAAAAGGTTCGCTTTCCGTGGGCGAGTAGCTTCCCAACCCACCCTGACTCCCAATACGGTAAACGAACCAAGGTAATCTCGAAACTAAGTCTTCAAGAAAAGGGAGCCTTTATTAAACTTAGGAGAAGAGGTGAATGGATGGGGATGGATGCTTGGATTTCGATTTTAGCGGATGTGGGTTTCCCTGTAGCGGTGACGTTTTACCTGCTGCACCGCGTGGAAGGGAAGCTTGATCTACTGATTGAAACACTTCATCAACTGCCGGAGAAAATCGCCACGACTAAATGAAGGACATTTGACATGAAAAAACGCCCCGCCTGATCAATGGCGGGGCGTTTTGAGTTTATTTCGTAAGACCCCATTCATTGAAAGGGTAAATGATTAACTCTGTACGTCCGATAATTTCTTCCTCTTCAACAAAACCGAGTCCATTCCGGCTGTCCTTACTGATGGAACGGTTGTCTCCCATGACGAAGTATTTCCCTTTTGGAACTTCAATGGGGCCGAAATCTCGCGTTGCGGAGGCTGCCTCTTCTGTCAAGTACTCCTGGGTCTGCTCCTCACCGTTCACATACAGTTCGTGATTACGAATCTCCACCGTGTCTCCCGGTTGGCCGATGACTCGTTTCACATAACTTTTTACTGGTCTCTCAATGATGACAATATCCCCGCGGTCGGGTTCATCTACATAATATATAATCTTATTGAACATGACACGTTCACCGTTTTTGAGTGTCGGGTCCATGCTGGCCCCTTCAACAATCGAGGTGGCAAAGAAAAAGGTTCGTAATATAAATGCGAGTGTAATGGCAACAGCAATGGCCTTCAACCATTCCAACCATTCTTTTTTAGATTGCTCAGACAAACTCATCTTCCTTTCTAGATGAACATAGAATATCTCATCCTTAATTTTACCATATCGCAACGGAAAGAAAAGATGCCAGGGAATGCTTTTACGAAATTGTAAACTCTCGTTACTGATTTCTCTTGGTTTATCAACCTCTGTCGAAATATAAGAACCTTTCCCGATTGCCTTTACAATTTAATGGAAAATTGAGATAATTCTTCTCGTGCAAGAACCGGATACGAACACACATTCTTTTCATTTCCACACAAATGTTGTACAATAAGAGGGATAATTAAGTCAGGAGGTAGTCGATGGTGCAAGTGGCCGACAAGGATCCTCGTATTGCTGAATTAGAGTATTTGCGGAATAAAATGACGGAAGTGGCATTTGAAAAAGGGTTGTCAAGCCCTGAGTCTGTGAAGATCAGTCAACAACTCGATGCCCTTTTGAATGAAGTACAAAAAAACAATCCAAATTGAAAAGAACTCATGGGAATTGTATCCATGAGTTCTTTTCATGTCTGGAATAAAGAACCGTGCGCTTCGTTACACCAGTGCTGGATATCCAGGTTAAGCTTAAACCTCTTTTGAGATAAAGTCCTGCAGGCGCTGAAGTCCTTTTTCCAATGTATCCTCACTGTATGCATAGGAGAGGCGCATATAACCTTTACCATATTCTGAAAAAGCATCTCCCGGAACAAGCGCGACCCCTGCCTCTTCGACGAGCTGCACAGCACGATCGAACGTTGTCTTACCATTCAGGGGGAAGTTTATGAAAATGTAAAAAGCTCCTTCAGGTTCAGCAAATGGTATGTCCATTTCTTTCAGACGTTTGACCACGAACGCCCTTCTTTCTTGATAAGCATCACGCATCGCTTCGGCTTCTTGTTTGCCGTTTGTCAGAGCCTCAAGGGCCGCGTGCTGACTGATCGAAGTGGCACAAGAGACGTTGTACTGATGGACTTTCAATAGGTGACGGCTCAGCCAGGATGGAGCGAGCAGGTAGCCGATCCTCCAGCCGGTCATGCTATGGGATTTCGAAACCCCATTAATGACGATGACCTGGTCACGTACATCAGTAAAGCTCGCGATCGATACGTGCGGGCGATCATATACAAGTTCACTATAGATTTCATCGGCTAATAAAAAGAGTTGATGCTCTTTGATCACATCTGCAATTCCGCGCAGCTCTTCTTCCCTCATTGAAACCCCCGTCGGGTTGGAAGGGTAGGGTAAAATAACAGCTTTTGTGTTCGGGCTGATTTTTTGTTTGATCATCTCTCCTGTTAACTTAAATTCATGCTGACTTGTATCAATGAACACAGGCGTCCCGCCGGCTAACCGGATGAGCGGCTCATATCCAGGGTAAACGGGACCTGGCAACAGGACTTCATCTCCCGGCTGGATGATGGTTCGAAGCGTAATATCCAGAGCCTGAGAGGCCCCGATTGTGACGATGATTTCTTCTTCTGCTTCATAATCTAGGCCATAAGCATTTTTTACGTGTTGCTGGATGGCCTTTCTAAGGGGCAGCATCCCTGCGTTATGCGTGTAATTCGTCTGATTATCTCTGATGGCCTGGATTCCAGCTTCCTTTACTTGCGGTGGGGTAGGAAAATCAGGCTGGCCGATGGTCAATGAAATGACGTCGTCATAATGGGAGACCATGTTAAAAAAACGACGGATGCCTGAGATTTCAATTTGTTTCACTTTTGGGTTGATGAAGTGTTCCATAGCGAAGTCTCCTTATTTACATAAAGTTAACAAAATGTTCAAACAATTAATATCTGAAATTTGTTGAATTTTGTTATAATTTAGAATAAGCCTATGAAAGGAGTTGTATAATGAGAAGTCACAAACGTATTTCCTTTGAAGACTTAGTGGATCGTAACAAGCGACAATTGTTAAACGATCAGGAAGCAATCGAAAAAATCGAACGTCAAATAGATGAAAAACATACAAGAAAAAACGATTCCGATGCTTATGTAAACTGATGATATCACACGAAAAAGCAACCGCATAGAAGGGGTTGCTTTTTTACTTTTCTAAGAGAACATGGCAAAATATAGATAAACGAACCAAATGTGAAAAGGAAGGTGTTCAATCCCATGGATGAAGTCGGTTTAGTTCTTGAAGGTGGCGGGATGAGAGGCGCCTATACCGCGGGCGTACTTGATTTCTTTCTTGATGAAGATATTCACATCCCCTATGTGGTCGGAGCATCAGCGGGAGCATGCAATGGCAGCTCTTATGTTGCGAGACAGCGGGGAAGGAACTACGAAGTGATTGTTGAGTACGGAGCGCATCCAGAATACATATCGTACAAGCGGATGATTACAAAACGGCAGTTGTTTGGAATGGATTTCATATTTGATAAGCTTCCCAATCAACTTGTTCCGTTCGATTATGACACGTTCCTTCAGCAAAAAACGCGTTTTGTCGTGGGGACTACAGATATGAACACGGGAGAACCTGTCTTTTACGACCGCTTCCCCGACAGGGAGAGTCTTTTGAAAGTCATACGCGCTTCGAGCTCTTTACCGATGGTCGCCCCAAGTATTCAGTATGATGGTCGGGAGTTGATGGATGGAGGGATTGCCGACCCTATACCGATGCAGGCTTCAGAGCGGGATGGGAACAAAAAGCATGTCGTGGTGCTTACACGCAACGATGGATACATCAAAGGTAGAATGAAAGCCGGCTGGTATTTCAACCGGAAGTACAAAAAGTTTCCGCTCTTCGCGAAAGCCCTGCTTGATAGGCACCTTCGTTATAATCAGCAATTGCAAAAAGTGAAGGAAGCGGAACAAAACGGAGATGCGTTCGTCATTCGTCCGTTAAAGCCTTTGAAAGTGAGCAGAATCGAAAGGAATCGTGACCGTCTGCACGACCTGTATGCTCAAGGATATGAAGAAGCGGAGGCCCACGCAACAAGACTGGAACGGTTTTTGCAAGTGGGAGGATGATGGCCTCTTTGTTTAAGCAGGAAGCGGAGTTGATGATGGCGTACATTATCGCTGTTAGCTTTATGGCTTTTACCATCCTCTTTTTCCTGATGAAGGGAAAAGAGGACAAGCGCCCTTATGGCTGGGTGGTTGCTCATCTTTTCTTTTCCATGGCTTCTCTGGTATGGGCACTTCGATCACTGCGCCCCAGGCTTCTCAGTATGAACTTCAATCGATGGCATTAGCTGCGATGTCTTTTCATCTTTGGACGGCTGCCTTTGTATGGTGTGTATCGATTCTTTGCCTGATCGTCGGCGTACGCCTTTTTAAAGAAACGGAGGAGAATGTATGAACAGAGCTGCTGAATTATGTGAGAACGTGACGACCGCATTACAAAAACATAGAAATGAAGACCAACAAATTCCTATGGAGAATTACATGAAGAATCATTTTCCTTTTTTCGGAATTAAGGCCCCAGATCGGAAACGCATCCTCGCACCTTTGCTGAAAGAATACAAAGATATCACGGAAGACGAGCGCCTGGAAGCGGCAGTGCTGCTTTTTGAAAAGTCGGAGAGAGAATGTCACTACGCTGCTCTTGCTTTTCTTGAAAAAGGGATCAAAAAAGCTCCAGAACACAGCATCGATACATACAAACAATTGCTTATGACGAAACCGTGGTGGGACACGGTCGATATGATTGCATCTACGTTGTGTGGCGGATATTTTCTTCGATACGAAGATAAGCTGTGCCCCTACACAGAAGAGTGGAGAGAGTCTGATCACCTATGGATCAGACGTTCGAGCGTCCTGCATCAGTTGAAATATAAAGAAAAGACAGATGCTCCTCTCCTTTTCGAAACGATAGATGCCCTCAAGCATGAAAAAGAATTCTTCATTGAAAAAGCGATCGGATGGGCGCTTCGCGAATACAGCAAAACCGATCCGCGTGCGGTTGTGGACTATCTCGAGAGGGAGGAAGTCCGTCCGTTGAGCCGCCGGGAAGGGTTAAAGTGGCTGAAAAGCAAACACCCACAGCTTTTAGAGGCGTGAAGTTTATTCCTTACGCTCCTTGTTCATAATGGTAAAAAAAGAACAAGGAGCGGTAGAAGATGAATATTATGGATTGGTTCGATCCTTCGTTTTTAGATGAGACCATAAGCTGGCTTGATCACGATCTATTGGATGTTTTCGGGCTGAAGCCTGAGTATGTTCAATTCTCGCTCGTCTTTCTATTCATGCTGTCCCTGATGTGGGTCGTCAAACCAGTCATCGAATGGATGATGCTGAATCATTGGAAGACCTTATCAAGTTATGTAACAAGCACTCTTCTAGCCCTGGTTTTTCTTCAGCTTGTCGATCGTTACGCCATGTCGGACACGACCTCGACACTGCCCGCTTCCTACTGGTCTGTCTGCCTTCTTGCCATCAGCAGCTTCGGCCTAGTGTACGTAACCATGAGGTGGATGCGTAAGCTCTATGCTCGCTTATCGAAAAGAAGCAAAAGAAAAGCAGCCTGATTTGAAACCTTCTCTTTTCTTATTCGTAGAATAAATTAGAAACGGGAATAGAGGAGGAACATCATGGAAATCGGCATCTTATTTCTAACTATCCTGGTCTTCGGGGTCGGGTTGTTGGTATTGAATATCATCACGAGTGTATGGGCGTATCGGGATTCTGTCCGCAAAGGCAGAAGTACGGCCTACAGTCTCGTTGTCCTTATCGGTACATTATTCTTCCCCTTAGTCGGGCTGATTGTATATCTCATTATTAGAAACGATTAAAAAAGAGCGGGTCTCCCGCTCTTTTTTTTTTGTGCTCTTCGTTTTTAAAGCAGCATTCTTAAAAAAACGATTTTGGGATGTTTTTTGAGTGGACGGGGTGGAAGGGAATGACTCGAGGCTTCTTTTGATTTCCCAAAGAGTTGAAAACCTTGTAGTAATCGAGGACAATGGCTTTACATTTAACGGCTGATAGACGATATAAAAAGTGGATTCTATCAAAGGAAGGACGATGCTTCATGAAACAGGATCAAGGCATATTACTCGAGAGTGGAACAAATGAATTGGAAATCGTTGAATTCGGAATCGGTCATAACCGTTTCGGAATCAACGTTATAAAAGTAAAAGAAATTCTCAACCCTCAACCCGTTACAAAAATTCCTCATTCCCATAAATCGGTGGAAGGGATCATCGAAATCCGAGGGGAAGTCGTCCCTGTCGTGGATGTAGCCCATGCTCTAGGGTTTCCACCTTCAGAAAACCCGAAGCAGGATAAGTTTATTCTGGCAGAATTTAATAAGACCAAAATCGTCTTCCACGTACATACCGTGACACAGATTCACCGGATATCCTGGGAACAAATTGAGAAGCCGAATAAGATGTATCAGGGACTTGAAACGCAAATCACCGGGGTCATCAAAATGGATAACGACATGCTGCTTCTGCTTGATTTTGAAAAGGTAGTGGCGGATATCAATCCTGAATCCAGTATTAACGCTGAGCAGCTGCGTGAACTGGGCCAAAGGGACCGCTCACAAAAGAAAATTCTGATTGCTGAAGATTCCGGCATGCTTCGGGCTATGCTTCAGGAAACGTTGAGTGAAGCAGGTTATGAACATACGATCTCCTTTGAGGATGGAAAAGAAGCCTTCAAACACTTGGAAGATTTATTAGAAGAAGGGAAAACGATTGAAGAGGAATATCAGTTGATTATCACTGATATTGAAATGCCGCGCATGGACGGCCACCACTTTACTCGTTTAATAAAGAATCATAGCGATTTGAGTAAGCTCCCAGTTGTCATCTTCTCCTCACTGATCACGGACGACCTTCGTCATAAAGGAGAAATTGTAGGAGCCGATGCTCAAGTTTCCAAACCGGAAATCGTTGAACTCGTAAAAATCATCGATCATCACATCCTCTGAAAAAGCAGGTGCTCTTAATGAATGTCTGTTCTTTTTATAAAGGAAATGGCAGAATTGTTGGAGTTTCCGTTTTGAGATTTTTGTTGAGTGGGCGGGGGCTGCGGGGAATAGCTCGCTTTCCGCGGGAGCGCGATGAGCCTCCTCAGGCTGACGCCTTGCGGGGTCTCATCTAGCACTCTTTTCCCGCAGGAGTCTCACCATTCCCCTCCGCCCCTTTATATCAGTGTCTCGAAACCATTTCCTGAATAATCCGCTATTCAGCTTGCTGGGGGTGACTTAAAAAACGCCCATGCCTAAGTATTTGACCCATGAAATCTTGATACAGAGCGTTTTATGCTTTTCATTAGAGAAACCGGAAGATTCCCACCACCCCTGACTCACAATATAGCAAGCAAACCAATCATTGTGGGAGGGGGCTTTTCTCTAGCCTGGTGTTATAAGCATAGAACGCTCTATAACAAGCTTTCCGCATACGGCATAGCTTTCATAAAAGTAGATTTTTCCAGTTAACATGTGTATAAAAGAAGCTTATTCCGAAAGTGGTTTCGAGAGACTTATTAGGTAATGGGGCGGAGGGAAACGGTGAGACTCCTATGGGACGTGTGGGGCAGATGAGACCCCGGAAGGCATAGCCTGAGGAGACTCAGCGCCCGCCCCATGGAAAGCGAACCTTTTCCCGGAGTCCCAAAACTCACACAAACATCTCGAAACTGAGTCTTGCCACAATAGGGAGCTTTTGTGGCCTATTATTGAATACGAGGTATAAAAAAGAAGGAATAAAAAAATCCGCTCCGTGGCGGATTTTTTTATTCCTTCTTTAATCGTTCAAACAATTCATCGTGCCAATCATAGGCATGCTTGGACAATGTTTCCGGTCCAGCTTTTGTCGGTGATGACTCCACGACGATATTTTTGTGATGATCGGAAAGGTGTTCGTAGGAAGCCCGCATTTCGGTTGTGTATTCCATATACTTCTTTAAATGATATAAAAAATCTTCGACTTCACTTACTGGCATTCTATCATCCTCCTCTTCTTGTCCATTCCTTATTTATTAAGAAATGAAACCTCGAAAAGGGTTTACGGGCGCCTTCTTCTGCGCTGGTTCCAAGGGCTGCCTGTCGGCTGGCCGAGCATACTCGGTTGAGAACTCGTCTGGAAGGAATACGCAGGCTTTTTCGGCTGCTGCCAATCCAAGTAATGATAAAGCGTTCGTTTGGCTCTCGACAGTGATAATTTGGGTTTTGGGTTCCGGTAGGTCTGGTCGACTTTTCCTAAATGCTCCAACTCTTGAAAGTCTTTTTTTGTCGCAGGAACATGGAAATAGTAACCACCAACTTCAATGAGGAGGGTCGAGTGCTGCTGGCTGAATTTCGGATGGTCGGAGAAATGGAGTCCGACCTTTTTGGCGCGGTTTTCATTTAGGAGTTTGTCAATCGTATGCTTCTTAATGTCATACAGATGCCTCGGTTCTGGTGCTGTTTTGGCATGCCGGTTGACGATGAATAGGGATTCGGCTAATTCGCGGTTGGATATTTGATTGTCTTTCATCTATGATCTCCTTTCCACCCAAGTATAGCTCTATTTCTGTCTATTTACAACATTTTACAATATTAGGATTCATTTTTATATTTTTTTAGATCTTCGACGATTTTCTCTACAGATTCAGCTTTCGTCCCGCTGTAAGTTTCTGCAATGTTTCCATCAGGATCGACGAGGAAAAAACTCGTTCCGTGAGCGACCTGGTCCGAATCTTCCATTTTCTTGACGGGCGATTGAAATGATTTGATGGACCATTCTTTCACTTCCTGAAAAGAATAACCGGTAAGGAAGTCCCACTGCTCATAATTCGGCTGATAATTCTCGGCAAAAGAAAGTAATTTTTCCTCGGTGTCGTTCGCAGGATCTACACTGACCGAGACGAGTTGAACGTCTAAATTTTCCTGTTCTAATTGTGCCTGCAGCCGGGCCATATTCCCTGTCATCGGAGGACAGACGGTTTCACAGTTGGTGAAAATGAAATCCGCTACCCAGTACTCTCCCGCGTAGGCTTGTGGCACAGCTATCTCTTTTCCGTGTTGATTGACAGCTGATAATTCTCCGACATCCTTCGACCCGCAGGCCGATGTGATGGATACGAGAATGATGATGCTGATCCAAAATCTTCGTTTCATGAGATCCTCCAACTTTCTAAATTGTCTTTAGTGTACCACTCCAAAGGCAAAAGGACAGACTTGTTTTCTATCTGTCACAAAAATGTAAGAGTTCCATTTGGTTTATGGCGTTGATTTTAATTGGAACACCGAAAATTCAGGACGGCACAAGAACCGGTAAGGCAGTCTTGTCGTACCGATGCCACGGCTCACATATAGATTGAATCCGTTTGCTAATGGATAATGTCCTTCGACGAAATGCTCAGCAAACGGAGGTGTGACAAGGTAGCCGAAAAAAGGGACCTGTACCTGCCCGCCATGGCTGTGTCCGGATAATTGAACATCCACGGGGTAGTGCTGATATTCAAGCGCTACATCAGGCTCATGAACCATGAGTAAGGTAAAAGAATCCTTGGGAACATTTTCGAGTGTTCGTTCTACATCAGGTTGGCCCAGCATGATGTCATCGACACCAGCAAGGGTGAAGGAGGCGGATCCATTTTCAATGAGCGTATGTTCGTTTTGTAATAATTGAAAGCCACTCTGCTCCATGACATTAAGAATCTTCTCCGTTCCATAACCACCATGATCATGATTTCCATAGATCCAATACTTTCCTTGCTTAGCTTCCAAACGCTTCAGTATTTGGATCAGGCGGGGTGGAAACGAGTAGGTGTGCGGTTCGTCCACAAGATCTCCCGTAAACAAAATGAGGTCTGCTTCTTCTTCATTGATCTTTTCAACGAGACGCTCCAAATCATCCAATTCATAATGAAAGCCAACGTGGGTGTCAGAAAACTGGAGAACTTTGAAATTATGAAAATGCGAGGGGATCTTCCCGTGTTTGATAACGTGACGGCGGATGGCGAGCATATTCGGTTCCATGTAACGTGCATACGTATATCCGAACGCATTGAGGCCGATCAAGGCGGCGGCACTTGCTAGTGTACGTTTGATGAAGGTTCTTCTCGTTATTTTCATGACGTCTCTCCTCTGAATTCTTCCGCCATTATAACATGGGTGGAAGAAAGATTACGTCGAATTTTTATACTTTCTTTTGAAAATGAACAGGTATTCAGTTTGTTCTTGTTGAATTACTTAAGTAGTCAAGAAGAGGAGGTTTGTACATATGGAAAATCAAGTCGTCATCGTTACAGGTGGTTCCAGTGGAATGGGACTGCATATGGCAAAAAGGTTTGTAGAAGAAGGAGCGAAGGTCGCGATTACCGGTCGGAATATGGAAAGGCTGGAAGAAGCCAAAAAGGAGATTGCAGCAGGAAAAGAAGATCATGTCCTAACGGTTCAAATGGACGTCCGTGAAGTCGAAGATACCGAGCGAATGGTGAAAGAAACCGTGGAGGCCTTCGGAAGAATCGATCATCTCGTCAATAATGCCGCTGGTAATTTCATTGCACCTGCAGAAGAGTTGTCTCCGAACGGATGGAATTCTGTCATCAACATCGTCTTGAATGGAACATTTTATTGCAGCCAGGCGGTCGGTAAGTATTGGATTGAAAATGAGATCAAAGGATCGATTTTGAATATCGTTGCCACCTACGCTTGGAATGCAGGCGCGGGCGTCATCCATTCCGCTTCTGCAAAGTCAGGGGTGCTCACGATGACACGTACACTCGCCGTCGAATGGGGAACGAAATACGGCATTCGTGCTAATGCCATCGCTCCTGGACCGATCGAACGGACCGGTGGTGCGGAGAAACTGTTTCAATCGGAAAAAGCGGCCCAGCGTACCCTTGCTTCCGTCCCCCTTGGCCGCCTAGGGAAACCGGAGGAAATCGCAGGTTTGGCGAAATTCATTCTATCTGAAGAAGCCTCTTATATGAATGGAGAAGTTGTCACCCTTGATGGTGGTCAGTGGCTGAACAAATTTCCTTTTTAAAAAGGGGAGAGTGTATGGAAAAGAAATGTTTCTTTTGTAAAAAGTCGTACCACTTAGACCGTTCTGATCCGCAATATATGAAAATCAGTAAAAATCCTAAAGCGTCCTATGTGTGTAAGTCTTGTAATCAATCGATGCAAAAAGATGCGCAGACAAGCACCGGACTTCACCCGGATATGATCGATTCACACGATAAGTTTTTGACATAGAATGACTTGGCTTTTTGAAATGGGTTCCTGCCACAGGCTCCATAAGCATGAGAATGCATCAGGGCAGGAACCTTTTTTATGAGAAACTCCCGCATTTACCTTCATCTTTCGTTCACTTCATTTGCAGCACGAACCGCAGATTCGATCGCACCTTCTACCCATCCATGGAACGTGGATGTATGTTCACCGGCGAAATGGATATCCCCCTCTGGTGTATAAAGACGGTCGGCAAAATCAGTCGCTTGGTTTGGAGCAAATAAAGTAAAACATCCGGCTGAGAATTCATTTTGACTCCAACTGTAAGAAGCCCCTTTTGTAAAATCTTCGTACACTCTCTTGCCAAAAACTTTTGATAGGCCATAGAGAGCCTCATTGATCCTTTCTCTCTCGGGCAAACTGTTCCATAAATTGGCATTCGCTCCCCAGCTATAACTTCCAAGCATCACCTGACGGCCTGGACTGGGTGAGTAGGTGTACCTTAAAGGAATATCTGTTAAGACATTCGCGATCTTTAACTCTTCCCAAAACCTTGATTTGAATTCAAGTCCGATTTTCACTGATGAAACGTAGGATAACTCTTTGATCGCTTTCCACTTCTCAAAAGATATGGAATCGTAGGGAATGATATCAATGAACTGCATGACTGAATAAGGGACGGTGACAATCACATAATCTCCTTTGAAATTTTCGTATTCATACGTGTTCCGGTTAATGGCAACGACTCTGACTCCATCTTTCTCCTGGAAGATTTGCTGCACTTTCCTTTTGTATAAGATGTGGGGACTTAAATCAGGAAGAAACGCTTTAGGCAGTAAATCATTTCCTCCCGTGATTTCATAGAATTTGAGATCTGGATTAAACACAGTCCGGACAATGTCCAACAAGATATCGACAAAGGACAGTTCAGGAAAACCTTCAATTCCTAACAACACTTTGACTTTCCTTATGGCCCCTTCAGATAAGGAAACCCCTATAGGGTTATACCTGAGAAACCCTTCAAATGAATAACGGTCAAACTTTCTTCTTAAGCGCTCTTGTTCAGTGGGGGAAGCATCCTCATACAGATCCAAGTAGGGTTGAACAGCAAGGGAAAGCAATTCTTTTGCCGTTTTCCCTTGTTCTTCAGGAGCCAATGGGAATTTAAGAACGTTGGGGTTTTGGTTGTACGTCGTAGTTGTACTCTGGACTCCATTGACGTAATAGAGGTCATTCTCGTTATTGAATTCATTGAGGGGCAAATCGAATTTGCGAAGGTAGGAGAAGGTCAGCTCATGGATATCAGGGAAGCGCATAGCCCCGACATCAAGGTACTGCCCTTCAGAAAAAGGTTTTCTTAACGTGTAAATTCTCCCCCCGACCCGGTCATTGCCTTCAATAATTTCTACCGTATGTCCCGCTTGTTTCAGTAGGGAAGCAGAAACCAATCCGGCCATCCCTGCCCCGATGATGACCACTTTTTTTGGTGGACCATTCAAAACAGGTAATCCATCTTGAATGATGGAAAGCATGTCTTTTGGATAACTTAAATCCCCGTAACTGTGTATATCTACGCGATGACTCACTTCAATCTCCCCCTTATTGAATATCATACGATTGGTAAAAAAAGAAAATTCCGGTGAGCAAAGCAGGAGCGCGGAGAGAGGAAAGATTGGTGCAAATTACCTTTAAAATTGGAGGAACCATCCTGTTATGATTATTCTGAAGTACATAGAAGAATATCTAAATAGAAAGTTGTGTCCTTTATTTATCCAGAAGCGAAAAGTGTGGCCCAAGTAGAATTTTACTCATTCATTGCTACCATGTGTTACCTGTTTTTAGTCTCGGCTTTACTCTTTTTTATCTTTTATAAAATTGCGATGTTGTCGCCTAATAAAAGGTTGAAAAACATTTTTTTATTTTTCATGAGCTTATTGCTTAGGATTCCTTTTAAACCAGTCGAAGTGACTGGGCACCAAAGGTTATCTCTTCCACGGGTATGGAAAGAGGTATGGAAGTACGCACTCGCCGTTTTCTTTGTCACTATTTGGTATCTCACAGCCCTTTACTTCGCTCAAATACAAATCGAAGAATTTAAAAGTTCATAGCCATAACCGTGGACTTTTATGAGAGATAGCGTCATTTCCAACTAACTTCCCGCCAAGTATAAAAGGTAAGAGCGTCAGAGGAATTGGTTCTCTGACGCTCTTACCTTTTTACATTTCTTCTTTAATTCCTTTTCTCACCAATACCCAGTTTGCGGGGTAACTAGTAAGGAAGCCTAAAATCATGGCAATCTGCATCATGAACCAATACGTTGCCTCGTTCGGCTTCGGCGGCTCCTGGAAAAGGACGAAGTGCACGATGGCCATCCATCCAAACATCCCGACTTCAAAAGCGATCAACGATAAAGAGTCGGCTTTGATCGCGGCCCATACGGCTCCTTTTTTTCCAAGGTCTTTATTCATCGGAAAAATAGCATAAAACTGAAAAAGGATGCCGAATAAGTAAGCCAGGATAAATTCAACGGTGTAGTGGGCAAATAAAGTGGACCCAGCAATGGTCAAGCCTGTCAAAGCGACAATCGGTACACCAACAGCATCACCAAGGGTGCATCCCGCGGAACAGTGGCTCGTGGAAACAAACACTTTCGCAGGTCGGCCGCGCTTATCTTCTTTATCGTTATCCTTGCTCTTTAAACGTCCCCATTTAAAATAGGTCCATAAGGCAACTGGACCCATAAACCATCCATTGATGGGCCAGACGACATTCATGATCTTCATCATTTGCGGGTGCCTCAGAACATCGATGGTAATAATAAGGGAACATAAGAGACCAATCGCTAGAGCAATTACAGAAATCGTCGACAACAAAACAATCACCTCTATACATTTGGAGTTTAAATATCTATACCCTAAGGTAGTAAATTAATAAACCAGAAAAAACATGAGGATTATCAAGGTTAAACAATTGACTGTAATACCTATACTGGGTATATACTATTCAATAAGGAGGCGGTGGCATGACAGAGAATCATCTTCCAGAAGATAGCGGGAAACAACCAGCTAAACCGAGGACTCAAGATGAGAAGCTTGCAGTATTAAACCGTTTAAAACGAATCGAAGGCCAAGTACGTGGAATTCAGAAAATGGTGGAAGACGATCGATATTGTGTAGACATTCTTGTTCAAATTTCTGCAATCAATAATGCTTTGAATAAAGTCGGATATAACCTGTTGGAGCGTCACACGCATCATTGCGTTAAAGATGCCATACAAAAAGGGAACGGGGACGAAGCAATCGATGAATTGATGAAAGTCGTCCAGCAATTCTCCAAGTAAGGAGGGAGACGATGGCAGATAAGAAACAGATGAATGTCGGTGTCACTGGGATGACGTGCTCTGCCTGCTCCACAAGAATTGAAAAAGTACTCAACAAAATGGAGGGTGTTGAAGCCAACGTCAACCTCGCCATGGAAAAGGCGAGTATCCACTACGATGAATCCAAAGTGCAGCCGGCGGATATAGAGGCGAAGATCGAAAAGCTTGGCTATGGTGTTCAGAAAGAGCGTGTCGAGCTCGATATTCAAGGCATGACCTGTTCTGCCTGTTCGACAAGGATACAAAAAGTATTGTCTAAAACAAGTGGGATCAGTGAGGCGAACATCAATTTAGCGACAGAAGCGGGTGTCATCGAATACGACCCAAACACATTGAGCGTCGATGACATTATTGGAAAAGTAGAGAAACTCGGTTATCATGCAGTGACGAAACAGAACCGGGAGGAACAGAAAGAACAGAAGGAAGAAGAAATCAACGAGAAAAAAAGGAAACTTTGGATTTCAGCTCTGCTATCCTTTCCACTCTTGTACACGATGGTCGGCCATTTACCTTGGGATATCGGTCTTCCGGTACCGATGTGGCTGATGAATCCGTGGTTCCAATTCCTGCTCGCAACCCCCGTCCAATTTTATATCGGCGCCCAGTTTTATAAAGGAGCCTACCGGGCACTATCTAATAAAAGTGCCAATATGGATGTCCTTGTAGCGCTTGGAACTTCGGCCGCCTATTTTTACAGCCTGGTCGAAGCCATCCGCTGGCAGTTGAATCCTGGCATCACGCCTGAACTCTATTTTGAAACGAGTGCCGTCCTGATCACCCTCATCCTTGTAGGGAAACTTTTTGAAGCGCTCGCCAAAGGCCGGACGACAGCTGCCCTGACAAAGTTATTGAACCTTCAGGCGAAAGAAGCGACAGTCATCCGTGATGGAAAAGAACAAAAGGTTCCTGTCGATGATGTACAGGTCGGCGATGACATTCTCGTCAAGCCAGGAGAGAAAATCCCTGTCGACGGGACGGTTGTCACAGGCATTACGTCTGTCGATGAATCAATGATCACAGGAGAATCCATCCCTGTAGATAAACAACAAGGCGAACCTGTCATAGGTTCAACCATTAACAAAAATGGAACCATTACAATGAAGGCTGAAAAGGTAGGAAAAGATACAGCTCTATCTGGTATTGTCAAAATTGTAGAAGAAGCGCAAGGATCAAAAGCACCGATCCAAAGAACCGCTGATCAGATTTCTGGAATTTTCGTTCCGATCGTCGTTGGTATCGCTGTTTTGACTTTCCTTGTGTGGTTCCTGTTTGTATCACCGGGAGAATGGCCGCCCGCATTGGAAGCTGCCATCGCTGTGCTCGTCATCGCATGTCCATGTGCGCTTGGCCTGGCTACACCGACCTCGATCATGGTCGGTACAGGAAAAGGAGCGGAACAGGGCATTTTGTTCAAAGGCGGTGAATATCTAGAAGGCACCCACCGACTCACGACGATTCTATTGGATAAAACAGGCACCGTTACAAAAGGGAAGCCGGAAGTGACTGATTTTGTAGCTTTTGAGGACGAGGAAACGTTACTGCCTCTTGTCGTTGCTGCAGAAAAATCATCGGAACATCCGTTAGCAGAGGCCATCGTGCAATACGGAGAAGAGAAGGGAGTCACGAAAGCAGCCGCTTTAGAGTTCGAAGCGATTCCTGGGCATGGAATTAAAGCCGTAGTCGACGACAATCGGATCGATATCGGAACAAGAAAATTGATGCAGCGGGAAAACATCGATTATGGTTTGTATGAAGAATCCTTGGTTACACTGGAACAACAAGGGAAGACCGCGATGTTCATCGCTGTCGAAGGTGAATTGAAAGGCTATATCGCTGTCGCAGATACAGTCAAGGAAACATCCAAACAAGCGATTGCCGATTTGAAAGCCATCGGTCTGAGTGTCTATATGGTTACAGGAGACAATAAACGTACCGCTGAAGCGATTGCCAAAGAAGTCGGAATCGATGGAGTCTTTGCGGAGGTGCTTCCTGAGCAGAAGGCTGAAAAAGTGAAAGAACTGCAAAAACAGGGAGAGAAAGTAGCCATGGTCGGAGACGGCATCAATGATGCACCTTCCCTTGCTACTGCCGATATCGGCATTGCTATCGGGACAGGATCTGATGTTGCGATTGAAACCGCAGACATTACACTTGTCGGTGGAGATCTTGCTCACTTGAGTCAGGCGATCCGCTTAAGCAGAAAGACGATGCGTAACATACGTCAAAATCTCTTCTGGGCGCTTGCGTATAACTCTGCAGGTATTCCAGTCGCTGCGATTGGACTTCTCGCTCCGTGGGTGGCCGGCGCTGCGATGGCTTTCAGTTCCGTCAGCGTTGTCACAAACTCCCTTCGTTTGAAGCGGGCGAGAATATAAACTCACGATAAAAATGAAAGGATGTTGAAGATGGAAACAACATTAAAAGTAGAAGGTATGACATGTGGACACTGTAAAAGTGCTGTTGAAGGAGCATTGAAAGAAGTCGATGGCGTGAACGCTGTTGACGTCGATCTTGAGACAGGTGATGTAAAAGTATCTCATTCAGAAACGGCCAATAAAGTAGAAATGAGAGAAGCAGTCGAAGAACAAGGCTACGATGTGGTATAACGAACAACCCCCCGGTGTAACACTCTCCGGGGGTATTTTTAAAAGGGGTGAAATTTTATGGGTCATCTGAAAAAAGCCGCACTAAGCCTTCTTGCAGCCTCCACTATTCTTGGGGCTTGCAGTCAGGAAGTGGAAGAAAAAGCAATGGATACTGAGGACAGCTCAGAAGAAGAGAAGGTAGAAAAGCAGCAATACTTACAACCATTTGAAGGAAATCTAGGACATGTTCATGGCCTCGGCCATATGGAAGAGGGGTTCGCTTTTGCCGCCCATACGGGAATCAAAATATACCAGGATGGGGAATGGAAAGAAGCGGTTGATCACCCTCATGATTACATGGGCTTTCAGGTGAGAGAGGACGGATTTCTCTCTTCAGGTCACCCGATTCCATCCAGTGACCTTCAAAATCCACTGGGTCTACAAAAGGGGAAGGTTTCTGAAGAGAGCTTAGAATCTCTTGCATTTGTCGGGGAAAGTGATTTTCACGTCATGGGAGCAGGGTTTGCCAATGAGTCTGTTTACGTGTTTAATGAGCAGCCGAATTCTCAATTGGATCAAGGTTTCTATAGAAGTACCGATCTTGGCGCGACTTGGGAGTCGATTCCAGCGGAAGGAATCGAGGGTGGTGTATTTCAGATGGCTGTCCACCCTACAAATGGAGAAACGGTAGCCATCGCTACAGATTCCGGGGTTTTCCTGAGCGAAGATGGTGGGAAGAGTTTTGAAGGGATTTCGGAGACTGGACAAGCGGGGGGGCTTTATTTTAGTGAAGACGAACTGTTTTATGGCTTGTACACCGGGGAAGCGACGATGACCTCCTATATCCTTGGTGAAGCGGGCACTTCGGCTGTCCCACTCCCAGACCTGACAGAAGATGCGGTTATGTATTTTACCAAAACGGAGGACAAAATGGCCATTTACACCTTTAATGGTTCCGCCTATATCTCTGATGACGGCGGAGAGAATTGGGAAAAGATTGTAGAACAAGGGGAAACCGTCTCATAAGGAAAAAACTCCAATGGATGCCATTGGAGTTTTTTTCTTTTAAATACTCGCCTGAAGATCTCCTCACGTACGGCTGTAAGTAAAAGACTCGCAGGAGGCCCCTGCGAGTCTTGGTTCAACCAATGATATAGAAGAAAATCGAGAAAAAGTGAAGAATCGAACCGCCGAGCACGAACAAATGCCAGACCATGTGGTGGTATTTGAAGCTCCGCCAGACATAAAAAATCGATCCAATCGAATACATGACGCCACCGACGACGAGATAGGTGATACCTGCTGCAGGAACTTCCACTGTCAAAGGACCCCAGGCGAGAACGATCAACCAGCCCATCAATACATAAAAGACCGTGGACATTACGACAAACCTTTTGACGAAAAACACTTTGAATATTATTCCGAGAATGGCCATTCCCCAAACGATGCCGAATAACGTCCATCCAAATGTGCTCCTTAACGGGACGAGCAAGATCGGCGTGTACGTGCCGGCAATAAAGAGGTAGATGGCGGAATGGTCGAAGATCTCAAACAAATCCTTGGCACGGCCTGGTGGGAAGCTGTGAACAAGTGTTGAGGATACGTACAAGATGAGCATGGTGACTCCATAAATCGTCACACTTGTAATATGCCAGGCATTGCCTCCTAGACTTGCGAACACAATGAGCAGGACGAGCATGGCGATACTGAGAATGGCACCAATCCCATGAGTGATGGCATTGGCGATTTCTTCGCGCTTTGTAAAGGTGTGTGTCAGCACATTTTTCAACTCCAATTTCATGAACTGATTCCATTATACGCTTGAATCGTTTTTTTATAAAGAATGGAGGATTAAACAGGTTTATCCAGAACAGAAATGGGGGTAATAGATAGTCGGAAGAATGCTAGAGAGAGAATTGTCGGAATTTGCGTTCGTGATTAGGGAGAAATTGTGTTAGAATATGTAATGGTCTTAAGAGCGTCTCTTTCTGCTCCTTCAATGTTCAAGAAAAAGAGGAGTGAACAAGAACATGGTAAGTTTAGAAAAAGAAGCAACGAGAATCCCACTTGTTTCAGAACTTATGATTCCAGCTGAGAAAGTAGCCCACGTACAAATTGGTAACCCGCTTGAGCATGCGCTTTTGGTGTTAGTGAAGTCTGGGTATTCTGCGGTACCGGTACTGGATCCTACCTTTAAATTTCAAGGAGTCATCAGCAAAACGAAAATTTTGGAAGAAACATTGGGAATTGAACAATTTGAATTGAACCGACTATCTGAAATGACGGTCAGTGAAGTGATGGATGATGAAGTGCCTTGTCTACAGCTTGGTGACAGTATGATTGATGCGATGCACAAGCTTATTGATTATCCGTTTGTCTGTGTGACGAATGAAGAAGGAGAATTCGACGGGATTGTAACACGTCGGACAATCCTTAAACAATTCAGCAAGCATTATCATGAAACGTTTAAACATACAATGGTAGAAGCAAGTCAATAAACCGATTATGATAGAATAGATGGCATCTAAGATGTCATCTATTTTTGTATTGAAGGTGAACCTACATATGAAGAAAGACAACCAAAAAAGGGGACTTGTGCTTGCATCGATCATGCTTGCCATGTTCCTGGCAGCGATAGAAGCGACGATCGTGTCCACGGCGATGCCGAGTATCGTAGCGGATCTTGGAGGGTTCAGCTTATACAGCTGGGTGTTTTCTGCTTATCTTCTGACGAATGCAGCGACTGTCCTGCTTTTTGGAAGATTAGCTGATGTTTTCGGGCGGAAACCGATCTTCATGCTCGGAATCAGCCTTTTTCTATTGGGAGCTGTTCTTTGCGCCCTTGCCCCTTCCATGAATGTTTTAATTGGAGCGAGACTCGTCCAGGGGCTCGGAGCTGGAGCCTTGATGCCCATTGCAACGACGATTGTCGGTGATATTTATACAAAAGAAGAGCGGGCGAAAATCCAAGGGTATTTATCAAGCGTCTGGGGCATCTCTGCCGTGACAGGACCTGCACTCGGAGGGTTCTTCGTTGATTTTCTCTCCTGGCCGTATGTATTCTGGATGAATATCCCTCTCGGCCTGCTTGCGCTTTTGGGCATTCTCTTTTTCTTTAAGGAAGAGGTTTCCAAAGAAAAGAGGAATGTGGATGTAGCCGGATCCATGTGGGTCGTCATCACAGTCAGCACACTGATGATTATCCTAGTGGAAGGCGGAGTAGGGATCGATTGGATGTCCTGGACCATGCTTTCGATGGTGATTGTCGCTTTTGTTGGTGCACTCGCCTTTTTCTTTCATGAGAGAAAAACGGACGACCCTATGATGCCGATGGATTTATGGCATATTCGTTCCATCCGCTATGCCAACCTTACGTCGCTTACGACCGGAATGATCCTTATCGGGGTGAGCAGCTATTTACCGGCCTTCGTGCAGGGGGTGATGGAGCAATCGGCGACCGTTGCCGGATTTACGCTTACGACGATGTCAATCGGCTGGCCGATTGCAGCAACCGTCGCCGGACGCTTGATTTTAAAAATCGGCTTTCGTCCAACCGCCGTCCTCGGCGGGGTTTCGCTCATCATCGGGGGAACCATCTTTTCCCTGCTCAGTCCGGAAAAAGGCCCCGTGTTTGCCGCCATGGGCTCCTTGTTTATCGGAATCGGGATGGGGCTATCGTCAACCTCTTTTATCGTCTCGATTCAAAACAGTGTCGATTGGCAAAAAAGAGGGATTGCGACAGCGACCAATATGTTCATGCGTACGATTGGGAGTGCCGTTGGTGCTGCACTCCTTGGAGGAATTTTGAACAGCCAGGTGGCCAATGCGATAGAGAGTTCAAGTCTTCCGGCCTCTTTCAGCGTCGATTCTGCCAATTCCCTCCTCAGAGAGGAAACGAGAGAGCAATTGAGTCAGGAAGCTCTCCTCGTTTTGCAGGACGGTTTGACATCAGGGTTACATTTCGTCTATATGGGATTACTCTTACTTGCTGTCATTAGTTTTCTACTAATTCTCAGAATTCCAAAAAAAGAAGATTGAAAAAGTCTCTCTCCCTTTGATAAAGTAAAGGATGAAAGATACATAAAGGAGGAACTACTCATGAAACAAATGGACGCTAATGAAATCATTTCATTCATATCGAATAGTGAAAAATCAACACCGGTCAAAGTTTATTTGAAAGGTGAAAATTTAGAAAATATCGAATTTGGTGAACAGGTTCAAGATTTCATCACAGGTAACTCCGGAGTGATTTTCGGAGAATGGAAAGTCATCCAGCCGATTCTAGAAAAATATGAAAATGAAATCGAGGACTATGTCCTTGAGAACGACCGTCGAAATTCTGCTATTCCTCTGCTTGACTTGAAAAAAGTCAACGCGCGTATTGAGCCAGGTGCTGTCATCCGTGACCAGGTTGAGATCGGAGACGGAGCGGTCATCATGCTTGGGGCTATGATCAACATCGGTTCTGTCGTTGGGGAAGGCACGATGATCGACATGAATGTTGTGCTTGGCGGACGTGCAACGGTCGGAAAGAACTGCCACATCGGAGCAGGTGCTGTCCTTGCAGGAGTTATTGAACCACCTTCTGCCAAACCGGTTGTCATTGAAGATGGTGTCGTCATCGGAGCCAACGCTGTCGTTCTTGAAGGGGTAACGGTCGGCGAAGGTGCGGTCGTTGCTGCCGGAGCGATTGTAACAGAAGATGTACCAGCCAACACCCTTGTTGCAGGCACACCTGCGAAAGTGATCAAGGAAATTGACGATCAGACGAAGTCCAAGACAGAAATCATGCAGGCACTTCGTAAACTGGATAACTAATTTTTTGGATCCTATTAAATAGAAGGAAGGGCCTTGCTCCTGGAGCAGGGCCTTTCGTATAGGGAGGAATTTCTTTGAAACAAGAAGGGTTAACACGAATCAGAAGAGAGCTGCATCAAATTCCTGAACTTGGCTTTATGGAGTACAAAACACAGCAGTATTTATTGGATTATATAGACAAACTTCCTCAAGAAGCTTTAACAGTAGAAACGTGGCGAACGGGTATTTTTGTACGTGTGAAAGGGAGCATCGGGGGGAAAACCATTGGATACCGGGCGGATATCGATGGACTTCCACTCACGGAAGAGACGGGCTATGAATTTCAGTCCACCCATGAGGGGCGCATGCATGCCTGTGGTCATGACTTTCACATGACGATTGCTCTTGGGGCTTTGACCCGACTCGCTCAGGACCCGGCTGAAGATGATGTCGTCTTTCTATTTCAACCCGCGGAAGAAGGTCCTGGTGGGGCAGAACCGATGCTTCAGTGTGAAGCGATGGAAAGGTACCGTCCGGACGTCATTTTCGGATTGCACGTGGCACCTGAACTTCCGGTCGGTTCCGTTTCTTCAAAGCCAGGATTATTGTTTGCCAATACGAGTGAACTGTTCATCGATTTCAAAGGCGTCGGAGGGCACGCGGCCTTTCCTCATTTGACTCATGATATGGTCGTCACGGCAAGTGCCTTCGTTTCCCATTTGCAGCAAATCGTCGCCCGCAGAGTCGATCCATTGGACAGTGCGGTCATTACCATTGGAAGAATCGAAGCGGGGACGGTGCAGAACATTATCGCCCAGGCTGCTCGCTTAGAAGGCACGATTCGCACGTTGTCTCCAGAAGCGATGGAAAAAGTCAAAGCGGAGATCGAGAAGGTTGCGCGAGGTTTTGAGATCGCTAACGACTGCAGCATTCACATCGATTACGGGTCCAACTATCACCAAGTGTTCAACGATGGTGTACAAGTGCAGCGCTTTGAGCAGCTTGTGCAGGAGACCGAATATCAGTACAAAGAAGCGAACATGGCGATGACTGGCGAAGACTTCGGCTATATGGTCAGAGAGATTCCCGGGTTCATGTTCTGGCTCGGCGTCGATTCTAAAGCAGGTCTTCACCAATCTACATTGAAACCGAAGGAAGAAGCACTCCCTGTAGGTGTAAATATCGTTGAAAAAACACTTCGAGAGCTGTAAAAGGACGCATAGGTTGGTCATTCCAGTTAACAATAGAGGATAGATGAGAGAAGGAGGAAGTTTCCTCCTTCTTTTTTATAAGGAGTGGCTTTGATGGAGATAGCGATTAAATTGACAGCAGTGGCCATTTTGATTCTGCTCACTGCTTTTTTTGTAGCCAGTGAATTTGCCATCGTAAAGGTTAGAAAAACAAGACTGGAAGCAAAGGCAGCGGAAGGACATAAAAAAGCGGAGAATGCCATCCGTGTTGTCAGTGATCTTGATTATTATCTCAGTGCCTGTCAACTAGGCATCACGATCACCGCCCTTGGGCTCGGTTGGTTAGGAGAGCCCACGCTTGAAGTTTTGTTGAGACCTTTGTTTGATCAAATTGCTCTACCCGAAGGCCTTACCCACACGCTTTCATTTGTGATCGCCTTTTTTGTCATCACTTTTTTACACGTCGTCCTCGGAGAGCTTGCTCCAAAGACGATGGCGATTCAGAAGGCAGAAAGTATCACCCTGCTTTTATCTAGACCTCTCATGTTGTATAGCAAATTGATGTATCCGCTCATCTGGCTGTTGAACGGTTCTGCCAATATTTTTGTACGCATGCTCGGTTTCCAGACCGCTCGTGAATCAGATGAAGTGCACTCAGAAGAAGAGCTGAGACACATCCTTACAAAAAGTTATCAAAAAGGGGAAATCAACCGATCGGAGTACACGTATGTCGATCGTATCTTTGAATTTGATAACCGGACGGCGAAGGAGATTATGATCCCCCGCACAGAGATGGCCGTACTAAATGTAAGGCAATCGGTGACGAATGCGGTGAGGGAAGTGAAGCATAACCGCTACACCCGCTATCCCGTGATTGAGAGCAGCAAAGATGAGATTATCGGAATCATTCATATGAAAGAACTGCTCTATGATGATGCGGAAAATCAGAGTACACTCCGGCCGTTTTTGCGACCAGTCATGAAAGTATTTGAGAATATTCCGATCCACGACCTGCTCGTGAAGATGCAAAAAGACCATACCCATATGGCTGTGCTCATTGATGAGTATGGGGGAACGTCCGGAATCGTGACGGTGGAAGATATTCTTGAAGAAATCGTCGGGGAAATCCGGGATGAATTTGATGCCGAAGAAGAACGGGATATCAAACGACTGAAAAACGGTCACTTTTTAATAGAAGGTAAGACCGCCATCCAGGACATCAATGATTTTTTTGATATCCAATTGGATCACATCGATATCGACACGATTTCAGGCTGGATCTATACGAAAGATTTTGAAGCAAAAGAAGGAACTGTAGTCGAAGGAGAAGGCTACCGATTTAAGATCGTAGACCTTGTCAAAGGACAAATAAAAAAAGTAGAAATGTGGAAAGAAGAATCAAAATAACCCGACCTCATGAGGTCGGGTTATTCCTGTTATTAAGACTCTTTTTGAATATACACTTGATGAGGGAATGGAATTTCGATATCCGCAGCATCCAAGGCTTCTTTCATCGCTTTTCTCATATCACGTTCAACCGCCCATTGTTCCATGTTTTCGGTCTTACCGAGGATACGGATCACGACATCAGAAGAACCAAGACTCTGGACACCGAGCACATTCGGTCCTTCAACAAAACGCTCGTCCTCTGTAAATTGGTCCGCGACTTTTTGGAGAACAGCCATCGCTTCATCGATGTTCTCATCATAACCGATGCCAATGTCCACAAGCGCACGCATGTTGCCGCGGGAGTGGTTGGCGACACCAACGATATTACGGTTAGGAACAAAGTTCAATGTTCCATCAAAGCTGCGGATCTTCGTCGTACGGATACCGACTTCTTCAACGATTCCGTCATAACCACCGGCTGTAACGTAATCATCGACTTCAATCTGGCGCTCAATCAGTAAGAAGAATCCGGTAACGATATCAGAAACAAGGCCCTGGGCACCGAACCCGATCGCTAAACCGAGAATCCCTGCACCAGCAAGCAATGGTCCAATTTCAATATTCACGGCACTCAGTAGCATCATAACCAAAATAAATAGTAAAACATAAGAAAACAGATTCACAGCAACTTTTTGTAACGTTTTATTTCTTCCGTCTGTAATGTTCCTCTGCTGACTCATCCGATTGATCGCTGCTTCAATCGCTTTCGTACCTAAAGGTTTAATAATCGCAAAAGCGATGAGGATGACAGCGATTTTAAGTCCTCCCGTAATCAGCCACTCGACGAGGACATCAAAATTAAAATCTAATCCTTCTTCAAATAAATTCATTGAATAAACTCCTTTCTATCTTCCGGTCTCCTCTAATAGAATATCGGAATCTAACAGGAGAATTCAACATTTTACATATAAAGACACGAATTTTCTTCTCATCCAAAACGAAACAGGGGATGGAAGGAGAGGAAGCGACTGATTTAAAATTGTTCCATGTCTCCATAGAAGATCGTGAACAAAGAATCTTCTCTATAAGTGGCTCCTGAATAAATGGTCCATCTCTCCTGACCATACCCGAAACTCAACCTAGCTGACTGGCCAACCGTTATCTTTAGATCAAACCTTACACAATCCTGCAACTAGATAAAAAAATTCATCTACAACTTTCGTATGAGGGAAAATCATCCTCTAGATAGAAAATTTTAAAAATTATTGCAAATGGGTAGATATTTATTTCGCAACCCGATATATTTAATATTACGTTAAAAAATAAGAAGGAGGAAAACCTTTGGATACGTTTAAAAAACTAAAAGAATTTTATTGGCCATATCGAAAATTTTTCTTTTGGTCTTTGTTTTCATTATTTTTCGTAACCATCATTACAGTGGTCTATCCAATCGTTTTGAAGATCACCATTGATGATGTTGTTCTCGCTGAAGAGTATCGTCTCATTCCTTATATATGTATCGCATTTATCGCACTCATGATCATCAAAGGATTCGCTACATATTTTCATCAGTATTTAGGGGACTTCTTCGGTATACGCTCGGTTTATACGCTCCGTGACGAGCTGTATAAAAAATTGCAGCGGCTGCCTTTTCGTTATTACGACAATGCCAAGACAGGAGATTTGATGTCGAGATTGACGGCAGATGTGGAAGGCTTTCGTTTTTTCCTTTCCTTTGGATTCTCGGAACTGATCCGAATCTTCCTGCTCATCGTCATCAGTTTGAGCGTTATGTTTTATTTCTCTGTTCCACTTGCCCTTGTCACAATGGCGGCCATGCCGTTCCTTGCTGTTGTCATTTATCGGTTTGATCGAAAGGTGCACCCGGCTTTCCGTAAAATCCGTAAGTCTTTCGGTAAGCTGAACACACGTGTGCAGGAAAACATCAGCGGGATGAATACGGTCAAATCCCTTTCCAGAGAAAGCTTTGAGATCGGGCGTTTTTCGAACAGAAGTGAAGATTACCGATCCAAATTTATTACGACATCCAACATATGGGCCCGCTATTTCCCATTGATGGAGTTTATCGGTAACGTATCGGTTGTAGCTTTGCTTGCCTACGGCGGATATATGGTTATGAATAACATGATGCAGCTCGGAGAACTGGTTGCCTTTTTCAGTTTGGTCTGGTACATTCTCGGACCATTGATGAACTTAGGTTTTGTCATCAACCTTTTCTCCCAGGCGAAAGCTTCCGGGGAACGCTTATTGGAGATTTTAGAAGCACCTGAAGAAATCGCTGAAAAAGAGGATGCCATTCACCAGGACCGTTTGCAAGGGCACGTGACGTTCAAGGATGTCACACTCACTTACGTCGAAGATGACGATTCCGCATTGAAAGATATCAGCTTTGATGCTCCTCCTGGAAAAACGATCGGTCTGATCGGAGCAACGGGATCAGGGAAAACGAGTATCACCCAATTGATCACCCGTTTTTACGAACCGGAAAAAGGGGAAGTCCTCGTCGATGGTCGTCCGGTACAAGATTATGGATTAAAAAGTTTGCGCAAAAACATCGGCTTTGTCTTGCAAGAGTCATTCCTTTTCTCAACGACGATCAAAGAAAACATTGCTTATGGAAATCCAGATGCGACCCTTGAAGATGTCATCGATGCTGCCAAAAGGGCACAGGCGCATGAGTTCATCATGGAGATGCCGGACGGGTATGACACCCTGTTAGGTGAACGTGGCATGGGACTCTCCGGTGGTCAAAAACAACGGATTGCGATTGCACGTGCGATCCTTATTGACCCGGCAATCCTCGTGTTGGATGATGCGACTTCTGCTGTTGATATGGAAACAGAATTCAAAATTCAAAAAGCGTTGCAGGAAGTGATGAAAGGACGCACGACCTTCATCATTGCCCACCGCATTTCTTCATTAAAGCACGCCGATGAGATCATCGTTCTTGAAGACGGTTCCGTCAAAGAACGGGGTGTTCATGAAGAACTTCTTACGAATGGTGGACCATATCAACGAATTTACGATATTCAATATCAGGATAAAGAGAAAATTTTAAAGACATCTAACATTTCATAAAAGGAGGGAGACCATGGCTCGCAAACCAAAGCATGAACCAGAAACGAGCACCCATTTGAATCGATTTAAATATACGCAGGACCAGGCGATTGAAAAGCCGTTCAACTGGGCTCAAATGTGGCGGCTGCTTAAATATTTGAAGCCTTATGCTAAAACATTGCTACCTGTTGCCATCGTTGCGATGCTTATTTCCACCATTGTGAGGCTGGTTGTTCCCGTTTTAATTGGTCAGGTAGCGATCGATATTGCGATCGCTGAAGGGGACACCAATCTATTGATCCAACTCGTGGTGGGCATTGCCATCATGTATTTACTCAGTTATATCGGAAACGCGCTTAGAATTAAATATGTGAACATCCTCGGTCAAAATGTCATTTATGACTTGAGGCAACATTTGTTTTCCCACGTCCAAAGACTTTCTCATAAGTTTTTCGATTCGAGGTCCGCAGGTTCGATTCTTGTCCGGATTATGAACGACATCAACTCCCTGCAGGAATTGTTCACGAATGGAATCATCAACCTGCTGATGGACGTGGTCATGTTGACAGGGATTGTCGTTATTCTATTAGTTTTCAGTCCGAAACTGGCCCTGGCGATTCTCGTCATCCTGCCGCTTATGTTCTATATCTCAACGAAGCTGCGCCGTAACATTCGCCGCTCCTGGCAGAATGTGAGGATTCAACAATCAAAGTTGAATTCGCACTTGAATGAAAGCCTTCAAGGCATCCGCATTACTCAATCGTTTTCTCAGGAAAAAGAAAATACCGAGTACTTCAATGGTGTGAATACGGATAACTTCCAATCCTGGAATACAGCTTCAAAGAAAAGTGCCATGTTCCGCCCATTTGTTGAAATGAGTAATGCGGTCGGAACGGTCATACTTATCGCTTACGGAGCCCATCTAATCTTGCAGTCAAGTATCGAAGTAGGGGATTTTGTCATGTTCGCTTTCTTCCTTGGCATGTTCTGGGAGCCGATCTCCCGTTTAGGACAGATGTATAACCAGCTCCTGATGGCGATGGCCGCCTCGGAAAGAATCTTTGAATTTTTGGATGAGGAACCGAATGTCGAAGAGAAGAAAGATGCGATTGAGCTGAAAGATATGCGCGGCCATATTGAATTTGATCATGTTCAATTCGCGTATGATTCCAAACGCATCGCTTTACACGACATCAACCTTGAAATGAAGGAAGGGGAGACTGTCGCTCTTGTCGGTCATACCGGTTCTGGTAAATCGACGATCGCGAACTTGATCAGCCGCTTTTATGATCCGACCAAGGGAGCCGTCAAAATCGATGGGGTAGACTTAAAAGATGCCACGATTGATAGTGTGCGCCAGCAGATCAGTGTCGTCCTTCAGGATACCTTCATTTTCTCAGGGACGATCATGGAAAACATCCGTTTCGGACGTCCGGATGCTTCCGATGAAGAAGTCATCGAAGCCGCGAAAGTCGTCGGAGCCGATGACTTTATCCAGCGTTTGAACAATGGATATGAAACGGAAGTAGAAGAACGGGGAAATATCCTTTCCGCCGGTGAACGACAGCTCTTGTCCTTCGCCCGTGCGCTTCTGGCTAATCCGAGGATTCTTATTCTGGATGAAGCGACCGCCAGCATCGATACCGAAACAGAACTGAAAATCCAACAGGCGCTTCGTAGACTGCTCAAAGGACGAACAGCGATCATGATTGCGCACCGCTTATCGACCATAAGAGAAGCGGACAATATTTTCGTTCTGGAAAACGGGCGCATCCTCGAGCAAGGCTCGCATGATGAATTGATGGACCAGGAAGGCGAGTACTATGACCTCGTAAAAGCCCAGTTCCAAATGCTCGACGCCATATGATTAATTAATAATATTTCAAAAGACACCGGAAATCCGGTGTCTTTTTTATTCAACTAATTGGCAGGTTTCTTGAAGACTCAGTTTCGAGACTTTTA
>NZ_BJYD01000004.1 GCF_007991335.1 Halobacillus faecis | reverse complement strand
AAATGTTTTGTTTGCTGCTTCAAAAAAGCGACTTAATAAATTTATCATTTCCTGCTGTTTTCGTCAACAACTTTTTTATGATTTATTTTGTTAAGCCGTTTGCGGCTAGCCGCTCTCTTAAAGCGACAAGTAATAATATATCATGCGATTCGAAACGATGCAATAGGTTATTATAAAAAATATAGTCATAGAGACAGGGATGCTGCCTTTGGTTCAATTGATTCCGACACAGGATTGATAACTCCATCGAAAATGGAGGTTTTTATTTATGGAGTAAAAAATCTGTGAGTTACTCTGCTTTTTCCCTTGTCATGTGCTTTTCAGTCATGACGATAAGGTCACATCTCTATTTTGAGGGACGCACCCAATACAAGGGAACCATGCAGAAATACGCCAACCAAATGATCTCCTATGATTTCACGGATTTGTTTGTTACATTCTTCGAGAAAGATTCGATCTTCTCTCCTCCCTCCTAAACCTTTTGAAAATGTGTATCTTTGAAGCCACTATGATACTTCAAACCGTAACCAAACATCCTATCCATCCAGATATGAGCCGTCCAAATAAGGCTGACCATCAATATCGAATCTAACGTCATAATGGTAGAAACAAGTATGAGTATGACCAGAAGGATGTAACTATGAAAGATATTGTAAACAATGGTCCCCACTCTTTCATTGATGACATAGCCGACCATGGACACATCGAAAACGAACAAAAGAAAAATGAGGGCGATCCGGCTGAAATTGTTTTGCTGATAGAAATACAAACTTGTGATAAAGATAACCGCGCCATCTAAATGGAGGAAAAGTTTTGGCATACTATCCTCTCGTCTATGGCTCCTATGTTTTATCATTACACAACCGAATTACTCGTTTAGTAAGAAATCAGTTTTAAATTCTTTTTCAGATACAAAGGATGTCTTAGGTGGTTTACTCTAGTTGTTTCTTTGAGAAAATAAGGTTCACATGGAGATAAAATGGATTGAACTTCCTTATTTCTATTTTTTAATAGAGCTATGTCATTCTCCCGATGCGTGTAAAAGTAAGTCCAAATCATTCACAAAATCCTATATATAACGGTCTTTTTCAACTACATTTGGATTAGGGTGCTATTTTAGACACTCTGGGTCTTTCGCTATACTCTTTCCTTGCATCCCAAAACTGCATTTATATTTTCATGAGCATGCCAGTATCTACACTTTGATGGTAAAGACACTTTTTCACCTCTTAAAAAAAATAATCTTAATTGTAGCTAATACGCCAAAGCCGAAATCAATTCCCTCCTTATAATGAAAAAACAGAAGAACCCTACAAACTATTTTGATTCGTGGGGTTCTTCTTGGTTTCATAGACTGAGTTTGATCCCAGACCTGTGGCTTTATATGCATTTAATAATGTTCGTCAGGAGCTCCCCATGAAATTTTAAGTCTTTTAATAACTTATATATTCGCACCCCACCATAGATCCATGGGGGCGTAATTTCCTCTATCTGAATTCACAGGATCACTCCAACAGTTTCGTATCTTCTATCCTTCCTTACGAAGAAATGATGTGCCTTTAGAAACAAAGCCTTCCATAATATCTTTTGGCACCAAACTTCCACCTGTTGCCCAGACTAAATGAGTCGTATGACTTAACCGGGAGCCATACATGCGGTTTAACTGTTGTTGGATGTCAATGGAAGAAGGACCGTACATGCCTGCAAGTGCCGATGGCTCGAGGGAAATACCTTCCGATTCATGCAAAAGGGCTAAAAGCTTGTACAAGTTTTCGTCGTTGATCGTATAAATGCCGTTCACCATATTTTCTACCAGCCGGCCGGCCAAAGCTGACGGTCGTCCAACAGCTAACCCATCAGCTTCCGTCTTATTATCAAGCCCGATATCCTGAACAGCAATGTCCTCATGTTTTCCTGTGGCAAGACCAAGCGTCATGCAAGGGGAGCTGGTCGGCTCTGCAAAATAACAGTGCACATGATCCCCGAAAACATACTTCAGTCCATAAGTGATCCCCGCAGGGCCTCCTCCTACACCACAAGGTAAATAAACCACCAGAGGATGGTCCGCATCAACCGTGATATTCTCCTGTTTTAATTGCTCATGAAGGCGCAAAGCAGCCACGGCATAGCCTAAAAATAAATCCTTGGAATTTTCGTCATCAACAAAGTAACAGTTCCTTTGCTCCTGACATTGTCTCCGTCCTTCGTTTACGGCAAAAGAAAAATCCTTATCATGCTCTACCACCACTACACCTTTATCCCTGAGTAGCTCTTTCTTCCATTCTTTCGCGTCCACGGACATATGAACCGTTACCTGGAACCCTAAAACAGCACTCATGATGCCTATACTCAAAGCCAGATTGCCTGTGGATCCTACAGCAATTGAGAAGTTGGAGAAGAACTGCTTGAATTCGGGATTGGCTAATTTAGAATAGTCGTCATCTTCCGTAAGCTTTCCATGTTTTATGGCCAGCCCTTCCGCGTATTTTAATACTTCATAAATACCTCCTCGCGCTTTTATGGATCCAGCTATCGGAAGATCATGATCACACTTCAAATACAATTTGCCTGGGATGGATTGCTGGGATCGCTTCTCCAATTCCTGCTTCATAGAAGGTATGCCGCGGATGGGAGATTCAATGATTCCGTTCATCTTGTTGGTTTCTGGAAATACTTTAGCTAAATATGGAGCAAACCTTTGAAGGAGCATTTCCGCTTCATGAAGGTCTTTGGTAGGGATAGGCAGATTTTTATTCAGCGTGTGATAAGGTTTAAGTGTTTCATTAGACCAAAACGTTTCCTTCTTGTTCCTTAACTGCTCAATCAATTCTTCTTTGCTCCTATAAGTATTTTCAGAACTCATAAAATCCTCCTTTAGTTCATTTATAATTAAGGTAACAAAATATAGAGAATATTTAACATGCTTACCTATTAAAGGATGTTCATGCAATTAAATTATAACGTGGGTCAAAAGAGCGGCTGCTATATCTGCCCCATTCTTAATATTATAAGAACCCCAACAATTTTCTGACTTCTCCGCCGACTATGTATTGCAAAAATCCTGTAATTTCCAGCAAGCAAACTAATATGGCCAGCAAATATATAGCTAGTACGAAACTTTTAGCGTGGTGCATCGTTTTCTTTAGTAATTGTGTATCTTCCCTTTCTCCTTCTCCATCTTCTTCCTCTGGTAGTGTTGTAGGGATCATAGCTATGATAAGCGCACAAGCAATAGATAAACCGAGAAACAAGAAAGGACCTCCCTCATTCGGAAACATTTGTCTCACCTCAAATCCTTAATTTACAATGACGAAAAAGCTCCAATCGAAATCTTTTATTAAGAGACGTTGAATCTATAAAAAAGAAGCGCCTCAAACGAGACACTTTTTTTGTATATTTATGGAGTTCGAAAAATGTAGTCTTCCCATCCTACGAAACTAAAGGTTTATATCCTATTAAAACTATCCAAAAATGAATCCAACTCATCCTCCGTTTTAAACTTAAATGAATAACCATACTGAATGAGATTAGCTCCCTTATTCTGTTCTTTAGGAAATAATGTCAATGCTGTGCTATGTAGTTTCCCATCACTTCTCAAGATGGCTTTTTTCTCCACGATGTTTGGATTTAAAATAATGTTGATTTGTTTATTCGGTACCAGGTAGATCACTTCGCTCGTGTCTTTATTTTCAAATTCATCTGCTTTACTTGTTTGCTTTGTAAGATTGAAATTGTTTTTAGTAAAAATACTACGAATGTTTTCCATCAGACTCTTCTCCCTTATTTTTCATTTCTACATTTCTAAACATTTTTTATAATTCGGTACTTATTCTAATATTATATCAAAGGTTCACATACTATCATTCATTTTTATCTATGTAAGTAAGAAGACCATCATCTATTGTCATTACCTGATTTCAACTATTGTCAACGCCTCGCCAAATTCTCATTCCGTTCAATTCTTCCATAATATTTTTCTTTACTTAATCATTCTTCACTAATATCTTGTTTCGGAATACTTTGATCCATGGCGAAAATACGTTGAACCGCTTCGTAATAATATGTGTAAGCTTCTTCCCAATCAGAACGACTAAGCGTGTCAGCATGTTCCATCAGGTCAACGGTTTTGGTCGTCCATGCCGCAAGATCGTCGTTCCCATTTTCGCTGAAATACGTTTCGAATTGGCGGAACTGATGATTCAAATACATGTTCTTTTGTTGCATCAAATTAAAGCCGTGACTGTTCACGAAATATTCACGTTCCATTTTCGAAAACTCTTCCAATGGCTTTTCTTTAAATCCACGACCTTCCCACGGAATTTGAATATCAGAAACCGACGTTTCAACAATTGTTATAAATAAACCCAACGATTGTGTTCCAAACGGATATGGCCTTTCGTCATTCAACCAAACTTGTGACTTCATTCTATTTAAATAACCGTCGTAAAAAATCATTCCGTTATCATACGCAATGATCGGGAAGTGTTCCATTTCTTTGACACCAAGCAACTCTTCTGCTTCTTCCGCCGACAACCTACGTTCTTCAGGAAGTTCGAAAGTCTCAAAAGTTTCGGTGAACTTTTCATATCCTGCAGGGATCATCAAACGGGGGTCTTTCTTACTTTTATAATCTCCTGAACCTGCGGGCTTTTTAGTTTCCATTCCCGCAATCACTTCGCCGTCTGCAAAATAAAGTTCATCAGCTGACACTTCTGCCATTACCTCGCCGTCCTTATCGTAAATCTTTTCGTCGGGTTTAGGATCGACTTTTTCTATTTCAGACGCTTCAACCGTTTCGGTTTCTATATTAGATTCTTCGTTCGTGGCACATGCCGTTATAAATAAGGTTGACACCAAAGCCGCCGTTGTGAGTACGTTTTTAGTTTTCATAAAAGTCGCCCCTAAAAAGTTAATATAGTATAAAAACACCAAACAATGGAAACCCGTAAAACGGTATATATTAATTATGATTGGGATTCCTAAATTTAGTGAAATTTCTTATCCTTTAAGTTAGACGATTTTTTACTTAAAAAGGACGGGTTTTAAATGGGAATTTCAGATCTATCATACTACTATATGTATGAGAATGACCCCAGCAAATTAATACCATCCATAAAGCTGACGATTTTGAAATTATGTTAACCAAGGGAAAATTCCCATTCCTTTTAATATAAATACTTGACCCCTAAAACGTAAACACTTTAGCACGGTTGGGGTTAGACACCTTCATCCGATCATTTCCTGATAAATCTGCTCCTTTGGCTGATGATCTTCCAAGTGGTCCCTGACTTAATAATAAAGCCAACAGCACGGAAGAATTATGGCGATCATTTCTCCCAAATTCCCATGATAGGCGCCACGGTACTTATGGGACGCGTATGCATAAGCCACCGGAGAAGGAGTGAACTGGTTGTGCTCCTCCTCTGTGATCCCGTGCCTGTTGAGCTCCATCTCTGCTTCATAAGTTCCTTGAGCATCAGAAGCCTTTTTAAATATAATTGTCAAAACATTCCTAAAAACTATAAGAAAATGGCTGGTAACTTTGAGCAATTGTAACTGAGGTCAATAATACACAAGTGATGAAACATATTATGCGGACATTCTTCCCCCTCATTTAATATAATTTCTTTTACGCAATGGGAGGGGACCCATAGCTGTATTGAATTTTTCAAAACCCAGACTTATCACTCCGAATAGTTACAAACTTGCAATGCATCTTGAGCCATTTGTTTTTGTCTCTTCTCGATAGACTGGAAATCCCATTCATCTAAATTGATAATTTCTGATGGATAGTACAAACCTGATTCCTCGTAAACCTCTTTTTTTGTACTAAAATCATAATTTTTCGCTCTTTGGTTCAATTCTCTCTCTATTATCAATAAATTTCCAACCCTATACTTAAATTCGTTATAATCCTCAGAATTACGAACACTACTCCATTCATTCATTCTATTTTGTGCTTTAGATGGCCTTTTTGGCATTATATGTTCAATATGCTGATTAGGTCCATGGTTTAATGGCCTTACCCCGCTCCTTTTTTGCTTTTCAAGTTCATTTAAGATATAAAATCCGAGAGTATTATTTCTGGTAGAAAATAATTCAAAATTATTAACAAAAGTTAAATCCGGAGTGAGTCGACACATATAGTCAATCACATCTTGCAAATTTTGAATCGTCTTTACTTCCTCATCATTTTCGCTTATATCCTCTAGAGGTAAAGGATTACGTAGATATTTAGACATTAATCCAATTTGTTTTTCGAGGTCAGCTACAGTTCTATTTCCAATAGTAAAATACCGGAAACAAAATGATATCAGAGAATCTAGCAACCTTTCAAATGAATCATGATCACCTTCTCCATATCTTATAGCCCCTGTAAGCAGTAAAGGAATATGGTGTGTAATGTCTAGCTTTTTAAACACTTGCAGTTTCTCTGATATTTCATTACTCCAAAATTGTGATCCAATAGAGTTGATTCTCGTATACCATTCAGCTTCGCTTTCTAATTGAGGTAATTCCTTTGGTGATCAGGGATAAATAATTTTTTATTTTCACCTCTACCAAAGAATTCACTTACACTTACTGCATGAGGATCAAAGAAGTCTGTAATTCTAAATGTTCCACTCATATTTGCATCATCCTTCCTTGGAATATATTTACTAATAATAAAAAGATGCATGACTTTCATACTTCAATGTAAAAAGCATCTATTCCTTCTAATTTAGTAAATTCAGTAAATTATGAGCAAAAAAAAAGATAATTTCACTTTTTCAAGACATATACCAAAAAAGACATCCACGGTCTAATTTGATAAGCTTGGAGTACCTAACTCAAATGAACTTGCTCTTATCGTTACGTTCGGACATATAACATTCGCAAGTTTTGCAGAAAACATTGAGGCAACCGAATATAAAAATGCACACCCAATCTAAGCAGAAATTATCATATTCATTAATTTAACGGCTGAATAAATCATAACAGAAGAAAATACCTCTTTGGACCAAGAGGTATTTATTTCCGTTAGATATCTCTCACTTCTTCCACTCTAGCCCCATACATACGAGGACTGAAACCCCTCATTAATTACCATAGAAAGACTCGCTGATATGCTGGATGTCGATACCCACTCATTATTGATAGATCGATATAGGAGCAGAGTTTCTTCCACTATGTTACATGGGGATACCGGTTAAAAATAGTACATTACCACTTACATTTAATTGTCAAGTATCGTTAGATTAAACAATTCTAACTGAATACTTAAATCTATGGTGTGGCCTGTGGATGTGGAGACCTCCCGAACAATGAAGGAACAAGGAACATCCCTCTTCCAGCTGAGCGAAGAGGTCGAAATTCCTTTAACCTTTCACAGCAATAAAAGCCACTAGCTTAAGCTAGTGGCTTTTGTACTAATCATTTAACAACTTCATAATTTTCTCTTTAGTAGAAGTAGTCTGTGGGTTTTCAACGCCTTCAGGTTGATAACAATATTTTAAGATAGTCTCAGGATTAAAGTCACTATTCTCATTTGTTAACCACGTTTCTAACTCTGAAACCTCATTTATTATACATGGCTTTAGATCATCCTCTTTAGGCATTTCAATGAGTAAAACATCATCAACAAGTTCATTAGAACGCATATACACACTCTTTTTATAAGAGAATATAGCTCCTTTTCCTATATACCGATTTAAATAATCTACAAATTCGTATTGCCCTTTTTTAAGTGCTTCCATTGTAGTATTAGATAAGTGATAATCCTTAGACTTAAAAAAGCCTGTTTGACAAATTCTCTTCGCATTGGATGTGAATAGTTGTACAAAGAAATTACGATAAAACTCTTTCATGAATGGTTGATCTTTTTCAATCGTTTGCGCTTCCAATAAATTACTGGTTTTCGCTACTTGTTCTTTAGCTTTATTAATAACGTTACTCTCATTATTACCTATCTTAACTTCTATTGGATAAAGATGGACTTTCAACCCTTCATTTTCTTCCAGCCCTATCAATAGAACATCATCGCTATGCTTTCCCGTAACACCTAAGTTTTTTGCGGTGAAAATCCCCGTTGATCTACTTAAATTAACAGCACCGGCAACCCTCAGGACTTCCTCCAACGAAATGGGTACCCAAGTAATTTTATTATGATTAAAATATGCCAATGAAGCTTTTATGGCGGCAATAATACTTAATTTTTCCTCAGTATAATAACCTCGTGTACCTAAAATCTTTAAAAGCCACTCTCCATTTATTGTGTTAAATGCAGAAATTGTTCTTTCCACAGTTTTAGGGTTTTGGTCAGTGGAAAGCAGTAAAGAATCAAAAAATTCTTTTATAACTTCATAGTATTGGTTAGAGCGGCTTGTTACTGTAACTGCATCATAACGACTAGATGAAGAATATTGGTCATTGTAATGGATCACCAATAAGTTGTCTATTGTGCTTTCAAAGAAATCTAATTCTACTCCAGGGTCTACAAACGTGACCCAATTAGAAGAATCGAGTACGTTATTGATCACATTAAGATCATCTAATGTTGTACGAGCCACAAGGCCTTCGCCCTTCATATAGGTATTGCTTGCATGATTAACCATGTTTGCAGCAAGCTCATTAGAATAAAAGGCAGTTTGTAGAAGCAGATCATCTTTCTCTATTGAATAATCTTTAATTCCAAACCCGCTTCGGTAATCTTCTTCAAATTTCTTAGATGGGATCGTATTATACAATCCATCCATTGACACTCCACTCTCAAGATTGGCCATAGGTTGGGAGGCAAACTGTTTTTGAGCTTCCATTTTGTAAAAAGAAATATGAGCATAATCAAAAGTCCCTGTAGGAGAAGTTACGAAAAATTCAATGTTTCGATGGAGTTCTGAAAGTAAGTCTTCGGAGGATTCATTTTGATCCTTTGTTTTTAGTTTTAAGTCGAATGTCTGCTCAAAATCCGCAACACTCGCCATTTCCGTAAATTGTTCGCAAAAACTATCGTCCTTGCTCTCTCTATAAACATTCACAACGATCTTTGGCATTTTAATAACAGAGAGCTTGTTTTTCTTTTCTAAATACCATTTGATAAGTCCTCTAATCACTTGATAATCGTTGAGAATATTAATTACATTGACTTTAACTGGTGCACTAGAGTGATTCAAAAACAAATAAGAAAAATGCTCTTCAAATTGATTCAATTTATCCTTGACTACTTTATCTAAATAAAGATCAGCGTCTACGACATTTGCTGTGTCAACTTTTTTATAGACCATCCATCCTGGGATGGATTGCTGAGAGTCGGGATTATATACTTGGTCATCATCGTCTCTCACAAATGGGAGTAACCCATCTGGCTTTAATCGATCTAGTATTCCAATTTCAATATCTTCATCAGATAATTTATTTAGTTTCCTTAATTCAAAAGCAACATTAAGTGGGTGGAAAGGAGTGACCCAAATCTCATCCCCAGTTGAATTGTAAATGAGACCTAACTTGAAAATATTTCTACACTTATTCCCCCCGGGGTGATCCGTTCCAAACTCGGTTACCGCGTTAATATAGGCTTTTACGTACTCTTTAGCCCTAGTTTGTATTTTTTCATCCCAATGTGTAAGAGAGGGTGCTTTTTTTAGGAAACTATTTACAAAACGATTATAGGCATCTTTTAATTCGAGTGGCAATTTTATGTCATCATTTCTAAAAAATTGGCCTGCGTTATAGGAGCCTGAATATGAAAGTTCTGAGAGCCATTCATATTCTATATCGATGTACTTCTTGTATTCAGAATAAATATAATACTCGTGGGCCTGTGTACTTGTAATTTTACTCCCCTTCAAAGTGAAGCTTGCTTGAGTTTCTCTTTTTAATTTTGCAAGACGGTTTGCTTTAATAGGTGTTGTTTCAGGTTTTTCACCTGCCAACTCCAAAAGCGTTTTAACATTCTTATATAGAACCGTGTACAACACTCTTTCTTCCCTATCAATAACTTCTTCAGGTACTTCATAGGCTGCCCCTTCTGGGTCTTCAACCTCAAGGATATCTTGCTCCTCAGAAATTCTTTGTGAGATCTTAGGCTCTACCCCTAAAGTGATTTCGTTACTATCAAATGGTAGTTTTATAAGTCTGTCTTTATAGTTAATTTCAAAAGAAGTGTGATACTCCGAAAAGATCTTTTCTCTGAAAGGCAAGATGCAAATATTAAATTCTGCACCTAAGGAAGCTTTGTTATCATGTTTATAAACGAGACGTTGAAAACTAGCCTCAAGGTCACTTTTATCCAATGTAACATCGATGGTCCTTTTTCTAACTTTCACTTCTCCACTGCCATAATGTCTTAAAAACTCTTGCTGTAAACTATCTTTTTCACTATTACTTACATTGATATTTATAGAGAAACTTAGCATTTCAGGTTCATCCGTATAGACCAACATTTGATATTTTCTTTTCGCTGCCCCTTTATCACCTAATGGTCGTATAAAGTACTCGCAACGAACATTGGAAGGAATTCTTACTTTATCAAACTCTACCTTCGTTCTTTTATTCGATTCCGACCTTTTTTTGTTAGATTGAAAAACTAGTTTAAAATCCAATTCTTTCCAGTTATCTTTTTTTAATGCAGAAATGTCTTTATCCAAAAATAATTTTTCATACTCACTGTCATCCTGATTTAGTTCATTTAACTTCTCTAATTTTGAATAGAGTTCTTTGTTTTTTTGTAATCTCTCCTCAAGATTTGAACCCTTATAGGTATCCAATTGTTCATCCTTAAACATCCCAAGGTTTTTAAAGTCATCACTAGAAAGGTGGCCTTTATGAAGAATCTCTATCACTTCTTTGTAATCATAAAATGTAGTAAATTGCATTAAACGATCGTGATCTATTTGACTTAAATAGTTATTTAATATAATGCGGTCAGTAGAAGATTGAACTTCCTCTTGAATTTTTTTTCGGATACTCAAAGATAATTCTTTGGGATGCAGAGGCATTCCCTCGCTCTGAAGTGATATACTTCCGCCACTGATTGAATCTAAGTCATCAGAAATAATACTTAGAAGGGCTTTCCCATTCCACTCATCAACTTGGTCCCCGACACGATTCCTTAATGTTACAAGAAAATCATTGGTAATGTTTTTACTTGTATTGGCTACTACTAAGTCTGCGCCTTGATCATAACAAAATTGCCTTGTTATAAAATCTTCACCATTTTCTAAACGATATGAAAATGAAGCAGGATTTAACGACTCATCTAATGACGTAGTAAATTCCTCAACATCCTCATTATTATTTAAAATTAAATAATACCTCTCCCCTTGTAAAGGTTTAGATTGTGAAAAGTATTCATATATTAAATTTGAAATAAATTTAAAAAATAGGTTTGACATATTGTGCATCACCACTATCACTCTTCTTTTCTATATAATTCTGTTGCTCGAGAAGATGTATGGCTTCTTTTTTACTGTACTGATCGAAGGCCATCCCTCTTCTTTCCAACTCGATAAAAAATTCCTTTAATGAGATCTTTTCATTTTTGACTGCTACTGCACTGAGCATAAGAAAATCATCTTGTTTAAGCGATAAAATATATCCATGCTTACCTCTAGCCTTCAAAAATTTGCTTTTCCCTAAATTATCGATATTTTTCCCGTATTTCAAACACACCTCTTTACTCATACCCTCTTGAAGTTGTGAGAAGAGAGCTTTAAAGAGATCAGAAAAAGTTGAGTCCTCATTTACCGTATTAGGTACTTCTTGGCCCGCTAAATTTGAATATTCTTTTATCCAATCAATTAGCTTTTGTTTTTCTTCGAGCTGCTCGCTGCTTGATAATTCTTGAAGAGTTTCAATAATTGCTTTATAAGTTTTCAAATCGCTTCGATCTTCTTTCGATTGGCTTAAATGTGACAGGCAATGGATATGCACAAATAAATTGTGAGCATTATTTTTAATCATCCTATAGTCTTCAACAGCTTGTCTATATCCTCCGATTCCTGTTTCCCAATCAAAAGTAAAATAAAAGGAATCCAGTTTTTGCAAAGATTCATTACCAAACTTTTGAGACTTCCTAAGAAACTGTAATACATATTGAAAGGTGTAAAAATGGACGATATTAAAGAAATGTTTAATAAAATAATCTTTTTGTTTACTAAGGTAAAGAAAGTCCTCAATAAATAATTCCTTTAACAAGGGAAGAGTATTTGAATATTTTGGTTCTTTATTTTGTTGGTTATTGCCTTTACTCTCAAGCTCTGGTAAAGAAGATATTATTAATTCTGTTAGCAAATTATTTGTCTCTTTTGAAGAAAACAGAGAGGATATTTGCTCATTGTTGTCGAATAAAAGATCATAAATAAATCGCGAATACTTCTCTTTCTCCTTTTTATCCCCCTTCTTTTCTTCAAGTAGCGTTATATAATTAAAGAGGTATAAATGTAACGGTTTTAACTCTGAGTTATTTTTAAATAGGAAATCTTCTAAAAAACCAGCTAATACTTCATGGTTTTCATCATCTCTAAATTCTACATTGTCCACAACATTGTTAATTAAGGGGTAGTCAGAATACGTAAAATCACTCTCATCAGTGAACGTAGGTTCTTTGAAGTTATTAGTTATTCTCACTAACTCACCAATAATTTCATTAATGCTTTCATTAAAAACTCTTGTTAATTTAGATGAAGTAAAAGGAAATGCATCTTTCACATTTCCAGTGTCATGCGATAAACCATTCTTCGTCTGTTTTTTTGAAAGTATCTTATGAATATCCTCGAAATAAAAAACAGTACTCATCTTATTTTTCCACCTTCTCAAATGCAAATGCTCCTAAGAAATCCTTTCCTAAGCTAAACAACTCATTTTCACCATGATAGTGAATTAGCAAATCTGAATTCTTAGAGATTGATATTAGTTGATTCATAAATGTCACAAATGATAGTCCATCTTCATAGTCTTTTTTGTTAGGTCGATACCCTTTAATCACTTTATCTAGAAGTTCAAAAAGCGCATAATCAATTTCAAAGTGGATGATTTCTGATTTGGATTGATCTGTAAAAGCTAAATTTATTGTTGTATCAAAAGTTTCTAGTACCTCTAATGCATTTGGTTTTTTTCCAAGAGGAGAAGGAATAAAGTCGATTTTCTGAGCAAGACGATAGTTCTCAGACATACTATTAATATATACATAACCTCTTTTAGGCGAACCTCTCCAGGATAATATTGCTTCCCAAACACTTGTATAGATTTCTTTGACAATTTTGTTGGACATCCGATTGTATCCATATAAATAACGGACATATTTTCTCATTGATGTTTTTTCGATTTCTTCTTGTAATAAGGGATCCGTAAAAAATGCTGCTCGAATAAACAATTTACTAATAGATTGAAAGGACTCATCTTCGAGTGAGTTCTCCTTTTCCATTAATAAATCTACAAATGGATTCAATATTTTTTTATAACTCTTCTCTTTGATATATCTTTCAATGGCCTTATTAAAATCTTGAGAGCTATAAATCGTGTTTATTATCTCGTCTATAGAATGTGAACGTTCATGGATAGGATCGTATTTTTGAATTCTGTCAACGACTTCACTTCTTCCCTTACGATCAAATAAAAGAGCCGGCAATGAATAGTCAATTCTTTCGAACTCCGTCATATTTTGAATTTTAATTTCTTCGATGCTTGTCTCTGTAGGAATTAGAATGTCTGCTATGAAATTGAAGAAGGTTCTTGTTGAGATCACCATCTTCTCTTCTAAAATCAGATAACAAAGCAGTTTATTTAGCAGTTTGCTTGTATTTTCATTCGAGAGTAACTCGTAATTTAAATGAACGACAGTATAAGTGTCATTTTGTATATCTAATTGATAGGCTTGATAAAATGGATTTAAAGTGTCTTTCCGTGTGATCTTTTGTAAGATTTCATTGAAATAATCAGAAAATACTTTATTTTCACTTAATTGGAATGGTTGATAATCTGAGAAATTAATAATAGCAAATGAATCATCTTTATAAACTTCTGTGATTTCCTCTGTGAAAAGTTTACTTTCTTCAATAAACGCTTTGAACTTATTGAAAGTTAAATCCTTATGAGGGTAATTAATAAAATTATTTATAACCCCTAAGTTAATCGCTAAGATAATTTGTTCGTTCCCCATTTGATACTCTTGATCACTAAAGGGCCTTAATTTTTCTTTTAATGTATCTAAACTACTTTTTTCAGGAGAGTCACTCTCCGTTGCATCATTAATAATCGTAAAATCCTGAATTAACTGCGGTTTCTTTTCCTTCAAATAGGAAAGTAAATGAGATTTTCCATCTCCTACACTTCCGGAAAGCAAAATCAGTTTTTTTCTTTTATCCTGAGATGCTTCTAATTCCTTCTCTAAATTACGCTGTATATTTCGTTCCACATGCAAATAGTCCTTGAACTTTGAAAAGTTACCTACATTTTCAAGTGCTTCCTGAGATGAGGCTTTCAATCTACTTAACTCACGAATTAAATAGCTTTCACCCTTTTCTAAATCTTGTTCTATATGGAAAGTCTCCGTCTCATTAGTAGAAGTTTGCTTTTCGATAACAGAAGTGCTTTTATTTGTAAATTGTTGAATGTGTTGTTTAATTAAATCTTGAATATAATCTTCATCGACATTTGTTGCTGGTTTTGGTTCTTTATATTCTGGTGTCTCAAAATCAGGCGATCCATAAACCTCTGTGTACCATCCTGCCAATTGAAACACTTGTTTGTGTACTTTCAAAGCTATAATTTGAGAATGTTCTTTATCATCGTGGGCAGCTTTGTTTCCTTGAAATCTTAAAAAATCAAATTTTTCTTGCAATCTTTTATCTAGTACGCCATCGTTATATAGCTCTCTAATCATTTCGTAGAGAGTTGGAGAGAAATTTTGGGTGCTGTTCTTTTTTTCTTCTCTATATATAACCTTTAGCAGGTTTTCGGCAAATTTCCTTCCTTGAATAACCGCAGAAGTTGCATCTAAATAAACTAGTTCATCTACTTTTTGTGCTAAATTATATAGCGAGGATTGATACTTTTCTATAAAACTACAAAACATTTCTTCCGACATTCTTAAGAAACCTCCGTACTTAGTTACAAATTTGTAATCTAATTTTAACATAGATGACTAAAATAGATTAAGCAAATTTCCAACAAAAGTTGATGTGAAATGATTGAGAGATTGTCCAAATGCTTTTATAATAAAAGTACAATATTACGTACGTAATCAGGGGGATGTATATGGATTTTGGTTTCAGTTATAACTTTCCTGCCATTAGAGGTATTCAAGCAGGCGAAGAATATTATATTGCAATGTGTCCTTTGAGAGTAATTCCAAAGATTTTTTTATTTGATGAAGAAGAAGTACCACCAGATTATCGCGCACAACGAATAATAAACAAGAACCGCATTCCAGATATTACAAATTATATCGTTGATAACAAAGATGATTACGTCTTCTCTTCCTTAACTGCTTCTATTGATGGAGAAGTTGAGTTTAAATCTGTATCACCTGAGCCTATGTATAGTGATATGGGGATGCTTACAATATCTCTTGATTCTAGGTTCCTAATTAATGATGGACAACATAGAAGGGCCGCTATAGAAGAAGCATTAAAAATTAATCCAGAATTAGGTAGTGAAACAATTTCTGTAGTGTTTTTCATTGATACCGAGCTAAAAAAATCTCAACAGATATTTTCGGATCTAAACCGACACGCAGTGAATACAACCTCCTCTATAGGAATCTTGTATGATCATCGAGACAAGCTTGCTATTGCAACAAGAAATATCGTTAATAATAATCAGTTCTTAAAGAGATATACAGATCGGGAAAAAGTATCATTATCAAAGAACTCACCTAAAATTATCGCTTTAAACCATATTTTCAACGCTAATTTAAGACTCTTAGGCATATCAAAAGGCGACAATATCACTGAACAAGATGAAAAGTTTCTGATAGAATTTTGGAACGTACTTACAGATTCAATTAATGAATGGAAAATGGTCATGAATCAAGAGCTCACTCCAAAAGATTTAAGAATGAATTATATCGTGGGGCATGGCGTTTTTCTAGAAGCAATTGGTATTGTAGGTAAAGAATTATACGAAAATGAACAGGATTGGAAACATTATATTACTTTATTGAAGAAGGCTGACTGGTCACGAACGAATACAGATTCTTGGAAGGGTAGAGCAATAAATGTCAATGGCCGTGTTCAAAAAACTGTACACACCATTAAGTTAACGGCTATACAAATTAAAAAATCATTAAATCTCACCCTCACAGATAGTGAACAGAAGATAGAAGAGCAATTTCAGAAAGGAACTTTAAAATGAGTGGAATTATTACAGAGGCATTTAACAATAAAACAACCTTGATTGAACAGGCAAAAGAAGAAGTAAAGAAAACCTACATGAATGATGACCGCCCTTGGGTAATTGGTTACAGTGGAGGAAAGGATTCAACAGTTGTCGTACAGCTTGTTTTCGAGGCCTTAAGTGAGATGCCTTCAGATCAACTAACTAAAAAAGTTTATGTTATATCTTCAGATACTTTAGTAGAGACACCTCTAATTATTCAATCAATTAATACTACTCTACGTCGAATTGAGGAAAAAGCAGTAGAACTTAACTTACCTATTGAAACACATAAAGTAAAACCAATGGTAGACCAGTCATTTTGGGTAAACATCATCGGTAAAGGTTACCCCTCTCCTAACCAGCAATTTAGATGGTGTACGGATCGTCTAAAAATAGATCCAGCAAACCAATTTATCAAAGAGAAAGTTAACTCATTTGGAGAGGTTATTATGGTTCTAGGAGTCAGAGAGCAAGAAAGCGCGACAAGAGCCAATGTCATTAAGTCCCACTCTGTTGATGGGAAAGTATTAATGCGCCACTCTACCCTATCCAATGCATATGTATATGCACCGATAAGAAAATTCGACTTGGATGAAGTATGGAACTACTTGTTAAGTTTTGAATCCCCATGGGGTGATGACAACTACGAATTGCACCGGTTATATCAAGAGTCCGGTAGCGGAGAATGCCCTTTAGTTGTTGATAAAACTGTTAAGGAGTCAGCTGGTTCTTGCGGAAACTCCCGCTTTGGATGTTGGGTCTGTACAGTTGTGAATGAAGATAAAGCCTTAAGTGGATTTATTGACAGTGGACACGACTGGATGAAGCCATTATTAGACTTTAGAAACTGGTTAGCTTCTATTCGAGATGATCGTACCCGACGCATGAAATATCGTATGAACGGACAGGTCTATTTCATGCCCATGCAAATTAAGAATATTGACGGCACTGATTATGTAATTGTTCCTAAAAAAGGGAGTCGAAAAAAAGACCTTATACCGCTGGAGAAATTCGACATTATTGAGAAGCATGAGGTGAAAGAGTATTTATCCAAGAACAATATTGACTTATCTTCCTCTGACGATCCAATGGTTTTAATCAGAGATGAAAATGAGAACCTTTGCCGCTTTGGACTAGGTGCCTTTACTCTAGAGGCTAGAAAAGAAATTTTACAATATCTCCTTCAAGTTCAAAAAGACTTAACACATCCATTTGATGAAGAATATGACCTTATTAAGGAAGATGAGCTTAAAGAAATCAGGAAGATCTGGTTCAGCCATGGTGATTTTGAAGATAGTCTTCCACAATTGTTTAATAGTGTATTTGGCTATCATTTGAACTGGGAAAAAGATGAACGTTTAATTTTTGACCAGGATGAACTCCATCAACTTGAAATGATGTGTCAAGAAGAAGGCGTTGACTTCAAATTAATTAAAAAGCTTCTTCTTATTGAAAAAGAGTACACAGGATATAAAGTTAGAAGAGGATTAATGGATCAACTATCAAATGCTCTCAAACAAGATTATTTACATTTATAATTGCAAACTCGAAAGGATTACAAACAATGATAATTAAGAGTATTACACTAAATAATATTGGGCCCTACGAAGGGAAAAATATACTTGACTTCAATACAAAAGATAATAAGAATACAATCCTTATTGGAGGAAAAAACGGTTCGGGGAAAACCACATTTCTTAACAGCGTCCGGCTTGCCCTTTATGGCCCTCTAGCTTATGGCTTTAAAACTGTTTCTAAAGATTATATTAAAAAAGTTCAATCCTTACTAAATTCAAATTCATTAAAAAAGCAATATGATGATATTAAAGATCATGAAGAACAATTCAGCATAAGGATAGACTTTTCTATTATTCAAGATTTCACCCGAAACAATGTTGCAATCATAAGAAGTTGGGACGTTGACCCCTTTCCTGTAAAGGAAAAAGTTAGCGTTATTAAAAACGGTATTGAGGTGAGTGAAGTAGAAAAAGATAAATTCTTCTCTCATTTACGGACTAGCTTCCCCCCTTCCCTATTAGAATTATGTTTTTTTGATGGAGAAGAAATTTCACACCTTACAGATGAAGACCATTTATCGCATTATTTACAAATTCTCTCATCAAAGATCTTTAATTTAGATTTGTTTCAAAACTTAGAAAGTGATTTAAATGATTACTTGGATCAGAGTTCAAAGTCTAAAGAACAAAGTAAATTAGAAGAAGAAAAAAATAGTGTAGAAGAAGAATTAAAAAGGGCAATTCGAGTATTGGAAGAACTAAAAACAGATGAAGAAAGCACAATTAACGAATTAGAATATAACCAAGTAAGATACAAAGAAGTTAAAAATGATTTTGCTGTCCACGGTGGATTAGCGTATGAAGAAAGAGATAAAATCCAAAATCGTATCAATGATATTGAAGGTGACAGAAAACATTTAAATGAAAAAATAAAAGAGTTCATAGCAATGGAACTTCCATTTTTCCTTGCATACCCTAAACTTTCAGAACTGGTTAAGCAACTAAAAGAGGAAGAAGACTTTCATGTTTCAAATGTATTGAAGGAGAAAATCCAGCATCTTCCTACAGATGAGCTTGTTAAAAATATTGGTTTAAATACTAATGATGAACAAGAAGCAGCTTTAAAAGATTCTCTTGTAAAATACCTAGTTTCTACAGAAGAAGTAGATATTGTTCATAATGCTTCAAAGACTGAAGCCCAGCAAGTATACTCTCTCTTACAAAATACAAATCTTGAAAGATTGCAGATGATCATAAGGTCTATAGAAGAAAATCAAGAGTTATTGAATGAATTGCAAGAACTGAGACAAAAACTTAGAGATAATGATGATTCACCGGAATTTAGTGAAATGATTGAAAGCATGGAAGTTTTCAATCATAAAGTGTCAGAGTTAGAGATTAATCTCTCTACAATTAAAGAAGAAATTCACGAAATACAGAATGAAATTGATGAATCTAATCGCAAATACGAAAAAATTAAACAACAACTTCATAATATTCAAAAGACTAAATCCTCTTTTGAGCAGTCTCAAAAGGTCATTCAAATAAGTAAGAAGTTTCAAAAGCAGCAATTAAGAAATAAAATCAAAGATATTGAATATTTCTCAACAAAAATGTTTAAGGACCTCATACGAAAAAAAGAATTTATTAAGTATATTAAAATTAACCCTGAAGATTTCACGCTTACAATTTTAGATTTCAATAACGAAGAAATAAATAAAGACATTTTATCTGCGGGTGAAAAAGAGCTATTAGCTCTATCAATTATATGGGGAACTATAATGTCATCCAAAAAGGAACTTCCTTTGATTCTAGATACTTTACTTGGACGATTAGACAACGAACACAAGCACTCAATTGTCACAAAATTATTGCCTAAATTCGGGGTGCAGAATATTGTACTATCTACTGATTCTGAAATCGACCAAAAATTGTATGAGGGTATTAAGGACACAACGGCTAACGAATACACTTTAAACTACGACTCTTCATTAAGAAAAACGAAGATTGAACATCACTTCTTTAACCTAGTTCCAAGAAAGGTGAATCTTTCATGAATTTTAGACTGAAAACTAACACGCAGACCGCAGAAACCTTAAAAGTTCTACAGAACTCTACTGGACTCACACCAAATATTTTAAGTAGAATCGGGATCTCCTTATCTGTGCAGCAACCAGACCAACCAGAACTGGTGGATTCTGATAAAAACGGACTAGAGTTCAATCGTAACACTCTAACTGGTGATCACGACTACTTTTATAAATCGTTAATAAGACAACATGCAAAACAGGAAATATCTGAAGAAAGTTACTTCCCAGGTCTTTTTAATGCTCATCTAACCAGGGGAGTAAAGATATTAAATGAGGAGTATAAACACTCAGGTAACTTTAGTAAATTACTAATGAATTTAATAAAGACTAGTGAAGAAAATCTTAAGGGGGTTTGAAGATGCTCTATTTAGATCATAGTGCAACAACTCCTATACTTCCCGAAGTAAAAGATAAAATGATGGTGTACCTAACCAATGAATTCGGCAACCCATCTGGTAAATACTATGAACTAGCAAACAATGCAAAATCAGCTATTAGTAATGCAAGATCGGAAATAAGTAAGTTAATCAATTCAAGTGAAGAAGAAATTATCTTTACTAGCGGTGCAACCGAAAGTAATAACATGGCTTTGAAAGGAGTTGCTGACTATTATAGTGCAGCAAACAAACGTCATATTATTACCTCCAAATCAGAGCATAGTGCAGTTATTGATGTCTGTGAGTTTTTGGAGAGTAAAGGGTTTAATATAACTTATTTAGATGTGGACCGCTACGGAAGAGTTAATCCGAGGGACCTAGAAAAAGCAATTAATAAAGATACGTTACTCGTATCTATTATGTGGGGAAATAATGAACTAGGCTCGTTGAATGATGTTAAAGAACTCTCTGAAATATGCAAAGAACAAGGCGTGCTTTTTCATACAGATGCAACTCAAGTTCTAGGTAAAACCCCTATAGATTGGGAGGAAATACCAGGAGTTAGCTTTCTCTCAGTTTCAGCTCATAAAATGCACGGGCCTAAGGGAGTTGGAGCACTAATAATTAGGAAAGATCAGTATGGAAACTTAATTCCACTCACTCCCCTCTTCCATGGTGGGGGTCAAGAAAAGGGTATAAGAAGCGGAACTTATTCCGTACACAATATAGTGGGATTTGGAGAAGCAGCTAGAATTGCACGAGTTAACTTAGACGATAATATAGAGCAGTTATATAAATTAGAAGAAAAGCTAATTGCGATTTTAAAGAATAAATTCGGACAACAAATTAGCTTTAATTCAGATCATCAAAATAAATTGCCCGGCGTTATTAACGTCCGTTTTATTGGATTAAATAACGAAGTATTACTAAAAAAATTATCACCAATTATTGCAGCTTCAACTGGGTCTGCATGTAGTAGTGCAAAACCTTCACATGTATTGCAAGCTACAGGTTTAGAGCTTTCAGAAGTGCGCGAATCTATTCGTTTTTCTTTTTCGCCATATACAAATCTAGATGATATCGATATATTTTATGAATTGTAAAAAGCAAGGGCCTATTGCCCTTGCTTTTTTATTCTGTAGCTATAATAAATCATTAACTAAACTCTTTTTCTTCCATGTATCATAATCCTCTATATCAGCAAATTCTTGGACATAGTCCATAATTTTTTGCAATGCATTTTTTTGATCACTCATAAATACATTATAGACCTTGTTAGCCCCGCTAGCTGCATATTCTTCTGCAATCTTAATTTTTTCTTTGAACTTCTCTTCAGAGTAATCATAAATAAACTCAAGGTTATTAGTTTCCAAATAAGCTACCATATTTATCACAGGCTCATCAGTTGTTAGGTTGAAAACCTGCCAATGGATTAATTCTAAGCTTTCTGTAAATGGTGAACGTTTGCCTTCCAAAAATCCAACTACCATGGATAACATAAATAAATCTTTATAACTTTCAAAAACTCCAAACTCTTTCTTATCTGTTAATTCTTGATAAATATATTCTTGGTCTTTCGGCCTTCTGACTCTAGTGTTCATCATATTTTACCACCTCTGAATTTCAGTGTATTCGTATGGTGTATCATGATGTTGTTGTGGATCATGATAATTTAAAGTGTATTGATGCCCAATATAAGGATTTAAAGCCCCCTCCACTTCACCCTTCCATTGTGAAGTAGATACAATAATAACTATTTGTTCAGATAAAGAATGAATTCCTCTTGCCACACGTTCTCTATGATCCGAGTCTAAAGCTCCGAAAGGTGAATCCATAACTAGAGGGTAAATTCCACCCTCACTTATTAACTCGGTTGATTTCTTATGATGTTTCCGTGCTATATCTACAATTGCTCCAATAAAGGACAAGCTGGTAATTTGACGCTCTCCTTGTGATAAAGGTACTTTATCACCCGTGTAACTTTGAACATTAATCTTAAAATCTTCAGTAAGGTTAATTTTAAACCCTTTTCTCAAGAAGTTATTATAAACTTCCTCAAGTTTTTCTTGTAAATCCTTTTTCACTTCTTCTTCTTTTAAGTTATATATTCTATTCATAACAGAAGTTAATTTTTCACATGTTTGCATTCTTTTTTTTGCTAACTGAGCCTTGTTTTGTATTTGCTCCTGTTCTCCAATCTTTTTGGTTAGCGATGCAATTTCGGATTCTAAATCTTTGATATGATCCTCTAAGACCCCTTGTTGCTTCAAATACTCATCAATATTAGATTGGTATTCCCTACGGTTTTTTTCTAGTGATTGAACATCTTCATATTCTCTATTGCTTAAATCTGTACTAATTTCTACTAATTTATCCTCTGTATCACGGATGATTTCTTTTGTTTTATATTCACTCTTTTCAAGACTATGGAGGTCATTTAGAAATCTTTCTTTCGTATCAATGACGATCCCCATATCTCTTTTCAGAGTATTTAGTAAGAGAGAACGATTTTGAGGCCCTATCTTTGCTGCCAGTTCTTCTAAATGTGACTTGTGCTCATGAGTTATATTTTCTCCACATATACATACACCGTCTTGAATAATCGAGTTGATTAATTTTTTTGATAAATCAGGATAGGTAGTGCTTTCCTGAATATCCATATCTGATAAGTGTTGATCAACCTTTGACTTTAATAAGTGTGCAGCAGCTAAATATGACTGTTTACTAACAGCTTTTCTAATTTTGTTTAATAACTCTGTATGTGTGGCTTTTAGCTTTTCCAATTCTGTTTCTAAGTGCTTTCTTTCCTGTTGCTTTTCGCTAACTCCTTTAACCAAAGACAATTGCTCATCTACATCTTTTATTTGTTCTTTTCTTTTAATAATGTTTTGTTTCATTTGGTTAAGGCGTTCTTGTTTTTCATTCTGCTTTTCCTTAAGTGAGTCTTGTTCCTCTAATAGGCGCTTTGTTTGTTCATCAGCAATATCTGCCCATTCTTTCTGAAACTCCCTACGAGCATCCTCGGTATGTTTTATTCCTCTCTCAATGATTTCGAGATCCATAACAATCTTAATCGCATCTCTAATTTCATCATTATCTTCATGACGTGAAAGATGATCTATGCGTTCCCCATCAAAGAAAAAGTAATTCCTCAAATCTTCAGGAAGTACTTGATTAATCTCTTCCGTTGGATTGGATAAACCTTTCCACATTTCCCCATTAAAGAATTTCAGTAAAACATTATTTTCTATTTTTGTTAATTTATTTCCATACTTTATCCCACTTAAACTTCTCTTTAATATGTAATCAAACCCTTTTGACTCAAACTCTATTTCTACATACATTTCAAGCTTTCCGGCATCAGGAGTTGATTCAAAAGCATAGTTGTTAAATAGTTTATCTGGATCAGGAAGATCAGTCTTGTTATACAAGACCCAGTTAAATGAATTTAGCAGTGCGGTCTTCCCGGATCCATTTTCACCATGAATTACTGTAACATTTTTATCATCAGTTGAAGAAAATTCCAAAACCTGTTTACCATAATATTGTCTAAAATTGCATAAACTGAGCTTCTTTATAATCACGACCTCACCCCCTGCTTAACGAAGTTATATATATCTTTCTTAATAGAAGTCCCCTGTAATGACTTTCTATGAAGCAGTTCTTTTTCAGCTTTAACAATTTTCATAAATATTTGTTGTTCATCTTCACTTAGTTCATCAAGGATCCGATACAAATCTTTTTCATTCATTTTAAACACCCCTTTTATACATCCAACAGATTAAATTCTTTCTTTAATTCCCATATTACCTCTTCTGCCTCAGGTCCATTTATTGCCAGATTTGAAAACTCTTTGAAACGGTGAAATTCTTTCTTTAGTTGATTTCTTACCATATTATAATATTCATCTTGAGCAGTTGAGATTTCCTCTAAATTTGGAGGAACGACTATAAAATCATGAATAACAGCATATTTTTTATCCGGGTGTTTCCTTAAAACTCTCCCTCTACGCTGTATGAATTCTTTAGGGTTTCCAGAACTAGCAATTAGATAGGCTGTCTTTGTAGCTGGTACATCAATTCCTTCATCTAAACATTTAATTGCAACCAAAGCGTCTGTTTCCCCACTTTCAAAAGAACTCAATAATTCGTCTCTTTCCATATTAGACTCTTTGGAGGTAAATCTCTTTGCATTCATTTTAAATTCTGCATTAAGCAATTCGGTTATAGCATCAACTTGCCGTTGCTCTTGATATTGGCCATCTCCACAGTAAAACAATGAATGTGAACTACTTCCACTTTCTTTTAAAAGGGCTGTCAATTCCTCTACTTTATTATGTGCAGAATATATGATTCGTGCACGTTTTAAAGCAAGTCGTTCCATCGACTCCTTTGCGTCACTATTTGTTTTAGATTGGTGATATAGCTTTTTAATTTTGTTTGTCAATTCAATATAGTCTTCAGTTTCTACATCATTCAGGTGTACTAGCCTAGGATAGTAATAATACTCCGTTAAGTAGCCTTCCTTTATAGCTTCTTTTAATGAAAACGAATACACTACTTTGTTTCCAAAATAAGACATTAATCGGTCCGTTCCTTCTTCATCCATCCACCTTGTAGGTGTAGCAGTTAGAGCCAGCCTATATTTGAAGTGGCTGGGCAATTTCGAATTTAAATTTTTCGCACCAAAATAATGAGCTTCGTCAACTATAATCAGCGTCTCTTCACTCATTCGTTTCAAACGCTCCTGCATTGGTTTTAGTGAAAAAGTAGCATTAGTTGTAACAGTTACTGTAATATCGGTTAATTCTTTCTTAAAGGCTCTCAAATTATCGTCTAAATGAGGGGTCCACTTTTTTGAATCCCCAAAAGCTTTAACAGGTCTTAAACCAAAGTTTCTACATTCCTTTATCCATTGAGTAGATAACTGGTTAAAAGGTGTAACAATTATAATATTCGTCCTTTTAGTTATTTCAAATAGATCTGCAGCTATTGCTAGTGCCGTTATTGTCTTACCAGTACCTGTAGCCATTTCTAACAAACCCTGTTGGCTGTTGTTATACCAACTTTGTATTGCATTCCTCTGGTACTCTCTTAAATTTATATATGTAGGCAACATAAAACCCATCAGATTCACCCCTATTTATACTACTATTTTATCAGAAAATGGCTACATTTGGCTAAACATTCTGTAGGATGGCTTGTCAGAGTTCTCCTAATGTTAGTAAAATAGATTTAGTGAACCTAATATAGTTATGAGGAGCTGTACCATGCACTACACTGAAAAAATCCTTATTCATCAACTAGCTCAAAAATATAATTTAGACAAGGAAATGATTCACAAATTAATAAATGAATCAAAAAATAACTCTTATCAGGATATAAAAGAAAGCAAAAGAGTAGCAAATATAGAAAGTTTAATACATTTTTATATCAGCAAAGAAACTGAGGGTGTCTAACCATGAGATTAAAACAAATTGTTTTTGAAAATTACAAAACATATTACGGGTTACAAGAAATAGATTTATCAATTACCGAGGAAGATAAAAAGCACAATCGCAATGTTATCCTCTTAGGAGGATTAAATGGTGCTGGAAAAACCACTATACTTAAAGCTATTCGCTATATTCTTTTTGGACAAAGAGGTATCACTAAGGTTGAATATGATCGCTTAATGGCAAACACAATAAATAACACTTATTTTGATGAGGGTGGTAGAGAATGCTTTATATCCTTAACACTTGAAATGGATACAGGTGAAGAATGGAAATTAAAGGTGAACTGGCTCTTTGATAAACAGAAGCAGTTAGTAGCTGAAGATCGTAGCATTGAGGTGAAAAAACCGGGGTCGACTACAAGAAAAAAGATGAACGTAACAGACCTAGCCTCATTCAATCGTTTTATAGATCGCATTATCCCCTATAATGCTGCTCCTTTCTTCATCTTCGATGGTGAAGAAATTAAAGATTTAATAACTAAACAAAACAGCTCTGAGATGAAAGAGGCTATTCATAAAATTACAGGTTTGGACAGCTATAAGCTACTCTTAAATGACCTGGAATCCCTAGAATCTCAGTTATATAAAAAGCTATCATCAGCCACTAATAAAACCACTTTAGATCAGTACAAAAATGAATTAGATAAAACAGAAAAAGAAATAGATAAATATGAAAATTTCATACAAAAAACAAGAAAAGAAATACAAGAAATAGAAAATAGAATTACTGAAACCACGGAAAAGCGGAACGATAAAATATCCAGAAATTCTAGATCCAGGGAAAAGTTAGTAAGAAAACAGTCTGAAATCCAAACTAGATTACAGCTTGAACAAGAAGAATTTGAAAAAAAATATAAAGAAAATATCCTTAGTATCATTCTATCTGATCAGATCAGTGAACTAAAAAAGGCAATTAAGTTAGAAAAAGATGAACGAAACAAAAAAATATTACGAGAGAATTCTCTTGAGCCTTATAACGAATTTATAAATCAACTATTAAGTAAGGAAATCAATCCACCGTTAACAAATCAACAATTAACACAAATTAAATCAATTGGAGAGAAAATATGGCTTAACGAAGAGGAAAGTGTCAGCCATAAATCCAGAGAATTACATGATTTGTCTACTAAAGAGGAAAATACATTGATCAATATACCTATATTAAAGGCGGATCAATTAGTAAAGATGAAAACAGCAATATCAGACCTAGAAAACAAGTATGAACAATTAGAGTCCGAAATTCAATCTGCTCCTGAGTCTGTTGAAATTGATGAGGAAACAAAATTATTAGCCCAGCTTCAAGAACAAAAAGGTGTTTTAAATTCTAAAGTTAGAACAGCATTCAAAAAACTAACTCCCTTGAAGGAAAAATTAACCAACACAAGAAATAAATTAACTAGACTCTCAGCAAATGACGTTTCTTCTGAAGACTTGAACACTAAACTTGATTACGTTAAACGCACCAAGGAATTTTCAGACGAATTTCTATTAAAAGCAACTAAGTTAAAAGCTGAAATGATTAGAGAAGAATTTGAAAAAATGCTTAAAAAACTAATTAGAAAAACGGATGAATTCGGAGAAGTAATATTTGACATCGAAAATTATTCTATTCGTTTGTATAACGAACGCGGGCAAGAAGTAAGTATATTAGACCGTTCTGCAGGAGAAATGCAAATGATTTCATCCGCTTTAATATGGGCACTTATTAAGGCATCAGATCTTGATTTACCTATGGTTATTGACACTCCACTTGGTCGACTAGATAGCATTCATAGAAACAGACTCATTGAAAATTATTACAAAGAATTATCTGATCAAGTTATTATTTTATCAACAGATACTGAAATCACTAAGGATTATGTTGATATGATGAAGAGTCACTCTGCTAAACAATACTTGTTAGATTACAATGAGGAACATAAATACACACTAATCAGAGAAGGCTATTTTGAACTTGTGGAGGTGAACTAATGGCCAATAAAAAAATGAACTTATCTTATGAAGGAAAGCAACTATTAGAGAATACAATAGATTCATTGGACTTGGAGCGAGCCACAGTTATAAAAATTGCCCTGGCCAAAGGAATTTCTGCAAAAGACGCATTTGAGTTTGATTCTACGTCTACTCCTAAATGGACGATACCTGATGGATTAATCAAAGACACTGAATATCTTATGTTTAAACATCTAATCATTGAAAAAGAGAAAAAGACTTTGGACGATCTAGAAATTCAAAACTATTTTCTTAAATATATAGAAAAAGGCATAAGAATATTAAACATGAATATTAATAATAAAAACAGTTTAGAAGACACTCGTTTTGTAATAATATGAACGATTACCTGAAGGATCCCAATATCCTTCAGGTTAATTAATATAGAGGTGAATAATATGGATGATTTAGTTAATCAAATTGAAAAGTATTTGAACAATAAAACGAATCAATCTCAAAATGAGACTAATAACTACACTAATGGAGATGGAATTTTACATAAAAAAGAAGAATCAAATGACAGTTTAGAACGTTTACCACATCTTTTAGAAGAGAATCCATATATACAATTGGATGAGATGGAAAGAAAGTTCAATCAACCTAAGAAAGATATTGAGACCTACTTGTTTAATAGAGGGTATCAATTTAACACTATAATCGAACAATGGACTATAAAAAATGATGAAAAAATCCTGCAAGAAATATTAAGTCTCTTACTTGGAGGGTTAACTTTATATGATATATCAGGAAATTTTTTCAAGAACAATAAAAAAAGAATTGAGTTTATAGACAAAGTCGAAACATTTTTAAAGAGTGAGAATTACGTACCGATTCAGAATAAACGAAAATGGATAAAAGAAAAGGAGCTCGCTGTTAAATACGTGGAACAAATTAATAATGGGCTTAGCATGAAGGATTTAGCAAAGGAATATAAGATTCAGCCTACCCATATCCGATTTACCCTTAAAAAACACAATTATCGATATGACCACTTAGTTGATAAGTGGACTAAAACAAGTGAATATGTATTGTTACAGAAATTAATAAGGGACTACGTTGATTCAGGTTTGAGTATCGAACATTTTTCATCCAGTAAACAGATCAATCAAAAAAAATGGATTGAGAAATTAAAACAGCATAATTTATATGAATACGTTGCTCAAACCACTCCTAAGAGTGCGAGTGAGGAAAGTAAGACAGCTACCACACCTCCTAAAACAGAGAATATGGAAAGTGAAAATGTTAGTCAAACCCAGCTGCAAAGTACACCTTTTGAATTAAATGATGGTAATTTCTTAAGTTTATTCAGTTCTAAGGAAATTGAAATACTAAAAGAAATTATTAAGGAGTACAAAGAACAACAGAATAATAATGAACATAAAAGCCGTATTTCCTTTACGTTAAATGATAAAAATATCGAAAGATTGAATGATCTATCGGATCTTAAGAAAATAAATAGGTCAGTCTTAGTAGATCAAATATTATCAAAATTTTTCGAGCAATAAAAATCCAGTCAAGGTTTTTCTTGACTGGATTCTCTTCACATATTAACTACTCAAAATATAACGAATGTCCCTTTATTTATTCAACCTTCGTCCACTCACCATTCCCCCACGTTTGGAAACCACGATCAGATTCTTGTATCTCTACAATCGAAGAACCACCAGGGTTATCATTCGCGATGATGGTATCAAGCTCTCCACTGAACCCGCTCAATCGAGCCCAGTAGCCTCCTCCACTTTCACTCTTGTACGTCCCCGGTTTGATGTCTTTTCCAACCAGGTACGTACCATCACCGAAGCTGGTTTGTGTTTCAGGTGCATAGCTGTCATCAATCAACGTCCAGCTGCCTGTACCCTGAGTACTGAAGGCGGTGTCGGATTCTTTCACTTCGACGTATTGCTGGCCTTGTGGGTTGCCATTCGCGATGATGTCGTCGAATTCACCGCTGAATCCTGCAAGCCGCTCCCAGTAGTACACGGACCCTTCTGATTTATAGAGGCCTGGTTCGATGTCCGTTCCGACTTCGTGCATGCCTGTAGAGACTTTTACGGTATCCTCTTCTGGAGGTGCTTCTTCTTCCTTCTCTTCCACGGTCGATTCTTCGGCTTCCTCTTCAGCAGGTGCTTCACTTTCTTCTGTTGAGATTTCTTCGGTTTCTGCGCTAGCCGCTTCCACTTCCTCGACTGGCGTCTCTTCCGGTTCTGCTTCTGCCTGGTCCTGTTCTTCTCCTCCGCCTTGAGCTCCCGCGAAAACGACGAGAATCACGACTCCCCAGAACCACCATTTTTTGATAAAGCTTTTCTTCTGTTTTGCCATGTGTTTGTTCCTCCTTGATTTGTGTTAACTCAAGGATAACGGATGGGGTGATCAAAAATTTGCACTCCCAACACATGTTCTCTATTCATACTGCTTGGACATCTTTTGCACTTCTTCTTTCACTTGTGCGACGAGGGATTCTGGTGAGACGACTTTCGCTTTGTGGCCCCAGGTGAGGATCCAACCCATGAGGCCGATGCTCATTTTCGCCTTCGTAGATAGAAGGAACCGGTCGTCACTGATCGCTTTTATGGAGGCGTCCTTTCCGAAACGGTCGAGGACGACGTTCAGGAGGCTTGCATCGAATTCAATTTTGATCCACGCATTCTCCCCTGCGAACATGTGGAAGCTTTGGTCGACGTATTCTTTGACAAGGAAATCCTGCTTCCGTTTGAAACGTTCTTCCGATATTTCGATGTTCCGCATACGGTCCAAGCGGTAGTGGCGCATCTCCCCGTTTCCGCGGAACCTTCCGATCAGATAATAGAAATCGTTCTGCCAGATGAGCGCGTAGGGTTCGACATGATATGTATCGCCGTTCCGGTGGTATTCGAACTCTTTGTCCATATTGTATTTTCCGTACTGGTAACGGAGCACCTTCTGTTCTGAGATCGCCCTGTGGACATTGTCGATGCTCAATTTGACGAGTTCATAATCGTCATTCGCGGACTGGGAGTAGAGCAGCGGGTCCGGGAGCGTCTTCGCGATATGTCTGCTCGTCAGCTGCTTGTTCCGTTCAATCAAATCCTTCTTCTCTTTTTCGGTGATGAACTTCGCTGATAGGATGGCGTCATTGATGAGCCTCAGCTGATAAGTCTCGAAGACGCGGTCCTGATAGCTGTAATACACTTTACCGAAACGTCCGGTATTCCGGATGATTTCAATTCCCGCTTCTTCGAGCACGTCCATATCACGCTTGAGCGTACGGGCATCGAATTTCGCTTCTGGTCCGAAGTAGAGCTTCAGTTTTTCACAGATTTCCTGGATACTCAGTTCATGGTGTTCATCCGTCTCTTCGAAAAGGATATCTCTCAGTTTGAGTAATCGTGTGTTGTTGTTCAATTCCATGATACGGCCTCCCCTATTTCGAATCTCCTTCCAGTATAATACAGGAAGGAGCCGGAATAAATGGAGTTTTCTTGATATGTATAGAACTGTAATGGATTGAACGGAGCTTGTAACAAATGGAATTTTCTCTAGAAGATAATGCTTACGGTCATCTGAACAATGGTAGTCATTTTATTTTATGACTCACCGAATACAAATCAGGCGAACCGCCCGAACTCCTTTTGAAACCCTAACATCACCGTACCCACTGGACCATTTCTCTGCTTCCTCAAAATCACCTCCACCACATCACTGCCTTCCTGCGAATAGTAATCATCGCGGTACAAGAAGCTGATGACGTCAGCGTCCTGTTCGATGTTACCGGATTCCCTCAAGTCAGACATCATCGGGCGTTTGTCTTGTCGCTGTTCGACGCTTCGGGAGAGTTGGGAAAGGAGGATGATCGGGATGTTGAGTTCACGGGCGAGGAGTTTCAATTCGCGGGTGATGGCGCCGACTTCAAGGTCGCGGCGTTCATAGCGGCCTTTGGCGTTCATCAACTGCAAGTAATCGATGATGATGAGGTGATCATGGTCGGGGGCGGAAGCTACGGAGGCTCTGATTTTTGAGGTGATGTCCTGAACGGTTTGTTGGCGCTCGTGAATGGACAGGTTCCACTCGGCGATTTCCCCGATGGCATGGAAGGAACGTTTGTAGTCTTCAGCGGAGAAACACATGGAGCGCCACTTTTGCCCGTCGATGCGTGCTTCGGAAGAAATCATCCGCTGCAGCAGCTGCTTGGATCCCATTTCCAGACTGAACAGGTCTACGGCTCCTCCGTTTTTGCAATGGTTCATGGCGATATTCAAGGCGAAGGCGGTCTTCCCCATCGATGGTCGGGCAGCAACGATGATCAAATCGCCACGCTGCGCGCCTCCGGTCATTTTGTCATAGTCTTCGAATCCGGTGGATAAACCCGTCTGTTTGGGTGAGGAGATCATCTCCATGGCGATGTCATTGAGCTGCTCTTTCACCGTCTGTTCATTCGATTCCTGGTCCTGATCCATCAGGTGCAGCTGCTGTTTCAAGCCAAGCAGCGCATCAGCACTCGGATACTCGATGTATTTGATCGCCGACTGTCTCATTTGCTGGTTCATGTAGGATTCAACGAGGAGTTTTTCATAGAAGTGATAGTTCTCGGTTGTCGGGACGGATTCGGCCAGCCCGAGCAAGTAGCTCACTCCCCCCACCTGGGCGATCTCTTCTCCGAGACTCGTTGTTACGGTTACCATATCCACTGGTGTTTCTTGGTTGTCCACCTGCTGCATTGCTAAGAAAATGCGTCGATGGTCGTGTCGGGAGAAATGCTCAGGAGCGAGCGTGGTCTGCTTGATTTTCTCCCCGTCCACGAGAAAAATACCTAACACGGCTTGTTCAGTCTGTAGATTATGACTCATGGGACTTCTCCTCTGCGAGTGTTCGGAGCTTATCCATGAACCGCTGGCGGATCTCATCAGATACTTCCGCTGCTTCCGCCTCCCACACTTTCATCTGCTCCAAGTGAGGATTTCCCTCGGGTTCATAGACAGCGATTTCTCCGATGGTCGGCGGGAACGGACTACTTACGGCGAAATCGGAAAGCTTGGCCATCACCCCTTGATAATCCATTTCTAAAAGCTTCGGAATCAACATATTCGCGACACGCTCGGTGATATCGAACTTTTGCGGATACAGTTCACTGATCGTCTCGAGCACCTCGATGGCTTCTTCTCTCTTCATATCTGTACCTCCTCTCTCAACTTATCGAACACGGATTTATTTTTCTCATGCTTTGAAGTGGTCCTCTTTTTCTTTTGATTCTTCTGGGCTCGTTCCGCTCCTCTCAGAGTACGGACGCCCGCTTGCTGCCACTGTTTCAGAATGCCTTCACAATAGCTGAAGAAACGCTTGTTGCTCTCAATCGCAAGCTTCATCGATTGGATGACGAGTTCATCAGACATCTCTTCACACCACTGAGTGATTTTTTCTGCGATGAACGGCGACAACGTCCCGATGTTGTTTTCGTAAAAATGGTGGGGATTCTCAGCTGGCGTTTCTACTACTTCTTCTTTTTCTTTAGTTTCGTTTTGTTTACTTAATGTGTTCGACTTGCCGGTATCGCTGCCGTTCGACTTGCCGCCACTGGTCTCCTCCACACTGTTGGTCTCGTTGTCCATTTCTTCATATAAAGGGAGGATCCGATAGATGGGAGCCTGGTTGCCTGGTCTCGAAGTGAACGTCACATACCCTTTCTCCACGAGTTCCTTGCGTGCTTTCCGAATGCTGCTCTCACTCAAGTTGGATTTCAGACAAAGGACGGTCATCGAAGCCGTGAATTCTTTTTTCCAACGGGATTTGTTATTCACATGCATGAGGCTATGCCAAAGGTTGATGGCGGCAGAAGTTAGAGGGTTAAATTCCTGGTGATCGTAGAAGGCGTTGATCGCTTTGATATAGTTCATTTGGATTCTCCTATTCTTATGGAAAGATGGAGGATTTGTGCATAAAAAAACACTTCCTCAATTCTATAATCGAAGGAAGTGTGTGTTTGGTGTCTATGAATTTGAAAGTTTTTTTATTTCTTTGGAACGATTTGTCTCTTCAAGGGTTTGTTGTTGATCTGGAAAGGATTTTTTCATTTAAAAAGGAATTGAATTTAAATTTTTCGAGCCCAATTTAGAGTTAGTTGAAGTGGGTGTAATACAGATGTGTTGTCATTTGAGTTAGAATCGGCTGATACTAACTCAAATGTACTTGCTCCATAATGTCCTTTGGTTGTCTCAACCTCAATTATTCCTTCTTCTTTGAGCTGCTTTATTACGCAAATGCTAGATTTATTTATGAAAGAGTTAAAGATTCTTCATTCGTCTTATTCGTTCTGAAGGTGAGATATATTCTTTTTTCGGTCTATTAGATTTTACAAGATTATATTTTTCAAATACATATCTGTTTTCATCGGTAACGACGTGTTTCTTGTTTTTTAGTTCTTCAATAATTTTTTCCTGCTGTTTTATCATTTCTTTCTGGCATTCAATAACTTTCTCTTCGGGTTCTTGTCTTGAATTCATCAATAACCCTCCTTCGCAATTTGGGTGGAGGTCCGATCTGTGGGAATCCTTTTTTCTTGGGGTGGCTATATTTGTTTTTAATGTGTTCTTTGAGATTGTGGTTTTCACCCTGGTTCCTCTCCATAACATTCACCTCCTCTACCTCAAAAATCACTTCCGGTTTTACATCAAATTCTTTAATAATGTTGTATTTCCTTCTATTTTTCTTGGATTTTAACTTCCTTTAAAAGGGTTTAATTTTTTTCTTTAGTTCGATTCTATAAAAAAAAACCAATTCCTTCCTAAAGTAGAAATAAGGACACACACCAAACGTTGAAACGTTCGATTTATGTCCTCTATCTGGCTAATAGACCCTAAAAAAGACTCACTTTTATTAGGGCCATATAACCGATTAATAATTGAGTTATGGCTAAACCTACAGGTATGGAGGTGATTTACAATGGCAAAGAACCATAAAGAGGCAGGGACTGGGGCTGGACAAGGAAGAATGGAGCAGAATCCGAATTCAATGGTTGATCCACGTCAGTCCGGAACAGATCCCCAAAAAGTAAAGCAGGAAATTCAAAAGGATGTAAACGAAGGCATAGGCGCAATGACATCCCGTGAGGCGGGATCCATGAAAGACTAAAGAACCACTATTTTTGGGGTTCTTTTTCTATAAAGATCCCTCTCACCCTTTCATTAGAGCCCAAGGACATTTACCATATTTCGTTGACTTGATCTCAAAGCGTCTTTTTATACTGCCCCCTCTTTTTATAAGGGGTGACAGACAAAATATTGGCAAGCTTAAATGACCGGACCGTCTTACGGGTATAACAATAAGCCAAGATTGTCTCCTCTTTGATGGACACAACGCGGATGACCCTTTGTGAGATCTTCCCTTGATCAGCCATGTAGATGAGTTCCAGTTGCTGCTTCTCCTCTAAAGCCCTTCTCAATACTCCATTCATTGATGATCACTCCCTAAACATAAATACGAACACTTGTTCTAATTATGTATATGTTACCACAACTGTTTTAGAAGTAAACTGGTAAATGAAGGTCTTATAAGTGAGAACATCCAAGGGTTAGAAATCGCCATCTTTTAGAGTATTCCTGCTGTAAATAAGATTTTCGGGGACAGATAATGTGAACAGGTCCTAAACTGAATTCGCAAAATTTGAGGTGATGACCTGTGGAGTTCTGTGAAGAGGGCTAATACTTTGATATATACGCCCTGGCAAAGCCAGGGTCTTTTTCAGATCTGTGCTTTTTATCAGTTATTCATCCATTTCTCCGTTATCGTCATTACTGCCCCTTTTTTCAAAAGGTCGTTCAAGATCAATTTCCCGGTTACCAAAATCGATTTCCTGTTCCTCATGATCGATGATTGGATAATCTACGTCAGGCCTCGTATCCTCTCCGTTATCTCTGTCCAAGCGGTTTCTTTGATCGTCCTGGTCATAGCGGGTGGGTTGGTAATTCACATCTTCCGGTTCATTTGGTTCGTTGCCTACGCAACCATTTAAAACAGCTGCAATTAATATGCCTAATAAAATCGGTCCTTTGATTTTCATGCATTCACCTCCTGTTTCACCCCCTAATATTTACTAAAATCCATAAAATAAACCATGATAAATTGCTTTTCTAAAGGGAAAATAATCGTGGACTCTTTTATTAAATCCACTTCAAATGAATATGGCTTAAGAGGAAAATATTCACTAAGATTTATGGAATAAAAAAATCCCCACCCTTAAGTAAGGCGGGGATTGCTCTTTATGAACACTCATTAGTGAATTAGTTTCAATTATATTGACAGAACGGTTACATATTTAGCAGTTATTTTAAGGCATTCATAATTTAATAAATTTTAAATGGACCAGAGTGGGTTAAACCTTTTCGTCTTTCTCTATTTAGCCTTACTAAGTTTGACTAAAAAAAGAACCCAACATTCTATACGTTAATGGAGTTATAGTGCCTGCACACATCTACTTAACACTTAAGCGTCGTTGGGGTTATACACTTTTACAATCTCTTTATTCATCATCATATGCATTTAAAGCATTCACACTGTGAGCAATAGCCGAACCTGCTTTTAATGCCGTGGCAACAAAAATGGCTTCAGCTACCTCCTCTTTCGAAGCTCCCTGCTTCTTCGCACCTTTCGTATGAACATCGATGCAGTACGGACAGCCTGTGGTATGGGCGACCGCTACGGCAATGAGCTCTTTATCTTTAGCGGAAATCGCTCCCTCTTTCATCGATTGTTGATCAAAATCGACAAAGGCATGGAACGCACCTTCACTAAGATTGGAAAGTTCTTTAAGCCGGCTGAAGTAAGAGGCTTTGTATAAAGCATCGTCGCCTTTTTCATCGTATGTATTCAATGCATTCACACTGTGTGCGATGGATGAACCCGCTTTAAGTGCTGTCGCTACAAGGATTGCTTCTGAAACTTCCTCTTTTGTCGCTTCCTGTTTTTTCACATTTTTCACATGCACATCGATACAATATGGGCATCCCGTCACATGAGCAACCGCTACAGCGATTAATTCTTTTAATTTACCATCCAGTTTTCCTGGTTCAAGTGCTTTTTTATCGAACGCTACAAAAGCTTTGAAAGCTTCAGGTGCTAGATCCCCAAGTTCCGGCAGTCTCTCAAAATATGATTTTGCATAGAGTAGATCGTTTCCCATTGTCCTCTCTCCTTTGTATTCTTTAATCCATTACAATGATAAATTTTACCATTCCAAGGTTGCTTCGTAAATAAAGTGAGTGAATTTTCTGTCTTATTCTGAAAAAGAGATCTTAACGCTGAAACCTTGCTCATTTTCAAACGTATAGAGTAGAGAAAATAAACGAATCGGAGGATGTTAAAAATGGATTTTTCACTGGACGCCGTCATCCTGGCTGCAGGAATCGCCTTAGCCGGCTACTTCATCGGAAACGGACTGAAGAATATTGGACAAAGAAATCCCATGGATGAGTACTTGGATCAAACCATTAGCGAACATACAAAAAAGGGGGAAGAAAAATGATGTTTGTAGGGCTTTTTTTGACCCCGATCTTTTTAGTAGCGCTCGTTTATCTATTACGCTTTACCTGGGGGAAGAAGGGAAAAACGGAGGAAGGAAAGGCCGTGCTGAACGCTTCCTATGCAAAAGCGGCACCAATCTTCCCGATCGGCTGGCTCGCCATTGAACTTTATCATGACTGGATCCAGTCCCTATCCTTTTCTGCTTACCGTGATGCGATTTGGATCCTTGTGTTGATCACATTCATTGCTATAGGGGCAAGCCTGTTCCGATACCGGAAAGCAGTGGTAGCGTGAGCCTCTTATTCCAACGGAGGCTCTTTCCATTTAATCGTCGTAAAGGAGACGATCTCACTCCACCCTCTCCCTTTCGAATCCATCAAACCGGTGACGAAGGAAATCCAATACCACATTCCCTGTGTAAGGATGACCGGGCCGAACCCCAGGATGACACGGATGAGAATCTGCATGATGGTCGGCGGCTTCCCTGCATTCGTTTCGATGGTCAGATGCGTCAACAGCATGCCGATCGTCCTCCCTTTCGCAAACAGCGGGATGAGAATGAGCAGCGAGACATGGATGATGATGAACGCTTTCCAAAAGATGGGGTTCGGATCGAAGCCGCGCCCTGTGTTCTGCGTTTCTGTATAGAGGATGGCGAGGAATCCGGATAGGATGAGTTCAAGTCCTGTGCCTATGAATCTGAGGAACAAGTTTCTTTCAGACATCGAAATCCCTCCTTTCTGTGTAATATCCTATGGGTTTTCGTCGTCATCGGTTTGCCTATTCACCCAGGACGACGAAAAAGAGATGGAGCTTTTGCCCCATCTCTTTTTCCATGCCTTTCATAATTGTCTTGGTTATATGTGGGTTTACCCTTAGATTTAAATTCCAATATGCTCGTTCGACAAATTGTGCGTTTTCTGTCATAGCATTCTTCCCTCACATTCTTTATACTTAACTAGGATTCTATATAAAGAGCTTTGAGAAAGGATCGATACCATGAAAAAATTCAATTACGTCCCATGGGTCGTGGGACTTTCCATCGCCATCAACCTCATCGTTGTGGCCTTATTGTTTTTACCGAAAGTTGACGGGGATCTCGGATTCAACATCAAACTCCTTCCCCTCCTGAATGCCGTCTTGAATTCCTTTACGTTCGTTTTCCTGTTGGCTGCGCTGTTCATGATCATCAGGAAAAACGTCAAGTGGCACAAGCGCTTCATCTTCACTGCTTTCACGTCGACGGCGCTTTTCCTTGTTTCGTACCTGACGTACCATTCGATGGCGGAGTCGACGTCTTTCGGTGGTGAAGGGATCGTTGCCGGCATCTATTATTTCATTTTGATCACCCATATCGTACTGGCTGCACTGATTGTGCCTCTCGCGCTGCTTACTTTGTTCCGCGGGCTTGCGATGAAAGTGGATAAGCACCGGAAAATTGCGCGGTGGACGATGCCTTTATGGCTGTATGTCAGTCTCACTGGAGTCATCGTCTACTTGATGATCTCCCCTTATTATTGATAAAAGATCAGGCGCGGCGATGCGCCTGTTTTTTTTCGAAAATCTTTGTTTCCTTTCTGACTCTTATTATAGTAGAATAACAGTTAGAAGAAAGTCGCCAAGTTATTTCAACGATTGATGTTTCAAATTTTGTTATTCAGGGAAAATTTACTGTTCAAGGTCATATTATAAGGAGACTATTATGGATTTACTCCAATTTATGAAAAATGAAGGTTACACTTCGGCCAAGTTCTCCTCTTTGACTGGTGAAGATGTCCAATTGGTGTTGAATGATGTAGCTTCAACCGAGGACCTGTATCGACTCATGGATGTGACGCCGACCTCTGTCACTTATTATCCTTATGAACGCGTACCGTATATCGATTGTGTCATAGATCAGAATGTGATGAAGCTGCGCTTGTCGAAAGCCTAAGCATGGACCGGATTCGCCCCAGGGCAATCTGGTCTTTTTATTTTCTAGAAAAAGATGGTTTACAAATCTATGACTCTTCGCTACGATAAGAGCAACGTACAAGAACTGCATACGCGTTTTGCACTGGGGGAGCTGCTTGAAGCGGCTGAGAGGAGCTATTCCGACCCTTGGAACCCGAACTAGATAATACTAGCGTGGGGAAGTGCAGTCGTCATTCACAAGGACCTGACTGGTTCTTCCTTTATGATTGGTAGACTGCATTCCCGTGGGATGCAGTTTTTTTGTGCTCAAAAAAAAGGAGGAATGAGAAATGGAAAACAACTGTGGAAATTCAAGAATCGCGGGTTGCTCTTTTTCCGTACACCCGATGGCCGACGACTTCGTGGATTATATCAAGGCGAGCTTACGTGAGGTGGACAGCTCGAAAGTATGGATGAAGACGGATGACGTTACGACAACTGTGCGTGGCCGGATGGAGCACGTCTTCGATGTCACGGAAGCGATTCTATTACATATCGCGAAAACGGGCGTCCATGTCGCTTTTCAAGGAACGTTTTCCATCGGCTGCCCGGGAGATTCGTCCGGGGATGTCCATATGGATGAATCCGAGGAACGATTGAACAAGCCTCAATCCAAGAACATCGAACAGCGGGTCGCAGCGAAGTTCTCCCTGTATCCGATGGGTGGCGGCGATTATATGGACACGATCTACCGTCAAATACAAGCGATGAAAGAAAAAGGCGTCGAAGTCACACCCGCCCACTACTCCACCCGTCTCGATGGAGACACAAGCGACATTTTCACTGGACTTGAGGATGTCTTCAGAGAAACAGAAGCGAGCGGATCTTCTCACACCGTGATGACCGTGACGGTCTCCGCCAACAGCCCTTCCCATAAGGATGATCGCTCATGAACAGCTGGAAACTGAAAGAAATCGTCGTCATGTCCGTCCTTTCTGTCGTTTTTGCAGTCGTCTATCTGGCGTTCCTTCCGGTCGGGAAGATCCTCGTCGGCTTTTTCGGACCGATCGGCTATGACCTCATCTTCGGCATCTGGTGCATCGTATCGATCATCGCAGCTTACATCATCCGCAAACCCGGCGCCGCGTTTTTATCCGAAACAATTGCGGCCGCGGTCGAAGTGCTGCTCGGCAACGCCGTCGGTCCCATGCTCCTCGTTTCAGGGATGATCCAAGGGCTCGGGGCAGAGTCCGCCTTCGCGATGACGAGGTATAAGCGTTATGACCTGTTCACCCTCATGCTTGCCGGCGTGATGGCCGCTGTGTTCAGCTTCGTGTGGGGCTACTTCCTATCCGGTTATGCAGCCCTCAGCACAGGGTACGTCGCAGCCATGTTCATCGCCCGCATGATCAGCGGCGCCATCATCTCTGGTGTCGCAGGCAAAGCGCTCAGTGATGCCTTGGCGAAGACGGGTGTCCTTTCAAGCTTCGCTCTCGGAAAAGAACACCGAAGGAAGCATGCAGCATGAGTCAGGAAGTGATACGTGTCGAGGACCTCACCCTCCATTATGAGGAAAGACAGAAGCCTGTGCTGTCCCGTCTTGATTTTTCCATCGATGAAGGAGAAAACGTGCTGATCCTCGGTCCGAGCGGGTCGGGGAAAAGCTCCCTCACCCACTGCCTGAATGGCCTCTACCCGAGGGAACTGGACGGTTCCATGCAGGGAGAAGTCTATGTGAAAGGACGGAACACCGACTCCTATCCCGCCGGTGAAATGGCACAGAACGCGGGCGTCGTTTTCCAAGATCCAGAGACGCAGTTTTGCATGATCACGGTTGAAGATGAAGTGGCCTTCGGGCTTGAGAACTTGAATACCCCTTACGCGTCGATGGTAGAAAAAGTGGATACGGCTTTACGCTCCGTCGGGATGGAAGCATACAAAACGGCGAACATCTCCGAGCTTTCCGGCGGACAGAAGCAGAAAGTCGCGCTCGCCTGCATCCTCGCGATGGAGCCTGAGGTGCTGATCCTCGATGAACCGACAGCGAATTTGGATCCAGTGGCGCGGAAAGAATTCATCCAGCTTTTAGTGAGATTGAAAAAAGATCTGTCTTTCACCCTGATTGTCATTGAGCATAAGTTGGAAGGCTGGCTGGACTTGTTGGAACGAGTCCTCATCATTCATGAAGATGGGGGGCTTGCCTACGATGGTCCACTCCACGATCATTTGAAAACCTACGCCCGGGACATTCATGAAATGGGGATCCAGCTCCCTTATGCCACAAGGACAGCTCTGGAACAGGAATGGACGCCTCCCTACCCGCTGCACATAGGAGAAATGCCGGCTGTTGCTTTCCCAGAGAATCCTCCTGCGGAATCTGCTGGGAAGGTATTGTTGAAAGCAGAGGATGTGCACTGGAAGTCTATTTTGCAAAACATCCATGTCACTTTTCATGAAGGGGAATGGGTGGCGATCGTCGGGGAGAACGGGAGCGGGAAATCTTCCTTATCGAGAATCCTTGCGGGCATCCAGTCACCGACCAAGGGGACAGTTACCCTGCACGGACGCTCCCTGAAGAAATGGAAAGAGAATGAGATGCGCAAAGAGGTCGGGTATGTCTTTCAAAATCCGGAACACCAGTTCATTACAGATACGGTGTATGAGGAAGTCGCCTTCAGTCTCCGGCATGCCGGCATGAAAGAAGCGGAATGGACCGGGATCGTCGAAGAAACATTGAAGTTCTGCCGGTTGGACGGACTGGAGAATCAGCATCCCTTCCTTCTCAGTCAGGGACAGAAGCGGCGCTTGAGTGTCGCGACGATGATCGTCGAGGATCAGCAGATGCTTTTCCTTGATGAACCGACGTTCGGGCAGGATGAAATGTCGACCTCAGATTTGATGTCCCTCTTAAAAGAAAAACATGAAAACGGGACGACGATCGTGATGATCACGCATGACATGGAGCTCGTGGACAAATACGCGACAAGAGTGCTTGTCATGAACGAAGGCGAACTCCGCTTTGATGATCAGCCGAAGGAACTTTGGGCCCGTCCTGATTTGGTCGACCATCATCTGGAGCTGCCTCCAAGAGAACAATGGAAGCGTGCCGTTTTGAAGCGAGAGGAGCCTGCGTATGTTTCTTCATGACCTGAATCCGACGGTCAAAGCGCTGACGATCATCGGGGCCGTCTTCCTTCTCGCTTTCGTATTCGATCCGGTCACGCCTTTGCTCTACATCGGGTGGACCGTTCTTGTCACCTTCCTGTTCGGGACGTTCAAAAAAAGATACTACCTGTATTATTTCATTCCGTTCACCCTGTTCGCCTTCGGGATGTTTTGGACGACAATCGTCTTTTCGGACACCGCTACCGCCACTTCCGAAACCGTTTCATTCCTCGGGATGGAGTTTCCAACGGAAGACATCTGGACGGCGGCGGCTCTCGGTCTGAGGGTCCTTGCGTTTGCCAGTTTGTCGCTGCTGTTTTTGTTCACGACGAACATGGTCCATTTCATATTGAGCCTGATCCAACAGTTGAAGCTGCCACCGAAAATCGCTTACGGGGTGCTTGCCGGGTATCGTTTTTTGCCGATGTTGAAGACGGAATTCCAACAGATTCGTGCGGCGCACCGCATCCGCGGCGTCAACCGACCGGATTCGTGGAAGGAAAAACTGTTTCAGTACCAAAGGTTCGCGATTCCCCTCCTGGCCGGTGCGATACGGAAAGCGGAGCGGACGGCGATCGCGATGGAATCGAAAGGGTTCACCGGTGCGAAGGCACGCACGTTTTACCGTCCGATGAGAGTACGGCGGAAAGACTGGCTTTTTCCGGTGATGATGTTCGGAATGCTCGGGGTGACGATCGCGGTCTCACTCTATTTCGGTTACTTCTCCTGGTATGATGGACAACTTTAACATAAACCAGCCCCCGGCTTATCACCGGGGGCTGGTTGCTATTGCTCTCTTTTCCTTATAGACCTTCGAGGTTCGTAAGTGGAATACTATTGCGTGTACCCTTTAGGACCCACTCGCCTCAAGAACGATTTCTTCCGTCGACTTCCTGCGCCGGATCGCCATTCTGGAAAAATGAATACCTGCGAACACGAGCCCGACATAAAGCATAGCCATGCCGTACCCTCCGATGACATTTCCGATGATGATCCCTAGAGCACCGAGGACTTTTCCGAACTGAAAGACGAGTCCGTTGAAAGCCATATAGGCTCCCCGCCGCGTGTCATCGACGATATCAGCCAGGATGGACTGCCTTGTCGGAACATACAACAATTCCCCAACCGAAAGGACAATGACAGCAATGAAAAGTCCTGGGATATGATTGCTGAACGCGAGGAACGCATAGCCCAGCCCGAACAAGGCGAAACCGGCATACATGATCGGTTCTTCTTTCTTCCCTTTGATCCATTTTGAGAATAGGGATGTAAACAGGACGATAAATAAAGTGTTCGCCACCGTCAACAGGCTGAGCAGCCGGATGCCGTCCAGTTCAAATGAAAATAGAACGAAAAGATCCATCATGCTTGATGCGATGTCCTGCTCTAAACGGACGGAAATGAAATTGTTGCGCTGGAATTCGATCCCTAAGATCGCGATCCCGCCGATCGTGAACGCGAGGAACGGGACATCTTTCACGACGAGGCTGTAATTTTTCAACACCGGCTTCAGTCCGTACCCTTCCCTCACTTTCTCTTCGCTCACGACGTATGTGTCGGTGATCTTCGTATTTGTCATCCAGAGCGTCAACAAGCTGATGGCTAACAGGACGGCGATCAATTCGAACAGGTTCCTCTCGAAAAACCAGCCGCCGATCATGAGTCCGATCATCATCGACATGTTGATTGCCCAGTAGTTGATCGCATACATGAACGCCCGTGAATCTTTCGTACTTACATCGATGAGCATCGCCTCGGCCGCTGGGTTCACGAGTCCTCCGGCTATACCGATGAGCAGCAGCATGAAAAACGTCACCCAGGCGGATTGGAACCACGGAGAGTTTGCGAGGAACATGCCGATGAAAGCGACAAGCTTCAAGATCTCCCCTGTCACCATCAAGCGTTTCCGGCCAATGATATCCGCCAAGTACCCACCATAAAGACCCGTCAGGAACTGGGCAGCGACTTGAATCAGCAGCAGAACGCCCGCCACCGTCGCATTGATTTCTTTTGTAAAATAAATCGCCATGAATGGAAACACAGCTGCCCCTACGACCCGGCTTAGAAAGGATGTATAAATGCGGATCCGGATGTTTGGATGCAATTCTTTGAACATGTGACCTCCCCCTTTGCTCCCTCTATTATGAACTTTCCAAAAAGGGGTAAAAAGGGTACAATTTAGAAAAATCTGTCCCCTTTTAGGAGGTGTATCGATGCTTGATGAACGGTATTTTTCATTGAGGGCTCATCTGTATGAACGGGAAGAAGCCCAAACGATCGCGTTCAAGCTGCAGGAGCTTGAAGCTATTTGGTACTGCTCTCAAAAAAATGCGAAGAGAATTTTGAAAGAACTGGAAGCGAATGGAAAGCTGACGTACATTCCCGGAAAAGGACGCGGGAAACGGTCGACCCTCCTTTTTCCGAAACCGTTCCAAAAGGAAGTGGAGGACTTCGTCACCGCGTGTGTCGATCGGGACGAACTGGATGAAGCGGCCCACCTGCTGCGACTGCCGATCCCGAAGTCATGGATTGCCAAAGCATCCTATGATATCCGCAAAATGTTCAGCTACAGGGAGCAGAGCAGTCCGAAAGACGTGCTCCATGCTTTCATTGCACGATCGCTGACGACCCTCGACCCGCTGGAAGTTTCGATCACATTCGAAGCCCATATGATTGAACAGCTCGGGGATCCGCTGCTGAAATATGATGCGGAAAAAGATGAAGTCCGCCCCCACATTGCCCATCATGTAGAAGTTGACGACTCGTCCCGGACGTGGACGTTCCATTTACGAAAAGGGGTGCGCTTCCATACTGATGAAGAGCTGACGAGCGAGGATGTCCAATCCACGTTATGGAGAGCGATGAACACGGAAGCCTCCACATCCTGGCTGACGGAAGGGATCCGGAGCATCGATTGTCCGAGCCGTTATAAAGTCATCATTCATTTAGACAAACCCAATCCATTTTTCCCAAGATACATGGCGGCATCGAACCTGTGTATCCTCCCTTCCGGTACACCGTTCGATGAACAGGAGTGGATCGGAACCGGACCTTTTTATTTGAAGGAACGTACAGAGAACAAGCTCGTCCTCGCCGCCTTTGATGGATATTTTAAAGAGCGGCCATTGCTTGACGAGGTCCAATTTTTCAAAGTTTCCCAGGAAGCTGCGAGTATCATCAATTTCACGGTGGCAGACGGAGAAGACATGAACCCGGCTCAGAAGCACGAAATCGAAACCGGATTTCGCTTCCTGACGTTCAATTTTCATAAAAAGAACATCGTGCAGGATCCTTACTTCCGGGAAGCCGTCTATCACCTTCTGGATATCGAAAGGATGGCGGACGCTTTCGGTTGGCGCGCCTTTGGCGATGCGCCTGAATCGCCTGGTGATCATCAGTACGTGGAAGCCAGCAGCTTCGTGCCGAAACGATCCACCCACTTGGAGAAAAAGAGCGCATGGATTCCAGAGCTGTTGAAAAAATCCGGCTATTCGGGAGAACCGTTGAAGCTGTTTCACCTTGAATTTCCGAGTGCAGTGAAAGAGGCGGAGTGGCTCGAGGAAAGAGGAGCGGAATATGGCATCCATTTCGATCGTCACCCTTTCAACTTTTCCAATTTCTATGCCGAAGATATGGGCAAAGACGTGGATCTGATTTTCATGGGAGAAGTGTCATCGCTCGACCCGCACCTCTCCTTTTTAGGCGCTTTTTACAATAAGAACCTCTTCTTCCGGCGCTTTTTCCCGGAATGGGGATTGCAGTGGATCCATGACAAACTCGAGGATTTCAAAAGACAGGAATCGTATGAAGGACGAGAGCGCGTCATGGATGAGATTGAAACGTACATACGAGAACAGCACCTGTTGATTTTCCAATACCATCCCGTGAAAGTCCGCACGTTCCACCCGATGATCCAGGACGTCCGGTTTCAGTCGTTCGGTCACTTTGACTTTTCAAAAATATGGATTCCGCGATAAGCGAAAGCCCATCTCTCGTTGCGAGGGATGGGCTTTTGGGTTATGTAGGTATTCAAATTTCTTCTTTCATCGCTTTGTCCAAGTCGACCCAGATGACGGCTCCAAGCGGATGAGTATAAGGAATCGGTTCTTCATAAAGGACCGGGTTCTGAAGCACCCAGGCATAGGTCCGTTTATACGGCATCTGCTGACAATCCTCTTCTGGGATGCCGTGCAGGCCCGTGCTTTTCTCATACACTGGTGTTGTCAATGGCAGGCTGTCCGCGATCTCCACCGTTCCGAAAACTTGACTGGTGCCACTTTTGATTAATCCGATCGTCCCTCGCTGCTTGGTATTCGTGCCACGAATTTCCCATGTCTTTTCTCCATTCAAGATCATGTCGATCCATGGTTCTTTGATTAACAAACCTTTCATCTTCTGCCTCCTTTTTCATATGTGTTTCCCAAAGGATGTGATCATTCTTTTCAAGTCATCGTAGGGACCCTCTATCCTCTTTCCCAGCACTAATAAATACAGATCATACATGAGTAGAACAAGTGGAAGGTTTGCCATAAATGTTTTAGGGAAAAAGAACTATAAATGGATGTAAATTCCATTTTTGAAATCTTTTAAAGCGTCGTTCGCAAAGGGAGGAAGTCCGTTGAAGAAAATCTTCATGACTGTTGCTGTTTTCCTTTTTATAATTGGGTGTTCCAATGACGAAAATATCGATGCCACTCCTGAACAAGAAGACGAAAAACCACTGGAAGAACAAATCATTGAAGTGTTGGAAGAGAATGACTTCTTCCCGCCCGAAGATATCGTAGATTACGAAATCAAAGATGATTATATTTACGTCTTCATGCATTCTCAACTGAATGGATTAAGTTTAGCTCTCCTTAAGCACAACTCTGAGTCTCTGGAATGGCTCATGGGGGAAAAAGACATCGGGGACACGGCTTCTTTCGGTTATCGTGGAGAGGACGAGGCCTCCCCAATTGTTACGATTGCATTCGCAGAAGACCCGGCAATCAAAGATGTAAAGATTGAAGGTGAGTATGCCAAGCGGATTCAATTGACCCAGGAATTGACGGATGATTATTCCGTGGAAGTGAAGTACTGGATTCACTTCTCTGAAATGAGCGAGGTTTCTGAAGAAGATCTCGAGGACCTGCCATCAAAATCCGTCGAATACATCCGTTAACATTCCTTACTTTAGAAAATCCACTTTCATACAGTGACAAAAGAAACTTCCACACAGCATGGAAGTTTCTTTTTAGTTAGATCCTTTTAAACTCGGGAAATCAAGAAAATTTTCTGTAGAGTAACGGACTGAATTCACCGGCTTTCACGTTTCGATCCAGTACCTTTTCACAACATTCCCATCGTCCTCGATGAAATCATGGTCCTCTACCCCACCATTGTTCAGGATCGTCTTCATCGATCCGATGTTGACTTCATCACAGACAACGAGCGCACTCGAAATGCCGAGTTCCTTGGATTTTTCCAAGGACAAACGCAACAGTTCCGTCGCATAGCCTTTCCTGCGTTCAGACGGACGGATGCCGTAGCCGATGTGGCCGCCGGCATTTCTTAGTGGTTCAGTCAGGGCGTGACGGATATTCACGGCACCGATGACTTTGTTTTCTTGACTGACGAGCCAGTAGGTCGAACCGGGTACGAATCCTACAGGAAGATCGATCCCCTTGGCATCATTATGTAAGCCCTGGACCATGGCTTGAAAGTTTGTAGGATCTTTTTCAATCACCCATGGAATCATCGCTTCTCCACTGTCTTTCCATTCTTTATAAAAACAAAGGTAGGATTCTTCAAGTTCTATGGTAGGTTCAATCAGCTTCAATGGACTCATTTTTAAGCCTCCCTATTTCAAATGTTATGGATTTCGCCAGACTATAAGATTAAAAGCCTCTCATCACTTCTTTTCTTCTTTTGCAGCGCTGGCATTCTATGATTTCCCCGGGGCCATCTTCTTTCCAACTCACGCGTTGATATGTATGGAGGCCCAGCCTGCACCTTTTGCTACTTTCGTCCTTATCTATGAGAGCATGGATGATGAGAATCAGAACCCCCAACACCATCAGGGAAAGGACGAGAGAGGTATCCTGCATGCCAGAGAGGAGGAGCAAAGGCCCGGTTAGAACGAGAAGCGAACCTAGGATCTGCCACTTCCGCATACCATCAAATCTCCTTTTTCAATAAAAGTTCATCCACGATCGGGATGCCATGATTACCGATGGCCGGGATTTCCGGTTTGATTTTCCGTGCGCGCTGAACGGCATCGTGTAAGATTTCAGTCATACGGAATCCGCGTTTTTGAAAGAAAGCGAGAGCTCTTATATTGTCGTTCGTCGTAATGACTCGAAGGACAGAACAGCCCAGCCGCTTTGCTTCAGCTTCTACCGCCTGGATGAGCAATGTTCCGATGCCTTTGTTTTCTACCAGACTGTCGAGGGAGATGATTTCACACTCCCTCTCCTTCTTGATATAGGTGATTAACCCTAGGATTCTTTCATTTTCCAATGCTGCAAAGCCATCTAAATTTGTGCATTCATAAACACCGCTTGAGATGACCATCTTCGTTCCACCCCAATGGGTATGAAAAAAATCCACCTTGTCTGCGGTGGATAGGTGCTCCAAATTTAAGATTCTCATTTCTTTTCTCCTTCTTTCCCTCGCGCTCATTACACCGGCAAACGGCCGAACGCTTTCAATTTCTGATAGCGATCCACGGCTAAGATCCCCTGCCACTGCCTTTTGCTGACGGCGAAAGCCTCGGAATCATCTCCCCAATCCCATGTGAGATCCCAGACACCTTCCTCGTTCATCGTTTCCAAGTAAAAGTCCAGGTTTTCCTTCAGCAGCCTCGGGTGCTTTTCAGCAAGGATATGTTTCGGTGAATGGATGAGGTCGAGCGGAAGCGGTTTGTAGCTGTTGCCCCAACTCTGCGGGTCTTTATCTATGCACCGCTCCGCAAGAAGGACCGTTTTGGCATTCACTTCTTCGAATGTAAAAGGGGTATAGTCAGCGACTTTATCCTTATGACGGAACAAGACATTCATCAACCGTTGAAAACAGTTGACTTCATGAAAGTCCATCAAATCGATGGCCATCAGGTGGGCGACAGCTTTTTCCACACTACTCCAACCTGTTTTCGCACCTTCACTATCTTCATACGACCAGTGGATGAGAAAACCGGCGAGTTCCGCACCAGGATTGAACATCCAATTTTGCTGGGCGTCTTCTTTCCAGTGCCACCAGGGAGCGTGAGGATGATCATTGTGTTCAGGAAGCACCGATGGCCACATCCCTGTCTCTTCATCGTACGTTTCAAGCAGGTACGAGAGCATATCAAGGACGACCCGTTCTTTAGAAGCGACATCCAACTCAAACAAGTACTGTCCGGCGGCCCATGTCGCCATCGGAGAAGATTTCGGCAGCCAAAAGTCCGGTTCGATGCCGTGACCGAAACCTCCATCCTCGTTTTGGAAGGCGCGTATGTAATGGATCACTTCACTCTTCAAACCGCCCTCCATCAACGCATGCCAACGGGCTGCTTCCAGTGGTCGTGCGTTCCTTTTGATCCATTTGCTCGTGCGTGTCATCGTCTCTTTGTTCATCCCAATCACACACCCCTCTAAAATGTTTTCCCTCCATTGACGCTGATGTTCTGACCTGTAATGAATGACGCATCCTCGCTGCTTAAGAACCGGACAGCATTCGCGATGTCGTGCGGTTCTCCCATTCTTTTCAAAGGAACATCACTCAGGTAAGAAGCTTTTGTCTCATCTGATACTTCTCCATGACGTTCCACCGGTGTAAAACCAGGATGGACCGCGTTGACCGTAATGCCATGTTCCCCGAGTTCACTGGCCCAAGAACGTGTCATGCCGACGACCGCTGATTTTGCCGTTACATAATTGGAAAAATGCGCATTGCCGAGTTCGACGACTTCACTTCCGATGTTGATGATCCGTCCCCACTTTTCCACCTTCATCGAAGGAATAACGGCTTTTGTCAGCAATAGCGGAGCCTTCGTCGTAAACAGCAATTGATCGAGATAATCCTCCCATGTCACTTCTTCCAGGGAATATTCCGGCTGTGGACCTGTCGCGTTATTGACGACGATATTGACGGGACGGCCCGCTTGTTGTTCCGCTTCTCCCACCAGCCGGTCCACTTCTTCCTCGTTCGTCACATCGGCCTGGATCGCGAAAGCTTGTCCACCATTTTGACGGATGGTTTGAACAACCGCGTCGGCCGCCTCCTGATCTCGATAATAATTGATGATGACCGTCACACCAGACGCTGCCAGATTTTGGGCAATGCTTTTCCCCAGTCCTTTCGAGCCTCCTGTCACTAAAGCCACTTTCTCCTTTGTGGACATGATTTCTCCCCCTTTTTATTCTCCCATGGCCAGGTGATAACGTTTCTCTATCTCTTCATATTCTGCAATCAATATGGCCGGGATTTCTTCTGATTCATATAGGATGGTACCTGCGGGAAGATCGCTCGCCATTCCTTTTTCAACGGTTGTGATCTTCTTGGCTTTGGTCAGGCTCTTCTCTTCGATCCACTCTGTTCCGTGCGTGTAGACTTCTCCGTTCTTCAATTCTACATAGTCCGCATCAGGATTCATGCTGAGCACCTGCCTCAGGCTCAAAAGTCCTCCCTCGCCTGCTCCGGGAGTGCAGGCTGAGAGGAGGAATATAGCCACAAGCATCCCAGTTATGATACCTTTCATTCTCCGTCTTCCCTTTTTCTAATGCTATGAATCAAGGTAAAGCCGAAAATGAAGGCGAAAAGAATGGATCCGTTGAACGAATGTGTCGCAAAAAATTTCGTCACCGGGTTCATCGGGAAGTTCGTGTAAAACAACCAGTGCGATAAGGTTACGAAAAGGCTCGGTACACCGATGCCGACAAACTCTGCCCATTGGATACCTTTCAGCCTGCCTTCTTTATATCTGCGCCATAAAAAAGGAAGAGCAAATAACATCCCGAAAACGACCGGGAAGGTAAAATCAAAAATCATCAGAGGCAGCACGTCGAATTCCATCTCCGCTTGATCTACAAGTCCTCGGCGAATGCTCAACAGCCCCATCATCGTTGCTATGAGAAAGACAGCAAACCCCAGATGAAACAAAAGTCTTTTCATAAAAACACCTCAAACCTATATGTATGACCACTACTCGAGGACTGTGATTTCCTCTGCTGTCACTTTCCTGCTTTCTGGATCTTCCGTGATTTCTGTACTTTCACTGAGCTTCACGCGGATTTTGAGGAGTTCTTCCTCTCTCGCTTGCTCTCTGAACGTGTCCATTTTTAAGTTCTCGCCATCATTTGTATGGACCGGGATATCATGAGGAACGAGTACGAGACAAGGCCATCCCTCTTCCGTGTCCGTCATCTCTCCATCCTTAACTGCCGCTGAGCACTCGACTTCCAAACCGCCGACTTTGACTGCTGTCACATGACCTTCAAATGCATTGACGCCTTTCCCTGCTACACTGCAACCCACGACTAAGAGTAAAAGAACGACAAGTAATTTCTTCACGATGTCTCACCTTTCTGCAAATTCGAGCACGCGATGACAGCGCTCTCCGTTGTATTCTTACTAAAAGCGTACCATGTATGGAATAAATTGAAAATACTGACATGGGTTTATAGTCATATTTTGTTAAAGAATGGTAGGATTTAAGATTCAGTTTGTTAGGAGTTCAGCAGGGCTCTTTAAGATATACACACTCCTTTCGAGTGCGTGATATTTAGTTCCAGGCTTATAAAGTGGAAGTTGCTAATAAAAGTACAAAACCTGCTAATAAAAGCACAGAAGCTACTAATAAAAGTGGGAAACCTGCTAATAAATACCCCTCTCATCCGATAAACACAGACAAATTATAAGGGCTGATAACAATTCGGGCAGACCGTCTGAGTCCGCCCCCTTTTCACGCTTTTCCCGCAATGGTGGCAGGTGATGGTAGAGGAGTCGGGTGCGATCAACCCTTTGAAGCCGCCTTTGATTCTATTCACTGACAAAATACCGAAATTGAAACTCAATCCTATGAGAATTCCGATGACGGTTAAAGTGATCAACATCCCCAAAGCGTCTACCTCCCCCACCCTGAAAAATTCTGCTCATTAAAAGGAAACGACCAGCGCGTGACCCTTACTCATTTGATGTTTCAAGTTCTTCCTCATAAGCCCGTGACCAATGAAAGGGCTGAACTTCCGCAAGTGTCTTGAAGATCAGCTCATCTCCAGGATGAGTCACGGCGACCTTCACCTCATCCCCCCAGTAAAACAACCGTTCCTGACAGACCCCGCACGGTGATAGCACTACAAGTGGAGAATTTTCATCGTCACGGGCGATGCACAGGGAATGAGTGACCTTCAAGTTTCGTTTGTGCGCTTCAAGGATCGCTCCTGTTTCCATGCAGAGATTCACAGCATCATTGATCACGTCTGGGGCGACACTGGTTAGAATCGTTCCATCTTCCAACCTTAGGGCAGCTGCTCCTCCCCATCCGCTTGGATATCTATGTTGGATCAGCGCTTTTGCTTCCTCATACAAATCTCTTTCTGTATTCATCTCGTATCCCTCTTTCCTATTTCGTTCTCTTTGTCTATACGACTGGAACAAGTAAAAGTTTCATAAGCATCCAGTCAATAATTATAATTATCTTAAAATTTGGTTAATCTATAGTAAAAGGCCGTTTTACTATCTGCCTGAGCCGTATAATAAAAGCGTTCCATAAAATGTCCAGTCACATCTAACGAGCTCAGAGATTATCTTGAAGAAGTACCATCAGGAAAGGAGGAGCAGCCATGTCTGAGTTGAGGCTTGGGGAGCGGGTTCCGAATTTTATTTTACCTACCGTCACCGGCGAACAATTTTTATTAGAGGAGCATCAGGAAAGCCACCGGGATTGCTGGCACGTGATCGTTTTCTTCCGAGGGTCATGGTCACCCGCTTGCGTTCGTGCCTTGAAAGAGATGGAGGACCATCTTGAACAATTAACCAATGAGCACGTGACGGTCATGGCCATTGCGGCGGAAAATGATGCAGAGTTGAAGCGGTTGTCGGAAAAAGAAAACCTCACATTCCCTCTCTTATCCGATGAATTTCTTTCCATAAATGAAGTATTCGGCGTGTTTACCGCTTCCCAAGAAGGGATTGGTTCGTACGGAGAGCCTGCTTGCTTCCTAATCAATCACGATGGTGAATTGCTTTATCAACAAAAACAGACCGGTCCCTTCGGCAGAGCTTGTGCGGGGGATTTGTTGGAGACGGTCCGTTATCTCAAAAATCAGCAGCAAAAAAAGGGCAGCGCTTCCTAGCGTAACCCTCATTTCGGGCATGCAGCGATAGGGCTGCATGCTTTTTTTATTATCTAACATTTAGTAATCCCAATATTATTTTAGTATTTGGACGCTCCCCCTTTATCTGCACCCTTATAACTTTCCCCTCAAAACTTTTTGGCAGCCCTTATTCAAACCTCGCGCACAAACAATAAACGTACCGACGTTTGACCTCAGCATGATTTTCTTTAAGATTAAAACCTCTAACGTACGGGTATTTGGCCCATATGCTGATGATGGACGCAAAAATTATGGGAACGACTCTGCGATCGGTTCTCTTCATAACGTAGAAGCAGAATTTGAAGGAGAACCATCGTCAAAAAGAGCAAAAATCACCGTTTGTCGAACCGCCTCGGAGGTGGTTACAAACATTCGGTCACAAAACACTTGATGGATAAAGGAGTTATATAGTCATGTTTAACAGAATCTTACTCGCAACGGATGGATCCGATCACTCTAATCGAGCTATTGACCAGGCCGTTAAAATGGTTGAACCTTATAAAGACAACGTTCATATGGATTTAATCTATGCTGTCGACGGAGAAACATCTAAAGAGGACGTCTTGAAATATGGAGATTCCCACATCGCCACGGCTAAAAGGAAGGAAAAATTACTGGAAACCGTCGATCTAGTGAAAGAGAAAGGCGTCTCGTCCGATATCATTATTTTGCACGGAGAACCGGAAGAGGTGCTCACAGATTATGCCAACGAACATGATTACGACTGTGTAGTCATCGGCAGTCGCGGGCGAAATAAATTACAAACGCTGATCCTTGGTAGTGTGAGTCACAAACTTTTAAAATATATACAAAAACCAGTGATTGTGGTTAAATAAATCATTTCAACGTGCAGCTCTCAGAGCTGCACGTTTTTTGTATGCTCTCTAGGTGTTAGGCAGACAATAAAATGCATATCAAAGAAAGGAGCCCGCTCATGTCTACTGCTCTAGTCAAAGATGAATGGTTCGGAAATATTAAGGGAGATGTTTTATCCGGAGTGGTTGTCGCTTTGGCTCTCATCCCGGAAGCGATTGCCTTTTCCATCATCGCAGGTGTAGACCCAATGGTGGGCCTCTATGCGTCTTTTTGTATATCGGTGGTTATTGCTTTTGTCGGTGGCAGACCAGGAATGATTTCTGGGGCTACAGGAGCTATGGCTTTACTTATGACCACGCTTGTTGCTGAGCATGGCCTACAGTATTTATTGGCTACCACCCTGCTTACAGGCGTCCTGCAAATTCTCTTCGGGACCTTTCGCCTGGCGCGATTTATGAAATTCATCCCACGATCCGTCATGATTGGATTCGTAAACGCTCTCGGTATCCTTATCTTCATGTCCCAACTGGAACACTTTCAAAATGAGTCGGCCATGATCTATGTGTTGGTCGGTCTGACGCTAGCTATCATTTATATCTTCCCCTTACTTACAAAAGTCGTCCCTTCGACATTGGTGGCCATTGTTGTTGTGTCAGTCATCGCCATTGCACTGAATATTGATGTACGGAATGTCGGCAATATGGGAGAACTAACAAGAACCCTCCCTATGTTCGCCATACCTGATCTTCCTTTCAATATAGAAACCCTTATGATTATCTTTCCCTATGCCCTGGCATTGACGATTGTCGGACTATTAGAGTCTCTCCTTACGGCATCGATTGTGGATGATATGACAGATACCGATAGTGATAAAAACAAAGAAAGCAGAGGGCAAGGGATTGCGAATATCGCAACCGGCTTTTTTGGTGGAATGGCAGGATGCGCGATGATCGGCCAATCCGTAATTAACGTTAAATCAGGTGGATCGAAGAGACTCTCTTCCCTCGTTGCAGGGGTTGTTCTCATGTTTTTGATTATTGTACTAGGTGGAGTGGTCGTTCAAATTCCCATGGCCGCCTTAGCTGGTGTGATGATTATGGTGTCGATCGGCACGTTCAACTGGCATTCCGTATGGAACATACACAAAGTACCATTCACCGATGCAGCGATCATGATTGTTACTGTACTAACCGTCGTCATCAGCCATAACCTGGCGTACGGCGTATTGACCGGTGTTCTTTTAAGCATGATCGTCTTTGCTGTCAAAATATCGAGAGTCCGTGTACTCGGACAGTATATGGATGAAGGCACAAGGAAGATCTATTTCATCCAGGGGCAGCTTTTCTTCGCCTCCGTAACTGAATTTTTGGAGGGGATCAATTTTTCAGACGACCTGGAGGAAGTCATCATCGACTTAACAGAATCGCATTTATGGGACGATTCAGCAATCGGAGCTCTCGATCACATTGAAGCCAAATTCAAATCCAAAGGAACAAAGGTCAGATTTATCGGTTTAAATGGCGAGAGCAGCCGCCTCTTGGAAAGACTGGGCGGCATTACGAAAGAATCTGGGCATTAAAGATCTAAGGAGTGTGAGTGAACGTCATGTTTAAAAAAGTTCTATTAGCCACCGATGGCTCCGAGCATTCTTCCCGCGCCATCGATCAAGCATTAAAAATGGCGGGCCCATATAAGGATCAACTGACTCTTGACTTGATTTATGTTGTCGATGGCAGTTCATCTAAAGAAGACGTACTGAATTATGGAGATCCTCATACAGCGACAATGAAAAGAAAAGAAAAGTTCTTTGATACCCTTGCTTATATCGAAGAAAAAGGGGCAAAAACCGATGTCATCATCCTTCATGGTGAACCGGCAAAAGCAATTACAGCGTATGCCAATGAAAACGACTATGACTGTGTCGTCATGGGAAGCCGTGGGCGCAATCCATTCCAAAAATTCATCTTAGGCAGTGTCAGCCATAAAATAGTTAAGTATGTGCAAGTACCGGTCCTGGTCGTGAAATAAAAAGGGTACATACCACTTATGTTATACTGGTTTGAAGTAAGAAAAATCAGACAAAGCGGTGAATTGGATATGTTAGAAGATACGGGTGAACGGGTCATACCGAAACAAATGGACCCGATGAACAACAGCCTCCTCGAGCACATCGCAAGGTATGTGTTTTCCACCCCTTATGTAAACGGACGGGTACTGGATCTCGCGTGTGGCACCGGTTATGGAAGTCTTAAAATAGCGAAAGACACGAAAGAGAAGATTGATGAAATCATAGGCATGGATATTTGTGAGGAAACATTGCAGTACGCGGTTCACAACTACTATCATCCTTTGCTCACTTTCAAACAAGGAGATGCGATGGATGCTTCCCTGCCTCAGGAGATCGGAACGTTTGATACGATCCTCAGTTTTGAAACGATCGAGCATGTGAAAGATGACCGATTATTCGTGAAGCGTATGTTTGATCTATTGAATCCAGGCGGCACCCTTGTCCTCTCCACTCCTTTTGGTGAAGGAAGGGATTATGAATGCGGGCAGCCTTTCCATTATTTTCAATTGACACCTGAGGAATTTGAGGGTCTGTTCGAGGGCTTTTCTGAAAAAGAAATCTTTTATCAGCGCGGCGTCACGATTGAGCCACCGAGAGAAGGCGTCTATTATCCTTTGGGTGTCGCTGTATGTAAAAAGTAGGGACTCTTTTGAGCGTCCCTACTTTTTTTATGATGTTCCTATTCTTGTGCCATAAACGCTGGCAACGGATCATGCAATCCTTCCCAGCTCCTATCCATTTCTTCGTCGGTCAACAAGCAGCGATCCAGCGTTTGGATGATATCCTTACGGTCCATATCGATTCCAATGAATACGAGCTCTGTTTGACGATCCCCGTAGCGCGCATCCCATGTTTCCTGCAGCTGTGGATCTTCTTGAAAAAGCTCCTGCCTCTCTTTTTCAGGGAAAGTGGCGATCCAATTTCCGGCTCCTTGAATCATCAGGGATGATCCAGCTTGTGATAGGAGACCGGCATCTTCGTTCCTTGAGGCGAGCCAGAAAAAGCCTTTCGACCGGATAATTCCTGGAGGCCAGTTTTCCAACCAGTGCATGAACCGCTCCGGATGGAAGGGTCTTCTTCTACGATAAACGAAGGACCCAATCCCATATTCCTCGGTTTCCGGGACGTGTTCATTGTTCAATTCTTTAATCCAACCTGCACCCTGGCTCGCATTTTCAAAATCAAATAACGACGTGTCCAACACCTCTTGCAGGGGGACCTGACTGAACGATGTTTCAATGATCTTCGCTTCCGGATTGAGTTGCTGAAGGACAGCCTTCAGTTCTTTTCGATCGATTTCCTCCACGAGGTCGGTTTTATTCAATACCAATACGTTGGCGAACTCAATCTGATCGATCAAAAGGTCAATGACTTCCCTTTCGTCGGTGCCGTCCGCTGCTTCCTCCCTGTCCAGCAGCGATTCTCCTGAAGCGTAATCGTCCCAGAAGCGATTCGCATCCACAACGGTCACCATCGTATCCAAGCGGCACGTTTCACTGAGATTGATGCCGAGCTCCTCATCGATATAGGTGAAGCTTTGGGCGACAGGGATCGGTTCAGAGATTCCCGTCGACTCGATGACGATATGGTCGATATCCATACGAGCTAGCTTCTCAACCTCTTTAATCAGGTCTTCCCTCAATGTACAGCAGATGCAACCGTTTTGGAGCTCCACAAGCTTTTCTTCCGTCCTTGCGAATCCTCCTTGTTTGACCATCGATGCATCAATGTTCACTTCACTCATATCATTCACAATCACCGCAATCCTGCGGTCTTCTTTATTATGAAGAAGATGATTCAGTAATGTGGTCTTTCCAGAACCTAAGTACCCACTCAACACGGTGACTGGTATTTTTCTATTCATATGTTCTCCTCCTAAATGGCAGCAATTCTTTCAGCTGCTCTCCTTGCTCCCGCGATATTCCGCGCCGAAGGACCGATCTCAAGTTCAGCAAGCGCTCCTGCGACATACAAACCAGGCCCCCACTCTAATTGGGCGTCCACAACAGGAAACCCACATGGAGCTGTTCGTAACGCACAAGAATCAATCACTGTGCTCAGCCACTCCATTCCTGGCACACCGTTTTCAGCACCTGTAGCGAGCAGCACCGTCTGCGCCTTGAGTCCTTCGTTTTCTTTTAAACGAAGATGGATATGATCCTTGTGATACAAAGCCGCTTCCACCTGATCGGTCATGATCGTTAACCTTCCCTGACGAACATGGCGGTTCAATTTCACAGAAAGCCCGCTCGTAATGGACCCCCGGTGACGCGCCGCTTTGATTATCTCGCGCCGTTTTTCGTAACACGTCACTTGATGAAAATCATTCATATACTTTGGACCCAGCCACCCTGGATCACTATCAAAATCTTTGATTCTGAACGGGTGTCTCTTCAGGAGTGTGACCTTTCCTTCCCACTCCTTTGCATACGTGTTAGCCAAATGAGCGGCAGAAATCCCTCCACCTACAATGACCAACGCTCCCCCTTTCTTAACTTCGGCAGTAGAAAACAGATGCCCCATGCGCTCATGTAACGGATCGGCCCATTCAGGAAAGTGAGGGCGATCATTGACCCCGATCGCGAGGATGACCTTTTCAGCAGCTATCGTTAATCGATCAGTCTTGATTTCCCATCCATCTACGCTCTTCTCCAAGCGTGTCACCGTCGCCGCTACCCAAAAGTCGTTCCATGCATACTGCTTGAAAAGACCTTCATGGTAGTCGTTAAACAAATCAAGCCTTGGGCGGTCATACCGGCCAATGAAGGGTTGAGCGTACGCCTCTTTCCTGCTGAATTTCCTGAGGCAGTGAGGATCAGGATCCAAGTGATGGACTGAAGTGGAACGCAGGTATTTCATTCCTACGCGTTTGGTGAGTGTCTTCCACCTGTGAAGCGGTTCCTCGTGCGGATCGATCACTCTCAAGCTCGTGGTGTCTGCTTTTTTTGAATGTAAAAGGTAGGAGGCAACCGTACAACCTTGGATTCCTCCACCAATGATGACCCATTTATACAACGAGCCACCTCCTCTTTCTTTTTATGTAAGAGACAGCGGAAGATCCGCCGAACCTCTTATGCTTGTCGGGGCTGAACAAGGCCTCTCCGCTTTTGTAGTTATCCGGTTCCGACACCCAGACGCTCGAGACATAAGCAACCTCACTCTGTGGCAAAGAACGCCACGACGTGATTTTGCTTATGCTTGTCGCGTCTACCAGGGTGTCTCCACACTAACCATTACCAACTAGCTTTTTTCACGCCTGGGATTTGGCCTTTGTGGGCGTATTCTCGGAAGGCGATGCGGGACATGTTGAATTTGCGCATGTATCCTCGTGGCCTTCCTGTGACTTCACAGCGTCCGGTCAGCCGTGTGGGTGAGGAATCTCTCGGTAATTTTCTTAATGCCTCGTAGGCGCCTTTTTCCTTCAACTCCTGGCGCAGGGCGGCATATTTCTGGACCATAGCCTGGCGTTTCTTTTCTTTGGCTACCTTTGACTTTTTAGCCATATCATCACACCTTTCAATATTAGTAATGATTACGATTTAAAAACAAGTAAAAAAATAGACGCTCTTTTTTTAAGAGCGAGACCTTAAAATACAAATAGTAACGATTACGAATTAAATCTTATAACAAGACGTTGATTTTGTAAAGGGAGAAGTTTTCATTTTTTATCCCACCCCCCTTGTCCAACGATCATTGTCCTGCGCCACCGGTTAACCTACCATTCTCTACGGAGCAGGGAATAGGTATAATGGTCGTAATAGTGTCCTTGATAGTAATGTTTATCCCTAAATATGCCTTCACAAGTGAAACCTAGTCGTTTTAACAAAGCGGATGATCGCTGATTCTCCACCGCCACATACGCATGGATACGGTTCAAATTCATCTGTTGAAAACCGCTGTTGATACAGGCTACCAAAGCCTCCTTCATCAAACCTTTGCCCCAGTAGTCAGGAAAGAGGTCATAGCCGATCTCGGCCATACGATTCTGACGGTCCCATAAATGGAACCCGCAAGTCCCAATAGGAACGCCTCCCAGATCTTTACTTTCCATCACCCAGCGATTGTATCCTTTTTCTTCGGGCTTAGAGAACCATTCGACTAGTGCTAGGGCCTGGTCATAATTCTCCAAGTCTTCTTCATCATATAAATACTCACAAACTTTGTTGTTACTGAAGTGTTTGAAAATGAAGTTCGTGTGCTTCTGGCTAATGTTCACCAGATGGAGACTTTCGGTTTCTATCGCTGGAAAATACAAGCCTTTCCCCTCCTCTCTAATTTCCAGTTTTTATAGTTAAGCTCTGTTTAAATCTAATCTCCATATTTGAAAGGTTTGGTAATTTCAAATGGCTAAAAATATGATACGGTTATCAAAGTCAATGATACGATTTGAATAATATCTCATGTTCAGCTAACTAAGAAATAAGAATAGATATTAAGTGAAAAATGTTTTGGAGGAAATGTAAATGAGAACGGATGCCATTATTTTTGTATCTTCCTGCTTTGTAATCTTTGGAGTGATCACGTTATTCTCGCTTAAATATAGTAAAAATAAAGATTATGTGGATAAGAAAAGTGTTTTAATCATTCCGAACATAACCTTTGCCGTAGCTATTGGTATTGTGATAAGCATTATGGCGAAGGGTTCATTTTTGGAGTCATTGGTCGTAATAGCAGTATTAGTAGTTATCTCTTTAGGACATTCCTTATCACTTATTAGATGGAGAAAAGCCTTTCTGTCTTACAGTGAAAAGAAATGAGAGAAAACAGGATATTCAGGGTCCTATATTGCGATATAAGGGCTTCTATTTAATGATTTCACATTCTCTATAACTAATAAAATATGATAAACACAAGATGAATAAAGGATTAAAAAGGGATTTTCCATCCCGGCTCTACTCCCTAACTTTCTCTTCACGATTCAAAGGTCCCATCCTTCTACCACCCCGCCATAATAAATGAAGGATGCCTGCCGTAATCGCTCCATAACCGATAAAATAAAAGACGATGAAAAATAAAAAGGAGCCATAATCCTCTAATTGCATGAGGGGATTCGAGACAATGTAGCTTTCGTTTCCAATGGCCATGAGATAAAGAGGAACAAAAATCAACCAGAACCGCTTCCAAAAATAACGCTTGAATTCGCTCTTCATGTCACATCCCTCCATCATTAATACGTTCGCTTTGTCCCTGTGCGTTCACTTGACTCGTCCTCTGACAATTGTTCATTCAATACTTCGACTTCCTGCCTCAGCATCTGAAGTTCCTGTTGGATGCCTTCAAGCTCGTAGGAATAATCCTGCTGTTGGATCGAAGGACCACTACTCCCATTTGATGCAGCACAACCGGCGAATAGGATACAGATGCCTAGGAAATAAATGGGTCCGCGCAGCTTTTCCATCTCCATGCTAATCATCCTCTCCCGCTATGATGGATTGTATATACGATGCATCCCTTTTTGAAATCGTGAAAAAGACAGCATCCTGCCATGTGCCGTTCCGTTCCTCTGCCAGGACAGCCCCATTGTCTGTGAACCATATCCTGTGATCTGTCAATCCGATCGATCTTTGCGGGCTCATCAGTTTAAGGGAGGCATCCGGTTCATTTATGTTCACCGACACGCCTTCCGCCGGTTGTTTATGCAGGAGAATGCCAAGCAGGGAATCCAGCTTTGCCGGGTGGTCGACATCTGTGAGAACCGCTCCGTCGGGTGGTTGACTTTCTCCGCCCTCTTCCTGAATCATGATTTGATAAGAAGGTTCATCCGAGGTGATGACACCGACGATATACCCTCCACCGAAAACGAGCCCAATGCCTAGAACCCAAAAAAGAAACTTCCACATATGTAAAAATCACCTTTCTTTGTGCTTTTGCCTCCAAATGAGAGCAAGGATAAGAATGAGCAAACCTGCCAGTGCGCTCAGCAGATGATCGACAAGGTATTCGCCACTTTGCAGGTAGCGAAGAAAGAAAACGCCTCCAAAAATCAGCATCATCGTCGTTGCGAACATAAGAAGGAAGCGGTTGATTTCCATCAGCGTTCTTCCTTCAGGAACTCTTCTCTCAAGCGGGAAAACATGAGCGCATCATGGTTTTGATCTTCCTGGAAGAGGTACCCTCTCAAAACACCCTCCTCCTTGAATCCCAGCCTTTTCAGCAATCCTGAAGAAGCATCATTTTGAGGAAAAGTCACCGCACCGAGCCTATATAGTCCTAACTCACGAAACGCATAGTCAACGACAGCCGATACAGCTTCTGATGTGATCCCTTTCCTCCAGAAGGACGGGTCGAGTTCATAGCCCACTTCGGCCTTTCTGCTGAAGGGACTCCAATTATTCAGTCCGACGGTTCCGATGAATGCATCCGTCTCTTTCCAAATCATCCCCCAGCGAATGCTCTTTTCCACCGCAAAGTTATCTCTGAAAGAATGGACGATACTTTCCGCTTGATGGCGATTGGTCAGGGAAGGCATGCCATAATATTTGGTGACCTCATCCTGCGACATGATGCTATAGTAGCTGTCAATATATTCATCCGTGATTTCGACCAGCTTCAAGCGATCGGTTTCTAATTCTTGAAAATCCATATTCCCCACACCTCTTAATAAAGTCGTTTTCTGTAACTTTCATTTAAACGCTTGGTCACCGCTTCCTCATCCATGTCAGGGAGCTTCGCATGATCCGCCAGCATTTTTGCAGCGGATGGACGTTCTTCTTTTTCAAGCCATGTGCCGGGGTCCCATAAACCTGAACGTTTGAAGGCTTTGGCACAGTGGAGGAAGCACTCCTCGACTTCTACGGCAATTCCAAGAGTAGGAACTTTTCCCTTATGCGCCATTTTTTCAAGAAGATCCTCATCCGCTATGATGCATGCCCGGCCATTGACCCTCAGCGTCTCCTCCATTCCTGGTATGAAAAAGATCAACGCTGCATGAGGATTTGATAACAGATTCCTCATCGAATCCACACGCTTGTTTCCAGGTCGCTCAGGGATCATGAGGGTGCTCTCATTCAAGATATGAACGAAACCTTTTTCATCCCCGCGTGGAGACACATCGCAATTCCCATCTGCATCAGAAGTCGAGAGCGTCAAGAATGGCGATTGTTTGATGTACTGTTTACAGTTTGCATCCAAGTGATGGATCACCTTATTCTTCACGAGATCACTCGGTTCGCCGATGATTGCTCGAAGCTCCTCTTCATTTTTAATGACATGCTGGAACATCTTCCACTTCCTCTCCATCCCTTTGGAATCTATGAAAGTTTCGCTTACATGAAAAAACTCATTGCATGCCCTCTATTTTTTATGTAAATTAGACAAGTATGTTTTTTAGGAGGGATCATCTATGAATCAATCAACAACGACGCAACGGGTACAAATGACAACGGCAGACCCTTCCGCGATCGGACTTTTTGGACTCGCTATGGTTACACTGGTGGCTTCTTCAGCCAAGCTTGGGTGGACAGATGGGGTATCTTTCGTTCTTCCTTGGGCGATTTTCCTCGGAGGACTTGCCCAGCTGTTCGCAGCCATTCAGGATGCAAAGCATAACAACACATTCGGAACGACGGCGTTTGCCGCATTCGGACTCTTCTGGTTCGGTGTCGGAACGTCCTGGCTCATCGACTTCGGAGTGTTCGGAGAAGCAGCGGCACAAGCGGTCGATCCCCATCAACTGGGCATCGCTTACATCGGTTATCTGATTTTTTCCATATTCATGACGATCGGGGCTATGGAAACACACAAAGTGCTGTTCATCATTTTTGTTTTGATCGACTTCTTGTTCATCGGCCTTTCCTTGTCTACGCTTGGAATTGCCCCGCACGCGACGCATATGCTAGCAGCCGTAGCTGAACTGATGATTGCGATCATGAGCTTTTACGGTTCAGCCGCAAGTGTCTTGAATGTCCATTTCGGAAAAGTCACCCTGCCTGTCGGGAAACCGTTCGGCATTTTCAAATAAAAGTGGGCCGGGAATCTCTCCCGGCTTTTTTTAATTGCTCAATCGGTTGTACCCCTTCTTCAATTCCTTCGAAAACATGAAGAGGGTGCCGAGCACGATGAGCACCCAGCTGAAAATCATCGGAAACAGAAGACCTCCCTGAAGAACGGCACTCCAATATTTCCCCGGAGGATTGCTCCACTCCTCGATAAAGGACAAATAAACAACCGCCCCTACCGATGTGAAACCATAAAGGATCACGCCACTGATAAAAAATAAAATACCGGCCCAATATTTTTTCGCCATTCTACTTTTCTCCTAACTATGGATTGCTTCCTGCGCTCGGTGACGATCGACTTTCCTTACGTGAAATTTGAATTCTACGCTGTAATCATGATTGAAAACGGGTGAACCTACAGATGACGTGTTGCTGACGGTAGCGACACGGTGTGCCACGCCTTCTGCAGACAACTTCGATGCTACCTTATCATATTCAACTTGTATGAATGTTGTATAAATGAGTGTTTTTTTATTGGAAAACAAATAATCAATCACATGGATCAGACCATCCATTTGATTCCTCCTTGACTACTTTACCATAGATTTTTTCCAAGATTAACCTCTAAAAAAGCAATTTATGGTCGATGGCTGAATTTTCGAAAAAAGATTGACGGGATGTACACGCTCGAATATGATACAACTATAAATTCAAATGATAGAGTTCCAGACTTGGCGTTACCAGCAGTCTTGAGCGAAGGAGATAAGGAGGCTTTGACGATGTTAGCGAAGCTATTCAATTGGTTCGGCCCAGGCATGCCCAAGGTCGATTTGGTCCTATCGAAAACAGAATATGCTCCCGGAGAAAAAGTGACCGGATCTTTCCATTTGATCGGCGGATTGAACCAGCAGACCATTCAGCGCCTGGAATGTGACTTGATGAAGAAAAGTCCAGGAAACAAACCGAGCCTCTTACAACCGATCACAACCGTTCTGATGAACCGTGAACTTGAACCAAAGGAAGAAAGTGAATATCCGTTTCATTTCATTCTACCAGAGACGCTGGATTTGGATGATGCAGAGACGACCTATTTCCTTCAAACCAAACTGGTGCTGCACAATGATGCAAAAACATCAGACATGGATGAGATCCACATTGTGATCCGTTAAACATTCGAAAAAGCGGTACTCTAAAAGGAGTACCGCTTTTATTCAGTCACATTGTTTACATAATAAGATTATAGTTTATTATAGTGAGGTCCTATAATCTGCTGGCAGAAATAAAGATAGAGGCCTTCATCCATTCAGCCTCCTCGCCCCTTCATCCCTCCGGAGAAGTCAAATGGAATTCGGTAATTTCAGGTGGATTATTCAACCTTACCGGAATGATACTCAAGCCAATCCCACGATTCACGTACAGGCTGTTTTCCTCATTGCCATATTCCTCTTTCGTCCACCCATCTACACGGGCTTTCCCTTTTGCAATCAGATCTTTCCAAGACCAATGGGGTGTAAACGGAATCCGTATTTGACCGCCGTGCGTGTGTCCGGCCACCGCCGTTGATGCTGCTCCCTCTGGAATTTCATCAAATGATTCCGGATTATGCATCACGACAAAACGCGGATCTTCTTCTTCAATATCCGTAAACGCACGGGATATATCATCATTTTCAGGCCACCTGGCACCGATTCCAGTGAGATAAAGAGGTTCATCTGCGCTCTCGTTCTCTAATGCTACTGAGCGATTGTGCAGAATTTCCACATCGATTTCCTCCAGTTCCCTTCTCACCCGTTCAGCTGTCTCTTCGCTGGGGTCTACCTTGCGGCTGCTCATGTTGTAATCATGATTCCCAAGCACCGCATAGACAGGAATGCCTTCCTCTGTTAAAGGCTCTAAATAAGATTGGACTTTTTCCATTTCGCTCTGGTGGTCATTTACAGAATGGTAGACATAGTCTCCAAGTAGAAACACGGCATCCGGAGACCGATCGATGATCCGGTTTACGACATCTTCAATTTGTCCATCGTTGTCTAACCACATCCCTACTTGAAAATCACCGATCGCTATGATTTTTTTATCTTCCCAACCTTCCGGGAGATTAGGAATGACAGCTTCCTCTTCTTCTACATCCATCGTGTAGGGTTCCACCAATCCCCATGTGATTATAACTACAAGGACGGTTAATGCGACATATAAAATCATCCGTTTCTTTGATTTCACCATTCTCCCCTCTTTCTTCTGGTCCACTTCCCCCACACATTTTGTTCTAACTATTGTTCGTGCTTCCAACAGCTAAAAGCGCCAATGAATAAGAAAAGGGCCGGCACCTTTATGTATGCCACCCTTTCAAAAGGACCTATTGTTTGTATAGAGGGGATACCTTTTCTCAATCCTTTCTAAACGTCACAGTTTCCATTTCTTTTCACAGAATATTCTTCCGCCAAAGCTTTTTTAAAAGAACCATAAAAAGAGCCCTGAGTAGTCAGGGCTCTTCCGTAATGATTGATCAAAAACATCAATGACTAAAATTCCGCGCTCATCTCTTCCAAAGTCCAAGAGTAAATCGATTCCTCCAGACTTTTTCCATCAATCGTAATCGTAATCTCTTCGACTTTTTTGCCGCCCATCCCTTCATAAAACTGACAGGCCGGATTTTCAGACAATACTTTGACCATCAGCCTCTGGCATCCTTTCCCTTTCACATTATTCAGAATGAAAGACACCAAAGCTTTTCCTGCCCCGCGGCGATGAAAGCTTTGGAGTATGTATAAGGAACTCAGCTCCGCATCATAGTTCTCATAAGTAGAAGAATAGTCCCATGTAGCAAACCCGACAACTTCACGCTCATCTTCCACTAAGATGATTTTTAAAGATTGGATATTCTTTTTCCAAAGAGACTCTCTTTTTTCATAGGTGAGGCGATCCAGGTAAGTGTCTGGAACCAGACCTCGATAGGTCTCCAGCCAGGCATCCACGTGCACTCTTGCAATGGCCGGATCATCTTCCGGTTCAGCCTTTCGTATTTTCATGACCCACCTCCATATTTGTCTTAAAGCCTATCAAACATGCTGTCGCCGTCTTTACGGTCTACAAACGAAATTCTGCGCGACAGGGACTGAACCGCTTACTACATGTGGAGAAAAATGTCCCCCTACTCTTCGTCCTTTCTCTCATCAAAATCGTACCCTGATTTTCCCCAGTAAATTAAAAATATGGCGGGAGTCACGATCATCGCTATAGCTATAATCAGATTCAACACGTTCACAGAATCACTCCTTCCTATGTTTGAAAGACTTTTGAGCTTCACCTAACGATCCTAAAAAATAGTTTGTTTTCCTAAACAAACCTATTTTTTATCAGGTATTAATATTGTTCGTTGAGTCGGAACGCGATCAACTGTGACAATTTGCGGGTGCAAGGTGTAAGATTTTCCATCAATTTCAAAATTGTATCTTCCACGGAAAACCGCCTTTTTCCCTTGTTTATTCAATTCATTCTCTATAGCTTTCACATATTGATGATGATCTTTGTACCATTCATCCAAATGCATGACAATATTGCCTTTCTGATAACCGGAAGCTTTGTATGCAAAATATGCAATTAGTAAAAATGGAGTGAAAAGTAAGAGTGAAATAAGGATCTCCACCAGCACATCTCCTTCCCTTTATGGGTTTGAAAAACACCGAACTACTTATCACTAATTAAGATCTAACTGAATCCATGCGACCATTTATAAAATTCCTATTACTATACTAACGAATGAGAGTGGGGTTACGTTTCAGCAATTTTTAGAATCTTAACTTTTGAGATTTACTTCTCCTCTTTGAGGCGGTCTATCTGCCCTTTAGCGCGGTTCGGGACCTCTTTTGCGCGGTTCGAGCCCTCTTTGGCGCGACTCGACCCCTCTTTGGCGTGACTCCAACCCCCTTTGGCGCGACTCCAACCCCCTTTGGCGCGACTCCACCTCTCTTTGGCGCGTTTCCACCCCTCTTTAGCGCGACTCCACTCCTCTTTGGCGCGACTCCACTCCTCTTTGGCGCGACTCGACCCCTTTTGGCGCGACCTACCATTTCTTTGATCAATAGATAACCCACTCAACCACAACAAAAAAACGCCACCTTAGATCGGTGGCGTTTATCGCTTATGCGGCTACTTTTTGTTCTTGGGCTTTTTTAATTTTTGATATGGCATGGATGTTGATGAGCATACCGGCTGAGAACATCATCATAAGCAGCGATGTCCCTCCATAACTGACGAACGGTAGTGGAACACCAGTCAAAGGTAAAAGGCCAGTCAAACCACCAAGGTTGATGATTGCCTGGATGCCGATCAAACCGGACACACCGATGGCAAGCAGACGGCCGAACGTGTCGTGGCTCTCCATACTGACATAGAATCCACGCAGTACGATCAAACCAAGTAACAGCAACACGACACCGACACCAATCACGCCTAGCTCTTCTGCAATGACGGCCATGATGAAGTCGGTATGGGCTTCAGGTAAGTATCCGAGTTTTTGTACGCCAGCACCAAGGCCTGTCCCGAACAACCCTCCATTATGAATCGCGAGGTAAGAATTGATCAGCTGGTACCCGGCATCATCGGCGTATTCAAAGGGTTGATAAGCGCCGTCGAAACGGGAAAGCTGTTCTTCACTGAGACCGAAATTGTACATGAAGACCGCCCCTGCAAGAGCAATCCCGATCATGGAAAAGAGGTGAACCTTCTTTAGCCCGCTCGACATGATGATCAGTCCGGATACCGCGAGGGCAATCAAGGCTGTCCCTAAATCAGGCTGTTTCAAGATCATCGCGACCACAAGCATCATCAAAATGATTGGCGGCAATAAGGCTCGCGTGAAATCTTCAATATACCCACTCTTTTTCGTGAAGATGGTCGCCATGTAAATGATCAAGGACATCTTCGCCAATTCAGCGGGCTGGAATTTTCCAAGCCCTGGGATGGCCAGCCACGATTGGGCATTGTTGGACGTATGTCCGAATACAAAGACCGCGGCAAGAAGGATGACGGTCCCAAGTAAAATCAGCTTGAATAAGCGTCGATAGTTTTTGTAAGGAAAGATGATCCCAAAGAAAAGGGCGACCAAGCCGAGTCCCCATGACATCAACTGCCTGTTGAAAAAGTAATCAGGGGTTACTTCGTAAACCATGACACCACTGACCATACTGGCGCTGTACACCATCACCGTACCGAACGCGGACAAAGCCAATACAGCGAATAAGATGGTAAAATCAATGTTCTTCAATATTCTGCGTATCATGCGTAACCCTCTTTCGTTTGGTACTATTATGTAAATTATAAGGCTTCTTGTCTCGTAAAAAAAGCATTCCTTTCAAATTACTTCGAAAGTCTATATAATAACGATTAGATTTGTAGGAGGTTTGTGGAATGATTTATTTTTATGTCGGAATCGGTGGGATGATCGGCGCATCCCTTAGGTTTCTGATCGGTGAGTGGCTGAAGAACCCTGACCAGTGGTTCCCCTATTCCACGTTGACCGTCAATTTGACCGGGAGCTTCCTCCTCGCGTGGTTCACGATGGGGATCGTTGAGAAGTTTTCCCTTTCTTCTAATTGGAAAGCCGCTCTCGGAACAGGACTTGTCGGGTCGTATACGACATTCTCCACCTTGAGCATGGACGCCGTTTCGCTCTATGAACGGGGAGACATCATTCTGAGCCTCTTTTACATAGCCATCAGCATTTTCGGTGGTTTAGCCTTCTCTATGCTCGGATTCACCCTTGGGAAAAGGAGGGCTGCCTGATGCTTACTAAACTGTTGTTGGTTGGCGCGGGAGGATTCATTGGAGCGATTCTCCGCTACGGAATCAGTCAGTGGATCAACAAACGTACAGCTTCCGCTCTCCCAGTCGCTACCCTTTTTGTCAACATCCTTGGTTCTTTCGTCCTCGGTCTGATCACAGGACTCGATCTCTCTACACTCTGGGTGCTCTTTGCCGGCACAGGCATCCTCGGTGCTTTTACAACCTTTTCTACCTTCAAGTTGGAATCGGTCCAGCTTCACTTTAAAAGGAACTGGAAAACCTTCGTCGTATATACCGTCCTTAGCTACACCCTTGGAATTGCATTAGCCTGGAGCGGCTTCCAACTAGGAGGATTATTCTCGAATTAAAAACCATCAAAAAGGACTTCCATTCAGGGAAGCCTTTTTTTCTTACCTATTCAAAATCGTATGCTTTGATGATGCGCATCGTAAGCTTCTCATAACCTTGTTCGTTCAAATGGACTTCATCACTGAAATAACGGGAGGACTTCTCTTCATACAAATCGTTTGTTGGGATAAACGTGACATTGTCATAAGGCTCTATGAGCGACTGGCTCGTTGCGTTCCAGTCGTTGATGATTTCACCGATTTCTGGTTTATCCGGATAAGGGTTGTATAAACCGAGAAATAAAATCGGTGCCTCCGGATTTTTCTCACGGATCTGATCCAGGATCCTTTGAACGTTCTGCTCATAATCCTTTTTCCCCATGGCAATCTTATCTTCATATAATGGAGAAAGGTCCCCTCCATTACTTTTAATGATATCGTTTATTCCAATGAAAAATAGAATGTAATCCGCATGTTCAATCGACTTCATGACCGCTGCCTCATTCATCTGTCCGAGCATTCCATCACTTTGCTGGCCCGGAATGGCATAATTGTCGACGGTTACGGGATCGTCGTGATTCTTATCCAACCATTGCTCTAGATTCTCAACATATCCATGGCCACTTTCATCCCCGACCCCGTAGGTCAATGAATCACCGAGAGCGACGATTTGTTCTTCTTTTTGATGGGACATAGATGATTGAAACCCGAAAACTCCGAGACCGATGGCGGCCAAAATGAGCAGCGCGATCCACCATTTCCGTTGTATTTTCATAAGCTGCACCTCCGAATACGCCCCATCTTCCCTAAAGGAGGTGAAACAAAACATCAATCTGATGGTACTTCCATGGTATTTCCTTGTCATGATTATTTATAGGTCCAGTTGAGTGCTTTTGAGCTACACCCCCTCTATTCTTTAGTGAACCAAAAATAAGGGAAACCAACAGCAAATGTTAACATCAAAGAATTTCTATAAAAGTTCCACTTTTTTAGAGGGGACTGAGAGGGAAAGAAGGATAGGTCATACTCTTACTACTTACTTGTTCTTAATAGGAAGAATCTATTCTAAGTACAATAGATGGAGATGTATTGAGGTGAAATACTGATATGTTGCAGCGCTTGAGGGGATTGTTTTGGTAGTTTTCTTTCCTAAAGAATACAATGGGTTGAAAAAAAGACTCAATCATTAGATAGTTCAGAATCATTTTCTAATTAAATAGAACCAAAACAGTAGAGTCGATGAAAGGACTTAATTGCAGAAGGAAATGTTACTATATAGATTTAGTATTTATCTTAGACACTTATTGAATAAACCTTTGTTTCATGCGTCGGCAGTTCGAGGCACCTCATGAATCATAACTATTCTAGAATAATACTAACGTTATGATAACAATCAGATATCTGATATACTTGGACCTAGATAATTAGCTTTTATCAGTTGTCGTTCTTTTGTAACAGAATAAGCAACTTCATTAATACATAAGTGAAAGGGAGCTAAACATGGATTCGTTCTCTAGTTTTAGTCAACAAACGATTCGAAGATTTAAAAATTTCGATGAAGCTGCTGGAAGTATCTTGAAATTCATCGGTGAAACATTGAACATTAATACGCTATTTATCGCTAAAAATGATAAAAGCACGAATGAAATTGTCAAGGTGGTCAATAAAAAAGAAACTCTGGTGGAAGAGGGGGCTACGTCCCCTTTTGAAGATACTTATTGTAAGCTTAGCGTGGATTATGGAAAAAATGCCCTCATCATACCCGATATTACTCAGAATGAACAATCTAAGCCTTTAGCAGTTACTAAGAATTTAGGAAACGGAAGTTTTATAGGCGTACCCATATATTATGAAGATGGCAGAAATTACGGGACGATTTGCGGTTTGGATACGAAGACTTTTGACCTTTCAGAACGTCATATTAGACTGTTTGAAACAATGAGCTCATTACTATCTTACGTATTAGAATTAGATGAGGCTAATAAGCAAATAGAAGACTTGTCGGCTCCACTAGTTCCTATTACAGAAGGTGTAGCCATCCTGCCGATTATAGGAAATATTGATATGGACAGAGTTGAAAGAATCATCGAACAAACATTAGCAAAAAGCCAGGGATTATATTTAGATAATATTCTCATTGACTTATCTGGTATTACCAAAATGAATGATGAAGTAGTAACATATCTTATGCGGATTATCAATTTAATGGATTTAGTTGGTATTGAACCAATACTCACGGGAATTCGTCCTGAAATTGCCATGCAAGCCATTCGCTCCAGGATAGACGTAAAAAAATTTAAGGTGGAAAACAATCTTGAAAGTGCCCTTAGCAAGATAGGATTCGAACTTCATAGAAAAAGCTAAGTGAATAGATGTAAGAACATCTTTAAACACTTGTTTTCATTTAGAATAAATGGATGTTTTAAAGGTGTTTTTAGTATATAACCTTTGTATAACCCTAGAGGTAATGACTTAGCCATAGGTCCGTCTAAAATACTATTGATGAATCACTTCTTCTTCAACATTAAAAAGAGGGATGGTAAGTACTGATAAGCCCCCCATAGATGGGAGGGAGACTCTAAGTCTAAAAAGAATCTAATTACCGGGATACATACTTTTCTTTTCCACCTTTTTAGATTTCTTAAAATACATCCCTTTATTTCACGCGCCACACCCCTCATGGACTTTATTCATACAAGTCACGAATCTGATTTAAATCTTCGATAAATTGACTCGACTCTTCCTGACTCAACCGGACAAGCATCTGTTCATTCAACGTAAGGATCTGACCATCTTCTTCATCTTTATGATTCATCAAATAATCATAAATGGAATCCATTTGGTCTTTATTAAGAGTGGATTGAGTCGTAAAGTGCTTCACTTGATTTAATACGAATTCGTCGTTGATCCGATCAAACTCTCCCTGAATGATTTTCCCGTTAACATCCACGCTACCAACTCCTTTATGAAGATAGTTTATTCCAATCGGCAAAATAATATAAACGCTTTGTCAGAAAGGACACACCCCACCTGGAAAGGAACCTGAATGAGCGGCACTCCTGTAGATCCTTAAGATTGATGTAATGAAAATTTTTCTGAAGATTCCATTGATTCTCAAAGCATTTTCCTGTATTGTAAATCGCAAGCGAAACTAAAAATCAAGAATTTATTAATGTTCCATGTGATTTCTATTTAAGCCAGCGTTTTACGTAAGGTGTTCACCTGTTTTTCAAAAACTACATAATAATAGAACTTATCCAGAGAGGTGTAGGGACTGGCCCTTTGATACCTCAGCAACCAGCCAATGGCACGGTGCTAAATCCAGAAGGTATTCGTTATACCTTGAAGATAAGGAGACTCTTTATACGTAAAGGACCCCCTTATCCAGGGAGGTCCTTTTATTTTTGAAGAAAATGATTCTTGGCGCTGAACAGCGTTTAAATCTTTTCAGCCCATGCATGGCAGAAAGTCAGCGTGTCCCTGAAAAAGGACTCGCTTTCTAATAAAAGTCTCATACAAAATGGAAAGGTTGTGGAATGAAATGAAACGATCATTAGAACAGAGATTACAGGATGGACCCGTGATTTGCGGAGAAGGATACTTATTCGAGCTCGAGCGCCGCGGTTATTTACAGGCGGGATCCTTTGTACCGGAAGTAGCCCTTGATAACCCACAGGCACTGAAACAGACCTATCGCGACTTTATGCTCGCAGGCTCCGACGTCGTCTTGGCCTTTACCTATAATGGCCACCGTGAAAAAATGAGAATCATCGGCAAGGAGGATTTATTAGAAGCGCTTAACCGTCAGGCCATCCGCCTGGCCAAAGAAGTCGCTCAAGAGCACCCGCAGGAAGAAGCCCTCGTTGCCGGGAACATTTCCAACACGAACCTGTTCAATCCGGATGATCCTGAAGCTGTTGAAAAAACAAGGAGCATGTTTGCAGAGATGATCGGCTGGTGTAAGGAAGAAGGCGTAGATTTTGTGAACGGTGAAACCTTCTATTATTATGAAGAAGCTTTGATTGCCTTGGAAGAAATTCAAAAACAAGACCTCCCTGCTGTGATCACCTTTGGTCTGATGGGTGAAAATATTCTGCGGGACGGCTATGAAGTTGAAGAAGCCTGCCGCTTGTTACAAGAAAAAGGGGCCCTTGTCGTGGGGATGAACTGCTTCCGTGGACCAGCGACGATGCAGCCGTATGTAGAGAAAATCCGCAATACGGTCGACGGATATGTAGGTGCCCTGCCTATTCCTTACCGCACGACAGAAGAACACCCGACCTTCTTCAACCTGCCAGACGGAGGCTGTGCTTGTACCATCCCAACGGAAACCACGTTCCCAACATCCCTGGATCCGCTATACACCAACCGTTATGAGCTTGCCGAGTGGGCCAAAGAAGCGCAAGGTATCGGGGTGAACTACCTCGGACTCTGCTGTGGAGCTTCTCCGGCTATGCTTCGTGAAGTCGCAGAAACCGTCGGTCGTAAAACTGTGAACTCCAAGTATTCCCCGGATATGGAGAAACACTTCCTGTTCGGCAGTGACGATACGCTGCAGGATCATGTGACCTCTTATAAGACGAAAGCCTAAAACATAGCGCCTGTCCCAAACTACAGACAGGCGCATTTTTCTAAACAACCTTCTCTTCACCACCATTAAAATTTGATTCGACTAAAGGACCGGATCACATAGATCCACTCTATCTTCATTTGCCGTCCATTTTGAATAAATTTCTAATGACCACTGATCAGGAACTCTCTTATACCCATTGTCATTAATCCATTGGTGCAAATGAGTATAGACATGAAAAATCTCTGAAGCATGCCCGTTAAAGTTTAGAATGGCATACTTTTGCGCGGGTACAACTAAACGAACCATACCCTCAGGAATATCTTCAAATTCATGCACCTCGAAACACACCCAGTAACCATCGTCTCCTTCAGAAATCTCTCCAGCTTTAAAAGCCCCGATGAGTTTAACCGGCTCCAACAGTTGTTTGATTTCCGATTTACGTCGTTCCAGTGCCATAGAGGCTTCAGGGATCTCTTTCCCATAACCCTTCATATCATTACAAACGACACGAAAGCCAACTAACTTTTTATTCCCAAACTCTTTGACACCTTCTAGAGTGATCGCATTCATTTTTTTCATTCTTTAATCTCCTATGGGGATTTTTCGCTCTTACCTATCCCATTCTTAAAAGGATATTTTTTCCTCTTTTATTAGTTTTCTATCTACCAATCTATAAAGGTATAAACCATAAGAAACCGATCCCATACATTCAATCTGTTACAAAAAACACCTTCAGTCATCTAGAATCTGATTGACTGAAGGTGGTGAACCGATCATATTGCTACTTAGTGTAAATGGCGTTAGAGAACAGGCGGAATAAGTAATCCGTGTGATCGCGGAAGCCTGCTTCAAGTCCAATAAGCGTTACATCCTGGTCCTTCTCTTTAACGATGACCGGCTGTCCTTGGGCATCCGCGCGGTCTTTCCAGTGTCCAGCCATAAAGAAGTTGCTGCTGTCTTTAAAAGTGGCATGGACATCTGTTCCTTCCACATCCGTATACCAAACAGGGCGATAGACAAAACCATAATCGTTTTCTCCATAACCAGAAGTTAAGGCATCAGAATCATAATTCACTCGCACGATTCCATTACTACTATAGCCACCTTTATGAATGCTGACATCTGTTAGACCCAGCTGCTTCGCGGCATCGGAAGCGCCAGCTCCAACAGCAATATATTTTCCTCCATCCTCAACATAAGAATGGATGTTTTCTTTAAAGTCCTGATACTGGGTCTCATTCTCGAGTCCAAATGCAGCATTACCTTCCCGACTCCAATCCCCATAAGAAATCATTTCTGACGTGCCACTGTAGAAAAAGACATCGGTATCTCCTAATCCTTGTTCTGCCAGTTCTCTTGGTGTGATCTCTTGTACTTCAAATCCTAATCGCTCTAAAGCTAGAAGAGTCCCTGCATGGGATTGGGCTTTGTTCATACCGCCGTCTTTTAGAATCGTTACTTTCTGAGAAGTTAAGGGTTCACCATCAACAGTCGCGGTCGATTTGACGGTAATTCCAGACGCCTCTACAAGTTTTCTCAATTCAGGTGACTTGTCCGCATCCACGTAGAATTGCTCCCCATCCATCGTCACTTTAAAACCGTTCTCCACCAAAGTATTCACTAGATGAACCGCTTTTACAGAAGAGTTAGGAATCACATAAGGACCGTTTCCTGTTAACTCCCCATCCGCTCTTACTTTCTTCACGTCATTCGTCTTCACATCAAGGGAGCTGTCCGCTTCCACTTCTACGGCTTCAAAACCCCATAATTCTGGTAAATTCCAGGCAGAAATATCATACATCGATGGTGTGATGTCAGTAATATCCTCTCCATCCCACAGCATCGTGTTCGCAAGTCCAGCTTTCGCCTGGCTCATGTCCACGATATACGTTCCCGCCGGGTACGAAACACCGTCATATTTAAATGCTTTCTTCGACTCGGAGACATCAATATCATTGAACATCAGATGCTCAACGGCTTTTTCAGTGGCCGTCGGGTCTATTTCATCTACAGGTAAAATGTACGCCTGTGGGAAGAATCCTTCCGTATGGTACGGGTGATCAAATTGGATGCCCCGTTTGAATACTTCGATTTGGTCTTTGATCATTTGTTCTTTATTGTCATTGGAAAATTCAAGGGCTCCCATAACTGCATCATAATGCCATTGGACGCCATCCCAATCATTCGTCGGTGCTTCAAGGGTATAGCCATAAGCCCCGTGGTACATGGCATACATCGGTGTAAAAATCGGTGGATAATCATCCCAGCCGGCATCATCATCCCGCTGTGGAATATATGTACCTTTCATCGATTGATAGTCGACATTTGAAGTATTTGTATTTTCATAGTCTGCCCGGTTGTCTACAATGCTTCCTTCCATGGCTTCCGCCTGATCCAGCGCCCACTTCGAGAACAAATCATATTCGTAATTCGGATTGTGCGGCGGTGTACACGGCTCAATTAAACCAGGATGATTTTCCTCGCCATAATTTTTTACATACCCATGCAAATCAAGGAAGACCATAGGGTTCCACTCTTTAATCAACTCCACAATATGCTTGGTTTCTGCTTGAGACTGAGTGATGAAATCCCGGTTCAAATCAATGCCATTGCTGTTAAAACGTGTCGCATCGATCCGGCCATCAGGATTCGCCACTACATTAAAAATTAGAATATGATTTTCAAGCAGCTCCTTCGTTTCCTGATCATCAGCTGTCGCAAAACGCTCAATCAACTGCAGCGCAGCATCTGAACCTACAAACTCCGTGCCATGAATCGACGCATTGATCATTACCGGCACTTTAAAATCCGGATGTTTTTCAATGAAAGCCTGCGCTTTATCAGGGTTTTTGAACATCTTCTGTCGCAATGATTTTTGGTACCCATATTTTCCTTTGGCCGTTGGATCGGAGATGGTTACCGTATAAAGATCGTGGCCGCCGGAAGATTCCGCTGAAGTTTCCACTGTGATCCGGTTACTTTGTTTCGCGATTTCCTGTAGTTTGTCATTCACCTTCGAGTACTTCAAGAAATCATAGTTTTCACTGTTAAAAGGACTGCCATCCTCCTCCTGCAGTGTTTCATTCACGTTGACATTGTGCCATTTCGGTGCCTCCGCTGCGGCCGATAGTGGCGCAGCAAGCATCGTAATGGCTGCCATACCAGTCATGACTGTTTTTTTCATCATTGACCCCCTAGTTGAAAAGATATAATTACTAGTTTATACCATTAGTAACAGAAACTGTATGAATAGATTCTACTGTTTAAAGGGGGTGCTTTTGTACTACGTTAATCCGTTAAAGTTTTAGTCCATCCCCCTTTACCTTGCAATAGATAACAAAAAAAAACAAACCACGTTGAAATCGCTAGGTCTGTCCACAAGCTTTCATAGAAATTTTTACCTTATCAGAACCGTAGGGAGATTCTCTTTTCATCGACCGACTTCTCTCAAAGAAAAACCCTTTAAGGAAACCCCAGGATCAAACTTGCCCAAGTCGATCCTTCCCACCCCCTCTAAGAGGACTTTTTCGCACATGCATTTCCCAAACATGAGTCATCTCACATATGTTATCGTAATATTAACACTATTCAGAATTTATATTTAATTCTGGGTGGAAAATTAAAGGAGGAATTTGATGCGTAGACACATGTGGAAAGTTGCCGGGATTATGTTAGTGTTTGCTTTAGTCTTTTCATTCAATAACATAGCCCAAGCTTCCGTTGAAAAGGCGGCGGAGCAAAAGGCACAGGTAGAAGAATACTTAATTGGTTTCAAATCGAAAGTGAACCAAAAGGCTATTAATGGTGTGGGAGGAAAGGTACTTCATGAATATAAATATATGAATGTCGTACATGCCAAGCTGCCGGAACAAGCAGTAAAAGCCTTATCCAACAACCCTAATGTCGCTTATGTAGAGAAAGACCATACGGCACAGGCAACGAGTCAAACAACGCCCTATGGGATCTCCCAAATTAATGCAGATGATGTCCAAGCTCAAGGAACGACTGGGAATGGGGTAAAGGTAGCAATCCTTGACTCTGGGATTGATGGAGCACATGAAGACTTGAACGTAGCTGGCGGAGAGAGTTTTGTCAGCGGTGAACCGAACGCCTTAGTGGATGGGAATGGTCACGGTACCCACGTAGCTGGAACGGTTGCAGGTGTCAATAACACACTAGGTGTTCTTGGTGTAGCACCATCTACTGAGCTTTATGCCGTTAAAGTATTAAGCAGTTCAGGCAGCGGTTCTTACAGTGGGATTGCTCAAGGAATTGAGTGGGCAATCAGCAATGACATGGACATCATTAACATGAGTCTCGGAGGAAGCCGTGGTTCAGCCACTCTAGAACAAGCGGTAAACAATGCGGATGCTCAAGGCGTATTAGTCGTAGCTGCTGCTGGAAATGAAGGATCTAAAGGGAAGAAAAACACTATTGGTTATCCTGCGAAATACGCAGCAGCCATGGCTGTCGGTGCTGTAGACAGTGCCAATAATAGAGCCTCATTTTCAAGTGTCGGGGATGAACTTGAAGTCATGGCTCCTGGTGTTGATATTCTAAGTTCTGTACCAGGTAACGATTATGATCGCTATAATGGTACTTCCATGGCAAGCCCGCATGTTGCAGGGGCAGCTGCTCTAATCTTAGCGGATGATCCAACTTTGACGAATGATCAGATCCGTCAAACATTGATTGACACAGCTGTTTCTCTTGGTGACTCTTTCTATTATGGAAACGGAGTGATCGACGTTCAGGCTGCTGTTCAGTAAGGTTTAAAATTGAAAAAGCGTATGAAATCAGATTGTTTTCTTGATTTCATACGCTTTTCTTTTATTAGGTTGGTATTGTTATATTAAAGCCCTTTGGTAGAAAAACCGAATTCGAGTTATTTCCTCTTGATCTCTGGCAAGACACCCATCCATTCAGTAATAGAGTTTGTTCCCTTCTTCATCAAAGTACTGGAATTCAGTCTGCCCCATTAAATCAGCTTCTACTTCGTGAAATAAAAAAGCTCTTATATTTTCCCTATCGATCGTTATCATCTCAGCCTCATATTTATCAATGATTACTTTGTGTACTTGTTTCGGGGCCAGCCCAACGATGTAATCATCCTTCCCAGAAGCCATTCCAACATTACTAACCTCTTTATTTCCTACTCCGAGAATTTCGTCTAACTGCCAACCATACACATTCTTTTGTAACCTTGCTGCCGCTAAGTAATTCTTAGGAGTTTCTCCGACTTGCGAATAGTAAAATACATACGCAACCCCATCAAAGAACTTTTTATCAATGACTTCCAAGACATCATGTTTAGGATTTTTCACATTACTTAATGCATCTTCTGGGGTTACATGTGAATTACTCTTTTTAATATCTAAATAAATGAGAGGAACAACCACTATTACTAAACAAACGACGAACCCAAGTGTTATTTTTTTCACAGATCTTCTCCTTTTATAGGCTGTATGATTAATGATATAAAATCTCACCGCTTCTTAAAGAATCTTTTTCTGGTACAGTCAACAGCCATAAGCGATAGCCCTTTAAGAGCTATAGGCTTGTTTTCAGAAGAGACGTCTCTCAGATTTGACCACCTACTTCTAAGGTTTTCTCCATTGATCTTCTCGTATTTGAATATCGCAGTTTCTTGTTCACTGTTAATTGGATCAATTTCTTACCAACAAGATTTGCACTCCAATTATTCAATAGACATTTTCCTGTCTCTTTCTAAGACTTATGTATCAAAGAGGAAACAAATAGGCTGTTTATTGTTGTTACGTCATTAACTTTCTAATAAAAAATGCGACATAGACCAACCCATTTGCGATAAATAGTGATGCTAGCAAAAGCAAGGGGTTAAACGTTGTGGGGTGTTCTAAAGGAGTCGCAAGACCTGTTTCATATGGATAAGGAGGGGTGAAATACGTTTGATCCTGAATGACGAATTCAAAAGGAAACCCGAGCGTAACGTTCTCTAATTCCTGATCATTTGATACCGTTTCTGTGGAGAAGAAAGGAGAAATTAAAACGAATATATTTGCTGAAAAGTAGCATATAAACTTTAACATATTATACCTCCAACAAAGTATGTATCATGAGTTTTCTACACATGATCATTTAACCTTCCTGCATTTATTCTATAAGTTCAATCTTCCCTAATTCAGACTGGGCGGGATAAGATTCATTTGCTCCACCCTTGCCCTATACTCTTACTTTGTCTCCTTTTTTAAAATCTGAAAATGATTCAAAGAAACCATCGATATTGAAATTGATGTGAAAAATATGTGCCTCGTACCGCTTATCATCTACTCTAGAAAGTTCATTCCAACTCATAGTCACAGCTTGGTCCTTTGTAATTCCATGAACGACTAAAATCTCTTTATCTTTAACACTTACTATATAGCCTTCGATTGTTGGATTACTTGTATAATCTTGTTCTTCACTATTACAGCCTGCTGTGACAAAAAGAGAAAGGACAAAAAGGACTAATATTCTTTTCATTATTCACCCTCTATTCTCTAGTTCAGTTGCACACCAAGCGATAGCCTCCCGTTTCTGTAAAACATGAAATCGAGATTAACCGGGATACCGTTATCCATATCAATTATACTTTCACCATTTGTGTATCATAGGCAAACTCTATATTCAGTCCAGAACTTTTCCATTTATTTTCTAACTCTTTAAAGTCATCAAACCCTAATCCATTTGGTTCTTCGATGTGTGTTAAAATAACATGTTTGGCCTTAAGATCTTTGACGATCTCCATAGTTTGATTAAAGGTTGCTTCCTCTTGAAAAACAGGATGATCTTCAGGTAATATTCTTTCGCCACTTAGTGGGTGAAATTCAAATATACCTACTGGTAATATAGCGAGATCAACACCTATTACTTCTTTTGGTGGTGCCCAATTATTCAACTCATCCGCAGCAATAAGTACTTTTTTATGATCGCTTTCTATTAAGAAAGCATAGACATAATCCTCTGCCAACCGAAACGGAAAAACTTTTGTATCATTCAAGGTAAAACTTTCTCCATCTGTTAATCGATTGAGGTTAGCAAAGCCCTGGGATTCAAAAAAGTTTAAATGGTCACTACTCCCCAAAAATGTTTTGAAATCTATATCTACTTGTTCTGGTATATAAACATCTATTTTTTTATGTTGAGGAGGATAGTTAATCCAGTCCGCACTCAAAGATTCAATGATCCTTCTTCCCATCACATGGTCTGGGTGCCAGTGAGAGTATAGAATCCCTTTGACATCATCAATAGTAGAACGGTTGATTTGATTGTAAATGTCTTCCGGTGTATCGATCAATAAATCAGGCCCATGTACAAAGATACTTGGCCCCATTCTACTGTACGGTACCCCTTTATTTCTTGCTTCTGAACAAACGTTACAATGACAAAGTGGTCTTGGTATAGTGATCGCACCACCTGTTCCAAGAAATTCAATTTCCATCTTGAACACTCCCCCTTAAACATTTTCCAAAGTATAACATTTATGTAGTTTCAGTGGTCATCTTCCTTAAGCATATCTACACTCTAGTAAAAAAGCGATTGTTTACTACTTAAAATCAAGATCACCAGATTAATATTCCAGCAGGTAATTGATCATTTAGGACAGGCTAAATCGTCGCTTCTGCTGCTATGTTTAAGTGTAGTGTTGATACTACCTTCCTCATTATTGAACGTTTTTATTAACAGCTTAAAGGGAAGTTTGTGTATCATCGATAATCATAATATTCCCTACATATTGAGCCTTGTTCCTTTCATCTTCAAATGTAGCTTCTAAAATATAATTCCCTTCTTCAGTCGGGAACCGAAATTCTTTATACTCATTCAAATCGAGTTTGATTTTTTCTCCATTATTCCATAGAACAGCTGTGATGGTTGGGTCGGTCCAAAGATCTCCACCATTCTCTTTATTCTCTTTAAAATCTAAAGAAGCATCTTGCCCTGGAAAAACCTTGATTTCTCCTTGTGATTGTCCATATTCTTCAATATCATCTATCTTTTCTTCTACTTCTCCACTTGATGAATACCAGCTGATATTCGCTTCTGTTAATTGTACTGATTGACTCAACACGTGAGCATCTATATTTAAATGAGCAGTTGGAACTCCAACATCATAATCTTCGCCGATACATCCTGCCAGTACCGATAGAAAAAGCAATCCTGCAAACAATTTCTGAGTTTTGTTCATTACCATACATCACTCCTTTATGATTACTATCAAATCTATGAGTTTTACATTTTTTGTTCAACTACTGTTCAACGCACCCGTTTGTGGAATAAGACTTATTATTTAATAACCTTTATTTTGGTAGCATATTTAGCTTCTTCAATTTCCGTGACCCATATTTTCCCTTCTTGTCCGTCACTTAGATCTGTAGTTTCACTTATTTTTCCAACTATCATTGTATCATTGTCAAATCGAATTTCTGGTAAATCATATTCTGCTTCTGGATCTATCCTAAGTGGGAACAGTGTAAAGAAGTTTTTATCTATATTTAGCCCGCTTATTTTCCCGTGTAAATCAGGTTTGGTAAAGAAAAATATAGACAATATTAAAACAATGATTGCCAGAGAGATCGAAGCTATTTTTCTCATTTCACACCCCCACTCTATGCCTTTTCATTCTCATTATTTTTAAACTATACTGCTCCGTTCGTTGAATAAAGTAATAACCTTTATACGGTAAACTTAGAAGCCTAATCGTATCATATATTTCTATATTTGGAATTAAATTCCCTTTTAATTATCATATCGTTCATATCAACAACCAAGCTATTTCGTAACTGAGCCAAATTCTATAAGTAGTACAAAAAAACAGGCATAAACTATGCCTGTTTTTTTAAGGTTGTAGAAACATAGCTTCCAGCGGCGGTTGCCCACCAGCTAAGCCTAACGCTGCAGCTGTATAGACTTGATTCGGGCTTACAGTTACTCCAGGTACTTCTAATGCCGTTTGATTGGTTCCAGCCACGCGGACTTCCAAATCGACAGTTGTTGGCGGCAGTGTCAAATAACGGGTCGCCTTGCCAAAAGGAACGTTTCTAAAGAGAACGTCTCCTCCTTTGACGGCAATGTCAACAGCAGGTGCATTCGGGGATAAATGCCAGAAACGAACCTTGGCTTTACCATTAGACACTGCGTTATTATCCATAACTGCAATCAGTTGGAGGTTATTGAGTTTTCCAGCCGCAGCAACTGTGTACATGTTCCCTCCCTCAACGCCGACGTTCTGCGAAAGTACGGGCTGATTGGTGTTACCAGCTGGATAAATATCGACTTGATACTGGCCGCCTGGAACCTCTAAATAGTCGCTTTGCTGCTTATAAGAGACGTTTTCTAAGACCTTTTGACCATTCACATACACATCGACAGCTGGTGCATCTGGAGACGCGTGGAGAACTCTCACTTTAGCAGGTGAGCCGTTCATCCCCATCATTTGATCGTTCCGCTCACCCATCAACCACTGCTGCATACATTGCAGATGCATGTGGTAATAATGGACATGTTTTTGCGGATCCAGATACTTATAATAGTTGGCGAGCATATCATATTTTGCCGCCTGCCATGCCAACATATCCCGGTTTCCATGTTGGTACATCACACCCACCCCTTTCAAAGATTCCCCAACTTAAGCTTATTCACCTATGAGAGGAGAAGAACTAAAAACACATCTTCCCTAATGGGGGAGGGTGGGGGGTGAAAAAATTCTTTATTATGGGTGTTATTAAGGTTGATTGTCGATCTACCTACAAAAACCTTTATCCAATGGGAGTGCTGGAATTCCAAGACATAATTTCACTCTAATAACTTCACTCTTCCAAGTGGTGTAAAAACGCCGTTAGTTGAAGACTCGAAATCAAGATATCATAATACGGATACTTAAATGCTGTCCTTGATCGGTTAACTAGCAGATTGTTACTTCTCTTGTCTTGACTTCACCATTTCCATTTACAGTGTCGGTACCTGACTCACAATTACCTTTGTTTTCCCATTCAACTATGAATTTGTTAAATTTAGTAGTTACCGACGTTACTTCAACCTCTCCAAACTCAGAAGTATGATGTTCTACAACTATTGCTTTCGCTTCTTTTTCCGAAATACCTGATTCATTGGTACTACAAGAAATGAAGACGAACGAAAGCGGTAGGAATAATATGGAAAATGTTTTGTTCATTAAGTACCCCCCTTTTTTGAATGTTACATCTGCCATCCCATAGCCTCTCACGCTAAATAGTGCTGTAAAAAACGACTCCAATAAAAGACCGTTTTTTGAGTCACTCCTGCATCAAGTCAACTTCACGATTATTGTAATGACGGATTTAATACTTGTGGAACAATAAAACCTATCACTATAAAAGTGGTTATTAATGATAAATAAGGAGTAAAGATCATAAAAGACTCTACTCCTTGACTTTCTATTAATCGCAGTGCATATGCTTCCTCTTATTATGCAGCATTAACAGTGATATCACAGTTAATACAAATGCTAGACTTAACTGTGGTATTAATACATAGTTAAGCATAAACTCTGAAATTAATCCTGCAGCTTCTGGTTGTCTGGCAATTCCCTCAACCGCTAAAGATCCAGCCATTCCTATTCCAAGTCCAATCCCTCCAAAGCTAATAAGGGCCAACGCTGCTGCAAAACAACATTGTGAAAAACGTCCCAATCTAGTTCACCTCCAATATGCTTATACAATAAATATATTCAGTGGAATAGAATTGGTATAGTCAGTTGGACAGACCAAGAAGAAAACAGGCGTTTTCTAATTATATTGCTTCTTTAAGAGGAGTGATCATTAGATTTACACTTTTACCTTCAAGAATTCCCACTACCTCCTCACCCTCACTCACCTGCTTTGTTAGTCAAAAAGCAAACGTCTATAGTAAACAACTGCCCACTTTACAGGAAGACTCGAAATTAAAATGTTTTAGTACTAATCTCAAATTTAAAAACGTTAAAATTGTAATTCAAATTCCGTAACGATCAATAACTTCTCCGTTATCATTTAAGAGTTTTATCGGACCCCATGCATTCACTTGATAGAAGTAACGACCTGAGTCTGTACTTATTATTTCTATTTCTTTTTCCTGGTCGCTCACATCTGCTGTTACGGCAGAAATATTATCATTTTTTAAGTACCCGAATACAATAGGCATCTCTTTTACATTTCCTTCTTCTGTTTCATAGTGTAATACACTGTGTCTTGCACTAAATGAGTCGTCAGTGATGTTTGTCATATCAGAAACATTAAATTCCCAATCTTTATCATTCTGACCAGTGAGTACCGCGTATCCTACCTTTTGAAATCGGCCACTCTCCTCTACATCTTGGGCACTAAAAAGAAATACTGTTCCACCATCTGTTTCTTGTCTAGAGATGATATCATTTACTTTTATCTCATTGGACCAACCATGTTTTATTGCTTCTTCAGGTGATTTATTGATACACCCTGTAAGTATAAAAACTAGTATAATTAAAAGGGTATATTTAGTTATTTGTATTTTATTTTTCACCAGTTGTCACCTCTCCTCTTTAATGGTCAGACTAACGATCAGTTATTAGATTTAGCGCCCCTCTGGACATGAAGTATTTCATATACTCAAGGCATCGAATGATAGAGCCCGTTCCATTAAAATATAGGAATATCATCTTTTTCACTCTAGATTTCTGATGAATTCATTAAGTTCAGTTATCTTGTTGGTGTTGAATACGATTCCTGTTTGATCAGTAATGATATACGTAGGAAAACCATGGTATAGCCCTAATAGCTTCTCGGTATTTTTTATATCGCTGACAGTATGAGTGACTTGTATGATCCGAAAAGGAAAGTTCTTTGCTTCAGAACTAGGATAGGCATCCCAACCCCCGTCTTTGTTAGGTTCAGGATTATAGATATAAAGCCCATAACCGTTTTCTACTCTCATCTCTTGGACAATATCTTGTTTAGTATAGGGTTTTACTGTTACTGCCTTGGCTTCATACAAAGGTAGTTTATTTTTTCCTTTAATCAAAGTATCCTTTGTAACCAGTCTTTTCTCGTAATTCCCAAGTTCCACGGACACTTTTTGTCCACGCTTTAAATCGTTAAACGACTTCACTTCACCTTTTACTTCAGCACTTTTATCTGGCTTTAATTGAAAGGCTTCAATGGCGTTCTGTTGTTTGTTTTGATTTATCTCTTGACCTTTAAACTCATTTTCAACAAAAACAACAAACGTACCTTTCTCTTGGTTCACCTCATATATTACACCCTCTATAGAAACTTTATCGTTGTTGATACAACCGGATAAAAATATAGCTATAATCATGATTATTCCGACGGTCTTATACATCATACAAAGCCCCTTTACATTCCAAAAAATGTAGCATTGTTAGCGTATCATATGAGTGAAATGGTAACGACCAAAAAGACGCTTCTCTATAATAGAGAAACGCCCCCGTTTTTTTTAAAACTTGAATTTAAGAGTTTCCTTTGTTTAACACACCTGTTTCCTTAGTAAAGGCTTAGACAAATTGTAAATGCTGTTCTCCATGAAATACCTTTAATATAGTATCTCTAGCGGGCACATCTAACTTTTCATAAGAAAGTAAAAAGTCTTTATTATCATATGGTACTTCAATAAAAGAAACATCCATCTGTTCATTTGATCCGACATGCAATTTAACGTATGGCGCAACAGGTTTGTGATTACAACCTAATGAACTTGGATTAAGATAAAGTCTTCTGTTAGACCTAAAATGATGGACGATATGATGGTGACCAAAACTGATAACGTCTGCTTTGGAATTTTCATATGTTGCATCAAGATTTTCAGTTGTCGGATGGTGATCAATAGGTAAAAACTTATTTTGTACATCTAAATGATAATGAACAAACAAAAAGTTTTTCCCGTTGATCTTCTCAAATCGCATATCTGGCATGTTTAACAATTTAGGGATGAACTTCTTGTCTAATTTAGATGCAATCCATTTATGATGCTCTCTTTCCTCACCGACACTTCCTGGTTCTTTCCCATCAATTATGTTTAAAATGGCTTCATCATGATTTCCTTTAACAAAAGTTATATCATTACGTGAAAACAACAAGTCAAGAACCTCATTTGTTTCGTGACCAATACCTATTAAATCACCAAGACAATAAATATGTTCTATTTGCTTATCTTTATCAATGCTATCTAAAACAGCTTTTAATGCAGTGCTATTACCATGTATATCAGCGATAATCGCAATATTAGTAACTATTTCAATCACATCCATCCTTGAAAAAAAGTGTTTCATCTTATTCAGCTCTTATGCCTCGTTAGTGAAAAAGTGATTGTCCGAATTGAGCTCCCGAATGTAGAAGGATTGAAAGTAAGGTATGGACTACGATTTTCAACCTTCATCATCTGATGCTGTAGTCAATTTCGTCCCGACAGGATCGACAGAATGCATGGGGCCTTGGGAAAAGTGAACCGAGCACAACCGTGTAGAATCCTCCTCATAGAAATTCAGACTCCATTCGTGGTTTCCCACCCGGATGTGCGAGTCACTTTCAACATACAAGTCGAGATCTAGTAAATTTCCTATCATTTTTGGATTCTCTTGAAAAGACAACCCGATGTCCATGGCCATGATGTGTGTCCCCTGGTCATGAACAACATCCTTTCTTTTTTGCAATTCAATTCTGAATTTCCACGGAGTCGAAAGAAACGTTCGCCGTTCCCTTTCGTTGATATTCAGGTCCAGGCCCTTCGCCTTTTCGATAATCCGTTCGTACTCTGCTTCATTCACAAGCAGACCGATATGGTCAAACCTATCCCCTATTCCATGTCCGAAAGTAATATTCGTCTTTCCTTTCACCATTTCGATGATTCGGAACGCAATCCCTTTATCCCTGAACTCGTCCCATTCCAGCGGCGGATTGAACGTTTGCATCTCTCCTTCGTGCCTACCGACTCGCAATACCGTCTCGAAACCCTGCTGCTGATAGAACTCTTCCATCTGTTCCACACGTTCCGTCCACCAATGGTAGTGAAATAACTGCATCCAATTCCTCCTTATTGTTTCGATTGCGCTTCATAAGGATGAAAAACGCCGCTGATAGACTCTTCCGTATCTGCATCTATACTTCTGATGACACCGCCAGAGAATTCTTCATTCGTTAACCTCCTAGATTCATCACCCTCAATTACAAAGCCAAGATAAATACTTCGCTTGCTGCAGTTTGCTGGCTCCGCTTCAAGTAAGTCCTGTTCCTTATAGTCCACTCTCAAATTATGAATTCGTTCAGGAGTAGACGTCTTCGCCTTTAAATCCTCTTGTTTAGTTAGACTTCTTCCTATAACGGAAACCACATATCCTTGACGGTTCATCCACAATGAAACATCACTCAACATTCCTGTTCAAACGATGATCAGTGCATGTTTGCTGCTCATAGTTATCTTCCTTGCAATAAGAATACAGCAGAGTTGAACTAAACGAATCGGATATTGGTCGAAGAGCACCTACTTCTTTTGAAGGAGACTTTTATTTCTTGAGGCTCTATTAATAGTGATTATAGATGTTTCTACATATATTTGAATATTAAAGATTAGATTTAGATCAGACTTATTGAACTAACGCCCCCTTTAACGGAAGACTCGATATCAAGATATTCTAGTTCATTCTCCCATGACTACATACGATTGATCTCTAACTACTACAGTTTCAGGCACAAATCGGAGGAGGACATTGTTAGGGTCTTGATCCTTAAATCAAGAATCCCACATATTCTCATTAGAACCTAAATACTTCGTGAATAACCGCTTAGCTAAGTTAATATCGAATGGTTCTACAGTTGCTTTTCCTCTAAAACCTGCGTGGAGTACTTTTCCTGTTCGAGAGTCAAAATCCACTATACCGATAGCGCAATTGGGTTCTGTATTAATACGTAATGGAAAAGTATCTCCAGGTGTCCCTATAATCCAGAGATATCCATCTTCCTAAAGAAACCATACCGGTGAATCCCTCGGACCTTCGGTTGAAGACGTGGATAGATGTGCAAACAAAGGCTTCATTAAGAATTCATCCAAATCAAAGCTGCTTTTACCCTTTATAATTTTCATACTCTCTATCATAATTGCCCCCATTATCGTAAGACTCGGTTTCGAGATACCTCTTACTTTTCTTTTACTTTAACAGCCGTGGATGTTCATTAAACACATGCTTTATGTACCGAAATTACTGAAAAAAATCATTAAAACAATATACATCACTATGCACACAAAAAAGACCATAGCAATAGAAGAAATAATTAAAGCAATTATTTTCAAAAAACCTTTCTCGCTTTTCAGTGCAGTAATAAAAGAGCCCAGTAAAAGAGAACCCAATAATAACAGTGACAAAGGTCCAAGTACCAGATTTAATAGCCATACATAAACCAAAAATACAACTATTGAAGCGACTATTAATAATAAAGAGACTAAAGCTAAATTTTTTTCAACAAACACCACTCCTCGCTATCATTTATTATGAGGGTACAATAAACAACATTCTATTTTTCTTGTTCTATTCTGTTCTTCCGTTAGCACAATAAACGATGTCCACTATCACCTACCACCGTTTCTTTTAACTCTACTACATATACGATAAATGACTGCAATAGTTTCAGTACGTCTATTATCTCGAAACTGAGTCTCCCACTAACCTGCCCATAACATTAAGAAGGGGGCAATTCTTTTGTTAAAGAATTGCCCCGGATAGTTGAAGACTTGAATTCAAGATAAACTCAATAAAACCCTTTAATATATTTATTAGTAAATATCACGGTAAAGGGTAATCTATGAATTCTAGGATTAAATATACTATTCCAACTAAAATAAAATGCTTATACAATACGAGAATAATAAGCTACATCGGCAACTCTGCCGTGTAAATGCGATTCAGGCAACACCGCTACCAACGTAAATCCTAGTTTTTCAATTAACTTTTTTGATGGCATATTTTTATTATCTATAGTAGCAAATAGGCGTTTAAGGTTTAATGTGCTTTTACTATGCTCAATGATCGCGGAAACCGCTTCATACGCAAAACCGCCTCCCCAATGCTCCCTCATGAAGCGAAAACCAATTTCGCCAAGATAACCATCTGCTATTTCTGGAATCATTACATCACCGATGAACTCATCTGTATCTTTTAATGCGACCGTCCATTTTGTTTCAGTACGATTCCTAACCATTTTTAACATTGAGTATTCATCACGAGGGGGATTAATTCCAAGAAATTCTCTTACTTCATCATTGTTAAACATTTTAAGCATATTGGGAATGTCTTTTTCCGCTCTCGGACGTAAAACCAATCGTTCTGTTTGAATTTTCGGTGCTTCTTTTTTTGCCATGATTTATTCCAGCCTTTCGTACATTATATAAATAATCTATCAATGTGAACGGTATCGAACTTCATCGTTTGTATGTTATAAAGGGCGATTGCTCTATTGAACAATCGCCCCTGTTTGCTGAAACTTGAACTAGAGATATTTTTCTGCAAATGCACCCACCATTTATTTACTATTTGGTACTATTATTCATTACGAATAATAACCAATTAAGTTTAAAAGAGAGACTCCTATAGCAGTAACAACGATGCCAGTGCTAGTCGTAATAAGAACTGTCTTAAAATTCCTTGTCTCTACCCATACAGTAAAACCTAGAATGATAGTAAAAAGAATACCGAAAAAGAATGAAGCAAATGGATTAGTTGGAGTTATCCAATCAAACCAACTTATTAAATTCATTATCAAGTCCTCCATTCAGGATTTTGTTTAATATTATATACGAATAACTTGAAACAAGGTTACTACTTTCTTTTGGGCGGAGATTTTCACCTGATCATCTTGTTCAGGAAACGCCCCCGTTAGTTGAAGACTTGAAACCAAGATAATAATAAACTCCTTATAGGATCAATACTCACTTTCCAATATGGAATACACTTCTGTATCTCTAAACTCGCCTTTTATAAACTCATTTTTTCTTAAAGTGCCTTCATAATTCATGCCTAACTTCTTCATTACTTTTTGAGAACCCAAATTATCTGTATCGGACCTACCCTCAATTCTGTTAAGGGATAGTTCGTTAAAGCCGTAGCGAACAAGTTCCTGAAGTGCTTCAGTAGCAATTCCTTTTCCCCAATATTCTTCCGATAAAAAGTACCCCAACTCTACGCACTTATGCTTATTACTCCAATCAATAAAGGCTGCTACACCAATCACTTGACCTGTTTCATTCCATTCAATTGCCCATTCACCTGATTCACCTTTTCCGTAACCTGTAATTACCATATTTAAAACTCTTCGGTTGCATCTATTGACTCATTTACTTCCCATGTCATAGGCCGTGCTACATTAGGATTAGAACAGAAACTAAACACATCTTCTAAATCTGAAAAAGCCAGCTTTCTTAGCGTTAATCTATCAGTATTAAACTCAGGCATGTCTCTTAAATATGTTTCGACTTCCATACGACCACACTCCATACATCTTTTTAATTTTTCAAAAATAAATATTATGACATCATACCGCTATTTTACATAATTTTCAATACTTCAGTTCTCAAAAAAAAGAGGACGATTACTCTTATTGAATAATTGCCCCCGTTACTTGAAGACTCAGTTTCAGGATCTTTTCGTGCAGCTCCCAAACTAAATCCCCGCTTTAGTTGTGTATTTGTAATTAAATTTTATTACTTAAATGTCTCAGCTTCTGTTTCGGTTAACCACTTATCAATTGCTTTGACAGGAAAGTAGTACTTATATCCGAACTGTATGTATGGAATATTACTCTTAGTAACGTTTCCCTCTTTTTCAGGTAATACCATTTCTAATTGCTCGTCGTTTATGCTTAAATATCTTTGTAACTCTAAATAGCTCATCAATTGCTGTTTCTCTGGTGCTGTATTCACTGTAACTTGTTCAGTCCTATTTTTGAAAAAAATCCTCCTCTCAATTACTCTAAATGAGACTTCCAGGATACCAATTATTTCAAAACAGACTAAGCAACTCAACCCCTTTTCCACTAAAAAAAGCTTATCTCTATTGCAGATAAGCCCCCTTTTCTTGAAGACTCGAAATCGAGATAATCCTTTACAATTTTGTCATAGAAAAACCGCCATACGGCGGCTTTTTGCATGCACTTAATATAGGAGCTGGAATTAAACAGTAAAGTCAGACATTTCTTACTCTAGCTCGGAATACTGTTCTTGGATAGATCGAATCACCTTCTTCGAATACTCTAAGTCCTCGAAGAACTTTCTCACCTTATCCGGCGAACGGTCAACGTTGTCTTTTTCCCAATTATATGTGTCAGAATGAAACTCAGCCAAATTAGTCCTTTTCAAGACGGGTAACCTTCGATTCAAAATATCATCAAAGGTCAAATTAAAGGAAAATTTCGGGTCACAATTTTTACCATACAGTGAGACCAATGAACCTTCCGTTTTCTCCACCATTCCGATTTGAGCGTTCAGCTGATATGGAGAGCATCCCGTCGGACTAGTTTTAAACTCCAGGGTCATATAATCCTCTATATCCCTTCTGAATCCATCAATATCACTAAAAGGACCCTTAATGCCCCTAGCCAATTTATCTAAACACCAGGCCCCCTCAATGTAAGCCTTCACACTGCGGATTTTCTTTGGAGTTTCCAGTACATCCATATGGATTCCGTTTGAATCGCAGAAATTCTTCAACTTATTGAATTGAACATCATTTTCACTCGCGGGCAACTCAATCAAAATACAACTCATACCATACCGCTTCCTTTCATAAGGTTAATTAAACCCGTGCATAGAAAGGTAAACGATATGCTGATGACAGCCGTCACTGTCAAAAAAAGGGTGGATAATCCTAAAGGAGCACCTACAAAGGTGTTCCTTTCCTATGATGGCCTTTAAGTTCAATTCCTATTCATTTTTTCGAGGTCGTGTATCAATACCGGCTCCCTGATTTACAAAAAAACAAAGGCATCATATGGTGTTTAAACCAGACGCCTTTTTGTCATATTATTTCTTTTTTCGTTCCCTCAAGATTTCTTCTTTAATTTCTGGGTAATCCTTCCCCTCTGAAGCTTTAAGGCCTGCGTTTGACCATTCTGTTGTACTCATCTTATCTAATCCCAGGGAATCTCGCCATCCCTCAGCTATCTTCCTCTCTGTGTCATCCTTTAACTTACTGATGTCTTTATCCGGCACACGAATCTCCTCCTCATATTGTTTTGCCACTACCCTTTTTATCTCCACAGTCACACAAAATTAAACATCTTCGGTTAGCCGAATAAGCGCAGAATTCTTAATCCTCCAGACCCAGCCTGTACTCCAGCAGGATAGTCAAAACAAAAAACCGCCAGAATGGCGGTCTTTGAATTTATTCTTCAACTAAGTTATCGGATATTGTTGCACTAGGTAGCTAGACCATTAACAATTGATGAACACCCATCTGAAATTTGCTTAAATAATGTAATGTCATGCTGTTCGAGTAACAAACAGTGCTAAACATAAATAGCAGCTAGGCTTGTTTTATTATGAATAGCTAAGAAAATCATCAAGCACATGTAATTTTAGCTGTTCTTGCGTTTCATAGGGATTTAGATATTTCTTCATATCCAAAAACACATTCTCTATATTCGCTAAGTCGGAATCTGTATAAATAAGAGCATATACTCCAAATTCTCTAAAATAATCTTTAAGTTTTCTCATTTCCTTTTCGAAATTCCCTAAAGCTATTGCGTTAATGTCTTTTTGCAACTTACCTTTAGTACCTGATAAATAACCGTGTGTTGACCAAGGAGATAACTCAAAACCGTACTTATTTAATGTATTGGGGTCAATTATAGTGAAATCAAGTCTATATTGGTGTTTCCTTGCTAAACCGCCATATCTAAACTCGGGAATTAACAGAGGGATTTCTTCTGGCTGATCTGAATTTCGAACAAATTCACAATAATTATTAGCAATCTCAAGTTCATATTGTGAGCCCGATCCCCGAACTAAAATATTCTTAAAAAACTTTAAATATTGATCCGTATCAGAGAATTCTATTTTTTCATTTTCAAATGGTACCACAATCCCTGTCTCTAATACATGACCTATAGTCCAATATTTCTTTTTAAAATGTCTTATTTCGCTTACATCATTCTCCCAGTTACCATTAGAGAATCTTGGAGTAACAAGAATTCCATAATTCGCATTTTCTTGGCCTATCCACATTGTTGCTTCCTCAACTTTAGGGCGTTTTTTCGATAAAGCAGTGTAATTCCTCATGTAAGTTCTTTCTAAGAAAGTAAAGGCATAGTCCCTAACAATGGGATATTCTTGTATGTATTGTAAAAGTTCGTAAATATTACTACTTTCCTTATATTGCAAATTATCTAGATATTGAATCAAACCCTTCATCCATAAAGCTACAAAGTGATCTGGTGACAATATAACCTCGTTATTAATATCCATAAAATCTGCGTTTTTGCCACCAATTTTTGCATTCAAGGACTTATGCCCGTATCCCGTAATTTCCATAACTTCAGGAAGTATGTGATTTAATTTTCTAGTTTTTGAAGCTAAATCCTTTTGAAAAGCAGACCACGCCATAATTTACCCCCTACAAAATAATTGTTATTTTCATAAAAATTAAAAATAATTCCAAAGATATGTAAAAATGATTAGGATATAATGGTCCTCTGATCTCCCCATTAGCTTAACAAGAGATAGTCCATTTGTAGGTATCGCCACCTTTTCTTGAAGATATAAATTATTTTACTCTCTCTGAAAAATACAAGTAGTCAATTAAAGTCAGAGTATAGCGAAATACGTTTTATTAAAAATATTAACTAGAGATTCTTGCACTTGCTCAAGTTCTATAATTGTTGGGTCGTTCTAAGGTATTTAGATTTAATTTTCTTATCGTTCCACTCAAACGTTTCTTTGAACTCGATTTTATAACTCTCACGTCTATTCAGTATATCTCCTTCAATCTGTGAAAAAAATTCTTTTAGAAACTCTTCTGAAACTCCTTCATGAAGACTCAAAAGCACCCTTCTCCCTAATTTTATTTTCCCTGATGTATTAAACAATTTACTTCTCATACCTCAAATTTTATGTAGGAACCCTACTCTTCCATAATTCAACAAAAGAGAGAATAAATCCTTTGTTATAGCATTGGTCCTAGTCCAATATCTCGAAACTGAGTCTTCAACTAACCTGCCCTTTAGTGTAAGACTCAGTTTCAAGATAATATAAAAAACCAGTAACAGTTCCTGCTATCTGGAAGGGAACATTACTGGTCTGGGAAGTTCATGCCATGCGGACCGCTTTAACCCATTAAGAACGAAATTGCTTCGCATGCTCTTTAGCAAACTTGATGATTTTATTGTAAGTTTTCTGTTCAAAATCCTTCTTGGATGGAATGTGTAACGTAGCATTGTCTTCATCGATAATTTTAATGCGTTCGCCGCCCCTGACATAAAGGGTAACGTATAAAAATGGTTCTCTCATCCCTAGTTCTACCCGTAATTCTTTCGGAAACTCTGCCGTTATGATGACACGATCCTCCACTTGCTTTAAACTCAACTGACTATGAAACTTCAGGTTATCAATCCCATTTATTTGCAACTATACGCACTCCCCGTTTTTCATTATACATACCTAATCATACGTTTTTTTAAACTCATTATCTGTCGTTTGTTGCTTTATTCACAAAGCTTTAACAAACCGTCCAGCTTACACCTAGGATAACCGTTTTCATTCTTTCGTTCCTAAACTCCATGTAAAAATTTCTATGGATATGTGAAGTATCGAGCATCACACCTGGTACAAGGAGTTTGTCTGTTAGTACCAGGTACAGGAATAAACTTCTTCGTCCCTGGTTACAAAAAACAAAAAGACCGGACAAAAGTCCAGTCTTTATCTAACCTACGCCTGTTCTCTGATCACAACTCCGCGCCTCATCATTTCATCAATATACACATCGCCGGGCACGATCGTTTCCGGTGGGCATACCCCGCGTTTCGTGATCGTCCCTCCCCCGATCAATTGAGCGACGACCGAGATCGTGTTGGCTGTTGCACGGGCCATTGCTGTGACGTTCGTCGCCCTGTCTTTATAAGTGACCATTTCGTATTCACAAGCTTTACGCACGCCGTCTTTCTCTCCGCCTACAATGACACGGAGCAATACAGCATCGTCTTTATCCTTCAGTTCAAGGAGGGGATCGATGCTCTTCAGCAGCACTTCCCTCGTCTTGATTTCCGTTCCTCGTATATTGACGACTTGATCAGCACCGGTCAGATTGAGGTCGACGAGCAGCTTCATTTTCTCTGCATGACCGGGATAGCGGATCGTCTTGTACTCGAGACTGTCGATGTGCGGGTACGATTTTAAGAGCGTCGACGTCCCGCCAGATGTATGGAAAGCTTCGAGTGGACCGAAGCGTTCAAAATAGATGTTTTCAATTTCCGTCAACGACTCGACTTCCCGCAGTTTTCCATCTCTGATAATCGTCGATGGATCGGAGTAATGATCTAGCAACCCTTCCATGGAAAACACGTGGTTGTACTCAAGCGGCGGGTCCGGTCTTACCGGAATGCCACCTACGAACAGTCGGATCGATTCTAGTTTATCAAGCTTCCCTGCGCCGTATCCTGATAAAATGTTGATCATACCAGGTGCGACACCGAGATCCGGGATGACCGTCACCCCTGCCGCTTTCGCCTGTTCATCGAGCTCCAGCACTTTATCGGTAATGTGACCAATGTGACCGCCCAAATCGACGGAATGACACCCGACTTGGATCGCTGTTTTCGCGACGATTTCATTGAAGGAGTAGAAAAGGGCATTGATGACGACATCATAATCTTTGATGAACTCAGCAAGTTCGGTCTGGTTTCCGGCATCCACTTTGAATCCTTGTATTTTCGAAGAGTTCAATGAATCAGAGACTAGCTGCGCACGGTCGATGTCGATATCGGCGAGTCCGACTTTCTCAACTCCCGAACTGTGGACGAGATCGCGCGCCGCTTCTTTTCCCATTAATCCAGACCCTAGAACAGCTACTTTCATAATCCGCACTCCTTTTTCTCTATAAAATTACTCGACATCGATTTGGGCACGTTGTAATTTCCCACTGAAATCGACGTACACCGCTTTCCATTCGGTGAACACATCGAGGGCAGCCACTCCAGAATCTCTGTGGCCGTTTCCGGTCCCCTTCGTCCCGCCGAATGGCAGGTGGATTTCAGCCCCTGTCGTCCCTGCATTCACATAAACGATGCCTGTATCTAAATCCCGCTGAGCGGCGAATACTTGGTTCACATTTTGTGTGAAAATCGAGCTCGATAAGCCGAATTCCACTCCGTTGTTGATTTCAACCGCTTCTTCAAAACTTTTCACAGGAATCAAGGAAACGACGGGCCCGAAGATCTCTTCCTGGGCAATGCGCATATCCGGTTTCACGTCCGTGAATAACGTCGGAGCGAAGTAGTTCCCTTTTTTGTGGTCACCGTTTTCCATGATATAGCCGCCGGTCAAAAGTTTCGCTCCCTCTTCCTTCCCGACGCTGATATAGCTTTTCACTTTTTCAAGACCCGCACGATTGATGATCGGTCCGACTTTGATCGATTCATCCAGTCCATTTCCGATGGAAAGTTTAGCGATCTCTCTCTGCAGGCGTTCTTCCAGTTCATCTTTGACCTTTTCGTGGACCATCACACGGCTACAGGCTGTGCAGCGCTGACCGCTTGTCCCATAGGCACTCCACAGAATCCCTTCGACGGCAAGGGACAAGTCGGCATCATCCATGACGATGACGCCGTTCTTCCCGCCCATTTCAAGGGAAACTTTCTTCAGCCGCTGGCCGCATTTCGCTGCGATGCCGCGACCGACTTCATTGGATCCTGTAAAAGAAATGACCCGGATGTCGTCCTGCTCGATCATCGCTTCGCCTACCGTGGAACCGGATCCGAACACAACGTTGATGACGCCTTTTGGCAACCCGGCTTCTTCAAAAATTTTCGCCAGTTCATAGGCCATGATCGGGGTTTCGGTCGCAGGCTTCCAAACGACCGCGTTTCCGGCAACGATCGCCGGGAAGGACTTCCATGTCGCAATGGCGATTGGAAAGTTCCATGGCGTGATGATGCCTACAACGCCGACAGGGGCCCGAACGCTCATTGCGAATTTATCCTTCAACTCTGAAGGTGTCGTCTGCCCGAACAATCGGCGTCCTTCCCCGGCCATGTAGAAAGCCATGTCGATCCCTTCCTGAACTTCTCCCCGTGCTTCTTCAATGACTTTTCCGTTTTCCATCGTCAACAGCTGGGAGAGCCGCTCTTTTCTTTCTTTCATGATCAAACCGACGCGGTACAATACTTCGGCTCTCTGCGGGGCCGGTACGAGGGCCCAGCTTTTCTGTGCTTTTTTTGCAGCACTTGTCGCCTTTTCTACATCAGAAGCTGCCGATAACGGGACGTTCACCAGCGTTTCCGATGTCGCCGGATTGATGACGGCTGTCGCCTTGCTGGAAGACGGCTCCACCCATTTTCCATCTATAAAATTCTTTAACTGCTCCTCATGAATCAATGTCACTTTGATTCTCCCCCTTTTTTCTTAATTGGCTGATCGTTTTTGATAAGGATATTTGTTCAGGATCGGTTTCCACTTCAATCACCACAGGCTTTTCCAGGACCAGCGCCTGATCCAGGGCTTGTCTGAACTCTTCCGCCGTTTTCACAAGAAAACCGGCAGCGCCTACATTTTCCGCCACTTTTGAAAAAGCGACCTCCCCTAAATCCGTACCGATGACTTCGCCGGGAAAATGGATTTCCTGATGCATGCGGATCGTTCCGTACATCCGATTATTGAAAACGATGCTGATGACCGGAATGTCATACCGGACCGCCGTCTCAAGCTCCTGAATCGTCATCATGAAGCCACCATCGCCCGAAAGAGAAATGACCTTCTTTCCAGGTTTCGCAAGTTTCGCCCCCAGGGCTGCCGGCATGCCGTACCCCATGGCGCCCGACGTGGGTCCTATATATCGATGTTTCTTAAATTGAAAATACGTGTGCAGCCAGCCGGCGAAGTTCCCCGCATCGTTCGTGAGGATGCTGTCTTCCGGCAGGTTCTCTTGAAGAAGAGAAACCACTTCCCCGTTCAAGTTTTTGCGACCATCGGTAACGAGCGTCGCTTCATATGCTTTCCGCCGCGCGCTTGTCCACGAAATTAAATCCCTTCCGTAGGCTGCATCAGCTAAAGCCTCAAGCATTTCGCCCGCATCAGCTACAATGCCTATATCAGGAGGGTAGACGTTGCCAAGGACTCGGTCATCAATGTCACAGTGGATCAAGGTCTGCCCTTTTAAAAGCGAATAGTCCTGCGTCGTCACTTCCGAGAGTCTTGTCCCGACAGCGAGCACCGTATCCGCCTGAGAGATCGTTTCTAGAATATTCGAATGGGTGCCGAGTCCCAGATGGCCACAATAGTGGATGTCGTCGTTCGGAAAAACATCATGACGTCGGAATGCACTCACAATCGGCGCTCCCCATTTATAAGCGAGCCGTTTCAAAGCCAGTTCTGCACCCGCAAGCTTCACTCCCCCACCCGCTAAAATCAGCGGCCGTTCCGCTAGACGGAGGCGGTCGACCACCTCAATGACCTCTCGATCCGAAGGCTTTGGTGCCGGCCTTTTTACCACAGATCCGAACGACATGAGCGCTTCTTTTTTTAAAACATCTTCAGGTAAAGAAAGGACGACAGGTCCAGGCCTTCCCGACATGGCGATCCGTAGCGCCCGTTGGATGAGTTCCGGCGTCCGGGGCGGTTCGCGGATTTCAGCCACCCATTTAGCGATGGGCCGGAAGAAGGCTTCAAGGTCGACTTCCTGAAAGCCTTCGCGTCCACTGAAGTTGGTGTGCACCTGCCCTAGGAGGACGACCATTGGTGTAGAGTCCTGGTAGGCGGTATGAACACCAATGGCAAGGTTGCTTGCACCAACGCCTCTTGTCGCCATCACAACACCTGGAGTTCCACTCGCTTTTGCGTACCCTTCCGCCATGAAAGCGGCCCCGCCTTCGTGCCTGGCCGAGATGAGATTCATGTCAGGTTCTTTCAAAATCGCATCCATCACGGGAAGATAACTCTCCCCAGGTACGCAAAACACTTTAGAAATGCCTTGCCTCTTTAGACAGGAGACGATGGCTTCCGCGCTCGTCATCTGGCGATCGTCCATAGACGTCACCCTCCTTTCATCGCTTTTTTCATTCGAATCGAAGCCTCATGCAGACGCTCAATCGGAACAGACAGGCTCATCCGGAAATAGCCCTCCCCTTTTTGACCGAACGCTGTTCCAGGCGTAAGGATGATCCCCGCTTCGTCGAGCATTTTTTCAGAGAAGCCTTGCGACGTATATCCGTCAGGCACACGCGCCCATAGAAAAAAGGTCCCCTTCGGTTTTTCTGCCTGTATATTCATTCCGCTGAAAGCATTCATCATCAGATCGAGCCGCTGCTCGTACGTCCGGTTGTTCGCTCGGACCGAAGAAAAATCACTGCGTAAGGCTGTCACCCCCGCCAGTTGGATCGGTAAAAACTGACTCGTATCCATATTGCTTTTGTACACACTGAGAGAGCGGATCAGTTCCTTATTGCCGACGACATAACCAAGCCGCCAGCCGGACATGTTGAACGTTTTTGAAAGCGATCCGAATTCGACGGCTGCTTCTTTCGCTCCCGGCACCTGCAAGAGGCTGGGAGCTTTATAGTCTCCGAACGTTACGAGATCATAGGCAGCATCATGAATGAGGGAGAGTTTATGTTCTTTGGCAAAACGGACCGCTTCCTCAAAGGTATCCAATTCGACGGTTCCACCTGTCGGGTTATTCGGATAGTTCAGCAGCATCATCTTCGATCTGGAAATATCCCTTGGCGAGATTTGATTGAACAGCGGTGCATAGCTGTTTTCTTCATCAAGCGGAAACCGAATCGTGCTTCCATGGGCAAGATGGATCGCCGATTGATAAACCGGATAGCCCGGATCCGGAGCTAGAACTCCGTCTCCCGGGTCGAGGACAGCGCTGATCAGATGAGCGATGCCCTCTTTCGATCCAATCAGTGTCAGTACTTCCGTTTCCGGATCCAATTCCACGTCATAATGAGATCTATAGAAATCCGCAACGGCTTCCCTGAACTCCCGGCAGCCGCCATACGGGGAATATTTATGATTCTTCGGTTTACGTATTTCTTCTGCTAAACGGTCGATGATGAATGGTGGGGTCGGTAAATCCGGGGCCCCGATGCCGAGGTCGATGACATCAACCCCTTGAGCGGTCAACGCGACTTTCTTTTTATGAAAGATGGAGAAAAGGTAAGGTGGCAGGCTTCGCACCTGCTTCGAGCTTTGGATCATAGAAAGACCCCCTTCAAACATTCTGGTTGTCCCATCGCTCTATCCTATTAATCCATCCCTCATTCTATGAAACAAAGTTTCCAGGTCATCTTTTCCAAATCGCTGCATATAGTGTGATATAGCCCGTCAAGGACAACTCCCCTATCTGAATTGATCCGTGTTTCCCAAGCCAGTTGGATTCATACGTCGTATGGGTTCTTCTGGCTTTTTCTAATGTGAAAGGGTGTGATGCAAGGTGACCGCCGCATTGGAAGGCATCCGCGTCCTCGATTTGACCCGGGTTCTCGCCGGCCCTTATTGTTCAATGATCCTTGGAGATCTTGGAGCTGAGGTCATTAAAGTGGAAGCTCCCGGAGGTAGTGACGAAACCCGTACGTGGGGACCTCCCTTTAAAGAAGGGGTGAGTGCCTATTATCTTTGTGCCAACCGGAATAAAAAAAGTTTGACGCTCGATCTGAAGTCTACTGATGGAAAAGAAGTGTTGGAGAGACTCGTCAAAGAAAGTGATGTCATCATCAACAACTTCAAGACGGGAACAATGGACCGTCTCGGAATCGGGTATGACCATTTAAAAGAGCTCAACCCACAAATCGTGTTCTGCTCGATTACAGGTTTTGGAGAGACAGGCCCTTACAAGCACCTTCCCGGCTATGACTTCATCATCCAGGCAATGAGCGGTTTGATGAGCATTACGGGGGACGACCATTCGGGTCCGCAGAAGCTGGGTGTGGCGATTACCGACATTCTCACAGGCCTGTATGCCTGCATCGGAATCCAAACGGCACTGTTAGAGCGTGAACGATCCGGAGAAGGTCAGAAAATCGATCTATCCTTATATGATTCTGCCGTCAGTTCCCTCATCAACATCGGGAGCAACTTTTTAATGACCGGAAAAGTACCGGATCGGCTCGGAAATCATCACGCTAACATCGTGCCGTACCAGACGTTCCGATCCCGTGACGGTGAAATGGTCATCGCTGTCGGAAATGACCGTCAATTCGCTCAATTATGCGCAATCCTCGGACAACCTTGGCTTGCTGCGGACGCTCGCTTTTCTCGGAATGCAGGCAGGGTGGAAAATAGAGAGGAGCTCTCGAGGATTTTACAGGAACGGTTTTTAAAGGAAGATACGGCTTTTTGGAAAAGTCGGTGCCAGGAAAAACACATCCCCTTCGGCCCGATTCAATCGCTCGAAGAGGTTTGTAAAGATGAACAGCTGAAAGCCCGTGAGATGTTCCTCACCTGCGAGCATCCAAAAGCAGGTGATGTAGAAATGATCGGCAGTCCACTGAAGCTATCCCGAACGCCGGTGGATTACAAGCAGCATCCACCGGAAGCGGGTGAACATACAGAAGAAATTCTTACAAGACTCGGGTATGACAAAAATACGATCCATCAATGGAAGAAGGATCACAAGGTGTAAGGAGTGAACGAAATGAACTTCGATTTTAGTGATGAGCAAGTGATGTTAAGAAAAGCGGTCCGGAGTTTCGTCGACCATGAAATCATGCCCTATATCGGGGAATGGGATGCGAAAGGACATTTTGATCAGCAGACGTTGAAGAAGCTTGCAGAGCTCGGACTGATGGGGGTATGCATTCCTGAAACTTATGGTGGAAGCGGGATGGATTACAATTCGCTCGCGATTGTCTGTGAAGAACTCGAACGCGGAGACACGGCCTTCCGTACAGCTGTCAGCGTCCACACCGGCCTGAACAGCATGACACTCCTACAGTGGGCGACAGAGTCACAGAAGCAGAAATACTTAGTTCCGCAAGCGAAAGGCGAAAAAATTGGAGCTTTCGGGTTAACGGAACCTGCGGCGGGCTCTGATGTGGCCGCATTGCAGACGACCGCGACTCTCGACGGAGACCATTATGTACTGAACGGCCAGAAAACATGGATCTCCCTCTGTGATGTGGCTGATCACTTTTTAGTGTTTGCTTATACAGATAAGAGCAAGAAACATCACGGCATCTCCTGTTTTATTGTAGAGAGAACCTATGAAGGCTTTTCCTCTAAAGCGACCAAAGGAAAGCTTGGGATTCGCGCGGGCAATACGGGAGAATTGTTTTTTGACGGGATGAAGGTACCGAAGGAAAACCTGCTCGGCAACGAAGGGGATGGCTTCAAAATCGCGATGTCTGCCCTGGATAGCGGACGGTTCACCGTAGCTGCAGGCGCATGCGGACAGATTATGGCTTGTCTTGAAGCGAGCGTGGACTATTGTCATGAGAGAGAGACATTTGGAAAAGAGATCGGAAAGCACCAGCTCGTCCAGCAGATGATTGCAAAAATGGAAGCAGGCTTACAGATGAGCCGCCTCCTCGTCTACCGGGCTGGTGCGTTGAAAAACAAAGGGATGAGGAATACAAGAGAAACCTCGCTCGCGAAATGGCAGGCATGTGATTTTGCCAACCAGGCGGCAGACGATGCCGTGCAGATTCACGGGGCCTATGGGTATTCCAATGAATATCCTGTGGAGAGGTATTTACGGAATTCCAAAGCGCCTGTGATCTATGAAGGGACGAGGGAGATCCACACGATTATGCAGGCGGAATATGTACTTGGTTACCGGAAAGACAAACCGCTCAGTCAGATGCTTCCGGCTTGGGAAGGATAAACATAGAAGACTTCTGAAAGAACAAACGTGCGTAGATCACCTACGCACGTTTGTTTTCTATCTCCTCCTAATCTCCTCAAACAAATGAAAAAGCCAGCCACTTGGGTGCTGACTTCATGAAGATTCGATTTCCTCACGAAAACTGTTCATCTTACTTTTATAGTCCAGGAGCTGTATATGAACCTCTTCAGCATCCCCATTTGAGATGGCTGATTCTAACTGCTCATTGAACTCGATATAAAGATCACGGAAACGTGGGTGGTATTCCTTATGATCTTTGAATAGTTGAGTACTAATCATAAAGGACTGTTTGGTTAACAAGGAACTCGCTAAAGAAACAGCTTCTTTTTCTTTAGGACTGAGTTCACCCTCTCCTAAATTGTGAACACGACTCTGAACTTCATCCACAGAGTCGCGATAAACTCTTAAGTTGTAGATGACATCTTGCTTCGCTTTACTTTTGTAAAAAGAGTAAGAAGAGAACAGTGTCGCACTAATGATCAATAGGGTAATGATTATATAGATCGCATGTTTAGCCTTCAAGTAAGAGAACCTCCATTCTTAAAACCTTATATAGGTTCTCATATCTTCAGCATGACTGTAAACAATTCTTCGTAACCGTTTCCTGAAGAGCCACGCCCATCCATCCTTCATTATTCAACAGTTAAAGAAGAAGCATGGTCCTCTCCTTCATAGAGTAGACCCTTACGAAGGAGCTGCGTCTCGATCTCATTTGTGAATGGAATCCCCTTCCCAATCATAAACTTCCAGTCTTGTTCGTTGAGAAACTCCTCCCTTTCCCGACGTTTTCTTAATTCTATTAAGTCTTCCATGGAACGTTTCTCTGTGTCTGGGGAGCTCTTAGCTAGTTGGTTCCGGTAATGCCTGATAAAATCTTTCTCTGTACACCCATTGACCTTCATGAAATGTTTCTTCAAGTTCCTCATCACATAATCACTGGTCTTCTTTCCGTTTCCTCGATGTCCAACATGGTGAATATGTTTTAAATCGTGGCAGGACCTGCACAAAGACTGAATCTCCTTTAGAATCAAAAAGAACTTGTCTTCATCATAGTCCCAGACTTCATGGGCATGAAGTTTCTTTTCATCCTGCCTGCCACATATTTGGCATTGATGATTGTTTTCCTTAAGGACATCATCACGCACACGATTCCATAACGTGCGGGAGATTGAATCCCTGACCGTTTTATACTGTGCGTAAGAGGGCTTTCGAATCTCTATGGTTAACTTCAAATCAGACATGGCAACCTAGCAACCTCCCTCTCCTTCTTGATGGTTCACCCCGTCTTCTTTTATACAGAACCATTCATTTCCATTCCAATATAACACTTCGAATCTGGTCCACCAAGTGGATGGAACGTGTAGCCATCCATTCTACCCGTAAGCATCCTGGCGACTCAATCCGCTTCCCATCTATCATAAAGAATAAGTGATAGAAACCAACCACCGACTATTGGCATATACAAAAGGAAATTTATGTTAAAATAGAAAAGGAAGCAGGATTGTAAAACACATGACCTTGTAAATTGATGAGGACTTACAAAGGGAGAGGGGAACGAATGAGTGAAATATACGCTTGATTTTGTACTGGCTGTCTCTTTAAATGGCTTTTCCTATTATGAGGCCAGCTTGATTCTTAGCAACGGACTGCCTTATTGGCAGGCATTCATCATTGGTTTTACAGTGGTTTCCCTCGGAGCGCTAACAGAAGCCGTCGGAAGTCCCATGTGGTTGATCGTCCTTGTGCCCTTCCCGGTAGGCATGTTTTTACTTTACTCTTTTCTTAACGTTGCCGTTCCTCTATGGTTTCTGACCTATATCATTACGCTCACCATCTACACGGTTATCCATATCCTGATGAGCTATTTTTTCCATTTCCATTCTTTAATCCCAGCTTGGAAACTTTCCTGAACGTAGGATTCCCCTGAACACAGACGGATGTTTTTTATCACACGGAAAGAAGCACACGGGACTGCTTCCGTGTGCTTCTTTCCAATGGATAAGATTGACCTTCTTCCGTTCACTGCTCGATTTAGTCACACAGAACCTTCTACAATCTTCAAACTTAGCTTTATAGGAAGCAGAAATCCTACGTATGCGCGCATTTTATGTATCCTTCTGCATAAACGTTTAAGAAGGAGGCGATGCGTGTGGGAGATTTGATTCCTTTTCCTAAGAAAGAACCTGCAGAAGTCATCGTTCTGACGCCGGAAGAACGAGAGGAATTCGCTCACCTGACCTATGAACTGATGAAAGAAGACAGGCTCATCCCTTTTCTTAGAATCAAACGTCGTCTAAAGAAATTGATCAAAAAAGGCCTTGCACGTGCGAACAGTGAAGAGTTCAAAAAATGAAGGGTCTCCTTCCAACCCTACCCTTTCCAAATGAACGAACTATCATCCTGCATCTCTATGCTCGGGTGCTGCTTCAGCTCTTCTACGAGACGGAACAAGGCTTCATCTTTTTGTTTGGCTTCAATCATGCAATCGATTTGCTCCGTAGAGCCATTCGTTTTCGTTACAAATTCCAGGAACATGTCAAGATCGACAAAATCGGCATGACTTTTAAAATCTTTTTCGCTCTTAGGGCTTGAAATATGCATTTTCACAGGAAGTGGTGAATGACGCCACGTATCCACTACTCGAGCCCAATGATCCTCCCATTTTTCCCCATCATGGTTTGCATAATGATGGTGGATATCAAAGACGAGTGGGATATTCAATTTTTCACAGACGTAAAGACCATCCGCTAACGTGTAGGACGTATCATCATTTTCAATCATGACGGTCTTTTGAATGCCGGTTGGGACAAGTGCCCAATTTTCGATGAACCGCTCCAGCGATTTTTCTTTATCCTTATACCTGCCTCCAAGATGAAAAACACAACGGTGGGTAGGATCGACGCCCATATGATGGAGAAGCAGATAATGATACTTCAGCACGCCCATCGAAGTTTTGAAAATTCCCTGATCCGGAGAATTGATGACCACAAAGTGATCGGGATGAAAATCAATCCTCATGTTGTTCTCCTTCGCAAAATCACCTAATTCTGCAAGCTCTCCCTTGATCGGATTTAAATAATCCCACCCTTGCAATTGTTCATGCGTGGCAAGTGGCACAAGTCGTGAACTCAGTCTGAAGAAATGGATGTCATGAGCTTTATTATGTTTCAGTAATCGGAGACAATTGTGAAGGTTTGATTTCGCGATCCGTTCCAGCTTCCGTTTGGCTGCCTCTACATCTCGAATTTCAGAAAAACGTTTATAGGTCATCGTTTGAGATGGGGAAGCGTTCTGTAAATGGACACTCATGGCTACATAACCGAGCCGGTACAAGGTCATATTTTCACCTGCTCCCTGTTTTCCCATAGTTTAGCCAAGAGCGCCTTTCCTTATGTAGGTATGGAGTCCCTTTACAGGTAGGGACAGGTTTGATCTGCATTGTTTTCTTTTTAATTCTCCCCCACAACCTTCGTCCTGGAGGTTTTTCACCGGATGCTTACGTTTTACGCATCTTTCAAAAGGATAAGGAAATACATAACCCCATCACGAATAAAGGTAAAAAGACAAACAGCATGATCCACAGTTTCACATTCCGCTCATCAGAAAAGAAGCTTTTTCTTGTAAAATAAACGTAGGAAATCAAACCTAATATTCCTATGACAAGAAATAAAACAGACATTCATAAACCCTCTTTCTTCATCAGTCGAATGATCAGGTTTTACGTACGTCCTCGTTACTCAAAATAATTAGAAACCGCGTATGACTCCTAGTCCAAATAAGGAGAGATCCATGCAGGATTTGAAGAAATCCAATGGACTATGTTCGTTTTATTTGATTTCCTGCACATCGACTAATTTCGCCTGTACAATAAACCTTTCCGGGGCACTTCCAATGAAATCGAAAGGATAACATGTCGTAAGTGTAAGTGTAGGATCCTCATGATCGACAATAACAGATCGATCGTCTTCTTCCGTCACCCACGTTTTCTCTACTTCATACTTGTATCGTTTTCCTTCATATTCATAAAACAGCGGTGCTCCTTTTTCAATTTCCCCAAGCTGTGTAAAAACGGTCTCCCGGTGACCGCTCAGAACGGTATGACGCTTTTCATCAGGTGTTGTGGTCCATTGACTGATAAACATGCCCACCCCTTGATGGAGTGATTCTTCATCGGTACCCCAATAGGTAGAGTAGCCTTTATTTAAAAATGGAATGACCAAACGGCCCACTTTCTCACCATCGTCAAACTTTTGGATTTCATTCGAATATCTCGGTGGTTTCGTTTTCTCCACATGTTTCACCACCACGGGATTCGGTTTGTTTGCCTGATCATGGGATCCCCATTCGTTTATTTCCGCTTCTGTCACTTTTTCAACCGCCTGGGTGGAGTCCCACCATTGAAATGTGAAGTAAGCCGTGCACGAAAACCCAATAACGACAAGCAGAAACAGAACTTTGTTAAGCATAATGGCCTCCCCGTAAAATGAAGGATGAAAGAGCCAGGCCGAAGCCCAGCTCTTCTTTTATTGCACAGATCTCTTTCTGATGAATAGGACACTACCAGCAAGCAGCACCATTGTCGCGCCAAGGAAAGCATACATCACGTTCGGGCTTGCTGTATCCGGAAGTTCGCCTCCGACAGCATCTTCAATTGACTGAGCGTTATCCAGCACTTCTTGAGGGATTTGGATTTCTCCGACACCGTTGAAGTTATCCAGTGTCATTTCCGTCTCTTGAGTGACAGGCATCGTCGGTCCTTCTTCTGTTTCTATTTCCATTTCCAGATGAACGTAGCTGGACGTCAAGTAATGGTTCTCTTTGTCAATCGTCATTTTATAAGTCACATCTTTGATTGTGATTTTATCAAGGAGTTCTTCACCCAATTCCTTTAAACCACTCTCACCTTCACCTGAACCCATTCCCTGCTGAAGCATTTTCATCGACATCTTCAGGAGCTTTTCCCCGTCTCCCTCATATTGAAGGACATAGGAACCGTCATTTTCTTCCACACTCATATCCCCGGCCAGAGGAGTCGCCTGTGCCATTTGACCTTCAGCAAGCATCGATTGCATCACTTCCTGGCTAGAATCTTCAGATAGCTTTACCCATCCTTGCCCTGAAAGTTCACTGTAATAGCCTTCTTCTGTAAAGTAAGACTCTGTCGTCTCTCCAGCCAATTCTGTCTTCAAATAGAAGGCGAACGGATCCATGGTGACATCCGCCATGGTTTTTGTTTCCATTCCCTCTCCTTCATTCATCATCGGCATTTCCATCATCGATACTTGTTCCATCGAATAACTATCCAGGTTCATCATCGCTTCATTCGATTTCTTCAACAGTTCCTCTGCCGACAGATCCGCAGCGAATACTTGAAGAGGAAACAGGAACAACACCAGAGCACTCAATAACAGCAGGTTACACTTTTTCAGCATCCAAACACTCCCGAATATTATTCGGTAAAAAAAGAGGCTTTTCTATGTAGCGACAAAAGCTGACTTTTACATCCCACTATTTTCCACCTAACCCTCTATATCCTTCAGCCCGCAAAAATAAACACATTTTTCCAAATTTCTTGATAGAAGATCTGATGCTTCTCTTCCCCTCCTGAAAGATTCACATAAAAAAAGCAGACAAGAATGCTGGCGATGTCTGCTCTCTTTCTTTATAGATTTCTCTTTCATAGCCATTTTGGCTATGAGAGGGTGTAAGTGCCAAAGTAACAAGTTCGTTTAATAAACATTGCTATACCTATTTCATTGTTTCAATAAATAAAGTTCCGTCCGTATTGACCTGGGCAACGAGGACGTCTTTCCGGTTAGACACGCCATGGGACTGCAACCGATCTTCCAACCAGGCTTCACTGTATCCACTTGCATTCAACTGATCAGGAAGTACTTTCCCCTGCACCATGACAACATGGGAAAACGTCACCGGATGAGGGTCAAGCTTCAGATCAAGGGGTGTGATAGGGGAAAACTGCGCTTTTCTTAAAACGCTTACGGATCCGTCCGTTTCCAAAATGGCAGTCTGCACATCACTAAATTGGAACACTCCGGCTTTCCTTAATTCAGCAATAAGTTCATCGACGTTGAAACGCACTTTTTTCATGTTTTTTATAATGATTCTCCCATTGTCCATCAACACAGTGGGTTGGCTATTCACAAGTTTCCTGATCGCCAGACTTTTAAGTGTGAGATAGTCGATGAGAAGGACAAGGGCAGCGAAGGTAAGCAGTCCAAGTGCGCCTCTCGCAAGCGTCACATTATCAGAGAGAAAAGTTGTTGCTGTCATGGAGCCAAGGGTGATGCCGGCGATAAAGTCAAAAAGCGTCATTTGTGAAATTAACTTTTTGCTTAGGATTCTTGCTAAAACGTATAGGGTTATAAAAACGGTGACTCCTGTTCCGATGAACTCCAACCACTCATTCATAAGCGTATTCCTCCTCTCTTTTATTATTTCTTTTCCTGTCCCATTTATGTTCATATGCTTTGGGATCATAAAAAAACAGCAACCCTTGTAAGGTTGCTGTTTCTGTCCGTCAGCCTTCTTTTGGTTCAGGCAGGTATTTTGTAAAGAAAGCACCGGTCATAAAGCAGATTCCGAGAATGAACCAGGTGATGATACCTCCAAACTCAAACAAATAGGACCCTAGAGCTACGATCGGTGCGACAACAAAAGCCCCTGGTGTGACATAGCTCTTCCATCCATAATCTCCTTTCAGATTTTTCCTCTTCTTATAAATCACATAAATATATCCAGCTACCAAAACCGCTGTGATGATCAGCATGAAAAATTCCAGCATATAATCCCCCGTCATTCATGTTTTTTCAAGTATGGTTGTAGATATTCATGGTATTCCTTTGTTAAGCCTACGGGCATCTGGTTCATGGGAAAGAAGGTGGCTTCCCGTGATTCTTCTCCATCCACCTCTATCACCCCTTCATATTCATCCGTTTTGTAGACAGCAGTCACAGAGTACAGTTCATCCCCATTGGAAACCTTAAAGAAATAGTCCTTACCTGAGAAGATATCCAAAAGTTCAAGCTCACCGATTTTGAGGCCTGTTTCCTCTTTCACTTCCCTGCGTGCGGTTTCCTCCAAGCTTTCTCCAAGCTCCATTAAACCACCCGGAAGCCCCCACCCACCGTCCTTGCGGTGTTGCAGAAGAATTTCCTGTCGATCATTCTCGATGATGACGACAGCCCCAGGTAGAATCAACGGCCTTGTTCCGACTTCTTTTCGAAGCTCTTTGACGTAATCCATCTACAAATCCTCTCCTTAAGGAATAGATACAAACCCTTTACTCTATTAAAAAAGTCTTGATATCGATCTATGTAAGGTGATGCCCTTTCCTATGTAACCTGGGTGAATGTTGTTCCCCCATCATTCAAGTGTCGAAGTGTAGAGATATTCCTGAACTTCACTGGACCACTTTGAATATCCCCATGATCCCCTCTCCCTTTTCATTCATGGGATCAATAATGCCCCGAGCACGAAGACACCGGCAATGTAAAAGCCGATCAGAGACCCCCATGACAGTGGTTTTCTCATGAACACGACGACTTTCCGCAGCCAGCGGAACAAAGCATACATCACTAGAAACAGGATGCTGTAACCAATGAAGCTCCATCCCTCACCAACGAGGATGACCATCGTGTTATGAAAAAGAGTGAACAACAGCATAAACAAAAGAAACCATAGTTCTTTGAACTTTGCAAAATCACTTTTTCTCTGTTGTTTTTCCTGATGCATTCGTAATCTCCTTCCTTGTTAAAACGCTATCATCAAAAGTAACTTTACCACTCCCCAATCAAACTAGTCAAAGTGGGCACGGATGACTTGGTTAAACTTCTGCTCCTCTTCCAGGTGTGGGTAGTGATTGCTTTGATGGAACCGGAGATGAATAGCACCTGGTACACTCTCCACGATTTCCTCAGAATAAGAGGGCGGGCATTGAACATCGTGCTTTCCGGATATGACCAGCGTTTTTACAGTGATGAGACCTAACTTCCTTGTCACATCAAACGTATGAAGCTCCCGGGCAAAGAAGTTCATTCGGACCGCTGACATCTTCTTTAAAATCGGTCGGTTAAAATAGTGCTCATAATGTTGTGGTTTCCACAAAGAAAGTTTTGTCCGTTCGACCGTTAGTTCTCTTCTTCTTTCCTCAGAGAGATCCTGATTTTTCAACTGCTCGATCAGCGATTGCATATGATCAAATTCCGGGTGAGCTTCATTGTAGATACAATCCTCTGAAAAAGTCATATACTCTCGCGCGGCGGCATTGGCAATAACTAGAGTTTCCAGGCTTTCTGAAAAATAGATCCCGTAAACGACCGCTAACATCCCGCCAGTAGAATGACCCGCAAAACTCCAACACTCAAAACCCAATGCTTTTCGGATCGCTTCAAGATCTAAGACACTCTCAAGCATCGTCAATTCATGAGGCGATGATGCCTTGTCTGTCCGACCACACTCTTTCAAGTTGATTAAATAGACCGTCTGACTCTCCACAAAAGCTTCTGCAAAATAGTCCCCGGTTTCGTTGAACTCTGAATACAAATGGGTGACAGCAAGCGGAGATCCTTGTCCTTTTTCAAAAACTTCAAAGGTTCCACGGGCTGTTTCCACCATTGTCTGTTTCCACGACATCTTTCTATCCCTCCCCGATCTTACAAGTACCTTTACGATCGCACACTTGAGAGCGTTTCATTTTTTCACCGTTTTTTGGTACCTGGTACCGACTTCCGAGCGACCATAAATGGTATCTCAACATAAGGAGTGTGTACCTGGAACAAAGCCGAATCGTTCGGGTGCCCGGTTTGCCGCTCAGTCATGAACAAGAACAGGGAAGGCATAACGTTTGATAGAAAAGACGTGCTCTGAAATAATAAGAAGAAAATAAAAACGGGGGTTTACTTATGGAACGATTTATCCGCTCTGATCAATATCATTTTATAAAGAATCAGGCGCACAGCCTGTTGAATGGTCATATGACAACAAATGACGCCTCTGTCACCCAGGCCCTGCAATCGATCACGAACGAAAAAGTGTTGGATTTGTTTACAGAGCTTTCACCAGAGCAGGAACAACTGATTGCCCAAGCGAGTGATGTCAAAGATGAAACCGATGCGATCCTTTACTTCTCCCGCTTAAAGCAGTATGTTGTGCCTTTTCCAAAGCTCTCTGAATCCGATATCAAAACGTTGTTCCCTAAAGTGAAAAAACTGAGAGTGCCTACAATCCCTGACGAAGAATGGGCAGAGCTCTCCTATATTGGATGGAACGGTGCGTCAGCAAACAGAAAATACATCATTACGACAGTGGATGGTGAGTTAACAGGGGTGTACGGCCACTACAAACCGTTTCAACAAAAGAGTATTTGTTCAATTTGCCACGAGCATGAAAAGGTGGGCATGTTCACGGCTACCTTTAAAGGGAAAAATGATGAAGAAACGATCAGCCGCGGCAATTATATCTGTCATAACAGTAAAAAATGCAATGAAAACATCCAGTCTCGTGAGCCGCTCGAATCCTTTATCAAACGCATGAAAGCATAAAAAAGCAGGACCTTTTCCAGCGGAAAGGTCCTGCTTCTCTATGATTGCTGTTCTGGTGAATAATCCGGAGCCACGGCTTTTCTAATGAACAAAGCAACGACGAATGTGAGAATCGCAAGACCTAAAGCAAACCAATAGGCGTGATGAACTCCAACAGTCATGGCACGATCCATGACTTCGCCTGTCACGTCACCTGAGACATTATTCAAATAGCTTCTCTCGCCCTGACTCATAATGCTTACGAAAATGGAAACGCCAAGCGCTCCTCCAATCGGCTGCAGCGTATTGGCAATCGCCGTCCCGTGTGGATACAAATGCTTAGGCAGCTCATTCAACGCATTGGTCTGTGACGGCATAAGAACCGCTGACACCGCAAGCATCAGTAACACATAAGCAAGAATAAAGGACCAAACCGGAATGGAAGGATTGATATTGCTGAAGAAAATCATAACACCGACAAGGACCAATGTACCTGGAATGATCAACTTCCTTGGACCGAACTTATCAAAAAGTGTACCCATGACCGGCGACATCAAGCCATTGAGTAAAGCACCAGGAAGCAGCAATAACCCCGCGGTCTTGGCTGAGAATCCTAGTGGCCCCTGCAAATACATCGGCATGACGATTTCCGACGCGAACATCGCCATGATGACGATGACGAAAATCGTAATTCCTCTCGCATAGCTTGTATACGTAAACACTCGAACGTCCAATAACGGTTCTTCTAATTTCAATTGTCTAAGGACAAATAAAATTAAACTGAGAAAAGCGATGCTTAAAATGATGATGATATTGATCGAAGAGAATCCTTCTCCACTTTCCCCAGCGCTGCTGAACCCGTAGACGATCCCGCCGATTCCAACGGATGATAGTACGATTGAAATGATGTCCGCTTTCGGACGAGTCACTTCTCCTACATTCTCCAAAAACTTAACAGCAAATAATATGGAAAACACAGCAAACGGAATGACGGTGATGAACAACCATCTCCAGCCCAGGAAGTCTACGATGACACCGGAAAGCGTAGGGCCGATGGCTGGGGCGAACATGATGACAAGACCAAACGTCCCCATGACCCGGCCACGGACTGCCGGTTCATAAAGCAGTAATAATGCGTTCATAATGACTGGAATCAATAAACCGGTTCCCACCGCTTGAATCATCCGTCCTGTCAAAAGCATCGGGAAATTCATAGCCGATGCTGCGATGATCGTTCCTGCTAAGAACACCGTCATGACCCCGATGAACATTTGTCTCGTCGTGAACCATTGAATCAGTAACGCAGAAACCGGCATCAACACCCCCATCACCAGCATGAACCCGGTCGCCATCCATTGGACCGTAGGCGCATCCAGCCCGAACACTTCCATCAGTTCTGTGAGTGCAATATTAAGCAGCGTCTCATTCAGAACGGCAAAAAATGCGCCGATCATGAATGTAACGAGTATGATTTTTCTATTGTAGTGCTTTTCCATCTCTATCCCTCTACTTCTCTTTATTTAAAATCCGAATATTCTACTTCTGCCATTCATCCGCTAAGATTCCGTAAATCGTGTGATCGACATAATGGTCATACAACCATTCTGCACACCTGATTCTTCCTTCCTCCTTGAACCCAAGACGCTTAGGAATGGCCGCGCTCTTTTCATTGCCTTCGGCCACACCGATCTCCACTCGGTTCATGTTCATTTCCAATAAGGCATAATCCGTCAAAGCTTTCGCCACCCGGGTCATGATTCCTTTCCCCTGGAATTCCTGCCCGAGCCAGTAACCGATTTTGACGATTTTATTGGTGTGGTCGATTTCATTAAACCCTGCGGTACCAACAATGACGCTATTATAGATTACCATAGTCGTCATGCTTTTGTTTTCTGAAAATCCTCGCCTCCCAGATTGAATGAATGATTTCGTATCTTCCACTGTTTTCGTAGAATCAAGCCATGGAAGCCACTCACGCAAATATATTCGTGAACCGTCTGTCAGTTGAAATAGTGCTTCCGCATCCTCTGGACCTGCAAGTTTAAGTGATAGCTCATGATCAATCTTATGTACAAACATACTTTCTCCCCCTTTTTTCATCATTTTACCATGAACCTTTGACAACGGAACAAAGATAAGGTAAATTACAAATGTACGAACAATAAAATTAACTAACCTTAAAATATTCGGTTTTTAGGAGTGAAATCCATGGAAAACGTATTTGATTATGAAGATATTCAACTGATTCCCGCAAAATGTGTCGTAAACAGCCGTTCGGCCTGTGATCCGTCCGTAAAGCTCGGCAACCATACATTCAAACTTCCTGTCGTCCCTGCCAACATGCAGACGATCATCGATGAAACGATCGCAACTCAATTAGCACAAGAAGGTTATTTCTATGTCATGCACCGCTTTGAGCCGGAAACTCGTTTGTCTTTTGTCGAAAAGATGCACGCACAAGGATTGATCGCTTCCATCAGTGTTGGTGTGAAGCCGGAGGAATATGAGTTTGTTCAGATGTTAGCGACGAAGGAACTGGTCCCTGAATACATCACGATCGATATCGCCCACGGCCATTCCACAGCTGTCATTGAAATGATTCAACACATCAAACAACATTTGCCGGAAACGTTTGTGATCGCTGGAAATGTCGGAACACCTGAAGCCGTCCGTGAACTGGAAAACGCAGGAGCGGACGCAACCAAGGTAGGAATCGGACCAGGAAAAGTGTGCATCACGAAAATCAAAACCGGATTCGGTACAGGAGGCTGGCAGTTGGCCGCACTGCGCTGGTGTGCGAAAGCGGCAAGCAAACCTGTCATCGCTGATGGCGGTATCCGCACTCATGGCGACATCGCCAAATCCATCCGTTTTGGCGCGACGATGGTCATGATTGGCTCTCTTTTCGCCGGTCACGAAGAGTCTCCTGGTGACACAGTTGAAAGAGACGGCAAGCTTTACAAGGAATACTTCGGCTCTGCTTCTGAGTTCCAAAAAGGAGAAAAGAAGAACGTAGAAGGCAAGAAAATGTTTGTCGAACATAAAGGTGCCCTTCAAGATACACTGACAGAAATGGAACAGGACCTGCAGTCCGCAATCAGTTACGCTGGTGGCACAGACCTTGACAGTATCCGGCACGTCGACTATGTCATCGTTAAAAATTCCATCTTCAATGGAGATAAAGTCTATTAAAAAAGAGCCCCGAGCGGGCTCTTTTTATTTTACGCTTGTATAGGAATGTAAATATCAAAATGAGGATCATCAAAATCCCGGTCGACGGGATACTTTTCGAATTTTAATGGCAGCCCATCATAATAGTTCGTTGCCGGCTCAAGGTAGGGCTTCGCATTTCCATCTCTGAACCATTGGTAGATCGATGCATAGGTTTCACCAATATCTCTGCCTTTCGGATGATGAACGTTCATATATGTATGGAACTGTACGTTCATTTCCTCATAATCTTCTTGAGTGTTCGCATCTTCCACCTCGAAGCCGCTGAAATGGACAAAGCCATTTTCAATCGTATGAACCGATAACCCCCATTGATAATCCGGGTCCATAGGATTTATTTCTTCTTTTTCATTTTCCACCTTTTTAATCACTTCTTTTAATCCAGGGACTTGTTGATAAGTTCCTTCCCATTTTCGCCCTCTTACCTTGAAAGCGGGTAAAGTAACAATATTCACTTCCATGACATGACCTCCTTTCGTGTATAGATTCTCCATACCAGAAGTCATTTCCTCTAGGAACCTGTGCACTTATTCTAGATTTGAAGATTCCAAGAGAAACTAATATTCCTGCGATAGACCTTTTCTATTCATATTCCCCCACGAGCTTTTCCTTTTTGTGAGAAACAGGAACAACCCTTCACATCTCCACCAAACCAAAAGAGGCCGGTACCAGAAACTTTCCGAGAGAGCCCATAGATACAAGAGAATGACGCTCTTAGGATCAGGGTTTTTATGATAGGTCCACTCTTCTAATAAGACGGCGAGAGAGGAAATCATCGAACCATAAAAGACCGTCAACAAACCGACGACAATGGTGATTTCGATCGATACAAAAGAAAAGAAAACACCTGAAATGATGATGAAGTATCCGATCACTTCAAAAATCGCACTCAGTAATTCAACAAATAGATAATAAGGAAGTGAAAACATGCCGATCCCCTTGTACCGGGGGTTAAAGATCATTTCTTTGTGTTTCCACAGAGTTTCCGCAAGTCCTTTCTGCCATCTCTTCCTCTGCGCTCTCAGAGAAGAAAAGGTCGAAGGAGCTTCTGTCCAACAGACCGGATCCTGGATATACTCGATCCTCTGGCGTGACTTTTCATCTTTGAGCGACCGGTGGATCCGCACAATGAGCTCCATATCCTCACCGACCGTATTCGGATCATAGCCTCCCGCTTTAATGACGCGATTTTTCTCAAAAACACCGAAGGCTCCTGAGATGATTAAAAGAATGTTCAATTTGGAAAGACCCAGTCTTCCAATTAAGAAAGCTCGGAAATATTCTACGATTTGCATGAGAAGCATCGGCTGCTTCGGTAAACCGATTCGCTTGACGACCCCTTTAATGATTTTGGAACCATTTGCGATTCTCACCGTCCCGCCAGTCGCTGTAACGGTCCCATTGGAATCGATGATCGGTTTCATCGTCTTCAACAGTGCATCACGGTCCAGAATGGAATCGCCATCGATCGCTGCGAAATAAGGATACTTGGAAAAATTGATTCCTGCATTGAGAGCATCCGCTTTTCCTCCATTCTCTTTTCTCAGTAGATAGAGGTTCGGGTGGGTCGTCGACTGATACCCTTCTAGAATGTCCTGGGTTTTGAAGTGACGACGGACGGCGAGTTCCATTGGTTCCATGGCGAACGTATCGATCATGCGCGCAGCCGTTTCATCCTTCGAACCATCGTCAATGACGATGACCTCGGACTGAGGGTAATTCAAGGCCAGCATCGACCGGGCTGTGCTCACGACACCGACCTCTTCATTATAGGCGGGGACGAGGACGGAAACTGGAAATGTATCTGTATTGACAGCCGTATCTTCAATAAGTTCTTCTCTATGAAGGCCCTTCTCTTTCCGGATATGGGGACTTGCGATTAAAAATAACGTAAGATAGACAACGGCTACGACAATCATGTAAATAATGACGAGATACCCCATCATTTCTAACGTGTTATACAAAAAATCCACACTCATATGGCTTCACCCACTTTCACTGTCAAATGCTGCCTTGCCATCGATCGGGCAAATTTATCCTCATGATGGTTGTATGTATATTCAAGCAAACGATGCCCATCAGGCAGGTTCTTCATCGCTTCACAAGCCGCATACCTTACCCACCAGTGAGAGTCTCCAGCAAGTTTGAGCAGAGGATCCTGGGCAGATTCCCACTTCAGACGACCCGCTATTTTTGCCACATACATCCGCTCTTCCCAAATATCTGACAGGTAGAACCTAGTCAGCTTTTCCGGATCGGTACAGGCTTTCAATTCCATTAAGCTCCGAAGGGCTTTAAGACGGATTTCTTTGGATGGAAATTGGAGCATACGCTCAATGAAAGGTAGGTCATCCAACGACCCTCTTTCCCCACAGTAAGCAACAACAGCCAGATGCACCTGACTGGGAACTCGCCCTGGTTCATCCTCGATCACCATCACCATCTGTTGGAAAAGGTCGTCTTGGAACCGGCGCAGGACTTGTTTGACAAGACGCTGCGGAATCATTTCCGAATTCAGCAGCAAACGAATGACTCGTTCGTCCTGAAAGGAAGCAAGCACCCTCACCGCCTGTCTGTATTCTTCGTCCAGTACAGAGAGCCGGCTGAAATACTGCCAAACCTCTTGTTTTAAATCAACCATATCAAAATCCTCTATATAATAGAGGGTGTTCACCCGCTGGGCCCAACTCCCATTTTTCAAAAAAAGACGGTATGAACGAGAGAGGTATGTATGGGCCGTTTCTTGAAGTCTCGTATATTCGATCTCCACTCTAGTCTGATCCACGAAACGATTCAACAACTGCTCAACAATCAGCACACGATCACGGATGTCGCGGGGGAGATCCGGACATTCTTCTGTCTCCCTTTCCAAATAATGAAAAAACGGCTCTTCGTATTCTTCCACGTATCTCGAAATGAGCTTTTCTTCTTTCAAACTTTGTATCTTTGAAACGACCAGCGCACCTACAAGACATAATTGCACGATGAATAAAAAAATCACCGTCCAGATGACAATTGATACCAATACCAATCCCTCCTCCAACGTTCACGGGCGATTATAATGAACACTTTGCCCGTAAATCCCCTGAAAATATTCGTTATCCTTAGTATGACAGGGGCGCACATTTTTTTCTATCTATAAACGTGGAGAATTACAAGGAGTTGCACAATACAGGCGGTTGGATGTGAAACGGGACGTAAAAACAGATCAGCAAATTTGGACCTTAAAAGTCTCTGCGTGAACAGGAAACAGCCACACTACCCATTCCACGCCGTGAGGAAAAAGCAGACCGCTGCAATGAAAGATAAAGGTGTCATGACAAACGTTTCCTTCCTACTTTTAGAAAAAGCATTCAGGACTGTATTCAGAAATAAATAGAGCGCGAAGAAATAACACACTTCTTTTGCCATGGGGGCTAGGAAAACGATGGATAAGACATTTCCCATTTGCAAAAGAAACAGGATGGCAGCCAATTGAATCAATAGGGATAGCACACAGGCGAGGCGCATCTTTTTCGGTAAGGTTTGATATTTTCCACCCATAGCAAACTCTCCATAGGGCGAACCTAAAGCTAACAACCCGTATAAAATGGCCACGCCCAATAACGTGATACTTCCTATCCATGCTGTGACCATGTAAGCACCCCCGTAACTAACATCTTATCCCTTTTATGAACACGACCTTTTCAAAATCAAATAATAACGATCCTTTTATTCATCAAGATTCGTTAAGCTCATCCCGTTTCCTCCCCATAATCATGAGTGCATTTATAAAAAAAAGACCAAATTCTCTACAATTTGGTCTCCAGGTCATGTGTGAACACATAGGTGACTCGCTCGACTACAACACCATGCCCTGCAACGTGCTTATGATTCCTCAGCAGCCATTGCATCTGCTTTCGTTTTGTGAACGGTTCCGAAAGGGTGCTCTGGCGGTGCATAGATGGAATACAGTTTTAAAGGCTGCTGACCTGTATTAGTCAGGTTGTGCCATTTCCCTGCAGGCACCATGATGGCAAAGTCATCCGATACTTGCTGCTGGAAGGTCAACTGATCTTTCGTATCCCCCATTTGGACGAGGCCCTGCCCTTGCTCAATTCTTAAAAACTGATCCACATCAGGGTGGACTTCCAAACCGATATCATCCCCTACCGCTATACTCATCAAAGTCACTTGGAGATGGTCTCCCGTCCATAAAGCTGTCCGGAAGGTACGGTTTTGCGTCGTCGCTTCTTCAATATTGAGAACGAACGGCTGCCCGCCATAATCTTTGATGACAATCCGGCCTTCCCCCCGGGAGAAAGCGACGATTCGGTTGGTCGTGACAGCCTTATCGTGACAGGCTCTGTAGAATACGTCCCCCAGCTGATTTCCCTGGTTTTTTAAGTACGCTTTTTGGTACATTTCAAATTCTTCCACGCCATGATCATAGCCCGCTCTTAATCCTTCTTCAAACGTCCGGAAGTCCGTGTCTTCTTTTTCATATTCAGGCTGCTCACCTGTCCATGATGTATATAAATTCTTGAAATGATTCAAATGCCTCTGCTCATTCTCTAATGCTTGTTGGATTTCGATCTGATAGGACTCATCTGGAGCAACTTCAGCCAACTGACGAAAAATTTGAACGGCCACATCCTTCTTTTTGATTCCTTCCAAAATGTCCTCGGTGTTTTGCTCAGCACTTCTAATCGCCCTTGCTTGCGGGTATCCATAGCCATATGGAATCTGACTCATACACCTCATCCCCTTCTCCAAACTATAACCATTTCTATGCAGGATCAGAGAAAATCATACGTGTCCACATTTCCATATAGTGGAGGAGACAAAACAAAACCCGTCGTTCGACGGGTACGTTTATACGTTCGTATGCGTGGCTTCTTTTTCAACACGATCCAGGAATTCTTCGACGACACGCTCATTTCCTTTTTTGTTGGCCAGTTTCATCATAGCCTTACCGACGAAGTTCACCCCTTTGTTCTGTCCAGAATACGTAAGCCTTGTGTGTTCGTCATCCACTTTCTCCAATAAAAAGGAAGCCGTCACTTCAAACGCTTTCCCTATGACGAAAGCGATTTTTTTATGCTTGCGTTCCGGTGTTTCTTCATAAACGAGCGTCTCCACCGTGTAAGTTTCCAGACGCTTCCCTTCCCGGTACGTTTGGCGGTGTTTGGCCCCTACTTCCTTTTCCGTTTTCTCAATCAGTTCATGCTCTTCGACTTTAGGCATGATCCGCTTAATGTTGTAATCTCTGAAAAGCTCCCAGACTTCGTCAATTGGTGCGGCAATCACTCTGTCATTTTCCCATTGGATCATTGGTCTTCCTCCCTGCCAGATTCTAAAAATGCATCAATGTCCGCCAGCCTTTCTTGCAGCACCTGCATTTCATCATGAATCTTTTTCCGTTTTTCAAGTAGCAATGCTTCCAGTTGTAAGAAGGATTCATCCTTCATCACTTTTTTCATTTCCTGAATGGTGAAACCAAGCCCCCGTAGTTTGCCCAGCAGGAGCGCCAAAAAATAACTGCCATCATCATAATACCTGTAGTGGTTATCCGGATGGATGTAGGCAGGCTCAAGCAGGCCGACTTCTGCATAGTACCGGAGTGTTTCTTTACTGAGCCCGGTCAGTTGTGAAAATTCGCTGATTTTATACATGATGTTTCCTCCCACTTCTTACAGTAAACCGTGGGGTGCACCACAGAGTCAAGTCCGTACCGTTTCCTAACGTTCCAAAGGAAGTTGAACCTGACCCTTCCACAAATGGTAGGCTTCCTGAAATGTCACGACTCCAAGTCCCTTCCATAGGTAAACATCTTCTAAGAAGCCTTTGACATAAACCGGAGAAATGATACCTTTTCATGTTATGGTAGAAATATAAAGTTATAGGAGGGAACGATTTGAAAAGTCCCATTGTGAACCGCCTTCATACGACTTTCATTCCTGTCACTGATCTCAAACGCTCCGCTCGATGGTACAGTGAGCTGATTGGGGAACCTTTTTCTGAAGAAAATGTCCAACCTCCTGTTTACAATCTGCCAATGACGACTCCTACGGGCGTCACTCTTGATGCTGGCTTGGAACACGTTGCACCATCGTCTCATCCCTTATTCAATTTTCATACGGAGGATATCGATGCCTCCTACCGCTTCGTGGAGCAGCTTGGATACACCATCAAGAGTGATATTCAGAGATTTGACGATGTTTCTTTTTTTAATATCCAGGACCCTGACGGAAATATCGTGATGATTTGCACAGGGTGAAACGCCCGTGCCCAAATGAAAGCAAACCGGGAAACAAGAGTCAGAACGTAGCCAAGGGAAAAACGAGATCCGTTCTCCCATTGGCACTCCTGATACAGCTTATGACAGGTGTACGGAGAAGCAGTCAGATGACCATGAGCACCAGCTGCACCTGCCTTAACCTTCCGTGAAGGCCTTTTTGAAAACATAACTGACCCGCTCATAATCCATTTTATCTTCATAAAAACGGTGGGCCATCAGACGACTGATTCCAGAAGAGAGAGCGACACTTCCCAGCCCGCGTTCTTGTGCCCAATCTTCAACAAAAGACAGCAGCTCCTCGCCATACCCTTGCGAGCGATGACGAGAAGATGTCACCAAATCACAAACCCAGACGAAACGGCCATAATACAGGGTCGTCATTTCTTTGAACCCTGTAACGGCAACCATCTCTTCACCCGCATATAGAGCAAAAAGATGATAGCGGTCCACATCCATGGCCTCTTCGACCAATTCCACAAACTGTTCTTCACTTAAATGAGACCTCAATTCCTTCATAACAGGATACGCTGCGTGAATTTCCTCTGTGGTCTGCAATTCAATCATTCGGTTACTTGTCATGCCTTTTCCCTCCTCAATAATCGACGACGGCGATTACCCATGGAGATGCTAAAAGCACCGCCGCCCCCGCCAAAATGACTCTAGTCACCCTTCCGGAAAGTTTCTTTTTTCTTTTTCCCTTGTACCAGCCGGAAAACTGCCAGCGATTTCTATACATGACGAATAGGAATCCAAACACGCCGATTGCGCCGAGCCATTGGTACCCTCCAGATGAAGGATGAACGTTGTAGATCGGACCAAGGATCACCCAGACCAGCGCACCTCCGAAGATGAATAGGAATACGATCCGTAACAATTCTAATAAGATTCTCATTAGTAAAAACCTTTCTATTAACCTTAAAGACTCATGCCGATATAAATGACCGTGGCCGCTACGAAGAAGCTCGCCAGGAATAAACCTTTTTGAATGCGCGTCCAACTTTTCATCCATCCCCAACGCTTACGATCATAATCGAACCAAAAATAATCCAGCAGAACGGCGATAGCGATCACGATTACGATGGCTGCTGTTTCCACATGGCCCCCTCCTTTATTCCTTCACTTCTACAAGGATCGTCCCAAACGGTTCCCCATTCATACTCGTTTGCAACTTCCAGTCCCCACTCTTAGGTAAAGACATATTTGATGGAAGAGACGCATCTGCGCCATTCACCGGGCCAGCAATCTCTGCGGCCTCAAAAACGGTTACTGTTTCACCCGTGTTAATATGAGTACCTGTGACTTTGAACGGTCCTGTCAGTTCATCTTCGCTTCCCCAAAAATGCCACATGAACTTCTGCACCGCCCCTTCCATCCATGGGGCATCGATAAACGCAACTTTGTCAGGGATTCCTCTCATTGTGTAGGAACCAACTTCAAACTCCTCGGTTTTCGTAGGGACAGCGGGCTCCTCATTTTCTGTCGCCTGACACCCTGCACAAATGATGAAGAAAACAATCCAAACCACTTTTTTCATAACATCCTCCTATCCAGCTTTCCTAAGTATGCAAACGAATAACCTTTAAAATTCCTTCCATCCCTATCCTTAATAACCCATTTGGAGCATCTCATCTCCCGAAGACGGATCGTACACAAAGCGACCACCTCCATGTTCAATCTGCAGTTTTTCTTTCATAAACACGAAGAGATCTTCCATCGTTTCTTGATCATCCGCCTTCGCCCCTCGTTCCAAATCTATAATGATATTGGGAACAAGATTCAAGTCATTGAGTTCCGGCAGCACATCCGTCCCCTGATACTTTCCCGGAACATCTGAGATATGAACCATATGAGAAACCACACCTTCTATATTCTTGACAAATGGCTCTAGACCACCCTCTATTTGACTTTCATAATAACTGCTCGCATACGTATCTTTCAAAACACGGGAATCCGCCGTTTCATAGATTAAAAAATCTACCCCGGATAACTTGTGCGTTACTTTTGCAGCGTAATCGAACTCAAAGTTCCCCATATTGTCATAGAGCACATCATAAACTTCCGCCTGCCCATCAAAATGTTTTTGTATGTAATCCTCCCCTATGTCTTTCGCCTTCGTTTCCATACTTGCATTTGGAGTCATTTCATAAATGAAAAGTAAAATCATGGCTACAACGATTGTCCCTATACTTCCAATGATCCAAAGAACTGCTTTCACCTTGTCACCACCTCCCACTACATTATACCAAAATATGGGTATTCATTCTCTAAATAACCTATACAGCTCTAGGCCTTACCCCTGAAGACGGATCAACCCCTCTACCTAACCCATTCGATCCCACACGTGTGAATCCTCAAATGAAATGTTCCTCATCGGATCAACACATCCAGATTAGTGGATGGTTGAAAAAATCATTACTTTTGCCTAGAAAAGGGTATGGGAATGTATGGACGATAAAAAAAAAGAAAAGGGAGTGTCATTTTATGAGCTTTAAATTAAATCAACATGCGCCTGACTTTAAACTGTCTTCTGTACAGGGAGAAGAGTTTCATTTTTCCGAAGACCTCAAAGGAAATAACCACTGGTACTTATTCGTGTACTTCCGCGGTTCGTGGTGCCCTGTCTGCATGAGTGAGCTGGATGAATTCCAAAACACGTTGAGTTACTTTGAGGAACACGACATCAAATTCGCCGCGATTACTCACGAAAGCAAGGACAGTTTAGAAAAAATGGTGAGTGAGCATGACTTCACTTTCCCGGTCTTGATGGATGAGAACCTGGAGTTCCTTTCCAACTACCATGTTCATTATCATGATGAGCATGCTCCTTATGAGGACCACGGAACGCACGGGGAACCTGCTTACTTTTTGACCGACGAACAAGGGCGCGTCCTTTATCAGCAGCGACAAACAAGTCCATTCGGCCGACCACACCCTGATGAAATCAGAAAAATCATTAAGTATATCAGAGAGAATATAAAATAATGGAAAGCGAGCTTCTATCTTGGAAGCTCGTTTTTTATGCGAAAAGAGCTTCTTCTGAATGAAGCAGCCGCTTCATATAAAAAAAGTAGGATGAATGAAAAGAAGGTGAATCATTGTGAACGAAAGGGTTAATGAAGCCATAGCCCAACTGACAGCTGAGATTCACGCACACCAGACTGTTGACGGGCGTTTTCATTTTTGTTTTGAAAACAGTTTGATCACCGATACTAGGATGATTCTTTTGCTTCAAGCTTTTACAAAGGAAAAAGAGCTGACCAACCAGTTGTGTGAGCGGCTCTCTTCTCTTCAAAACGAACAGGGGTACTGGAAACTCTACGCCGACGATGAAGGAGACCTTTCTGCAACGATCGAAGCGGTGTTTGCCCTTCTTTATGCTGGATACTATTCAAATGACGACCTCCCGATCCAGAAAGCCAAAACATTCATAAGAAAGCACGGCGGGCTGAATCGTGCACATTCTCTAACCAAGATCACATTGGCTATCCACGGACAGTATCCATGGCCGAATCTTTTCCACTTGCCTGTTCACGTCATATTGCTGCCCCCTTCCTCTCCCATATCTTTTTTTGATTTCAGTAGTTACGCCCGTGTGCACATGGCACCGCTCCTTCTCTTATCCGATCAACCTTTCGTAATGAAAAACAAAAGCATTTCCGATATGAGTGACTGTTTCATTCGAGAAGATCAAGAGCTGATCCCTGAGGAAAGCCGGTCCTTATTGACAAGTGTCCAGGAAGCGGTCAAATCCCTGACCGGCCTCCCTCACAAACTCTATCTGCTCTCAAGGCAGCGTCTGCTTACCTACATGCTGCAGCGGATCGAGAAGGATGGAACCTTATACAGCTATTTCACTTCCACTTTTTATATGATTTATGCCCTAGTGAGCTGTGGGTATCAAAAACACGATCCCATCATCAAAAAAGCCATCCAGGGGCTGATCCGGCATGCCTGTTCTACAGGACGTGGCCTCCATATCCAAAACTCACCTTCCGATCTATGGGATACGGCACTGTTGAGTCATGCCCTTCAAGTGCGTCCCGCATCGGATGTCCCTCTACATGAAGCCGAACAATTTCTCTTGAAACACCAACAGACCAAATTCGGAGACTGGATGGTAACGACCAGCCATACAGAACCAGGGGGATGGGGATTTTCCAAAAGCAACAGTATTCACCCCGACGTCGATGATACGACCGCTGCTTTACGGGCCCTGCGAAAAGACCCCTCTCTCCAAAGCCATTACACAAGGGGCTTGAAGTGGGTGCTCGCGATGCAGAATGTAGACGGAGGGTGGCCTGCCTTCGAGAGAGGGAAAACGAACCCTCTCATGACGTTTGTTCCCATGGATGGGGCGGAATCGGCAAGCATCGACCCTTCCACAGCGGACTTGACGGGCCGGACCCTCGAATTCCTCGGTACCGATGCACGTTTCCCTTTGACGGATCCTCGTATTCAAAAAGCTTTGAGCTGGCTGCGCTCTCATCAGAAAACCGATGGATCCTGGTATGGACGCTGGGGCATCACCTACATTTACGGAACCTGGGCCGCCCTCACGGGTATGCGGGCCGTAGGAGTAAGCAAGGATGACCGTTTCATCAAAAAAGGCGTCCGATTTATTGAGAGCATTCAGAATGAAGACGGTGGATGGGGAGAATCGTGTAAAAGTGATCAAGAGAAGACCTACATTCCTTTAGGAGAGAGCACCCTTTCGCAAACCTCCTGGGCGCTGGATGCCTTGATGATGGTGCATGAAAAACGGACGCCGAGCATTGAAAAAGGCATCGCCTGTTTGCTTCGAAAACTGGAGACGAAAGATTGGACAAACGAATACCCGACAGGTGCAGGGCTTCCAGGAAACTTTTACATCTACTATCACAGCTACAACTACATTTGGCCTCTCCTTGTGCTGAAGAAATACTTATCGCTGAGCTCATAGAAGATCATCACCATATCGCCCAGTTGCTAATATAATCAGTGAAGTCGCTAATAAAAGTGGGAAAGCTGCTAATAAAAATCAAGAACCTGCTAATAAAACCTGGAAACTCGCTAATATATCAAAAGCCAAAGGGTGAAAACACAAACCTCCGCCTCTTTTTTCCAGCCCAGGATGCCTAAAAAGGAGGTTTGTACATATACATCATTAAGTGAGACTACCTGTGAAGGGAGCAGAACGAATGAATTCTCAAAACGTGTCCATGAATTCCGCTATCGATCCCTATGTGTACCAGACGCTTTTGTCCATTCAAGGCGCACCTGTCGTCGTCCAGACGACACAAGGGTCTGTACGCGGCGGGTTGAAGACAGTCATGCCGGATCATATCGTCGTCGAGGTGAGTGGGACGCCATTTTTCGTACGGACCCAGCAGATCGTCTGGGTGTTTCCTGATCAACGATACAAGTAAAAGGAGGATGTCATGTTTAAGCGACTCGACCGGATGCAGATTGCTCTGACGATTCCTGAACACGGCGACGCGAATGCCGCTGCTGCCGTTCAAGAACTTTTAGGTGGAAAGTTCGGAGAAATGTCTACGTTGAATAATTACATGTTTCAGTCCTTCGCTTTTCGCCAAAAGAAAAAACACCGTCCATTCTACGATCTAGTAGCAAGTATTACAGCAGAAGAGTTCGGGCATGTCGAACTCGTAAACAATTCGATCAACCTTCTCACCCGCGGAGTGACTTTTACCGGGGATCCCAATATCGCCCCCCTCCAAAATGGGTTGAACAAAAGGAATTCCTATCAATTCATCGCCACAGCCCAAACGGCGCTACCCGGCGATTCCATGGGACGTGCCTGGACGGGCGACAACGTTTTTTCCAGTGGCAACCTGGTGCTGGACCTTTTACACAACTTCTTTCTCGAACTCGGTGCACGAACACATAAGATGCGGGTCTATGAAATGACCGATCACCCCACGGCACGTGAAATGATCGGCTACTTACTTGTTCGAGGGGGCACGCATGCCCTTGCTTATGCGAAAGCATTGGAGATCGCTACAGGGGTTGATGTGAAAAAAATGCTTCCTGTTCCTGACCTCGACAACTCTAAGTTCGATTATGCCCGCCCTTATCTCGACCAGGGGTTGGATAACATTCTCTACACATGGAGCGATTATGACTACCAGGAAATCAAGAAGATCTGGAAAGGGACGAACCCCGAAAACGGCCAGCCGCTGCAAGTCATCCAAGGAACACCAAAAGGAGCCCCGATTCCTGACCTCGATGACCTGCCGGAAGAATTCGCACCTGGCATCGACCGGGATGATTATGAACGAATTGCCAAGAAACTGATGGAGAATATGTAACTAAAAAAAGAGCGTGATCCTCTAAGTGAGGTCACGCTCTCAATCGTTCCACTTCCTCTTGTTCTTCTTCCACAGGCGGTTTTTCCAATTTGTACACAAGCACCCCACCGATTAACAGAGCAATGCCCACGAGCTTCGTCACAGAAAGAGGGGAGGCATCGAAGCCGAACCATCCTCCCGTATTGATCACAAAAGCGATGACAATTTGTGATATAAGCGCGATGGAAATCGCATAGGCGGGCCCGATCAGGGTAACCCCGCGCATGAGACAGAATACGATCCCTACTCCGAAAACACCACTGAACAAAAAGATTTTGTTTACGTCTCCGAATTCAAACAAGCTTCTCTGTTCCATAGCATAAAAGACGGGCAGTGAACAGACAAGCCCTAAGCCGAGCACGAGTGATGTCGTCGCCCATGCTCCTGTTTTTTCACTGACACGTGCATTGAAGACATTTTGCATACTGATCAAAATGCCGGCCACGACTGAAAATAATACGCCTAGCATTGTATCCCTCCTTATTCATAGATGTTTCCGTTCGCAAGGTCCCGGAGTTTCTCCAAATCTTTAATCTTAATCGACCCATTCGCCCGTTCGATAATCTCATCAGATACCATTTTTTTCAGCACTCTGTTTAGATGGCGGTAACTCGTCCCCACCCATTCCGCAAGCTCTGTGAGATTCGCCGTTCGCATCTCCTGATGAAAAAGGGTCCCTTCCCCATCGGAGGAGATCGATAAGAAATAACTGGCCAGCCGCACTTCGACAGGATAGAGCATATGCAGGCTCGACGCCTGGGATTCAGAATAAAACTTGTGCGCCACCGTCTCCAGTAAAAAACGAATGAATGGCGGATGATTCCTTTCAAGAACCTTCAAGTCTTCAAAGGATGCAACTAGCATCACGCCATCAGATACAGCCTCGACAGAATTGATGACCGAATTCCCTTTGACATATTCCACATCCCCGACCACTCCGAGCGGCCGTTTGAAACGGTTGATGAGAGACTTCCCTTCCGGTGTCAGGGTGAAAATTTTAATCTTCCCCTCAACGAGCAAATACATATCGTATAACGTTTCACCTGGAGCAAATAAAACGTCACCTTTCGTGAACGTGTACACGGTGACCTTTGGAATGAATTCTTCGGGAAAGATCCGCTCAAGATCGTACCTCTCGATATAAGGGTGTGGATTGATTTTTTTGTTTTCTTTCATAAAAACGAACTCCTTTTTACAACTGGAAAAGGATGACACCCACGAGCATCATAGCGATTCCGATTCCCTGCCTTTTCGTCACAGGAACTTTGTTCTCCCCGAACCAGCCTTTCGATTCGATGACAAAAGCCGTACCGATTTGTGCGACGAGTAATATCGCGATGGCACTGGCCGGCCCAATCATTTTGATGGCCGTCAATTCTGCAAATACGACGACCACTCCGAACGTCCCTCCGATCAAATAAAGGAAGGGTACTCTTTTAAAGCTTTTCCCTTTTCCGTCTCTGACATAAAAATAAACGAGAATGGATATCGTGAAGGCGACCAGATGGACCATCGAAGTGGTATGCCAGCCGCCTATGGAATCACTCATCCTCGCGTTGAAGATGCCCTGCATCGTGATGCACAAGCCTCCGAGTAGTGAAAATAAAGCACCTTTCATCGTTCATCCTCCTATTCTGAATTCCATTTAAAAGGATGACGCCAATTCCGGAAAGGACATATGTCCTAAAGCCTTAAATTTATAACATTTTCATTAATTTGGCAGGGTTGTGTAAGACCTGATGTTGAGATTTCCGGGGTTCGTTTTCTGTAGCGTATGAGGAAAACGAACCCCTTTCCTGTGGGAGGGTGTTTTCCGCATGCAGATTAGTATTCTAAAGAGTACATCCCAAAAAATTCTCTGTACATACAAGCAGCTTATTTCGGAAGTGGTTTCGAGAAACGTATATGGCAGAGGGGCGGAGGGGAATGGCGAGACTCCTGCGGGAAAAAAGTGCAGGGTGAGACCCCACAGGACGCAGTCCGAGGAGGCTCACCGCGCTCCCGCGGAAAGCGAGCTATTCCCCGCAGTCCCCATTCACTAAACAAAAGTCTCGAAACGGAGCCTCCTACAAAAGGGGGCTAATAAAAATATGTATCCATAAGAAAAAGACGCTTTAGGAGGAAGCGTCTTTTTCTTTCATGAGCTGTTCACTTTTCTGCACGCGCTGCTCTAACGTTTTCTTCAGCTGCTCCTTGTACTTATCTTCCACAAGAATGTACAGGAAGTCTCCAGCTTTGATTTCCGTCTCCCCATATGGCGTAATGACTTCGTTGTTCCGGATGATGGCACTAATGTTCGCGCGATTTGGGAAGCTGACTTCATGGAGCTTTTTACCGACAACGGCTGATTCAGCATTGGTTTGGTATTGGATCATTTCCGCTTTGGCTTTCCCCATAGAGATCAATTCGATGCTGTGGTGCGGAATGTCTTTTTTCGGTCCAACAAGGTTCATTTTTTTTGCGACCAACGAAATCGTCGATCCCTGCACCAGCGCTGAGGTCAGCACGACAAAGAAAACGAGATTAAACAAGGCCTGGCTGTTTTGAAGTCCCTCTACAATCGGAAAGGTTGCGAGTACGATCGGTACAGCCCCACGCAGGCCGGCCCATGAGATGAACAGCTTTTCTTTCGTTGAATAGTTCATTGTGATCATTGATAAGAAAACTGCAATCGGCCTTGCAATCAAAATAAGCACAATCGACAACAAGATACCGTTAACCATGATGGCTGCGGTAAACAACTCACTCGGGAAAACATAAAGACCCAGGATCACGAACATAAGAATCTGCGCCATCCAGGCGAATCCTTCATTGAACTGGAAGATTGAATAGCGATACGTCAGTTCACTATTCCCGATGACAAGTGCCGCTACATACACGCCTAAAAATCCACTTCCTCCACTAAATGCGGTTATGCTGTAGGTAGCTAAAGCAAAGGCTACGGAAAAAATCGGATAAAGGGCGCTGGAGTCCAGTTTGATGCGATTAATAGACAGGGAGGCTAATTTACCTAACGCAAGACCTATGATAAGACCAAGCCCCATCTGCAGGAAGAACGTTGGGATGAGCATCCAGAATGATGGTTGCTCGGCGGTGATCAATTCAATAAGAGATAAGGTCAAAAAGACGGCCATCGGGTCGTTCGTTCCAGACTCCGCTTCTAAGGTCGCCCCCATTTTCGCCTTGATGTTTCTTTCTTTCAATGCTGCAAATACGGCTGCTGCATCGGTTGATCCAACAATCGCACCGAATAGGAACGATTCCAACCAACTGAGTTCAAACAATAGATAAGCGGCAAGTCCCACGATAAGTGAGGTAATCAGCACCCCTAAAGTTGCGAGCGATAACGATGGTACAGCAACGGCGCGCACCGTTCCCCATTTCGTATGTAGACCACCTTCAAACAAAATGATGACGAGAGCAAATACACCGATGACCTGGGCGGTTCCGGCATCACTGAAATAGACGATTCCGAGACCTTCGCTGCCAAAGGCCATGCCGACCATGATGAACAAGATCAATGCAGGGATGCCCCAACGGCTGGAAAACTTGGCTACAAGCACACCGCTGAACAATAATAATGCAGTAAGTAATAAAAATGAATCCGTCCCAAAAGCGTCAAAAAACATGTAGGTTTCGATTCTCCTTATGCACTCAATTTGTTTTGAATGTTTTGGATTGATGTCTTGGAAATACAGTAGATGGAGCGTGGATCAATGGCTCAGAAGTAGAATGTTTAGGATTTGAAGCGTCCATGATATATCCATCATTATCCTATATCCATGGCCTGAAATCAAAGATATCACCTTGCGCCTTTCAGCCATTTGTGTATCCAGACCGCCGCCTGTGCCCCATCTCCCATAGCTGTTGTGACGAATTGAGTGTGATCCACCACATCACCTGCGGCCCATACTCCGCAAATGTTGGTCATTTTCGTCCTGGGATGCACAAGGAGGTGTCCTTTATCGTTTGCTTCAGCTCCAATCTTGATCGCTACATCCGATTGAATCCTATTCCCCCCGAAAGCAAGAAAAGCCTTACCTACCTCCAACCGGTGGCCGTCCTCTGTATGAATCGCTTCCAATACACCTCTTTGGTGCTCGAACTTAGCGACTTCCGCCTGCTGTACAAGGATCCTGTGTTCCCGAAGCTTCCCCTGCGTCTCAAGGGATAGAGATGCCCCTCCATGATTGAAGAAGATGATCTCCTCGCTCCAGTCTTTCAAAGTGAGCGCCATGTGCGCACCCGCTTCACCTTTTCCTACGACAGCCGTCTTTTTACCGATGATTTCAAATCCATCACAATCGGGACAAACATATACAGATAAACCGAGGCATTCTTTGATCCCGGGGATAGGCGGGAATTTTTCTTCAATCCCTGTAGCAAATAAAATAGTCCGAGTTTGAAAGGCTTTCCCCTCATCCGTTTCAACAACGAAATTAGAATGGACATTAACAACTTTACCTTCTAGCCTCTCGACCCCTGAGGATTGTGCTTGTTTGATCCCGTCCTGGCGAAGCTTGCGGCCGCTGACTCCATCTGGAAACCCGATAATATTGTTATACCTATGGCAAAGACTGGAACGCCCCCGGCCACTATCGATCATTAACACTCGGTGCCGGTACCTTCCGAGCATGATTCCTGCCTGCAAACCGGAGATGCCTCCACCGATGATGACACAATCATAAGACAAGCCCATCCACTCCTTTCCTCAACTCTTCCTACTTTTCCCCTATCGTTTCCCCTCATTCCCCTTTATAATATAGAAGGACGAATCTAACGATAGAAAAGGTGTTAACGACATGAGCTTACTCACAGTGAAAAACTTGAGCCACGGCTTTGGGGATCGTGCGATCTTTGATGACGTGTCTTTTCGTTTGTTAAAAGGAGAACACATCGGCTTGATCGGAGCGAATGGTGAAGGCAAGTCGACTTTCATGAATATCATTACAGGAAAACTTGAACCGGATGCCGGGAAGATCACTTGGTCGAAGCGGATCCGTATCGGTTACCTTGACCAGCATGCTGATTTAAAACAAGGCATGACGATCCGCGATGTTTTGCGGACAGCTTTCCAATACTTGTTTGATATGGAACAGGAGATGAACGACCTTTTTGCCAAAATGGGCGAAGTCGATCCGGATGAGCTTCAGGATCTATTGGAAGAGACCGGCGTCCTTCAGGATATGCTGACGAATAACGACTTCTATACGATTGATGCCAAAGTGGAAGAAGTCGCGAACGGACTCGGTCTGAATGAAATCGGGCTTGACCGTGATGTGCATGACCTGAGTGGCGGACAGCGAACGAAAGTCCTGCTTGCGAAACTGTTACTGGAAAAGCCGGAAATTCTACTTCTCGATGAGCCGACCAACTACCTCGATGTCGAACACATCGAATGGCTGAGAACGTATCTGCAGGAATATGAGAATGCCTTCATCCTCATTTCCCACGACATCCCGTTCCTAAACAGTGTCGTCAACTTGATCTATCATATGGAAAACCAGGAGCTGAGCCGCTACCCTGGCGATTATGATGAATTCCTTCGCGTTTATGATATGAAAAAACAGCAGTTGGAAGCCGCTTATAAAAAGCAGCAGAAAGAAATCGCCAATTTGAAGGACTTCGTTGCTCGAAACAAAGCGAATGCGGCGACAAGTAAAATGGCGATGAGCCGTCAGAAGAAGCTGGATAAAATGGACGTCATCGAACTCGATGCCGAAAAGCCGAAACCGCAATTCAATTTCAAGCAAGCCCGGACTCCGGGAAAATATTTGTTTGAAACAAAAGACCTTGTCATCGGTTATGATGAGCCTCTCTCCCGCCCCCTCAACCTATCGATGGAACGCGGGCAGAAGATCGCCTTGTCCGGAGCGAACGGGATTGGGAAAACGACCTTGCTGAAAAGTATCCTTGGTGAGATCCAGCCGGTGTCAGGTTCCGTGGAGCTTGGCGAGCATTTGCACATCGGTTACTTCGAACAAGAGTTGAAAGAGATCGGAGACAACACGTGTATCGAGGAAGTTTGGGAAGAGTTCCGTCACTTCACCCAATACGAAGTTCGTGCGGCACTTGCGAAATGCGGACTGACTCGCAAACATATCGAGAGTAAGGTCCAAGTATTGAGCGGTGGCGAAAAAGCGAAGGTGCGCCTCTGCAAATTGATCAACAAAGAAACGAACCTGCTCGTACTCGATGAGCCGACGAACCACCTGGATGTGGATGCCAAGGCTGAATTGAAGCGTGCGTTGAAAGAGTACAAAGGGAGTGTCCTACTCATCTCGCACGAACCTGAATTCTATGAAGATGTCGTCACAGACGTATGGAACTGCGAAGATTGGACGACGAAAGTCTTTTAAAAGTCGAAATTCCTCCATGCCGGGAATCGACTTTCTTTCCAAAATTTTTTATTTGACCTATAAAATAATCGCTAATAAAATGTGGTCACGATTTAGAGAAATTCTCTACTCGTGACCACTTTTTTTATGGAAAGGAGGCATTTGTCATGCTTTATCGTGCCACGGTTTACCTTGTCGGCATGTTCATCAATTTCTTTGGTGTCGCCCTTCTCATCAACGCGACGCTCGGCGCCGGCTTCTGGACCTCGTTCTTCATCGGAGTATCCGATCACTTCGGTTATACTGTCGGTTTTTGGTACGGGGCTTTTCAACTGATCATCATTTTCATCAATGCCAAATTGATGAACTCTCTGCCTGAATCGAGGGCGGTCGTGCCTGTGTTTATGGAAAGTTTGATTTTGGACTTTTGGTTGGAATTTGTGTTTGCTCCGGTCAACTTGTCCACAGCCCCATTCGTGTTGCAAGTACTGACGCTGCTTGCGGGAGTGGGATTCATCGGATTAGGAGTTGCGATCTATATCCTGCCTCAATTCCCGAGAGCTCCCGTCGATCAGCTGTTCCTTGCGGTAAGTTCTCGTTTTCAGTTGAGTCTTCAGACTGGTCAAACTTTGGTGGCGGTGATCATGACAAGCCTTGCCTTAGCCATTGGTGGACCGGTGGGACTTGGCACGCTTGCACCGATGCTCTTTCTTGGGCCCGTGATTCAATATTTCTACACGAGGGCGTACCCATTGTATTACAGAATGCATCCCACTGGAGAAAAAGCTTATCAACAAGCCTGAAACAAAAAAAGGAGGACTGTATCAAACAGTCCTCCTTTTTTTGTTTTATTCCTGAGCATCCGCTTCACGTGAAAATCCTTCATTGTGGTATATTACTTTTGTAAACGAAACGAGGAGGGAAAGACAGATGAGTGACAAAGAAACGAAAAAGCAGGAAATTCTAGACGCGGCCAAGTTCAGGCATGCAACCAAGCAATTCGACCCCAATCAGACCATTCCAGAAGATGATTTCAATTTCATCCTTGAAGTCGGCCGATTATCTCCGAGCTCGTTCGGTTTTGAACCGTGGCGGTTTGTCGTCGTTCAGAATCCTGAACTGAGACAAAAAATCAAAGACACGGCCTGGGGAGCGTATGGGAAACTTCCAGATGCCAGTCACTTCGTCATTTTCCTCGCAAGAACGAGGAAAATGACGAAGTATGATTCCGAATACTTGCAAGATCACTTTAAAAACGTCAAACAGCTGCCCGATGACTTTATGGAAAAATACTTGAGCCGGATCGAAGAGTTTCAGAAAGAAGATTTCGACCTTCTTGAAGGGGATCGCCCTCTTTATGACTGGGCTGGAAAACAAACGTATTTTGCTCTATCCAACATGATGACAGCTGCAGCCGAAATCGGCATCGACTCCTGCCCGATTGAAGGTTTCAATATGGACAAAATGAATGAACTCCTGGAAAACGAAGGCCTTCTTGAGGACGGAAGCTTCCGTATTTCCGTTATGTGTGCGTTCGGCTACCGTGCCCAGGAGCAGCCTGAAAAATCACGCCGTTCTTTCGACAATGTCGTGAAGTGGGTGGAATAAATAGAAAAGGAACTTCCTTCAAGGAAGTTCCTTTTTATGTGCTGAATATCAAAAATCCACTAAAAATGGCTGACGGCTTTCATCTAAACAGAGCTCAATTCTCTCCCAGAAGTTGCCCCATGTCACCATTTCACGTGCTTTCTCCAATGGAAAGAAACCGACTTCCAACGCTTCATCTGTCGTCCTGAGTGTTCCGCCTACCACTTTCCCTAAGAATAACGTGTTGCAAATGGAACGATCGACGTTTTGGAACACGCCACAAAACCTTGTGACTTCAACTTCCAATCCGCACTCTTCTTTCGTTTCTCTGATCGCGGCCGCTTTTAAAGATTCGCCTTCCTCCACTTGACCTCCAGGCATCTCCCAGCCCCGCTTCGGTCCTTTGATTAGAAGCACTTCATTTTCTTGATTCGTTATAATGGTCGCTGCTGATACGATATGTTTCGGTGGGGTCATGATGGGTCCTCCTATTTTTTTGAAAAAGCTTCAGAATCACTTCCTTACGCGGGAAGTCGATTCGATTTAAGCGTTCTAAATATGTAGCCATGGGATAAGGCACTTGACGCTTGATGAATCGGACATTTCCATCCTCTACTTCAATGATTCCATAGCGTGCATAAGGTACGTTGTTACAACCCAAAGCCCCTGGATTGAAAAATACTCGATCGTTCATGGAAAAATGGTGGACATCATGGTCATGACCAAAGCATAGCACCGTCCCCGCTTCTAACTCTTCCAACTGCGAAAAGTTTTCTCCATTGGGTGGCACCAGTTGGTCAAACGGATCTTCACTGATGGGAAGCAGACTTGACTTTGCGTCCATCGGATAATGGGTAAATTGAAACGACCGTCCTTCAATCTCTTTCACCATCTGTCTCGGCAGGTTTTCAATCCACTTCGCATATCGTTTATACAAATGATCGGCCACCCACTGATGATGCTCTTGCACATCAATCCTACTTTCAGGATAAGGGTCACCCTTCATCAAAGCAAGCACAGCTTCGTCATGATTCCCTCTGACAATATTCATGTCCTTCAAAGAATACAGCCTTTCACACACTTGATTGGAAAAAGGACCGATCCCGATCAGGTCACCCGTGCAAAATGTAGTATCTATACGCTGTTTTTTTAAATCGCGAAGGACGGCCTGCAAGGCATACATGTTTCCATGCACATCCGTCATCACAGCCAGCCGTTTCATCCCGAGAACCTCCTTCCTTATTTAACAGAGAAGTGTACACACCCGTCCAAGATATGAACGATGAATTTTCATAGAATATCCTTCTTTGATGGAAGGAGGTGATTGATATGTTTCGACCGGAGACGGCATAGAAGTGTCAGCAGGAAGATTTATTGGCACAGGCGTTTTTGTCTAGTTCACTTCAGACAATGCAGCACTCAACTTGGACAATGATTTCCTTTTTATGGATCGATGATAAAGACCAGTCCACCCACATGATGGATATTCGTACGATGAACATTAGAAGAATCGTATAATCACCATTTGAAATTGAAACTTGACTGGTCGGTTTTTCTTCATTCTATGCCACAAAAGCCACTAGGATTCGCAATTGGAAAGGAACACTTCCAACGTCTTATTGTATAAATCAGGTTGTTCTGTATGGACCAAGTGAGAAGCAAAAGGTAGAACGGCTGTATGAACAGAATCCGATTGTTCTTTGTAATCCAACAAGCCGTGAATCTCATGCTCTAGCCCTTCTCCGATTACATACAGGATGGGCATGGTCAGTGTCTGTATGGAACGGATGGCTTCAAATGGGTACCAATCATCGTCCTCCCCCATATAAATAAACCGTTGCCATCCTTCTCCGTGGAGAGAATCGAAATAGGCACATGTTTCTTCGTCATTTAATAGGTTTGTGCGGAACTTTGACTCTTCTTCATTCATAGATTTCCAATTTTCCGGCTTAACTGGTGTCACTCCAGAAATCGCCAAAGTCCGCACAAATTCAGGGTGTCTTTTTGCTAGAAAGATGGCTACGAGTGCTCCGAATGAACACCCAGCGATATGAGCTCTTTGGATTTCCAAGGAACTCAGCGTTTCTGCCAAATCATCGGCCGCCTGAATGAAATAGTCATCCAAATCATCAGACGGAGATTCCCCATGCCCCCGTAAATCAGGCGAAATCACCTGGTATTTCGAGGAGAAATACTCCCGCTGCTTATCAAAGTCCGTTTTACCCGTTTGTAAGCCGGTGTGCAGAAAGACGAGTGGTTCCCCGTCTCCGACCACATCTGTATGTAAAATCATCGTTCTCCTCCTAGCATTTACGAATCATCAGTAGATTGCCATCTGGGTCCTTGAAATTGAAAAAATGGCCGAATTGAATGTCAGAAACAACATCGATTCCTTTTTCTTTCATATACGTGTAAGCAGCCTCGATGTCTGCTGTGTTGAAATGAAAGGCCGTGGCTTTAAACACCGCTTCTTCTGAATAAATCTTGCTATCCAGCACGACCCTTGCATGTTTCATAGGTAAAACGTAAAGATGACCGCCTGGAAAGTCCTCTTCCGTTGGAACACTAAGCAAATCGCAGTACCAGTCACGTGCTTTTTCAATGTCCTTGACTGGGACAAAAATGGCTCCTACTTCGTTTTGAATCGGACTTTTCATCGGATCGTCCTCCTTTATTCTTATCGACCTAAAAATCCACCGTCCGAATGGATAACCTGCCCTGTGACCCACGAAGCATCCGGGCTCACAAGGAATCGAATCAGCTTGGCCGCATCATCCGCGGTTCCGAGGCGCCCTTTAGGGAATAAGGGCAGAAGACCTTCTTTCGTTTCCTGATCCATCCAGCCCGTATTCGTCGGGCCAGGATCGACGGCATTCACATTGATTCCGTTGGGCGCAAGTCCTGTGGCTAGAGGCGGGGTAATCGCCTTTAAAGCACCTTTCGTAGCTATATAAGCAAGATGATCCGGGTCCGGGCCTCCGGATACCAAAAAGACGATGCTTCCTTCTTCTTCATCAGACTGGAACGTTTTCTCATATAACTTGGCGAAGGCCTGTGTCAGCAGGATCGGTCCTTTATTATTGATTTCATAGTGATGATCGAGCAGGTCTGAAGTCAAATCCTTGTAGTTCGAGTTCACACTGTATGTAGCATTATGGACGAGAATCGAGGGCACGCCGACTTCTTTTACGACCTTTTCTAATAACTTCTGCGGCAGGTCTTCATCCCTCAAATCCGCTTCCATGTGAGCGACTCGAACCCCTTTTTCATCCAGCTGTTTCGCAAGCGTTTCCGGCCAATGTTCTTCTACTCCTTCTCCATCGGTTTCATCATAGGGTCGATAATGAGTAAAAAAGATATCCGCTCCTGCCTCAGCGAGTCTATAGCACGTACTTGTTCCAATTCCATTCTCACGACTCACGCCTGTGACAATGGCAACTTTCCCTTTTAAATTTTTCATGAAATGTTTCAACTCCATTGATTTCTTATGTATTGAACGACCAGTCGGGGACGATCCCAGTGAAGCATGTGAGAAGCTTCCGGCACCTCCACGACCTCGGCCCCTGTTTCTTTTTCAAAAATAGAAGCGGTTTTCTTCCTTTGCGTCTCCATACTCTCCGGTTGAGTGGCTCGTAATAAAAGCAAATCCGAAGGCAGTCGGTGATAAAGGTCTGCGGTTTCATCTTTGTACATCGCTCGTACCATCGACGCCGCGGTTCGGCCTCTGGCATGCCAATAAAACCTGCCACCTTTTTTCAAAGCGAGGTCTTCTGCAGCAAGCTTCAATGAATCTGACCGTCGGGCACCCGGTGCAAAGACGGCGTGATCTAAAAACGTTTCCCAACTATCCACCGATTCCTCGAAGTCTCCTTCATAAAATGCCACTTCCTCTTGGACGGTTTGATTTCCCAAACGCTTCGTCTGATATCCACCGTCCAGAAGGATGCTCCCCAACACATCGTTTGGATAAGCATCAACATAAAATAAAGCGAGGAAACTTCCCCATGAATGAGAGAGAAAATAGAATCTTTCAAGGTTCAACTCGTGATGTACTTCCTTCAACCAGCGGACCATTGCTTTCATTTCATACTCTTCCCCTGTGTCAAAAGGGTCTGTCCGCCCATGTCCAGGGACGTCTATAGAGATGACATGGTATTCGTTTTGCAAGGCTTCCGCGATTTCGATAAAGCTGAGACTCGTCGATCCTAGTCCATGTAAACAGAAAATAACCGGATGACTCTTTTCTCCCCATTCGGTAACACGGACTTTTTTGTCTCTGACTTTTATAAAATAACGTTCCATACGGTCCTCCTAAATGTTTAGCTCATTGGTTCCATGCTTTTGTTCTTCCAATGAAACCTTGCTGTAATTCGATTTCCTAAAAGCCAATGGACCGATTCATTGTCTATGCCACTTTTTCAAAACGGCTGCTTCTTGTTCCCTTGTCAATCCTGCCCCTGTCACACCCTCCACTCTTTGCTTGTCCCAGCGGTACGTGTCCAAGATGGTTTCTTTTAACGGACGGAATTCCAACCCACACTGAATCGCTTTCGACACATCCTGACTGAAATCTTTTTCTGTCGGAATCCAGACGGGAAGGTCTTTCCACGGCTGTAGGCCTTCATCTGTCAAAAACGGTGCGGGTACCCATGTCAAAGACACCTCTTCATTAAGCATCGAGGCACACGTTTCTAGTAAATGTTGCATCGTCAGCTTGGATTCAGGACCGTTGGCATTGAAGACACCTGTGTGTACAGAAGCAGACAGATGGACAATCCAATCCGCTAAATCTCTTACATCAATGAACTGAATCTGTTGGTCCTTTCTGCCGGGAGCGAGCACTTCCCCTCCTTCCTCAATCCTTGAAGGCCAGTATGTAAAACGATCAGTCGGATCATGAGGACCGACAATCAATCCCGGGCGGATGATGACCCCTTTATCTTTGATCCGGTTTTGCACTTCCTGCTCACAATGCGCTTTCAATGGTCCATATAAGGCTGGTTCAAACGCTTCTGTTTGTTCCGCTCGTTCCAGTTCTTCCTGTGTCAAAGTCATCGATTCTACTGTTTCTTCCAAATTATGAACAGCCGTCAAATCCGGATAGACAGATATGGTGGAGATGAACATGTACTTCTTCGTGCAGGCGGCAAGGACATCCAGACTCTTCGATACAGTGGAAGGTTTATATCCACACGTATCTATGACCGCATCCCATTTCTGCTCGCCCAGCTTTTTCAGGTCCTCCCGTTTTTCCCTGTCTCCGAAAATGTTGGTCACCTCTTCAAATAAACCCGGGTTGGTCTTGCCTCTATGAAATAACGTCACCTCATGACCCTCGTCCAAAGCTGATTCAACGATATGCCTTCCAAGAAATTTCGTCCCGCCAATGACAAGCATCTTCATGTTCCATCCACTCCTTCCTTCTGTTTTTGCAGCATCTGATTTAAAAGGGGCTGGTCTTCAGGAAAAGATAGATGCAATTCGGTCAACGCTTCTTCTGAAACCCAACGAATCTCATGGATCAAGTGATCTGGGCCCTGGATCTGCATCGTTCCGCCAGTAACCCTGCAGGAAAAGTATTCGAAATAGATATCCGTCTTCCCGATCCTTCCTCTCTTCGTTTGCAGCTTTCACCCACACGGATGAGATACCCTGTTTCTTCCAACGTCTCTCTCGCAGCACTGTTCCAAACTTTCCCCTTCTAACACCCCTCCGGAAGGGATGTCCATGGTTTTATTTCTTACGGATTTCCCTGAAGAACCATCAAAAGTTCGTTTTTCTCATTGATACAGACAGCCGCTGCTCCTTGCCACTTATCCATCGTTCAACACACTATAGAGCAGGGAATCGCGACGCCCCTCTTTCATTTTCAAGTGACCACGCAAACGCCCTTCCATCTCCATGCCGCACTTCTCCAACACCCTGATCGAACCTTTGTTTTCAGGATGACAAGTCGCCTGGATTCGCTGTAGCTGGAAAGTTCGGAATCCGTCGCCAATCAATCTTATCGCCACTTCTGTCCCCATGCCCCGATCCCATTCGTCGGGATGTAGGATGTAAGCTATTTCGCCCACTTGATGATAGGTATCCAAAATCGCCAATTCCGCAACACCTACGAGCTCTTCATCCACCTCACGTAAAATGGCCCACGCATGTTTTTGGGGTTCGGGCTGCCTGATTTCATGGACCAAGTGCTGGACATAGTCCTGTGTATCCTTTTCAGAATTCGGGCCCCACGACTGATATTGGGAGACCTCCGGTTTTGATGCATAGGTATGGATCTTTTTCCAGTCTTCTTGTTTCAACTCACGGAACAAAAACATGCTCTCTCTCCTCCCCTTTGACGTATTCAACGATTTTTCCATGATCTACTGTAAAATGGTGATGAACTTCTTGATTCTCATTCAATACTGTATGTAAATAATAAGGGATCATCGGACTAACCCCATGATTGTCTCCTGAAAGGATCCAGGACACTTTTTTCCAACTTAAAATGCCTTCATCGATTTCGACAGGCACAGGATAGAGGTCATCATCATGGATCGTCACGAGAAACGTCTCCATCCCGCCTGATCTCCCCCCATCTATTGCCCAGGAAATGGTCCCTTTATATTCGAATAGATGTTCTTCAAGGAACAGATTTGTTTCTTCTGCCACTTCACGCTGCACACAGGAAAGGGGTGTCTCTCCATCCTCTATTTTTCCTCCTACACCGTTCCACATCCCCTGAACGGGAGGCGAGTTTCGATTCAACAGCAGCAATTCATCTTCACGCTTGATGAAACATATGGTATAACCGACTTCCAAACCTTCCCCTCCTCAACGATACGGCTTGAACCGGTCTTCCTCATAAAGCCCCGGTAAATAAGCTTCTAATAGATTTCCATCCAAATCTCTGAATTTGAAATGGCCTTTACTGCCACCCTCTAAGACGACCACGCCACGATCCAACAGGGCTGTTTTGCAATCTTCTATGTTGCCTGGAGAAATGCTGAATACAGGATGTGTTCCTTTCAGGTTGTCAGGAAGTTCTATGTGTGGAGGCTTTTCAATCAGGCAGACATGTATCCCTCCATCATGCTCCAGAACAACGGTCTTTCCGTAATCTTTCAAAACACGTAAACCAAGGATGTCCTCGTACCATTCCACAGCCTTTTAGATTTCTTTTACTCTCACATTGATTTGATAGACTCCTGTAAAAAAGCTCACGGTCTGCCCTTCCTCTCCACAATGACCCTTTTTAGGTTTCCACGATCCCGTTCCTTCAACCTGTAAAGGATATGGGTATTCTTTCGGTTCATGATGAACCCTGACTCCAACCATAAAAAATAAGACTCTTTCCCTAATGTAAAAGAAAACTCAGGATGCGGAAGGTCAACAGCCCCGGTTTCCTTGCCTGTACCCCAGATTCCCGCTTGAAATTTTCGAATATCTACTTTATCAGAGATGACGAATGCTTCGCCTTGTTTCTCTTCTTCAAAACTTTCCATTTCATGAATGGTCACTTCCCCAGGCATGCGTGCAGATAGTGGGGAACATGAGGCTAGGAAAACAGCGAGAAACAGAAAAAATGACCTCACGACTTCCCTCCATTTGATTAGGATTGATACTTTTTACCTTCTACATTTTGGCAATAAAATCCTTTATTCTAAAAGAAAAAGCACAATCCGACAATGGACTGTGCTTTTCCTGCTTATTTGACTGGAATCCATATTTCCGAGTAATAATCTTCACTGTTCGGGTTCCCATCGTGATAGACTTCGAGTTCTGGACCACCGGCATTTTCATAGCCGCTCGATGGAAACCATTCCGAATAGATCTTCTTCCACGTTTCCTGCATAGCATGCGGCATGGCACCACGAACACCGAAAACCGCCCACTTTGCTTTTGGAACGTCTAAAGATTCCAAGCCCTCGACTTCTCCACCTTCATGAGCGACTGCAATCCAATAATCGATATGGTTCGGTTTATCCTCATTCTTATCTTCACAGACACCAAGCAGACCTTTAACCGATCCATTGTTATGCTTCAACAACTTCAGGTCGGTGCCATCCCCATTCACTCGATCCCACATCTCAGGAATCCCTTTCACATTCTCCTCTTCTCCAACACAACAAAACTGCTCCTTCACACCGACAATTTGAAACGCATCTTTTTCCACCACTTCATACTCCATCGGATCAGCTCCTTTTAAATTCACCTGTATGACCAGGCGGTTGTATGCGGTCATCTTCCCTCGGTAACTTCGCGCTTCTCGTGGTGAGATGCCATGCTGTTTCCGGAACGCTCGGGAAAAAGACTCGGGAGTTTCATAGCCATATGTGTAGGCCACATCAATGATTTTCCTCTCCCCTTTTCTCAATTCCTGTGCGGCCAACGTCAACCTCCGCCTTCGCATATATTCCGCAACCGTTGTGTCTGTAAGCAGGCTGAAGATGCGCTGGAAATGGAATGGTGAGGTATGAGCAACCTGTGCGATTTCTTCCATGGAGATGTCTTCCAGTAAGTGCTGTTCCATGAAGTCAATCGCTTTCTGCATTGACTGGATCCAAGTCATGGCATCCCCTCCCTCCGTTTCATTCTAACCATACCTTACCACGAAAACTTGACAGCGAGTGCTTCCTGTTGTCAGGTTTTCACCTGAAAAGTATTGGAACGCAAACGAAGGTTGGGTTCTTCTTCTTAATCCAGTTTAGTTGGGTCCAGTGCGTTTTAAAAAGTATTTTATAGTAGAATAAAAAAACAGTTCATTATAGAGGCGGTGTATTTTTTTTGAATGAGATTCCCATAGTGAAACCATATTCTAACGAGCATCAAGATCAAGTCGTTGATTTAATTCTTCAAATACAACAGCGAGAATACAACATCCCGATCACAAAAGAAGAGCAGCCGGATTTGTTTACCATAAAAGATTTTTACCAAAAAGGCCACGGGAATTTTTGGGTGGCTGTTTTTAAAGATCAGGTTGTTGGTACCATTAGTCTATTAGATATAGGAAATAACCAAGTCGCATTAAGGAAAATGTTTGTAGATAAAAACTTCAGAGGAAAAAGATATAAAACGGCACATCTATTATTGGACCGTGCAATCACATGGATGAAGGAGAACTCCATAAAATCAGTGTTTCTTGGAACGACTCCACAATTTCTAGCGGCCCATCGATTCTACAAAAAGCATGGCTTTACGAGTATAGGGATTGAAGAATTACCTAAGAATTTCCCCCTATTACAAGTCGACAAAAAGTTTTATCAGTATTCATTAACTTAAGCAAAAAATACAGGGGCTCAAAAATCAAAATAAGGATGCTTTTACTCTCCTAACAGGGAACGCTCCCTCGATCATAAGCCATCCATGAAGCATCACCATGTTCCTGGGATTGGTGTAAAAATGTGGTTATCAAAGATGAAAATAAGGGTACTACACCTTATGTAATTCTACTTTAGGAGGGTGAAAGATGACTGCAAAGAAAGTGTTGATCGTCACCGGAGATGCTGTCGAGGCTTTAGAAGTTTACTATCCTTATTTCCGCTGCTTGGAAGAAGGTTTTGATGTCGATATTGCCGCACCTCACAAGAAGAAACTAAATACGGTTATCCACGATTTTGAAGACTGGGAAACGTACACCGAGAAAAAAGGATACATGATTGACTCAAACATGACTTTCGAACAAGTCGACCCGAATGATTATGATGCGCTGATCATTCCAGGTGGCCGTGCCCCGGAACATATTCGCATGCACGATGATCTCCCGGGAATCGTCAGCCATTTCTTCATCGCCGAAAAACCGATTGGCGTCATGTGCCATGGCAGCCTTGTTTTGACGACAATCGCTGATGTTGTAGAAGGACGTAAGATGACCGCCTATCATGCATGTCGACCTGAAGTAGAGAGTATCGGTGCCGAATATATGGATGAAATGAATTATGTCGATGACAATCTTATCTCCGGACACGCATGGCCAGACTTGCCTTCCATTATGAAAGAGTTTGTGAAGCAGGTAAAAGGAACAACCGTCAACTCCTAAAACACAAAGACCGTGTCTTCTCTACCTGAGGAGGACACGGTCTTATTTTTTCCACTGTTGGATCATAGTCTTGATATTCGGGTCATCACGCTGGTCGATCCGGTAAGCAGCGTAAAGAGCATTTTCTACCGATACTTCAGGAAAGAGAATTTGTACCTTCCCTTCTTTTACTGCTTCTTCAATCAAATACAACGGCAGCACACTCACCCCCATTCCTTTTTCAATCGCCTTTAGGATCGACTGCAGGTTGGGGATGATATGTTTCGCTTTAATATCCGGCCTTTTGTTGAAATGTTCGCGCCAATACCGCCGAATGATTGGAAGATCGAGTCCGTAACTCAGCCAGGACTGCTCGTGCAGCCAGGATTCGATGTCACTCCATTCTTCCTCCACCTTTATATTTTTTGGTGCCACGACAACGAATGTCTCCACTTCCAATGAGGTGTATTCAATTCCGGTAACGGTCTGTTTCTGCGGTGTCATGATTACATCGACTTCTTCGTTGATCAGTTGATTCAGAAGTGTAGGCGCCGTACCAAAATGGATAAGGTACCGGATATCCAAAGACCTGACCTTATCCAGGACTCTCCCTGTAAAAAACTCTACCGGTGACCCCAGCTTGAGGAGAGGCATCTCGGACGGATGGTTGGAGGTCTGTTTAATCTCCTGTGTCGTACTTTCCAGGTTCTCAATGAGTGGCACAAGTTTCGTGTACAATTCCTTCCCTCGATCTGTCGGAACCATTTTTCTTGGTGCCCTAGTAAAAAGCGGTTCTCCGACTTCTGACTCCAGTGCAGCTAAATGCTGACTCATCGCCGGTTGGGTCATGAACCGCGCTTTGGCAGCCGCGGATACAGAACCGTGCTTGTAAATACTGATGAAACTGCGATACCATTCAAAATCAATCATGGATTCAGATCCCTCTTACACTTTTTGAAGTTTATGAACAGTCCGTGAATCGGTCAAGTCAGCTGTCGCCTTTCGATAGGCTTGATAATGGTCCGATTCGATGTGTGCCTTTAAAGCTGTTTCATCTTTCCACGTTTCATAAAAAACAAAAGTGCCTTCATCGTCCAACGAACGATGAAGAGTATATTCCATACAGCCCTCTTCTGATTGTGATGGTTCAACAGCTTTTTTCATTTCCTCAAAAAGCGCTTGTTCCTGACCTTGTTTTGCTTTAATTATTGCATTAATTGTAATCATTACTCGTCTCCTTTAGCACGAAAGAACCTGCAAGTCAAACTCACAGGCTCCCCGTATTCCTTTATTTTTCGAGCTTGTTGATGACTGCTTTTGCAACGCTGATGGTTGACTGAGGGTTCTGGCCTGTAATCAGGTGGCCGGTTCCTTGCACGTGGTCCGCCCAATTTTCTTCACCGACGAAGTCTGCACCAAGCTCACGCAGACGCGTTTCCAACAAGAAAGGCATGTACTCATCCAATGTCGTAGCACGCTCCTCTTCATCCGTGAACGCCGTAACCGTTTGGCCTTTTACAATCGGAGAACCATCGGATAGCGTCACACCGACAAGACCAGCCGGACCATGACAAACCGCTGCCACTACTTTGTCCGCTTCATAAAGGTCACGGATGGTTTCTTGCAGTTTCTTGTTATCTGGAAGATCGAACATCGTTCCATGACCACCAGGCAAGAAGATCGCATCAAACTTGGAAACGTCTTTGACGTCATCGATTTTCACGGTATCTTCCAAATACTTCGCGGTATCGAGAATTTCCTGGGACGTTTCGCCACCTTCCAGACTACGATCATCCACCGGCGCTTTCCCACCTTTCGGGCTTGCGACAGTAATATCATACCCTTTATTCGCAAATTCTACGTAAGCTTCCCCAAATTCAGAAAGCCAAAGACCCGTGTCCAACTCATCATTCATTTTATCCGCCGTCGTAACGACCATCAGTATATGTCTACTCATTTTGTTCATTCCTCCTGAGATAGTGAATTTGTTTACGAGTCTAATTGTAGAACGGCATCAGGTATAATACAAATTAGTAAATGTGCGGTTATATATAAATATATTTATACTTCAACTTTCAAAAAAAGAAGGCTGCCATTGTCAGCCCTCTCTATCCTTTATACCAATTGACGCTCATAAACGAGCTCTTCTGTCTTCAAATCCATTGCATCCACTTTCATATTCAACACTTCTTCGGTTTCATTGTTTTTCGAACCCCAGAGGCGGATAAAGTTATTAGAGTTCGTATCCACGAAATTGACCTGGACCGTTCTGACTTCCCCTTCTTCCACCTGCTGATCCTGAATCCAGCATTCTTCAAACTCCATCGTGGCCTGACTTAGTATGTAGTCTTCCATCATTTTTTTGAGTTCAGGAAAGGCTAGTCCATCATTTTCTACGCAGACACGGTTGAAGTCATTGTAATCCGTGATGTGAAAGGTTTGCTTTGTTTCGTTAGGCATTGTGATTCCTCCTGAGTAAGTTTTATAAAAACCATTTTCCCTAATAGGAAAAGGCGGAAACCTACGATACAACTTCCCGTATCACTCAAGTGAAGAACAAATCTCCTGAGAAAGAATAGGAAGGCATTCTTTGTAAGACACCCTGGTTAGGAGATCACGAATACAGTTCTCATTCGGTGGAACCGAAACTTTAACGAATAATCAAGTCCTTAATCGTTAAATCCAACAGGTCAATAGCACCCTTAACTCCACGAGAATATTCCTCCCATGTTTCAGGTGGAAACCCACTTTCAAAGTTCCCCTCTAATACAGAGACGGCAACATATATATTTTCTAATTCTCTGTTCAAGTCCATGAGTTTTACGATGGTTTCTGGAAGGAGCTTACTAGAATCTATTTCTTCCAGAAAGTTAAGTTTTTCTGCCAACCTGTTCATTCTCCATTTGAACATATCACGCTCGATTTTATTCCATTCGCGTACCTTTTCGATCATTTGATGATGGTTTTCCAAAGAAAATCGAATGTCCTTTAAATTTGATCTGATCAAAAGAAATTTCGGATAGAGCATGAGAAGCGTTTTGTGTTCATTCACTTCATCTTCCTGTTGCTTATTATGTCTTTGGTAATTGAATGTGAGCAGAACACCTGCGAGCGTCATTAATCCTCCAATGATTCCACCAATGTAACTCCCATAGAAAGCGATCCAGGTTTCTTCATCACCGACAACTTTGAACCAACGGAACGTCATAAGTTGGTTGATTAAAATAGGGAGAACCAAAATAATAACTCCAACTATTATCCATAAAAATAGTCTTGCTTTGTTAGCATTCTTAAAAGTTATCACTTCCTTGTACCATATTCCAAGAAGTAATGAAGATCATAGGGTAAAACGGTCTACCTTAGAAAAATAGAAAAAAAACCTGACCCACAAACTTAGTCAGAAAAAGATACTTCATCTCCACTAATTAGCGTATGTATCTAAATCATCCGCAGACCTCCCCCCTGCCCAAAGGTCTGGAGAAAATTTAAATACAAGTTACACAATTATTTGGAACCATCATGTCGAAAGGCTTGCAAAAAAAAAACCGCTATTCTATCTGAGACAAACGATAGAATAGCGGCTTGGCTTCATTTATGATGTTTTACGTTCTTTTTCCTCAACAGATACAGGTACACTTCTTTCCGTAATCAGTCCTTGTTCCTTCGCCATCTGCTTCGCGACTTTCGGTGCCAGCCAGACAGGTGGAAGCAATAGAAGGGAAACTGGAACAGCGGTAACAACGATAAAGTTTTGCAGTGTTTGGATACTGCTTTCACCAATACCGAGTAGAGCTGCTGCGATTCCTCCAAACAACAGGGCCCAGAAGACGCGAAGGACACGTGGCGGATGGGTATCTCCTGTAATTGTAACAGCGACGGAATACGACATTGAATCGGCTGTGGTTGCGACGAAGATGATCGTAACAATTAAGAATCCAGCAGCCATGACCATGCCGAACGGTACTTGTTCCATAATCGCCATGACAGCGGCAGGCATGCCTGTTTCATTCAAGGCTGTAGAAACAGCACCCGGTGATTCCAGCTCGTAAAACAATCCAGATCCTCCGACAACGGCAAACCAGAAGTTACTTACGATCGGAGCGAGGATCGCTACGGCAAGAATCAGCTCTCGAATTGTACGACCTCTGGAAATACGGCTGATGAACATCGCCATCGCTGGGCCGAAACCGAGGAACCAGCCCCAGAAGAAGACGGTCCAATAACCGAGCCAGCCACTATCGCCTCTGTAAAGACTCATACGCAGAAAGTTCTGAAGTTGAAAAGCTTCTGCGGCGATGAACGAATCGATGATAAACATAGTGGGTCCTAGAATGAGCATGCCGATCATCAGAACAACAGCAAATCCTACGTTCAGACGACTGAGCAGTTGAATCCCTTTATCCACACCTGAAGCTGCAGAAATGGCAGCGATGGTCACAAGGAAAATGATCACGAGTGACTGAGTGAACAGGGTATCCGGGATATTGAATAAATAATTGAGAGCATAACCGACTTGTAAACCTAAGAAGCCGATCGGCCCAATGGTTCCAGCGGCTACGGCAATGACAGAAACAATATCCGCTGTAGCTCCGATGACACTTTTCTTGTTAAAAATTCTCTCTCCTACCATCGGATACAAAATCGCCCGTGGTTTTAACGGATATCCTTTATGATAGTGCGCATACATCAGTACAATTGTAGCTACCGTACCTAAACAAGCCCATGCGGTAAAACCCCAGTGGAAAAAGCTTTGCGCTAAACCAGGGACCACGGCCTGCGCACTTGTCATCCCCTCATCCGCAAAAAGCGGTGGTGTCGTTAAGAAATGATAGATTGGTTCTCCGGCTGCCCAGAAAACGCCCCCACTTGCTAGTAATGTACAAAGGATCATGGAAACCCAGCGGAACCAGCCGTTTTCCGGTGAATCTTTTTTTCCTAATTTCACTTTTCCATATTTCGAAAGGGCAAGCGCGACGCCAACTACGAATGTAGCAAGCAGCAGCAGTTGCCAAAAGGCACCAAAGAATGTAACAGAAAAGTCGAACGAGCTTGAGATCCATTCTCCCATCAGATCTTTGTTTAATAGAGACAATAGTAAAAATAAGACGAGAAAGCCTCCGCTGATGCTGAATGTGATCCAGTCAATTCTCGTTCTCCTATTCGTTTTTTCGTTCATTATTTTCCTCCTAGGTTTTCTAACCTGTGATAGTTAATTTATTTTTAAATATTTAAGAAATACTATGGCTTTGTTCTTTAGACGTTCAGAAAACGAATACTCCTCTTGTTTTGAGACCTTTTTAACACATAGGGACTAATTATAGAGATGTTCGTACAACTCGTCAAATCGAAGGAGGGCAAGGATGGATAGGATTCGTAAGCATTTGAAAGCTTTGGGACTCTAGTTAACTGTGAGCATTAAATATATGAGCTGGCAGCCTTTTGTTCATAGTAAAAGAATGAAAAATAAAAAAAACAGTCCATGTCTTAACATGAACTGTTTAAAAGTATGTACTCCAACTAAAAAGGGAGGTAAAGATTGTTGGACTTCCATAAAAGCCCTATTTACTCTGAGCCTTCGACCGTATGACATTCAAATGAATAATTCATACCCATAAAATCACTTTCAACTTCTGGAGTCCCGCCGATTTCATAACATTGATCACTGGCATTATTGATTTCTTTGATATTGAAATAAGACTCCGTCCCTACTAAAAAAATACCGATAATAATCGTTAACGTACATAATGTTAATACCATCCATTTTATTCGATCGTTCAAAGACCCCACTCCTCTCGATCATTAGCCATAGACCCAACATATCAACCTCTTTTACCATTGTATCATTCACAGGAATATTTTGGTTGTCACACAAAAAAGATGACCCCGGATCCCGGGTCACCTTTTTATCCGTCTCATTTAACAAGTTCATGTCTCACCTTCGTCTTCTTCGTTCCTTTTTTATATTTCACCCAACCGTCAATGATATTCCACACAGCGAAAATGATAAAGATCGCAGCGATCCTCCAAGCGAGGCCGCTTTCGACTTGCGCTGCATTCACCCCGAAAAAGTCTGCGATATAGCTGATGAACGCTGGTTGAAACAGTCTTTCGTCAGTAATGATCCAAAAGAAAATCCCTATGAATAGGAGTTCCTGCACGGTATTGAACCATACGACGCCTTTGGTCCATTCTTTTTTCAACAATTTCAAAAGGGCCAAAGCGATTTCCAAGCCAATGACCAGGACGACTCCAGGCCAATAGCTGAGCAGGGCATCTTGATTCAGAGCCGGGGTGATGAAGGTGAGTCCTGCGCCTTGGTTTTCATAGATCCCCAGCAATTGGTCGGCGTGAAAGTAAACGGTACCCCAGATCGCTGTCCATAGAAAAGCACCATACACTTCCCATTGGGAGATTGCACGTTTCTTAGGGACATGAGCAACTTTTTTCAAATTTTCTGGCGTCCATTTTTTCCGTTGAGGCCCTAAACCTTCGTCTTCTTTGCCGAGGTCCACCCGCTCGATGAGGGCGAAAATAATCGTAATCCAGAAAAAGACTTGCATACCGACGGAAATTACCCGCCAGACACCTTCACCGACAATCGTGAGGATCACTAATATCAAGCTGCCTTCATCAACAGATCCCATAATATTCTCAGCGACGAGGGTAATCAAAGAAATCGTGATCGCAATCGGCAGGATCATTTTAATGAGGGAAATATAGGTATCATAATAACAGGGGCCGATCAGATGCATCGGTTTTTCACTATATCCTTGCGCAAGCTTTACAGGATCGCCCAATTCGTGAAGGACACCTTTGACCTCCTCCTCTGTAGGGTCCTCCGGGAGCATATCCTCGATGGTAGACCGGATTTCAAGTAGGATGTCTTCCCGGTTCTTTTCCGGAAGCCGGCGTTCGACCTCTTGTAAGTAGACATCAATCCATTTCATTGTTCTCCTCCTCCAATAAACGGAACAATTCATTCGTGGCTTTTTTCCATTCTTCCTTCAATGTTTGAAAAACACCTTCCCCATAATCACTCAAAACATAATACTTCCGAGGACGAGACTCTGAAGTATCCCAGCTGCTCGTGACCAGATCCTTTTTTTCCAACCTGCGGAGCAAAGGATACAGTGTACTTTGTTCAATGGTGATGCCCGAATCTTCTAATCGTTTTACGAGGGAATACCCATACTGTGGGGTACGCAGCTGACTTAAAACCGCTAACGTTAAATTCCCCCTCCGCTGTTCGGTCAGCAGTGAGTTCAGTAGTTGACTCAAAATATTCACTCCTCCATATACTGTACGACAAACACTATCTATACTTAGTGTATGTCATACAGTATTGTATGTGCAACTGTATTTATAAAATGCTGAATAAAATGGCTCACAAAAAAACACCTCTTTTGGAAGAGGTGTTTTGACTTATTTCTATTAGTCGAACAATACACTCACAGAATCTTCGCGTTGAACGCGCAGCAGGGCATCTGATAATAAAGGAGCGACAGAAAGAATCGTCATTTTATCAATCTGTTTTTCTTCTGGCTGGAAGATGGAATTGGTAATGACCAATTCTTTGATTGGTGATTGCTCAATTTTGATGACGGCTGGATCGGATAAGACCGCATGTGTACCGCAGGCATAAATGTCATTGACTCCATTTTCATGGAGAATATCGGCTGCCACGGTTACGGTGTCTGCTGTATCCATCATATCGTCAACGATAAGGACATTTTTGCCTTCGACATCTCCGACGACATCACGGATTTCTGGTTCCCCGGGCTCCGCTTTCCGCTTATCGATGAACGCGAGCGGGGCATCAAGGATGTTGGCCATTTTCCTTACCCGGTTCAAGCCACTTGTATTAGGTGCGACGACGACAAGGTCTTCAATGTTTTTCGTATTGAAGTATTCCCCAAGAATCGGAATTCCCTGGAGCTGATCGACCGGAATATTAAAGAAGCCTTGAATCTGCGGTGCGTGTAAGTCAAGCGAGATGACTCTGTCCGCGCCTGCCTTTTCCAAAAGATTGGCAATCAGCTTGGCTGTGATCGGCTCACGTGAACGTGCTTTCCGATCCTGACGGGCATATCCGTAATAAGGAATGACGACATTGATGGTTTTGGCAGAAGCCCTCTTCAAGGCATCGACCATGATCAACATTTCCATCACATGTTCATTGACAGGCTGGGATGTGGATTGGATCAAGTAGATATCGTCCCCACGGACACTTTCCTCGATGTTGATTTGGACTTCTCCATCGCTGAAACGGACGACCTTGCTTTTCCCAATAGGAACCTCCAGGATCTCTGAAATTTCCTGAGCTAATGGTTCATTGGAGTTTAATGTAAAAAGCTTCATCTGTGATTGTGTATCCATATGTATCGCTCCTGTTTTGTAAAGGTTTTGTTAAGAAAAACTTATCACTACAAGGGCTTCGTTGCAAGTTCAAAACCTCGTTTGGTAAGAGTTACCCATTTTCATAATTCGGGTCCAACTGGTCGGTAATCAGCATATGACCTGGTGCATGGGTAATCATAATGGATGGTTTCGCTTGGAGTGCAGCATTTTGTGGTGTAACTCCACATGCCCAAAACACGGGAGTGGCTTCTGCAGGGTCAAAATCGACCGCTTCCCCATAATCCGGGTTGTGCAGATCGGTGATGCCGATCTCTTCAGGTGACCCGATATGGACAGGGCTTCCGTGAGACTGTTCAAACCGGTCGGAAATAGTGAGCGCTTGATCAATTAGATGATTCGGGATCGCTCGCATACTGACGACCATATTCCCTTGGAAGATACCGGCCGGATCTAAAGGAATGGTGGTATCGAACATCGGGACGACTTTTTCCTGTTCTTGATGAAATAAAGGAATGCCGCCATCAAGGAGCGCCTTTTCAAAAGTGAAACTGCACCCGATCAGAAATGTGACAAAATCCTCCCTCCACACGTCTGAGATATTCAAGACCTCTTCAGAAAATTTTCCATCCCGGTAAATCCGATAACGCGGCAAGTCTGTCCGGATATCTGCATCCGCCACTTGGGGTGCTGTCTGCCCTGCTTCCATCACTTCCACCAGGGGACACGGTTTCGGGTTCCTCATGCAGAACAATAGGAAGTCGAAGACATATTCTTTCGGAAGAGTCACCATATTGGTTTGAATATATCCTTCACAGAAGCCGGATGTTGTACCATTTTTTTCTTCATTTCGCATCGCCGTTCTTACTTTATAAGGCTCCATTATGATCTTGTCTCCTTTTCGATCAAACTTTCTTGGACGTATAGCAACTTAAGTTCTATTATACATGACCCTGCCTTTTAGAGTTCCCTAGGGATCATCACCAAAAGGTTAACAACAAAAATCATAAGGGTGCAGAGGGATACAAGCTTTATACAACCAAGCTGGCTCAAGAACAGGATCCTGCCAATGCCAGGCCGCAAGTGCGGCAGCGCAGGCATCGATGGTGTGGGATTCCTCGGCCATTTCTTCCGGAATACCAATGAATTGTTGTGTTTCGAACCAACTCCATATCCTTTTCCGGGTAGGGCGGTCCTGCTTGTAGTGAAGAACATCATCGATCCTCTCCATGCGTGCGCCAAGGGCAGCTCCCGGATGAACTTCCACGATATGAACCTCGTATTTGGTTGCAAGGCGTTCGATTTCCCTTGTCAAACGGATCCCTCTCAATGATAAGTACACCATGCGCATCATCGTTGGCGGCATGATGGATGCTCCCTTCATGCCGAGCTTCGTTACGAAAGCTCTCAAGGATCGATCGCTTTCCCGGTCCCCTCCCCCGTCTTCATAGGATAAAGGAGCGTCCACGCCGATGGTGACAGAGTCTGTATTCGCTAGAGATTCAATGTATGTCATTAATGCATGGTCATTCATCGGGGTTTCATGTTTTATGTAAAATAGCTTGTCCTTCTCCTTTGTAAAATGAACGAGTACGGTGTCCTTGGTGTTGCTGGGACCGGATAAATCAATTCCTATATATTGCATCTGCTTGCCTCCTTGAACGGTCGCTGATCGTTCAGCCTTTCCGTTATCATCAGAATGAATGCCAGCGTTTAAGAGAATCTACCATTATTGGAGTGGTGATTTATCAGTATTTCGACAATGATATCAGCATTTCCATGGTTATATCAGCATTCCTAGCTATATATCAGCATTTAAGCCATTATATCAGTATTTAAGAAAGCAATCCGCTTCAACGAAAACTCATTCATAAAAAAACAGGCATCTAAATTAAAATAGATACCTGTTTAACCTGCAGGATTCACATCATCTTCATGGACAGCATAAACGACCAACCGTTCATCATGTGTTCCCGCTTTTTTATTGAATTCCCCTGTGCAAGTGATGAGGTTCAGCTGTCTTCGGTAAGAAAACCCAAAAATCTTGTTCAGTGGAGCGTTTTTCCGATCATAGGCCTCTGATGTTTGTACGATAAAAGTTTGTTCTGTTCCTTCTTCATCGGTAACGATGATTTCATCGCCTTCTTGCAAATCTTCCAGATTGTAAAATACCGCTGGACCCGTGCGGCTATCTACGTGGCCGGCAAGGACGGCACTTCCTTTCGCTCCTGGCTGATAGCCATCTTTGTACCAGCCCACACCATCTACACTATCCGGCTCTCCCATCTGGCCATTTGCGTAACGGCCAACGTTTTCGATATTCGCTTCAACATTAATGGCAGGTATGGTCACCGTCTTCGGTGTAATGGCTGTCTTATCGGTTGTTTCAGCTGTTGTAGATGCATTTATTTTCTGCGAGTCATACGTTTCTCTTAAACTTTCCTTTTCTTTTGTCTGCTCTGAAGCATCCGCTGCCTTTTGTTCAGCGTCTATACTCGCTTCAGGCTCTTGAGCACTGGAACATGCAAACAAGAAGCAGAGCAACAAGAGTGGAATCCATTTGTACATGTCCATTCACCTTTCCTCTATCATGAGCTACCCCTGGAAATATCTGTATGACCAGGGGTAGAAATTTATGGTAATTATCTTTTAGGCATTGTTTTTGCTTTTGCGTACGCCGATGGCTGTGGCGAATAGGACGGCTGCCATACTTGCGAAGGCGATCATCCATGCATTCATTCCGTCATCAGCTGTTCCACCAAGACCGGTTTTAGGCATTTCAGAAGGCATGTTGGAAGCGAACATTTCAGGGTTTTGCGCTACGATGGCACCTGATAGTCCTTCACCTACTCCATACATATGAGCATAGGCTTCACGAAGCTGGTCGTAGGCTGCATCAAAATCACCTTCTACATAGCTGTCGAAAGACCCAGTCAATTGGTTCACGTGCATTTGGAGTCCTTCGGCTGTTGCTTCTGCTTCTAAGCCACCTTCTGTCGCTGTATCAAGAAACTCGGAGAAGTCTGCTCGGTAACCGTCCAAAGCAGTCAGGGCCTGTTCTTTTGCTTCTTCATCTCCTGCACCTGTCGCTTCTACATAATCGACGAAGTACCCGATGTGTTCAGACCACATTTCCTCAAACTGCTGTCCCGCTTCTTCTCCATAGACAGAGGTGATGGCTGCAGAAAGATCTTCGGTGTTATTGCTGAGCGCAGCTGCGGCATTTTCAAAGTCTTCCGCACCATCTCCGCCTTTCTGCATGGCAAGAACGGCAAGAGCTGCGTGTTCAGATAGCAAATGGTTCAAGTCTGCACGAAGGTCAGCGGCTGGTGTCGCTGGATTCGTGTTTTCAAATTGATCTGGAAATTGGTCGGTAATCGCTGTTGATAGACCTTTTCCTACTCCATACATGTGGTCGATACTCATGCGGAGTTTTTGATAAGCTTCATCGAAGTCGCCTTCTTCATAATTGTCAAAAGCACCGACGAGCTGATTCACGTGCATTTGAAGGCCTTCAGCCAGTGCGGAAGCTTCTAAACGTTCATCCGTTGCTGTTTCTAAAAACATAGAGAAATCTTCACGATAGTTGTCCAAATTGCTTAACGCTTCTTCACGTCCCGCTTCATCTTCTTCAGCTGTCGCTTTTACATAATCAACAAAGTATCCGATATGTTCCGACCACATCGATTCAAATTGCTGTCCTGCTTCATCTCCGTAAACAGAAGCAATCGCTGCGGTCAAATCTTGTGTATTTCCTTCAAGGGCAGCCGCTGCTGCATCAAAGTCCTCAGCTCCCTCAATTCCTTTCTGCATCGTTACAACAGCAAGATAGGCGTGCTCGGAAAGGGACTGATCAAGGGTTGCGCGTAAATCAGCAGCCGGTGTTGATACCGTTACATCTGACATTTTTTTATTGTGATCCCCGTGATCATCTGCAAACGTAACCGTGGCTGTCGGCAACATAAGCGCTGCGGACATCGGCAAAGCGATCAAAGACTTTTTCCAATTGATTTGTTTTTTCATTTCCAACCACTCCTCTTAATTTTGATTTCACTAAGCTAACGAGAGGAGATGCATTTTGGATCACAAAAATACAAAAAAAGTTTTAAAAATACCTAAAACCCTTGGTATATCAACAAGTATTTCTTGGATTCTTTTCCTAATGACTCTATTTAAGTTCGTTTGTAATTATCGAATTTCTCATATATATCTTTGAAACTATAAGTATAGTCATTCGTATGAAAAGGGAAAGGTTTTAAATTGGGAGGTCACTATGATTTTTATTTTCACTATACTGTTTGGACTATGCCTTTTATTTTTTCCCTTACAAGGAATCAAAGATTTTAAAAATGAAAAACTCAGTTACAAAGTCATTCGACTTATTTTCTTTGGATTAGCCCTTGTTCTCATCACGGCAGGTGTGATTGACGTCATAGGTTGGATCAACAATCCAGGGGATTATTTTGAGTAAGGATATCATGGGAAATTTGGAGCGGATTCTTCCCATAAAAGAAACCACACTGGCCCATTGAACCAGGTGGTTTCGTCTCACCTTCCGTCAGATGGTGAATTCAAACAGAATGTATGGAGCTTTTGATTTAACTCTTTGATCGTACGAACCTTCAACACCTTATTTTGAACTTCCTTATACTTCTGAAAAAAGTGCGGTTTCCCGTTCTCTTCAAAATACTTGTTCCACTTGAACATCTTAAGGAAGATTCGGAAGGTAGGAGTATAATGAGCGTTCTCCAACCGTAACTTTTGTAAAATGAACCGCTTGATAATCCGGTAAGTCCGGACAGAGTAGTTGGTGTCGAGGAAGATGATGACATCCGCATGCCGGAAACTTTCTTCCACCCACCACTCATTGTGGACCCCTTCCATGATCCATCCTTCCATCCCGACAATACCCTTCAAGTATTCGGCCCTCTCCTCTTCTGTTCTTCGAATATCACCCGACTGGTGCCTTTCCCAAACCACATTATCCAGCTCATAATAAGGGAGATGCAATTCTCCAGATAGCTTTCTTGCCAATGTCGTCTTCCCACTCGCAACCGAACCGATAATATGTATTTTCTTTATGTCTCCCACTAAACTCCCCCTTATCCCATTACACGATGAACTTTGTGAACCAGGCAATGTATTTTGCACCTGGGATGAAAACAAGTTGAGCCAACAGCGTTCCGAACAGTCTGGATGTAATCATCATAAGGGATACATTTTTCAGTTTGCTATAATTTCCCTTTTTATTAATGACATCATCGGCCATGACGGAGATTTTAGGATCAACGAAAATGACTAATAGGATCGTAGCGATTCCGTTAATTAAACCAGAGGCCATGATGGCTGTAGAAGCTCTTTCTGGCACCAACAGGGCTGTGTACAATGCAGATCAAACACCCACGGTATAAATCGATGTCACTCACCTAGGAAAAGGACACTCTTCTCCTGCACATCCTGGTGCTCTGCTTTTAATGCTCGTCACCCAGATATTTAACAGGTATCCATACTTCCTCCACAGCTTCAGGGTCAGCTGGACGATAATCTTCCGTAAATCGTTCAAAGTGCTCCCGATCATCCAAGACGTACGATGAAGAGGGCAGCCACTCTTTGAATATGTATTGCAGCGTTTGGTTGAATTCACTGGCGGGCCCCTCATTCAGAAAGACCGCATAAAGGCCACCACTCAAAAGGTGGGTTTCCATCGCCGGCAGTTCTTCAGGGTCTATTCGATCAACCTCCACAGCTGCCCATTTAACAAAAGTTGTGGAAGAACGAAAACTTTCAGGACCAAACCCCTGATCGAAAACCTTAAGATTGTAGAGCATTTCATCAGTTCGATGGGAAATCGACTGACGATGTGGCATAAAACTTTTCCAAAGTTCTTGAGTGGAGTCTTCTTCTAACGACATCCGCTTCGATTTTCCGATTAACTTCTTTTCCTCTAGTGCTATAATTTTCGGATCCATTTTTTCACCTCCAACAGTGACATCCATGATTAACTCAATGAAAGATATAGACATTGATCCTTAAGGGATCTTTCCTCCTAAACTTTTTCTCCACACATCCTTCTATTCCTTCCGGTTGAGACCAAACCTTCAATAAGACTCTAAATGATAAAAAAACTTTAGAATTCATGACTTCATTGACTTAAGTCAATGTGATGTTTCTTCGGAGAAGGTAAAATACAATCAAACGAACAAGGAGGATCCTGATCCTGATGAAAAAACTGAATAAAAGTGATGATTTTCAAAGAAAACCAGCCATCATCGCTGGAGTGAGTTTGATTTTGATGACCCTTGCCGCTTTCTTCTCCTATGGTTACGTCCACAGCTCATTGGTGTTCCACGAGGATGCTAATCGAACGTATGATCTTTTACAGTCTTCTCTTTCCTTACTTCATTTAGGAATGACAGGCTGGGTAGTGGTTATCTTCACAGACCTAATTGTAACCTGGGCTTTTTACAAAGTTTTAAAACCGATCCATTCCTTTTATGCCTTATTGGCAGGAGTTCTCCGTCTCTTCTATACCATCATTCTTGCCACAGCTGTTTTCCACTTATGGATGGTCAGCCAGGTCATTCAAAGTGATTCAGGGTCAGCCACACAGGTGATGGAAAACATCCTTCGTTTTGAAAAAATATGGTCCCTCGGGTTAATCGTATTCGGGATCCATTTAATCATGGTGGGGATGGCAGCCTCAAAAGCTGGTTTCATTCCGAAAGTACTGAGTGGCTTATTAATCTTAGCTGGTATGAGCTACCTATTTATCCATTCCATGTACCAAGCATTTCCTCAGTATGAAACTTCAACAGCCACCATCGAGACCATCCTTAGCCTTCCGATGATGATCGGCGAATTAGGATTCGGGATGTGGCTGTTAGTCAAAGGGAACAAAGTCAAATCCAGCACTCGGCAATCATATTTGGGAGCTTCCTAATCGCTTTTTGATTCGGCTCAAGGATTCAGGGGTCATCCCTAGGTAGCTGGCCAGCTGGTGCTGAGGCACCCTTTTTAATAATTCCGGCCTTCTTTCAAGAAGGGATTGGTACCGTTCTTCGGGAGTGGAAGATATGAACGCAGCATAATCATCATGCATGGCCCCCATATCGCCTTCGATCATTTTAAGGATCATGGTTTCCAGGCCAGGGGTTTTGTCGTACATCGTTTGTTGCATTGATAAGTCACCAACGACCAAGACACAATCCTCTACACACCCCAATGAATACTTGGAGACCTGATCCGCGGCATGCTGGTTGAAGATGGTCACACTCTGTTCCTCTGTATAAAAATTGACGGTCGTTTCTTTTCCTGATTCGCTCACGGTGTACTTCCGGATACAGCCTTTTAAAATAAAGTAACATTGAGAAGGGATTTCTCCTTGCTGTAATAATACAGTCCCTTTCTGGTAAGGAACGATGGTGACATCAGAAGCCATTTTATTTAATTCTGCTTCACTCAGATCAGAATACTTTTTCATATAGTTGATGAGGATCTGTTTCATAAAACCTTTCCTCTCCGTCATTTTTTCTTCCATATTAAGAATATAGCAAGTTCAGACTCTTATAGGAAGATGCTCCATCTGCTTTGGCTCTGAAATGCAGGCTGTGTTAAGGTGGATCCTTAGTAGAAAACAACGTTAGGAAGGAATTGTGTAGGTTCTATCCCTCCTTCTTCTTCAAGTGGACGGTGACTTTTGACGCTTACAGTTCCCCATCCAACTTACGGAAAGGTTTCGTTTAATACCATGAGTATGATACAACGACTCTTACGTATATTTTATTAAGCGAAGATACAAGCTCGATGCTGTGAAATTTTTTATATAGGAGGAGATAAGTTTGGACCTGTTTCTATTTATTTCAGTTATTGTTGGAATGACATTTATTTTTTTATATTTTGTCATCCGTTACGATTTGAAAAAGAAGACGTTGGAGTTTGAAGAAAAAAAGCTGGAACTGGAAGAGAAAAAGTTAGAATTACAGAAACAGCAACAAGAACAAGAAGAAAAGCAGTGAATCCCATTCGATAATCCCAATCTATTCTATGTTTTTCTAGCCACTGGTTCTCCCACTTTAACGAAACCCTGTCTTTTCAAATCTGGGTGAAGGTTTACTTTCCCATTTTCGAACAAGAGCACCACGGTTGACCCGAAGCTGAAAAAGCCGACTTCTTCTCCTTTACTGAGGCGGGAGCGGGGGTGAGTCAATTCAATCGTATTGATCCACATCGCCCCTACTTTCACAAGAGCGAGGAACGTCCCATCCTCCTGTTTTAATTCGGTGACCATTCGATAATTAGTCGTTAGCGGAGATTTCCCTAGAGTCAACCCCCACTTGTTTACAGGAGTAGAGGTTCCTCCAAGTTCAAACTGTTTTTCTACAACAGCATGGGCGGGAGAGTGAATCCGGTGATAATCTTTCGGGCTGAGGTACAAAACAAGGAACGAACCTTTCTGATAGCGCATGATCATCTCCTGATCTCGGAGCAGGTCATCGATGGAATAAGTGATCCCTTTCACTTCAATCAACGTATCTTTAACACCACCAAATTGTTCTACCTTCGCGTCTACAGGACTTATTATTTCATCCTCATCACCTAGAACTGGTCGTGCCTCCGCCCTTAGTCTTCTGACAAAAAACTCTTGCAATGAATTGTACTCTCTCAATTGTTTTTCCAGTTCATCCGTTTTGATTCCAAACACTTTTACATAAAGAGGCACAAACCACCTCGTAACCGAAGCCCGACTGGCTCCCTCAATAAGCTTGCCCACCCTTCTTGAATTAAGCAACCTTATGATCCCTCGATACAAATGTTTTCTCACTAAACTCCCTCCACACAACTCAACGGTCTTCAGTTCATACCATCTATCATTCCCATTTTCATAGATCTAAAAAACGCCCACTTAATCGCACGCTATTATACACCACATAACAGAAATTACCCTTTATATGATGAGCTCGAAAACATGAACAATAATCAGTACCCCAACTTTTAAAAGGTTGTCTACATCGGAACCAGCTTGAGGAACATCCTTAACCATGAATGGAGGAAATTCCACCTGAATACTATAGTTCATGGAGGTGACATCTTATGGAACAAAATGAGAAGGAGAAGATGGGGGCAGCATTCACCCCTTTACGCAAGCATGCTACGAGAAAGACCCAGAAAATCAATGAATTAATAAAAAAGAGCATCCCTTGGGAAAAACTGAAGATTGAACAAGAGTGGGCGGTACGAAATGCATTGAAGAGCGTCTCCCTCCCCGTTATCAAACCAGATGACTCGCTCCTTCCTGTCTGGGATTTAAAACGCTATGAATTCCTTCTGAAAGACAAACTCCCTCCATCCGTAAACCCGAAACTATGGTATCAGGGAAAACTGAATTTAAATGCCGGCCTATTTCAAGTGACAGAAAACATTTATCAGGTGAGAGGATACGATCTCGCTAATTTGAGTATCATCCGCGGAAAGACTGGCTGGATTGTCATTGACTGTCTCACAAGCAAAGAAACAGCAGAAGCCGCTTTTGAATTGATCGACAGTTATTTTGGTGAATTCCCGGTTAGTGCCATCATCTTTTCTCATTCACACGTCGATCATTATGGCGGTGTGGATGGAGTCCTTAATAGCGGCACCACGGATGATGTGAAAATTTATGCACCAAGCGGATTTTTAAGTGCAGCCCTGGAAGAGAATGTAACCGCAGGTGTTGCCATGTCGAGGCGAGGATTTTACATGTATGGTGAGGTGCTGCCTCGGGGGGAAAAAGGTCAAGTCGACAGTGGGATTGGGAAGTATGTATCCACAGGTGTTGTGACTTTGGTTAATTCTGCTGAAGAAATTTCGCCTCTTAAGAATGAACCCTATGTCGAGAAAGTCATTGATGGTGTACGAGTGCAATTCCAAATCACCCCGGATACAGAAGCTCCGGCTGAAATGAACACTTATTTCCCTGAAGAAAAGAGCCTTTGTATTGCGGAAAACTGTACTGCTTCGCTTCATAACATCTACACATTACGCGGAGCTGAAGTACGGGATCCCGTCGCCTGGGCTAAATACATTCAGCAGGCCATTGAACTTTTTGGAGACACGATGACATATGTTTTTGAAGTCCATAATTGGCCAAGGCACGGCAAAGAATACTGCATCGATTATATGGAAAAACAGCGGGACATGTATCAATACATTAATGATCAGACACTAAGGTTGATCAATCAAGGCTACACCATCGATCAAGTAGGAAGAATGGTAACTTTTCCTGAGAGTTTAAAAGACGAGTGGTTTAACAGCTCTTTTTACGGAACGGTCAACCATAACTCTAAAGCGGTGTACCAAAAGTATATGGGATGGTATAACGGAAATCCTGTCGACTTGAATAAGCTCCTCCCGGAAGAGTCCTCAAAAAAATATGTGGATTTTATGGGTGGAGAGGATGAAGTCATAAAAAAAGCAAAAGAAAGCTTCAGAGAAGGCGATTACCAATGGGTCGCCGAAGTCACCAAGCACGTCATCTTCGCAAACCCATCCAATAAGAAAGCCAAATACCTTTGTGCTGACGCTCTGGAGCAGCTTGGCTACATCGCAGAATCCGGCCCCTGGCGGAATGAATATTTGATGGGTGCTCAAGAGCTCCGTTATGGAATCATTCCGATCCAACAGTCTACCATTACAACAGAGGTTCTCGATATCATGACCCTCGAACAAGTGTTAAACATGTTAAGTATCCGTATAAACGGGTTGATCGCTGGAGAGTATGATTTCAAATTAAACTTCATTATTCCCGATCGAAAGGAAGAAGCCTTAACGGAAATCAGAAGAGGTATTTTCCGTTACTTAACGAATGAATTAAAAGAGGGCCAAGTGAAGGTCATCATGAGCAAAGAAACCTTATATGAGTTAGCCACTACCAACAACCGCCCTTCCCCTTCATCTATCAAAGTCATAGGAGATATCCAGAAATGGCATCAGTTCTTATGGGCTTTAGATCAAATTGACACAGACTTCCCGATTATGACGCCCCTGAATAGAAAAAGGATCAGTGATTTTTAGACATTCATACAGGAAATAGGGGCAGTCTCCAAGGAGTCTGCCTCTTTTAGTTCCGGTTCTGGAACGTTTGATAAAAGATATCGATGCACAATTCTTACCTTCTTTTACTTTTAACTTCCCTGGTTTATCAGGTGCTTTCCTTTTGGATCTCCATTAACCAACAATCTTCAAACTTCCCTTCATGAAGCTCATGACCTGGAAGTCGCTTTACTTTTCTAAAACCACATTTTTCATAACAGGCTAAAGCCCGCTCGTTTCTTACCTGTGGATCCATGACCACTCTGTCGGCACATTTATTCTCAAGTAAATAACCAACCATCGACGTGACAAGCAGAGAGCCGATCCCCTTGTTCCAATACATCACTTCTCCAATAAATTGATCCATTCCATAAATGATTTGATCCGTGTACCCATATTGATCTTTCATTTCTTTATCTAACTCATAACATTGGATATACCCTATTTTCACCCCTTGATAAAGGACAAGCCACTGAGTCTTTTCATCTCCGAAGGATATAAATTCTCTCTCAACCCTGCTCAGATGAAAAGGCTGATCTCTCCCTTCATAATATTCAAGTACCCGAGGGTCAGAAAGCCACTTTGATAATATAGAACAATCTTCTTTAACTAGTTTCCTGACGATTAAATCAGCATTTTCAAATAGCATGAGACCCCCCCTTTCCCTTATACTCTTCCTATCGAAATCCTTATCACAATTCACTGTCCTGGAGGGACGGTTTCTATCTTTTTAATCAGTTCTATGATGTCCTCATTGGAAAAAGGCTCGACCCCAACTTGCTTGGTGGTTTTGATCACATCTTCCGTGACTTTTTCAACCTCCTCTTTAACCACTTCCCCATCCAGCTTCTCATTCCACCGGACAATGCTGTCACCTCAAGTGAAGAGAATTCTAATCAACAACCAGGAGTGGAGAAGGTGGATTCGAGTTCCTACACATCCAGTGAAATAGAATGGGCAAGAGTGTGGTGAAGGAGCAATGATTTGAGCTCCCTCTCCTACTTCCTCGGCTATTCGATTCGATCATTCGCTGTTCATAAAGAAAGAAGCTAAGTATTCGAAGGAGTATTTAGCCTCTGAAAAGGGTAGTGAATATAGTTAATTGATGGAAAATTTCCCGCCTATGGGATTGGAAGTCTCTGATGCTCCCTACTTAAAAGAACCCCTCAACTAATCATTGAATAACGCTTTTCTTGTTTTTGGACCAACAATCCCATCAGCTACTAATCCTTTGGATGTTTGGAACTTCTTCACTGCTTTTAAAGTCTGCGGACCAAACATCCCATCATCTGTGATGTTGAGTTTTCTTTGAAGTATAGCCACTGAATTTCCTTTACTCCCATACCTTAGCGTTTCATTGAAAAATTCATATCCTGCGACTGCTTTGGCGGATCCCACTCCATAATTTTGCGCTAATGCCGTAAATGACAAGGAAGAGCTTGTGATATAAACGGGAATATTCTTATCCGCACGATCAAAAAGCCATATGACATCTTCATTATACATTCGAATGCAGCCACTGGACGCATAAGTCCCAATGGAAGAAGGTTGATTGGTTCCATGGATTCCGTAAACATTCCCTGATGTATGACCCCAGTCACCAGGTACGTTGATCCCAAGCCATCTAGCGCCTAGAGGATTCCTTGGATCGCCTCCGGGAATTCCTTCTTTATACCATGGCCTGTTCTTCACTTTATTTACAAGTGTAAATTTCCCTTCCGGTGTCATATTTCTCGTTCTTCCTGTTGCTACAGGAAAGACTTTCTGCAGTTTCCCATTTTCATAAAAAGCCAGTTGATTAATGCTTTTGTTAATAATGATGGCTTCCTTCTCAGCAGCCTCTGCCGGCTTGGTCATCAAACAAGAACTCAACAATACAATCCCCAGGACAAATACAAGTTTTTTTAACAGCATCCTCTTTCCTCCATTAATTCCTTCGTTGATATGGCAACATTATACTCCGGAGATTGAGGGAATCATTGTCGAACTCGGCTGTCGAAATATATAAATTTTCAAGTAAAATAAGTGGCTTATTCCGAGGTTCAACAAACTGAAAATGGTGAAGGAAAACGTGGTACAAAGTGTAACCGACTTCCCTACTTTAAATAAATAAATTGTCATTTTGTGGTAAAATAGGATTGTTCTGTCTTACAGGAAGATCATTCGGTTTTATGAGGAGGAAGACCCGTGATAAGAAGATTATTTCAGTTGAATACGCTATACATCCTCATCGCCATCATCGCCGTCGGCATCCTGCTGATTCCACGGTTCATCGAAGGCTTCCATTTACAATCTAAAGGGATCAGCTATGTAACGAGCAACATGAATGATTTCTATCATAAGACCTTTCCTCTGGAGGGGAAATATACAGTTGAGATCAATGTCGATGATTTAAAAAGTAACGAAGGAAAAGTGCTGTTTGAGGATAGTGAGAATCAAATTCATGTAACGAAAGTAACACGTAGTGATTCAGGATACGAAGTCATCTTCAGTTCAAATGGGAGTTATGATGCGGATGGCGCGACATTAGTTTCTGGTTTGGAACATGCTCGGAGTAACAACAGCCTTACCTCTCATTTCAAAGCAAAAGCTGAAGCCATGTATAATGGAAAAACTTTTGAGGGGTCTCCTTCTGGCTCTTCTGGATTCAATAATCAGGATGGGGACCAATTCGGTTTTCATTTACCCATTCCAAAACATACAAAGAAAATTAATGGGAAAGAAGAACCCACGATAAAAGTGATGGTTACTCATTTACAAGTGAATATATGGGCAAGAAAACCAAAATAAATCATTTTATAAAACAAAGAGGCCGGCTCCATGAGCCGGCCTCTTTGAAACTCCCTATAGTTCTGCTTGTAGTACAACTTCTCCCTCAGGAAGCTGGTTATTGGGTTGTGGTTCTTTGGTGATGGCGATGGCATCCCAAGATTTCTGATTTTCTTCATCAATCCGGAAAGTCACCGCACCATTCCCTTCGCCATCTGTCGTAAATGCACCTGCTGGTTCAGGATTCTCACCTTCGATCAGCCAGACTTGATAGACCTGCTCCCCTTCAAGCTGACTCAATTCTTCCACTTGGACAAGCAGTTCAGAACCGATGTTTCGATCCACTAAAGTCGCAACTCCGGATCCGGCTTCACCTGTTGATGCAAGCTGTGTCCTCTGGGTCGGTGTCACCGTATCACCCTCCTCACTTTCACGATCTTCAAGTTCAGATAAAGCCACTTGAAGGTCAGAAAGATTCGACTCCAAATCTTCATTTTGTGAAGAAAGCTGCTGAAGTTGGAGGCCAGCGAATATATTTCCACCTACGGATAAAAGAAGACCTGCTGCCAGCGCACCAGCCCAAACTTTCCATTTGTTCGGCTTTTTAGGTGAGAGGAGGGGCGTCTGTTTTTCTTCCGCTTTATATCCATTTTCTTCTTCATCATTGAAGACACCATCTAAGATCCGTTCTCTCATGCCAGCCGGAGGTGTCGCTTCTTTCATATAGGCAGGGATCTCTCCCATCAGGTTTTCTAATTCCTGAACTTCTTTCTGACATTCGGGACACTCCCGTAAATGCTGTTCGAACTCTTTTTGCTCTTTTTCTGTCAACTGGTCATTCAAGTAATCAAGCACATTCTCGCACTGTTTGTCATTCATCGGTGGTCCCCCCTTTCTCATCCAAATGCTCGCGCAATTTTTTCAATGCGAGCCGGACCCGTCCTTTGACTGTACCAAGGGGAATGTCACATCTTTCAGCGATTTCCCGTTGCGATAATCCTTGGAAATAAAAAAGGCAGATCATGCGTTGTTGTTCATCAGGCAAGGTATCGATGGCTTTACGCAATTGGTCGCGTTCTTCTTTATTTGTGACGACCTCCTCGACACCGGGCATTTCTTCATTCATTGAATCTCTCTGATCCCAATCCACTTCCTGGACTTTCTTTTTTCTGATCAAGTCGATGGAGGCATTTCGCGTGATGGTCAACAACCAGCTTGAAAACTTGCCGCGCTCCTTCATGTATTGACCTGCTCCTTTCCCTCTCCACAACTTGATGAAAACATCCTGCATCACTTCTTCTGCGGCTTGCTGATCCTTCATCATTCGATAAGCAAAAGAATATAATAACTTCTCATATCGGTTGTAGAGGGTTTCGAGAGCAGCTTTATCTTTATTACAGATTTGTTCGTATAATTCGTAGTCCGTGGGTTTGCTCATTCAAATTCCCCTTTATTTTTGCCATGTCTCTCTAGTATATCTTTTCAAAGGAGATCTTTCACGTTTCACAAAGTATACGAAAGGAATGAATATTCGGATCATCCTATCCCTTGAAATATTTTAAAACCTAAGCATTTTTATTGATTCTTGGAGAAGAACATGCGATAAACAAGATAACGATTCAATATCTTGAAAGTGAGGGATGTACCATGAGTTCTAACAATAAGCCTGCAGAAATCGATCAGGACGGTTCCTTCAAACGCCAGGTGAATCGCTTTACTGCTCCTTTCGGTGAAGAGCTTCCCGTACAATCCGGCAAATACCGTCTCCTTTGGTCTCCTGCTTGTCCATGGGCCCACCGTGCAGTCATCGTCCGGAAAATCCTCGGACTCGATACCTCCATCAGCCTTGGAACCGCAAGCCCTCTCCGCCCGCAGATTGACCGAGTGGATTGGGAATTTTCTTTAGATAAAGACCACAAAGACCCTGAACTAGGGATTCAATATGTGAGTGAAGTCTATTTCAATTCCGATGCTGACTACAACGGGCGGCCGACTGTACCCGTGATGGTCGATATTGAAGAGAAGAAGGCCGTCAACAATGATTATTTCAACTTGACTACAGATTTCGAAACCGTTTGGGCTCCTTTCCATAAAGAAGGTGCTCCTGACCTTTATCCAGAACATTTGAGGGAAGACATCGATCGATGGAGCGACGTCATCTTCCATGACATCAATAACGGTGTCTACAAATGCGGATTCGCACAGTCACAAGCGGCCTATGAACAGGCTTTTGACCGACTTTTTGCGCGTCTCGATGAGGTCGACGCCCATTTAGCGGAGAACCGCTTCCTGCTCGGCGACTTTATTACTGACGCCGACGTAAGGTTTTATACGACCCTTGCACGTTTCGATGTCGCTTATTATAACGGATTCAAAACAAACCGTACCCTGATTCGTGAGTTTCCGAACCTGTGGGGTTATGCCCGGGACTTGTATCAGACAGAAGGATTTGGTGATACCACTGATTTTCATGCCATTAAACAGCATTATCATTTATCCATTACCATTAACCCTGAACGCACAGAGGAAAAGATTCTTCCGAAAGGCCCTGACCTCTCTGTATGGGGCACCCCTCATCATCGTGAGCAATTAAGCAGGACGAAAGAAAAGTTTCAACATAAAAGGAGTACGACATGACCATTACGATCCGAAATGCGAAAGAAGAAGAAATTCTTGAAATACGGAAGCTGAGAGTCGCTGCTTACGAAGACCATATCGCTTCTATTCCTCATGAACATTGGAAAGCCTTGAAAAAAGCGATTTCCTCTGAGGCTGACCAACAGCCGGGTGTGGATTTATTAGTGGCAGAAGTGAACGGAGACATCCTCGGGAGTGTAGCTCTTTTCCCAGCAAAGACAGATGCTTATGAAGGCTTCGTAGATGAACTCGACTACCCGGAGATCCGAGTCCTGGCTGTTGTTCCAACAGCACGCGGCAAAGGCATTGCTTCTGCTTTAATTGAAGAATGTATCCAAAGGGCGAAAGCGAAAGGCTATTCGGAGATCGGCCTGCATACGGGTGATTTTATGAAAGACGCGATCGCTTTGTATGAGCGCTATGGATTCGAGCGCTTGCCGGAGCACGACTTTGAGCCTGCGGATGACGGAATCATCGTGAAAGCTTTCCGCCGATCCATTTAAGGTAGAAAAAGGTCACTCTCAATCAGAGTGACCTTTTTTATTCATACTTTATATAGTTGTAATATTCCGTTGGCACTTCCTCTAAAATATTGCCATCACGATCCTTATAAATTTCATATTCTCGATAAGCTTCCACTCTAGATCCATCCACGATTTTCGTCCCCTCGTGTTTCATCTCCAACTCCATTGTTGTACCTGCGTCCTCAGCGTCCTTAGTGACCACGGCTTCTGTTTCATTCTCTTCTGTGCTGACGGGTGCCTGGAAATGGTCCTCTGTTTTCATAGGTGGTGACTCCATGTAACCAATCCACGCAAACACGCCTAAGAGCAGTAGGAAAGGATAAAACTTTTTCATGTGATCGCCCTCCTCATAAGTCCTGTACAAGCATCTTATGCGTCCGCTCATAAAAAAAGGAACCTTTCCCTTTGGAAAGTTCCTTTTTTAGTGATGGATTAATAAAATCCGCCATGGCCGTGATGATACCCTCCATACCAGGGATGGTAGCCCCCATGCCCTTGTTGATATCCATAGCCCGGCGTATATGTGCTATGCCCATGTTCGTACCCATATCCAGGAGAATACGTCCCTTGACCATGATGGTATCCATAGCCTGGGATATACGTGCCATGGCCGTGATGGTACCCATACCCAGGGATGTAAGTGCCGTGACCGTGATGATAGACTCGATCCAAATCGACCGCCCCTTCCCTTCATTCCCCGTATCCTATGTGCAGGCGTTGATGAGGGTATGGGCAACTGCTCTCATTAATTTTTAATCTCTAAATGATACGATTAACCCATGTTGGCAAGCCGTATGCAAGTCCCTGTAAGTTTTATTAATGACCGTATTTTCTAAAACAGCTGTTATACCTAAGTAATTATAGATCGACTGCGCTGATTTCAAGGCTTCTTTTGCTGCATTTTCACATACGTGATTAACTTCTTTCAAATGATCTTCAGGAAGTTCATCACCTTGGATATGCAGGTTCCAGGTACGGGAAATGACTCGATCAAACGAGCTTTTCGTATCGGTCAGTCTCTTTTCCGCCGCCTGGATTTTATTCCGGACAAAATCATAGCGATTACTTATCTCCCATTCACCTTTAAACTGATCTGCCAGCTTTTTTGATTCTACAATGAATCTTCTAGCAATACCTAAACTGACCGATGCAAATTGAGATTTGGCGAATTGAAAAAATGGATAACGCAATAGCGGGTCTTCATAATTGGATCCAGACAAATGAAACGCCATCGTCCACTCATCTTTGACAAATGCATCTTCAACGATGATGGTGTGGCTATTGGTCGCTTTTAATCCAAAGGCATTCCAATCACCCATGACCTTTACTTGATCCTTTTCAAAGATAAAACTACGAATTTCTGTCGATGTGTCCCCTTCCCCATTGTCTACCTTTGCATTCATCATAAAATAAGAAGCGATGGAAGAACCGCTACAATACTTCCATTCTCCATTGACCTGATAGCCCCCAGGAACAGGTTTCGCAGATCCTGTGGGAAAACCGCTCCCTGATAAAACTGTGTCATCGTTGGCAATATACTTTTTGTAAATGTCTTCTTTCAGCGATTTAAGGAGATACATATTCCCTGTACATACCGTCAATAACCAGCCAAGATTCCCATCAATAAATGAGGCGTGTTCATATATTTTCAATGTTTCAGGTAAAGTTGAGATCCTACCTCCAAGTTGCTTTGGTACCAACAATTGAAAAGAGCTTTGACGATACAATTTCTCCATTATTTCGGGCGCAAGACTTCCCCTCTTCTCCATCAACTTCGAATCCTTTTCAACAAGCTTTGATAGATCTTCACTTATGACAGGGATAGAACCAGCCTCCTTGATTCGATTCTCCAGCTCCTCCGCCAGCAAGAGGGCTGCCGTTTATCGTATACTTTCTACTTCAACCTCGTCATTCCCTCCTCTTTACATCTCAAGACCACCTCAATCCCCGCAAAAAAACACGCTCCTCTAAAGAAGAGCGTGTCCTTTTATTTTCATTTCACTTCGACTTTTACATTGTCGATATAAATATCATGGGCATCTGCCACTTGTCCCATCAAGAATTTCAAAGAAGTAACATCATCTTTAACCATCTCAAACTCAAACTCATAATGTTCCATGTCCTCATTTAAGGAGACATTCTCACTGAGGTAACGCGTATAAGCCGCGTTTTCGAGAGTAACCTCTATGTCCCTGGCTAAGGTTGATTTAGCATCAAAAGATAAGGTGTAGGCAGCCCCTTTGCTAAAGGAAAGACCTGGCTGTTCTGCTAAAACACTCCATGTTTGATTGCCGGCATTCTCGATCGCTATTTTCAGTTCTTCATCCACAACGGTCACATCCGCACTCGCATCAAAGTGAATATAACTTTCCCATGGTTCCATTCCTTGTGAAAAGTCACCATTTTGGAAATTGATCGGAGCAACGATGACGGACGTTTGAATCATACGAATGTTATCTAACGTCACATCCCCATTTTCTCCACCTAGGAGAAATCTCAACTGGCCGACTTCACCAGAGAGCTCCTCAGGCAGTTGGAATTCTAACGTATGCTCCGCCACCTCTTTAGTCAATGAAACCGCTTCTTCACTGAAGTACTGGACAGAACCATCTTCGCTGACCACTTCCACTTGAATGTTTCTTGATTCTGATGCGTTCGCATCGAATGTCAATTCATATTCCTGGTTTTCGGCAAGCGGAATGCCGCCTTGAGAGAAAAGAATATCTCCTGGCTTCTGACCTTCTTTTTCAACGGTAATTTCAGCTTTTCGAGAAGTTTCCGGTACGACTACACTCGCATCCGCATCATTTTGAGAGGTCAGTTCCCAATAGTTGAGACGAGTCATATCCCCCTGATCGAAGGTACCGTTATAAATAAGGTTGCCATCACCTAAAGCAGGCTTCGAAGTGTCCTCTCCGACTTGATCCGTAATATCTTCTACACGAACGTTGCCGATCCATACAGGTGCTGTTCCATTGCCACCCAGATTGAATTCCAGACGGGCGGCTAAATCTGTATCCTGTTTGAACGTAAATGTGTAGTCATAAGACTGAAGGTTCTCCGTCAATCCCATCGTTTTTTCACCGGAGTAATTCGCATAGCCTCTTTCGGCTCCACCGGATACTTTTGTCATGATGTTCCGGGTCGTATTGGATTTTGCATCAAACGACACCTTGTACGTGTGTCCTTTTAGAACCGGAAGCTTTTGTATTTGCTGCAGCGACCACTGCGCATTTCCCGGGTTTGTAATTTCCGTTTTCGCAAAATTCTCTCCATCTACATCTTCAATGGTTAGATTCCCCTTCCCTTGGAAGTTAGGAAGCTTAAGGAAATTCCAATAGGTTGGATCGAGCGTTTTTTCTGGGGAATCTACCACAGTTATCTCTTTTTCGTAATTCTGATCATAAATAAAGTTCCCATCTTCTAGTGGCTGCTTAGCATCTTCCGGCAGTGTCTCTTCTTCCACGACAGGTTCGACCGGCTCTCTGTAATCTCTTCCTGTCAATTCATATACTCGCACATAGTCGACTTCCATTTTGCCTGGGAATTCTGTCGTTTCATCTGGATCACCACCGTACCATCCGCCGACGGCAAGGTTCAGGATCATGTAGAACTCTTGATCAAATGGAGCAGGATACGCATACTGATCTCCTTGATTTGTCCCTTTGCTGAACCAATCATTCAATGTTTGATAAAGTTCGCCATCCACATACCAGCGAATCTCACCAGGTTCCCATTCGACGGAATACGTATGGTAGTCTGTAAAGTCTTCTCCTTCAGAGAAGTGATAATCTTTCGCTGTGTACGTGTTATTCGGCCATTCTTCTCCGTAGTGAATCGCTCCTCCGATGTTACTCGTGTCGCCTCCAGCGGCTTCCATAATGTCGATTTCTCCGGAAGTCGGCCACGGTCCATACACATCATCCTCCGGCATCATCCAGAATGCCGGCCAGAACCCTTGACCTTCAGGAAGTTTCATTTTCGCTTCAAATTTTCCATACTTTTTACTGAAAAGACCTTTCGTTTTCAATTTCGCAGAAGTATGATCATACCTTCCAAACTCATCTGTGATTGGTTCTTCTTCCTTTTTAGCTTTGATGACTAAGTGACCATCTTCGGTGTAGGAGTTTTCGCTGGAGTCTGTATAATATTCTTTTTCATCGTTACCCCAGCCTGCAGCGACCCCCTGGCCATTTTCATCAACAATCCAGTTACCAATATCGTAAGTCCATTTGTCTGAATCAATTTCATTCGCTAAAAATTCGTCGTTCCAAACGAGCGACCAATCGGAAGCTTTTTCAGAAGCATCATATACAAAAATATGGTTCAAATCTGAATTCACAGTGGACACTTGATTCTGAATCTCTTCATTAATATAAACGGTTCCGGACACAGTGACTTCATTTAAACGGATGCCCTTGCCACTGGCAATCACCAAATCTCCATCAATGGTAGACCCAGAGATTGTAACGCCTGAAGCATTAATCCATGCATCCCCTTTGACCTCTTGCCCTTCGAATTCTCCCGCGTCGTTATAATAGGCATCAACGAAACTATCTACCAATTGTAGGAGGTCTTTTCGCTTCAGCGGTTTGTCCGAACCTTCCCATTGATTAAGAGTTTCTTCCAATTGATTTGGAAGAAACTCGGCAATAATAATCTTCGCTGTCCCTCGTTTAATAGCAGAGCGTAAATTAACATTTTCATTCGTTGCTTCTTGTGTTTTTTGGATGACTTCTTTCTCATCAACGCCGAACAGATGACTTAACACAACGGAATATTCTTGATAGCTCATGGATGCGCTTTCATTTTTATTGTTGTTAAGCCCATCAAATAGACCTTCTTCATACCAATGAATACCTTCTTGCTTCCCTTCGGAATTCTTAGCATATACAGGCGTGAAACTTCCTAAAACAATAAACAGTACAATTAGACAATAAAAAAATTTCTTCAATCTGCTTCCTCCTTTAATTTTGAGGTCTATGTAGTCTATCTCAGAAGTATCGGTTTATAAAAAGGTGACTTTTCCTTAATCATCATTTACAGAAAATATAGGTGTTAAAAAAGAAAGGGAAACGAGTATCTTTCTATATTGAATAGAACGAAACCGGTTTCCCTTAAGGTCAAAAAATTTTTATCTTTCGAAGCTGTGATTCTCCACTGTTTCTTTGAACCAGTAGTAACTATCCTTTCTTGTACGCTCAAACGTCTCAAAGTTCACATGGATGATCCCGAACCTTTTCTCGTAACCTTCTGCCCATTCGAAATTATCAAGAAGTGACCATACGATATAACCGACGATCGGTACGCCAGCTTCCATTGCGCGGTTCAAAGCGGTTAAGTGTTGTTTCAGGTAATCCACGCGCTCTTTATCGTGTACCTTCCCATCTTCTTCTACTCCATGGTTATAGCACGCGCCGTTTTCTGTGATGTAGATCGGAACGTCCCCATACGTCTGATGAAGGTCTGTAAGAGTTTTATAAAAACCTTCCGAATAGATCGGCCAGTCGATATCGGTGCGGCGTTCATCGAGTGCAATCTCTTCGACCTGGAACAATCCGCCGTCTTCCTTGTAACGGCCGAGACTTCCTGTATAATAGTTGATTCCCATCATATCGATCGGTTGGGAAATGATTTCAAGGTCGCCTTCTTCCATGTTCAAGGTCGCATTGTGTTCCGCAAACAACTTCACCAAAGTTTCTGGGTATGTACCTTTGAACACGGGGTCCATAAACCACTCTTTCTGCCACATCATTCCACGTTTACATGCATCGATATCTTCTTGATTTGGGCTGTAAGGCTCAAGCCAACCGACATTTGGTGCGTATCCGATTTCTCCATCCGGTACAAGGTCGCGGAAAGACTGAACCGCTTTTCCGTGAGCGAGCAACAGGTGATGGGAAACATCTACGGCCGCTTGCAAACTCGTTTTTCCTGGGGCGTGGATACCTAGATAGTTTGATAAGAAGGATGCACACCAAGGTTCATTGATGGTCAGCCATTTTTTAACCTGGCCTCCGAACTCCTGGAACATCGCATTCGCATACGCCAAAAACGCCTCTGTCGTTTCGCGATTCTCCCATCCACCTTTTTCCTGCAGGACTTGAGGAAGATCCCAGTGATAGAGCGTAATCATCGGCTCAATTCCGTTTTCAATCAGTTCCTGGATCAAGTTGCGGTAATACTCGACACCTTCCGGGTTCAATTCACCTGTCCCATCAGGAATGACACGGGACCATGAAATGGAAAAGCGGTACATGTCGACACCGAGTTCCTTCAAGTGCTGGACATCTTCTTTATACATATGGTAACTGTTACACGCGTGATCACCATGATCCCCGTTCTTCACATTACCAGGGGTGTGGGAGAACACGTCCCAAATAGACGCGGTGCGTCCCCCTTCTTTTGCGGCTCCTTCAATCTGGTAGGATGCAGTCGCTGCGCCCCATTTTAATTTGTCAGGAAATTGAATCGTTGTCATTGCCTTTACCTCCAGTTAATCTTTAGGAGTCTAGCGTTCTATGGTAGAAGCTCGTGGCACCAGCTCTGGGTCCACTTTGACATCCTGGATGTCGTGATCGTCCTTGATCAAATCTTCAAGCATATACGCCGCTAGTTTTCCTAGTTTTTGTTTGTCTTGTTTTACAGTCGTCAATGGTGGATCACTGTACCGGCAAGCTTCGATATCATCGCAACCGATCAATTGGATATCTTCAGGAACAGACAATCCTACTTCCTTCAATGCTTTTAATGCTCCAAGAGCCATCATATCGGAAGCTGCGAAAACCGCTTCTGGAAGCCGGTCTCCTTTTAGAATTTCTTTCATTCCTTCATATCCACTGTCTTCGAAAAAGTCGCCGTAATAAATCCAGTCTTTGTTGATCGTCAGTCCGAATTGGTTTATGGCATCAATAAAGCCAATGTTCCGGATACTCGACACAAGAGAATCCTGCTTTCCGCCGATGTACGCAATATTGCGGACTTTATTTAAATACAGGTACTCGACGACTTTCGCCCCGATCTTTGCGTTGTCTGTCATAATATAGCTGGATCTTGGACCTTCCAGCTTCAAGTCAATCCCGATACAAGGAATCTCGCTTTTCGCAATGTCATGGACAGCCTCTTCAATTTCATCACCGGCGATGACCAGGCATCCATCAACATGGAAATGCTTACACCTTTCTAAATACTTGCTTTCTCCCTTATAAAATTTTTCGTTAGAGAACAATAGCAAGTCATAACCTAAAGACCCTACAGCTCTTTTAAATGAATTGACAACTTCGTTGAAAAAGGGGTGAGTAAAATCAACATTGATCTTACCCGCATAAATCAAACCGATCAGGTTCGATTTTTTCGTAGCCAGAGATTTGGCTGAAAATGTAGGTTGATATTTTGTATCTTCGATAATCTTATAGACTTTCTTTCGTGTCGATTCACTGATGCCTCCATAATTGTTGATGATTTTAGAAACAGTGGCTGGAGAAACACCTGCCATTTTTGCTATGTCACGTATTGTTAAATCCATCTCTTGTTCTCTCCTTAAAAGCTAGCCGCTCTGTGATTACCATCTATTGTATCAACAATTACGAGTGGATGGCATAGATTTACTTGATCGACCCTTCTGTAATACTTGAAATGAACCAGCGATTGAATATCAAGAAGATGATGATCAATGGAACGGTTGCCCAGAATACACCTGAAAGCAACATACCAAAGTCCACACGGAACGCGTTATTCAATGATGCGAGCGCTACTTGCAATGTATAGGACGCTGGGTCACGCAATACGGTAAACTGCCATAAGAATTCTCCCCATACAAGCGTGAACACAATGATTCCTAGAGTTGCGAAAGCAGGCTTGATAATGGGAAGCACGATGCTCCGGAAAATTCTGAAGTTAGAACATCCGTCAAGTTTTGCTGCTTCCATCAGCTCATCCGGTACAGATTCACTGATGTATTGGCGCATTAAGAAGATGCCCAACGGATTTAGCAAGAACAGAACCCCTGCCCCAAGTAACGTATCCAACCATCCTAATTGGGAAACCAAATAGAACTGTGGAATCAATCCCAACTGAGGAGGGATCACCATAGTCAATAGAATAAGGATGAAGAAAAAGTTTTTACCTGGGAACTCAAACTTCGCGAATGCGAATCCAGCCAAAGAGCTGATTAATAATACGGCGAGGGTTACCGTGGTACATAAAAGGATGGTATTCCACATCGCCTGAAAGAATGGAATCGTATCCAGGACTTTCATGAAGTTTACTACAAGTTGATCACCTGGCAAGAGTGTCGGAGGGATCGAGTTGTAAGCGGCACTTGGCTGGGTCGCCATGACAAACATCCAATAGAAAGGAAAAATGGATAAAATAGAGGCGATCCATAAGATGATATAAACGGGAAGCGTCCCTTTTTTCAACCCTTTCGTTTTTCTCATTTTGTAAAGGCCCTCCTTTTCTGCTTACGACCGACTCCAGAAGTCAACCACGTATTCAATGCTGCTGCACCCACAATAATGATAAGTAGTAATACAGCTGTTGCTGAAGCTGTTCCAAATGAACCTAAGTTAAAGGCATCACGATAAAGATACATAACAACAGTCATGGCTTCATCTCGGTTAAATGCGGAAGAACCTAAGAATACCGCTGGTTCTGCGAACAATTGAAGAGCTCCTACGGTGGACATGAAAACTGTTAGGATAATGAAAGGCTTCAGCATTGGAATCGTAATGTGAAGGAATTGCTGAACCTTACCAGCACCGTCGATCGTTGCTGCTTCATACAAGTCTTTCGGAATACTTTGCAATCCTGCTAAATAGATGATCGTGTTATATCCTACCCATCGCCAGAAAACCATTAAGGAAATCGCGATTTTCGCTCCCCATTCGGATGTCTTCCAACTGACAGGATCCATTCCGAATAGACCAATGACATAGTTAGCCAAAGCTGTCTCACTGCTACTGAAAAACACGCCGAACACTAGAGCAACGGCTACCATGGATGTGATATAAGGCATAAAGATCGTCACACGGAAGAAGTTCGTAAAACGAATGACGGCCATGTTAAGAAAGTAGGCCAAAATGATTCCGACGATCAATTGGGGAGCTGTCCCCATCAAACCGATAATGACGGTGTTATATAGAGATTTCCAAAACAGAGGATCCTGAAGGACGACAACAAAGTTGCTCAATCCTACAAAGTCCATTTCTCCGAGGCCATTCCAATCCTGGAAAGCTAATACGATACTGAAAACAGCTGGATAAAGACCGATGATTCCAAAAATGATGAAAAAGGGTGCTATATATAAGTATCCAGACAGCATATCTTTTTTCTTTTCAGACATTTGGGTAGTGGATTTTTTCACTTTTGAAGCATGCTGACGTTTTTGTACATTCTCCACATGATTCCCTCCTTTATGTAGGAGGGCCGGATGGAATCCATCCAGCCCTTAAAACTTAGCGTTTCACTAAACCTTCAATACGTTCAACGGCCGCTTCCCATTCTTCTTGAGGATCTGCGCCTTCTTGAACATTTCGTAGAGCTGTCAATACTTCATTGTTTACAGTTACATATTTTGGTCCTTTGTAAACTTCAGGAATTTCTTTTGCCGCTTCTGCAAAGTAAGCAGCTGTGTTCTGTCCGCCAAAATACTCATCAGAATTGTTCACAAATTCTTCCATTTCATACACTTCTGGAGCAGATGGGAACAAACCACTTTCCACGAAGGACTCCAATTGGTTTTCAGGAGAAAGCATCCATTTAGCAAACTTGTACGCTTCTTCACTATGTTTCGTCTCAGAAGGAATCGCTACATAAGAACCGCCCCAGTTTCCTGCAAAGTCTGTTGGAAGCGTCGTTACTCTCCACTTACCTGCGCCTTCAGGAGCGTTTTCAGTCATGTAACCTTTCAACCAAGCAGGAGCCATCTCAACAGCAAATCCACCTTGGTTCAAGGCATTCGCCCACTCGGGTGTCCACATTTCGAATGAACCTACGACACCTTTATCATGTAGTTCAACCGCATAGTCATAAGCTTCTTTTACTCCGTTATCTGCTTCACCGATCAATAGTTCACCATCACGGTTGAAGTAGCTGACTTCAAGAGCATCCATGTTTGCACGGAACGCCATTTCCATACTGTCGACCATTGGTTTTCCTGTCTTATCTAAAACCGTTGTCGCTGCATCTGCAAATTGATCAGGAGTTGAAATCATTTCACTGACTTTATCAGGATCAGTTGGTAGTCCAGCTTCTTCAAACACTTCTGTGTGGAAGTACATCGCTTTCGGACCTATGTCTGTCGGTAAACCGAACAAGAAATCTCCTTCTCCATTTTCAGCCATTTGCCATTTCCAATCTAAGTATTGATCCTGAATCTCATCTGCACCTAAGTCGTACAAGTTAACAAAACGATCCTGCGCTTCGCGGTAGCGGTCCAATTGATCGACCTCGATCATCGTCAAATCCGGAGCGCCTGTTCCAGCTGAAATCGATGTAAACAAACTATCGTGGTGATCGCCAAGCTCAGAGTTCTTGATATTGATTTTGACATTTGGATTTTCTTTTTCATATTTTTTCGCTAAATCTTCATAGTTGGTAGCTCCGAAAACCCAGAAGTCAAGAGTGACTTTGCCTTCACCTGAAGCAGATTCTTCCTCGCCACTACTACACGCATAAAGGAACATCGATAAGACCAACATCATAACGACGAATAAATTCTTTTTCACTTTCACCATTCCTTTCGTATTCCTGCCTAATTTCTCTTCCCCCTACATTAACGAAACCGGTTTCGTTAATGTTTAAAAAAAATCAATTGATTTATTAGGTTAGCTTGATTATAAACCACTAATGTATCCGTTTTCAATACTTTTTCTCAAATTTTTTCACAATTAAACACGTTTTTTGTAAACCGGTTTCCTAATATTTCTTATAAAGGATATATTTCATTTATTACATGGAGCAGTTCCTTAGACGCATTTCTTGTCATAAACAGCATGAAAGCTGATAGAAGGGGAATAGAGAGACTGTAAGCCAAAAACATTGAGGAGGAACGAAACATGTTATGGCTCTTACTTTTAATCCCGATCGTATTGATCGCCCTTTCCATCTATTTCGACAGAAAAAGAAAAGCTCAGCCTCAGGTCAATATGGCAAATGAAAACAAAGAAGCCTATGAAGAAATGTATTATGATCAAGGAGCTGCCAAAAAATCAGCAGACCCTAAACATACGAAGCCTTTTTAAAAGCACAAAAAACGGAAGCGGAGGAGCTTCCGTTTTCTAATGCTCGTGAGATGATTGTTGGACACCCTCCAATAAAAAACTTTCCAAATCCTTGATGTGGGTCGTACGGAAAACCACTTCTTTCGTATCTAAAACGATATATTGGGGCAACTCCTTGATATTCAGAAGTTTCTTATAATCATAAGGTTCTTCCGGCACTTCCTCTAGAATGTTGAATGAATAAAGCCGGTTCTCCCATACTTCAGGATCATTGAATATTTGATTGATCTCATTTTGAAACGCCTCGCTGGACCCGTTTTCACTTTTGAAAGCCAGCACACTATAACGTCCTTCCACCCCTGAGGTTATTCCTTCCAACAGCTCCTCTTTTTCAGAATTACATCCGGCAAGAAGGACAAACGCGACAAACATAAAGATGAGAAACTTTCCCTTCAAGCCCTCTCCTCCTTGGTCCCCTGCATTCTCTCAATCATTCAAAATGGAAACTTCTTTTTTTCGTAAGGCTCATGATTGTTTAAAAAATTCGTTGGAATAATGAACGGTCCCAAATACTTTCGTCAAAGCGCTTCTTCTAAGTTCAAAGGCCATGAATGCTTCATCAGGAACTTCAAAAGGGGGTACTATGCCGTACTTGGAGGCCGGTTGAAAACCGAATCTAGAGTAATAACCTGGATGTCCAAGGACGATGACAGATTCATAATCCTTCTCCCCCGATTTTTTCAATGCGTGTTCGATTAATGCTTTACCGACCCCTTGATTTTGATAAGAAGGATGAACAGACACAGGGGCGAGGGCCAAGGATCTCAAAGAATCATTTTCCCCAATCGTTACTTTCGTCAGCATGAGGTGACCTATGATTTCACCTTTTTCTACAGCTACAAGGGAAAGTTCAGGGACATAGGCATCCGAATTCCTCAGCCTCCCTACTAGTTGATGTTCGGTTTGATCACTCATCTCCTCGTTTTCAAATGCTCGTATAATGATTTGTTCGATTGCTTGGAAGTCCTCTTTCTTCTCCGGTCTAACCTGCATGTTGTCACTCCTTCATTTCCTCACTCCACTGTTGGTTTAATAGATGGTTGATCCCTACTGTTCGTTCGACATCCAGTACAAAAGCAATCCCTCTGCCCGGCTCATCCAGTCTGGCTCCTCGTTCAATAGCACGCAGAACTCCATCACACTTTTCCTTCACGATCAATGTCAGCACCACTTCTTTTTCAGGTTCGATGAGGATATTGAAAAGCTTCGCCTTTTCATGTATACCTGTCCCCCGTCCTGTGATGATGGTACCACCCTCTGCGCCAGCTTCTTTAGAAGCATCTACGACTTTTTCCGCATCCCCTTTATTGACGATTGTCACAATGAGATCATAGGACAAATTCTGACTCTCCACCTGTATCACATCCTCACTTGCATTTTGTTCTGGTTCAAGTCCCAGGCCGAGCATATGATTGATGCCACTAATGTTTTTCGTATCGATCACAAAGCCTATGCCTTGCCTCGGTCGGTTCAATTTTGCTGCTTGCGTGATCGCATCCATGACCGACTCGTAAATAGAATGAGAAACAAGAGTTAAGATCACTTCCCGCTCCCGTTCCACAGGTATGCCAAGAAAACGTTTCTTTTCATCCATTCTAAAGCCTTTACCAAAAAAAGTGGTTCCCCCTTGGGCACCTGCAAGAGTCGAGGCATGGACGACTTTTTTAGCTTTTTCTTTTTTAACGATCGTTACTATGAGCTTTTGTCCGGATTTGTTCGTTGTCATATTGTTCCTGCTCCTTTCTCCTGTAAATCACACCTAGTGTAAGGACAGAAATAATCGGGGCCAAAGCCACCAGAGCCACCATCCCAAACCCGTCCAATAGCGGATCACGCCCTTCTGTAACAGAGGCAATGCCTACGAATAGACTCAGTATAAATGTGGCGGTCATCGGGCCTGTAGCGACGCCGCCAGAGTCAAAAGCGACCGATGTAAATGTTTTATTAGAGAATCGGACGATGATTAGGGCGAACAGGTAACCAGGCACCACAAAGTACCAAATCGGAATACCCATTAAAATGCGAACCATGGATAGAGCGATTGATAGACCGACGCCAAATGAGAGTGTGTAAAGTAATAATTTCTGAGGGATATAGCCGCCGGAAACTTTTTCAACTTGGTGGGTAAGCACACTGACCGCAGGCTCTGCATAAATGGCCACAAAACCAAGGACAAAGCCAATCGGTACCAGCAGCCAAGTATGTTCAATTGTCCCAAGTTTCTCTCCCATCATGCTTCCGATAGGCAAGAAACCGATATGAACCCCTTGCAGAAAGAGGGAAAGACCTGCATAAGTCAAAAGGAAGCCAATCAGGATGTCCTGTAACTTTTTCCATGGGAGCTTAAGAAAAGCAAATTGAAAGAGAAGGAATAAGAAGAATAGTGGAATGAGTGCTGTCGCGACATCAAACAGGACATGCCAGAAACCATCGAAGATTTTAATGTTCACCCATAAATCACCCCTAAAAGGAGAACAGATAAGATCGGGCCGATCGAAGCTAAGGCGACAAGTCCAAATCCATCACCAGATGAAGATTTCCCCCGCATGACAGCAGCTACACCCACACCAAGAGAAAGGATAAACGGCACTGTCAATGGGCCTGTGGTTACTCCCCCAGCATCAAAAGAGATCGGGACGAAAACATCCGGTGTAAAGGCTGCCAGGAGAAAGACAAGCGCATATCCTCCTGCAAGCAGGTAAACGATGTTGATACTGAAGATGATCCTGAACATAGCAAGGGCGACAAACACACCTACTCCGATCGCAACGGACAGGATAAGAATGTCCATAGGAATCTGTCCACCTGAGACCTGATCGACCTGGGATGAAAGCACACGGACGTCAGGTTCTGCTATGGTCACGACAAGACCGAGAAGAAATCCAAAAAAAACGATCAGCCAGACTCTCTTCGTTTTAGATAACGCAGAGCCGATCATTTCACCGATGGGTAACAAACCGACATGAACACCAAGTAAAAACAACACCAGGCCGGCCCCCACCATCCCAACGCCAATGAGGAATTGAAAGAACATGTCCAAGGGAAGCCAGACAAGAGTGAATTGAAGGATGGTAATGACGATGGTGATGGGAAGTATGGAGAGGACGACTTCAAGAAACGTCTCTTTAATATTGTCCATCTAAAGCCTCCTTCGAAATAGTTGAGGAGCTTGTATATAGATGTTCCGTTTCTGGAAAGTTTTTCTGTATTCATTATATCATCAAAATCATGCAATGATGATAAAGTTCATAGACTTACCTTTTTCTCATAGCCCTCCGTTCAGCATAAGGAACACATGACTTGCAGACGAGCACCGCTTCTCCCTCGTCATCGTAATACGACTTCGGGTCCACAGGCTTCTTCTTACAGATCGCACAAGACTTTCGTGAAAATAAGTTCTTCAGTTTTTTCAGCAAAGTTATCCTCCTTCATGGGTTCAGCATAACTACATGCCGGCATTAAATCCTCACGCCCCTTTACGTTGAAAAAGATAGAGCGCACCAGCAACGAAGGCGAGAAAGCTTACAAACACGACTGTACCGAAGATGAGGTCTTTCTGCTCCACAGGTTTCCCTTTTTCCAGAAAAGAGCTCTCCACTACCTGTCCTTCACTCACGTAGGTGTAAGCAGCTTCTCGTTCTGCTTTTCTAAACACGCCCTCACCTACCTTAACAGCAATCACTTGTGTGGTGGGATAGCCTACAACTTTAAAATAGCCCGTTCCTGTTTCAAAAACATTAGAGAAATTTCCATCATACTGGCGCATATCCGAATAAGCGGTCACCTCGCCAATCCTCTTCCCCACTTTCACCTCTGTCGCTTCTTCTTCCACAACATAAATGAAACCATCATAGACGACAAAAGGGTAGGCCCATGATGTGGCTGAAGCCGTTGTAGATAAATAGAAAAATGGGAAAAGTAAACAACAGAGTACAATCAATACCCGCATCGTCTCCCTCCTTATGAAAGTAGACGTCTGATTCTGGAATATGTTTCAAACAAATTATTTTGAGTCACGAAATACACTTGATATGATAAGTGTTGTTATAGAAGAGAAGGGTGATCATACCCGTCTATTATTAGCGAATTAGAAAAGAGGTTATCCTATGTCTGTAAAAGCATTAACAAATACAAAATTCTCAGTTCTCGACCTTGCCCCTGTGATCGAGGGGGGGACGCCTGCGGATTCTTTCCGGAATACGGTGGACCTTGCTCAACACGTGGAAAAGTGGGGGTTCACAAGGTACTGGATGGCTGAACACCACAACATGCCTTTTATCGCAAGTTCCGCAACATCCGTTGCCATCAGTCATGTGCTGCACAATACGGATTCTATCCGAGTCGGTTCAGGTGGAGTAATGCTTCCGAACCACGCACCACTCGTCGTTGCAGAACAATTCGGCACACTGGAAACCCTGTTTCCCGGACGTGTGGATTTAGGTCTTGGACGTGCTCCGGGAACGGATGGGATGACTGCACGGGCTTTACGGAGAAACTTGGACTCCGATCCTAATGAGTTCCCTGCTATGCTAGATGAGTTACGAGGCTATTTTGCCGGCGATCACCATATTCACGCAATTCCGGGAGAAGGGCTGGACATCCCGGTATGGCTGCTCGGTTCGAGTGGATTCAGCGCACAACTTGCAGGTCAACTTGGTCTGCCATTCTCTTTTGCGAGCCACTTTTCACCGAACAATACGCGTGGCGCCTTGAATTTATATCGTTCCAGTTTTCAACCTTCAGAAGTACTTGATGACCCCTACGTCATGGTAGGCGTCAATGTGATTGCCGCAGATACGGATGAAGAGGCAGAAAAATTGGCAACCTCCCTGCAGCAACAATTCTTGAATCTTGTACGAAATACGAACCACTTACTCCAGCCACCGGTTGATAATATGGATGAAGTTTGGACAGCACAAGAAAAAGCTGCTCTAAGACAACAACTGGGCGCTTCCATTATCGGAAGTAAAGAAACGGTCAGAGACCAATTGGAGAAATTCCAGGCGGAAACCGAGGCTGACGAACTTATGGTCATTTCCCAAATCTATGACCACAGCGCTCGTTTGCATTCCTATGAAATTGTATCTGAGATTATGAGTGAATAATGGTTAAAAAATTTGTTAGTAAATACAAGTCCCTCTGCCATACAGAGGGACTTCCTTCACATGACATAAGTATAGAATAGAAAGACAAAAACTCCTGTAGCGGTAAGAAAGTGAGCGATTGAATAGGCTCCTCTACGCTTTTCGATTTCTACCATTCCTGTAACAAACATTAAGAACCCTAACATCAACAACATGAAAGGCAGGGCTCGAAAATCCTCTGTCCATAATCCATACCCACTCAAACCGATGACAAGCAGGCCGACTATAAATCGTAACATCGTTAGTATTCGCAGACGTCCCGTGCCGCTTATCCCATTCACCTTCACATCACCCTCCTATAAACCCTCCAAGGAATAGAGCTAATGCAAAACTCAACAAGGCCGATACAGCCCAATCTCTTTTTTTTGTAGTCTTCAATAATACATTCAGGACTGAACTGATACTAAAACAGATGACAAAAGCAACGAACACCATAAAAATATTGCCCATACCGTTCCCCCCTATTTCAAAAGCGATTGAAAATAATACTCCGTTTCATGCAACGCATGCCCCAATTCAATGGAAGCGGAAAACAATATGTAAATAGGAATACACAGGGCTGCGATGATCACAGGTAAAGCTTCCTTAATCATACGCCTTTCCTTATTAAATAAATAAAGGGTGAGAGTTGAGCCGACGACAAAAAACACGCCTGTAATCCAGAGGGTAGACAAATGACTGTTTGCATTTTCTACACCTGTCCGGAATGATTGAAGACGACCTTCATTTTCTTCTGTTTCTATCACGGTCAGTAAATCATCCTTCCCTTCAATCAACCATGTGTATGTATTTTCCTCTTTAGTCACTTGATAATAATAGCCGGCTGCGCCTTCCTCACTGATAACAAATGGACCGGAAGCATGGGCCATTGTGTTTGAAAAAAGGAGAGCGCTGAAGAGCATGAGGATCAACCTACTCATTCAATACCTCTGTTAACATGCGAATGCTTTCCAACACGTTGGTGTGATCCTTTTCGTTCTTCCTCGCATGAAGCAAAACAGGACGGACAGATTCCACCGAACGCCCGAATTGATACATCCAATCATAACGGGGCACCATCCATAAATGGAAGTGGTGAGTCGTGTCCTCGTTATAAAAGTAGTACACACTTTCAATCCCTAAAACTTCCCTTTGCGCCTTCCTGATCTTTGCAATGAAAGTAATATAATCGGGTTGTTCTTCTTCTGTCAATTCATCCAAGCCCTTGATATGCCGTTTGGAAGCGACGATGACTAATCCTCTAATTGGATAAGCTACATCCTGATGTGCGTGAAAATGTTCCGTTTCAGCAATGACTCCCCCTTCAGGTTCGACCTTGCCACTGGTCAAAGCACAACTGAGACAGTCCACTTCCACCGTTTCTCCATTCGATAATGTAATTGTACGCATGTCATTCCCCCTAATTTTTTATCTTAAATTCCGAATATGAAAGGCTCGAAATCGAGATAACCAACGTTTTATTAATGAATATCGAAAATAAGACCGATGAACCTTCCGACCCCTTTCATGAACCAAACGACCAGCCGTATTGGGGAAATGATCAGCTCAAGGAACCAAATCAATAATTCAAACAGCACGTCGAAAATCCTTGATTCCTCCGCTTTTTGTCTACGTCTTTTCAACATTTGTTTCTTACTTTTCAACCAATGGCTCAATGGTGCCGCCTCCCTGTCTATCCTACGTTTCTTTCTAATAGAAGGTTTCATGGATGAAAAAATTTCCTCGTTTTACCTCTCTCCATTATATACAAACTATGCTCATAAGAGGAGGTAGATGTTGATGGGAAAAAGAACATCACAAATGAACGCAGCGAAAACGAACAATAAAACACCGAAAGAAAGCCTGCCAATTGAAGAAGAAGTCGGTCACCGCACCAATAAGAACCGGCCCAAGCAAGGTCCTGGAGCGAATGAATAAACAGGAAAAACCTGAGGAATGTACCTCAGGTTTTTGCTTGTTTTATTATGAATACCACTTGTGCCACATGTGATCATTCGCGCCACGAACGAAGCAGTCAATCCGGTTCCGTCCCCATGAGACAGCTGCTGGCGAGGAACGTACACCACCTCTTGGCGCGCCAAGGTTCTCCCAATTTCTCCAGCGTCTACCGTCCCACCATTTATGCCATAGCTGATTATTATCCCCACGCACAAAGCAATCCAGACGGTTTTGCGCCCAAGAGGATACACCAGGAGCTCCATCAAATCCACCTCTTGGTGAACCAAGATCTTCCCATTCACTCCAGCGCGCCCCGTCCCACCACTTGTGCCACATGACATCATTTCTTCCTCTGACAAAACAATCAATCCGATTCGGCCCCCATGATACAGCCGCCGGAGAACTTCGGACCCCGCCCCTCGGTGAACCAAGGTTTTCCCAGTCTCTCCACCTTGATCCATCCCACCATTTATGCCAGAGATTGTTATCGTCTCCCTGGACAAAACAGTCGAGACGATTCCTCTGCCACGAAGATACAGCTGGGGATCCATCAAATCCAGGAGGTGGTGATCCGAGATCCTCCCATTCTCTCCATCTGGAACCATCCCACCATTTGTGCCACATCCGATTGTTCGTCCCTCTTACGAAACAATCAATTCGGTTCGGTCCCCACGACACAGTCCCGGGCGAGCTTCTTACGCCTCCACGCGGAGCCCCTAAGTCTTCCCACTCCTGCCACCTCGATCCATCCCACCATTTATGCCAGAGACGGTTATCGCTTCCCCTCACAAAACAATCCAGCCGATTCGCCTGCCAAGAAGATACAGAAGGCGAACCTCTAAACCCTCTTGGAGGTGAACCGAGGTCTTCCCACCTTTTCCAACTGTCCCTCCATTGATGGAATGACCTGTTTCCTTGATAAGGATATGCTTGAAACGCAGGTTGGCCATAATAGCCCTGCTGATAAGGAACATATGGATATTGAGCATAACCTTCCTCAGGATAACTCCGGTAACCATAATAATCCTGCGGTCCTCCATAACCATAATAATAAGGTCCATATGGATACATGATGCTGTGATCCCCCCTTCATGGTGTCCTCTCAATTTTATGCTGAAAAAAAGAAAAACATGAAGAGGTCCAGGCACTCATTCCATCGTGGCGAGCCTTGCATAAATTTCGTTCAAATTAGAGAATCCTTCTTTCTTTAATTTTTTTATACAGGCCACCCATAACTCAGCGGTTGCCAAACTATCATAAAGCGCATGGTGGCGTTTTTTTATATCAATTCCATAGTGCTCACAACATTCATCTAAAGTCGTCAACTCTTGCTCTTTATGAAGAACCTTTGTCAAGAAGGCTGTATCAACAATTCTATGCTGGAACCTTTTTCTCAAAGCGATCCATGTCGCATGATTCATAAATTGCTTTTCATGATTGGCATGATGAGCGACAAGTAAATCGGCCTTTACATAATCGAAAAAGCTCTTTAAAGCATCACGTAGAGGAGGCGCACCTTCAACCATCTCCCTTGTAATCCCCGTCAAGTCTTCGATTTCCTTGGATGGCTCAGCATCTGTCCCAACCAAAGTATAGAAGGTTTGGCTATCAACAATCTGGTCTCCTTTTACTTTCACAGCTCCTATGGATAAAATTTGATCGCCATTGTATGGATAAAAGCCGGTCGTCTCCAAATCAAAAACCGTAATACTCAAATCATCAAAAGGGAGGGCGAGAGTATTCTCATTCTTCATCTCTCTCTCTAGGTTCCTTAAATAGGCCATATTTGATGGATCATTCTGATTCAATGAAGAAAGGCCACCACCGATCTTCCCGGACAAGTCCTTTACAAATTGTACAAACGGATTCATGTGCGATCCTCTTTAATGATGGATTTCGCCATTTGATACAGCTTTTGAGCGCTCTTGACCTGCTTTTTCAACTGCTGTTTTTCCTCTTTTGATAATTGTTCCACTTTAACTACGTGGACATTTTGATAATTTGCAGCATCTTTTTTCAATTCCAATCTTTGCTGAAGGAACTGCCGGAAACCATTTTCATATTCAGAAAGAGAGGGGTAGAGGGAACGCAGCACCCTGAATCTTGATATCGTTGAAGAATTCGTAACATGTTGAAAAAGGGATAGGATCCTTAAAGCATTAATGTATGGAAAGTAGACCGTTTGTTTCAAGTTGAAATGGCCTTTCTTCTCGCCACTGTAATCCGGCAGCAGCTGCCCAAAAACTCCTACACCTTTTTTTACATAGTTGACATTTTCCATCAACCTTTTCAAGAGCTCCGGCTCTTCATCAAGCACTGCAAAAGAAGCCTCTTTAACTTTGAGCAAGAGTTCTGATTCCCCCACCAACACGCGAGAATCGAAGAAAATAAGAAAATGCCTAAGGGACTGCCACTCTGCTTCTCTTAACCATTCCGAGATCTGCCGGGTGAATATGTCCACGGATTGGCACCATAGAGGATTGGAAGCCATTACATTCCCTTCACACCTTTCATAACCGACGATAGCCATCCCTTCTCTGATTTCTTCTCCCAGCAATAAAAAATAATCCTGATGTTTTTCTTCCCCATCAAACAGAATTCCGTGATCCTGGTCACTCCATAACGACTGCTCGTATCTTCCTGCACTTCCCATCAGAAAAAATGCAAAAGGAGCAGGGGTCGGCCCCTGCTCACGTTCAACCTTTTCTTTTGCCAGATGGAAAGTATGGTGGATCAATTGATCGTGAAAAGCATTCAACTGCAAATGATCATCACTCACAGATTCAATCATGTCTTCCCGCCATACTCTGATTTCTTCATATGTCTTAAACATCCATTCCATCCTTTATGATTACGTCTTTACGCTCCTGATTTTGTCTTTTTTGGAGGCGTCAAATTTTCCGGATAGCCATAACCGCCGTGTTCACTTAAGTCAAGACCCATGATTTCTTCCTCTTCAGATACACGAAGACCACCCATTGCTTTATCCATAATTTTCAAGATAATGAATGACACGATAAACGCATACAATCCACTACTCACAACCCCCATCGTTTGTACCCAAAGCTGTTCTAATCCACCACCGTAAAACAACCCAGGACGACCTACAGAAGCAAGTTCTGGTGTGGCAAACAAACCATTGGACAACGTTCCCCATACACCTACGACACCGTGGACAGAGAGAGCGAAAATCGGGTCATCAATTCTTCTTTTATCGAAGAAACGCATGCTGAAGAATACAATTCCACCACCGATCAAGCCAATTAAAACGGCTGCCCAAGGTTCAACGAATGCACAAGAGGCTGTAATCGCAACAAGACCTGCAAGGGCACCATTCAACGTTGTCGGTACATCTGCTTTACCAGTCACTGCCCAAACCATCAGCATTGCGCCGATTGCACCAGCACCAGCAGCCAATTGGGTGTTAAGAGCTACATAACCAAAGAATGCATCCGCTACTCCAAATGTACTTCCTGCATTAAAACCGAACCAGCCGACCCACAAGAGAAGAACACCTAAGGCAGTAAATACCTGGTTATGGCCAGCAATTTCATTAGAAGAACCATCTTTATTGTATTTTCCGATACGAGGCTTCAGGATAATCGTAGCCGCTAATGCTGCCATAGCACCTGTTAAGTGGACAACCGTTGAACCGGCAAAGTCCTGCTTTCCGTGTTCACCTAACCAGCCGCCTCCCCAAATCCAGTGAGCAATAACAGGATAAACCAGAATAGAGAATAAAATAGCGAAAATAACGTAGGCAACAAGTTTGGCCCTCTCAGCAAAACCACCAAAAGCAATTGTCATGGCAATGGCCGCAAACGCTAACTGGAAAAGGAAGTCTGTGGATCCCGCTAGCCCTTCTCCCATCGTCGTTGCATCCCCATAAAAGAAATTAGAAAAGCCAATAAATCCATTTCCTTCCCCATAGATCAGTCCGTATCCCAATGCCCAGAATACAACGGAAACAATACCGACTGTAAAAACCGTTTTCCCTGCAATATGTCCGGCGTTCTTCATTCGTGTCGATCCTGCTTCAAGTAGTATGAAGCCCCCTTGCATCAATAAAACCAGGATCGTACATACGATGATCCAAAGATTGTTCATCAAAAAAGTAGCATCCATTCTCTTAACTCCCCTTATGTTAGATTTTATAACATTTTATGTTATTAAGCATTGTATCAAAGTCACAATATTTACACAACTATAAATGTCAGGTTTCTTAACATAAGGTATGTTCAAAGATTCTGAAGTTGCTTAAAACCCCTCCACCATCGTATTCTTAAGCAACAAAAAAAGATCCCAATATCTTGGGATCGTCCATCATTCTACACCATTCACTCCATGAAGGAGGTTGTATTTTGTATGTTTTTGAAGTAATTCGGAAACGGTAACGAATTGATAGCCCTCCTCTTTCAGTTTAGGGAGAATCTGCTTTAACGCTTCAATCGTCTGTGAACGATCGCCTCCAAAATCGTGAAAAAGGACAATATCTCCGTTCCTCGTGTTGTTCACTACAGTTTTTACAATATTATGGACGCCGGGACTTTTCCAATCCCTTGTATCTTGATGCCAGGACCACATGACAACCATATAACCTTCTTCATTAGCTGTATTCACAATAATATCGTTATACACGCCTCCAGGTGGACGAAACAACCTCGGCGGGGCCCCTGTCAAACTTTCTAGAACCTCTGACGTATTGTCCATTTCATGGATCAGCTCTTCTTTCGTTATGCCTGTAAAGTCCGGATGGTGAAAGCTATGATTGGCAAGTTCGTGGCCACTTTTCACCATCGACTTGATGATCGATGGATTCTCCTGAGCTCTTGAGCCTACTACGAAAAAAGTAGCTTTCGCATTATACTCTTGTAAAATATCCAAAATTTCAGGCGTGTACTCTGAGCTGGGACCATCATCAAAAGTGAGGGCTATATACTTTGATGAAATAGGCACATCCCAAATCGCCGTCCCTTGTTCTTCATAATAATTCCTAGGGTGGTTTTTTGCGTAAACGCTTACAACACTCACATGAAAAATACATAGAAGGATGAAAAGATACAGGGTGAATGCCTTCAAAAGAAGCACCCCTTTCCTTTTTTGATTAGTTTGTGGGTTAAGAGCTCTCTTATCCCAGCTAAAAAACGGAAACTCCCCCACGAAAAAAACCAGTCCCCTGAAGGAACTGGTTTAAAGGTGTTTTATTTTTGAGGTTTTAATATCGTCCGCTGCAAGGGGACGCCACCCATGGGAACATTTCTTTCAAAGAAAACATACGGTTTTCCGTCCACCATAAAAACATGATCCCCTTTATAGTGTACCGTGTGCCCTCTTTCACTTAGTTCCTCACCAATCGCCTGAATATACTCTTGGTGATCCATATAACGCTCATCAAAATCAATTTGGATATGGCCTTTCCGGTAACCCATCAACCAATTAAAGAATAGAAACATGCCGATACCCACAGCGGTACCGAGTATTATATACATCCAAAACATATCATCACCTCACTACCTACGTCTACGAGGTACCTGAAGATGAAGTTTCAGAAAAATAAAAAAAGACCAAATTTCTTCTGATCTTTTCCTCAAATGCTTCCTTAACCCCAGGCACTCATTCCACCTTTTACATTGGTGATTTTTTCGAATCCTTGTTTTTTCAATACTTTCGCTGCATTCATACTTCTCATTCCGCTTTGACAAATCAAAACGACCTCTTTATCACGGTCCAATTCAGTCGTTCGTTTTGAAAGATCGGAAAGAGGCAGATTTTTGAATGGCTTTTTGTGATGAGCTCGGAATTCACCCGGCGTCCGGACGTCAATCCATTGCACATTTTTATCTTTTAAACGCGTCTGTACTTCCTGGACGGTAGTATGTTGAATACCCTTTACGGGTAAAAGTTTCTTGATTACCAACCATCCGAGTAACAATCCAATCCCCCATGGGAGAATCGCTTCCATGTGGTTCCCCCCTTATTTTTCAATCATGCACGGCATCGCTCGACACTCCTGGTGTTTAACAGGGATGGTATAACCGATCACTTCATGACCTTTTCTCTTCAGCAGTCTCGCTGCCAAATTCTTTTCGACTTCATCTGAACAAATTAAAACAATCGGGCGTTGTGGTATATCTTGGTGATGTCTTTCTAAATAAGCCAGCGGCAGACAAACCGCATGCTCCAGTTTATCTTGAGATGACGTTTGATAATCCCTCGTATCAACAGGAACGACCATGTCATCATTTTCAGTTGTTATTTCGGACATATCCATCTTTTTCACTTGAGAAACCGGGAGATAACGGTGAAGTATAAAAAGCCCCATTCCGACGATTAACGTTACGATCATCACTAATGACATGATGTCCCTCCTTTTGTCTTGAACTAAAAACATTTTATACCCTGTAAGGTATATGTGTCAACATCTAGGTCTCTGTTTCCACAGAATATTTAAGCAGAGAATGAGCCTATTTTCCAGAACAAAGACTTCGTGATCTTTAGCAAACAACAAAACCGCATGATAACGAAGGAAGAGCACGTTCTTTTTCAAACGTAGAGTCATCCAGAGTACCCAATTGGTGGATCATTATCCTTTTCCTGAACAAAAAAGCCTGAAGCTCGTCTGCTTCAGGCTAAGAGAAGTCTTATTTAATTGACCATTCGATTTTGGTCTTTCCAAAACTTCTTCCGAATGACGACTTTCTGAATCTTTCCAGATGCTGTCTTCGGTAGTTCTTCAATAAAAGTAACGCTTTTTGGTGCTTTAAAATGAGCCAGCTTTTCCCGGCAAAACAGGATCACCTCTTCTTCTGAGAGGGTTTCTCCTTCTTTCACCACGACTACCGCATGGGGTACCTCTCCCCACTTTTCATCTGGAACAGCAACAACCGCCGCTTCAAGAATCGCAGGGTGTTCATACAATGCCGCTTCAACTTCAATGGAAGATATGTTTTCTCCTCCGCTGATGATGACATCTTTTTTTCGGTCGACAATTTCAATATTCCCATCATTATCAACCACTGCCATATCTCCCGTATGGAGCCACCCGTCTCTAATCGCTTCATTGGTAGCTTCCACATTCTTATAATACCCTTCCATCACATTGTTTGATCTTGTTACGATTTCCCCTATAGAAGTTCCGTCGATCGGAACTTCTTCCCCTAACTCATCTACCACCTTCACTTGGCTGCCGATCATGCTGTAACCAGCTTTCGCTTTCAAGCGATAACGCTCCTCCGCAGGGCGGTCCACATCCATCGATCGGAGTTCTGAAGTCGTGATCAGTGGTGAAATTTCAGTCATGCCGTACACCTGAACGAATTTCCATTTCAAGTCTTCTTCCACTTTACGGACAAAAGCAGGTGGAGGGGCAGAACCTGCAATCACGACTCTTACATCTTGGTCTATCGATGGCTGCTTCTCTTCGTAAGCCCCAATAACCATGTTTAGGACGGTAGGTGCCATATGTAGCACAGACACTTGGTGTTTCTCTACTTTTTCTACGATTAATTGTGGATCTGTTTGTCGTAGCATTACCTGTGTAGCTCCATTCGCCGTATAGTAAAAAGGAGATCCCCATCCGTTGACATGGAACATTGGCAGGACATGGAGAAGAGTATCCTGATCCGAAACTCTTAGGTGATGCATGGATGACAGAGCATGGAGGTAATTGGACCGATGACTTAACAATACCCCCTTGGGATTTCCAGTCGTTCCGCTCGTGTAAAGTAAAGACGCAATGTCTGTCTCCTCTATAGGCTCCCGTTCAAAACGGTCCGGTGAAAATTGGGACAGCCATGCCTCATATCCTTCCTTAGAATCGTCTCCATGGACAATCACTTTTTCTAAGGAAGATAGGTCCTGCACCACCTCTTCTACCAAGGGCAGGAGAGTATGATCGACGAGAAGCACTTTACTCTCACTGTGCTCTAAAATGAAATGGTAGTCCGCCGGTTTCAACCTTGTATTCAATGGGGTCATTACGGCTCCCAGCTGAAAGACACCGTAAAATCCTTCAAGCATCTCCGTGGAATTCGGAGCAAGATAAGCCACCTTATCCCCTTTTTTCACACCTAAGGATTCAAGACCTCTAGACAGCTGATTTACCCGATCGTTCAATTCTCGGTAGGTCAGTGTCCATTCATCATCAATGATCGCCGGCTTTTCCCCATATAATTTTACTGCCCTGTCCAGAAACTCTGTCAATATCAATGGAACATGCATCGGATACCCTCTCCTTTTAGCAAAATATTAAGCGCTTACATATTATTCTAATTGCAATCCTGTACTATATCAACAGATGAATGGATATTGTGTACACAAACAGACGGTTTTCATCGCAAAAGAAAAAACTGCCTTTCAGCAGTTTTCTCACATTGTCACCTTATCTTCATTAACAACATCGATTTCAAATCCAAGGTCTTCAATCATTCGATGATCTTCCGTACTCTCCTGACCATCGGTCGTCAGATAATCGCCAATGAAAATAGAATTGGCGGGATAAAGGCTGAACGGCTGAAGGCTCCGTAAATTCACTTCACGACCTCCAGACACGCGGACTTCTTTCGCCGGGTTGATGAAACGGAACAAGCAGAGTACTTTTAAGCAGTAGGAAGCTGTCAGTTCATTCGTCCCCTCCAACGCTGTCCCATCAATGGCATGTAAAAAGTTTACCGGGATGGAATCTGCATCTAAAACTTTCAAAGCACGTGCCATCTCAATGACATTCTGCTTCGTCTCTTTCATCCCTACGATGACCCCAGAGCAAGGTGAGATGCCGGCGTCTTTAGCATGGTTGACCGTCCCGACCCGGTCCTGATATGTATGACTCGTCGTTATTTCATCATGATGATTTTCAGAAGTATTGATATTATGGTTATAGTGGTCCACACCCGCTTCTTTCAATTGCTCCGCCTGTTCAGCTTTCAATAAACCTAAACACGCACAAACTCGCATATCATACGCTTCTTTGATTTCTTTGACTGCTGATGTGACGATATCAAGCTCCCGCTTGGAAGGACCCCGCCCGCTTGCCACAATACAGTAAGTTCCCGATCCCATTCTAAAGGCCTTTTCAGCACCTTTCACAATCGTTTCCTTATCCATCATTCGGTATTTTTGGATTGGCGCACTCGATTCTCTGGATTGTGAGCAGTACCCACAGTTTTCAGGGCAGAACCCAGACTTCGTATTGACGATCATATTCAGTTTCACTTTGTTGCCATAATACGTTTTCCTAACTTGGTAGGCGTGGTGTAACAAGTTTAGAAGTTCATCATCTGGACAATTCAAAACTTCAAATGCTTCCTGGTCCGTTATTTCTTCCCCATTCAATGATTTTTCTGCTAGACGACTCCACATATATACATTCCCCCTTCAGATACTCTAATAAGTTAACCATTAAAATAAATGGTTAACATTTAAATTCAGAATATCATAAGGCACCAGAAAAATCACGATTCATTTTTATCACATTACTCGCCCACGGAAAGCGCGAACCTTGTCCCGGAGCCCCTAAACACCCACAGAAGTTTCTAAATCAAGTCTTCCGTTGAATCACTCACACTACAAAATTCTCTCCTAAAGGTTAAAGGAAATTATGTAAAGAGAGCTGTCTTGCAGCTCTTATGACTCTTCCATACGTGCAAGGCCGCGACGGAAGGCGGCAAGGTGATTCAATGACGCATTCCTTAACTGTGTAAAAACAGTTCTTACATCCTCTGGCAAATCATACAATAGGAACTTCTCATACATCGATATGTTCTCAATTTCACCCTGAACACCAGCTGCATAAGCGGCTTTAACACTGTCAGGAGTGGTTACATACTGACTTGCATCATCGGATGGTACAGGAATTTGATATCTTGTGAACAGTGTATTTAAAGCTGAAATGTGACGTTTCTCTGCTTCCTGGATACGGACGAATGTCTGGATATCCCCAAATTCCCTTCTAATATCTTCATACCGGGCTTGTGCAAGATATTCATCCTGGATGGCATAGATCAACATGTCCGCAAGGGTTAATGAAGGTGCGCTCAAGGCACCGGTAGCTCCATACTCCTGCTGCCGCCTTACCTGGTGATCATTCCTTTTCGGAAACGAGAAAAAGTAAAGGAACCAAACCGCATGGTTCTGCTCATCAGCCGCCGCCTGGCGGAAAGTTTCTTTGATTGAAAGATCCTGTGCTTTCCGCTCGATTTCATAATAAAAGTCTGTCGTCTTTTGTTCATCCAAAAACGCAGCCTCTATTCCATCCCTGTATTGATCGGGACACGGCTCAGTAATTTTCGGGGATGGTTGTTTTCCTGTCAGTTGCTTATAAATATTGCTGAAGGCCTCATAATGACGGATTTCATCCTGGCGAATCTCATAAATTTGTTGTCTTGCCTGCTGTGTAGGGGCTAAATCAGCCAATTTATTGTAGCAAGCAATCGCACTGTACTCCCCATTAATGGCTTTCTCCACATCTTTGACGAGGGACTGATCATTTTGAATGCGAAAATAACCATCATAACCGTAAGGGTTGAATGTATATCCATACTGATTCCGGTACAATCGAATCCAACCTCCTTTTAGAAGTCATCAACCTATCCTATGAAAGCTGGGCGGTTTTGTGTGCAAGTCGAAGATTTTCGGCCATTTATGATTCAACGGAAGATGACAACGGAGAAGAAGCGTTTTAAAAAAGAGCTCCTGAAATCAAAAAAAGTGTGAGGAAGACTTTCGCTTCATCACACTTCTGCAGGAGAACTCTAGCATGGTTTCCTTATACAGTCGTATTCACCTTTACAGCTTTTAATAAAACCCACCGGACGATGAGGGCGCATTAGCGAGAAGAGGCTGTGGTCTTTTATCCATCGTCTGGTCTCCAGTTGTCAACAGCGCTCTTCGTTCAAACGCACCTGGATACTCAACGACCCACCCTTCCTCATCAATGACTAGAGCGGTCTCATAATCCCTGCAGCGGTATTGAAAGATCCTATTGCCATCGTTGTCTCCCAAATACGTGTACACTTGAAGCAGGGGAAATACTTCTTTCTTTAAAACATCGATAAAAACCATTTTGAACGTCCGTCGTTCTCCTATATGCCAGGTCACACGATTGATCGGCAATGTGTTCGAAAAAGGCGTGATCGTCAAATCAACGTTCGTCGCACCATCCAGGTTCTCGTCGTACCTTCCATTGACCCACCACTTATCCTGGTTTTCCGCCTGGACGACAAAGGGCTCCGTCTCCTGCTCTTGATAAATCTTCACTTTTTTCGTCTTCCAATCCAAGCCGAGCTTCAAATCATAAGTAAGATGATGCGGCACTCCCTGATCGACAAGCAATACCGTCCCTCGTACCTCCATATGATTGGTCAACTTTTTCAGAGTTAAATGTTCCGCTCCAGCAGACTCCAGGTGATTCCAAATCACACGCTGCTCCATATGATTCCCTCCTAAATGGATTTTGTGACAGACCCTTTCATCCGAATGACTTTTCCATCAAGTTCAGGACCGATTGTTTCCATCCCTGCTTTCTCATAAAATCGCCGTGCTCGATGATGATCAGGGGCTACTCGTAAATGATATTCCTCCAGGTTATGTTTTTTGAAAAAATCGACCGCGTAGTTGTTAAGGGCTTTTCCCATGCCTTTCCCACGCTTGCGAGGAATCAGGTAAAACAAGTGAATATATCCGATTCGCCGCCCCTCATATTTTTTCACGGATAACTCGAGCTGACCAATGACTCCTCCGTGTACCTCTGCCATAACGAAACCATCAGGATACCGCTCTACTTTTTCAAGCACATAGAATAAGTAAGCTTGTACATCAAAGCCTTCGGTGTTTCCGAAGCTCACCATAAACGAATCTTTGCGGAAATCGATAATGGCCTGCCGATCCTTCCTCAAATCAATCGTTCGGAACTGAACCATTTTGCACCCTCCATTTCTTCACATGAACACCGGAGAAGTATGGGGGGAGTTGAACATATTGACTTGATATGGTCTCGTTGCAACGTTCAAAAAAAACTCCTCTCCAAAAAAGTCCTGCTTCTCAACTGATATCATTGGCTATCTTTTTCTTCAAAGGGTCATCCATCTCGCTCCTCCTTCTCTTAAAATTCGCTATCCAAATTGATATTCCTTCCTTTTTTTACATAGAGAATGATGGCGGACAAATACTAAGTTAATCATGTTGCATTCCATTCGGAAATATATTCGTAGTAGGAGGTGAGAAGGATATGTTTTCATCCAAGTGGCGCATGCTAAAAAAAGACTTGAAGGCCGCATTGAAATCGCCCCCGTCCCCATTGACGACGGAAGAAGAAGCGTTGGTGAAGGAAATAAGAAGGATCACCCAGGAAAAAAATCGAAACAACGTCACGCGTACGATGGCGTACCTTCATTTTTTCGAAAAACATCCTGAAGTTCATTGGGCACTGCTCGCTCATCTTGTATCTAGAAACGCTGGATGGAACATGACTGACCTTAAGGGGGAATACCTGCCGAAGTTGTTGACAGGAAAAGAAGCCACAGACTTCTTCGTCTTTTTAGAACGGGGAAATTGGCTCATTTTTCAGGATGCTTATCCACAACTATTATTGTATGATGCCAGTTTGAAGCATTGCCGCCCCCTCTACCACCTATTAGATGCGTTGAATGTTTCCAAGTTCATGAAACCTTTTTGGGAACGCTTTTGGAAAAATGGAAACAGTGAAGAACTGACCAAAGCGCTGATCGTCAATGAACAGCATTATATCGAGGATCGAGTAATAAGAAATCATCTCTATATGGCGACGGTTATGGATAAAGTGATGTTCAAACTTCAAGATGTGCTTTCAATGAATCATATCCTTTTTCCTTATGTGACTCCTCTCCAACAAAAAATCAAACTGGTCGGAGGAACAGTCCATCACTTCTCGGCTGTGAATGAACGCATTCTTCTCGGAAGATCTCTTTACGAGCTTCTTTATGGGGTGCGGTCACGCTTGGATCAAATTGTCCAATGGTGCTCTGCTCATACGCACACGGGCTCGCGCAAGGATTACTGGCCGCAACTATTTAATGATGTCAATGAAACACCCCCGGGCCATGTTCATGAAATGACCGTAAGCCCCTGCAGACGAAAGCAGAACGGGCCCAAAATTTACAGCCCTAAACTGAATATTGTCTGGGAGGACTGGGTCCATTCAGAAGCGGAGACAGGGGATTGGTTCAAAAATGCAAGCGTCCTGGACATAATGAAAAAGAATGCAAAAGAATACGATGGAGACATTGAACTGGTCTATTGCCGGACGTTGGAAGAAATTGAGTTCGCCTCTCAAGCGAAACAAACCTTCTTTCACAAGACAGAAGGGCAGCCCGAAGACCGCCCTTAACTATGTAACTGGCTTCTATGAGAGGTTTGTTGGATCAGTTCAAGAACCTTACGAACGATAAGGTCCGGATTCTCCAAATGAACAGAATGGCCGGTATCAGCAAAAACTTGCTCTGTGCACGGGGTGAGTTTTGCTAACCGTTCCTGATACCCCCGCCAATGTTCGGAAGGATGATTCGCGCTGATCACAATCACAGGCAAAGATGGCTGTAAAGGCTGGCTTTCGTAAATGATCCTTGCACTTTTTTCTGCGTTTTGATATTCCTCATATGCCGCAAGAAAGCTTTTCGGCCGATAGCCGATGTAGTTTAAAGCTTGACTAGATTCTTCATTTAACTCATTACGTCCCACTCTCTGCTTCATTAGTCTTGGTAAGCCGACCCATGATGTGAGAAACCCAAACGTCAGTATTCGCTGGAATTTTTTCAGCCTTTGGACATTCTCTTTTGTCGGAAGGTAATAATGCTCATGTGCCGCATCCTCAAGAATTAGACCGGCTACTTCATTTGGATATAGAGAAGCAAAAAGACGAATAATGAGTCCTCCATATGAATGACCGACGAGGATATAGGTAGGCTTTGCTTCCATTCTTGAAAGTACTTCATGCAATTCTTCTGCAGAATCTAGGATCGTCCTGCTTTTCCTTTTTGAACGGCTCCACCCATAGTTTCCGCGGTCATAGGCGATCACCCTCGCATGACGTGCAAGCTCTGGCTGAACATAAAGCCAGTCGAGGGAAATCGAACTGAACCCTGCTTCCAAAACAATGGTCACAGGCCCTTCTCCCTCGGAAATGACATGTGTATCACTGGTTTCCGTATGGACCATCATTCCTGGAGGGAGCACCCTGCTTTTTTCATTCATGACCATATTCCAAACCGTTAATGGAAACCCTAAGCCTGCAACCAAACCACGAATTCCTTTTTTCATTCGATTTTCATCTCCTATTGTCTTGGCGCAAATAACATCACACATACACCGATCATACAGATCCCTGCACCAATCCAGTCATATAAATCAGGCGTTTTACGATCCACGCCCCACCCCCACAACACCGATAAAATGATGAACACACCACCATAGGCAGCATATACACGACCAAAAGATGGAAAGCTTTGAAACGTAGCGATCACGCCGTACAAGGCAAGTGTCAATCCTCCTGCTATTCCCCAGGAAAGTGGTTTTCCTTCACGGATGGATAGCCAAATCAAATACCCTCCTCCGATTTCAGCCAATCCTGCTAATAAAAACAAAACGAATGGTTGGATCATTATGATCACTCCTGTAAAAAGCTATCATTATCATTTTCAGGAGAACCAACGACCGTCACAGACCACCCACCATCAAACTCCATAAGCAGGACTCAACTCACTCCAGACATCCAATCGGTTCCCCTGTAGATCCTCAAATACAAAATTCAAACCAGGATGGCCCCTGTCTTCGATTTCGCCGACCGAGACTCCTTTGTTTTTTAATTCTTTATGTAAAGCCCTCAAAGCTCCTACTCCATTCACTTCGAATGTGATCGCAAAACGAGAGCTTCCGACCACATCCAAGAAGTTGGATGTTTGTTCCGGCGATGATTTCACTAAGAATATAATGATGCCTGCTAAACCTATGATGGCTTTCTGGTTATCTTTATAATTGATACCAGCTCCAAGCTTTTCTTGATACCAGATTGCAGATTCATCTACCTCTTGGACTGGTAAATAAATGGTCCCTACTCGGATTAATGAATGGTTCATGATCCGTCGTCCTCCTATCGATCTATGTATTCCACCAAACCCTTGAAATTCCTCCTTTCACTATAGATTTCTTATATTATAAAAGCTCCCTTTACTTGAAGACTCAGTTTCGAGACTTTAGTTGAGTTGATGGGGCTGCGGGGAATAGCTCGCTTTCCGCGGGAGCGCGGTGAGCCTCCTCGGACTTCGTCCTGTGGGGTCTCACCCTGCACTTTTTTTCCGCAGGAGTCTCGCCATTCCCCTCCGCCCACTTTTCGTAAGACATTCTCGAAACTACCTTCCAGTAATAAGAGCTTTTGTAGTTAGGAATCCTATACCGATGCAGATTAAGCAGGATTTCCCAACACAACTAGGCATGTTACTTTAAGAGGGATTTGGAGCCCCTAAGCTCCCATAAAAGTCTCGAAACTGAGTCTTACACAATCCTGCCATATTCTTTAATAACTCAGTACTAAAGAAACAGGGCATACGTTTAGTGATAACGCTGCCCTGTTCTGTCATTTTCTGCTTCCTCTTCCCTTTCTTCTTCATGAAAAGGCGTTTCTGTCTGCCCGCTTACGTAATCGAATGGAGTATAGGAATTGTCTGGGTACTGCTTTTTCACAAACATACGATAAGCGGTGCGCAGGACAACAGAAACAATCAAGCATGAAAACAGCACTGTAATGATTGTGGAAACCATAAACCGCTCCTTACACTTTTAATTTAACGGCTCTTGTGGCAAGCATTGTTTTTATATGATGATCAATCGTTCTTCCACCGCCGAAGTCATCCTCATAGATCCCTGCAATGACGAAGCCTGCATCCGTCTGACCTTGAAGTTGGTCTTCCAGTGTGTGACCGAACTCAAGCGTTTCGCCTTCGATCACTTCTTCCTCTTCAAGTGCGGAGTAAGGAATCGTATGAGCTACTTCCAACTTGCCTTCGTCCTCTTTATCTGCATCAAACAAATAAAGGACAGGATTCATAAAGCCAGAAATGAGCGTTCCTTTATCCTTCAAAACACGTGCCGCTTCCTTCCAAACCGGTCGTACATTCTCGATGAATACGTTAGCGACAGGATGGACAATCAAATCGAACGTCTCATCTGCGAATGCTGATAAATCAGTCATATCACCTTTAACCGTTTTCAACTCAAGTCCTTCTTGTTCAGCTACCCTTTCGTCTTGTTGTAGCTGTTTTTCCGATAAGTCAAAAACGGTGACGTCAGCGCCTGCGGCAGCGAGAACAGGTCCCTGCTGGCCGCCTCCTGATGCAAGGCAGAGGATCTTCATCCCTTTCAGCGATTCGGGGAACCAGCTTCTCGGCACCTGTCGATCGGCGGTCACACCGACCGACCACTCCCCACTACGAGCTTTTTTGATTGCTTCATGCGTGACGCTTTGGGTGTAACGTACCCCGTCTTCCACTTTTTTGTCCCATGCTTTACTGTTATGTTCTGTCGTTTGGCTCATCTCTTTCTTCCTCTCTTTGTTCAATCCATACATAAGTTTGCTTCCATCTTTAAATGATGGGAGATCAAGCTGAGTGGTCGCTCGTGTGCATACGGTTTCCGTATTGGTGTTTCAGCTCGTCTACAAGAGATTTTGCATCCTCATCGGATAAGTTTTCTAAGTAAATGTTCTCTTCCTTACCTTTGTCTACTTTTATAGAAATGACATCATCCATTTTCTGAATACGATGAATTTCCTCATCTGTCAGGCGCGTGTTTGGATCAGCGATTCCAATCCGTATGTCGAGAACATCTTCCTCTACACACACATAATTACGCTCAGGCATTTTGTAATAGTGAATCATTTGCCAAAGCCCTAATAGAAAGATGACACCTGATCCGAAAACGATCAACGATTCAACACGTCCGTACAAAAACAGAGAAAGTCCTACCGGTAATATACCTGTAAAAACGTTAAACAAGGACCCCCTCGCTTTTTTTCTCCATAATTCTGTGTTGCTATATTTATAATTCAAGACATCACCTTCTTAAACCTCTTTCTGATAAACTATTCTGTCGGGTGCATCGATGAAAAGACTGCTTCAAGTTTTTTCTTGTATTATTCCAGGATCATCCATATGAGACTCCTTATCCAAGACTTCCTCAACAGACAAGTGGATCAACAGCGGTTGGACAAATAAGACGATCACTAAAAGGAAGACAGCGAAAAACAGGGCTGACGTCAGGTGCATTTGGAACGTTTCTATTAAAAACATAAACACAAAAAATGCCGAAACTGCTAATATCCCTGAACGATGATAGGATCGTCTCGTAGAATAATGTTCCGCTCCACAATGCGGACATTCTTTCGTTCCGGTGACTTTTATCGATGAAAGCAACGCTCTTCCAAATGGCCAGCTGCGTCCGCATGCCTTACACCTCACTCCGTCCACTCTCCTTCAATGCTTCCACTTCTTTCTCCAAACGCTGGATCCGCTCCGCCTCGCCTATTGATCCAATGTTACGGACAACCGCAAGAAAACAACCGATGACAGCGAACGTCACTCCTATCGTTCCAATGAAGAATACAAGGAAAAAATCGATCATTTTGTTCCCTCCTGTTTTTCTATACGGCCAATATAGTCCAAATGTTTCAATTTTTCCAAAAAAATAATGGGATAGCGATCTGAACAAAAGGATTAACGATCTAACAAGAGGAACTAACGCCCTAACTCTAATTCATAGCGACTGAACTTAAAAAATCACAAAAAATAAGCACTCCCTGCGGAGTGCTTATTTTTTGAAGGATTTCCAATCAAGCTCACTTTCGTTCAGCAATTCTTCAAAGCTTTTGTTCGCTTCTGCGCGCTTACGCTCTTCAATGCGACGCTGTTTTTCCTGTTCTTCCCGTTCGACGGCCTGTTGTTTCAGCTCCGTCTTTTTGGACTTGAGCTTTGAAAGAACATCAGCATTCAGCTGGTCTCCGAGTGATCCGGATTGCGGCTTTTTCTTACTCATACGGTCGCTCCTTCTTTCACGTCTTTGATCGGGATGATCGGATTCAGGATGCCGTCCGGGCTAGAAAGGCGGAACGTGCCTCTCATAAAATCAAGCTTCATGTCTTTTTTGAAAAAAGTCGCCTGCTGATCATCAATGATGACGGAATAGTCCTCATTTTCCACTTTTCGATCGGTAGGGCGTTCCTCTTTTTCCAGACGGATGGTTGGTAGCCCATTCACGCCGCACCCACATCCCTCAGTGTCATAGAAAAGTCGGATGAGCGGACGCTCAGGATCCTGAATTTGTTCTAGCTGCTGCTTCGCTTCTTCGGTGATGCGTAATTTCATCGTTCATCCCTCCTGTTTCTTCTATTGTAAGAAAACAGAGCTTCAGAGGCAACGGTTCTGTTTTATTCTGCGTAGTGCCCGCCGACCAGACGACTACGATGGCGTGCGGTCCCTGCATTGGTCCAGGAAACCGCGCGGAGAAGCATATCCTGTCCGTAGCGCTCGCGAATTTCATCCATCACATAACCGAGGTCCCTTTTTTTATCGCGGCCGTTATCAAACAAGTCGAGTTGGACGTTGGCATCTTCCGTAATGTTTCCGAGGGTAACGGAGATGCGGCGTACGACTCCACCGTTATAAAAGCGGTGGAACAAGGTGAGGCAGGCGTGGTAGATGTCCATCGTGATACTCGTCGGATGTTCAATGGATACAGAGCGATGAAAGCCGCCCGCATCTTCACTTTTACTATAGCCGATCCCAAGGGAAATTGTCCTCCCTGCATGGCCTTTTTTCCTTGCACGACGGGCGACTTCTTCACACATTTCGAGAATGACATACTTCACCTCTTCCGGATCTTGGTAATCACGAAGGAGAATCTGACTTTTTCCGTAGCTCACTTGCCCGTGGATGATCGGAGCACCAGGATCGGACAAGTCAATGCCGTTCGCGTGGTAGTACAGCTGGTTTCCCATCACACCAAACGTTTTTTCAAGGCGTTCGAGTGGGAATTTTGCCAGTTGACCAACAGACCAGATGCCCATACGATTCAGACGGTGTTCAAGTCGTGGTCCAATCCCCCACATTTCTGACAAGGGAGCGACCGGCCACAGCTTCTCTCGAAAGTTGTCGTATGTCCAGCGGGCGATGCCTTTCTTTTTGGCTTCAAGATCAAGACAAAGTTTGGACAGCAGCATGTTCGGCCCGATCCCGATTGCTGCATCCAGGTGGAACGTTTCCTTTAATTCATCAACGATCATTTGAGCCGTTTCCTCCGGGACGCCAAATTTCCCTTTGTTATCCCCCACTTCCAAAAAGCTTTCATCGACGCTGTACGTATGAATTTTTTCTTTAGGAACGAATTTGTGAAAAAGGTTGGTTACTTGGGTGGATACTTCTAAGTATTTTCTCATTTGCGCGGAGACGATGACAATTTCCGGCGCGGAAGGAATTTCAAACAGGCGGCTACCTGTGCGGATGCCGTACTTCTTTTTCATCGCCGGCGTCGCCGCCAATACGACACTTCCTTTACGGTTCGTATCCGCAACGACGGCGAGCGGCACCGTCAGCGGATCGAGTCCCCGATCAATGGCCGCACAACTCGCATAGAAGCTCTTCATGTCCACACACAAAATCCCTCTGTCCGGATACCTTCCATAATCAATGCTCGGATTTCCCATGTCGCCTCCACCTCCTTTACCTAGTATATCCTCATTATGCGAATATATGTTCGCATTTGCAAGTGCCAATTCCTGCTACCATTTCCTGTCTGACCAGGTCTTACAAATATTGGTGTACCAGGTCATACATATTTTTCCACCTTCCATCCACTCTCCCCCATACAAAAACCTCTTCCCTAAGAAGGAAAGAGGTTTTTGTATGGTTTGGTTCATTTTTTATTGAATTGTTTCTGCATGAGTTTTTCCATTGCAACTGGTGCAAGAGAGTAGACTTTGCTTCCGGAATCCATCCAGGAAGGCAGATTGATTTCCCGCTGTTTCGTAAATAAATGGTGGACGACCGTCCTCGCTACGCGGTTCGGATCAAGCATGATCTTATCGACCGATTTCTCATACTTTCCGCTCGGGTCCGCCTGTTGAAAGAAATTTGTTCTCACAGGTCCGAGGTTGACGGAAGTGACATAGATGCCTAGAGGCTCCACTTCCATCCTTAACGCATTTGTAAACCCTATGACTGCGTGTTTAGTCGCTGCATAAACCGCTGATTTTGGTGTGGCGATTTTGCCTGCCTGTGATGCTATATTGATAATGTGCCCTTCTCCATGCTGCACCAAATGGGGCAGTAGCTGATGCGTGGCTCGAAACAGTGACTTCACGTTAACAGAAAGCATACGCTCGATGTCCTGCCAATTCGATTCAGCCACAGGATCGAACACAGCAACCCCTGCATTGTTAATCAGCCCGTCAATCGATCCGTGTTCATAACAAATCCGGTCGATCGTATCTTTCCATTCGGCATCATTCGATAAATCTGCAGGGTACCATGGACTTTTGACTCCAAAGGCTTCTTCAATTTTCTCGGCGATGATTTCCAATTTGTGTGCGGTTCGTGCAACAAGGATCGGGGTCCCGCCTTGCTGCGCCACGTGAATGGCTAGAAATTCGCCAATTCCACTGGAGGCTCCAGTAATCAGCACTTTTTTTCCTTTTACTCGTTCATTCATTCGATCACCTATTTGCTTGATAGAATTTCTCTCCGTTTACGTAAGAAACCTTAAGTTTCCCCACACTTTCTAAGTAGTCCAGTTGTCCGATTGTTTCTGACATCGTCAAACCGAATTGATTCTCGATGTGCTTCGGAAAGAGACGCTTGCATACGTCATATGCACGTAATGGCCCCTCGCTAAACATCCGAAGCACCTTTTCTGACCGTTGCTCCTGCTTCTTCAATCGTTCTGGGATCAGCTCGTGGGCATGATCAAAAATTTTCCCATGCCCTGGATAAACCGTACCAAGCTCCCACTGTAACAACTTTTCCATAGAATGGCGATAGTCGAGCAACGGTCTTGGACGTGCTTCTCCTTCCTTGTGGGGAGGCTCAAGTAAAGGGTTCGAAGAAATATGGGACAGCAGGTGATCTCCACCAATCAATGCCCCGTCGCCTTCTCTATAAAAGGATAAATGGCTCTGGGCATGACCGGGTGTTTCGATCGTGACCCATTCTTCATGACCTGGTAACCGGTCGCCTTCAGTCAACTCATGGGTAAGCTTTCCTTCTGACGTCCAATTCAATGTCTTTCTCAATCCCTTTAACAATGGAAAAAAGCGCTCAGGTACTCCAGATTCCTTGTACATGCCTTTGAAAAATTCCTCATAATGGGAGAAGTATTCTTCTTCCCGTTCAAGCCAGGGTTTCAAGTTCGGGTGCCCAGCGATCACATCTACATTGGGTAGCCGCTCGACAAGCCCCATATGATCGGGATGATGGTGAGTCAAAATTACCTGTTTAATATCCTCCGGCTGATATCCCGCTTCCTTTAACTGTTCGACGAGAGAATCCCAACACTCCTCTGTCTTCACACCTGCATCAATAAGGGAGAGGCGATCCCCTTTTAATAAATACACATGAACATCCCCGACTGCATAAGGGGTCGGCAACGTTAATTGAGTAATGGTATCCTTCAATGTCTTCATAACACTTCCTCCATACTGAATGATCATTCACTTTTCTACATTGTAGCACGACTGCCATATATTTTCCTCCTATATGACAAAGATTACAGACGTCTCATTATTCATAATTCTTTTTCTAGTGGGACTTTTTCCAAAAGACTTCAAATAAAAATTACTTTTCATTATACTTTAACGCGTCATTGTAAATTAAAAAGATATGTAAAGGTCAATAAGGAGGAAGATCATGGAACAACAAGAAAAGAAAGGGTTGACAATGCGCATACTCGACTGGATTGAGCGTGTCGGGAACAAATTGCCACACCCTGTCACATTGTTCGCAATATTTGCACTCATGGTTGTCGTCGCTTCCTGGATCTTCTCCACGATGAACGTGGAAGTCGAAGACCCAGCGACTGGCGAAACGTTACAAGTCGTCAACTTGCTTTCCAGTGACGGCATTCAATACATGTTTGAAAGTATGGTAGAAAACTTCGTAGGCTTCGCACCGCTCGGTACCGTCCTCGTTACGATGCTTGGTATCGGAATCGCCGAGCGTTCAGGGCTGATCAGTGCGATGCTTCGTGGACTCGTTACATCCGTCCCACGTTCACTGATGACAGCAGCACTCGTATTCGGTGGGATCATGTCCAGTATGGCAGCCGATGCCGGATACGTTGTTTTGACACCACTCGGAGCGGTCCTATTTGCCGGTCTTGGCCGTCATCCACTTGCAGGTCTTGCCGCAGCATTTGCCGGGGTTTCCGCTGGTTTCAGTGCCAACTTGCTGCTTACATCATTGGATCCACTGCTTGGTGATTTGACGATTCAAGCGGCAGCAACCATTGATCCTGCGTATGCGGATACGATCCTTTATACGATGAACTATTTCTTCATGATTGCATCTGTTTTTGTTCTTACGATTGTCGGTACACTTGTAACAGACAAAATCGTCGAACCGCGTCTTGGAGAATACAAAGGTGGCGTGGAAGAAGAAGTCAACTACCTTTCTCCACTCGAGAAAAAAGGGATGATTGGTGCTCTGATCGCGTTTATCGTTACCATCGGGCTGCTATCCCTGCTCGTCGTACCATCCTGGGGACCATTGCGTAACCCTGATGATTTCTTAGCATCTCCATTTTTCCATAGCTTAGTGCCTGTCATTCTGATTATGTTCTTCGTCCCTGGTTATGTTTACGGGAAGATCACGAACGAAATTAAGAATGATAAAGACGTAGCCAATCAAATGTCCGACACGATGGCTAGCATGGGAATTTACATTGTCCTTGCCTTCACGGCTGGTCAATTCGTTGCCTACTTCAACCATACGAATCTCGGAAAAGTCATTGCTGTCAGCGGTGCAGAATTCCTTGATTCCATCGGATTCACAGGCATCGGTCTCATCATTGCTTTCATGTTCGTGGCTGGATTCATCAACCTGTTCATCGGAAGCTCGTCAGCGAAATGGGCGATTATGGCTCCCGTATTCGTACCGTTGATGATGCAGCTCGGTTACTCTCCGGAGCTTACGACACTTGCTTACCGGATTGCCGACTCAACAACAAACATCATTTCACCATTGATGCCATACTTCGCAATCGTCATTGCGTTTGCCCAAAAGTATGATAAGAAGGTCGGTATTGGTACATTGATTTCTACCATGCTTCCTTATTCCATTGCATTCTTTGTCATTTGGACATTGATGCTGTTGATTTGGATGCTGACCGGATTGCCAATCGGTCCTGGAGCAGGATTCGAATACAATGGGTAATCCATCATGAACAAAAGCGTCCGGAATTAATATCCGGACGCTTTTTTTATACCTAAATCCTGACCTGGTTTGCGATGATCATTAAGCTTTTCAGACGATCAGCCGTTTCAGAGATGCCCACCTTTGAAGTATCAATCACCACATTTGCGCTGGCTCGCAATTTTGGGAGCACATAAGTGAAACTTTCTATGATTGCTGCTCTCTCACCTGGATGCTTTCCATAAGGATTTGTATCTCTTTGATTCACACGATCAAGCATGACATCCAATGGGACTTCCAGTAGAACAACATAATCAAAAGATTGATAAAATTTCCCTTGATTTGAATAACACCCTGATAAGACTAAGTGAGAACGCTTCCTCCTCTCGATGAGATGAGAGATTTTTTCTTCATCCCACACGATTTCCTCTCCTTCTACGGTAGTGATTTTCTTGGTGAAGCCATGCTCATCGGTATCGACCACATCATAACCTTCATTCTCCAGCTTTCGCAGTACGCTCGTTTTCCCCACACCAGATAACCCTGTAACAAAAATAACTCCCATCCTACCACCGACCTTTTAGTGAGGTTTGCTCAAAAGAATCTCTCATCCCCGGTCTTTCCTAAAGAACTCATGAATGACCTGCGTCAAAATCTGCGGCAGCTTTTCAAAACTGTAGGATAATTCCAGGCGTTCCGTCCATTGATGAGGATCCCTTCCTAATGGTCCGATGTTGATAATTGGCATTGTAATCGATTCCATCACTTCTGTCGGCCACTCAAAACCATTGCCGTGAATCGGCATCTGTTTCGTCAAATCCGAGAGTGACGACGTAGAGGATGTGGGTCCGATAAAACTCAAATCGCTCAAACCTGTAAAATACTCCACCACTTCAAGCTCTTCTCCGAACTTCTCCATGGCATAATCGATGGCCGTTTTAGCCCCATGCTGAATGAAAGGGTCATCGTTCGATGACACCGCCGGATAAAAAGGTGGACTGTAAAAAAGGACAATCATCGGGCTGATATCTTTACATATGGACGCCAGACTTTGGACAAGTGTCGTAGAGAAATCACGATCGCCCTGGTCTCTTAAGTTAACTAACCGATTCTGACGGCGGTCGACCTCCGTTTTTCCATACCGTGCGACCGCTTCTTTGTACAACTGATCATACGTCAGAATCGTGATATCGGGATGGAAAGCGGACGTTTGTGTTCCTTCCAGGTAAAAAGATGCCTGATGGTGATAATGATTGATGATTTTAGCTTTCGCCCGTTGCGCGGCCTGTAAAAGCTTTTCATTCAGTTCTGCTATTGACTGCTTCATATAGAGGACGTTATACATGGCGACCGCTGCCTGAGGGGTCTGCACCGAATATTCAAATTTCAAGTCGCGCTGCATCAGACTGAGCGGGGGCGGTGTCCGTTCTCCTCCAACCTTTTCGATAAACGCTTCATTTAATTCCATTTCCTGTGCTAAATAGCTGACCATCAGATTGGCATTCAATCCACCGAACGGTTCACCTGCGTGTGTTTCTTTTCCGTAACATAAAAAACCCGGCAGCGTCTTTCCAATAGAACCTGTGTACAAATAATAAGCTGGATCGCCGGGATATTTGCTGAACATCGGCTCGCCATTTAAAGCCGCTTTATAGACAAGGTCTTCCTTATCCCGAATTTCAGCGAGGGCTGGAAGAGCAGCCAGCATGCCTTCCGAGTTCACTTCTTCATCAGGGACAGCAAGGAGAAGCAGATTTCCGTCAAATTCCCCCGCCATCGCTTTTTCTAAAAGGGATAGGTGGACGGTAAGCCCTGCTTTCATATCCATCGTTCCACGACCGAAAAGCCAATTCCCGGACTCTAAATCGCGAGCGGCTTCTTTTGGCAGATCTTCGATATTCTTATGTAGCTCTTGAGTGAGCTCGCGAGGGTAGAAAGCAAGGTTCTGGTAGGATCCGTAATCTTCAATCCCTACGACATCGACGTGGGAAATCAACACAAGCGTCTCCTTGGCCTCGTCTTTTTTCACTAAGGCTGTCAGTAATTGACGCCCATCGTCCAGCGGGTGCAAGTTGAGGTGGCTGGGCCGTTTTTTATAATAATCGCGATCTTCTAAAATATAATATAAGTATTCGATGATTGCGATTTCCTCATTGCTGTTCGTTATACTAGGGTACTCTACAAGAGAACATAGGAGATCCGTCAACTGCTCTTTCGTCTGCCAAACTGTCATGGGGTCACACTCCTTATTGACTTTTCCTGGATTATCAAACACAATCAAACTCATAAGCTACTTGGAAGAGGTGAACGTCACGATGAAAACCCTTATTTACGCTCATCGAGGAGCGAGTAAGCTGGCTCCGGAAAATACAATGCCCGCTTTTGAACTGGCGCGTGCAGCCGGGGCTGACGGAATCGAGACCGATGTGCAGCTTACGAAAGACCAAATTCCCGTCCTCATCCATGATGAAAATCTTAGACGCACCACCAACGGAACAGGGTTCGTACAAGACTATACATATGCTCAGCTCCGCCTGCTTGATGCAGGAAGCTGGTTTTCTCCTAAATTTTCTGACACTTATATTGTAACACTGGACGAGTTTCTTCGCTGGTTTCGGGACCAGCCCATGTTTTTAAATGTCGAATTGAAAACCAACGTCATTGCTTACAAAAACATCGAGCGGATTGTCTATGAATCTCTAAAACGATACCACGTTCTGGAGCGAACGGTTATTTCGAGTTTCAATGCCGATTCCCTCACACGCATGAAAGACATCAATCCATCCATACAGACAGCATTCCTTACATCCACGAAAATGCGGAACCTGCCTCAATACGCGAAGTCTGAAGGGTGTGACGCTTTGCATGTGAAACACCGCCTGCTGGATAAAAAACTCGTAAAACGCTGCCACAAGGAAAATCTCGAACTCCGCATTTATACGGTAAACCGCCCTTCCATGATGAAAAAGTGTTACAGCCTGGGCGTGAACGGGATTTTCACAGATGTTCCCCACCAAGCAATCGAATACCGTGACCTTTATCGAAAACGGAGAAATCGTTAATATGTTCTGGGTATTTTTTGGACTTCTGTTTGTATGGATGATTCTCCTTGTGGACTTCCTTCTAGGAATCAGGAAAATTCCAAGGCTTGAAGATACCGTTCCTTCGCAAACGGATGAGCTCGTTTCTGTTATCATTGCGGCCAAAGACGAAGAAGACGCCATTCGCGAAACGCTGCACACCCTTCTGCAGCAAAAAAACGTGAGGTGTGAAATCATCGCTGTGAACGACCGCTCCAGTGATCGAACGGGTGAATTCATAGACGAAACAGTTGCGTCATACTCTACCATTCGGGCTGTTCATATCAATCACCTGCCAGACGGATGGCTTGGGAAAAATCATGCTCTGAAGAAAGGCGCCGAGCTTACCTCTGGCGCTTATTTGCTTTTTACAGACGCCGACATTCGATTTGATGAACAGACCCTCGCCAAAGCGATGACAGCTATGAAAGTTGATGAGCTCGATCACCTCACAGCCGCACCGAACTTAGAAGCTCATTCCTTCGCGTTACGGGGCTTGATTTCCTATTTCTTGTTTGGTTTCGGTTATTTAAAACGCCCTTGGACAGCGAACCAGAAGAAGCCTAGAGGTGGAATGGGGATCGGGGCTTTCCAAATGATGACAAAATCCTGTTATCAAAAGATCGGGAACCATGAAGCGGTCCGTTTCCGACCTGACGATGACCTTGCCCTTGGACAAAAAGTCAAAGCCTCTGGTTTCAAACAACAGCTCGTAACCGCCAAGCAGCTTTTATCTGTCGAATGGTATCCCGACTTCAAGTCTGCTCTAAAAGGGGTCGAAAAGAATGCCTTTGCCGGCTTGAATTATTCCATTCCCCTGTCTTTGTTTGCTCTTTTTGGTGTCCTGATTTCGCAAGTGTTTCCATTCATTTTCGTCTTTTTCGGAAGTCCTGCCGTTCAAATCATTAGCGCAATCAACATCCTTTTGTTATTTTGTTTATATGGTTTAACGACGCGTTCTTTCACAAACTATCCATTGGGGATGATTTTCGGTCTGCCGATTTTTGCTCTTTTGTTTGTTTTTATGCTAGGTAGAGCACTTATCCTGACATGGGTACGTGGGGGGATTGAATGGCGTGGGAACCGGTATTCCATCAAAGAACTAAAACAATTTTTCCGTAACTCGGAGGAGGATCACCGTTGAAGCATAAATTATTTGAACCTTATACAATAAAAAACATCACGTTAAAAAATCGTATCGTTATGTCTCCGATGTGTATGTATTCTTCAGACAATCAGGACGGCTATGCTCAGCCTTTTCACCTTACCCATTACGAAAGCCGCGCAGCTGGACAAGTTGGACTGATCATTACAGAAGCGACGGCTGTTTTACCTGAAGGCCGTATTTCACATGAAGACCTTGGAATCTGGAGCGACGAACACATTGAAGGTCTACAAAAAATAAACGAAGGCATTCATCGTCACGGGGCTAAAGCCGGTATTCAACTGGCTCACGCCGGGCGTAAAGCTAACTTAAGGGACGAAATTTTCGCCCCGAGTGCTGAAGCTTTCAGTGCATCCATGAAGGTCCCGACAGAAATGACAAAAGAAGACATCCAGCGTACAGTGGAAGCTTTCCGTGAGGGAGCTGGCCGATCTAAAAAAGCGGGCTTTGATGTCATTGAACTTCACGGGGCCCACGGGTATTTGATCAACCAATTCCTCTCCCCTCTTACGAACAAACGGGATGATGAATATGGAGGCACCCGTGAAAATCGATACCGTTTCCTGCGTGAGACGATTGAAGCTGTCAAACAAGAGTGGGATGGCCCACTTTTCGTCAGAATCTCAGGGGAAGAATATCACGAAGACGGAAACACGATGGACGATTTTATCTTTTTTGCCCGTGAAATGAAGTCCCAGGGCGTAGACCTCATCGACGTCAGCTCAGGTGGTGTCGTTCCTGCCGCGATCGACCCTTACCCAGGATACCAGGTCACGTTTGCAGAACAAATCAAACAGGGAGCCGACATCGACACAGGGGCTGTCGGTCTGATTACAAGTGGAAACCAGGCAGAAGAAATTTTGCAAAATGAACGGGCCGACCTGATTTTCCTTGCACGGGCTCTCTTAAGAAACCCGTACTGGCCGAAAGAAGCAGCTGATGAACTCGGCTATCCATTAGAAGGTCCAAGACAATATACCCGCGGGTGGTAAATACCTGTGAACTGCCGGAAACGCATCCGGCAGTTTTTTTTATGGCATTTCAAGTGTGTTCTCCCCTTTCTGGTGGTATCATGATAAGTGTAGGAGAGTGTTGGCAATGGAACTATTTTTTTTAGGTACGGGATCTGGTGTCCCATCAAAAGAAAGAAATGTCTCCTCCCTTGTCCTCCGACTTCTTGAAGAGCGGGGAACGACATGGGTCTTTGACTGTGGAGAAGGCACACAACAGCAAATATTGAATACAAACATACGTCCGCGACGAATTGAAGTGATTTTTATCACCCACCTTCATGGGGATCACATTTACGGACTGCCTGGATTATTGAGCAGCCGTTCTTTCCAGGGTGGAGAAACACCTGTAACCGTTTACGGGCCGCGCGGTTTAAAAGATTACATTGATATCAGTCTCGAATTGAGCGGAACGCACCTTCGCTATCCCCTTTACATAGAGGAAGTGGAGGAAGGAGAGCTTTTCGAAGACGAACAGTTCATCGTTGAAGCTGTCAAACTTGAACATGGACTTGAGAGTTATGGATATATCCTTAAGGAAAAAGACCAACTTGGTGAACTACAGCCGGACAAGCTGAAAGCGTTAGGAGTGAAACCTGGCCCCATCTATCAAAAGATTAAAAATCAACCAAGGACGGTCCTTGAAGATGGAAGAGTCATTAACCGCAAAGATGTCATTGGACCACCGAAAAAGGGGCGGAAAGTCGCCATTTTTGGGGACACACGTTACCTTCCTCATCTTGAGGAGGTTTTGAAAGGTAGCGACGTCCTTGTCCATGAGGCGACATTTGCCGGAGATGAAGAAAAGATGGCTTACGATTATTTTCATTCCACCGTCAAACAAGCCGCCACCCTTGCAGAAAAAGCAAATGTTGGGGAATTAATCCTTAATCACGTTTCTTCCAGATACCAGGGGGATTCCGTGGAGGAGCTTCTGAATGAAGCACAGCAGATATTCCCGAACACCACGATCGCATACGATTTTTATCAACATCCCATCAAACGTACTTAATAAAGGAGGAGCTGTATGCACGCAACGGTGAAGGTACAAAAAACATGGTTCCAAGAAGGACATACGAAGAGCTATGCTTTCCGTAAAGAACAGCTGTTAACAATGAAAAAGATGCTGACGACCTTTGAAAAACCCATTCTCAATGCTTTGAAATTTGATATGAACAAATCAGAATACGAAGCGTACGCATCAGAAATCGCCTTTTTGAAAAGTGAAATCGATCAACATGTGAAACAGCTGAAAACATGGATGCAGCCGACTAAAGTGAAGACCCCACTCACCCATACAGGCTCCAAAAATTTCATTCGAAAAGAACCCTATGGCACTGTACTGGTCATTGCTCCATGGAACTATCCTGTACAGCTTGCCCTCGCCCCGGTGATCGGTGCGATTGCAGCGGGGAACACAGTCATCATTAAACCATCTGAGCTTACCCCCACTGTTTCATGGGTGTTGAAAAAGATGATTGAACAGTACTTCCCCCCACACTTTATTGCCGTGATTGAAGGCGATAAAGAGGTGACTCAGGAGTTGCTTGAACAACCACTTGATTATATTTTCTTCACCGGGAGTGTGCCCGTGGGTAAAATCATTATGGAAAAAGCGAGCAAACAGCTGATCCCTGTAACGTTGGAACTCGGAGGAAAGAGCCCGACGATCGTAAACAAAGATGCAAATATCGACCTTGCCGCCAAACGAATTGTCTGGGGAAAATTCACCAACGCAGGTCAAACGTGTATCGCGCCTGACTATCTTTACGTCCACCATGAAGTGAAAGCTGACTTAATCCGTGCGATGAAAAAGTACATCCAGCAGTTTTACGGGGAGGATCCTTTGGAGAGTGAAGCGTACACCAAAATCGTGAATCAATCGCACTTTGAACGAGTAGCTTCTTACCTGGACTCCGGTACGGTTGTTGTCGGCGGTGCTTTAGATGAATCTAAACACAAAATCGCGCCTACCATTCTTGACCAGGTGTCCTGGGAAGATCAGGTCATGAAAGATGAAATCTTTGGTCCCGTGCTTCCTGTTTTAACTTATCATGAGCTCGATGAAGTGATTGATAAGATCAACAGCCGTCCGAAGCCGCTTGCCTTGTATTACTTCGGAGAAAACGAAATCGAACAGCAGCGCATCCTCAACTCGATTTCCTTCGGCGGCGGGTGCATCAACGATACCCTATACCATATCATCAATCCACACCTTCCATTTGGGGGTGTCGGCGAGAGTGGCATGGGCAGCTATCACGGCAAACGTAGTTTTGATACGTTCACACACGAGAAAAGCATCACTAAACAAACAACACGGTTCGATCAGAACTTCCGCTATCCTGGGTCTCAACTAGGTATGGCGGTGCTGAAAAAATTCTTTGGATAGTAAAAAGCGAGCATTGCGCTCGCTTTTTTTTGCGCGTTCCAGACTTCTTGCGCGAAAAAGGACAGCGGCCCAGCCGCTGTCCTTTTTCTCTAGTCTTGTTGCTTTTTCAATGCTTCCTGCAACGATACATTCTTCAACTTTCGTTTTGATAACCAAAGCGAGAGCCAATACGTAAGCAGGATGACAATAAATCCGATCACAACCATCCACCATGCTACATCAGTCGGCATAAGAAAACCGGTCTCCTGAACCAGCGTGTTCATCGTTTGTTCCAAGCTTAAACTTGCGAGCGGAATGGAAACAAAGTAAGCGATGAGTACGATCGGGGTGTACACACTCAAAACAAGCTTAGAAACTTCTTTATCATGATAGCCCATCACTTTAAACAACGAAATGGATGGTGAATTTTCCTCAACGATCAAATTGGTGAGCAAAGTGAGAACAATTACTCCAATTAATACAGCGAAAACGGCCATTCCTGCCACCGACGCTCTAGTGGCTCCTGTCGTCGATTCAAAACTGTCGATCGCCTTCTGCTTATCTTCTACCATATAAACATTTTCACTATTATCCGGGGGCTGTTTCTGCCATGTACCTGTATAGGCCCCTTCAGGGAAACCAAGGAAATCATTCAATTCCTCGCGAGGAAGATACAGGTTATTCCCAATATAAAGGTCGGCCACTGCAGCAACCTCTACCTGCATCGTATCCGAGTTCAAAGAGTTTTTGAGGTTGATCTCCTCCCCTTCCCCTACACCAAGAACCGCGGCCAAAGGAGCACTGATAATCGCCCCTTCTGATAAATTGGATTGCAGGCTTTCTCCTTCAGCACTCAATTGTATAAACTCGTTCTCTTTTTCCATTCCATATGCCTGAATTTTCACGTCTTCATCCACGACACCAAGTTCGTTCATTATAAAAGGACTTTGTTCATCCTCTGTCTCTTCTGTCATTAACGATCGATAGTGGACAGCATAGTCGTATTTCAAAATTTCCTTATACGTCGTTTCTACGAGCTGATCCATGCTATTGAACGTAATCAATCCAAACAATAATAAAACGGTTGAGAACATCACTCCGATAAAAATATAGACACTTCTCGCTTTGTTTCTCACCAATAACCTCAAACGGAACCTGCGAATAAAACCTCCTTTTTGCAAAAGTGGAAGTTTTTCAAGCCAGGATTTTTTCCCACTGGAGACCTCTTTGGGCCTCAATAGAGTCAGTGGTTCTGTTCGTAACGTCCGACTGATGACGAAGGCCGTGAGTAAGATCAAAAGCAATAGGGGAATGACAAAACCTATAACAAGAACAAAAGGATCCCAGTCAAACATGGAGAGGGCGGGTAAGTTAAAGTAGTTCGCATAAAGGTTTGAAAGCGGTACGGAAAGACCCGCACCCGCAGTTAAACCACCGACCGTTCCTCCCAACCCAATGACCCAGGCATAACCTAAATAATGGCGGACTAATTCTTTCTTACGGTAACCAAGGGCCATTAGCGTGCCGATCTCTTTTCTCTGCATTTCCATTCGCCGCTTCATAAGCATCAATACCATAGCGATGGAGAGAGCAAGAATGAACAGCGGCAATGTCGTCGTCATTCCCTTTGCGCCTTGGATTTCTGTTTCCACAAAACCTATGCGCGGGTTATCTTCTGAGTTCACGAATTGCAAAAGAGCCGTTTCTTCCCTTACCGATTCCCTAAACCCATTAGGAACGTCTCCACTCTCGGTCCATCCTAGAATTTCTGTCTGTCCATTAACCGAAAAATTTGAACCGGAAATGACTGCGACACCGAATTTTTCAGCATCCGCTAACAAATCAGTCATTTGTTCGACCATATAAATATAATCAGGCAAGTAGACGAATCCTGTAATTTCAAACTTTTGGTCGTCCAGTGTGATGATATCTCCCAGTTCGTATTGATGTTTTTCCGCATACACTTTGGAAATAGTCAGCTCTTGATCGCTCGCTGGTGCTTCCCCTTCGGCAATGTAAGGGATGTTAACAGAATCAGTAGTTGTAAATGCGCGCAATGTCGAATCATCGACCTCAAAATCTGCATACTTACGTTTTTCTAAAATGACATTATACTCATCTTCCCATAAGGAGAGCTGATCATCTGTAACTTCCCCACCAGCTACAAAATGAAAGCTTTCCTGTTTGTAGTCCTCTGAAAATGTTTCATTTCTTGATTCCAGTGTCGTGATAGCCATGGATAAGGATACATAAAGCATAACAGCAAGTAAAAGAAGAACAGCCACCCCGGCATATTGAAATTTCTTTTCTTTTAATGTCCTGTACACAGATTTCTTTAAAATCATGACCATGTCACCTTCTCTGGATCGACAGGATTTTCGTTTTCAAAAGAACCAACAATTTCACCGCTTTTCATTCGGATAACGGAGTGAGCCATTTCACCGATCCCCTGGTTATGAGTAATGATTAAAACTGTCGTCCCGTACTGCTCATTAACAAACTTCAACAACTTCAGGATATTCTTACCCGTTTCTTCATCAAGAGCACCTGTTGGTTCATCACAGAGTAGAATTTGCGGGTTCTTAATCAGTGCTCTCGCTATTGCAACACGCTGCTGTTCACCCCCGCTTAATTGAGAAGGAAATTTATCTTTCTTATCCCACATGCCTACTTTTTCAAGCGTATCTTTCATGTCGAGTGGCTGCTGGCTCAATTCCCGCCCGACTTCTACATTTTCTTCGACGGTTAGGGTTGGGATTAAGTTATACTGTTGAAATATGAACCCTACGAATCTCCGGCGGTAATCCGTGAGTTGACGATCCTTCAATTGATCAAGGACCGTGTCTCCAACTTTAATTGATCCTGAATCATAACGGTCGATTCCCCCAATAACATTGAGCAAGGTTGATTTCCCTGACCCTGATGGGCCAAGAATCGTTATGATTTTTTTATCTGGTACTTCTAATGACGCCTGGCGCAGCGCCTGAACTGTCACTTCTCCGCTCTGATACGTCTTATTGACTTGATTTGCGAAGATTGCCATTTCATCAACTCCAATTAAAAGTTTTGTAATGAAATACATCAATTATTTCATTTTTAGTGTACCTCAATAAAAAAAGAAGTCAATAACTTTTTGAAATATTTATATGTATATATTTCATTATTTATCATCCCGCTCACTATTTTTATTGCACATAACGGAAGGTTTGTGGAACTACAACAAAAGAAAACCCAGGCAAGCGCTAGGCTTTGCCTGGGTTCTCTATTAAAAAGATGGAAGGTTGTCCAAGTTGTTGGATTGAATGCCATCCGGTTCACTGCGCAGATGGTCTTCTCCATCTTTACCTCGAATGAGGTTCACGTGTTCCAGTTCACCACTGCGCGCCATTTCATGTGCTCGTTTATAATCGACCACCTGACCTGACGACAGTTGCATTTCAACAATGCTCCCTTGCCCGTTTTTTCTAACGGCGACAATTTGTTCTGGCATCATTCTCAACCTCCTCAAGAATTATTTTGTCCAAGAACCCAGATAATATGACTCTCATTCCAGTGGTGATAATTGGATGTATAAAAAATAGAAAAGACAGCCAAATGGCTGCCTTTTCTTCTTACATATCGTGAGAAGATTTTTGTTTTTGACGCGAATGCTGTCTGTTTTTCACTTTATGAGATCCTTGAGCCGGTTCCCCATATGCTTGTTTCGGCCCTAGTGGTAAGTTCGGTTGTTCTTGCTGTTTTGGTCCCATGCGTCTACCCATGAAAATCCGCCTCCTTGATTATCTGCGTTTACGAGCTGCTTCTGGCCCCTCCATCGCGGTCGCACCTGGATAACTTAAGCGCTGATCACGATCGGACTCCACTCTGCCGGATTTTTTCAACTTTTTCTCTTGTCGATCTCTACCCATTCTAGAACGCCTCCCTTCTCTTTTAGTATGGAAAAGAAGATGGAGGCTATGCCTGGGAATCATTTTTTGAAATCATCGAGAAAGTCTTTTTGAAAGCTCGTATTCACCTGAGGGTTCGTCGGATTACTAAGGTCTCGGAAAGGGTTTTTGCCATATTTCTCAGTCAGATCATCAATCGTCTTATACAGTTTTTCCTTGCTGGCGTATTGTTCAAAATTAAAGAGATCCAGTTGTTGACTCACTTCTGATTTCTCCGCCAGGTCACTCGCTGTAACGCCAAGCAGACGAACAGGCTGCTGATTCCAATGATCATCGAATAACTGCATCGCTACTTGAAAAAGGTCTTCTGATGAATGGATGAATTCCTTCAGTTGCCGACTGCGTGTCACTGTTTTCCGATCATGATAACGAATCGTCAACTGCACATTTCTTGCAAGAACTTTTTTATTCTTCATTCGACCTTCCACCTTATTGGAAAGTCTGCGAATGACCGTTTGTACCTCTGTGTCATTCGTTGTATCTTGGGGGAGCGTTGTTGAAGTGCCAATACTTTTAAATTCATGAACCGCATCAGGATCGACGAGGCGATCATCCATTCCATTCGCCCTATTTTTCAATCGCTCTCCATTAATTCCAAGAACACCCTTCAACTCAAGGACAGGATGTTCAGCTAAACCACCAATCGTTTCAATTCCGATCTTTCTTAGTTTCTCAGCCGTTTTTGAACCGACTCCGTACATTTCTTCTATCGGTAATGGCCATAATTTTGTTTCAAGATCTCTTTTCCGTAAGATCGTAATTCCCATTGGTTTTTTCATATCGGAAGCCATCTTTGCCAAAAATTTATTTGGAGCGATCCCAATACTACAAGGAAGATCGAGCTCTTCATTGATTCGCTGCTGGATGCGCTCGGCTATTTCTGGAGGAGAACCTTGGTCCGCGCAGTCGGTAATATCCATATAACCCTCGTCTATGGAAACCGGCTGTACGAGCGGCGTCACATCAGCTAGAATTTTGAACATTTCTTTGGACGCAGTTCGGTACCGTTCAAACGTCGGTCCCATCACTATAAGTTCAGGGCACAACCGTCGAGCCTCTCCTAAAGGCATCGTCGTTTTAACGCCGTATTTGCGGGCTTCATAGCTGCTTGTGACAATGATTCCGCGTCTTTCTTCAGGGTTTCCAGCAATGGCAAGCGGCTTTCCCTTTAGAGATGGGTCAAAAGCTGCTTCCACAGAAGCATAGAAACTATTCATATCTACATGAAAAATGACGCGTCCTTTTTTGGGATACCATTTGGACTGCATAGCGTTCTTCCTCCATTGGAACATTTGTTCTCTATTATATCATGTCATGCTTCATTCATGTTCAACAACGCTTTTTTATTGTTTCTCCAATACATATAACCCATGAGTCTTACACAAACGGGAGCTTATGTGGAAGGGTGTAATATAGACCATAAAAAATACTCCCTGAAGATTCAGGGAGTATTACGTTGTTAAATCATTGTGCTACTTCTTCAACGATCGCTGTTACGAACTCTGTAATCTTTTCAAGCTCACTAACAGGCATGCGCTCGTTGGTTGTATGAATTTCTTCATATCCTACACTCAAGTTCACTGTAGGAACACCGTGGCCTGCGATCACGTTGGCATCACTTCCGCCGCCACTTGTCAGCAATTCACTTTCACGACCGATCCGTTTCGCAGCAGAACGTGCGACTTCAACGACTTGGTCTCCAGCTTGTTGTTTGAAGCCTGGATACATGATTTCAACATCAAGTTCGACTTCGCCGCCCATTTCTTCTGCTGTTTCTTTGAAGGCTTTTTTCATCTTCTCTACTTGCGCTTCCATTTTTTCAGGGTCTAGAGAACGGGCTTCGGCTAATACTTCTACATGGTCACAAACGATATTCGTTTTTTGACCGCCTTCAAAACGTCCGATGTTTGCTGTTGTTTCATCATCAATCCGTCCCAGCGGCATTTTAGCAATGGCTCGGGAAGCAAGTGTGATCGCTGAGATCCCTTTTTCAGGGGCAACTCCTGCATGAGCGGTCTTCCCTTTCACGATGGCATTAATTTTCGCCTGGGTAGGAGCCGCTACGATAATGTTTCCGACTTGACCATCACTATCTAGCGCATACCCGTATTTAGCTTTGAGCATGGAAGCATCAAGAGCTTTCGCCCCAACAAGACCGCTCTCTTCTCCTACGGTGATCACGAACTGCAGGTTTCCATGCTCTACGTCTTGTTCCTGAAGAGAACGGATCGCTTCAAGAATCGCTGCGACACCCGCTTTGTCATCCGCTCCAAGGATTGTTGTTCCATCGGTTACGATATAACCATCTTCAACCGAAGGCTTCACACCGTTACCAGGAACCACCGTATCCATATGAGAGGTGAAGTAAATCGTCTCTGCGTCCTTCTTTGAACCTTCTAAATTACAAATCAGGTTGTTGGCCCCATGACCTGTAATCGATGCAGCATCATCTTCAAGCACTTCCAAACCTAAGTCCTGGAATTTCTTTTTCAATACTTTAGCGATTTCTGCTTCTTGCGTTGTTTCTGAGTCAATTTGAACCAACTCTAGAAATTCATTCAGTAAACGTTCTTTATTAATGGCTACCATCTATGTCTGCCTCCTTCATATGTAAACACATTCCTCTTAGTACGTTAGCGGAACGAAAGGACTGTGTCAATTATAGAGGGATGTTGCCATGCTTTTTATACGGGCGTTCTTCGTGTTTATTCTTCAGCATATCCAGGGCTTTAATCAGTGTGGACCGGGTTTCTCTTGGGTCGATGACATCATCAATCATCCCAAGTCCTGCTGCCACGTAAGGGTTTGCGAATCGTTCTCTGTATTCGTTGATTTTATTTTGTCGTGTTTCCTCTGGGGTTTCGCTTTCTCTGATTTCTTTTGCGAAAATGATATTCGCCGCGCCTTCAGGACCCATGACAGCAATTTCCGCGTTTGGCCAGGCATAAACAAGGTCTGCACCGATCGATTTACTGTTCAACGCGACATAGGCTCCACCATAAGCTTTTCTCGTAATCACCGTCAGTTTAGGAACGGTGGCTTCAGAGTAAGCGTATAGGATTTTGGCTCCGTGGCGGATGATTCCCCCATGTTCCTGTTTAATTCCAGGGAAGAAGCCTGTCACATCTTCAAACGTGATGAGAGGGATATTGAAAGAATCACACGTACGGATAAAACGGGCAGCTTTATCACTAGAGTCGATATCAAGACCTCCAGCCATATATTTCGGCTGATTACAAACAAGGCCTACAGTCTTCCCTTGCAAACGAGCATATCCGACGACGATGTTTTTCGCAAAGTCCTTATGGATTTCGAAGAAAGAACCTTCGTCAACGAATTCATCGATCACGATACGTACATCGTAAGGACGGATCGGATCAAAAGGGATTTTATCTGTGATGTCAGGTCTGAAGTTATCCTCAACTTCCACTTCAACTTCAGGGGTCAGTTCCTCATTGTTCTGAGGAAGGTAACTGACGAGATCCCTTACAGCATCCAAAGCAGAAGCCTCATCAGGTGTCTTCAAGTGAGCATTCCCGCTCAAAGAATTATGGACGCCGGCACCGCCGAGGTCTTCTGCGGAAATTTGCTCACCGGTCACGGTTTCAATGACTTTAGGACCTGTAATAAACATTTGCGATGTTTTTTCTACCATGATGACGAAATCAGTGATAGCTGGAGAATAGACAGCTCCTCCGGCACACGGCCCCATAATGACCGATATTTGCGGAATGACTCCGGAATAGATGGAGTTCCGGTAAAAGACTTGACCATAGCCATCCAAGGAAGAAACACCTTCCTGGATTCGTGCTCCTCCAGAATCGTTCAAGCCGATAAAAGGCGTTCCATTTTTCGCAGCAAGGTCCATGACAGCGGCAATCTTCTTCGCGTGCATTTCCCCTAAGGCTCCGCCGTAAACCGTGAAGTCCTGAGCGAACAAATACACATCACGTCCATGAATTTTACCAAACCCTGTTACGACCCCTTCACCCGGGGCAGACTTTCCATCCATTCCAAAGGCATCATGCCGATGTTCAATAAAAGGATTCAGCTCAATGAAAGAGCCCTCATCCAACAGGTGTTCGATGCGTTCCCTCGCTGTCCATTTCCCTTTATCATGCTGTTTATCAATTCTTTCATCACCGCCGCCTAGTTCAACTTGGCGGCGTTTATCGTACAATTCATTGATTTTATCAAAAATGTCCATTCTTACTCCTCCTCCCCATGCTGACATAGTTCAAATAGGACACCATTGGCTGCTTTCGGATGCAAAAAGGCGATCTGACTAGCATGGGCCCCTTGTTTTGGCTGTTCATGAATGAGACGGACCCCTTGTTCTTTATACTGCTCCAAACGCTTGGTAAGATCGTCCACTTCCAAGGCGATATGGTGGACGCCTTCTCCTTTTTTTGTCAAAAACGATTGGATTGGGGAGTTATCACTCAAAGGCTCCAACAATTCAAACATCGTTTCACCGATTCTCAGAAAAGCGACACGCACTTGTTCTGACTCCACAACTTCAACAGCTTCAAGCTCCAAGCTGAGGTTATGTTGATAGAACGGCAAGGCTGCATCAATGCTTTCCACAGCAATTCCGATATGGGCGATCCGTTTCGGTGCCTCTACCGTTTCCTTGTTCAGAAGCTGTTTAATATAAAGAGCGATGGCATCTGTCGGTGACCCGCTGGTGAAGATTTTGTTCACCCCTTTTTCCTCAAGAAAAGGAATATCTTCTGCCGGTATGACCCCGCCGCCAACGACAGGAATATCAGAGGCACCCTGCTCTTCCAGCGCTTGGACCACTTTAGGAAACAATGATTTGTGAGCACCGGAAAGAGACGAAAGTCCGACAACATCTACATCTTCCTGAATGGCTGCTCTTGCGATTTGTACGGCGGATTGCCGCAGACCTGTATAGATGACTTCCATGCCATGGTCTCTGAGGGCCTGAGCGATAATTAAAGCTCCTCTGTCATGTCCATCTAACCCTGGTTTCGCTATAAGTACACGTATTGGTTTCATCCTCATCATCCCTTCCTACATTCCGGTATATTCTCCAAATTCCTCTCGTAAAACGTTCGCGATCTCCCCGACTGTGGCATAAACTTTAACCGCAGCCACAATATGAGGCATGACATTCTCCGACCCTTTCGCCGCTTCCCTAAGAGCTTTAAGGCATTGATCGACGGATTCCTGATCGCGGGAAGATCTTACTTCCTGTGTTTTCTTGATTTGTGCTTGTTCCAGCGCTTCATCCACGCGCAACAAGTCTGCATGTATCTCTTCTTCGAGTTTGTATTCGTTCATACCGACGACGATGTCTTCCTTCGATTCGATCCGTTTTTGGGCATCGTAGGCAGCTTTATGAATTTCACGTTGCATATACCCTTCTTCCACAGCCTGGACAGCTCCACCGAATTCTTTGATGCGCTCTAAGTAAGCATTTGCCTCTTTTTCAATCTGGTCTGTGAGCGACTCTACATAGTAAGAACCAGCAAGTGGGTCTATAGTGTCCGCCACACCGCTTTCATTGGCAATGATCTGCTGTGTTCGTAACGCAATTCGTGCGGAATCTTCTGTCGGCAAAGCAAGAGCTTCATCCCGGGAGTTGGTGTGCAAACTTTGTGTTCCTCCCATGACAGCAGCAAGTGCCTGTAATGTGACACGTACAATGTTATTATCCGGCTGCTGAGCCGTCAGCGTACTTCCGCCTGTTTGAGTATGGAAACGGAGCTTCCAACTTTTCGGATTTTCTGCACCATAGTGTTCTTTCATAATTTTGGCCCACATGCGACGAGCCGCTCGGAACTTGGCCGCTTCCTCAAAAAATTGATTGTGAGCATTGAAGAAGAAGGCAAGCCTTGGCGCAAACTGGTCGACTTCGAGTCCAGCCTCGATCGCCGCATCTACATAAGCCATGCCGTTCGCAATTGTAAAAGCGACTTCCTGCACAGCTGTAGATCCTGCTTCGCGGATATGATAACCGGAGATGCTTATTGTGTTGAATTTCGGTAAATGCTCCTGACAGTAGCCGAATATGTCAGTAATCAATCTCATGGAAGGTTTCGGTGGATAGATATACGTACCTCGAGCAATATATTCTTTCAAGATGTCGTTTTGAATCGTCCCTGTCAATTTCTCAGGAGTGACTCCCTGCTTTTCCCCAACAGCGATATACATCGCAAGAAGAATACTGGCCGGTGCGTTGATTGTCATGGATGTACTTACTTGATCGAGTGGAATCTGATCAAATAACTGCTCCATGTCCTTTAATGAATCAATGGCTACACCGACTTTACCCACTTCCCCATCAGCCATGGGGTCATCAGAATCATAGCCGATCTGTGTCGGCAAATCGAAGGCCACCGATAACCCGGTCTGACCTTGTTTCAATAAATATCGGAATCTCTCATTCGTTTCCTCTGCCGAACCGAAACCAGCATATTGACGCATCGTCCAATAGCGGCTACGATACATGGTCGGCTGAATCCCTCTCGTATAAGGATACTGGCCCGGAAAGCCGATTTCCTCTATGTAGTCCTCATCCATCTGTTCCGGCGTGTATAATCGGTCAACCGGAAGATCGGAACTTGTATGAAAGGCTTCTTTACGTTCCGGAAAACGCTCCGTCGTTTTTTCTACATCTTTTTCCCATTTTTGTTTAGGGTGTTGGTCACTTGATGATCTGTTCATAAGAAAGGCCTCCTTATTCAGTCCATTCACACTACTAGCATACCAGAAATGAAGCGCTTACCTATCTAAAAATTACTATCATTCACAATTTTATTGTAAATGATTTCACGCCCTTGTCCAATTTCTCTTTTTTAGGTAGAATGTCAGTAGGATTGACTGAGAAGGAGGTTACACACCTTGGCTACAAAAAAACGTTCAAAACGCGAACGCCGTATGAAAGTCGTGATCTATGTCATGATTTTGTCTATGCTTCTATCTAGTGCATTGGCTGGCGCGAGTTTCTTCCTATAATAAATGAATAAAAAAAGCCGAAGAGATGGGCGTCCATCTTTTCGGCTTTCTTAGTTTCTAGAATTGTTCCTTTAGTTTCGATTCTTCCCAGAAACGATATAAATCGGACATTTCCTTTTCACTATCCACAATCAGTACGTCTGTCTCAGCAGGAACCATGTCAAATAGGGTCTCAACATCTTTGTTTCTCATTCGAATACAACCAGCCGAGACTGATTTACCGATAGAATCCGGCTGATTCGTTCCATGAATGCCATAGATCCTACCGTCTGTTCCCCTGGCATCAAACCCGATCCACCGGCTTCCAAGTGGATTCATTGGATCACCGCCCGGGATGTCTTTTTTTCGATAATACGGATCTTTGGCTTTCACTTTCACATTGAAACGGCCCTCCGGCGTCAAGTCTTTCGTCTTCCCTATGGCTGCAGGAGCCTTGAAGAGAACTTTGTCGCTTTGGTAGAGCACAACCTCATGGGTTGCTTTATTTACAATAATAACGGACTCATCAGGTGTGTGTGGAGGAAGGAAAGGGTTTAATAAACTAAAAAGTAAAAGGAAGCTGTACAACGGAATCATCCTCTTTTACTAAAAGTTTCCCCTCACGGTTCCCCCCTATACATCACTCTTCTTGAACGATCGCTTAATGATCAGATAGTCCTCTATTTCATTTAATAAATGGAAAAGGCTCGCTCTTACTTCAAACTCTTCCCGAGTTTCCGGAAGTCGATCCTCACGAAAATCTTCTTTCATTTCTTTTAACATCCTCAAATAGATCACAGCCGTATTCCCGGGATGAACCGCATCAGCCAAATCATCGAAAAACTCCGCCATGCGAACACCATGGATGTCAGAGGACGAAATACGACTGACGAGAGGAAGCATGCGTTCCAGGAGTTCAAACTGTTTGGTCCGCATATGAAAATAGTGATAAAAATGATTATGGGAACGCAGCAAATGGTTTTCTACGTCACGATAGGAGAGAGATTTGGCTTTCTCCAAAAGATTAGCGGTCTCCGTTAACTCCTTGCCTGTCCAATCATTGTCGCCATTTCGTAAGAATTGCGCAATTTCCCTCAAGATAATGGAAAAGTTACTTTCCACCTGCCTTCGGTACTGATTCAACTTTTTCTCCAGGCTAGGCATATATAAATTCAACAGCAAGGCTGTTCCTATCCCTACTGTAATGAGCAACACTTCGTTCCATATAATGCTCCAGCCAATATCCCCTGAACCATAGAGGTGAAGGATGATCACTGAGCTGGTTACAATTCCAGGTGTGATTTTGAACAATACCGTCGTCGGAATAAAAGCAAATAACATCAATCCGATTGAAATGGGGTTGTATCCTAATAACTCAAAAAAAGCGAAAGAAAACCCCATCGCTAATAAACAAGCGGAAAAACGGTGCCACGCACTTAAGAAGGAACGTTTTCTCGTAATTTGGATACAGAGAATGGTTAAGATCCCTGCTGAAGCGAAATTCTCAAGCTGAAGCATCTGAGCAACCCATATGGCAAATGGTGTTCCCAGTGCCGTCTTAATGGTACGATATCCTATTTTCAATCCTATCTTCACTCCTGTTCTTTCAATATAGCGATACCTGCTTAAAGTTAGGCATCCGGTTATGTATATACGGCCATTACGTAAAAAAGGATCTTTGCTTTATAAACAAAGATCCTACGCTTATTGTATTCTTATACTTCCTCACAATACTCTTCAAAACTGCGCTGAAGCTTTCCGATGACTTCCATCGGTTCAAAACCTTCAATGTCGTGACGCTCGACCATTGTCTGGATTTTGCCATCCTTTAATAGCGCAAAAGATGGAGAAGAAGGAGGATAACCTTCAAAATATTCGCGAGCACGATCTGTCGCTTCACGGTCCTGCCCAGCAAAAACAGTAACTAGATGATCCGGGCGCTTATCGTAGTGAATCGCATGAGCAGCCGCCGGACGGGCAATACCGCCTGCACATCCACATACAGAATTGATCATCACAAGTGTCGTACCTTCTTTATTTAGAGCCTGATCGACGCCTTCAGGTGTCGTCAGTTCCGTATACCCTGCTTGTGTAATTTCTTCACGTGCTTTTGAAACAACATCGTTCATAAAAATATTAAAATCCATTTGACATGGCCCCTTTATAGAAATGCTATGAACATTTTACCAAGATATCTGACATCTTTCAATTGAATTGTCTAGTTAAGAAGAAGAAAACCAAGGTTTAAACTAGTATGACTTCTTAAGCATAAGAAACGTATGATACGCTTATTTAACTGAAGGCAATGAAGGCGCGGTCTAAACATCATGCTTTATACAAATAGAGAAGTGAGCTGACAAAAGGAGGAGGAGACTTGACAAAAAGAAATATGATGATCGTTCTGATGATCATTTTCGTGTGCTCGATTGGACTTTTCTCTTTTATTAAGTTTCATACACCATTAGTAAGTGGAACGATTGGTTCTTCGGCAGATAAACAGTCCGTAGTTATTAGTATCGGAAATAATGGATTCAGTAATATAAAAATCGAGGATGTGCGAATAAATATGAATGAAGAACCATTGGATAAAAAAGTTCAGGTAAGCCATCCACTCAAAGGTTTTATCGTAGCAGACAGCTTTGATGGGGAGGCGGAAGAGTATGGGCTGACCGATATCCAGGACGTGATCATTAAGCCGAATACTTCTCCATCATCACAAATAGAAAAGGTGAACAATGGTACCGCTACTGAAAAAGATAACAGCTACGGTTTAAGCATCATTAACCATAAAGAAATAAGTGAAGTGATCATACATTATAATTATCTGGGAATGGCTTTTGAAAAAAGTATTACTATTCACCATTAAGCTTGTTTCATTTTTTTTGAACCATAGTCTTTAACAGAATTTATATTTAAAAAAAGCTATCCTCACAAGTGGAGGATAGCCTTTTTTCACTTAATATACCGATGTGTTGTCTTCTGACATTTTTTCCAAGATCTCTTTCACGCGAGCAAGGAAGTTGCCGGCAACAAGTCCGTCAAGAACCCTGTGGTCTAGGGATAGGCATAGGTTGACCATGTCACGCGCTCCGAACATACCATTTTGGTAAACCGGCTTTTTCACAATGGATTCCACTTGCAAAATAGCAGCCTGAGGGTGGTTAATGACACCCATGGACTGAACGGAACCGAAAGAACCTGTGTTATTGACGGTGAATGTACCGCCTTCCATATCTTTCGATGTCAGCTTGCCTTGGCGAGCTTTGCCGGCAAGGTCTGTAATGTCTTTTGCAATTCCTTTAATGCTCTTTTCATCGGCATCTCTGATAACAGGGACGAACAATTGGTCATCTTTAGCCACGGCGATGTTCAAGTTGATCGCTTTGCGCTGGATGATTTTGTCTCCTGCCCACATACTGTTTAATTGTGGATATTCTTTCAATGCTTGAGCAACAGCTTTCACAAAGAAAGCGAAATAAGTTAAGCTGAAACCTTCCTGTTGTTTGAATTGGTTTTTCTTAGCATTACGAAGTTCAACCAAATTCGTGACATCCACTTCAACCATCATCCAGGCATGAGGGATTTCTGTCTTGGACTTCACCATGTTCGCTGCAATGGCTTTACGGACACCAGTAACAGGGATTTCAATGTCTCCTTCACCGGCTTGTACATTCGGCGTTTGTGTGGATGGGGCAGGTGTTGGAGCAGCTTTCTGCTCTGCTTGTGCCGGTTGTTCGGCAGGCGCATCAGCTTTTGCTTCCCCTTCTTTTGGTATATCTCCGCTTGCGATGATTTCCTCGATATCTTTACGCGTAATCCGACCACCGCGACCGGAACCATCGACTTGATTCAAGTCAATATCATGTTCCTGAGCAAGCGTCATAACTGCTGGAGAATATCGCTTTTTATTGCCTTTATCCTGCTTTTTCTCAGGCTTCGTGGAAGCTGTTGACTTTTCTTCAGGTACAGGCGTTTCTTGGGCAGGCGCTTGCTTATTCTCTTCCTTTTTAGGTTCTTCCGCAGACCCTGCTCCTTCTACTTCGATGTAACACATGAGTTCGCCGACTTCAATGGTATCTCCTTCAGATGCGACGAGTTCTTTGATCTCCCCGGAAAAAGAAGACGGGACTTCTGCGTTCACTTTGTCTGTCATGACTTCTGCAATGGGATCGTATTTATTCACCTGATCTCCAGGCTGGACAAGCCATGTACTGATCGTTCCTTCTGTGACACTTTCACCAAGCTGAGGCATATTGATTTTTTCTAAACCCACAGGAAATCTCCTCCTTCAATTAAAATTCCGCGAGATCTCTCATCGCTTTTTCTACTTTATCTGGATTCATCATGAAGTACTTCTCCATCGTTGGAGCATAGGGCATGGATGGAACATCCGGCCCAGCCAGTCGCTGAACAGGAGCATCAAGGTCGAATAGGCAGTTCTCACTAATGATGGCGGATACCTCTGAGATGATTCCACCTTCTTTATTATCCTCAGTTACAAGCAGGACTTTACCCGTTTTGGATGCTGCTTCGATGATTCCTTCTTTATCAAGTGGATACACGGTACGTAAATCAAGAATATGTGCATCAATGCCTTCTTCAGCCAGCTTCTCTGCTGCCTGCAATGCAAAGTGAACGCATAGGCCGTAAGTAATAACCGTAATATCCGAACCTTCGCGCTTCACATCTGCTTTACCGATTGGAAGCGTATAATCCTCATCAGGCACTTCACCTTTAATCAGACGGTAGGCACGTTTATGTTCAAAGAAAAGGACCGGATCATTATCACGGATCGACGCTTTTAATAAACCTTTGACGTCATAAGGAGTCGATGGCATCACAATTTTCAATCCTGGCTGATTCGCGAAAACCGCTTCAACGGATTGGGAATGGTAAAGGGCTCCATGGACACCGCCGCCATAAGGGGCGCGAATGGTAATTGATGCACTCCAATCGTTATTGGAACGGTAACGGATTTTAGCGGCTTCTGAAATAATCTGGTTGACCGCCGGCATGATAAAATCAGCGAACTGCATTTCGGCTACCGGACGCATGCCGTACATCGCTGCACCGATCCCAACTCCTGCGATTGCAGATTCAGCTAGTGGCGTATCAAGAACTCTGTCTTCACCAAATTCATCGTAAAGACCATCTGTCGCGCGGAATACGCCCCCGCGTTTTCCAACATCTTCACCAAGGACGAACACTTTTTCATCCCGCTTCATTTCTTCTTTCAAAGCTTGAGTGACGGCTTGAATATAAGATATAACTGCCATTATTGCTCCCCCTCCTTACTCTTCGTACACATATTTCATGGCTGATTCCGCTTCCGCGTAGGCCGCATTCTCGGCATAGTCAGTCGCTTCATTGACGATTTCACTGATTTCGTCATTCATTTCTTTTTCCTTCTCATCCGTCAGGACACCGGTGTCACGCAAGTATTGGGCAAAAGTGACGATCGAATCCTTTTTCTTCGCTTCATCCACTTCTTCGCGCTCCCGATACGTACGGTCATCATCGTCACTGGAGTGTGGTGTGAGACGGTAGGAAACAGTCTCGATTAGTGTCGGTCCTTCTCCATTACGGCCACGATCCGCTGCTGCTTTCACCGCTTCATAAACAGCTAGAGGATCATTGCCATCTACGGTGAAACCTGGCATACCATAACCGATAGCGCGGTCAGAAACTTTTTCACAGGCCAACTGTTTCGATACCGGAACAGAAATGGCATATTTATTGTTTTCAACCATAAAGATAACAGGAAGCTTGTGTACACCAGCAAAGTTCGCTCCTTCATGGAAATCACCCTGGTTGGAAGAACCTTCTCCGAATGTTACCAGAGAGACGAAGTCTTTCTTCTCCATCTTCCCTGCAAGTGCGATACCTACGGCGTGCGGCACTTGTGTAGTAACAGGTGATGAACCGGTTACAATTCGGTTTTTCTTTTGACCAAAGTGACCTGGCATTTGGCGTCCACCTGAGTTCGGATCTTCTGCTTTTGCAAAACCAGAGAGCATCAAATCTTGAGCGGTCATACCGAATGACAGAACAACTCCCATGTCACGATAGTAAGGCAGAGCATAATCTTTTTCACGATCAAGAGCGTAGGAAGCACCTACTTGGGCAGCTTCCTGACCTTGACAGGAAATGACGAATGGGATCTTACCTGCGCGGTTCAATAACCACATCCGTTCATCAATTCTTCTTGCTAACAACATCGTGCGAAACATGTCCAACACTTGATCATCACTTAAGCCTAGAGCTTTATGGCGATTTTCAGCCATGAGGATCCCTCCTTCTTATTTATCCGTGGATTTGATTTCCGTCGACGGCCATAGCCGCTTCCCCGATCGCTTCAGAGAGCGTTGGGTGTGGGTGAATCGTTTCAGCGATTTCCCAAGGCGTGGCATCAAGAACTTGAGCCAAGGCTGCTTCTGAAATCATGTCTGTTACATGCGGTCCAATCATATGCACGCCTAATACATCATCCGTTTCTTTGTCGGCAACGATTTTGACAAAGCCATCGGTCTCTCCGTGTACGAGCGCTTTACCGATCGCTTGGAATGGGAACTTGCCTACTTTTACATCAAACCCTTTTTCTTTTGCCGCTTTTTCCGTCAAACCGACACTTGAGACTTCAGGGTTGGAGTAGATACAGGATGGCACTTGATCCTGATTCATCGGATGAGGGTTTTGATCAGCCATATGTTCGACTGCAATCATCCCTTCATGAGAGGCTACGTGAGCCAGCTGCATGCCACCGATGACATCACCAATTGCATAAATGTGGCTTTCTTTCGTCTGGTAGACATTATTAGTTTGAACTACCCCGTTTTCGACTAGAATGTCTGTGTTTTCAAGACCGATATTATCAACGTTCGCTGATCTCCCGACAGAAACCAGCATGCGTTCCGCTTCATAAGTAACGGTCTCGCCGTCCACTTCTGCATCAACTTTTACACCAGTGTCTTTTTCGATCGTATCAGAAAGGACCTTAGCGCTTGTAACAATGTCAACGCCTTTCTTTTTCATCTGCTTCAACATTTCCCTGGAAATATCTTCGTCTTCGGTAGGAAGGATGTGTGGCAAATACTCAAGAACCGTCACTTTAACACCGAAGTCTGCAAGCATTGAGGCCCACTCGATTCCGATGACCCCTCCACCAACGATGATGATGGATTCAGGTAATTCTTTCATATGCAAAGCTTCATCAGAACTCAGGACAACTTCACCATCGATTTCAAGTCCAGGCAGTGATTTCGGAGTCGAACCTGTTGCCACTAACACATTTTTTGGGATCAACATTTCGTTTTCTTCCCCATTGTTCATCTCCACAGAAATCGTTCCGGCTGTTGGTGAAAAAATAGAAGGACCTAAGATACGGCCAAAGCCTTCATAAACATCGATCTTTCCTTTTTTCATCAATCCTTGAACGCCTTTATGTAGTGTGTCTACAATTGATTGTTTCCGTTCTTGGACTTTTGTAAAATTCAAGGTTGGGTTTTCTGTTGAAACTCCATACCGATCAGCTTCTTTCGTCTGTTTGAATACTTCAGCACTTCGAAGCAATGCTTTTGAAGGGATGCACCCTCTGTGTAAGCATGTCCCACCAAGTTCTCTTTTTTCTACAATCGCTGTTTTCAGACCTAATTTTGAAGCTCGGATGGCGGCGACGTAACCGCCTGTGCCACCTCCGAGAATGACCAAATCGTATTCTTGTGCCACCTTGGATTCTCCTTCCTATTCTTGAAAGTTAGGATATTGTTTTGGAACTTCTTCTTTATTAAGGACACGCAGCGTCCCCTCATTCAACGCTTCCAGCTCATTTTCACCAGGATACACAAGGACATCTGCAATCCAATGCACACGTTTTGATATCTCTTCAACGAACGCTTTCCCGTAGGCAAGTCCGCCCGTGAGCGCAATCGCATCCACTTTACCTTCCATCACAGCACTCATGCTTCCGATTTCTTTGGCAATTTGGTAAGCCATGGCGTCAAAGACAACCTTCGCTTTTTTGTCACCATTAGCAACCATCTCTTCGACTTCACGGGCATCGTTTGTGTCCAAGTACGCCATAAGCCCCCCTTGCCCGACTAGCTTCTTCATGACTTCATCACGATAATATTGGCCGGAGAAGCATAGGGAAACAAGGTCACCAGCAGGAACGGTCCCTGCCCGTTCAGGGGAGAAAGGTCCATCTCCGTGTAAACCATTGTTGACATCAATCACTCGGCCTCCAACATGGGCACCTACCGTGATTCCTCCCCCCATATGAGTGACGATCAGGCGGGCATCCTTATAGGACAGACCAAGATCAGCTGCCGCTCTTCTAGCGACAGCTTTCTGATTCAAGGCATGAAAGATACTTTTTCTTGGAATTTCAGGGACACCAGAAACACGGGCTAATTCATGGAGTTCATCCACCACGACCGGGTCGACGATATAGGCTCCAATGTTCAAGCCTTGAGCAATTTCATTGGCAATGATCCCACCAAGATTTGACGCATGTTCTCCATTGTATCCATTTTTTAAGTCTTCAAGCATCGCCTCATTGACCTCATATGTCCCACCTTCAATAGGACGCAGCAATCCGCCTCTCCCGCAGACAGCACTCAACTTGCTGATGTTGATGCCTTCACGGTCAAGCTCGTCGAGAATGACCTGTTTACGAAATTCATATTGATCAATGATGCGCTTGAATGAATTGATTTCCTCCGCCGAGTGACGGATCGTTTTTTCAAAAACCACTTCCTGATCATCAAAGACTCCGATCTTCGTAGATGTGGAACCTGGGTTGATAACCAGAATACGATGTGTTTGCAATTCCTAAACCCCCGTTAACCGTTCTGTCTTCTGCTTAAGATGTGTTGACCGTTTTGAAGGAACTGACTGCGGGATCTACGCATACGCTCAATGCGTTCCTCTGCCATACGGTCTGCTGCTGCATATGTTGGAATGTTATCGCGGCGTGAAATCTCAAAGACGCGAGATACGTTGTCATAAATCGTTTCTACTCGCTTCATCGCACGATCTTTATTATATCCGTGAAGCTCATCTGCTACGTTGATGACGCCTCCTGCGTTGATCACATAATCCGGCGTATAGACAATGCCTTTTTCATGCAAAATGTCGCCGTGTTTCGTTTCCTTCAACTGGTTATTTGCTGCACCAGCAATGACTTTCGCTTTTAGTTGAGGAATCGTTTCATCGTTTATCGTTGCTCCAAGGGCACAAGGAGCATAAATGTCACAATCCACGCTGTAAATATCGTCCGGATCAACCGCTTTTGCACCAAATTCTTCAACTGCACGTTGAACCGCTTCTTTGTTGATATCTGTTACAACAAGATTTGCTCCCTCTTCGTGGAGATGACGGCATAAGGTAAAGGCTACATTTCCAACACCCTGCACAGCCACTGTTTTTCCTTCTAAGGAATCCGTGCCAAAACCTTCTTTAGCTGCCGCTTTCATCCCACGGTAAACCCCGTAAGCAGTTACTGGTGAAGGGTTTCCTGAAGAACCAAAGGCAGGGGAGATTCCTGTTACATAATCCGTTTCCTCATGAATTAAATCCATATCCTGAACGGTTGTTCCTACATCCTCTGCAGTAATGTAGCGGCCATTCAGACCTTGAATATAACGACCGAAAGCACGGAACATTTCTTCGTTTTTATCTTTTTTAGGATCCCCGATGATGACCGTTTTCCCTCCACCGAGATTCAGGCCAGCGGCCGCATTTTTATAGGTCATTCCTTTTGCTAAACGCAGCGCATCTTCTACTGCATCGTCTTCTGAAGCATATGTCCACATACGTGTGCCTCCAAGAGCAGGCCCAAGCGTTGTATCATGGATGGCGATAATTGCTTTTAAACCGGATTGTTCATCTTGACAGAATAACAACTGCTCGTAATCGTACTCTTGCATATAGCTGAAAATTTTCATTGTGTGATTCCTCCTATTGTTGACTGGCTTGTAAAGCTAAAGCCAGTGAATAAATTTTGCTCTCGGCATCATCTGCTCTCGACGTCAATACGATTGGAGCTTTAGCCCCACTGATCACGCCCGCCACTTTTCCATTGGCGAAATATATGAATGACTTGTACAAGGCATTGGCCACTTCTATGGATGGCACAACGAGGATATCCGCCTGCCCCGCTACTTCTGATACAATTCCTTTTTGTTCCGCTGCTTTTGGATCAACAGCATTGTCAAAGGCAAGAGGGCCATCAACGATACAGTTCTTCAGCTGCCCGCGCCTGTTCATTTGCGTAAGCATAGCGGCATCTTGAGTGGCTGTCATGGAAGGGTTTACTACTTCTACCGCTGCTAGTGGAGCTACCTTCGGGTTCTCCCAACCTGCCCGTGTAGCTACTTCCACGGCATTATTGATGATTTGTACTTTTTCCTCCAGACTTGGCGCGATATTCATCGCTGCGTCAGTTAGGTAAATCAGTTTGTCCCTGCCTGGAATTTCAAACAAAGCCACATGAGACAGTACTGAACCTTTTCTGAGTCCGTACTCTTTATCAAGGACTGCTTTCAACAAAGATTTTGTATCGATGTGGCCTTTCATCACAACATGAGCTTCGCCGGAGTGAACAGCTTTCACAGCCACTCGTGCACTATCCTTCTCACTCGCATGAATCACTTCAATACCTTCCTGTGATAAATCCAAATCAACAGCTTTTGACTTGCTTTCAATCTCTGATTGATCTCCTACAAGAAAGAATTCAGCCAGGTTGGACGCCCGGGCCAATTTTACTGCCTTCAATACTTCATCATCTGCTGCTTGAGCAACAGCGACCGTTTTCGGTGAGCGACGGTCAATTTGATCAACTAGTTCATCTAACTTTTTCATGCGTCACCTCTTCCCCTCTTCTATACATGCAATATTCATGCCAACTCCTACGAACACGAAAACAGGTGTTCATGGAGGTTCATACCTATGCAAAAGTCTGCACTATGAAAAATTTTGCATGCTATTTTTGTCCAGTTGGTATTTCTCTAATTTATAATATAAATTGCGAATGGAAATCCCTAAAGCCTTAGCTGTTTTCGTTTTATTAAAATCATGAGACCGGTAAGCATCCGCAAGCAAACTCTTTTCATATTCATCTACAGCTTCTTGCAAGGTCTCTCCCAGCCATGGCGCATTTTCCGTAGGGCCCCCTGATTCAGCTGTTGCCTTCTTCAGCCGGGGAAGATGTTCCACCTTGATCGTATCTTCCATATTCTCCATATAAATCATTGCTCGGCCAATAATGTTTTCTAACTCTCTTACATTTCCCGGCCAATCGTATTCTTTCAAAATCCGAAAAGCCTCCTCATCCACTGAGGTTACATGCCTTCCATAGTCTTCATTCAGCTTTTGGATCAAATGGTCCGTCAAAAGCTGAACATCTTCGATTCTTTCACGAAGTGGAGGAATGTAAATCGGAAGCCGGTTCAGACGATAATAGAGATCTTCACGGAAATTCTTGTTCATAATCGCTTTTTCCAAATTCACATTCGTGGCAGCAATGACACGGACATCCACATGGACAGGTTTCGTACCACCGACCCGGATGATTTCATTCTCTTGCAGCACCCGCAGCAATTTCGCCTGCATCGGCAGCGTCAATTCACCGATTTCATCAAGGAAAATACTTCCGTGGTTCGCTTCCTCGAACAGCCCTTTTTTACCGCCTCGTTTTGCACCTGAGAAAGCACCATCTTCGTAACCGAACAATTCACTTTCGAGTAAGGATTCTGCTATGGCCGCACAATTGACACGGATAAACTTATTATGGCGCCGCTTGCTCTCGTTATGAATCGCATGGGCGAAAAGTTCTTTTCCCGTTCCCGACTCCCCTCTCAACAAGACGGAAGCTGGCGTGCGCGCACCGACTTTTGCTTGTTCAAGAGCTAAGGTCATTTCCTGGGAGTCTCCGATAATATCATCAAATGTGTACTTCGCTTCCAAACTGCGTATGATTTGTCGCGCTCTTTTTAGTTCACTCGTCAACGCTTGAATTTCCGAAACGTCGTGAAGAACTCCTACACTCCCTTTTAGCTTCCCATCGACGATCACAGGAGCGACATTAACGAGAACGTCCTTTTTCGAAGGTCCTACCTTCATGCGCACTCCCCGTACGGGCCTTCTTGTACGGAGGACTTTCATGTGCATACTTTCTCCTTCAGATATATCGACCGTTGCCGGCTTTCCAACGATTTCTTCTTCAGAAAGCCCGGTAATCCTCGTGTATGCAGGGTTAATCATTAAACCGCTTCCATTTTCATCGACAACCGAAATCGCCTCATCCGAAGAATGAATGATGGCCTCGAGCATCGTTTTCACTTCTTTAAGGTCTGTGATTTCCTCAGCGAGATTGACAACTTCCGTAATATCTTTAAAAACAGCAAAAGCACCGATCACCCTTTGGTTTTGCCCAATCATCGGAATTCTTGTAGTCACGACTTTCTTCCCGTTCCCTAAAGCAAGCTTCTGATTTACTTCTTCTTCGCGGGAGGCCAGGACTTGAGGAAGCCTTGAATCCGGAATAATTTCATTGATGGGTTCTCCAATCATAGATGAACGCCTCATCCCTACAATGCGCTCTGCACTTCGGTTGATAAATGAAATTTTACCTTCCTCATCTATAACAATCATTCCATCATGAATGCTGTTCAAAATCAGGTGTTGATTTTCCGTCTGCTGCTTCAGTTTTTGCACGAGTGTTTCCTTTTCATCCAGTAATTCTGCGGTCACATAAGCGACCGAACCTGGTATGACAACCGTTGAGCGTTTTCTAGTTTCCCGAATTTCGTTGAACACATGTTCATCCCCTGTGGCTTCGATTACGATATCAATGTCTCTATGTATCCAATCCTGCCACTGTCGGTCTGTAGAAATTCCGTAACTCTCAGCAAGCGCTATCCCCGGCGCATTTGGATCGATGTCTGTTACGGCAACTACTAACATACGATCCATTTTTTTTAACAATTTCAACAGGGCGGTTCCACCTTTCCCCGCTCCGACAATCAACACACGTTTCATTTCACCACACCCTGCAACTTTTTGCGTAACTTCATCGTACCCTAATCTGCACGTTTTAGCAAGTACGTCTATAGTTCCAACCTGCCCTGCCATTTGATATACTTATTCATGGATTGAATTAAAGGAGTTATGAGTATGCGTTTAATTGCTTTACTTTTATTAGTCACCCCCGGTTTAATCGCCGTTTATGGGATAAAATTGATTCGGGACGCCCTTTTTGGCGAATTTCACTCTGTCTTTTTTCACATCGCCATTCAAGGGCTTGTTGGAATTCTCTTTGTAGTTGGTGGAATGGCCTTCATTGGAGGTTTTATCCTGCACAGAGACAGAAAGCGCAATTTGACCAAAGGGCGGTTCAAACAAAAGGATTAGGACAAAGTGAGAATAACAACTGTGATGAAGGAGTTTTGCTCTGTGACAGAGTTTGAAATGTTTAGAAAGCAATACCCTTTCGATTTGCTCTCTGAGGAAGAGTTTGAAGAAGTGTTCGGGAAAGCCATGGTCAGAGAATTCTCTAAGAACGAATTCATCATCCATGAAGATCAGGAAGATGATACGATCGATATCCACTTCATGGTCTCCGGACTTGCTAAAAATATCATGCACCGGTCGAACGGCCGCCAATTATCAGTCAGATTCTATTACCCGGGAGATCTGGTAGGTGTTATGATCCTCCTCACAAGTGGGGAAATGCGATTTTCTGTTCAGGCATTAGAACCGATCAAAACCATTTGCTTTGAACGTGAATCTTTCTTGAAAGTGATGTCAAACAACAATCACTTTTCAAAAGTCGTGATGGACGGCATCAGCCACTTGATGAAAAGTTTATACGATGAAGTAAAATATAAAAGCTCTACGACAGATGAACAAGATGATCGCGAACTGTACAAGAAGCGAGCAGACGCATATATGGAGCCCCCTACGTTTATACATCCAGAAGCCTCAATTGAAAAAGCTGCCCGCATGCTGCAGCAGCAGAAGATAGAAGCACTGATTGTAAGTGATGACCAACAATCCATGCTTGGTATGATTGGATATGGTGAAATATTGAAGGCTTACTTTGAGAACGATCACAAGAACCCTGTCAAAGCTTATATGTCTGAAGAAGCTTATGAGATTAATGAGCAGGAATTTATCTATGATGCTTTAAGTTATTTGAAGCACCATCCTACAGAGATCATCCCTGTTCTCCATAAGGACAAGGTCGTCGGAATTCTGAGGCAGTCCTCGTTTTTCACGATTAAAAATTCGGTGTACTTCGACCTGACTTATAAAATTTCAAACGCTACTACAATTGATGAAATCAAACCGCTGTCACCGATTCATAATGAACGGTTCCAAAAATTTGTCGCGAGTTTGATTAAAGATCACATGTTTGCTTATGATATAGCGGAGTTGATGACGAACTATAACGATCGGATTCACAAACAAGTCGTACAGATTGCAGAAGACGAAATGATCCGTGAAGGTCATGGAGCACCGCCGGTCAATTACTGTTTCCTGGTTATGGGCAGTGAAGGACGGAAAGAACAGGCTTTCTCCACGGATCAGGATAACGCCATTATTCTTGCCGACTATGACAAGAGTAAGCATAAAGCGAAAATCGAAAAGTACTTCGAAATTTTCACCCGTAAAATCAATGATATGTTGAATGAATGTGGCTTTCCTTACTGCACAGGCGGTATTATGGCAAAGGAACCAAAATGGCGTCAGCAGATGAGCGATTGGCAAGGAAGTATCGACCAGTGGATCAACAAAATGGACGCAGAAGAAATCCGAGATTTCACGATCTTCATGGATTTCCGTCCAATTACCGGCGATTATTCTCTTGCTTATGACTTAAAGAAATATGTAACGAAACGCGTTCAAAAATCCTTAAACCTTCATCAATTGCTTATGAAAGATACGCTTCGCTTCCGGGTCCCTGTCCAACCATTTGGAAGAATTTCAGGAATTGGTAAAAAACGGACACTTAACTTGAAGAAATCAGCCATTATGCAAATCGTCAATGCCATCCGTATTTACAGTATGAAGTATGGTATTGAAGAGATTAATACTGTAAATAGGCTTGAAGCTTTAGCTGAACAGGAACGTTTCCACCCGCGGGATGTGGAAAATGCGAAAACCGCCTTGCACCGTCTGATGCTGTTCCGTTTGAAAGCTAATCTCCAACAGTTGGACGATGAAGAACCATTAAGCAATGATTTAAAACTTGGACCCATGAAAAAAGAAGAACGTCGATCACTCAGAGAAGCGCTCATTATCGCCAAACGCCTGCAGCAGGTGCTAGAACTGAGCTATAACCGAAATCGGGTGGTATGATGCTTCCAGTTGACTTACAAATTATAAAGTATCTGCTTTTTGAAAAACCGATGTACTATTTCAAGATCAAACCTTATCTGAAATGGCACACATACCACGAATTAGAAAAGCAGCTGCACGTTTTCAATCAAAAGGGACATTTTCACAAGAAGCGATTAAAGGACTTGGATTATACCATCTTTGACCTTGAGACAACCGGGTTTTTACCAGAAATCGGACATGAGATCATATCCATCGGTGCAATCAGGCTTCAAGGACTTCATGCTTGCCGAATGGAGAAATTCCATCAGGTTATCCGGCCCATTCGTCCTGTTAATAAACAAACGCTGCGTTTAACAGGACTATCCAGGGACCGCCTGGACAATGCCAGCCCTTTCATTGAAGGTTTCCGCAACTTCATGGACTTCAGTGAGGGTTCTGTTCTTGTCGCCCATCCAGCTAAGTTTGATATGCGTTTCTTAAGGGCTATGTTAAAAAGGTGGAAGCTTCCTGATTATGAACCACACGTGATCGACTCCCAACTTATGGCACAATGGCTTCTGCCGAACGAAAGACACCAGCTTGATCCTTTGCTAAAGTATGTAGGCATTGATAAAAGGGAACGACACCATGCTCTGAATGATGCGATTATGACCGCAGAACTATTTCGGTATTTACTTTCGAAAACAATTGATTATGACGTTCACACATTGGAACAATTGAATGAAGTTATAGCTCAACAGAAAAAAACGAAGCAGTGAAAATCACTGCTTCGTTTTTTTCTGTCTTTTATAGATAAGCTCCTGATTGTTGAAAACTCAGTTTTGAGATGTTCCCAGTGTTCGTTGCCTAGTTGAGTATCATAGGTGGCTGACAAGCAACTCGCTCTCATGTGGGGGAGTGGCGAGCTTCCCAACCACCCCATTCGATTTATGGGAGAAACGAACCCCTTTGCCAAGTTGGATTGTCTTCCGCTATCAACCTTACACTCCCATCGAGGAAGCCTATTCAAAGAACGTGCGATACAGAGATTGGACGGCTTTGCCTAAGCCTGAAGACTTGACACCGAACATCATTGAAACCTCAGATGACCCTTGGTTGATCATCTCAATATTGACCTCTGCATCACGGAAAGCTGCTGCTGCACGGCTGGCGATACCAATCGTCTGGTTCATACCTTCCCCTACGATCATAATCATAGCCATTTCTCTTTCAATCAAGACGGTATCTACTTCAAGTTCTTCTTTAATCCGCTTTATAACCTTTTCCTCTTTTTCAGGTGGAAGATGATGTTCACGAATGACAACGGACATGTCATCGATTCCAGAAGGCGCGTGTTCAAAAGATACTTCTTCATCTTCTAATATTTGAAGCAACCTGCGACCAAAGCCAATTTCCCGGTTCATTAAGTATTTACTCACATATAAGTTCAAAAACCCGTCATCGCTTGCAATACCTACAACATGACTTTCCCTTTCAGGGAGGTCCGCTACAATCATTGTCCCAGGTGCCGCAGGGTTATTGGTATTTTTAATGCATACAGGTATTTTTTCTTTAAACGCTGGGATAAGCGCTTCGTCATGAAATACAGAAAAGCCTGCATAGGATAGCTCCCGCATCTCTCGATAAGTCAAAGAGGTTAACTGCTTTGGCTGGTCCACGAACATGGGATTGACACAATAAACAGAATCGACATCCGTAAAGTTCTCATACAAGTCTGCCTTTAAACCAGCTGCTACAATCGACCCGGTAATATCAGATCCACCGCGGGAGAACGTCACCAATTCACCTTCAGGCGTATAGCCAAAAAAGCCTGGAATAACAAGGATTTCATTCCTATGCCTCAAGCTGTACAATTTTTCAAAGCTTTCTTCTAAAACCAACGCTCCACCAGGTTGATCTCGCACGAGAATTCCTGCTTCTTTTGGATTTACATAAGAAGCTTTAGTCCCTGTCTTCTGCAAATATGCACTCACAATATGAGCAGAACCATCCTCTCCACAAGCTTTTAAAGCGTCAAACGCATGCTCAGAACCATCTTTCACCAGTTGCATCGCTTCATCAATTTTATCCTTCACTTGTTCCACTACACGGAAGGAGAGCTCGAGCTCCTCGGTCATCGATTGAAAGCGGTCGATGATTTTTTTATAAACGGTCTCATCCATTTGGTTCATTTGTATGGATGTACCTAAAGCAATAAGGAGATCCGTCACTTTTTCGTCTTTACTATGACGTTTCCCTGGAGCTGAAACGACAACTACGCGTCGGTCTTCATCTAACTCCATAATATTTTTCACCTTTTTTATCTGCCCGGCATCTGCTAAAGAACTGCCTCCAAATTTTACAACCTTCATTTATACAACACCCCATTAGAGAACGAAAGTAATTAATAATTAAGAATTGTATCACAAAAGAGGTGCACAATTGAACAAAAAATTAGAAAAAAACATACGGGCTGCGAAAATTGACGTAAACATGGGAATTTTTGCATTTATTCTACAAAATTGTTACATCTTTTGGTATTTTTAGATATGATGGATGATAAGAGGAAGGGTGGTTCTATGGTTTTGAAAAGGGATGGATTTGGTGGATCCAGGTATTATCCCGAGGATAGTGAATTATCCATACTTTGTACATACGAGGATCAAGGACACACCTTTGTCATCATTCAATACTTAGACCTTCCCTTCAGTTACCGGCTGATTAACAGAGACGGACTTTTTTTACTTGAAGAAGAGCTTTACGATTTCTTGAATAAGCAAATTGAGGAAATTGATGCGGGCATATATGAAGATTTTAAGCTTGCAAAAGAGATTATTGAATTGATGACAGCAGAAAAATAAAAGCACGAGAGATGCTTTCCACCTCTCGTGCCCTGCGCCTTTTACTTAACTCGCTTTATGCTCTAAGCGTAAGCGATCCGCTACCATCGCTATAAATTCACTATTCGTCGGTTTTGCTTTCGTGTTGGAGATCGTGTAGCCGAACAGGGAAGAAATCGCATCAATATTCCCTCGATTCCAAGCTACTTCAATCGCATGCCTAATGGCGCGTTCTACTCGGGATGCCGTCGTGTTATATTTCGTTGCAATATCCGGATAAAGGACTTTTGTAATTGAGCCAAGAAGTTCAAGATCATGGTAGACCATTGTAATGGCTTCTCTCAAGTACTGATAACCTTTAATGTGTGCTGGTACTCCCACTTCATGGATAATGTGAGTAATACTTGTGTCAAGGTCAGGTTTTTTCGATTTGGTTGATGTGTAGCTGTTCCCCAATGCACGATTGATTGGGTCACCCGCATGTTTAATTTGACGAACTTGTTCACCAAGATGGTCGAGATCGAATGGCTTCATCATAAAGTAAGCGGCTCCAAGTTCCACTGCTTTCTTCGTGACTTCTTCTTGACCGAAAGCCGTCAACATAATGACTTCTGGGTGCTTGTCCATGTCTCTTAATTTGTTCAAGACTGCTAGCCCATCTAAATGTGGCATAATGATATCCAGAATCAACACATCCGGTTTCTTCTCCTCTACCATTTGAAGACAATCTTTCCCATTATAGGACGTTCCTACGACATCAATATCCGACGCATCATCAAAATATTCCTCAAGTAGCTTTACAAGCTCACGGTTATCATCAGCCAAACAAACTCGAATCTTTTCCATTTATTTTTCCTCCTTACAAAATAGTCCTTCTTTTTTCCGTAATACACATATTCGACATCCAGGAATTTAACCCTCTTTTATTATAACAAAAAGATTTCAATATTTGAGATTATCTTGAAAATGCTTTAAAATACTTATGAATTCGTACAAATTCGACATACGCTTATAACAATTGTCGAAATTTGTCGATTAGATATGACGTTGATGCATGAAAAAAGAAGAGCCTTTAGGGAGGCTCTTCTAACTCGCTTTTTGTTTAGTGATATTATCTTCGTATAATGGTATCCCGGCTTCTTGTAGCATCCATTCAATGTGCACCCCGTATCCGCTTGTCGGATCGTTGACGAACACATGAGTGACTGCACCAATAATTTTTCCATTTTGAATAATAGGGCTTCCACTCATTCCCTGAACAATTCCTCCTGTTTTATCAAGAAGTTCAGGATCAGTGATTTTTACAATCAGCCCTTTTGTTACTGCGGATTTTTTCGGCATATTACTGACGATTTCCACATCAAAGGTCTGCATTTCTTCACCATCTAACACGGTCATAATTTGAGCAGGTCCTTCTTCGACTTCTTCTGCAAATCCGACAGGGACCCCTTTAGGATACGTTTCATTTTTCATATCCCCATCCAATTCACCAAAAATGCCGAATGGTGTGTTTTTAGTAATCGTACCTAGCCGATCATCACGTAATGAAAATTTCGCTTTTTTCTCACCAGGAATTCCCTGACTTCCTTTTTCAATAGAGGTTACGTGGGAACGAACAATCGTCCCTTCATGAATTTCAATCGGTTTCTTCGTATCCATATCCGAAATCACATGGCCCAGTGCTCCATATTTTTTCGTTTCTGGATCATAAAACGTCATTGTCCCGATACCTGCAGCTGAATCACGGATATAGAGACCAATTTGAAACTCTTTCTCCTGCGCGTTAAAAACTGGGGTTAAAGAGGTGGAGATCATCTCTTTCCCTCGCTTAATTTTAAGTTCAATGGGTTTCTCCGCTTCGCCAGACTCTTTGACGATGGAGGACAGCTCTTCCATACTATTGAGTTCCTGACCATTCCCCTCAAGGAGGATGTCACCAACAAGGACATTCGCTTCCTCACCCGGTGATTTCTTCGCCTCTTTTTCTCCATTCACCAAATGGTGTCCGACGACTAGAACTCCCTTTGTATGCAATTCAACCCCCACCGACTGACCGCCAGGAATCAAACGGATGTCACGCATTTGCGTTACATCTGTTTTCTTGAGCGGAACTCCGGCGAACTCATAAAAGACTTGATGATCATCAGTGGATGAAAAAGCAGTCAACGCTTCTGTCTCTTCACCTTCAGAAAGGACTTCTGGATCATTAGATGCACTGATTTTCACATCGGTAGGGATGGAAAGATAATCATGAACAGGGGCTATTAAAGGTAAAATGAGCATGAACAGCAGGAGAACGGAACCGCATATATATTTAAATGTCTGTTGATCTTTCACGGGTTCACACTCCTTATCACTCCAGTACCAACTAAATGGCTTACTTATAATGTGGTCTTCCACAAGCATTTTTAAACGAGCATAATCACAGTAATTATAGTACCCTTTCCCTTGTGTAGAAACATTCTCCAACGTATATGTAAAGATTGGAATATCATATGAAATTTTGCGGAAACTACGTATATAAATAAAAAATGCGTATGGATTGTACAATCCATACGCTTATCTTTTGTTCTTTTATCGTTTCTTATGTTTCTCAGCCATGAGTAGCAGTTCACGAGCATGTTCAACCGTTGTTTCTGTAAGTTCCGCACCAGTGATCATTCTGGAGATCTCATCTGCTTTCTCATCATATGTCAATTCTTTTGCTGCTGTATGAGTTCGATCATTATCCACTCGTTTTTCAATTCTTACGTGAGTATCGGCCATAGCAGCTACTTGCGGAAGGTGTGAAATACACAAGACTTGTGACCCTTCTGATATTCCGTAGATTTTTTCAGCAATCGCCTGGGCTACTCGACCGCTTACACCCGTATCTACCTCGTCGAAAATCACACTCGTAACGCCTTGGTGTCGTGAGAAAATGCGCTTTAAAGCAAGCATGATCCGCGACATTTCTCCTCCCGATGCAACTTTATGTAGTTCTTTTAATGGTTCACCTGGATTTGTAGTGATTAGGAATTTTACGATGTCTATCCCATTTGGGAGCAATTGTACCGGATGACCGTCAAGTTCAGGGTCAGCTTCCCTTCCTTCTTTCAAATTAATATCGACAGCAAAAGACGCTTTCTCTAAATATAAATCCCTTAACTCTTCATGGATATATTCAGATAAAGTCGCTGCTGAGCTCGTCCTGATGTCATGGAGTGCTTTCGCCTCTATTACAGCATCCTGCCCCAGTTCATAAATTTCATCTTCCATCTTACTTAAATGAGAATCCTTATTCCTGATCTCATCAATCTCTTCTTCGATCCTCGAAGCGTATTGAAGCATATCATCGACTGTAGCTCCGTACTTCTTTTTCAAACGGTTCAACTCGTTTAAACGGGATTCAATTTGATTTAAGCGTTCAGGATCAAATTCAAGCGCTGCCATTTGATTACTTAATTGGAAGGTCAATTCTTCAATGATATAGTAGGAGTTCGACATTTCTTCAGAAAGCTTGGCCAATTCGCCATCCACGTCTGCCGTACTCTCAAGAGAAGTCATAGCATGGCTCAGCCAGTCCAGGCCTTTTTGCTCCCCATATAAGGAATAATAAGCATCATGGATTCCTTGATAAATCTTCTCATAATTCATCAGCTTTTTACGCTCTTCTGAAAGTTCCTCATCTTCCAATGGCTGCATTTCAGCTTCTTGCAGTTCTCTCAGTTGAAACTCAAGCAAATCCAACCGTTGTGCCATTTCCTGCTCATTTTCACTCAATTCCTTGTAACGCTTCTTCAGTACACGGTATTTGTCATATACCCGATGATATTCTTCCAAAGAAGATTTCATATCGTCATCCGAAAAAATATCCAGGAGCTCAATATGGCGATCGGGATCCATCAGTGATTGTGTTTCATGCTGGCTATGGATATCGATTAAAGAATGACCGAATTCTTTCATAATTCCAAGTGTAACCAGTTTTCCGTTCACCCTGCAAATACTCTTTCCTTGGTGCGTAATGGTCCTCTGCAGTACGACCATTCCATCTTCATCAATATCAACGCCAAACTCTTCTCCCACTTTGTGAATGGGATGATTGCTTCCTACGGTGAACAATCCTTCAATTTCGGCTTTTTTTGTTCCATGACGCACGAACTCGACAGACCCTCGTCCACCAGATAGCAGTTGTATGGCATCGATAATAATCGATTTACCCGCACCTGTTTCCCCTGTGAGTACGGTGAGACCTTCTTTGAACGTAATTGAAATTCGATCAATGATTGCAAAATCACGAATAGACAATTCTGTTAGCATGAAACTTTCACCTCAGTTATAACATATTGAGCAGCTGCTCACTTATCGTTTCTGTTTGTTCTGCACTGCGGCAAATGATCAGACATGTATCATCTCCACAAATCGTGCCCATGATTTCATCCCATTCCAAATTGTCCACCAGTGCCCCTACTGCATTCGCGTTTCCTGGAAGAGTCTTCAAAATGATGAAATGACCAGCGCGATCGATACTGACAAAGGCATCCATCATCAATCGTTTTAATTTTTCAAAAGGATTAAAACGTTGATCTGCCGGCAGGCTGTATTTATAGCGTCCATCCATCATAGGCACCTTTACAAGGTGCAATTCTTTAATATCTCTTGAAACTGTAGCTTGAGTTACATTATAGCCCATACCCTTTAATCGATCGACTAACTCATCCTGGGTTTCAATGTCGTCATTCGTAATCAATTCCCTGATTTTGATATGACGTTGTCCTTTGTTCATGACCATCCTCCGTTTCCAGTCCTTCCATAAGAAAAGGGCTTTTCATAAGCCCTTTTACGTTCATTATGCGTTTTTGCGGTGCGCTTCATGCGCTTCTTCAACTACCGCTTCAATATTAATCTCTTCTGTAACCCTGCCTTGTCCATCTCCATTCAACCGTAAGTGGACAAGGAATTCGATATTCCCGTCTCCACCGGTGATCGGCGAAAAAGTGAGTCCATGTACAGAATAGCCGTGTTGAGTTGCAAAATCAAGAATATTTTCAATCACCTGTCTATGTATGGACGGGTCCTTAACAATTCCCTTTTTCCCGACCTGTTCACGTCCAGCTTCAAATTGAGGCTTGATTAAGGCAACGACATCGCCTTCTTTATCCAAAAGATTTGCTAATACAGGGAGTATGATTCGTAACGAAATAAAGGAAACATCAATCGAAGCAAATTGTGGTTGTCCTTCCTTCAAATCATCTTTTGTCACGTACCTGAAATTTGTTCTCTCCATGACAACAACTTGATCATGGTTACGAAGACCCCAGTCCAACTGGTTATAGCCGACATCAATCGCATAACTAAGCTTCACACCATTTTGCAGCCCGCAATCTGTGAAACCACCGGTAGAAGAACCGATATCAATCATTACTTTATCTTGTACAGAAAGATCAAAAAACTTAAGGGCCTTTTCTAGTTTCAGCCCACCCCTGCTTACGTAAGGAATAGCTTTTCCTTTGACTGTGAGTTCAGTGTCTTCTTCGATTTTTTGACCAGGCTTATCCAGGCGGACTTGATTATGAAACACAAGCCCGGCCATAATGGTCCTCTTCGCCTTTTCACGTGTTTCCACGTAGCCTTTTTCTACTAATAATACATCTAGCCTTACTTTTCTTCCCATATCCTTAAGCCCTTTGCTGTTTATTCGGTATCATTTGTTTCAAGTTTTGCAGAATGTGATCAGTCGTTAACCCGATTTCTTCCCAAAGTTTATCGACACTGCCATGTTCGATGAAGCGATCCGGTACACCCATACGTTTGACCCATTGTGAGGTGTATTCATGTTCCTCTGCAAACTCCAATACGCTTGAACCGAATCCACCCTGAAGGACACCTTCTTCTACAGTCAGGATCGGCAACCCTGCTTTCATGATGTCATGAAGCATCGCATCGTCTAATGGCTTAATGAACCGTGCATTCACAACTTTTACTGACCGGCCATCCTTTTCCATCTTATCACTAGCTTCAAGAGCCATATCAATGGTAGTACCAAACGTCAAGATGACAGCATCTGTTCCTTCTTTTAACACATCCCAGCTTCCGATCGGGATGATTTCCGGCTGTTTATCTGTTTGTACCCCTTTGGCATTGCCTCTTGGATAACGAATGGCAAAAGGACCATCATCGTAGTGCGTGGCTGTATGAACGAGATGCTGCGCCTCATTTTCATCTTTAGGCATGGATATCACAAAGTTCGGAACAGACCGAAGGAAGGCAATATCGAAAACTCCCTGGTGGGTCTCGCCATCAGCCCCTACCAATCCAGCTCGATCAATTCCAAAAATGACATTAAGCTTTTGTCTTGCTACATCATGGACGACTTGGTCATATCCTCTTTGTAAGAATGTGGAATAAATAGCCAAAAACGGTTTCATTCCCTGCGTAGCTAGACCGGCTGACATTGTCGTTGCATGCTGTTCGGCAATTCCTACATCAAAAAGACGATCAGGGAATTCTTCACCAAACTTTTCTAATTTGGAACCTAAAATCATAGCAGGTGTGACGGCAACAATCCGATCATCCTGTCTCGCTTCTTGTCGGAGAGCTTCACTAATGACTGAACTCCATGCTGGTGGAGCATCCACTGGCTTAATTTTTTCACCTGACTCAATTTTGTATGGTCCAACACCATGCCATTTGTCTTTCACGTCCGTCTCTGCAGGGTGATAGCCTTTTCCTTTTTGTGTCATCACGTGGACAATGACTGGGCCGTCCGTCTTTTTAGCGTAATTCAAGTTTTCGATAAGATCATTGAAGTCATGTCCATCGACAGGACCATAATAAGTAAATCCAAGCTCTTCAAAAAACATACCTGGAACGACAAAATACTTCATGCTGTCCTTCAACCGCTCAGCAGCCTGCGCAATTTTCCCTCCGACAGCGGGGATTTTCTTCAATACCCATTCGAGGTCGTCTTTGACGCGGTGATATTTCCCAGCGCTTCTCATTCTCCCGAGCGCACCGTGAAGCGCACCTACATTTTTAGCGATCGACATTTCGTTGTCGTTCAGGATAACGGTTACATTCTTCTTCTCGTGCCCGATGTGGTTTAAGGCCTCTAAAGCCATCCCACCTGTAAGTGCTCCATCACCAATAATCGGTAAAATTGAATGATCTTCTTTTTTCAGATCCCTTGCAATTGCCATTCCCATGGCTGCAGATAAAGAAGTAGAGCTGTGGCCTGTCTCCCATACATCATGTTCACTTTCGTCACGTTTCGGAAAGCCGCACAGTCCTTTATATTGGCGGAGTGTTTCAAATTGACCACCACGACCTGTTAAAATCTTATGGATATAGGATTGGTGACCAACATCCCAAAGAAAACGGTCTTCCGGGCTTTTATATACTTTATGAAGAGCGAGGGTAAGCTCAACGACCCCTAGGTTTGCCCCTAGGTGTCCTCCTGTCGCAGCCAAGTTTTCTATGAGAAACTGTCTCGTTTCATCTGCCAATTGTTCAAGTTGGTTCGTATTCATATCCTTCAAAATTGAAGGGTCTTTAATTTTACACAGATCCATTGAAGGACCCCCTTGTATTTATCTTGATTTTTTAGTGGATGACGGTGCACTTGTTACTATTCTTACTTTCAGCCGCTTTTCTAACCATGAAATAACCTTTGCAGCGAAGAAAATAATATCTGTGGACTTATTGATGGCAAAGAACTTACCAAGGGCTTTCCCACCGACAGTAAGTGCAGCTACAATACTGGTCAAAATGACAGAGATCACAATCTGAACCGTTGACCCGTCACTATAGCCGAAGTTGTTGGCCAGCTGAATGACCACAACTGCTGACGCCGTACCACTAACTATACCAGATATATCCCCTATTACGTCATTACAGAAACTTGCGAATCGATCGGCGTTTCTGACAATAGCAATCGCTTCTTTAGCTCCGTTCACTTTTTCAGACGCCATTGCGTGGAAAGGCTGCTCTTGGGCAGCTGTGGCAGCGATACCGAGCATATCGAAGATGACACCCGTAAAGACGATCATGAATACAATAACGAGGCCAATGATCCATACGACTCCACTTAATACGGAAGAAGATATAACTGAAAAAATAGCCGCTAACACAAATGTGATAACGGCGATACTCAAACTGAATTTTAAAGATTTTTTTAATTTGTTATCCATATATACCCTCTATATCACTAAATTGACGTGTCTTATGTAAGGAAAGGAATGGTCATGATTCAAGTAAAAATTGCGGCTTAGGTCTAGTAGGTTTTCCCAGCCGAGTACCGAATGTCACCATTCTGGCGGTTCCCCTTTAAACTCGACTCAGCCCCGTCTCCGGCAGCTGGACTAGATTGCCACTTAGTCCGCACTATAATTCCTAAATCATGTCCATAGAACAGTCTAGGGGATTTCCCCGACAGCCTTTAGCCGTTCCTTAGCCTCTTTTGCAGTTCTGATTTCATATAGTTTCTGCACCAGCACCTCAGTGGCCATCTGAAGCTGCATGGTGTTCACTGACTATAATCCCCTCAAGAACCACTCAAGGCAGGCTACGCTGCGCATATAGATGTTACTCCATATGCTGCAGGTTCATACCCCATTTCATAACAGCACCTGGCTCAGATGCCGTTACAATAATGGGCCTCCGCGGAAGCAGGGTCAACGCCCACATGCCTTTGTGGATCGCCCTGCGACCTTAACTCCCAGCATCGACCCAAGGCTGGGCGCCTCAAGCCAACACAAGGAACTTCATCGATGTGCCCTTCGGCGGATTTTTAGGCCCGCCTTCAGGAACGGAGGGCCGACTAGAATACTGCACCATTCCTTTTGTAATCATAATATATCACATTTTGTCACGTGGCTCAATCGAAATCATTCAGCTCAATGGTCCCGGGTGCTTAAATAATGAATGAGCTCAGAAAGGGTGGTCCCCTCTACACCTGCATTCTTCAAAGCCTGCTGTGCTTTTTTGACGTAGTTATCCTTTTGAGCGATCGCTCCGTCTAGTCCCAGAAGCTGTGGGTAAGTGCTTTTATGGTTGCCTTCATCACTTCCTGCAGGCTTCCCTAATACCTCAGAATCTCCTGTGACGTCCAGGATGTCGTCCTGAATTTGAAATAAAAGTCCAAGGGCTTCAGCCATTGCGGTCATTTCTTGGAGAACCTTCTCTGATGCTCCGCCTAAAAAAGCACCGGCGAGGATAGAGAATTTCAGCAATTGACCGGTTTTATTCTTATGAATATTTTCAAGGGCTTCTAAAGGGATTTCAGTCCCTTCACTGAGCATGTCCTGCATTTGACCTTCAACCATGCCCCTCGCACCGCTGGCTTTCGTCAGTTCACGAATTAAAAAGACGCGTTCAACATCACTTAAACCCTCATCCTCTGCAATCACCTGGGAACTCAGTGTCAATAATGCATCCCCTGCGAGAATGGCGGTTGCTTCATCAAAGCGCTTGTGGTTCGTTGGCTTCCCTCTCCTTAAGTCATCATCATCCATGGCAGGCAGATCATCATGAATCAGGGAATAAGTATGAACCATCTCAAGGGCTGAGGCCACTCCCATCACCCTTTCCTCAGAAACATGAAAAGCTTGAGCAGTCGCCATCAATAAGATGGGGCGCAGCCTTTTCCCTCCAGCATCAATGGAGTATAACATGGAATCCTGAAGTCGTCCTGAAACCGAATAATCACGGACAAGCATTTCCAACTGTTGATTGATTCGTTGTCTTTTTTCTTTAAGATAGTCAGCTAAATGCACCGTTCAGTCTTCCTCCTGGACAGAGAACGGTTCCAACTCTCCGTGTTCGTTCATAATCTGTTGCATTTGAGTCTCTACATTTCCTAGTTTTTCACTGCAAAGCTTGGAAAGTTTCATACCTTCCTGGTAATACTGAATGGCTTTTTCCAAGGGAACTTCTCCTGTTTCCAGTTTCTCTACAATCTCTTCGAGCTGTTTCATCGCTTCCTCAAAACTGATGGTTTCCTGCTTATCTGTCATTTTCATCCTCCTTTACATCCGTTACGTGACAATCAACGATTCCGTCCTGCATTTTCAAGGAGAGGAATTGGCCTTTTGTAATCTCAGAAGTACTTTTTATGACGTCTCCTTCAGAATCAAAGGGCAAAGCAAAGCCTCGCTTCATAATGTCTAAAGGATTAACCAAGGTCAGTTTATCAACATTTGTATAGAAACGTTCCTTTTTCTGCTGCAGGAGAGCCTGAAACCGCTTCTGCAGCTGGTTCGTCTGACGCTCTAGAGATTCCGCACCTTCTCTAATTTTCAACTCAGGCCCCTGCTGTCGAAGCCTTCGAGACAAATTGTCCCAATGTACGTGACTCGTTTGATGTAGGTGCTTCATTTGAACTGACATGCGTTCGATAACCCGGTCCAAGTCCTGTTCTTTTTGCTTCATCATCTGTTCAGGATACTTGAAAGCATAGGATTTCTTTAAACGCTCCAAATGTTGCTTCGCTTCTGTCTTCTTTACTTCCATAACCCTATGAAGGCGGTGGTCCAACGCCTTCACCTGATCCCGCAGTTCTACAATGGATGGGACAGCAATTTCAGCAGCTCCCGTTGGTGTCGCTGCTCTTACATCTGCCACAAAATCACTGATGGTCGTATCCGTTTCATGACCAACGGCCGAGATAACGGGAGTTTCGGATTCTGCAATCGCTCTTGCAACCACCTCTTCATTAAACCCCCATAAATCCTCGATGGAACCGCCGCCCCTACCTACAATTAACACATCAAAATCCATTTTTCCATTCGCATATTTGATGGCATTTACTATAGAAGAAGCTGCCCGCTCTCCCTGGACAAGGACAGGCAGGACAGTGACTGGCACAATAGGGTAACGTCTTTTGATCGTGGTCATAATATCTCGTACAGCTGCCCCAGTTGGTGAAGTGATGACACCAATGTGTTTTGGGTATGTAGGAAGAGGCTTTTTAAGCTCAAGAGAGAATAAGCCCTCTTTTTCCAATTTTTCCTTCAATTGTTCAAAAGCATAGTAAAGAGCTCCAATTCCGTCCGGTTGCATCTCTTTAATATACAGCTGGTATTGACCCATCGGTTCGTAAACGTTGATTTCCCCTTTAACGAGGACGTTCATTCCATTCTCAGGAACAAACTTTAGGGAACGATTATTCCCAGCAAACATGACGGACTGAATTCTGGCCTGGTCATCTTTCAAAGAGAGGTACATATGGCCTCGGCTGTGGTGCTTGAAATTAGAAATTTCTCCTCTCAACCAAACCGTTTTTAAATGCGGATCCCCTGAAAGTTTACGCTTGATGTACTTCGTTAGTGCCGTAACACTCAAGTACTGATCCTGCATACCCATCCTCCTTACTGATTGTGAATTCGCTTAGCCGCTTTAATCGTATTGTGGAGGAGCATAGTGATTGTCATTGGACCTACACCTTTAGGGACTGGAGTGATATGGGAAGCTACCTCTTTTGCAGACTCAAAATCTACATCTCCTGTCAGCTTACCATCCACCCGATTGACTCCCACATCGATCACAACTGCTCCTTCTTTGATATCTTCGCCCGAAATCAAGGATGGTTTACCTGCAGCAACGATAAGAATATCTGCCTGCTTGGTATGCGACTGTAGTTGTTTCGTCCGAGAGTGGCAATGGGTAACGGTTGCGTTCTCGTTGAGCAACAATTGGCCTACAGGTTTCCCTACCAAGTTACTACGGCCAATGATCACGACATGCTTTCCTTCCAGAGTAATCTCTGCACGTTTCAGCATGACGAGTATTCCATAAGGTGTACACGGGAAAAAGGTGTCCTGGCCTGTCATCATTTTCCCGACATTTGCCGGATGAAATCCATCCACATCCTTATCTGGGTGAATGGCTTCAATGATTTTTTGGTCAGATATATGGTCAGGCACAGGTAATTGAACAAGAATTCCATGAACAGTAGCGTCCTGGTTCAACTTTTCAATCAAATCCAGCAGTTCCTGTTCTGAAGTTTCTACAGGTAATTCAATAAGTTCAGAATCCATACCGATTTTTTCAGAAGCGCGCTGCTTTCCTTTTACATAAGACATTGAAGCAGGATCTTCACCTAAAATGACGACCACCAATTTCGGACGGATGTCCTTTGTATGGAGTGCACTCACTTCCTCTTTCATTTCTTGACGTAGATCTTCTGCCAATTGTTTTCCGTATATGACTTCTGCTGACATGTCCCGTTTCCCCCTTATTTGTTTATACCATTTTGGATAATACGCCGTTCACAAACTTACCTGATTCATCTTCTCCGAAAATTTTCGCAAGCTCAATCGCTTCGTTAATGGCTACCTGCGAAGGGACGTCTTCATTGTATCTCATTTCATAAGCTGCCATTCGCAAGACGGTTTTCTCTACTTTCGCTAACCGTGGAAACGTCCAATTGTCGAGATTATCTGAAATCCATTGATCCAACTCATCTCGATTTTGGATGACTCCATGTACGAGGTCATACAAAAACTCGTCCACTTCCTGGCCTTCGACTACATGAGCAATGGCCTCATCCGTTTCAATATCACTCGTAATGGTTTGAAAAAGCGCCTGAAAAGCTTTTTCACGTGCTGTGCGTCGTTTCATCTTCATTCTCCTTTAAGGTAATATCCGTTAGAATAATAACATTTTAGCTTGATAAAAGCCATTGTAATCAGGTGATCGTGAATTTTCGCTGTCCTTCAAACATGAGGGAGGAGAAAAAAAACAAAAAAATCAGAAAGGGGAATGCCCCCTTTCTGATTACTCTCACAATTCTTCTGCTTCTACTTCTTCCTCTTTCCCTGATTCCATTTGTACGCCGACAATGTGGACATTGATCTCATTAATATCAAGTGCTGTCATGTTTTTAAGCGCTTGCCTTGTGTTGTCCTGAATTTTTTGTGCTGTGTCAGGTATGGAAATTCCATAGTCCATGACTACGTATGCATCAATTAATATGCCATTCTCAGTGAGCTCCACTTTCACGCCTTTTCCGTGGTTTTTCTTACCCAGGCGCTCAGCCACGCCAGATGCGAAATTACCTCTCATCGAAGCAACACCAGCTACTTCAGAAACAGCGATTCCAGCGATCACTTCAATGACTTCAGGAGCAATCTCGATGTTACCTAATGTCGATCCATCTGTCACATTCAACAATTGCTTATCACTCACAATGACCACTCCTTTTTATGATTCATCCTTCATTATAGTATATTTCTCTAAAAACTTTGTGTTAAAGTCTCCGCCAACAAACACCTCATGTTCCATCATCCGTTGGTGGAATGGGATGGTTGTGTGTACACCTTCAATGACAAATTCATCAAGTGCACGCTTCATCCGGCGAATCGCTTCATCTCTGTCACGACCATACGTAATCAGCTTAGCGACCATAGAATCATAATAAGGCGGAATCATATAGCCAGGGTATGCTGCTGAGTCAACCCTTACACCCAGTCCACCTGGAGGTAGGTACATATCGATCTTCCCAGCCGAAGGCATAAAGTTTTTGTACGGGTTTTCCGCATTGATCCTGCATTCAATAGACCAACCTTCGAATTCAATGTCTTCTTGCTTGAAGGAAAGTTCATGGTTATCTGCAATCAACAACATTTCTTTAATCAAATCTACACCTGTCACCATTTCCGTAACAGGATGTTCAACTTGAATTCTTGTATTCATTTCCATAAAGTAGAAAGAATCGTCTTCTTTGTCATAGATAAACTCAACGGTACCCGCACCAGAATAGTTCACGGCAAGAGCAGCTTTCACTGCAGCATCTCCCATTTTGGCACGCATAGCTTCAGAAATAGCTGGAGACGGTGTCTCCTCAATGAGCTTCTGAAGGCGGCGTTGAATCGTACAATCCCTTTCACCAAGGTGAACGGCGTTCCCGTGGTTATCGGCAAGGACTTGTATTTCAACATGGCGGAAATCTTCAATGAATTTCTCGATATAGACACCAGGATTTCCGAAAGCAGTCTCTGCTTCCTGCTGGGTCATACGAATCCCCTTTTTCAAATCTTCCTCATTGCGGGCTACACGGATTCCTTTTCCTCCACCGCCTGCTGTTGCTTTAATAATGACCGGGTAACCGATCTCTTCAGCAACTTTCAACCCATCTTCTTCATCTTTAATTATGCCCGCTGAGCCAGGAACAACAGGTACTCCTGCTTCTCTCATCGTTTCACGAGCGACGTCCTTCGTCCCCATCTTTTGGATGGCGTAAGAGGAAGGTCCAATAAAAGTAATGTTACACTCTTCACACATCTCAGCGAACTCTGCATTTTCGGAAAGGAATCCATATCCTGGATGAATCGCATCTGTCTCCGTTAATGTAGCTACACTCATAATGTTCGTGTAATTCAAATAACTGTCCTTACTCAGCGTCGGACCGACACAATACGCTTCGTCAGCCATCTGGACGTGCAACGCTTCTTTATCGGCTTCGGAATAAACCGCTACGGTTTCAATCCCCATCTCTTTGCAAGCGCGGATGACCCGGACAGCGATTTCTCCTCTGTTTGCTATCAGAACTTTTTTAATCAACGTCTCAAACCCCCGTTTACTTGGACTTCACGCGGAACAACGGCTGACCATATTCCACTAATTCACCGTCTTTAACGAGAATCTCAACGATCTCTCCAGATACTTCCGCTTCAATCTCATTAAATAATTTCATCGCTTCAACGATACAGACGACGGAATCTTCTTTTACTGTGTCTCCGACTTTTACATACACATCTTCTTCAGGGGAAGGAGATGCATAGAAAGTTCCGACCATCGGTGATTTCACCTCTGCGTCATAATCGGCATTTCCTTGTGCCTTTGGAGCTTCGTTCTCAGCTGTTTCTTCTTTCACCTCTTGTTTTGGTGCTTGCTCAACAGCTTCATGTTTTGGCTCTGGTTTTACCGGAGCTTGTACAGGTTGTTGAACTTGTACAGGTTCAGAAACAACCTGTCCCTGTGGCTTCTTCATGTGAACTTTTGTTCCGTTTGCTTCATAAGAAAACTCATCAATATTGGACTGATCAATCAACTTAATGATTTCTCTGATTTCTTGTACCTTTAGCATTTGTGGCACCCCTCTTATGTAAAGTTACTTTTTATAAACTGGTACTAATACCTCTTCATATTCTATTATACATTACCACCTCCCTGCAACTCGCTACAAGAATAACCTCCAGTAATATTCTGACAACTACCCCATCCTCCGCACCTTTGTTATTTAAATATCTCGAAAACACCCACGGAATATGCTGCTCTTATGCCATGGTAATTGGAGAGAAATCAACTCCCAAAGACGATTTCCCATGCGGAAAGCACCCTCCCACTGTGAAGGGTTCGTATTTTATTAAAATAAATGGGGTGGTTGGGAAGCTCTCGTGGGAGAGAGGAGATCAGCGAGATTCCGCAGGACAAAGTCCGAGGAAGATCGCCACTCCCCCACAGGAAAATGTCAAATTCGGAATCGCCCCGCTAGATGAGTAGCTTCCCAGCCATTCCTGACGCTCAACTTAGTAACAAACCTCGAAGCATCTTAATTTCGGGTCTTCCACAATCCTGCCAATATGTTCAAGAAGACCTGGAAGGGAAAATAAAACAAAAGCCTCATTCCTTTTTTTAAGGATTGAGGCTTTCGCTTTATTTTCAGCCAGCTGGCTGGAATTGTACTTGGACTTCTTTCTGCCCAAATTCGTCAGATACCATTTGAATGATGTTGTTCGTTTCTGTTTTCGATAACTCATCCGCTTTTACTGTAACGTGGACGACATCGTCTTCAGCCCTTACTAGGACATCATCGTAGGAAGCACTTGCACGGATGGTATTTTCAATGATGGATTCTTTGGATTGGTTTGCTTTGATTGTCTCCATTTTTTCTAAGGCTTCATTTTTCTCTTCTGTACTAAAGTCGCTGGAGGCAACGATTTCGGATAATTGTTCCTGCATTTGATCACGTTGATTCTGCATATCCAGACGAATGGCTGAGAAAAGTTCATCGGTAGAAATTTGCGATATGACGGTGCCATCACCTGTCGTTTCTACGCCTTCTTGTCCAGCAGCGTCTTCCGTGATCTCTGCCCATTCATCTTCCTGTATAAAAGCCATTTCACCATTGTCCGGGGATGTCATGTAATATACGCTTAGAACAATCAAGAGACTCAACATTGTCAACAACCAAACCGTTTGTTTTTTAACCAAAGTAACCCCTCCTTATTGTTTAGGCAAGACAGAAATCCTGTGAGTCGGGACATCCAAAACTCTAGAGACAGCTTCCACCACCCACGCTTTCACCTGCATTTGATCGACCCCCTCGGCTGTTACGAAAACCCCGCTTACGTCCGGCTTAGATGTTTGCGTTAGCAGCGGAACTTCCCGATCGCCTTGACGGACGAGAACTAGCTGCTGTTCTCTCGAATAATCCTCAATTTCACGTTCGCCTCCGTTCTTATCATTTTCCTTGGTGGTTTGTTTTCCAACGATTAAATTTTTATCGTACACTTTTTTATGTGTCGATGACAGATTGATCATGATGTCCACAGCACTTACTCCTTGTATGTTCTCAAGAAGAGGTTTGAGCTGTTTTTCATATTCAGCTTCCAACTGTGAAATAGAGTCCGTCATCTCAGGAGTTTGTGCAGCTGATGCACCTTCACCCGATTGACTTTGGACATTCCCTTCATCAAGAGCCGGTGAAGGAGAATCGTTTGGCTGAAACCAATTGCTTGTTAAAATAATCAGCACTCCAATAATGCCAATGGCAATTAAATACTTCGTTTTATTCAGCTTTCTCCCCTCTTTGTTTGATAGAGGTTCCGTCAGCTTGTTCCACCATTTATTCATCCTCATCCTCCCAGCGGATAATGATTTGTTCTTGGTTTAAGTCAAGATAGTCAGCGACCCATTTAAGTAATTCCGGATCTCGCTTCTCTTCTTCTGTTTCGCCTTCATCCATAATAGAGATCTCTACATCTTCGACCGACTGGGTCAGTTCATCACGTGAAACCGTGAGGGTCAGCTTGTCCAACGATTCCAAACTGTAGGGTTGTTGATGGAAGCTCATTTCAGCATCGACGAGAACCAGGTTTTGTTCTTCTTTTAATGGTGTTTCAATTTCAGCTGCAAGAGCCTTGGTAACTTGTTCTAATTTATATGCATCTTGTCCGGCGAGTATTTCATTTTTCTTTGATTCTACGTTTTCATCAAAAACTTCTGCATCTAATTGTTGTTGCATGGTCAAATCTGCCTGTTGGACAAGGCGATCAGGATCAATATTCAAGATTTGTAAGAGTGGCCCCAGAAAGATCAGCAGTAACAAAATAGACAAGACCAGACGAGCGTATTTCTTCATGACTCCGGAAGGAAGAAGGGCATCAGCTACCATTGCCAATAAAAGAAACAGGACAATTTTTGTAATCCACTCAATGAGATACTCCATGTTCACCACCCTATCTGACCATCATCGTTATGTTGCTAGCCGCCACCATGATGACGATAACGAGAAAAAACATCATGGAAACCATTAATAGTGCTGCGAATATATAAAGAATATGCCTGCTGACAACATCCATCGCCTGAATAATCGGCCCGTCCCCCAGGGGCTGAAGAAGGGCTGCTGCAATCTTATAAATGAGCGCAATGGCTAAAACTTTTATAGCTGGAAATACTGCAATCCCAAGTAATATCACCACACCGGCAATTCCCAGTGTGTTTTTTAATACAAGGGATGCTCCAAGGATTGTGTCGGTGGCATCCGTAAACAACCTCCCCACCACTGGTACGAAATTCCCTGTGACAAAACGAGCCGTTTTCATCGTAATTCCGTCCTGTACCGCAGTCACTGTTCCCTGGACAGAAATTACTCCAAGAAATATGGTTAAAAATACACCCATGATTGCCATTCCGGTTTTCCTAAGAAGTTCAGCCAATTGGTCTACTTTATATGTTTCATTCAAACTCCCAACAATCAGCAAAAGCGCGGAGGAGGCAAACAATGGGATGAGCAAGTACTTGACTAACAAGCCACTGGACTGGACAAGTGCAATAATAATAGGATGAAAAAAGGAAATCGACATCAAGTGACTAAATGAAGCCATGATCCCAAGCAGAAGGGGAATCAACCCGATCATAAAGCTGCTCATCCGTTCTATGGCTCCAAGCGTATATTCAATTACCTGCCGGAAGCTCTCAAGAGCAAGCGTCAATAAAACAAGGTAAACCACCATGTACGCAATCTTACTTACTACAGAATTTTCAAATGCAGACTGCACCGAATGAAGCAAAGTACTGAACAGTGTCAAAAACAGTAGGGAAGCTAACAATTTTCCGTTGAGGAGTAGCTCATGGAAAAAGAATTCCAGAATACCAGAAAACCAACCGGATGATTCAACGGAACTTTCACTTTGAATAAATTCACGGAAATTATTCGTATGAAAGCTAGGCAGATAATCTCCATACTGTTGGTTCAATTGATTCCAACTTTCCTCCAACTCTTCTGTAGATACCTGGTCGAGCATGGAAAGATCAGCATTAGCATCTGCAGGGGCTGGGGAGGGAGACGCAGCAACGGTGATTGGAGAGTTCAAGCAACCGATTATGATTAGACAACACAACACGAGCCGTTTCATGGCATCCCTCCCAAGTATCCTATGCCCCTGGAATAAAATTCAATATGGTCTCAATCACAGCTGTCACAATCGGTATGGCAAGCATTAAGATGAACAATTTCCCTGCAAGTTCCACTTTAGAAGCCAAGGAATTTAGTCCGGCATCTCGAATAAGTTGAGCCCCAAATTCTGCGATATAGGCAATGCCAATAATTTTTAAAATGGTCTTAAAGTACACAGGTTCGACCTGGGCCTTTTCTGCCATGTAAGACAACAGGGAAAAGATATGCCGTACCTGATCAAGGATGGTTAAGAACAAGATGATGACTGTGAATAAAAGGAGAAGAAAAGCGACCGAAGATTTGTGTTCCTTTAAGAGTAAAATCAACAAAGCCGCCACTAATCCTAAGGAAACAATTTGAATAATATCCATGAGTTACCCCTGGTAAAGAAAAACAGACTTGATTTGTTGAAACAGATCGGCGAGCCTGTGGAGAACGATAAATAATACTATGATGAAACCGGTCAAGGTCACAGCCTGTGCAATCTCTTCTTTTCCCATCTGTTTCAGGATGCTATGGATCATCGCGACAATAATACCGACACCAGCTATTTGGAATAATATCGTTGCATCTTGGAGCACAATGCCTCTTCCCCCTTTTGTAAAATCCATATAGACCTTGCTAAAGCATCTACATGATTAGAATGATGACGAGCAGCCCGCTTAATATCCCCATCCCTTTCGCCATCTTTTGATATTGATCACCGACTTCCAGGGCATCATGCAGTTCACGGTCAAGGTGATGGATGGTGAGTTGAATCTGTTTTTGCTGCTGCTCCAGATCGTGCTGTCCAAGCGTCCTGCCAAACTGCATCAGAATTTCATATTCGTTTTTCGACAACGCGTTCAACGACCAGTGTTTCTTTAACTGTTTGGACCATAAGGAATAAAAGTCATCCCAAACTCCATTTTCGTTCAGTATCCCTTCAAAGAACTTATTAATGGGTTTCGGTAAATGTGTAGATAGATTCTCACAAACTTCCAGTAGCGAAGATTGTCCATAAACCATCTCTGCCTCTATCATCTGTAAAGCATTTTTCCATTGCCGAATATGTCCCGGACGCTTCTTAAAACGGGAAGCCATATCAAACCCTGCCCAGGTCGTAACGGTCAATACGATGACGGCCCCGATCCATTGCATGCGATCCCCTCCCCTTGCCCTGAATCAGTAGATCTCCCGATTGATCGAGTACTGTCCAATTTCTTTCACTTTGAGGTGACATCCGGTCCAAGACAAGATAGCGTTGAAACACTCTCTCCTCCATTAATTGTTTGGCTGATGGCCGCTTCTTTACACCTGAGAAACTTTGACCATGAATACTGCAAATAACTTCTACCCCTGTATAAGTAGCCTCTCGTACTGCTTCTGCATCTTTTTGTCCACCAATTTCGTCTACAATTAACACTTCAGGTGACATCGAACGAATCATCATCATCATGCCTTCTGCTTTAGGGCAAGCATCCATCACATCTGTACGAAAACCCACATCAAGCTGAGGAACACCCCTCATACTTGCTGCAATTTCGGAACGCTCGTCCACAATTGCCACTTTCGCCGCGCGATACCCTTGTTGATCAGATCCAATGTAACGCGCCAATTCCCTCAGGAGTGTGGTTTTTCCTGATTGCGGAGGTCCGATGACCAGTGTACTCATCCAGCGCCCAGATTGATAAAGGTGTGGAATGAGGGAGTCAATATTCCCAGATGTAGCTCTAGCAACTCTGATGTTCATAAAGGATATGTGCTTTAACGTTTCTACATGATCCTGATGAGTGTTTGTCTTGCCAGCCAAACCTACCCTATGGCCACCCTCAATCGTAATAAATCCCTCTTTCAATTCTTCCTTGAAACGGTAGAGGGAGAACTGACTGATCTGATTTAGGACGAAAGAGAGATGCTCAACAGTCATCACTGCAGTCTCAATGGAGTCAACACAATTATTATCAAGAATCTCTATCGGACGACCGATCCTTAAACGGATCTCCTGCACACTCTTCCATTGGACCTCACTTTTTAAGAGATGTTGGATAGAGGGCGGAAACAAACGTATAATCTCCTTCATCCTCTCCTACTCCTTTATTTGGTTTACTTCATATGTATGTGCATACTGAGAGCTTATGACTGTGAAATAGTATAAAACTAGAAGATTTTGTGAGAGGTAATAGAGAGGTAATAGAGAGGTAATAGAGCGATTGATAGACACTGGGAAGACATGCCTTAATCAATATACGTCCTTATGTGTCCACCTTATTCCTAAGCTTTATACCACAATAAAGAAGATTTAACGGACATTTAATTCCGAGACGTTTGTTTGAGTTTAGTTGTTCGGGGAGCAGGTTCTCCTTCCACCCAACATCTTCTAACACATGGATACAAAAATTGATTCTATAAGAAGAAAGTATGAAAGAGTAAGGATCGCTCACCTTGGAATAAAGAAATGTTTCCACAAAAAAAGGACTTGCCCTTTTTGGACAAGTCCTTTTTGAAGTTCAAACCTATGCACGGGATACGTATTTACCATCTGTTGTACTGATGACCAGTACTTCTCCTTCATTAATGAAGAAAGGTACTTGAACAGTAAGCCCTGTTTCAAGCGTTGCGGGCTTCGTACCTCCACTTGCTGTATCACCCTTGATTCCAGGTTCCGTTTCAGTAACTTCCAGCTCAACATTTTTCGGTAGCTCCACACCGATTGTTTCACTTTCATAAGACTGGATTTGAACTTCCATGTTCTCTTTTAGATAGTTTAATTGGTCCTGGATGGTAGCTGTTGGGATTTCTACTTGCTCATATGTCTCCATATCCATGAACGCGTGCATATCCCCATTCGCATACAGATATTGCATCTTACGGTTTTCAATGTGAGCGCGCTCCACTTTTTCACCGCCACGGAATGTTTTTTCTTGAATATTCCCATTACGTAGGTTACGGAGTTTTGAGCGAACAAAAGCCGCTCCTTTTCCTGGCTTTACGTGTTGGAAATCCATCACTTGCCAGATATCCCCCTCCACTTCAATTGTCAGACCTGTACGAAAATCGTTTACTGAAATCATTTGACTTCCTCCTTATAATTACAACGTGATTAATTCTTTGGTAAACTTGCTCAATCGTTCATTTCCTGTTTTCGTAACGATTGTATCATCTTCGATCCGGCAGCCGCCGACGTTCGGAACATAAATGCCCGGCTCGACTGTAACGACCATACCTTCTTCAAGCGTGACATCGGAACGGAAGGAAAGTCCAGGACCTTCATGGACATCCAGGCCTATTCCATGGCCCGTGGAATGACCGAAATACTCGCCATACCCTTTTTCTTTAATGTAATCACGTGTCAGTGCATCCGCTTCTTTGCCGGTGATGCCTTCTTTTATTCCTTCCATACCTTTTAACTGCGCCTGTAAAACAGTATCATAGATTTCCTTTAACTGATCATTGATTTCACCCACAGCTACAGTTCTTGTGATATCAGAACAATACCCTTTGTAAAGGGCACCAAAATCAAGCGTAACAAGCTCTCCGGATTGGATTTCCTTCTCGGAGGCCACTCCGTGTGGCAGAGCTGAACGGTAGCCTGATGCAACAATAATATCAAAACTTGAGGAAGTCGCCCCTTGCTTACGCATGAAGAACTCAAGTTCATTCGATACATCAATCTCCTTCACACCAGGTTTTATGTAACCAAGAATGTGTTCGAAAGCATCATCAGCAATCTTAACGGCATCCTTTAATATACTAATCTCCTCATCCGTCTTAATCAAGCGTAATTTTTCAACAATGCCTGATGTAGGGACGAGCTCTGCGTCTAATGCTTCTTCATATTGTTCAAAAAGGGTGTAGGTGACATGGTCTTTCTCAAACCCGATCCGTTTCAAACCTAATTCTTTCGCTTTTTCGGCTACCGTTTTCGGCATAGGTGTTTTATGTTCGAGGATTTCAAACTCCTTCGCTTGCTCTGCCGCTTGTTCTGTATAACGGAAGTCTGTAATTAAGACAGCTTCATCTCTTGTTACTAAAAGAGCTCCGGAAGAACCGACAAATCCTGATATATACCTTCTGTTTTTCGGACTCATAATCAGCAGACCGTCTAATTCCTTTGAAGCAATCGCTTTTCTTAAATTTGAAAGTTTACTCACGAATGATTTCTCCCTTCACTTTCTATCTTTTGGATCATCCCCAATGTCGCTAATCGGTAGCCATCGATTCCAAATCCGAGCACTTGCCCTGAGCATACCGGTGCTAACATCGATGTATGGCGGAAAGATTCCCGTTCATGGACATTTGATATATGAATTTCTACCACAGGTTTGGAGATGGCACTGATGGCATCCCGCAAAGCGATGCTTGTGTGTGTATAAGCTGCTGGATTAATAACGATTCCTTCAGCTTCTTCTTCCGCACGCTGAATCCAGTCTACGAGATCCCCCTCATGATTGGATTGAAAAGATTTGACCTCAAACCCTTGCTCGGCAGCCACTTCTTTGACCAATGTCTCAACATCTTCAAGAGACTTTTTTCCATAGGTCGCCGGTTCTCTTTTGCCTAACATATTCAAATTCGGCCCATTGATTAAAAACAGCCGCTTTTTCCCCATTCAACAATCCCACCATTTCCAAAATTGTCATACACTTTAAGTTTATCATACTCTTCCTTGATTTGAATAAGAATTCACTGTCTCATTGAACTCCCTGTATTCATAGGAAATGGAATACCCGATAAAAACCCCGTATAAAATAAATAAACAGCCTGTTGTAACCCATGTATCACTATTCAGTTCCATGAAAGCCGGGATGGCCGGGAAAATCGGAGTCAATAGAAAATAAACGACCGCCCATAGCCCAATTCCATAAAAGACACCAGGCCACATTCCATTCCTTTTTTTCAATAGAAGATAGTAAATGAGAGCCGTTCCTAAAGATAAAATACCGACAATGAGAACGGCTAACACTTCAGCAAGCCACGTTCCCGTCCAATCTGTCTGCCAGAATGAACGAAAAATGAAGGATGCAGGAGATACCTCTGTGAAATTGAAATAATAAGCGATTGCTCCTAAACCACTCCATAAAATCCCGCTTGTGAAACCTGTGACTAATGCTTTTGCTATGACACTTTGCTGTGGCTCTTGTTGTCTTTGGTCTTTTTGATTTTCAGCCATCTTCATCACCTCTATTCTCATTTTAACCAACCCCAATTTTTTCATGCTCTTTTCAATTGTTGGGCTAGTGATTCATGGAGATTTGAGGTAAAATAGAATTCCAACCAATTTTAATATTCTATCGTTTAAACAGCCCGTTTGAAGGAAAGAGTTTACTAAAACGTACTCTTCCACCGTTCAAAAATTAAGATGGGCCTGCATATTTTATTCTATAAAGGAAACAATCTTAAATAGCACATAACAGCCTACCATCCGCCGCATCTGATGATGAATAGTGTTGAAATAAGGGTATAGTTCAATAACCAGATATTCATAGTCGACCACTACGAGAAGGGAGGAAAATATCATGCGTAATTGGATGACTCCTGTCATTTACACGTTGATCGGTTTAGCCATCTTCTTCGTTGGCATCCAGCTGTTTACAAACACGACTGGCTTTCTCACTTCGATCGTCACGATGATCGGAATCGCCGCTCTCATTTATGGAGGCATCTACTTCTTCTTCCTCCGCAAACGCGGCTTTGGAGGATCGGCAGGTGGAAACCGAAATGAAATGAAAAAGTATAAGCAAGCGGTCAAACAATCCAAACAAAAATACAAACAACCAACCCCCGCAATTAAGAAAAGCCCTGTAGCCAAGGCACAAACCAAGGCCTCTTCGTTAGGTCGAAAAAACCGCAAACGTGTGAACGGTCCACAGCTTCGTGTTATTGAAGGCAATAAAAGCAAAGGAAAAAATCGAGCCACCTTTTAATGGCTCGATTTTTTTATTTCCTATTTTCATATTACCTGCTCCATCTTCTTAAGAAATTGCTCGCATGTTCACGACCTAATTCCATCAATGTTTCTTTTTCTTCTTTGCTCATATCGAAATCCGTCGTTTCCACTCCACTGACAGGAATGAAAATGATGTCCTTACTCAAGGTTTTGGAGATGTATCTTGCATCGTGAGCCTGCTGCATCGTTTTAAAAAGCGCGTGGAACATTTGAATCGCATTTTTAATCTTCTGTTCGGGCAGTTTATCAGGTTCATCACTTAATTTCATTCCAATCACAGGTCTAGTACGACAGCCGTCCTGCTTTTCCCAAATCCACAGAGGAAAATTACTCAAAACTCCTCCATCCACAATGATGGACCTTCCCCGTTTCCCGTGAATTTTAACTGGAATGAAAAAGTAGGGAAGTCCCGAACTCATCCTTACTGCTTTCGCTACAGAAAAGGTAGCCGGATCAATGCCGTAAACTTTCTTCAAATCATCAGGGATGACCACAATCCTACCCAGCGTCAGATCAGAACAGATGACCTTTAATGACCCAGGAGGTAAGTCTGCAAAAGTGCGAACACCTTTTTCACCAAGCCACTCCTCTAAAACATCTTCCAACTGATTCCCTTTATACAGCCCCATCCGATAATACAAGAGAAGCCATTTCATAAATGGAAACAGGCGGTCTGACAATGGTACGTCTACTAAACTAAGAAACGAAAGGTTATTGATCCTTTCTTTCAGTTCTTTCGCTGTGTAGCCGGCAGCTGTCAAACTCGCTAAAATGGCACCCGCGGATGTCCCAGCCATTCGTTTGAAAGTGTATCCTTGCTCTTGTAGTTCTTCAAGAGCTCCAATGAACGCAAGGGCCTTTACACCGCCACCGGAAAAAACTCCGTCCACTTTCATCCTGCTTCACCCCACTTTACTTCATTATAAACGTGCGTTTGGCCGTTTAGAACGAAAGGAGACGAATTCACATGTATGGCCGTTTATACTGCTAAATGATGTCTTTTTTCAATACTTAGCAACCACATCTCTAATTGTTGCTGTTAAAAAGTTCAACCGTAAAAAAAGACGCATGGGATTCCATGCGTCTTTCTCATTCTTCATTTTGTTCTTCATTCTTCTTCTGTACTTCTCTTAAAGAATCCACACGCTCAGGTTTCTCATCAAAATATTGAACAAGATCACCGATGCGGTCGATGGAATTCCAACTCATATGGTGTTCAATGCCTTCAACATCATCATAAATGTTCGCTTGATCAACCCCGATGATCTCTAAAAACTGCTCTAATAGTTCGTGACGATAAACAAGACGTTTTCCGACTTTCTTCCCTTTAGGTGTTAATATCAACCCTCGGTATTTTTCATAGTTCAAGTATTGGTCTCGATCAAGTTTTTGAACCATTTTTGTAACGGATGACGGATGCACCTGGAGATTTTCAGCAATATCAGAAACTCGTGCATATCCTTTATCTTCAATCAAAATATAGATTTGTTCAATATAATCTTCCATGCTAGGTGTCGGCATGTTGAACCCCCAATACCCTGTCTTATGTACACGTCCTATAATGAATCGTGGACGGTTTTAATAGCATATGTTTCCACATTAAAATGATACACCAGATTCCTACCAGTGACAAGCAAGGCCTATACTCATCATTTTCTTGAGCCTCTTCTCTAGGTCTCTAACACCATGATGGTTAGATCCTGACCAGGATAAACATACCGTAAGAAAAAATAACCGGCCGCTTAAGACGACCGGTTGTTTTCTTACAATCCACATTTCAGTTGGGCATTACAATTTGTGCAAGTGTTACAACCACCAATATCTTCAACTGTACCCTGACGACAAACCGGACAGGTATCTCCCACTTCGGATCCGATCGTCACCTTCGTTTTGTCGAGTTCATGAATGGTATCCATAAGAACAACGCGAGGTTTTTTGTCTTCAGGTTCAAACAGTTCCGTCTGTTCTCCCTCGAAGTCATTTTCCTCTGCTTTCAAAGATAATACTTGGCTATCTCGACTTCCATCAACGTACACCGTACCACCTTTGGCACCACCACGATATAGTCGTTGATACACTCTCTCTACCTCTTCGACTGTGTAACCTTTTGGAGCATTCACTGTTTTGGATATACTGCTGTCCACCCAGCGCTGTATGATGCACTGTGTATCTGCGTGGGCTTCCGGGCTCATTGTCATGGCTGTAATGAACCACTCCGGCAATTCATTAGGGTCTTGCTCTGGATGAGCGTCCAAATATTCCTGAAGGATATCTGCTTTCACCTCAATAAATTTACCCAATCGGCCACTGCGGTAGTAGGAGAATGAGAAGTAAGGCTCTAATCCTGTACTTACGCCCACCATAGTACCTGTACTTCCTGTAGGTGCAACAGTTAAAAGATGGGAGTTTCTAATTCCATAGCTCAGCACATCCTGGCGTATGTCTTCTGGCATATCCTTCATATAGCCTGTTTGGATAAAACGTTCACGCAGCTGTTTCGTCTCTGCATCGGTTTTTCCTGTTAAGAATGGGAAACTCCCTTTTTCTTTTGCAAGTTCAATGGACTCCCGATAAGCCGTGGTCGCAATAGCTTCAAAAATTTCATCGACCAGTTGATTTCCTTCCTCTGATCCATAGGTAGTTTCACAGTAGATCAACAAGTCATGCAGCCCCATAACACCAAGTCCAATTCTTCGTTCTCCAAGGGCCTGTACTTTATTTTCCTCCAAAAAGTAAGGTGTTGCATCAATGACATTGTCCTGCATGCGGACACCGCGGCGGACTGTTTTCTTAAGCTTTTCAAAGTCGACCTGTTTCGCCTCTTTATCTGCTACATTTGCAAGGTTGACGGCAGCAAGATTACAAACTGAATATGGGGCCAGTGGCTGCTCTCCGCAAGGGTTCGTAGCAACTACTTTCTGTCCATATGCGGTTGCATTTGTCTTCTCATTGGCATTATCGATAAAGAAAATACCCGGTTCAGCTGAGTACGTAGCGCAAATGTTGATGAGGTTCCATAGTTCGCTCGCTTTCACTGTACGATACGTGCGTACACCGAATCCACGTGCCTGCCATTCACGAACATCACCACTTTGATGCCATTCTTCATTATAAATTTCCATTTCTTCTGCTGAATAATTCTCAACATCAGGGAAGCGAAGTTCATAATCAGCATCATTTTCAACTGCTTCCATGAATTCATTCGTGATACAAACAGAGATGTTAGCCCCTGTCAGGAATTCAGAATTATGAACGGTATAATTCCCACCCAAGTGAAGCTTTTCTTCCGCTTCTTGTATGCTTTGGTCCGTAAATCCACCTTGCCCTTGAATGTGCTTATAATTAACCACACTCTGGTACAAGTCTTTCTCCGTTTCTGTAAGAGGCGTGAACTTCAATTTATCTTTAGCCAACTGCTTGATTGTCTCATCTTCGGTATTCTCAATAAGGAAACGAAGGATTCTCGTATTTTGCATCTTAGATATAATAAATTCCAGGATGTCGGGATGCCAGTCAGCTAACATGATCATTTGTGCTCCGCGTCTCGATCCGCCTTGTTCAACAAGGTGTGTAAGCTTCGCAATGTCATCAAGCCAGGAAACCGAACCTGAAGATTTCCCATTCACTCCTCTAGCGAGCGTGTTCCGAGGGCGTAGCGTGGATCCGTTCGTACCAACGCCACCTCCACGGGACATAATTTCCATCACCTGCTTACGGTGGTCCGATATCCCTTCACGGGAGTCTTGGATGTAGGGCATTACATAACAATTAAAATACGTTACGTCCGTTTGGGAACCTGCACCGTACAAAACACGTCCAGCCGGAATGAAATTCAACTCCGACAACTCTTCATAGAATTCGTTGAAACTTTGTTGTTTCTTATCCGGATCTGTTTCTACTTCTGAAAGCCCCGAGGCATTACGAAGGGCAATTTGTTCGTAATAGACTTCCAGGGGTTTATCGATGGTATCAAGATTTCGTTTGATCAATCCGGTTTCTCGTTCCTTTTCATGTTCAAGAACATTCAAGAATTCATCTTCCACTCTCACAATCGCCTGGTGAGACTGCCAATCAATGGAATGAATAAACCCAAATCCCCGAGCAGGAAACTTCGGATCATCTTTAACCGTAAGAACAACGAAATCCCCTTCTCCAAGGGTCAACTTTTCTGTATCTTTAAACGCATACCTGTCGAGCATTACAAGTCTCGAAACACCTTTGTGTGTAATTGTCATGGATTCATTAATCTCATGGACCTGTGGAAACTGTCTTATATCAGCATTGAGGCGGTCCACATTAATTTTCGTGTGTACATCTGTGGAGGTGGTCGTCTGCATTTTGCATCTCTCCCTTTTATACTAAAAACTAAATGATTTGCATTTGATATATGTAACATACCACATTCTCAAAAAGATAATCAATATATTGTGTTGTGATAATTTTCAGTCACCATATATTGTGCTGTTGAACGAATGTGTAGAAACTTGTCAATCGAAAAATCTTGAGATATTAAACGTATGAACCAGAGATTAAAAGAAAAACCTGGTCCCTATTGTTTCTTTCAGCTTTTTCATTATTTGCATCTCCGTACTATCTACAATCCTCGACAAAATAACACTTTCACTCAAGTTTCGAAAAAATTTTTTTGAAATACTCCTCATTCCCTCCTATAATAGATAGAGGAATAGAGAAATGAGGGGGATGGAAAGATGGATTTATGGATCTTAATCGCAGCGATCCTATTGGTTATCGCTTTCGGTTTGTATAGATTCTTCAAAGCAAGGAAAATCATGACCACATTACCGGAAGACAAGTTCCGCGAAGGCTACAGAAAAGCCCAATTGATTGATGTTCGTGAACCAAAGGAATTTGACGGCGGTCACATCCTTGGGGCAAGAAACATTCCATTGTCTCAAATGAAAAACCGTCTTATTGAAATCCGCAAAGACAAACCAGTTTACCTATACTGCCAAAGCGGTGCTCGTTCTGCACGTGCCGCAATGATGCTCCACAAGCAAGGATATGAAGACCTTAATATGCTTGAAGGTGGATTCAAAAAGTGGAATGGTAAAATCAAAGCGAAAAAGTAATAACCCTCCCGGTTCCCTAAGAACCGGGATTTTATTTTCTTCAGATTAAACAATAGCTCCCTATCC
>NZ_BJYD01000003.1 GCF_007991335.1 Halobacillus faecis | reverse complement strand
AAAGCGAGCTATTCCCCGCAGCCCCACCCACCCAATAAAAGTCTCGAAACTGAGTCTTCAAGTATCCTGCCATATTGTTTAAGAGATAAAACCCGGCGTCCATATATAGGTGGACGCCGGGTTTTTGTTATTGTTCTTTTTGGTATCTTAAGACAGGTTTACGTGCTGCCTGCGTTTCATCCATACGGCTCACAATCGTTGTATGAGGAGCCTCCTGGACTTTTTCAGGATCGTTCTTCGCTTCGTGTGCGATTTGGATCATACGATCAATGAAATCGTCCAGCGTTTCTTTTGATTCCGTTTCTGTCGGTTCGATCATCAGTGCTTCTTCCACATTAATCGGGAAATAGATCGTTGGCGGGTGATAGCCGAAATCAAGGAGACGTTTCGCCATATCCAATGTGCGCACCCCGAGTTTTTTCTGCCGCTTCCCTGACAAAATGAATTCGTGTTTGCAATGACGATCGAACGGAAGATCGAATTCCTCTTGAAGACGTCTCATCATGTAATTCGCATTAATGACGGCGTATTCACTCACTTTTTTCAACCCTTCTGGTCCCATCGTCCGGATGTACGTATAGGCACGGACATTGATTCCAAAGTTTCCGTAATACGGTTTCACCCTTCCGATAGATTGAGGACGATCATAATCAAACACATACAAATCATTTTCCTTCGTCAAAATCGGTGTTGGTAAGTATTCAGCGAATTCTGCGGTTACTCCCACTGGTCCTGACCCTGGGCCTCCTCCTCCGTGAGGACCTGTGAACGTCTTATGGAGGTTCAAGTGTACAACATCAAAGCCCATGTCGCCTGGGCGTGCATAGCCAAGAATGGCATTAAGGTTCGCTCCATCATAGTAAAGCTTACCACCAGCTTCATGTACAATGGCTGCCATTTCTTCAATATCCTCTTCAAACAAACCGAGAGTATTCGGGTTCGTGAGCATTAAAGCTGCCGTTTGCTCATCGACTACACGTTTCAAGTCTTCCAAATCCACAAGACCTCTCTCATCCGATTTAACCGTTACCGCTTCAAAACCTGCGACTGTTGCTGAAGCTGGGTTTGTACCGTGAGCCGAGTCTGGGACGATTACTTTCGTTCGGTTCGTTTCTCCTCTTGCTTCATGGTATGCACGGATCATCATCAATCCCGTCCATTCGCCGTGAGCACCTGCAGCTGGCTGTAGAGTTACGGTATCCATTCCAGTAATCGCTGCCAGGGATTCTTGCAAATCATACATCAAATGCAGAGCGCCCTGGACACTTTCCACCGGCTGGTAAGGGTGGATATGACTGAAACCAGTCAGCCGTGCTACATCCTCATTCATTTTCGGGTTGTATTTCATTGTACAAGATCCAAGAGGGTAAAATCCTGAGTCCACGCCATGATTTCTTTTAGAAAGAGCGGTGTAATGGCGCATAATTTGTAGTTCACTTACTTCCGGAAGATCCGGTTCACTTTTTCTGACATAGGCTTCTCCGATCACATCATCAACATCCGTTTCCGGCACATCGAACGCTGGTAAACTGTAACCCGTTCGGCTTTCCTGGCTCAATTCAAAAATTAAAGGAAAATCCTGATTAGACATGAAGATCCCCCACTTTCTCTACAAACGTATCGATTTCTTCTTTCGTCCTGATTTCTGTCACGGCTACTAACATACAGTTCTTCAGTCCTGCATCGACCTCGCCAAGGTCATATCCTCCAATGATCCCTTGATTAAGAAGCATGTGGTTGACCTCTTTTACTTCTTTGTTGAATTTGACAACAACTTCGTTGAAAAATGCCCCATCAAAAACGATCTCCATGCCTTTTTCCTCGAGTTGTTTCTTCATGTAAGCAGCTTTCTGAATGTTCATCCAGGACATCTTTTTCAGTCCTTGTTTACCAAGCGAAGACATCGCTACGGATGAAGCGAGAGCATTTAAAGCCTGATTGGAACATATGTTTGATGTAGCTTTATCACGACGGATGTGCTGCTCTCTTGCCTGCAGGGTCAACACGAAGCCACGACGTCCTTCCTCATCAACCGTCTGTCCAACGAGTCTCCCTGGTACTTTTCTCATCAATTTCTTTGTCGTTGCAAAATATCCACAATGCGGGCCACCATATTGTGCTGGTATTCCGAACACTTGCGCATCACCAACAACGATATCAGCTCCGAATTCACCCGGAGGCGTTAAGTATCCTAAGGCTAGGGGGTTGCTTGATGTAATCATCATCGCTTTTTTCTGTGTATCCACAATGGCTCTCACCTGGTCCAGGGGTTCGATTTGACCGAAAAAGTTCGGGTACTGGACAACAACACTCGCTGTGTCCTCATCGATTTCTCTTTCTAATTGCTCAAGGTCTGTTCTACCATTCTTGTGGTCAATCTCTATTACTTCAACACCTGGACCTTTGACATAAGAATGGATAACAGCTAATGATTCAGGGTGAATGGCTTTCGATACGAGCACTTTCTTTTTCTTTGTTTGGCCGGCAGACAAGTTGACCGCTTCAGCTAAAGCCGTTCCGCCATCATACATAGAGGAGTTCGCCACATCCATCCCAGTTAATTCACAAATCATCGTTTGGAATTCAAAGATTGCCTGAAGTTCCCCTTGAGAAATTTCAGGCTGATAAGGAGTATAAGCCGTGTAGAATTCTGACCTTGAAATCACATGATCTACAATAGAAGGAATGTAATGGTCATAAACACCCGCTCCAAGAAAAGAGGTATGAGATTTCAAATTGACGTTTCTCTCAGCGATTTCCGTCAATTCTTTCATCAATTGAAATTCATTTTTTGGTTCTTTAATATCCAAATCGCCTTTAAAACGGATCGTTTCCGGTATATCAGAAAAAAGTTCATCGGAGTGCTGAACACCGATCACATCCAGCATTTCTTTTTTATCTGTTTCTGTCATGGGCAAATAACGAAACTCCATGCTTCCATCCCCCTCAAATTATCTTTTATAAAAAGGTGTTTTGACGACTTTCGCCTTTAGCTTCCTCTTGCGCACTTGAACCGTCACTTCTGTACCCTCGTCCGTATATTCACTATTAATTAGTGCCAGGCCAACGTTTTTCCCAAGGGTCGGTGACTGTGTCCCTGTAGTAACGAATCCGATGACTTCTTCTCCGTTCAGTACATCGTAATGTGTACGAGGAATCCCTTTATCAATCATCTCAATACCGACGAGCTTTCGGCCGGGGCCCTCTTCTTTTTGTCTTTTCAAAACTTCTTTACCAATAAAGTCTGATTCTTTATTCACTTTCACGGCAAAATTCAATCCTGCTTCAATCGGAGTAATTTCTTTGCTAAGCTCCTGGCCATACAGGGCAAGGTTCGCTTCAAATCGCAGCGTGTCACGAGCTCCGAGTCCAACTGGTTTCAAGCCAAACGGTTCACCAGCCTCAAGGATGGCTTGCCAAAGCTGGGCGCCGGATTCTGCATGCAAATAAATTTCAAAGCCGTCTTCCCCTGTATATCCTGTGCGGGATACAAGAGCCTCTCCATCGACGCCCTTCAATGTTACGCCTTGTTCAAACCGAAAAAATTTAATAGCCGAAAGGTCCGTTTCCGTGATGGTTTGAAGCGCTTCTTCCGCTTTCGGTCCCTGGACTGCCAGCTGTACATATTCATCAGAGACATCTTCCACCGTTACATCGCCTTCTTGATGCTCTTTCAACCATTCATAGTCCTTATGTCGGTTCGCTGCATTAACGACAAGGAGGTATTGATCTTGAGCAAGGTGGTAGACAATTAAATCATCAACCGTTCCTCCATCTTCATAGCACATGATCGTGTATTGAGCTTTCCCTGGTTCCAGCTTTGACACGTCATTTGTCAGCATTTTTTGCAGGAATGGAAGACTATCCGGTCCTTCCACCATCACTTCTGCCATGTGAGAGACATCAAACAACCCTGCGGCTGTTCGTGTAGCCTGGTGTTCCTCTTTGATACTGGAGAACTGTACAGGTAAATCCCATCCACCAAAATCAATGGTTTTCGCGCCGAGTTTCTTGTATTCAGAGTATAGCGGTGTTCGTTTCAAATCTGCCATTAGAACCACTCCTTGTTCCTGATTTCGCCCATAAAAAAAGAGACTCCGCCGCTTGCACGGGAGTCTCTGTCCGTTTCACCAGAAAGTTTCACAACAGGAAGACCTGATGCTTGCTTCTTGGGTGGTTTGCACACAAAATGCAAACACTCTCCAGAGTTGCGTCCTATAGAGGTCTTTTTGCCTGAGAGATTCACAAATGAATGCTTGCTCCTTCGGCGCCACGTGGTGGTCTCTCCCTCTACAGTCATTCGCTTTCGTATTTTTCTAGATTTTACCGGGCATACTATTGTGTAACGTTCACACAATGTTTTGTGTATTTTCAGCATCATTATATCACGCGTCTTTCACAAAAGACATGATAATTCTACAATAATTCGCAATCTTTTATCATTCCTATTGATGGAGGGCTACTACTATGATCGAAATTCACTCAGACCAGTCATTTATTGGATTATTGAGCGAGAACCTGGAGCATCCCGAAAAACTCACAACTTGGGATGGTTTTAAGCTTGCATATCAAGCAGCTCAATTTCAAACTGTACCTAAATTCGATGGCCTTCTTGCTCTCGAACACCTTCCTCATGTAGATTTTATGGAACACCAGATTGAAGCCGCAGAAACCGCGGTCCATCAGATGAATGGACGTGCCATACTAGCTGATGAAGTGGGACTAGGAAAGACCTTGGAAGCAGGGCTGATATTAAAAGAATATATGATAAGGGGAAGAGCAAAAAAAGTCCTTATCTTGACCCCGGCCTCACTGGTAAACCAATGGATCCAGGAGTTAAATGAAAAATTTTATATCCAGGCTGCCTCCCCAAGAAAGAAAAACGCCTCCTGGAATGAATGGGATGTGACCGTTACTTCCATAGACATGGCTAAACGAGATAACCATAGAGAAATCATTTTGGATATCGACTATGATCTTATTATTATTGATGAAGCACATAAACTAAAGAACCATCAAACGAAAAATTATCAATTCGTACAATCCTTGAAGAAAACTTATTGCCTTTTATTAACAGCCACGCCCATCCAAAATAAATTGAGTGATTTATTTAATTTAGTATCCATTCTTAAACCCGGTTACCTCGGGAACTTGACTGATTTTAAGAAAAAGTATAAAGAGAATGCTGATGATAAGGATAATATCCAACACATCCATTCCCTCGTCGGACATTTAATGATCCGGAACCGGAGAAAAGACACCGGCCTTGACTCTTCCAAGCGCAAAGTCGTTAATGAGCGACTCTCGTTTTCGGATGAAGAAATGGAGATGTACAAAAAACTAGAACAATTAAAAGCAAATCACCCATCTTTTACTTGGCTGACGCTTGCAAAAGAATTATGTTCATCGAGAGAAGCTTGTTATATGTCCCTGAACCAGTTGAAGAAGAATGCCTCTGAGGAAAAAGCTTCCATCTATGATGAATATATAGAAGCCATCGGACAGGTTCCTCATCATGTGAAGGCAAAACGGATGACGGAACTCATAGAGAAAACGGGCGAAAAATTCATTGTATTTACAGAATACCGAGCGACCCAATTTTATTTACAGTGGTATCTTCAGCAGAACGGAATCACCTCTGTACCATTCAGCGGAAAATTTAATAAAAGTAAACGGGACTGGATGAAACAATTGTTTAAGAACAAAGCCCAAGTGATGGTGGCGACAGAAGCAGGGGGAGAAGGAATCAACCTTCAATTCTGCCATCACATGATCAACTACGATCTTCCATGGAACCCGATGCGTCTTGAACAAAGAATCGGACGCATTCACCGCTTCGGACAGGAGCACGATGTTAAGATTTTTAACTTTGCAATCAAAGATACGATTGAAGATCATATCATGAAGATGCTGTACGAGAAAATCGAAATGTTTAAAAATGCGGTCGGTGACCTCGATCATATCCTTGAGCAAATCCCAGGTGGTTCATTCGAGCATCAAATCCAGTCCATTCTCAAACAATCGGAAAGTCAAGGAGAGATCGACATTAAGCTCGACAATTTGGTCAGTTATGTCGAACATACGGTGAATGAAAGGAGAGAATCGAGTTGAACGCTCCAAACCCATACAAATCATTCGTCAAGCAGTTCTTTATATCCCATGGTTGTTCGATCATAAACGATGCTCCTTCCCATTTCACTGTACAACTTACAAACGAGATGGATGAGGAAATCATGAACCGGCCTTTCTACTGGCATTACATGAAGAAAATGAATCGAGAAGGCACCCCTATGAAGCTGACCTTCAGCGATACGGATGAGAAACAGGCAGGCGGCATTTACCTTCATGCAGGAACACCTAAACTTCACCGTTTATACAATACAGCGATTTCAAAAGCACGGACAGCTAGACTTTATGAAGTGGTCCATCAAACAACTGGGCAAAACCGAGCCATGAGCCCCTGGCTGGTCGTAAATGGTCTTCTGCATTACCGTGGGAAACATACCAAGGACGAACCCGTTTCTATAGGGATCAACCTCATCCACGGGACCATGATGCTTGGAATGATGGACAAAATGATGGACATGAATTTTGAAACAACCGTTTCAGACTACACATTTCCTATGAGGCCTCTCATTTCTTTATCTCATGCTTATAAACGCATGGAACGCCATATTGAAACCTATGTAGGTTCGCTCGACCATCAATGGGCAAAGGACTCTCTCCATCATCTTGAAAAAGAAACCCACTTGTTGGAATCTTTTTATGAGTCTGAAGACATCGGTTTGGATTCGTTCACGAAAGAAAGAGAACAGCTCGACAATCGGTACAAGCCCTATATAGAAATGGAAGTTATTAATGGGGGATTATTTTACATTTCCCAGGAAACCAGCAAATCTTGGTTGAACAATGAAGGCGCAAACATTTAAACTGACTGCTTTCTGAAAAGACGAAAAAAAGCCGCTAACACTTTCAGCGGCTTTTCTTATACTTTCAATGATTGTTAATTCGTTTCCTTTTGAACATTTTCAAAGCGAAAGGAAGCAATCCGAACCAGTAAAAGGAAGATTTCTTTGAGGGCTTGGATTCTTTTCGTTGCTGTTTCTCATCCTTAGACATGTGCATATACTTGACAACTTCTTCTGTCAAAAACTTTACATAATCATTCTGATTCATGAGAACCCCTCTTTTTCCATTGTTGCCTTTAGTATGCTCAAAACCCTTCTATTTTAGACATTCGATCACTTCTTCACTGATCTCCTCAGGAGTTTTCCCATCCACATTAATGACTACATCTGCCGCTTCTTCATATAGACGCAGACGTTCATCAAACCGTTTTTTCTTCTCCGTGTTATCGCCTTTCCACAACGGTCTGTCGGTGTCACCAGTCAGCCTTTCCACAATCGTCGCCCATTCTGCTTTTAAATATACTACGGTACCCTCTTCCATCAGCACTCGATTCTCTTCCCGGAGGATGACTCCTCCCCCCGTAGACAGGACGACATCATGCTTTAAGTTCCTCAAGAATTCTGTTTCTTTATCACGGAAGTACTCTTCTCCTTTTAAAGCAAACATATCTCTGATCTTCATACCTTCATCTTCTTCTATGGCCTGGTCCATTTCTATGTATGGATCATTCGTTTTTTCACTGACCATTTTGGCTATTGTAGACTTGCCACTTCCCATAAATCCTATTAAGAAAATCACTATAATTCTCCCCCTTAAAAATTCAATGCAGGAATTAAGCCCTTTATGTCGAATACTATAAAAGACCAAATATTAACGAAAGAGGTGGTAAATGATTGAAATCCATCGCTCACTATGCCCATGACCTTCTCGTTTCCGCTATCCAGCAAACCGCTACGGACATCCACTTTTCCCCCTATGAAGAAACAGCGTCCATCCACTTTCGCATTCACGGCAACCGGATTTTCCACTCGACCACTCCAATTCCCCTATACAAGAAGCTTCTTTCCTACTTCAAGTTCACTTCAGGAATGGATATAGGAGAACACAAACGGCCTCAGAATGGAACCCTTCAGCACCGCTCGAACCAGAGCACGTTTGACCTACGCCTATCCACGCTCCCCATAACCGGCACGGAAAGTTTGGCTATACGAATTCTAAGACCGATGGATCACACCCCGCTTGAACAACTTTTCCTTTTTCCTTACCAATTGAGTAAAATCCGGCGTTGGTTGCATCACCGAAGTGGCATGATCCTCTTCACCGGACCGACGGGAAGTGGAAAAACCACCACCCTTTATGCCCTGCTCCAATCTCTAAACTCCACCAGTTCTTTTCAAGCCATTACTCTCGAAGACCCCATCGAGAAGAGTTTAAACAACATCATTCAAGTACAAGTAAATGAGCGTGCAGGTGTGACTTATGATACCGGATTAAAGGCAGCCTTAAGACATGACCCGGATCTCTTAATGGTCGGGGAAATTCGGGACAAATCAACGGCACAATTCGCATTTCGTGCTGCACTAAGCGGCCACCTCGTCATCAGTACCATCCACGCCCGTGATTCCCATGGGACCATTCACCGTCTTAAAGAAATGAGTATCAAACAAACCGATATCGATCAAACCATGATCGCTATCGCCTCCCAACAGCTTGTTTCTCTCGAGGGAGCCAAGCATTTACCAAAGAGAGCAGCTATTCTCGAACTATTGGAAGGAAACCAATTAAAAAGAGCCATTGATGGGCAGACCAACCACCCGCAGAATTTCCAATCGTTCAGTCAATTGAGGAGGAAAGCCTATGCACTTGGCTTCGTTGCCAAAGATGAAATGGACTCGTTTTCGTGAACCGCCTCTACCTATCACTCAGCAAATTTTGTTTTTCAAAAGATGCAGTCATATTTTGAACAAGGGCTATCCGCTTCTTGATGCTCTTCAAATGACAGGGTGGGATACAAAACTGAAATTCACATGTGACGTATTGACACAGCACCTCAGCGCCGGACATCCCATCCATGAAGCTTTCATTAAAGCCCGCTTCTCCCTTTCCGTTACCAACTTCCTCTACTTCAGTCAGGTACATCATAACTTGTCCAGAAGTTTTCAACAGTGTAGAGATATGTTGCAGTTAAAGAAAGATTACAAAGAGAAATTTTTAAAGATTATACGCTACCCCGTTTTTTTATTTGTCTTCCTCATCATTGCCTTCACAATCCTACAAAGGACCGTGATTCCAAGTTTCTTACATCTGTTTGAAGGTGAGAAAGGCGGAACATTCCGCCTGATGATCATCATTATGCACGCCATGAATGGGATAGCCATCCTCGTCCTTCTGACCGGACTCCTGCTTATAGGTATTGTGATTATCTTACCGCGTATGACATTAAAAAAAAAGCTGTCCTTATATGAAAGAGTCTCTCTCCTAAAGTTGTACCACTCCTATTCCGTCTCTTTGCTTTTTACCACTCACCTCCACTCTTTACTTCAGGCAGGCCTTCCACTTAAGAATGCGATTGAGATGATCCAAAGCCACAAAAAGTACGAATTGCTCTCTCATTACTGTAAGGAATTACTACATGAACTCTCCAACGGCAAAACTTTTGCTCAGGCCGTCTACAGCTGCCCGTTATTTAGACCGGAACTCACCAATATATTCCACCATACCAACGACATAGAAGCATTGAAGGATGAACTTGAACTTCTTACCGAATTCTTCATGGAATACCTCAATCAAAAAATAACCACATGGCTCCATGTCATTCAACCTGCTTTCTTCATCATCATCGCCACGGTTATCATTTTGATTTACGCATCCATCATGCTGCCTCTATATCAATGGATGAACCAAATTTAAACGAGGAGGAACCGTCGTGATAAAAAACGAAAAAGGGTTTACGTTAATTGAGATGCTTATCGTTTTGCTTGTCATCTCTGTGCTACTGATCATCACAATCCCCAACTTGTCTAAGAACAGTGATTCTGTGAAATCAAAAGGGTGTGAAGCACTACAAAAAACTGTAGAGGCTCAAGCTCAGGCGTACTTTATTGAAACAGGGGGATTCCCGGCCTCTATGCAAACATTGGTGGATGAAGGTTATGTATCTCAGGACACATGTCCAGACGGTACGAAGTTGGTCATAAGTGCAGAAGGAAAAGTAAGTGAACAAGTCCAAGCAGAAGGAACATAACGGGTACACGTTTACAGAAATAGTTATCGTTTTATTATGCTGGTCCATTCTCCTTTCCTGTTTTATTCCACTGCAGTACCGTACCTACCAGGAACTTGAAGCCAACATGACCCTTCAACAATTAAAGGAAGACCTTCTCCTTACACAACACCTTTCCATGAATGAACATGTTTACTATTCATTAAATTTCGACCAAGAATCAGGAGGATATATTCTATATGACGCTAAAGAAAGAAAACCAATTTTCACCAGGGATTTCCCTGATCATTGGGTGGTCCGTTTGACTACTCTACACCCAACGGTGCGATTCAATCAAAAGGGAATGATCCAAAGAGCAGGAACGATGTACCTGTACACTCCAAATAAAACGTATAAAATCATTCTCCCTTTCGGATCAAGCAGGTTACGTATTGAAGAAATCTGAGGGTTTCACGATGCTTGAGACCCTAAGTGCTTTTATCCTTCTGATGGTCATCACATTATTTACGCTTCCTTTGCTCACTGAATTAAGGATCGCGCAGAAAGACCTTCAAATAGAAAGAGAAGCCACTAAATTGATTCAAAATGAATTCTTCGAACACAGGATGAGAAATGGTCCACTTCCTTATACATCCAAACATCAATGGACACATGAAATTACTCTAGTCATCACACAAGAAGAAGAATGGATAAGAGGCTGTGTGTCGTGGAAAAACCAGAGAAAAGAAAACAAGGAGTTCTGTTTGCATGATAAACGGGAATAGGTCAAGTGAAAGAGCATTCACTTTAGCGGAAGTATTGATCACCCTCATGACGACTTTGATCCTATTTACGATCTCCGTCCCCTTATTCACTTTAATGAAAGGAAATGACTATTACTCCGAGTTATCCATTGATCAGTTGAGCGCGGTCATCCAATGGGAAATAAACCAGGGCCGTTCCTATACCGTCTTAGATCATTCCCTCTCCATCATTGATAAACAAGATCGACATATCGTCATGGAGAAATATGAGGGTACATTCAGGCGAACCGTTGACGGATCGGGGCATGAAACACTTATTCAAAATATAGAAGCCATTTCGTTTGAATATAAATCTCCTTCAATTCTTATGGAGGTAGAAATTCATGACCAACACTACACGAGAAAAATCCATCTTCCATAATGCCCACGGGGTGATCTTCCCCTGGGTGCTTATCATTTGCTTTTTACTACTCATTGTCACATTTACAACCATCAATCAGTATAAAAACCACCTTCTTCTAGTCAGTAGTCATCAATCTTCTGTTGTAAAACAACACATCCTAGACTTTTCACGAATGAGATTGGATACAGCATTAGAGACCGTTTCAATAAATCAAATACAATACTCTACTGCCTATTCTACACCTGATGGTGAAAGCACAACAGAATGCACACGGGAAGAAACTCAGTGGGTATGCCTCTCGGATATAGTAGTAGGCGATCATCGTTCTCAAGTTAGAACTTTCCACACCCCTTAAAAAAATCGCCCCTCTTAAGAGGGACGATTCTTCAAGAAATGTTTTGTTTATATTCCATCCGTTTATCAGTGATCCCGCGAAGTCCATCCAAATCATAACCGATAACTAATTTGTCTCCATTTGTCAGAATCGGACGTCTTAACAGCTTAGGCTTCTCGATAACCAACTCTAGAAATTCATTCAATGTCAAGTCTTCTACATCAAGGTCAAGCGTTTTAAATTCTTTACTTCTTTTCGCTAATATTTCATCTATTCCGTGGGTGGTCAGTGATAGGATCCTTCTTAATTCATCAGCGGTAGGAGTCTCACGAAACAGGTGCTGTTCGTTAAAATCCACCCCTTGACTCTTTAACCATGATTTCGTACGCCGACAGGATGTACAACTTGGGTATGTGTAGAATTTTAACTTTTCCATGTTTAACGCTCCTCGCTTTTTTTGTATAACTTTATTGTATATTGATTGTATAACCTTTGTACAATATTTTAAACTCCTTTTTATCATTAGACAAATAATTTTCACAACTTGAAAGGTTAAGGAATAAGGACATGTGGGAATACAAATACTGAGGAATGAAAGATGAATACGTTTTATTTACAATTGTATCCGGGTCGTTTATAATATGAATGATAGTTTAACGATAGAAAAGGAGGGGGAAAAAGCATGGATCGAATGTTTCGAGTACTGGCCTTTTGGACAGGTATCTTCGCTGTCATGTTCTATACAGGCGATATGATGGAAGCTTCCTTATTATCACTAGTTCAAACGGCTTTTTTCCTTACTATTGGTTACCTTAAGCTGTCAGAACGTATGTATGTGTACATATTCTTCTCATACTTGACAGTCTTCATGATTGGATTCACGTATTATTGTTCCTTTATCTTAGTACCAGGATTTGGCGGACACTAAAAAAGAACCTGTCACCCTTCATAAGGGTGACAGGTTCTTTTTTTAGCGTTTTTCATTTGTAAGAGCCCCATTAATTAAGGAAAGGGTTCTCTTCCCGCTCTTCGCCTATTGTGGTCGGCTGACCATGCCCCGGAAAGATACGCATATCATTACGTAATGAGAAGAGCTGTTCCCTAATGCTTTTCTCAAGCTCTTCGCGGCTGCCACCAGGCAGGTCAGTACGTCCGATACCTCTTTGAAACAAAGTGTCTCCAGCGATCGTCAGACGCTGGTTCCTAAAGACAAAGGAAACACTTCCCGGAGAATGTCCCGGAGTATGACGAACTTCAAATGGGAAGTCTCCAATTTGCATTTGACCTGTTTCAAAGTAGTGATCGGCTGGCCTGGCAATAATTTCACCTAAACCGAATAATGCAGAGCCGTTCTTTTCGGGGTCCCCCAACCATTCCGCTTCTTTTTCATGTATGTACACTGGAGCGTCATAGGCATCTCTTACTGCGTCAACAGCTCCAATGTGATCGAAGTGTGCATGGGTTAGCAGCACAGCAATGACCTCAAGTTTTCTTTCCTTTAAGTAGTTCTGTAACTTTTCAAAATCCCCACCCGGATCGATGACCAGCGCTTTGTGATCTTCATGGATGACATAAGCATTCGTCGCTATCGGACCGAGCGGTAACCTGGTTATTTTCTTCATTCTTTACACCTCATTTATTTATTTCCTTATCAAATTACAAACTTAATCGTGCAATAGGTAAAAAAGATGTAGATAACTCGACAATTTTTTGTTTATACTATAGAATAGATAAGTACCAATAATAACTACATATAGTATAACATCTATCCTTTATGGATGATAATAATGAAAAGAGACTTAGGGGGTGCTGAATTTGGTAACAGCTATTCTTCTTTTACTCGTAACAATCCTATGTGTTTGGGCAATTTTCCGTGAACTTAAAACAAAAAACTTCTTTGCTGTTCTTTTTGCAGGTGCATCAGCATTGATTTTCGGATGGTTCTCAGTCATGACCATCTGGTACAACTTATTCGGTTAAACAGTGAAAGCAAGCAGACCTATTAGGTCTGCTTGCTTTTTTTACTCGGCTCCTATTATGAACGAGAACTTCTAATCTCTTCGTCCGTTTGCAACAACTGCTTGTTTTTGTTGAAAAAGTACCTGTACATACATAATGTGATGAACATAGCACTTAATGAAACGGAAGAAAAAATACTGAGAGAGATGACTAACTGATACTTGATCGCCATAACTGGGGAGACACCGCCAAGTATCAAACCAGTCATCATTCCCGGAAGCTGAACAAGGCCGATGGTTTTCAGCCTGTCGACGTTTGGTATCAAAGAAGCATGCAACGTATTTTGAACGATCAGGTGAGAGGCCTGTTTCGGTTCTGCCCCTAAGGATAAGGAAGCGAGCAACCGTCCGTTGTTTTCTTTGAACTCAGTCTTCATCCGTTCAAGAGCCAGCCCCATAGCAGTCATACTATTACCAATGACCATGCCACTCATGGGGATGACCTCAGAAGGTCTAAACTGAATCATGTCAAACAAGAGCCACAAACTTAGTACCCCAACCTCTATAGCTAAAAGTCCTCCAAAAAGTATAAACCCAACATAAGGCAAGTCCTTCCCTTTTTGCCTGGCATGAAAAGTCGCAATGATAATCATGACTGTCAACATAAAAGGAATCCCATAACGGGCGGGTAGATCAAAAAGGAATGTTAATATGTACCCGATGGCAAACAATTGGACCGTTCCTCTTACCGTGGACCAAATAACATTTTTGCTTACACCAAGCTGATAATAATAAGACAAAGCTAAAGGAACAATGACGAATATAATTAAAAAGAATAACGACTGATTCGATATTTCTGGTTCCAAACCTTCTTCCTCCCTACTGCTCTAAAAACTTCGCAAGTTCTTCTGTCTTCGGCTGATCAAACATATCTGGTATCTTTCCGTCTTCTACAATTTTCCCATCACTAATAAACAACCCACGGGTACCAAGTCTACGTGCTTGATTCAAGTTATGAGTAACCATGAGCATAGTGAGCTGATGTTCTTCCATCAAGCACTCCAGTACCTCTTCAATTTCTTCTGCCGTACGATAATCCAAAGCACTGGTCGGCTCATCGAGTAATAAAACTTCAGGTGAATTGGCCAATGTCCTCGCTAAGGATACCCGTTGTCTCTCTCCCCCCGAGAGCTGATCTACGTCTCTTTCTAAATAGTCGGAAGGAAGTTGAACGTAATCCAATAATTTTTTCCCTTGATGGTCTTCCCATTCACCAAACAAGGATGGGCCGTATTTAATGTTATCCAACACGGTTCCCGGAAATAAATTAGGTGCCTGGAGGACGAGACCCACTTGTTTTCTCAGAGCAGTGATTGAATGCTCCTCAATCGGTTTCCCGTTAAAAAAAATGTCCCCCTTCTCCGGGTCATTCAGCCGATTCAATAAGAATAATAATGTACTCTTGCCGGCGCCTGAAGGGCCGAAGAGAATGACTTTATCCTGCTTTTCAATTGTAAAATTAATATCTTGTAGAACCCCTTGGTACACATGCTCAAAACGAAACATACTTTTCCCACTCTCCATAAAACGTTGTTTGTAAATATCATTACCCTTATATGTATGAATTTATGTGAATAGCGCAGTAAAAGCTGGTAAGGGATTTTAATATTTTCCCCTGTAAAGCTTACCAGTTTTTTCAGATTTCTAAGTACGAGATGATTTGAACTTCTAATGCCGCTTGCCAAACCATTCACTTTTCAATCTCACACCAAAAAAGCCGCTAAGATGGTCTCCTAGCGGCCTTTCTTTATTTTCCTGTTTGGTTAAAATCGTAGAACCTGAACAAGTCACCATAAATGATATTATCTGAGTAATTCATTTCTTTACTCACTTCTTCTTTAATGGGCTGGCAGGCTTCTGCATTCTCTTCAGGAAGTGGTTCTCCTGTAGAGCGATCATAACATGTTTCATTTGAATACAAATAATCTTCAGTAATGAAGCTGCCGTCTCTTAGAGCAACGAAGTCTTTATTCTTTTCAGCAAACATATTATCGCCGAAGGTTAAATCTCCATTCTCTTCAATGCCAAGGAGATGGAGCAATGTCGGTTTGACATCGATTTGACCGACAACTTTATCCTGTACTCCGCCATTTTCGTATCCTGGTATGTGGATCATAAAAGGAACTCTCTGCAGTTGTGTTTGTACGTAAGGATCCACATCTTTTCCTAAGAATTGTCCCATAGCTTTATTGTGGAAATCACTAATTCCATAATGGTCACCCATTAGAACGATAATGGAATCTTCATATATACCGGCATCTTTCAACTGCTGAAAGAACTGCTCCAATGCTTCATCCGTATAACGAGCGGTTTGGAAATAAGAATTCAATGTTTTAGAATTAGAGTCGTATTTATCAATATTTGCTTTTTCTTCAGGGAGTTCAAACGGGAAATGGTGAGTCAAAGTTATGAATTTACTGTAGAACGGTTTTTCCTGTGATTGCAAATATTTAACGGATTGCTCAAAAAATGCTTTGTCTTCCAGACCCCAACCAAAAGAGTTTTCAGGGGTAACTTCGTATGATTTCTCATCATAGAACTGGTCGTACCCTACATTGTCGTACATGACGTCCCTATTCCAAAAGCTTGCATTGTTGGCATGAAAAACGGATGTTTCGTAACCTTCTTCATTCAATATTTCAGGCAAAGCATTGTATTCGTTCCCTGCATGTGTGAAATACACAGAACCTCTTCCCAACGGATAAAGGGAATTCTCAACAATGAACTCCGAATCCGATGTTTTTCCTTGTGCTGTTTGATGGTAGAAGTTTTCAAAAGTAATGGTATCTTTACTTTGTTTCAAATCATTAAGGAATGGTGTCGTTCCTATCCCATTGATCTCTGAATCGAACAGAAAGTTCTGGAAAGATTCGACACTTACAAAAATGACGTTTTTATCCTCTGCAATTCCATATAACTCCGAATCTTTATTTGTTTGATCAGGAGAGTTTTCTTTTAAATAGGTTTCTATTTCACTGATTTCACTGCCATCTGCAAATACACGCTGAGCTTTCGTTTTTGTCTGCATCGTTGCATCATATAGATGGTAGTTGTAGATCCCAATATTCTTCACCAGATATTCGCGGTCAAAGGCCCGTACAAAAAGCATTGGGCGTTCAATCTCTGCAAGCACAACATTCCCGGCCAGAAGCAAAAATGTAACTGCTGTAGCCGCAATTTTCCCTCGTTTTGGCAGCTTGACAGTAAGGTCAAACTTTTTGCGGCTCAAGTACCACACAAGCGCTACATCGGCAAAGATGAAAATATCTTCCATATGAAGCAATGTCAAAAAACTTCCTGTAAGGTCTGCGGCATTGTTTCCTTGAAACAGCACGGGGATGGTAATAAAGTCTGTAAAATTCCTATAAAAAATCAGGTTTAAGAATAAGACCAATGAACCGATCAATGTCGTCCAGCGTAAATATTTCATTTGATTTTTAGGTTTCATCCATACACTGATAGCAAAAATCAGATAGGCACTGGCAATCGGATTAAATAAAAGTATGAATTCTTGCATTGGATTCTCAATCGATAAGTCGAACATGAATCTATAAACGACATACGTTTTCAGACCAAATAACAATGTCGCAATGATAAATAATGGCATGTTCTTCATTCTCCATTGCATCATGGTTCCTCCTCTAGTACGATACTGGTCCATTTTAACAAAAATTAACCAGGTTCCTAATCTTCTTTAACAATTTCCACTTATAATCCATATTAAACTCTTTCTTCATATATGACGTAAATGGTCCCATAAAAGTTTCATAAAATTTATATTTTCCATCATTTTCTAAATGACAGGGTGGAGCTTTTCTTATCATAAGACAAAAACATGATAAAAAGAAGTCCTAGCGATTAAAATATTTTTACAAATTTTATACATGTGCCCACAAAAAAATTGGAGCCTCGAGGCTCCAATTTTTATTTATTCTTTTTAACTAAGAATGCTCCACCAATCACACCGGCATCATTACCTAATTCAGCTATGCCAAAGCTCGATGCTTCAGCTGTTCTCGGTAAAGCATATTTCCGGTAAGCTTTTTCCAGGGGATCAAGCAGCAAATCTCCCGCTTTGGATACTCCGCCACCGACCACGATTTTTTCTGGATTGATCGCAATGGCCATGTTTGCTATTGCCATTCCGAGTACATCTGTAATCTCTGAAATCACAGCACTTGCTGCCTCATCGCCAGCCTTTGATGCTTCGAATACATCTTTGGATGTCAACGTTCCCTCATTTATATACCTATTCAGTTTAGATTCACTGTGTTGTTCCGCTGCTTCTTTTGCTTTTCTAACAATACCTGTCGCTGAAGAAACGGTCTCAAGACACCCGGTCTTTCCACAGTTACAAGGAGCTCCTCCATTAGGTACTACGGTGACATGTCCGAGTTCGGCTGCTGTCCCATTAGCTCCATTAAGGATCTGGCCATTTGCAATAATGCCACCACCTACACCAGTACCAAGGGTAACCGCAATCAGTTCCGTACACCCTGCTCCGGCACCCAGCCAATTTTCACCTAAAGCAGCCAAATTAGCATCGTTATCTACCCATACATCCATTCCTGTCAAGTCTGCAAGAAGGTTTCCGAAGTCAAAATCTTTCCAACCGATATTCACGGCTTCATGAATATAACCTGTCGTGGTATCGACGAACCCTGGAGCTCCTGCGCCAATCCCTACCACCATACTTGGATCAATGTTCTCTTCTTTAAGAGTGTTTGAAATGGACGCTGCGATATCAGAAGGAATGGCTTCTCCCTTATTGTCTGTATTGGTTGGAATTTCCCATTTTTTCGTAATTGTACCGTTTTCCTTAATAATAGCCAATTTCACTGTTGTTCCACCGATGTCTGCGCCGACATAATATTGACTCATCGCTTTTCCTCCCCTGTTTGACGATCCTTTTGTTTCGCGATTTCACTTCTTAAAAGCAGGATAGCCATTTGATAGTCTTCTGAAGGCATACATTGGGCTTGGTACAACTCCCTAACTTCCTCCTCCATCATCTCTAGATCGGCCAGCCTGTCACCTATGTAAATGATCGTTCCGAATTTTTTTAAGTATTGCTGAATGTCATAAATCGTTTTCATTCTTCATCACCACCATTCATTATACCAATACCTTTAAGACTTGAAAACGTAAAAACCCTGATCACTTAACGATCAGGGTCATCTGGGTGCAAAAATGCCGGTCTCCTGTTTTTTAAAGGAATCGGAGAACGAAGCAGCACATCTCTTAACGGTTTCCATGAAAAAGGTAGAAATGGCCACAGGTACGGCGTTTTGAAAGACTTCATGCTGGAAATGTAGAGGAGCCACAGTGTTACTCCCAACACATACCCTTTTAATCCGAATAAACCCGTAACCAGAAGCAGCACAAGTCTTGTTATTCGATCAGCAAGTCCAAATTCGTAACTAGGAGTAGCAAACGTACCAATAGCAGCAAGAGCCAAATATAAAACGACTTCGCTTGAAAACAGACCAACCTCTACTGCTACTTGACCAATTAATATTGCAGCCACTAAACCGAGAGCGGTGCCCAGCGTAGAGGGGGTATGGATGGCTGCCATACGCAGCATATCTATGCCTATTTCCGCGATTAAAAACTGGACGATGAGCGGAAGCGTTCCCGTGTCGGTAGGTCCAATAAATGCAAGAGCTTCAGGAAGCAAATCCGGCCTTTTAGAAAAAAGAAAATACAGAGGCAAAATGAAAATGGAGGCAAAGAAAGCAAAAAAGCGAACGGCACGCAAATACGCACCTACCAACGGCTTTTGCCTATATTCCTCTGCATGTTGAAGATGATGCCAAAAGGTTGATGGAGTAATCATGACACTTGGGGATCCGTCAATAATGACAAGAATATGCCCCTCATAAAGGTGGGCAGCTGCTGTATCAGGACGTTCCGTGTACCGAATAACTGGATAAGGGTTCCAATAACGACCGCTGATATATTCATCAATAGTCTTTTCTGCCATAGGGAGCGCATCCGTATCAATATCCTGCAATACTTTCTTCAATTCTTCGACACGATCGGAATCAGCAATATCCTTGACATAACAAATACACACATCCGTCAATGACCGGCGTCCGACTTGTAAATATTCCATTCTCAACGAACGGTCTCTGATCCTTCTTCTCGTTAAAGCCGTATTAAAGATAATCGTCTCTACAAATCCATCTCTCGATCCTCTAACTACCCTTTCAAGATCAGGCTCCTGAAGCCCACGGACAGGATAAGTACGAGCATCAATCATAATAATTTCATCGACGCCTTCGACGACCAGTGCTGTAGGACCTGCCAACACCCAATCCGCAGCTGCATTCAAATCTTTTTTCTTCTCTAACTCCACATAAGGAAGATGGGTTTTTAATAACTTTTCAAGAGGGTCCGGGTCTAGTTGATCAGGGTCTAATCTTGAGAGGAGCTTCATTAAATAGTGAAGAATATCATCTTTTACAAAGCCGTCTACAAGGAATAAGGACATACCTCTACCGGCGTAGACAAGATCGAGATGAACCATATCAAAGCTTTCTTCCACTCCAAGCCGATCTTTGAGATACGATACATTTTTTTCATAACTATCAAATAAGCGTTGTTCTTCCAAAACGCACCCTCCTCTTAACCTTCTTCGCATAGTTTCTTCCAAATCCAATTATTCATACACAAGGAAGAGGCAGGATAATACGCATGTCCTTCGAAAACGGAACATATCCTGAACTATAGATCACCTATGCAGAGAGGATGTATGAGGAGATGATGGTTTGAGAAAAGTGTGGGTACATTGGGTACTTGGTCCATTGGCCTTAGCCATATTCATCGCAATTTATACTCAATACTTCAATGAAGAAGCGGTCATCAAATATTTTCCTTTGGACGAGGGTAGTGATTTTCGATCGTACGGAACTTCCTTGAATTTTGCTGCTGAAGAAGACGAGGACGAGTATGAAATCCTATGGAACATGTTTTCTGAGAGTGATAAAGCCATGTACTTGAGACAGGATGTCTCCCTTTTATATGTAAATGGACGACTAAAAGGTGTAGTGAGCAAGTGGGAGGAAAATACATCAAAGATCAATAAGGAAACGTCTCTTCACGGGGAAGATAGTCAGAAATATCAGGCCATCTCTTTTCATCATGGGGAAATACATGAAGATAGTGGACCGATAAAAAGCATACAGGCAAGTTCGAAGGACGAGCTTTACGTCATTGATTCCCCTCATTCTAAGCGGACCGCATTCAAAGAACCAGCAAATCAGGAGGAGGAAGAATGGAAAAAGAGACTCAACCATTCCATCCAGCAACAACTGGAAGTGCAATGGGAGGAACTGCTGACGTATTATGGCATCAACAAAGAAGATTACACTCTCGTCCCTTTGACTGATCTAGCTGATTATAAAGACAAGCCGCTACCTGGAACGAATGAGGATGACTCAGAGAGAATAAAAGGACAACTATGGGAAGGTTTGTATAAAAACTATGTGCTGGGCATAAGTGATACAAAATCTTCCCACCCGATTCAAAGTTATATTCCTCTTATTCTCTTTGATAAAAAAGGTAAACATTTAATTGTCCTGTATGAGGATGATACTGGAAAAAAACATCGCCTCATTCAGTCATATTAACGGAGGTTTTCATATAGCTCTTTAAAGTCTTTTTGATCAGGGTTAATGTCAGCGGCTCGTTCCGCATGGTCAGCCGCTTTCTCTTCTTCTCCCACTTGTTGATAGAGGAGGGCTAAATTGTAATGAGCTTCTGCCATATTAGGTGAGAGTTCTATAACTCGGAGTAAATCTTTTCTGGCTGCAGTCGTCTCACCTTTTTGTAAATACGCAAACGACCTGTTGAAACGCAGAGCAGCTTCATATTGACCGGGATTATCCAAGGCTTCACTCGTGATTGCAATCACTTCATCATAGGCCCCCGATTGATTTAGCTCCTGTGTCTTTTGTACCTCGCTAAACCCTTTCGCATCATTGAATAGCCCCACATAGCCTGTATACGCCATGCTTGAGATAAGTAATAAAAAGACAACAAGAGCAGCCAGCTGTTTGAACCTGTTCATCTGTTTAGGCATACGTACAGCCGCAGTTGCAATAAAACCTCCGACCATTCCTCCGATATGTGCTCCATTATCAATTTGTGGAACGAGCAGTCCGAATGAAATATTGAGGATGACGATAAATATGAGGTTCCAACCCATGGTTCGGAAAAACAACTGTTTATGCTGGACACCAAAAAACAAGAGCGCCCCAAACAACCCGAAAATGGCCCCTGATGCTCCAGCTGCCACATGAGGATTCAGCATAAAACTCGCCACACCACCAAATAAACCCGAAAGTAAATAAATCCATGTAAAACGCCATGTTCCATACAATTTTTCAACGGCTGTGCCTAAGTAATAGAGGGCAAACATATTCATAAAAAGATGGAGAATTCCTATATGCAGAAACATGGATGTAGCAATTCGCCACCATTCCCCTTCCATTATTGCTGGATTGAATTTCGCACCGTACTGGATGAGGGTTTCAACAGATGTACTATCACCTACCCATTCAATATAGAGAAAAATCAATACGTTGACAGCGAGTAAAAAGTAGGTCATTCGAGGTTTGCCATAATCAAAGATCGACATGATTTGTTTTCTTTGATCTTGCTGTTTCTTTACAAGCTGATGCTTCAAATAGGGAAGCATAGCCTCCATTTCTGCTTCACTAACCTGTTGATCAATGAGAGGCTCATCTAATTCAAAGGTATCATAAAACTTTTTCTTTTCTATTGCTTTGTTTTCGTCATCCATATAGTAAAGAAAAATTGGATTTTTTTGTGAAGAGATGTCGTTTTCTACATTTTCCCACTCTTCCACAGGAGGGTATTCCGAAATATACACAACGTGGAATTGGACTTTGCCGCCACGAAATAATTTTTTATTTTGAGACAACTGCCGATAGGATTTTTCCAGATCTCTCCGCAGCTCATTTTTCCAATTGACTTGTTTATGAGTTAAACGGACGACATGAGTTTGCCAATCCTGTTCTTTCTCAAGCCAAACTTCTCCGCGCTCTGCACTTATATTAAGCACTTGAAAATCTTGTGATACAACCAAGTCATAGGTAAGTTTCCATAAATAATACTCTTGTTCAATAAACACGTTGCAACCCCCTCAATAACACCTACATCATATCATGCCCCTTTGTTACGGAGCTAATTGAAAGCATTAAAAAAGCTGCCAGGAATCATACCCTGACAGCTCATTATATTCATAGCCCACGAAACATTTGAGAAAGAAATTTCTGCCGAATCCAAGGAATGTTCATGGACAACCGGACAAGGAGCTTACGAAGGAAAGGGACCTTCGTAACGAAGTCCAACGCTTTGTAACGGTATTTATAAACCGTTGCTATAACCGAGCCGATGATCATGACCCACCTGAAAAATTGACGCATCTCATCCACCTCTTCTATGGTTAGGTGAACTTATTTTTCGCCTGAGTCGTCATCCTTATACACGTTGTTATGAATAACAGGTTCCATCGCCTCTTTTAATAAGGAAGCACTCGCGTGAAATTTGTCCCGTTCGTCCTGATCGAGGTTCAATTCAATGATTTCTTGGATTCCTTTGCGATTTACAATGGCAGGCACACCTATATATAGGTCAGCCATGCCATACTGTCCCTGTAAATAACCGGATACAGTTAAAACGGCGTTCTCATTGTGAAGAATTGCTTTCGTTAACCGAACAAGCCCCATTGCAATTCCATAATGGGTAGCTCCTTTACGTTCGATAATGTGATAGGCTGCATCCCTGACCTGTTCAAAAATACCTTCAAGGTCTTTTACATCATACAAATGAGGGTGGTCTTTAATACGATCAAACACAGAGCGGCCCGCTACATTTGCGTGACTCCAAACCGGGAGCTCAGAGTCTCCGTGCTCACCCATAATGTACGCATGGACATTACGGGTATCGATATTAAAATACTCACTTAGTTTGAAACGTAATCGAGCTGTATCCAGGATTGTACCTGACCCGATGACACGTTCAGTGGGAAGACCGGAAAACTTCCACGTCATGTAAGTCAAAATATCAACAGGGTTTGTGGCTACAAGGAAAATCCCATCAAAACCACTTTTCATAACAGAATCAACAATGGACTTAAAGATGGCTGTATTCTTCTCAAGCAAGTCCAGCCTTGTTTCGCCTGGTTTCTGATTCGCTCCTGCTGTAATAACGACAAGATCAGCGCTCTCACAATCGGCATAATCCCCAAACCATATCTTCTTGTTTGCAGGCGCAAAGGCAAGACCATGATTTAAGTCCATGGCATCGCCTTCTGATTTCTCCTTGTTCAAATCAATCATGACCAATTCATCTGCCACTCCCTGATTCAATAAAGCGAACGCATAGCTCGAACCCACGGCACCTGTACCGATTAATGCCACTCGATTTACATGTTCCAACCCAATCCCTCCTCAATAGAATCTAACCTCATTATAACTCATAAGATTGCTCAACACTTCACAATGATTGAATGTTTTGTGACATCATCTCAGTTAGAGATTGTATGTAGATCGGATGCCGGTTTCTGTAAGGATAAATTCCACTCTCTGATCATATTCTTCCAAAGGAAGTGGTGAGTATTTTTGTCGCTCGGAAGCAATCATCAAAGTCTTCCCCCGAAAACCTTCAATAAATCGATCAAAATACCCTCCACCATACCCTATTCTGTATCCTTTTTCATCAAACAATAACCCTGGTACAAGTAGTAAATCAATATCGTTTTTGCTCACAACTGCTGATTGCTCGGGCTTAGGTTCTCTTAAACCGAAATAAACTCTTTCCAACTGATCATACTTCTCCAAATGGTAAAACTTCATCTCTCTACTCTCTGGAATACATTTAGGTACGACAATCTTCTTCCCGGACCGCCACCCTTCTTCGATGATCGGTTCTGTAGACCATTCATGCGTTTGAGATAACGTAACACCCACCACATCGGCTAACTTCCATATTTCACTCTTGAACAAACTCTCATGCATTTTTCCCTCAATATGGAGTTTCTCCTTCACACTTATATCCTGGAGGATCTTTTTTCCTTTGAACCGTAGTTCGTTCTTTTCCATTTCCCGCTCCTCCTTTTCAAATCTCTGTTCAACAATTCATAGACGACCAGGACACGGCAGAGCTTTAGATATAAAAAAAACAGTAGGAAATAATCCTACTGCTTACTTTGTTTCACGGTGAAGCGTGTGCTTCCCTACGCGTGGGCTATATTTCATAAGCTCTAGACGCTCTGGGTTTTTACGCTTGTTTTTTGTGCTAATATAATTGCGGTCACCAGTTTCGGTGCATGCAAGTGTAATGTTTACGCGCATTATTATTCCTCCTAATCATAAAAGCTATTCACTGTCTCATTCACATTATCAGACTAATACATAATACCAAAAACGCGTAAACCTTTCAAGTAGTTATTGACCTAAAAACGGTGAAATATCCCATAGTCACGCATCTAATTCTATGATATAAATAAATGTGGACAACCAAAGGAGTGATACAGATTGATTTATGTGATTGGTACATTGGCTGCAGTTGGCATTGGCCTTTTCGTTCTTTCATATTTCATGAATGATCGAATGAAAGAACTTGAAAACCAAGTCGAACAGATTAACATGACAATGATGCAAAGCAACTACCAGCTCAAAAAGAAAATGAAGGTCTTAGAAGAAGAGCTTCTGGCTGAAGATTTAACTCAGGAAATTATGAAACAGCCCCCGCGGAAAGTGGAACCCCCTCAAAGCCGGCAAAGCCTTCCCTTAATCGATACTGTTATATCCATGTATCAAAAAGGCTATAAAACCCATTACATAGCAAAACAAACGAACTTGAGTGAGCATGATGTCCATTCGATGATCCAACAGCAAAAAAGCGGTGGTGTTCAAACATGACACAATGGATACGATCCTATGCCCTAGGATTACTTACAGCTACTCTTGTGTTTGCTATATCCTATTGGAATATAGATGCTACACCCAAAACAGCCTCGAAAGAAGAATATAAAACGGATGAATTGATTGAACAGCTCGAAAGTGAAGGGTATCGAACGGTAACAATAGATGAGTGGAAGTCTATGCAGGAAAAGAATAATAAAAAGGCGTCGCCTCCTCCCCCTATTAAGGAGCCTGTAACCACTTTTTCTATTGACATTGTCTCGGGTACTACTACAGATGAAATCAGCAGAAAATTAATACAGGCTAATATCATTGAGGATGCTTACGAGTTTGAAACTTTCATGAAAGAAAATGATTACAGCCGCTATATACAGATTGGTCAGGCTACACTAAATTCAGGAATGTCTCTACAAGAAATTGCTGAAGCTATTACATCTAAGTAAAAAAACCGCTCTCATGCGGTTTTTTTATTTTCTCCTTTTATCATTGGCATGATTCATGATCCATATTGCACCATTATGTCTTTACCACATGATATCTAATCTTCTTTATTGATAATAAAACCGGAAACAAAAAAGACATGAATCGAAAAATCGATTCATGTCTTTCCTTCTTTTACTTATTTAGATCATAAGTTCTTCCCTTCACCAGATAAAAGATACTCTCACCGATGTTTGTAATATGATCAGCGAACCTCTCAATATACCTGGCTACATAAGCCATCTGCATAATGTGCTGGATTTGTTCTGGGTTAATCGCCGTCAATTCCAGCATTTCTTTTACAATTGAACCATATTTTTTATCTACAACGTCATCCATTTCAGCAAGTTTTTTTGCTAGCGATATATCTTCATACTCAAAGGATTTAATCGCCAAATCCACCATATCCATGGCTAGGACAGCCATTTCACGCAATTCAGGATCAATATCAATCCCATGATCTTCACCTAAATGAATCGTCGCCTTTGCAATATTGGTCGAGTGATCGGCCATACGCTCCAAATCGCTGGATATTTTAATCGCAATAATGATTCTTCTCAGATCCCTTGCTACCGGCTGTTGCTTCGCCAGCATTAAAATAGCATCATCGTTTATCTTTTCTTCCTTACGATCGATAACTGCATCATCTTCGAGAATTTTTTTTGCAGCCTCAACGTCCCTTTGATACAGGACATAAATCGCTTGGTCAAGTGAATCTTTCGTATCATGAGCTAACTCTTTAATTTGTTGCTTTAAGTCTTCGAGTTCTTCTTCGAAGTGAACACGGATTGACATAGAAATCCCCCCTGTAAATATTAACCGAAGCGTCCAGTGATATAGTCCTCTGTTCGCTTATCGTGAGGGTTTTGGAACAAGTCATCTGTGTCAGCGAACTCAATTAATTCTCCATTTAAGAAGAAAGCCGTTTTATCTGAAATACGCGCGGCCTGCTGCATGTTGTGTGTAACAATGATAATGCTGTATTTTTCTTTTAACTCTTGAACAAGCTCTTCTACTTTCGCTGTAGAGATCGGGTCTAATGCTGAAGTCGGTTCATCCATTAAGATCACATCCGGTTCAACCGCTAAAGCACGAGCGATACATACACGCTGTTGCTGTCCTCCAGAAAGACCGTATGCATTCTCGTGGAGGCGATCTTTCAGCTCATCCCAGATAGCAGCACCCTTTAAGCTTTTCTCAACGATTTGATCTAATACTTCTTTCTTTTTAATGCCATGGATTCTTGGTCCATAAGCAACGTTATCATAAACACTTTTAGGGAATGGGTTTGGTTTTTGGAAAACCATTCCTACCTTCGTACGAAGGTATTCCTCTTTATATTTACTGCTGAAGATTTCCTGATCACGATACTTAATTGATCCAGAAGTTTTAACGATTGGTATCATTTCTACCATGCGGTTTAGTGTTTTTAAGAAAGTAGACTTTCCACAACCAGAAGGTCCGATAATTGCCGTTACCTGTTTTTCTGGTACATCCATGCTTACTTCATATAACGCTTGGTCTGAACCATACCATAAGTTCAAATCATTGACTTCGATAATACTATTGGCGTTCTCTTTTTTGATTCCCTCTTTTTTTACCTCAGGCTTCTTTGTCCCTTGATTTACATTTTTATTTGTTTTCTCTTCCATTACTTTATTCATGTTGAAACCCTCCTCATCCTAATTAAAGACGACGTTGATATTTGTTTCTGATTAAGACAGCAATTGAATTCATGAGTAGTAAAACAGCTAATAGTACTATAATTCCTGCTCCTGCAACGTACTGCCATTCTTCTTGAGGTCTACCTGTCCAGTTATAGATCTGGATCGGCATAACCGTGTATTTAGCTAATAATGAATCTGGTAACGTGTAGATCGCAGTAGCGGCACCTACGATGATTAGTGGAGCCGTCTCACCAATGGCACGAGACAAAGCGATAATTGCACCAGTAAGAATACCCGGAATAGCAGCTGGCATTATCACACGTGCGATCGTTTGCCACTTAGAAGCTCCCATACCATAGGATGCTTCCTTGATTTCGGCTGGAACGGAACGCACAGCTTCTTGAGCAGCTACTACAATAACTGGAAGAATCAACAAAGCCATTGTCAATCCACCCGCAATGAGTGTATACCCGAAATTAAACATATAAACGAAGAATGTCAAACCAAGTAGACCGAATACAATGGAAGGTACACCTGCTAAGTTTTGGATATTCACTCTGATAAAGTCCGTAAACTTATTTTTTGGTGCATATTCTTCTAAATAGATCGCAGTTGCTACACCTATGATAACTGAGAAAATCGCAACGATAATCATTAAGAATACTGAACCGATTAACCCAGCGTAAATACCGGCTTTTTCTGGATATGGGGCTGGAAAGCTCATAATATAATCAAGACTTAAATAACCAATTCCTTGAGTCAATACACGATAAAAAAGTAAGACTAGAAAGACTAACCCCACTGCAGTAGCCAGACCAAACAACACCATTAGGATTTTGTTGATGGCTACTCTCCCTTCCATACGTTTCTTGATATTTTGTTCATTTTGACCAAGCATCAATATTCCTCCCTGAACTTACCAGAAATGTACTGAGCAATAAGGTTCATGACAAGCGTGAAAACAAACAATGTCATTCCTACTGCATACAAACTGTAGTAAATGGTAGATCCGAAAGTGGTATCCCCTGTGGCTGCCTGTACAATGAAAGCAGTCATGGTTTGGATGGATTCTGTCGGATTGAACGTCAGATTAGGTGTTGCTCCTGCAGCAATCGTTACAATCATTGTTTCTCCGATCGCTCTTGAAATCGCCAGAACGATGGATGCAACGATTCCAGAAAGTGCGGCAGGTAGGACAACCTTGAATACTACTTCTAATTTTGTAGCACCTAATCCGTAAGCTCCTTCTCGTAAAGCGTTAGGAACAGAGTTCATTGCATCTTCAGAAAGGGATGCAACCATTGGAATAATCATAATACCGACTACAAAACCACCACTCAGCGCGTTGAAAATTCCTAAATCAGGAATGAAAGCTTGAAACATTGGTGTAATGAACGTTAAAGCGAAATAACCATAAACGACCGTCGGGATTCCTGCTAATACTTCAAGAACAGGTTTAATGACGCGTCTTACTTTATCATTTGCATATTCACTCAAAAATATGGCAGACATAAGTCCCAAAGGTACAGCTACAAGAGTGGCGATCAAAGTAATGAGTAACGTACCACCAATCAATGGAGCAACTCCATACTCACCAGACCATGGTGACCAACTTGTTCCTGTATAAAAATCAATTAAGGACACATTGGAAAAGAAGCCAATAGACTCTCTCAACAAGGTAAACAATATCCCTACAGTTGTTAAGACACTAACTGCAGCACAAAGAAGCAAGAAAAAAGGAATGATTTTCTCTATTCTTTCCCCGAAACTTTTCTTGTTCTTATTCCTTTCAATCATTTGTTGGACGTCAATCATTTTTCCCTCTGATTGTAACCCCTTGTCCATGTTAAAAACTCCTCTCATCCATAAGGCAAGGTGAGACTCCAAATTAAGTCTCACCTTCCTTGTTAGGTTTTCAAATCAATTACTCTGCCCAGCTTTTAGCTGTTTCAAGTTGCTCTTGATACTTGTCTTCAGGAAGTGCTACATACCCTACTTCTTCAGCAGCTTTTCCAGCATTGTTCAAAGTGTACTCAACGAAATCACGAACTTGTGCTTTTTCTTTATAAGCATTTACGTTTACGTAAGTGAATAGCGGACGGGAAAGTGGTGTGTAAGAACCATCTTGAATTGTTTCAGGGTTTGGTTTTACAGCTTCGTTTCCACCTTCAGAAATTCCAAGAACTTTCAATACATCTTCGTTTTCAGCATAGTAAGCATATCCGAAGAATCCGATCGCATTTGGATCATTTTCAATACCGCGAACAAGTACGTTGTCATCTTCAGAAAGTGTAGTGTTAGAACCTTCTTTCATTGGTTCTTCTTCAAGGATTACTTCGTTGAAGTAGTCGAATGTACCGGAATCATGCCCAGGGCTGAAGATTTTGATTTCCTCTTCCGGCCACTCTGGATTGATATCAGACCACATAGTAGCGTCTGAAGACTCAAGGAAGATTTGTTTCAGTTGCTCAATTGTCAATTCTTCAACAAAATCGTTTTGTTGACTAACAACAACAGAAAGACCATCATATGCAAGCTCTAGTTCTTCTAATTGAATGTCGTTTTCTTCAGCAGTTGCCATTTCTTCTTCTTTAATAGGACGAGAAGCGTTACTTAGATCAATTTCACCTGCTGTAGATTTTTTGAATCCACCGCCGGAACCTGAAGAGTTCACTGTTACATTCACATCAGGGTTTTCCTGATTGTAAGTGTAAGTCAAGTTTTCCATGATTGGGAATACAGTAGAAGATCCATCAATAGCAATTGGTCCGGAAACTTCCTCAGATCCTTCACCGTTTGTGTCTTCTTCAGCTGCCGGCTCCTCTTCGGATCCTCCACAAGCTGCTAGTACTCCCAGCACTAGGATGAACATAAGCATTAGTGCTAAACTTTTAAAGTTTTTCATTTCTTTCTCCCCCTATTTATGTGTTTAGGTTTTGTGTTTGACGGCTTGGCCAACTCACATTTTATATATTAACGAGAGAGTTTTAATGACATATGAACCAAACGTAAAGGTTTTGTAAATTGGCGTTTTTTGTTGAATAGCCCCCCTTTATGGTTAGATCATACACTCGATTCTTCTGTTAATATAAAAAATGGAGTGATACAAGTCGTATCACTCCTCAGTTTCTGCTTCTTCAGTTGAATTATTCGTGGTAATTCCGTTCTCTTTCCGTTCCTCTTTCAATTCAAAATATGCTTGTCCAATGCGAGCACCAATATTATTACTTATATTAAATGTGCTTGATGCCTCTTCTCCTAAATAAGGAGAGACAATGGAAAAAGCAATTTCCGGATCATCCGAAGGTGCGTATCCAACCAGAGTTTTATTTAATAGATTTTTATAAGTTGTTCTTTCACCATTTTCATCAAAGACTGCTTTAACTGATTGTGCTGTTCCTGTTTTTACAGCCATTTTATATTTAGCATAAGGTTCTTTAGAGAACACATGGCTGGCCGTTCCCTGATCCGTTTGAGCGACTTGCCTGAACCCTTCCTGGACTCTTTCAATATAAGAGTGGTCCATCTCAATCTGGTTCAATACCTGCGGACTGTAATCCTTATATATAGGACCTAACCCAGTTTCAAGCGACGGCTCGTGAATACTTTTAACCAATCTAGGCTGCATTCGGTCACCACCGTTTGCTATGGTGGAGACATATTGATTTAACTGCATTGGTGTGTAGGTGCTGAATTGGCCGATAGAGAAGTCCAAGATGTGTCCAGGGTTCTGAGGTTCGCCTGTAAACCCTAAGCCTTCATACGGAAAATCTATCCCCGTTTTAGCACCAAGTCCGAGCTGGTTAAAATTATAAATGAAATTGTCAAACGTGCCTGCTCTTAATGAAAGTGAGTTCATATCATAATTGTTACTATACTCCCCTCCCAAATACATCGCAAGGAAGTACATATACACGTTCGATGATTGTTGAAGAGCTGCAATATCATTGACTGTACCTATATTATTCGTGTAGGAACCTTTTTGCCCTTGAGCAATTGTAATAGGTCTATCATTGATCCAAGTATTAGGTGTCACAGCCCCTTCGTGTAATCCAGTCAGAACAGTAGCTCCTTTTACTATGGATCCAGGCATATAGGAATTATAAAGCGCCTGGTGAGAGGTGTCTGAGAATCTGGATTCTCCTTCTTCAGGAGTTCTATTATAGGTTTGACCTGTAATAGCTAGTATTTCACCTGTATTTGGGTCAGAAACGACCGCCACGGCATTTTCCAGGTGTCTATTTGGACCAGGAGCCTCGCGAATCGCTGCTTCCAGCTCCTCCTGAACAATCTTATTCACTCTTTCCTGCAACTCCATATCAATCGTGAGAACGAGGTCTTTTCCTTTCTGCCCTTCACGAATAACTCTTGAATTAATTACCTGGTTATTCTTATCGGTTTCGTATTGTACTTTTTCTTTCTTGCCTCTCAGAACATCCTCATACTCTTGCTCTAGCCCACTTGTTCCCACACGGTCGTTACGGCTGTAATCCAGCGACATGAAATAATCAAGTTGATCTCTCGGTACACCTTGTTCTTTCGATGTGATACTGCCAATATAGCTGCGGAAAGTAGATTCGTACGGATATGTACGCTCCCAATCTGATGTCACATTGATCCCAGGTAACTCAGCTAGGTGTTCGGCTACGACAGAATATTCCCTTTCAGATATATCTGTGTTCTTCAGAACGTGAGGTGCAAGAGCATATGCTTTATCTAATTCCTTCTTGATGGCTATGATTTCTTTCGTTTGGTTATCATAGCCGGCAATTTCACCTTGTTTAATGCTATCTAATTGAAGTTGATAGACTTCACCATTATCTAATTCTGACGTGTCTTCATTTTCAATACGGGCCGTTACTTCTTCCTGGTTTTGAAGAAAGAAGTACTCCTTAAGGTCTCTATCCGTTAACTTCCCTTCATACTCCATATCTATATACTTAGATATTTCTTCAGCTAATTGGAGCTTGTCTTTCGGCTGAACACCTTTTGGTGGTGTGTAGGTAATCGAGTACAAAGGTTGGTTATCAACCACTACACGGCCATACCGATCATACATTTCTCCCCTCGGTACTGGTATGCTGGTCGTTGTGTTTTCTGTACGGTCAATTTCTTCCTGGGCCTCTTCCCCATTTAGAATTTGAACGACCCCGAGCTGGAGTATAATTCCAGCGAATATTAGGAATACAACAAAAAACACCACGTTCAATCGGAAAGAAAGGTGTGACTTATGCTTGGATTTATTTTTGTGCTTCTTTCCCATGAACTCCTCTCCTTCTTATCATGCTTCATTCATTATAGCATTTTTTATACACCTAAGAATAGAAGAAGCTCATGGGTTATTGGTTTCAATTATGTGACGATTCTGTGCACTGTGTGTCTATTCCCTTCACAAAGAAGTAGATAAAGAAATGACCGCCTCCGACAATCAACAGGATATATGGGATTCCAGTTTCCGGAGAAATAAGGGTAATTGCAAAGAGGAAGATCACAATCGATAACACCCTTCCGAAATTAAGAAAAATCTCCCTGACTACAATATACTCGATACGCATTTCGGCAGCATTCCATGATTTCCCTATCACATCATAAGTCAAAGAAATATACGGCACATAGAGCATAGGGAAAAACACTCCTGCAATTCCTGCATAAATAAGCAGGAGAGCCATCGTATCACTGAATAGTAAAATTAATACACTCAAATATAAAGCCAATCCTGATATGAAAATGGCCTTCTTCCTTCGCCTGGGTTTAACCCAACGACTGACAAGAAAGTAAAAGAGAAAAGAAAAACCTGAATACACCAAGTTGAAAACACCTAAAGATAACTCATCTTCAGTCATCAAGAAAATCCAGATGGAGACAGCAAATAAGAAGGTCCCCTCTCTAAAGCCCTGCGACACATGAGCGTTCAATATGCGTCTCCAGTTTGAGTTGTTTTTTCTCTCTGATACAATTCTGCGGAAGGAGAAATTCCCTTTAGCTTTCCTTCTTGATAAACCAAAACTCACAAGAACAGCAATAATGAACAATCCGAAGGAAATTGTGAAAATCACGGTGTATCCAGTAAAATTATTTAATCTGGAAATGATATAGCCGGCAAGTAATGGACCGGTCATTCCACCAAGAGATTGCAGCACACCAAGAAATCCATTGAAAAAATCACGAGTATCTGGTTCGGTAATTTCAAAGGTCAAAACATTGTAAGCAAGCCAATAAAAGCCATAACCTACACCCAATAGTGATCCGAGCATAATATTGAACGTAGCTGCCCGTTCACCAACAAGTAGCACAGTTAAAAAAAACAAAGAGAGAACAGTCACACCAGTTCTCAATACGATTACACGATCTATTCGCTTCGCGCATTTGCCCGCTAAAATGAAAGTCAATGGTTGTAATACATAGATGGCTAAATTATATAGAGCTATGTCAATGTAGCTATTGGATTGTTTCCATAAGTATATGTTCACAAATGTACTGGATAGGAATATACCGAGAGAGTATAAGCCTCCAATGAGAAGTAACAGCAATAAATCTTTTGATACATTTTCGTGGCTGAGCCACACACGCAGCTTACTCACCATATCCATGTCTCCTTTGTGTTCACCTTTAGTGTTTTCAGAACAAAAGGAGATATACAAAAAGAGAGGCATGGATTCATATCCATGCCTCTCCGTAATTTTTCAATTATTTAGCTGCGTCGAAGCGCTTAGCCACTTCATCCCAATTTACAACGTTCCAGAATGCAGAAACGTAATCAGGACGACGGTTTTGATAATTTAGGTAGTACGCATGCTCCCAAACATCAAGACCTAAGATTGGAGTTTTGCCTTCCATAATCGGAGAATCTTGGTTAAGAGTATCGATTACTTCAAGGTCACCATTATTGACTACTAACCAAGCCCAACCAGATCCGAAGCGGCCTTTTGCCGTTTCTTCAAATTTTTCTTTGAATTGATCGAGACCACCGAATGTATCATTGATTTTCGTAGCAAGGTCACCTGTTGGTTCACCGCCACCATTCGGAGACATGATTGTCCAGAAAAGGCTGTGGTTTGCGTGGCCGCCACCGTTTCGGCGCACCGCTGTGCGGATATCTTCCGGTACAACAGAAAGATTATTGGAAAGAAGCTCTTCCAAGGACTTGTCTTGAAGATCTGCATGTCCTTCAAGTGCATTGTTAAGCTTTGTCACATATCCGTTGTGGTGCTTCGTATGGTGGATGTTCATTGTTTCCTTATCAATAGTAGGTTCTAGTGCATCATAAGCATAAGGTAGTTCTGGTAGTTCAAATTTAGCCATAATGTAACTCCTCCTTTAAATTAATATGTAAAACCGAAGCATTACGCTTCACATTTTACATTATCAAACGGAATTTTGATTAGCAAATGTTTTGCATCACGATATTAAGAATTCCCTGAAAGAAAATTTTAAAACATAAAAAAACAACCAAGCATCACTTGATTGTTTAAAAAGAGTGGCTCGGGACGGAATCGAACCGCCGACACACGGATTTTCAGTCCGTTGCTCTACCGACTGAGCTACCGAGCCATGTGAAATAAAAAATTTTTCTACTTTTGCTACATCTTATTTTGAAAATGGTCTGTGCTATCATGTTATTTCGTTGAGTATGTATGATGGCGGAGGAGGAGGGATTCGAACCCCCGCGGGCCGTAAAGCCCCTGGCGGTTTTCAAGACCGCTCCCTTCAGCCAAACTTGGGTACTCCTCCGTAACATGATGTGGTGGACCCTGCAGGACTCGAACCTGCGACCGATCGGTTATGAGCCGATAGCTCTAACCAGCTGAGCTAAGGGTCCACATGGGGCGGTTGATGGGAATCGAACCCACGAATGCCGGAATCACAATCCGGTGCGTTAACCACTTCGCCACAACCGCCACGTTTTTCAATTATGTATGTTTGGTGGCGGTGGAGGGAATCGAACCCACGACCTCACGGGTATGAACCGTACGCTCTAGCCAGCTGAGCTACACCGCCAATTAATATCGCTTGTGAGCGACTTTAATAATATAACATTTTCTATTCAAGGCGTCAACTGTTTTTTTCTCTTTCAAATCAGCGACAAAAATAATATATCACGCCCTCCTTTTCCTTTCAAGGGTTTTTTGAATAAAAAATAATGTATGGAACATTCTTTCACATCGCCTCCCTTATGTGGAAGTAGCCGTTCCGAGAAAAGCGAGCGTGTAAGACTATAAAAAGTGACTGATTTAAAGCTCTCATCTCGATACCAAGCTTTCTATAATAACTCTCCATTTCTTTCCTGACATTTCAAGTTGCTTATCCAAAAAAAAGACGGCTTTGGCAGCCGCCTTTTTCACATTATAAACTTTCTTTTTCACCCAAAACTTCCTCAGCAATGTTTACGGCATGGTCACCGATACGTTCTAAGTTGCTGATCATGTCTACGAATACAATTCCTGCTTGCCCTGTGCATACACCTTCGTTTAAACGGATGATGTGTTTCTTACGATAACTACGTTCCATGCGATCCAATTCATTCTCTTTTTGAACAACGGCCAATGCTTCTTCGCGGCTCATTGTTTCAAGAGATCTTGTCGCCTGCTTAACGGTCATTAGCGTAAGGTCAAACATTGTATTCAAGTCCTCGATAGCCTGAGGAGTAAGGTTCACTTTATTTGAGTTTTTATAATCGATCAGCTCAATGATATTCTCAAAGTGGTCACCAATACGCTCTAAATCTCTAACAGAATCCATGAGCGCAGAGTGCTTATGACTTTCCTCATCAGAAAGAGAAGCTTGAGAAAGATCAACGAGATAATCCGTAATTTTACGATCAAGGTTGTTCAAAGCGTCTTCAATCTGCATTGCAAGTTCAGAGTGTTTTTGCTGTTTATTGTTCAAATAAAGGCTTGTTTCTTCAAGACCTTTATAAGCATATTCACCCATACGAACAACTTCTTCTTTTGCTTGGTCTAAAGCAAGGGATGGAGATTGTTCAATAAAGATCGGATCCAAATGCTGCGGTTTGTGATCAATTTCTGAATCCTTCCCTGGTACCAACTTAATGACAATCCATGCGAGTACTGCAATAAACGGAAATTGAACAATTGTATTAGCAATGTTAAATGAACCATGCGCAAATGCAATGGTCATTTCAGGCTCAAGATCCATTGAGGTTTGTAACCAGTTCACATACCTCTCGAATGGAACGAGTAAAATCAGGAATACTGTAGCACCTAGCACGTTAAATATAACGTGAGCAAAAGCAGCACGCTTCGCCCCTACACTTGCACCGATGGATGCAAGAACAGCCGTAATCGTTGTACCAATGTTATCACCAAACAATACAGGAATGGCTGCTTGTAGATCGACAAGTCCTTCTCCCAACAACGTCTGCAAGATTCCAATTGTTGCACTGGAGCTTTGGACGATAACTGTAAATAAGGTACCTACAATAACACCCAGAATCGGGTTATCACTCATACTCACCGTCAAATCTTGAAAAGCCTGTAATGATCGAAGTGGCTTTACTCCTCCACTCATTACTTCAAGTCCAAAGAACAGAGAGCCTAAACCGAAAACAGTCTGACCAAGGCTCGCCACTTTCTTACTTTTGAAAAAGAATAGTAAAAATGCACCTACAGCAAGGATAGGCAATCCATATTCCTTAATATCTATACCAATAATAAATGCTGTCATGGTTGTCCCAATGTTGGCCCCCATGATAACACCAATCGCTTGTCTAAAGGTCATGAAACCCGCATTAACTAGTCCTACCGTCAATACGGTTGTCGTACTACTACTTTGCACCAAAATTGTAACGACTGTACCTGCAATAACACCCATAAATGGATTGCTTGTAAATCGGTCTAGAAGTTCCCTCAAACGATCCCCGGCAGAACGTTGCAACCCGTCCGCCATATACTTCAATCCAAATAGAAAGATACCGAGTCCACCGATGAATTCAAATATCATCTGTTGCACATCGATTTCCATGTTCTCCACCCTTTCTTCATCCAAGTTTCATCATTTTTCTCTTTTTTAAAACAACCTCACTCATATTAACCATGGAAAAAACTTTTGTAAAGACAATTCATGAATCTTAACATTAAATTTACATTCGCATAATATTAACATAACTGTGGTGTGTTATTGGAATTTTCCGATAAAAAAAGGCCCTTTTGGAGGACCTTTTATGAAGCCTTATCTTTTATTGTAGAAACATCCTCTTTTACCTCACTTTCAACCTCTCGGGATTGTTCCTCTGCGACTTCTTCATTTTCAAATTGATTCGCTGAGATAATAAGAGAAAGCTCTTGAGTAAGTCCAATCAAGTCAGCAGTAAATGCATCAAAGGTTTGCATCGTCATTTGTTGCCGGTTAGAAGTTTCCACTAACTCCCCTGTAGAAAGAGACTGGTTTGAGGTAACCTTTTTCATACCTTCGATTACACTTTCCATACGGGGCATAACCTCTTTGCCTTCTTTCAACTGATGTTTCGTGGACTCTAATTGTATATTAAACGAGCTCATTCCTTCAGATAAATTTCTGAAAGCATCCTTTGATATATCCATTTGAAGTTGTCTTTCCTGTATTTCCGTTTCCATTTGGTCAAACTGTGTGGAAAGATCTCCTCCAAGCGACATGACCTGCTGCATCCGTTGTTCAATATCCACAGCAGCTGTTCTGGATCGGTCAGCAAGTTTTCTGACCTCCTGTGCAACGACGGCAAATCCTTTTCCATGCTCTCCAGCACGGGCAGCTTCAATGGAGGCATTCAATGCAAGCATTCTCGTCTGCTCTGCAATATCTTGTATTTTGGTGCCCGAATCCTGGATGTTCAACATGTAATTTTGAAAAGACTCGATTTTTGATGTCATCCCCTGAATTTCTTTTCTAAGGCTGTGAAAAGATTGTTCGACCTGTTCCACACCGCCATTTCCTGAATGAACCGCTTCATTCATTCTCTCCTGCTCACCAAAAAGAGCTTCCAATGTTTCATGCAATTGACCGAACACCTTGTTTATTTCATCGAAAACTTCTTTTTGATTATCCATGTATTCTGAAGTTCGATCACTTTCCTCCTGGACATGATCCACACTTCTGCTAAGATCCTGATGAACAAGCTTCAACTCCCTGGAGGAATCATCCATCTGTTTTCCACCCTTTTCAAGTTGATCGACAGCGCCTTGAAGGGAAAACAGGATATCCGCAATTTTATGTATAAGTTCTTCATAGCTTTTTCTCAACGACTGAATCTCAGGGAGACTCGTTTTAATGGAACTCGCATCACACAAGATCCCATCTCTTGCTTGTTTCATGACACGCTGCATCTGTTTCACTGGATGAACAATCTTCCCGACAATAAAATAAACAACTACACCAATGACCAGGACGGTAATGATTCCTAATAACACGGTGTACATAGCCATTTCGCGCACGCCACTCATAAAATCTTTCTCCGGTACTCCAAGGACATAAATTCCTTGCAGCTCTTGGACCGGCGCATAGGATAATACGTAGCTTTCACCATCCAATTGTATGGTTTCTGTGCTGTTCTCTGTATTCAGGAATTGCTGCACAAGTGACTCAGGAAGAGGAGCTTGGTCCATTGCCGGGTAAGTATAGGCACCTTTTTTGTTTATAAGATAAGCTTCAGATGATAAACCATCTTGTTGGATTTGCGCTTGTTGTGCGTTCGAATACCCTTCCATGCGCTTTGAGAATTCTTCCTGATCTCCGACAAAAGCATACATTAATTGCTCAGCCACATCTTGAGCCATTAATAACTCACGCTCAAGACGGTCTTGAACAAGATTCATTTGATTTTCCTCAGCCTTCGTATAAGAAAAGAAACCAATCATAGAAACTGAAATTAGCACAAGGGCACAAACGATAGCTGTCAACCTTATCTGCAAGTTGATTTGCGGCCATCGCATTTTCGATGCCCTCGGTTTGAGGCGTATCCTTCTTTTCATAAAATAAACACTCCATCTCTTTGATTGATTGCACAAACAAAGTATGACGACAGAGTGTTAAGGGATTGTTAATAATGTATTAAGGTTTGGTAATTTCACAACTTCTTGACTAGGATTTTTGTACCATCTACTTTCACAACCTTAATTTTATCGCCGCAGGTGATCCACTGACCATTTGAAACAGCGCTGTATTCTTCTTCCTCTATTTTTATCGTCCCTACAGGTCTCATGTCTGTAAGAGCTTCTCCTTGTTGGTCAAGTAAGTACTGGTACTTTTCATTCATGGAATTGTACCCCATTTCTGAGGTCAGTTGGTCATTAAGAGCCATTTTCGACCACATCTTTCTTTGTTTGAAAACTTTCAGGAACAACAAAGATGCAGCTCCGCCTAAAATAACCCCAATAACACTGTACAAACCTGCTACCCAATTAGGTGCGCTGAAGCCGACGGCAATAATCATCGTCACAGCCCCAATGATCGCAAGAGTCCCATCATTTAACAGTTTTCCGTCAATGATCATAAGAATAATTCCCAGAAAATATACGAGCATCATGACGATAAACATTTCAGTCTCTAAATAACCAGAGAAATAGACAGTTATAAAGCCGAAGCCGATGATAGCGAACACTCCACGCATGTTAACGAGTAGTTCACCAATTAGAAACATAGTCCCGAGAAAAGTAATAAATAAAGCGATCCAATCATAAGTAAACATGATGGTTCACATCCTCTCCTTAATTACTATATGTACGTTTTAAGATGTACTTTTGTTTCAGAAGTCCAATTATTTTTTCTCCAATCATCCCATGATATAATGATGGCAACATTTATGAGTTTACACAAATTTAACTTACAAATGTGCATATTTAAGGTTCCTGACTTCTCATTTATAAAAATAGCCCTTATAATGAAGATTGGAATTCATCTTGCATACCTTTTTGTGAATATACAAAGGAGCGATATTAATGGCAATTACGCACAGAAAAGATACTCGTCCCGTAAGAGTCGGTGACGTTACGATAGGTGGATCTGATGAGGTTGTTATTCAATCTATGACCACTACCAAAACACACGATGTAGAAGCAACAGTCGCCGAAATCAAGCGACTGGAGGAAGCAGGCTGTCAAATCGTCCGAGTGGCTTGCCCGGATGATCGAGCTGCTGACGCCATTCCTGAAATTAAAAAACGCATCAACATTCCTTTGGTCGTTGATATCCACTTCGATTATAAAAAAGCTTTGAAAGCCATTGAAGGTGGAGCAGACAAAATTCGTATTAACCCTGGGAACATCGGGAAACGCGAAAAAGTCGAAGAAGTCGTGAAAGCGGCAAAGGCAAAGGGCATCCCAATCCGAATCGGAGTCAATGCTGGTTCACTTGAGCGCCATATCCTTGAAAAATACGGTTATCCAACCGCAGATGGAATGGTTGAGAGTGCCTTGCATCATATTAAAATCCTTGAGGATCTTGATTTCCACGATATCATCGTATCCCTTAAAGCTTCTGATGTGAAATTGGCTATCGAAGCTTATGAAAAAGCTGCGGCAGCCTTCAACTATCCGATTCATTTGGGGATCACTGAATCAGGGACCCTTTTCGCAGGTACAGTAAAAAGTGCTGCAGGATTAGGAGCCATCTTAAGTAAAGGAATTGGTAGTACTGTACGAATCAGCTTGAGTGCTGACCCTGTAGAAGAGGTGAAAGTAGCGAAAGAACTTCTTAAATCATTCGGTCTTGCATCGAACGCCGCGACTCTAATTTCCTGTCCGACTTGTGGGCGGATTGAGATTGACTTGATCTCTATCGCTAATGAGGTTGAAGAATATATCCAAACCATTAAAGCACCCATTAAAGTAGCTGTGCTCGGCTGCGCTGTAAATGGTCCAGGTGAAGCTAGAGAAGCAGACATCGGTATTGCCGGCGCACGCGGAGAAGGTCTACTATTCCGTCATGGGGAAATTATACGTAAAGTACCTGAAGAAATCATGGTCGATGAACTGAAGAAAGAAGTCGACAAGTTAGCTGAAGAACATTACGAAAAAGAACGTAAAGAAAAAGAGAAACTGAAACAAGAGCAAGAACAATCATAAAAAAAGGTGACCCCGGCCGATCCGGGGTCACCTTTTTTTATATCAAGTTATAGATCGGAGCAAAGAATAATGAAAATGCGATGGAAACGATACTTACAATAATCGCCATGTTGCCTAATGTATCGGCTCCACGTCGCTTCCCAATGATCCCAAGAACAATCCCGGCTGCGCCGAGAATTAACGGAGCAAAAAAGAAAGAAAGGATTGCGGCGGATAATCCCAACCAGCCCATCCCCACTTTTACATCTTCCTCTTCTTTCATTGTTGTTTCTTTTTCCTCGTTATTCATCGGCTCATCAATCGGCCCTACAGCCGCTTCCTGAGCAAACTCCTCTTCATAACTATCGCCATATACAGGCTGATCCGACCCACGACCATGGTCATCTACGGCAACGTCATCAAAGTCAGACGCTCTAGTTTCTTTATATCCGGGTTCCTGCCTTAAATCATGGTCTTGGATTTCTTCAAAAGCTTCATTCAGCACTTGTTCCGTCGATGGTTCATCATGCTCGTCCACGGCTTCTTCATGAACTTGCTCTAATTCATCCCCATGTTCAGGGGCTTTTTGTGTTTTGTGACGATTCCCAACAGTTTCTTTCGGATCATGCATAAGAATACCCTCACTTTCTGTTTGAAGAATCATGATTATTATATGGAGAGTATAAGAAATTACATGAGGGATTTGATGGTAAAAAGCGCCTGACTCTAAGTCAGACGCTTGCAATTAATTCGCTAATACTACGGTCGTGTGATTTTCTGCTTTCTCCTGAATTTCTTCTGCATACCAGCTTTCGGCGTGCCCGTTTTCTTTTTTATATTCCTTTAAACCGCCCATACCCCGGTGATAAGCCGTGAGTGCTTCATCCCAATTTTCATACTTGCTTTGTAAAAAATCTAAATAAACTAAAGATAATTGCATGGAATAATAAGGATCGAAAAGCAACTCTTCTTCATAAGGTAACCCAGCCATATCAGCGATCCATGGGGCTGTGTTTTTCATAAACTGTGACATCCCATAAGCATGTCCATATTTTGTTTCCGGACCCACGAGATTAGGATCAAAGGTTCCTCCTGTTTCCACTTTCAGTAGTTCATAAACAATATATGGATTAATTTCATAGCGCAGTGCTTCCTTAACCAGATACATGGCCCAGGATTTTTTGAAATTCCCATCACTTTCTTTTACGAGACGATCGGCCTTTTTTTCAATTTCCGGCCAAGTATGATACCCATTTTTTTCTTCCTTTTTTAACGGCTGTTCCTTTAAATAATCGTTCGTAGACTGTAAGCGCTCAATTTCAAGAGAGAGCTGTTCATTTTTATTTTTTAATTCCTGCTTTTGATCAGCCAGCGCTTTTTCCTGCTTCTGGTTCCATTGGTTTATAGTAAAGAATATCGCCACAACGATCAGCATCAATATACTCGTTGTCCAAAGAGTTTTTTGTTCCTTCATATAATGTTTCACTCCTTCACTTTATGCACACTGGTACTTTTGCCCAGTCACCACTAAACCCATTGGCTTATACTAACCGATTGGTATATGTATTTCAATTGAAACTCCTATAGACATAATTTTTTAAAAACACAAATCCTTTTCAACATTCATATGGTGTATTAAATAAGGAGAGAGGGAGTATAAGCCTATGAAGAATGTGGCACAACAGTTAATTACCCAGAAATTGAAGCAGTTAACCGTAAAAGAACTACTTTTTTATAGTCAGAAATATCAAATCCCTATAACAAAGGATGAAGCTGCTGCCATAGTCAAAGCTTTGAAAAAAAACAAGGATAACCCCTTCGACCCAGATGGACGGAAGAGAATGTTCAGCAAACTCGCCAAAATCACTTCAAAAGATACGGCAAAATCTGTGTATAAACTGCTCATGAAAATGGCAAAAGAATATGGAGTAGAGCATTGGCTAAAATAAAAAAACTAACAAACCTCTATTCTTAATTCAACAAACGCTCCCGATTGTGAAAGACTCAGTATCAAGATGGTTCGGGGTTCGTTGCCCAGGTTGAGCGTAAGTGGTGGCTGGGAAGCTACTCGCTTTCCTGCGGGGGAGCGCCGAGCTTTTTCGGACTGCTTCCTGCGGATCTCGCCTATCTCCTTCTCCCACGGGAGTCATGCAGCTTCCCAACCACCCCTTTCGAAGTAGAATTGTCTTCCGCTATGCCGATTGTTAAAAGCATAAAACGCTCTGGATCAAGCTTTCAGTATTTACTTTAGTAATTAAAAAAAGAAGGAGCACAAGGGCTCCTTCTTTATTGTTGCATGATTTTTTCTTTTAAACCTTCATCAAATAGGCCTTCTTTGACCATATCAATTTCATAACGATACGGCGGCTTTTTATTCTTCTTATCTTCCCCTACATACGGGGTTTCAAGAATTTTAGGAAGCTCTTTGAGTGTCGGGTGGTGGATCACCTTATGAAGAGCATCGAAACCGATATGACCGAACCCAATATTTTCGTGGCGGTCCTTGGCAGCTCCTTGGATATTTTTACTATCATTCACATGGATGACTTTCAAACGATCGATACCCACGATTTTATCAAATTCGCCCAATACACCGTCAAAGTCCTCCACGACATTGTAACCCGCGTCATGAATGTGACACGTATCCATACAGACAGATAATTTCTCATTGTGGGTCACGCCATCAATGATTTGTGCTAACTCATCAAAGCTTCTGCCGATTTCAGAACCTTTCCCTGCCATCGTTTCAAGAGCGATTTGAACCTTTTGATCTTTATGAAGGACCTCGTTCAACCCTTCAATGATCTTTGGCAACCCTTTTTCCACCCCTTGTCCAACATGAGACCCTGGGTGAAGTACGATTTGCCTTGCACCGAGCGCTTCCGTTCGTTCGATTTCATTTCTTAGAAAATCAACACCTAACTGGAATGTTTCCGGTTTGGTTGTGTTTCCGATATTGATGATATAAGGAGCATGGACCACGATGTCGCCGATGCCATTCGCTCTCATGTGTTCCGTCCCAGCTTCAATGTTCAATTCTTCAATAGGGCGGCGTCTTGTGTTCTGCGGGGCTCCTGTATAGATCATAAATGTGCTTGCACCATAGGATGTGGCTTCTTCACTGGCGCCCAGCAGCATTTTTTTCCCTTTCATAGATACGTGTGATCCAATCTTCAACATACGATCTACCCTTTCTTATTTCTTCTTGAAACGACTCTGTTTCAGCTTCCTCATGTTCTTATCCGTTTGCTGCTTCATTTTCTTCTTATAACCAGGCTTCACTTTTTTCGGTTTCCGTACCATCTTCTTCGCTTTTTTCTCAAGATCCGAGGCATGCCGTTCACGGTTCTGTCTTTCGTTATAAGCATTTGTTTCTTTCCATTCTCCATTTTTCACTTCATAAAATTCAAACGTAAGTCCTTTTTTCTCAAGCTTCTGAATGAGAGGAAGATCGGATTCTTTATACAAATTAATAGCCGTCCCTTGCATTCCAGCTCGAGCTGTTCGTCCGACTCTGTGAATGTAGAATTCTTCCTCTTTCGGCATCTGTGCGTTGATCACATGACTGACACCTTGAATATCAATTCCTCGTGAAGCAAGGTCTGTCGCTACAATATATTGATAGCGTAAGTTTTGCAACTCTTTAAGCATTCTTTTTCTTTCTCTTGGTGAGAGGCCGCCGTGAAGGATTCCTGTTTCAAGACCTCGCTTCATTAACTCACCAGCGAGCTCATCGGCATGATTTTTTCCATTTGTAAAGATGATGGCCAAATAAGGTTGGATGGCTTTCGATATATCCACAATGACATCGGCTGGATCCTTATGTCTCAGCGGGACTAGTCGATGCTCCATCGTTTCCGGAGATGGCTTGTCATCTTCAATTTGGATGTGTGTAGGGTTCGTCAAATATTTCTTTAAGAATGGTTGTAGACGTTCAGGAATGGTCGCTGAAAAGACGAGCATCTGTACATCCTGGTCCATTCGTACAAGAATTTGGTCGACCTCTTCAATGAAGCCTAAATCCAGCATCAGGTCTGCTTCATCCAGAACAAATGCTTTGGCTTGGTAAAGGTCGATCGCCTCTTCTTTGACCATGTCTAAAATACGGCCCGGTGTGCCGACCACAATATGAGGAGGTCTCGAAGATAGTTTCCCGACCATTTTCTGCTTATCCGTACCACCTATGAGGAGCTTCGAACGCCAAATCTCTTCTTTTCCAGCCATCTGAATCGCTTTTTTTACTTCATCTTGAATTTGGATAGCTAATTCTCTGGTAGGTGCTGTAATTACAAACTGCACATGTTCTGCCTCATCATCCATCTGATTGAACAGTGGAAGTAAGTACGCATGTGTCTTACCTGATCCTGTATGGGATTGTCCAATGAGACTCTCCCCTCTCAAAGCTGCTGGCAGGACCTGCTTTTGAATGGGGGTGGGTTTCTTAAAGCCTAATTCCTCTACAATTCGACTGACTGTAGAAGTAATGGCATATTGATCAAATGTATGCTTACTCATAACCGTTCTCCTTTAATGTAAAATGTTCCTTCCTTATTATAATAGAGCAGAAGACAAATTGCACGATAACCTTGTCTTAGAACGTCTTTCTTTGTCATCTTTCCCTTTACCCTTTATAATGATAATGGTATCTTTAAAGTTATTGGATTGGATTTATAGAGGAGGACGTTAATCAATGGAAGTCATTAAAATCGCCCCTCGCGGTTATTGTTATGGTGTAGTAGATGCAATGGTCATAGCTCGAAATGCAGCGAAAGACCCGAATCTGCCACGTCCTATATATATATTAGGCATGATTGTCCACAACTCACATGTAACGGAGGCCTTTAAGGAAGAAGGAATCATTACTGTAGATGGAAAAAATCGTAGTGACATGTTAGAAGGCATTCATGACGGTACGGTCATCTTTACAGCTCACGGTGTTTCCCCTCTAATCAAGGAACGCGCAAAAGAGAAAGGTCTCACCGTCTTAGACGCCACTTGCCCTGATGTGACGAATACCCACAATTTGATCAGGAAGAAGGTTGCCGAGGGCTTTGAGGTCATTTATGTAGGTAAAAAAGGACACCCTGAACCAGAAGGCGCAATGGGGGTAGCACCAGGAAAAGTCCATCTCGTCCAAACGGAAGAAGATGTCGAAGAACTCGACCTCGACCATGACAAATTGATGATCACCAACCAAACAACGATGAGTCAGTGGGACGTCTATGACGTTATGGAAAAAGCGAAAGAAAAGTTTCCACAACTCGAAAAACAGCAGGAAATTTGTATGGCAACTCAGGTTCGTCAGGAAGCTGTTTCCGAACAGGCGGGCGAAGCTGATTTGACGCTGGTTGTCGGTGACCCGATGAGTAACAACTCGAATCGACTTGCCCAAGTCTCTATGGAAAAAGCAGGTACAACAGCTTATCGCATTGCTGACGTGACAGAAATCCAATTAGAATGGTTGGAAGGTGTCGAGAAAGTGGCCGTTACTGCGGGTGCTTCAACCCCAACTCCTATAACAAAAGAAGTCATCAAATTCATCGAGCAGTTCGATCACAACGATGAAAGCACGTGGGTCCGCGAGTCCAAAGTTGAACAGAAAAAGATTTTGCCGCCCGTCCGTGCCAGAAAAAAAGTGAAGAGATAAAAAAGGATGAAAGCTTAAGCTTTCATCCTTTTTTTTATACAACTGTGAAAGGCTCCGTATCTGCTTCAGAAACGAAGATGTTCAAATCCCCTTGTTTATTACACTTCTCTTCAAGATATTCTTTTACTTTAGGACAAACGACTTTTTCCACGTGATGACCCGGATCAATGACGGAAAGGCCCATTTCCTTGGCATCTTGTGTCATATGAAAAGTCATGTCTCCCGTAATATAAACGTCCGCACCGCTTTTTTTTGCATGATGAATGTACTTTTCTCCACTGCCTCCAAGAAGGGCCACTTTTTTTATAATTTTATCCATTTTTCCAGAAACACGCACATGAGGGACATCGTATTCTTTCTTAATCAGCTCGACAAGCTCCCGCAGAGGCATGGGTGTTTCAAGTTCTCCAACACGCCCTGCTCCCAATGATTCCCCTTCATTCAATAATGGGTAAACATCATATGCGACTTCCTCATAAGGATGAACCTCTTCCATTGCTTTCAAAACCCCTGAAAGGCGTGACTTTGGTACGATCGTCTCTATTCTTTTTTCATCCACGATTTCAAGTTTTCCTTGTTCACCCAAATACGGATTAGTACCCTCTTCCGGTTTGAAAGTTCCTTGGCCGGATAGTTGATACGTGCAATGACTATAATGACCAATATGCCCTGCTCCTGCCTCACTAATTGCATCCCGTAGTGAATCAGCTTGATCTTCAGGAACAAAGACGGTAAGTTTCACAAGAGAGTCGCTTCCTGTTTCGATCAAAGGGCGGGAGTTCGTTACTCCGATCAATTGAGCCATGACATCATTGACACCCCCTTCGGCAATATCAAGGTTCGTGTGGGCAGCATATACCGCAATGTCATGCTTGATCAATTTTTGGATGATTCTCCCTTTCGGTGTATCCAAATTGATTTGATTCAATTTGACAAAAAGCAGAGGGTGATGGGCAATGATTAAATCCACTTCTTTATCAATGGCTTCGTCTACAACATTCTCCAACACATCCAGGGTAACCATGATATTTTTCACCGGTTTATTGAGTGTGCCGACTTGAAGCCCCACATTATCCCAATCAAAGGCAAGGCGCTTCGGTGACCACTTTTCAAATTCACGGATGATGTCCTGGGCTGTGGACGTTTGGTTCATGATTGCAATACCTCCTCTAACCATTTCAATTCTTTTTGTTGTTGTTTCAATTTCTCTTCATCGGGAGAGGTCGCTTGTTTCATCTGTTTAATAATATATTGTTTCTTGTTCCATTCCTCTTTACATTTCTTAATAAACGGCTCTGGTCGTTTCTCTAATAAATACGGTCCAAGCCACATTTCTCTCTCTATCATTTGCTGCTGGTAAGGAGAGGATGGATCTCCCTTTTCTGCAACAAGAATTTCATAAATGTGGCCACTTTCCTCTACAATAGTTTCATCAACAAGCTTATAGTCATGCTGGAAGAACCATCTTCTAAGAGACCTTGAATCGATATTGGGCTGAACGACAATTCGATTGACATCTGAAAGCTTTTCTTTTCCTCCCTCAAGGATATCACGGATTAAAGGTCCGCCCATTCCTGCAATGACCACCTGTTTTATTTCTCCAGGAGCAACAACAGCGAGCCCGTCCCCGAGACGGACATCAATGCGATCCTCAAGCTTATGTTTTTCCACTTCACTTTTGGCACTATCATATGGTCCTTGATTCACTTCACCCGCTACTGCTCTTGCTTCTGGATCTTTCATACATACAAAGCATGGAAGATAGGCATGATCTGAACCGATGTCCGCAAAATGAGCTCCCTTAGGTAAATAATCCGCAACCAGTGCTAAGCGTTTTGATAATTGATTTACATTCATAGACTCTTCCCTCTCATAAAAGAAAAGCTTTCTGATTGGCCAGAAAGCTTTTCGTTCTTCTTCTTATTGTTATTTCTTTTCAGCTAGCCATTCAGCCAATTTAGTTGCTTGCTCTCCAGTATAAAGACCAGCAGGCATGGCAGAACCTTTACCATTTACGATGATGTCATTGATTTCTTCAGCTGAATAACGGCTTCCTACTTCCTGAAGGTTAGGGCCAGCTCCACCGCCAAGGTCTCCGCCATGGCAGCTTGCACATTGGTTCTGATACAACTCTTCAGGACTTGCGCTTGCGGTTTCCTCTTGCTTCTCACCGCCGCCTTCTTCTTCATTCTGAATAGCTTCGCGTTGATTAATCCCCGCTGCAGAAACGACAATCATGACGACGATCCCCAGCACAGCGATAATTGCGAATGGAATCACAGGGTTCTTTCTCATTTGTTGCAACCTCCTTATGTATTCCCTCATATAGAATTTTCGTGTCTATTCGACTATATTTATTTTACTTGAAAACCGTTACTTATTAAAGAGATATCATGTGAAAACTTGTGAAACAATGTAAATTATTAAAAAAATAAAGCCAATCGCACCTGAGTAGAAAAGCGTTTTCACCTTCCATAACCAGCCAAGAAAAATCCAGAAGACCAAATTTAAGGTGAGCGTTATGTAAAAGGAGTACTCGCGACCTATCATATTTTGATTTAAGTGGACAGTCATAAGCAGAAAAATCAAAGCACCGTTAAGTAGCGGAACAAAAAGCCAATCCGACTTCTTATATTGTAACCAACGAATATGAAACCATACCCCGATTACAAAACTCGACAAAACCACTGTTTGCATTATGATTCCCATTTCAGTAAAATAAATGACAAGAAATGAAAGGGGTAACAAAATAGTATGGATGGCCATGAAAATATAAAAGGTAAGGGTTTGTGAACTTTCAGCACTCTCTTTGTGCTCCAGGTTTTCACCCTGTGTATAAAGCGCTAACAGGAAATTACAATATTCCTCTGGCAGCAAATGATTTTGTTTCCAGTACTTGATCTCATCAACGATGGTTTTTGTCCTTTCATGTTTCATAGCAGCCTCCAACAGAAAAGATAACTCAGGAGCCCTCCCGCATCCATTTGCGAAAAGGTCCCTGAGTCGGTAAAATCCTTATTCCATGAAGTCCTTCAAACGTTTGCTCCGACTTGGGTGGCGGAGTTTACGCAAAGCCTTCGCTTCGATTTGTCGGATTCTCTCACGAGTTACCCCAAACACTTTTCCTACTTCCTCAAGTGTTCTTGTACGTCCATCGTCCAAACCGAATCGAAGTCTGAGTACATTTTCTTCTCGATCTGTCAATGTATCAAGGACATCCTCAAGCTGTTCTTTCAACAGTTCATAGGCCGCATGATCTGAAGGAGATGTCGCTTCCTGATCTTCAATAAAGTCGCCTAAGTGAGAATCATCTTCCTCACCGATCGGTGTTTCTAGAGATACCGGCTCCTGGGCTATCTTCAGAATTTCACGGACTTTATCTGGAGTAAGGTCCATATCCTGTGCAATCTCTTCCGGCGTCGGTTCACGACCAAGATCCTGAAGAAGTTGACGCTGGACACGAATCAGTTTGTTAATCGTCTCCACCATGTGGACAGGGATACGAATTGTACGTGCTTGGTCAGCGATCGCTCTTGTAATTGCCTGGCGGATCCACCATGTAGCATAGGTACTGAATTTATAACCTTTACGATAATCGAATTTTTCTACCGCTTTGATCAGACCCATGTTCCCTTCTTGGATCAAGTCAAGGAAAAGCATACCTCGGCCTACATATCTTTTAGCAATACTTACGACGAGACGCAGGTTGGCTTCCGCTAGGTCACGTTTCGCTTCTTCGTCGCCATTCTCAATACGTTGAGCAAGGCTTATTTCATCTTTCGCAGATAGCAGGTTCACACGGCCGATTTCTTTAAGGTACATACGCACAGGGTCATTGATTTTGACCCCAGGTGGTACACTCAAGTCATTAAGGTCGAACTCTTCCTCTTTATTCAATTGCTTCATACTTGGATCTGATTCAGAATCCCCTATTACTTCTACACCCTGCTCATTCAGGTGTTCATAGAATTCATCCATTTGATCAGAGTCCAGTTCAAAGCTCGATAGTTTTTCCGCTACCTCTTCATATGCGAGGATCCCTCGTTTTTTCCCTAACTCTACCACTTGCTCTTTCGCTTGCTCAAGTGTCAATTCTGTTTGGTTCTCATTTTCTTTAGAACGTGATGGCTGCTGTTGCTTATCTGCCATAAGTCCCCCTCCTTCCAACAATCTATACAAACTCTACCTAGTGATGTTTTAACTCTTTCTTGCGCTTGATGATTTCCATCGCAATTTCTGCTGCTCTGATCGGCTCATTTTGTTGTTCAGCCTTTTTCAACTCAGACTCAAGGTTTCTAATATCCGTTCGATCCCACTGTTCTGATCGAATCCTTGTGATGTAATCATGGATTTCCTGATCAGAAACTTCTTCGCTGACAGGGGCCATTGCTAGCTCGATCGCCAGATTTTTGATGGAAGCATCTTCGATCATCTCAACGAACTGACTGATATCCGATTCATTGCCGTCTTCATAATATGCATAAAGATGGGTGACAATGACCTGATGGTCTTCAATATTGAAAGCTCCTCCGATTTCCTCTTGAACTTTATCAGCGATATACGGATCTCTCAACATATACGCAATCAATTTTCTTTCTGCATTATGAAAAGCGGGTAAAAGTTTTTTTTGAACCGTTGGCTGCCTTGTATCATTAGTATATCGGTTCTTAGTTTCCTTATCCTTTACACCGCTTTGTGATCGAATCCGCTGAACTTCTTCTTTCAGAGTTTCTACGGAGAGCTGAAATTCTGTAGCGATCTCATTTAGATAATGTTCACGTTCGACCGCACGGTCAAGCCCTGCGATCTCTTGTAATACCTTTTCGATATAAGTGATGCGATCTCCTTCTACTTGCAGATTATAATCTCTGCGCAAGTAATTCATCATAAAGGAAATGTACGTATCACTAGTATCGATGATTTCACGTTTGAACCTGTCCCCGCCATACTTTTGGATGAATTCATCCGGGTCAAGTTCATCAGGGACACGAGCAACGTAGGTTTGACATCCTACACTCTTCAAAAGTTTCGCTGCCTTAACAGCTGCTTCGATCCCGGCGCGGTCACCATCGTAACAAATGATGATCTGCTCGGCGTATTTCTTCAAAAGGTTCGCCTGCATACTTGATAATGATGTACCCATCGTACCTACGGTATGGTGAATGTCTGCCTGGTCTGCAGATATGACATCTCCAAAACCTTCGAACAGGATAACTGTTTTTTCTTTTCGAATAGCGGAGCGGGCAAGGTCGAAGTTATAAAGCAAACGACCCTTATGGAAAAGTTCTGTCTCTGGGCTATTTAAGTATTTCGGCTCCTGCTGCCCAAGAGATCGCCCTGCAAAAGCCACCGTCTTCCCTAGATGATTTCTGAGTGGGAAAATTACTCTGCCACGGAACCTGTCCGCATATTCTCCATAATCATTGGTACTGAGCAACCCGGCTTTGACCATCGTCTGTGGATGATACCCTTTCTTTTCAAGAAACGTAACAACAAAGTCCTTGGAATCCGGTGAATATCCAATTTGATATTTTTGGATCGTTTCATCCGTAAAGCCACGGTCGATTAAATATTGGTAAGCTTCCCGACCATCTTTGGAATTCTTTAACAAATGATGGTATAATTTAGTCAACCATTGATGGGCTTCAAGCATCGCCTGCGATTCCTGACTCTTTTCTGACGGAGCTTCTTCAGATAATTGATCAGGAAGATCGATACCTGTCTGCTCAGCCAGTTGTTTGAGTGCCTGAATAAAACTAAACCCTTCAATCTCCATCAGGAAGGTATAGACATTCCCTCCCTTTCCACAACCAAAGCAATGAAAGATCTGCTTATCTTGAGAAACGGAAAAGGAAGGAGTGTTTTCCCCATGGAAAGGACAAAGGCCGAAATGGTTCCTGCCTTGTTTCTTCAAATCGACGTAATTGCCGATTACTTCCACAATATCCGTTGACCTTCTGATTTCATCGACTTTTTCTTCTGGAATATGTCCAGCCATAAGATCACCATACTACTCAATTATTCTCGTTCAATGCTTAAAATCCTTCATGTTCTGACAACAATTTTTGGAAAACAGATCGGAACTTTTCGCGATCCTGCGCTGTGAATGCCGATGGACCCTTCCATTTCTTCCTCTGCTTCATTGTCTGCTGTCTTATGAACTTTTGGTTCATGATGTTGTCTGCATCATTTTCTCTAACCAGTTTACCTCTTGGAGTAAGGACATAAACCCCTTTGGAAGTCAATAATACAGCGAGGGATAGATCCTGGGTAATAACGACATCGCCTTCCCCCACTTGGTTGAGGATATACATATCGACTGATTGTGATCCGTCATCGACAAACATCCATCCAGCTTCTGCTTTCTCCCGACTATAATGATTGACGGTGGCTATGAAATAAGGGTGGAGATTATATTGGGCACAAACATCGATGATTTCCTCTTGGACGGGACAACTATCTGCATCGACATAAATATGGACATTTAAATTTGGCATAGTATCAATATTTCTACAATAAGCGGTAGAATCCTCCTTAAAAGTGAATGTTTTATTTTTCTGAAAAGTATGCGCTTTTGAGAACTCCTTATCAGAAAAACTTCGTAGGGATGGACATCCCTTCATTATAAGGATTTTTACCACAAATAGATATTATAATACATTCCTGTTAATTACGCTATGTCTAATTGTACCTAATTTCATTCTTCCCAACAAAAGTCGCGCTTAATCAAAGCGCGACTTCCGCTATTTGTACTATTCTTGGGCATTCTGACGTAATTTGTTCATAATGACATTGGCTGTCTCTTCTACGGCTTTGTTCGAAACATCAATCACCGGACAACCGATCCGATCCACAATCCGATTGAAGTGGTCGATTTCCTGCTGAATGCGATTCATATTCGCATAACTGGCTTGATCTCCAAGCCCTAATGACTTTAATCTTTCTTTTCTAATATCATTTAGTTTTTCTGCACTGATACTCAAGCCTATGCATTTATCGGGATCGACACGGAACAATTCCGATGGCGGCTGCACTTCCGGTACAATCGGGACATTCGCTACCTTCAGGCGTTTGTGAGCCAAATACTGAGACAGTGGAGTCTTCGATGTTCTTGAAACGCCAATCAGAACGATATCGGCTTTGGAAATGCCACGTGGATCTCGACCGTCATCGTACCGGACAGCGAATTCGATAGCCTCTACTCTCTTAAAGTAATCTTCATCTAACTTATGAACAAGTCCCGGTTCAAGGCGAGGTTTGATTTGCAGATGATCTTCCATGACCTCCATCATCGGACCCATAATATCGACGCACTGAATGCCGTGCTTTTCAGCTTCCTGCTTCAGATGTTGTCTGAACTCTGGAATCACTAGTGTAAAACCGATCATCGCATTATGTTCTTTCGCCTGCTGCACCGCCTCATTGATCGTCCCTTTGTCTTCCACATAAGGGATTCGCTGCAAGTCAAAAGGCCCGTCATCAAACTGGCTGAGACACGCTTTCACGACCAGTTCCGCCGTCTCACCTACTGAATCAGATAAAACATAAATTAAGGGCTTTTCCATACTATCCCTCTTCCCCTATAAAATTACAAGTGTTGGTCCCTGGCCAATTCCACAAGTGCTTTCGTGATATTTGTTTTTGTCAGTCGCCCGACCACTTTCAACCCTTCTTCAGTAGGTTGAACGACAGGCAGACCATCAATCTGTTTTTCAATTAATTTCTGGGCGGCATCCAATAATAAATCTTCAGGTTCACAAACCGTGATGTTCGGCATCCTTGTCATAATAATATGGACCGGAACAGACGTTAGATCCTGATTGCCGATACTCGCTCTAAGTAGATCCTTCCTTGATAAGACCCCTGTTAAAATGGAATGTTGATCCGTTACGAACAACGTCCCCACATCCTCTAAAAACATGGCACAGATGGCATCGTAAACCGATACATCCTCCTCCACAACAATCGGTCGGGATTGATATTCATCCACTTTGAACTTCTTCAACTTCTCCGTAAAAAGCTCAGACCCTGTTTTCCCCGTAAAGAAATAACCGACCCGTGGGCGGGCATCCAGGAAACCAGCCATTGTCAAAATGGCTAAGTCTGGACGCAACGTGGCCCGTGTCAAGTTCAACTGATCTGCGATATTCTCACCTGTAATAGGTCCGTTATCTTTCACGATTTGAATGATTTGTTCTTGCCGGTTTGATAGTTCCAATCTTTCTTCACCCCGATCACTAACTGTGACATACTATTTCTTAATTATACCTCATTTTAATTATCGGTAAAAGAAAGCTGATTAGAACTGTTGTTTCCATTCAATCGCATTCAAGTCGGCGAACGCATAAACGTCCTCGGAAATCTGTTTCAATAGACCTAAGCGGTTACTGCGGATGCTCACGTCTTCTGCCATTACCATCGTTGCGTCAAAGAAGGAATGGATGGGGTCTGCAAGCTTGGATAACTGATCAAGAGCAAGATCAAGTTGAGTTTCACTCAATGCGTGTCGATAATCTTCCTGTACTTGCTGATAAACATCATACAACTTTCGCTCTTGGGCATTTTCAAACAATGCAGGATCGACATTTGCAGCATCTGCCTTCTTCGCCAAATTCAACACACGACCTAGCGCTTCATGCACAGTTTTGAAAGAAGGGTCCTGGCGTTTTTCTACTAGGAGAACCGCTTTTTCCTTCGTAGTTGGATAGACGCCGATACCTTTTGCCAACACAGCTTCCACCACATCTGGTGCGACTCCTTCCTCTCTCATTAAGTAAGCCGCACGCACGCGGAAGAATTCATGTAAGTCGTTATGGACTTCTTTTTCATTACGAGTCGGGAGCTCCAGTTCATAATAAAATTGATGTACGAGATCAATCAATTGTTCAACTGGAATGGACCATCCATGGGCCGTTAAGGTTTGAAGAATCCCTAAAGCCTGGCGTCTCAATCCATAAGGGTCCTGTGAACCAGTTGGAATAATACCGATGGAAATACTACCTACGATTGTATCCAGCTTATCTGCAATGCTGACAAGAGAACCGATGGTTGACGAAGGTAAGGCTCCGTTTGCTTGACGAGGCATGTAGTGTTCATTGATCGCTACGGCTACCTCTTCATCCTCACCGAAAATACGTGCGTACTTTTCACCCATCGTTCCTTGCAGTTCTGTAAATTCATCAACCATCTGGGTTACAAGGTCAAACTTACAAATTTCTGCTGCCCTCTTAGCCTTTTTTAGCTGAGCTTCTTCTAGGCCGATCCATTCTCCGAGTTTACCAGTAATGGCTACAATCCGCTGGACTTTATCAGCTAACGTGCCAAGCTCTTCTTGATAGACCATGCGGGAAAGTTTCTGCATCTTTTCATCAATGCTTCCTTTCTGATCTTCTTCATAAAAGAACTGTGCATCTTTGAGACGTGCTTTCAAAACCTTTTCATTTCCTTTTGCAACTGTCTCAAGATGTTGGGCATCCCCGTTACGAACGCCTACGAAATGAGGTTTCAATTCACCATCGAGAGAACGGACCGGAAAATACCGCTGATGCTCCTTCATTGAAGTAACCAGTGCTTCTTCCGGAACATCAAGGAATTCGTCAGAGAAAGAGCCACTGAAGACGGTTGGATATTCAACTAAGTGGGTCACTTCATTCAATAAATCTTCATCGATGATCAACTTCCACTCATTTTCACTTTCAAGCACTTTCAGCTGATTGACAATCTCCGCTTTTCTCTCCTCTACAGATGCCATGACGTACTGTTCTTTCAACGTCTGTTCATAAGCATCCGCTTCAGAAACTATCGTTTTAGATCCCAAGAAGCGATGCCCAAAGGTCGTATTTCCTGTTTCTACTCCTTCAATTGTAAAAGGAATGACCTCTTCACCGAAGAGAGCAATCATCCAACGGATCGGACGTGCATAACGCAAGTCACGATTTCCCCATCTCATATTTTTAGGGAAAGTAAGCGATAAGAAAACATCTCGGAAGTTTTGAAGAAGTTTTGCAGTCGGTTCTCCTTCAATGAATTTATTGACGTGGACATATTCCGTGCCCTTGATTTCTTTGAAGTAGATATCATCGACATCTTTCCCTTGCCCTTTAGAAAAACCGATGGCCGCTTTCGTCCAGTTTCCTTCTTCGTCCAGGGCGATTTTCTTGGCAGGACCTTTCGCTTCCTCTTCAATATCCGGCTGCTTTTCTTCAACATTCGTAATTTTAACGGCCAACCTTCGAGGGGTCGCATAGCCTGTGATGTCTCCATAGGGAATCCGGTTATCCTTGAACCATTGAGCTGTTTTTTCTTGCAGTTGATCTAAAGCATCATTAATAAAACGAGCGGGGAGCTCTTCCACACCTAGTTCAAATAATACGGTACTACTCATGATAACCCTCCTCCTTTTTCAACATCGGGAAGCCAAGACGTTCCCTTTCTTCTACATAGGTTTTAGCTATTTTCCGAGCCAGGTTCCTTACACGGGAGATATAACCAGTTCTCTCCGTTACACTAATGACTCCTTTTGCATCAAGCAAATTAAATGTGTGCGAACATTTCAACACGTAATCATAAGCTGGGAAAACAAGCCCTTGCTCCATAATTCGCTGTGCTTCTTTTTCATAAGTTGAGAAAAGTTCAAACAACATATCCTCATCAGAAGCTTCGAACGTATAAACCGAATGTTCATATTCCGGCTGTGTGAAAATATCTCCTACCGTTACTCCGTTGGTCCATTCTAAATCAAAAACATTTTCTTTATCCTGTATATAAGAGGCTAGTCGTTCCAGCCCGTACGTAATTTCAGCAGAAACAGGCTTAGCTTCAAGACCACCGATTTGCTGGAAGTACGTAAATTGAGTGATTTCCATGCCATCAAGCCACACTTCCCAACCAAGACCTGCAGCACCAAGGGTTGGGTTTTCCCAGTTATCTTCTACAAATCGGATGTCGTGTTTCTTCGGATCAATTCCAAGAGCTTCTAATGATTCTAAGTACAATTCCTGAATATTATCCGGAGAAGGCTTCATGATGACCTGAAACTGATGGTGCTGATATAAACGGTTCGGGTTTTGGCCATAGCGGCCATCTGCAGGACGACGTGACGGCTCTACATATGCCACGTTCCACGGCTCAGGGCCCAGACTCCGTAAAAGCGTCATCGGTGACATCGTCCCTGCCCCTTTTTCAGTATCGTAGGCTTGCATAAGCAAACAGCCTTGTTTTGACCAATGATTCTGTAAAGTTAAAATCATGTCTTGAATATTCATACGTTCCCTCCTAGATAATGACTGGCTCAAAATAAAAAGACCCCGTTCCTACGTCTGCATCCAGACATAGGGACGGGGTCTCCGCGGTTCCACCCTAATTGCTCCCCTCAAAAAGGAAGCCACTTTGAACATTGCTCCAGAACGCCTTCACCAGCTGGTTTCCGCTTGTCTCTCACCATCACAAGCTCGCTTTTGGAAACAAAAAGACCGGTTACTACTCTCCTTCACAGCAACACGTTATTTAGTAATAGAATCATACTCTAATTTCAGCAAAATTGTCAAACCTCAGTCTGAAAACAAATCCAGCTGCTTTAAGAATTTCTTCGATTTGAGAAAGTATCCACCATATCGATCATAATATTCATCCATAATCTGACGCAACAATTTTTTATTTTCTTCCTTCATCGTAATTTGGCCAAGCCGCTTCACATCCATATGTAAGAAGACTCTTAGCAGTTTTGGTAAAGGATCTGGCAAACCATAAGCTTGTGGATCCCGCTGCTTACAACGAAAGCATAATAGACCGCCCTCTATCATAGAAAATGCAAAAGGTCCTTCCTGACTGCCGCATTGGATGCAGTGATCGACGACAGGAGCGAATCCCGCTTTTTTGTACATTTTCAATTCATACATCAATGTCAGAATGTTTGGATCCTTCCCTTCATTCATCCATTGGAACGTTTGTAGCAATTGTTCATATAGAAAAGGATCCGGCTGCTTCTCTTCAATGAGTTTATCTGTCAATTCTGCGATGTAAGACGCATAAGCCGTTTTTACAATATCCTCACGAATTGACCTGAGGGAAGATAACATTTCCCCCTGGCTCATTGATCCTAAGCCGGACCCTGTTTGAATTAAAAATGTGCCGTGGATGAATGGTTGGGTGATTGAGGACATCCGGCTCTTTGGCTTTTTAGCCCCACGAGCCATAACACCAATTTTCCCTTTTTCTCGTGTCATCATCGTGACGATTTTATGTGTTTCCCCGTAATTATTCGTCCGGATGACGACTCCTTCCACCTTGTCCATCAAATGGCTCACCTGCTCCGTTTACGAATGAAAATCATCCGTAGATATTGGTTCAGTAGGGGAAGCGAGCTGTTCTTGAGACTGCTGATCTTGAGACTCCAATTCTTTCATCAATAAATAGGTTTCCACACTGCCTGTTTGACTGAAAACGTTCCATGAAAGCTTGTCGCGCACAAGAAACACCGCCTTTCTTATCATCACTAAACGAGTGTACATTACTAGAATGCTTCCCCTGACTGAAAACATAAGGCTTAATATTTTCCAACCATCAATATTCGTCTTCGCGATAGCCGAAATCACTGAGTTGGATTTGTTTGTTTCTCCAGTCTTTTTGTACTTTTACCCATAGTTCCAAATACACTTTGCTTCCTAACAAGGACTCAATGTCCCTTCTGGCCCTCTTACCGATTTCTTTTAACATACTGCCTTGCTTACCGATAATAATGCCTTTTTGAGACTTCCGTTCAACGATAATGGCCGCTTGAATCTCCACTTTGTCATGTTCATTTCGAGGCTCGATCCCTTCAATGACCACAGCAATGGAATGTGGAATTTCCTCACGAGTTAAGTGCAAAACTTTTTCCCTAATAAATTCGCTAATGACAAAGCGTTCTGGATGGTCCGTTATTTGGTCTTCTGGGTAAAACTGAGGACCTTCCGGCAAATGTTTTTTTAGAACTTCCAGCAGATGATTGACGTTATTGCCTTCTAGCGCAGAGATTGGAATGATTTCTTCAAAATCAAGCTTCTCCTTGTACTGGTCGATCAATGGCAATAAGTCATCCGGGTGTACTTTGTCAATTTTATTGATGATTAAAAATACAGGCTGGTCTACACGTTGCAGACGGTCCAAAATAAATTGGTCCCCTCTCCCATATCCTTCTTCAGCATTGATCATAAAAAGAACGGCATCCACTTCGTTCAATGTGTTCTCTGCAACATTCACCATATAATCTCCGAGCTTGTGCTTCGGTTTATGAATTCCAGGTGTGTCGATAAAGATGATTTGCGACTCTTTATCTGTCATAACTCCCTGAATCTTATTTCTTGTTGTTTGAGGCTTATCACTCATGATGGCAATTTTTTCACCAATTACACGATTCATGAACGTCGATTTGCCCACATTTGGACGACCAACGATTGTAACAAAACCTGATTTAAAATTCTCTGTCATAAATGTTCCTCCAATAAATGTTCACGCAGTCGTAACTGCTCCACTTTACTATATCATCTTCTCAGGCTCATTCCTATTCTCATATCATGAAAAGCTTAGGGAGGAAAATGATCATTCCTATGATGACCGATCCAATACTCGCTACAAGGACCGCCCCAGCTGTAATATCTTTAATAGAGCCAATGACGGGGTTTTGTTCAGGATGATAAAAATCAAGTAGCCTTTCCATAGCTGTATTAACCATTTCCAGGCTGAAGACGATAACCATGATGAGGAGGATCGCCATCCATTCCCCTTTAGACAAACCGAATAAAAAGGCTGCCAGGATAACTAATAAAGCTACCGAGAGATGAATCCGAAAATTCCGCTCTGACTGATACACTTCTTTTATTCCATTCCAAGCGAAACAGAAACCTATCCCTGTCTTCCTTCTACGATCTTTGAAGTCCGAACTCATGTAAAATTTCCTCTTGTCTCCCGAACATCTTCTTTTCATCTTCATCATTCATATGATCATAACCAAGCAAATGTAAGAAGCCATGCAAAGCCAAGAATCCAAATTCTCGTTCCAGAGAATGATTATAATCCTCCGCTTGTTCTTTTGCCTTATCGACAGAAATGATAATATCCCCCAGCATAAGTGGCATGTTCTCATCCAACACATTCATTTCATCTTCGCCGAGTTCCTGCATGGCAAAAGATATAACGTCTGTCGGTTCATCTTTTTGACGGTAATTGCGATTGATCTCCTGTATTTCTTTATTATCCACGAAGCTGACAGAGACTTCTGCATCCCCTGTCACTCCCTCTTTTTCTCCTGCAAAACGGATGATACGCTGAATCATATCTACAAATGCTTCATCTACTGAATTGGTTTCGTCTTGAAAATCAATGGTAATCATATTATTTTGCCTCCTTGACTAATGGTTTTGTTTCCGGATATTGAATTCTCGTGTGAAAAATGCCATGCAGCGTTTCACATATGGCTGTTTCCATTGTCTTTAACTCATTAAACGTCAAATTGCTGTCATCCAGCTGACCATCGAGCATACGGTCCTCCAAAATGGATTTCACGATTTTTTTGATCTTTTCCTCTGTGGGATGATCCAATGACCTCACAGCCGCTTCCACAGAATCACAGATACAAACAATCGCTGCTTCCTTACTTTGTGGTTTCGGACCTGGGTACCGATAATCATCTTCTTTCGTATCTTCATTCATTTCCTTTGCCTGATAATAAAAGTACTTTAAAAGCGACGTCCCATGGTGTTGTTTAGCAATCTCAACAATCTCCTCTGGAAGCTTATTCTTCTTCAGCATTCTCGCCCCTTCATATGGGTGGCCAATAATGATCTCCGCACTTTGCTCAGGCTCCAGAAAATCATGTGGATTCTTCAACCCCATTTGATTCTCAATAAAATAATGAGGCTGAACGGTTTTTCCGAGATCATGATAATAGGATGCCACACGTGCCAGAAGACCATGAGCCCCAATTGATTCACACGCCGCTTCGCTTAAATTGGCTACCATGACACTGTGATGATACGTACCAGGAGCTTCCATAAGTATTTTACGTAAAAGAGGGTGGTTAGGACTGGCAAGTGTCAGCAACTTTTGATCAGACAAGACCCCGAAACCTGTCTCTATGAAAGGTAGAAAACCGAGCGTCAGAACTGCGGAAAGAAAAGCACCACTAACTCCATATCCACTGTATAAAAATACTTCCGACCATGAGTATTTTTCAAAAGAAATGAATACAAAGAACAGAATTGCACATATATTGGTAAAAGCTACACCCGCACTTGCACGAACAATGGACAGCCTGTCTTTACTTTTAGTAAGGAAAAAGATTCCAGACAGTTGAGAGAGCAATAAATACATTCCTGCAGTTGCATGAAGAGCGCCAGCTAAATGGCCGTTGAACAACAAACAAGCCACAAAGAATAGACCACTGCCAGCACAATCGCATAACGTTCAGAACAGAGAATTTTGACAATCATGACCCCTGTAACAGCCGGGACGAGATAGTACACAGGTTGTTCCATCGCTCCGAACAAACTGAAGACTTTCATGAACGTAATCATCAATAAGGATACAGCCGTGGAAATGAAGATATGGCGTATCGTCCAGTTGTCCTTGTTAAAGGCTCTTCTGCACTCTGCGTACAAAAAAGCGCCTAAGAGAAGCGCAAACATGGCCAAACCAATGGATGGGAGTAAATTACGCTGTTGATCGAGCAATCCTGTCAACTGTAGATCATCATAGATGTCACCCGTAATCGTAGATCCCTCTGAAACAATGACTTCTCCCGCCCTGATCATGACGGGTTCAACAGTAGCTGCTGCGCTCTTAATGGCTTTATCTGTTTTTTCAGGATCGAACAAGGAGTTTTCGACAAGGGCAAAAGCACCTATATCCGAAATCACTGATTTCAAAGATGATGGTGTTTCTGAATATTGAACTTCCAGATCAATCCTTCGTTCTAAATCTTCAACTTCGGAGCTCTGCACCCCTACCTTATAATATTTATGTAGAAGGGTTTCAAGCATCCGCTGGCTCTCATTCAGCGATTGTTGATCCGCCCTCAGCAACGGAAGAAATACTTTTGCGGGCAGACCTTCAGAGAGTTCGTCCGTCAAAAGCGATTCAATCAACGGGAGCTGTTCCTCTCTCGTCACATTCTCTCCCTGACTTTTCGCTTCTTCTACAACGTCATAAATTTCGCTCACCATATTCAAACGTTCTTCTGCAATATCTTCTGAAATGGTGTATTGATCCTCTACAGCCTGAGTAACGGCTCTCAGTTGCTGCTCTGTCTTTTGTTTATTCTCTATAGTGATGGGGGATCGGATCGTTTCGGGTGCCGTGCTGTATTTCTCAAGCTCATACGTTTGTGTGTAAACATTTGGAATGGCAAGCGCAAAAAAGAATACAGCAACTACGAATGCAGGTAATGCCAGCAACAACTTAGACTGATTCATGTTAAATACCTGAAGTTGTCGAAGGAATCGCTCCTTCAAACCACCCCACCCCTTCCTATATTATTCCAAATAAAAACAATAAATAAGACCCAAGCCGGGTCTTATTTATTGTCCTCTTCATATGCATCAATAATCCGCTGCACAAGTGGGTGCCTGACTACGTCGGATTGATCCAAATGAATAAAGGCAGACCCTTTCACTTTAGCTAACCGCTCCTCGGCGACTCGCAAACCGGACTTCACACCTTTAGGAAGATCCACTTGCGTGATATCTCCAGTTATAATCATTTTTGAACCGAATCCTAAACGAGTCAGAAACATCTTCATTTGTTCAGGTGTCGTGTTTTGAGCTTCATCCAAAATAGCGAATGCATCATCCAACGTACGGCCTCTCATATAAGCAAGCGGAGCAATCTCAATCGTTCCTCTATCGATCAAACGTGCTGTATGCTCTGCTCCAAATACATCGTGTAAGGAGTCATAAAGCGGCCTTAAATAAGGATCGACTTTTTCCTTTAGATCTCCTGGAAGAAAACCTAAACTTTCACCCGCTTCCACTGCGGGACGAGTCAGGATAATTCTCTTCACATCTCCATTTTTCAAAGCATTGACGGCCATAATCACAGCAAGGTAAGTCTTTCCTGTACCAGCAGGGCCAATACCGAAGACAAGATCATTCTTCTTGATCGCTGCGATATAATTTCTTTGACCAAGGGTTTTAACCCTGATTGATTTTCCTTTTGAGTTTTTTGTGATTTCATCTTCGAATAAAGCTTCGAATTGATTAATTTTCCCTTTTTTAGCAAGCTCGACTGCGTAAACGACATCTCGTTCAGTAACAGTCAAACCTTTACGAATAATCGCAAGAACGCTGTTTAATATCTCTTCAACAAGCTGCACATGCTCTGCTTGACCGGATACTCTGACTTGTTCTCCACGTGAAATGATTGTGACTTTCAATTGTTCCTCAATTTGCTTGAGGTTGCGGTCTTCTGTACCAAAAAGGGCTAATGCTTCTGTTGTATTATCTAATTGAATGTCCATTGTTTTTAAATCTTCTGGCATACTCAATCTCCTTGACTTACATACTTGGTCACTGCAATATTTTCATAAACTTTGTACATTAGGATTAATTTTACTTTACCATTCTCCTCACTGAGGTGCAAAACTTTTTCATCCTTTATTTCCGCATCTGGTTCGAGTTCCTGGTGAAGGTTGCTCCGTGCTGATGAAATCCCGATTTTTTCAAGGTTTTTTCGAGATGATTCATAAGATTTCCTGTCAATGGAATAATAATCGACCGTCTTCAAATTCACAGGAAATTGGAACCCAAAAACCCTCCAGTCCGATGTATGAGACTCTTCCCTGAAGTCCCCTTCTTCTCCACGCCAGAATCCCCAAACAGGAATCGTGAACTTTCCGAGTTTTAATTGATATTCACTTTCCACAGAACCATCGGTTAAGGAAAGCACTTGCTTCATAGGGAGGTTTTGAGCGACACGGTACCATGTTTCTGCGATGACTTCTCCTTCAGAATGTATAAATAGGTCCTCATCTTCTACCAGCTGCCCTGTGGCAAGAATTTGTCCTTTTTGAACGACATCGTAGACGGATACCATCGGACGACCCTTTTTAATAAAAGTTTCAATAATCATCCCTTTTTTGGCTGCTACAAGGTTTGAAGGTCGAGTGTCCATCTCTGTATCGTATCTCGTTTTCTCCACCCCATACAATTGATAGCTCGTCCCTTGTTTTTTCACACCAATCCATAGGAGGTCAGGAATATCTTCTAATAACTGCTGTTGTATTTCAATGGGATCCTTCATCCCTATCGTTAGTTTTCCAGGAGAAACACCATAACTATTCAATTTACTTTCAACATCTGCTTCAAGTTCCGGTGATAGGCCGTCCACCTTAATGGACCACAACGTATTCGCGAGAACAAAAATGATCACAACCGCTGCGATGAAGGCGAGAAGAACCGACAGCCTCCCAATCATATGCTGAACAAGAAACGGAAGCCCTTTCCCGCCTTTGATGGATATTTTACAACGGTATTTCTTCCTCAATTGCCTTAGTATTTTCCAATCCTTTAACCGGATCGTTAAAATGACAAGAGAATCATCCAACCTTCTCATATTGGTGATTTGACAGCCATGTTTCGTACATGCTTGTAAAAAAGGCTCAATCAACGGTCCCTCTACCTGTACCGTCATGATTCCCTGAAAGAAATCATGCTGGTTCTTCATCGTCTCACCCCCCTTTGGAATCCGGCAAAAATTCTACGGATTTGAGTTCACCTTCCAGTAATAATTCTTCCTTCAACATCATTTTCACTCCAAGGTCTTTTCCCAGTATGCGAACCTGACCTTTTTTGTATTGAATTCGAACTTCTTCATCAGAAAAATGAAGGAGGCCTGTATGATTTTCTATGTACACATGGATGGACCCGATCGTTGTTATTCTAGGAAGATCCAACATGACATCAGATGGTAAATCAAAGTAACGACTGATCCAAGTCCGTATTTGCTGCTGCCATTTTGACATGCGACGCCCTCCCCTCTTTTCATTTATACGAAAAACGCACGAATTGTATCACTACAATTCGTGCGTTCTGCTTATCTTTTTCGCGGGTGGGAGCTGTGAGGCTTACGGGCACGGGGTGGACCGAGAACTTCAGCCATTAAAATCCCTTCAGCTAACCGCTTTTTATCCCATTTCCTCGTTTTTTCTATGAGAGGACCATTTTGATTCAACTGTTCAGAAACGGTCTGTTTGCTTTTTCTTGACTCCATGCTGTGGGAGTAGATTGCCTCCCCCTCTTCTTGATGATCTTCATTTCGAGCCGTGTTCGCTTCAGCAAGCTTCTTCTGTTTGGTCTCGTAGTAATCCTTCAACCTTTCTTCCCCAGACTTCTCCTTTGCTTCTGTTTCCTTTAGATCTGGAGAAGGACCACCAGGGTAGGCGGGAGGAATTGGAGAGGTTTTCCTTTCCGGATTTTGTTTCTTCTCATTTTCTTTCGTCATACCACTGAACCAACTGATAATCCCACCAATAATAGCAGCGAGAATGAGGAAGTTACTGAAAATGAGTTCAATTATATCTCCCATACAAAATTCTCCTTTTTACTGATCAAGGATTATTTTTCTTCTTCCTCTTCATCGGACATTTTACCAAGCGTGTTCCTCATATCCGTATCCGCATTGATGTTCTGATAGTTCATATAATCCATGACACCCATCTTACCGGAGCGCAAAGCTTCGGCTAGTGCTTGAGGCACTTGGGCTTCTGCTTCGACCACTTTGGCCTGCATTTCCTGTACGCGCGCACGCATCTCCTGCTCTTGAGCAATCGCCATGGCACGACGCTCTTCTGCTTTCGCCTGGGCAATATTCTTATCTGCTTCCGCTTGGTCTGTTTGCAGGATAGCACCGATGTTCTTGCCGATATCAATGTCTGCAATATCAATGGACAGAATTTCGAAGGCCGTTCCAGCATCTAGGCCTTTTCCTAATACATTTTGTGAAATCCTATCTGGATTTTCCAATACTTTGTTATGATTTTCACTAGACCCGATCGTAGATACAATCCCTTCACCAACACGAGCAATGACTGTATCTTCACCGGCACCACCGACAAGTCGGTCAATATTGGCTCTTACGGTAATACGCGCTTTTGCTTTCACTTCGATACCGTCCATCGCCACACCAGCGATGAATGGAGTTTCAATAACTTTTGGATTAACACTCATTTGAACAGCTTCGAGAACATCCCGGCCAGCGAGATCAATGGCTGCACAACGCTCGAAACTTAGTTCAATATTTGCTCTTTGTGCTGCGATGAGGGCGTTGACGACGCGGTCAACATTACCCCCTGCCAGGTAGTGACTCTCTAATTGGTTTGTATTTACATTCACACCGGCTTTATGTGCCTTAATCAATGGGTTAATTACACGTGAAGGAATAACCCTTCTCAATCGCATACCTACTAACGTGAAAATACTTATTTTTACGCCTGCAGCTAAAGCACTGATCCATAGCATGACAGGAATAAATGTAAACAACACCGCTACTACGATAATAATGATACCAATAATGATGATTGGCATTAATTGTTCAAGTGTCAATTTGTTTCCTCCTCTTGATCTGCTTTTTTAACTTCGCGCACGACAATACGCGAGCCTTCTGTTTTCATAATTTTCACTGTTTGATGAACAGGAATGAAACCACCTTCAGATACGACATCCAACCGTTCACCATTAAAATCAGCTGTACCGGACGGGCGGAGTGGAGTGATCGCCTCCCCTTCCATACCAATTAAATCCAAACGGTTTTGTGAGGATACATACCCTTTTTCCGATGATGTGGAATCATTCAAAATGATATGTCGAAAGAATCCTCTTTCCAAACCAACAAATTTAAATAGTACAATCGATACAACAATCGTCACCAATAGTGCAATTCCTATACTCATAGCCATATGTCCCATATCCGCTGAAGAAAGCATCAATGAGGATACAATGGCAACGATCCCCGCTATTCCTGCAATGCCTCCTGGTAAAAAGAATTCAGCTATCACTAACCCAATTCCGAGAACGAGCAGAATAATCGCTTCATAACCAGCCAGGCCAGCAACAATATGACCATAAAAAAACAGGACAAGTGAGAGCGCACCCATTGTTCCTGGTATGCCAAAGCCCGGTGAATACAATTCCACAACGAGACCAATACTTGCGATGGATAATAAGATCGGAATAACAACAGGATCTGTCAAAAATCTGGCAATATTCTCAGAAAGGGTAGGGTTCTCCTCTATAACGGTTGCATCAGACAAACCAAGGACACTGAGAAGTTCATTACGGTCGTCTACAATTCCTTCAGCATAGCCTACTTCTTCCGCATCCGTTGCACCTAATGTTAAAAATTCTCCCTCAGGGGCTCCATAATCCTTCAAATCGACGGATGCATCGGCCATCGCACGTGCATATAATGGGTCACGTCCTGTAGACTCAGCCGCGGCTACCATAGCTGATATCCAGGCAGACTGTGCCTTCTTATCAGCAGCTGTTCCATCAGAATTAATAACCCCGGAAGCACCCATGGTCGCCGTTTGCTTCATGTAGATCGAATCTGCGTTTAAAGCAATGTATGAGCCTGCCGAATATGCCCTGTTCGTAACAAATGCACTATTCGGAACATCTAAATCTTGAAAGATCTCTCCGATATCACCCGCCGCATCTACGCGCCCTCCGGGTGTATCGATTTCAAATATGATATGATCTACACCATTCTCGCGAGCTTCTTCTGTCGTCCGGTTAAGAAACGCAGCCATCCCTCGTTCCACCGTATCTTTTACTGGGATGACATATACCGTCTGACCTTCTCCGTCTGCTTGAACCGATGCTTGTAGATGGAAGAAGGATAAAACGCTTCCCAAGACAAGGAGCATTGACCAGACACCTATACGTAAAGACCGCTTCATTCATTTTCACCTCCTTTACAGGTAGCCTTCCCACCATATAATACGTTTACGAATCAAAAGCATGGTAGGTTTCAAAAAGTTTAATACTTTCATAAACGCGCCCAAGAGATGTTTAGCCTATGTAAAAAGGCCTCTCTTAACGAAGAGAGGCCTTTATATTTACGATAGTTGCTGAAGAACGAGCTTATTGACCTTGGTTCCGTCGGCCTTGCCCTTGACTTTAGGCATGACGGCACTCATGACTTTACCCATGTCACTCTTAGAAGTAGCGCCTACTTCTTGAATCGTCTCATCAACGACTTGCTTGAGTTCTTCATCTGTCAGCTGTTTCGGCATATATACTTGTAAAATCTCAATTTCACGTTCGAGTCCTTCTACAAGATCTTCACGTCCAGCTTCTTTGAATTCATGGAGGGAATCATTTCTCTGCTTTACCTCACGAGATAAAACAGTCAATTCTTCTTCTTCAGATAATGAGTCTTTTCCCAGTTTTATGGCTTCATTCTGCATAGAAGCTTTCACCATGCGGATCGTCGATAGTCTTTCCTTATCGCGGGCTTTCATGGCTGTTTTCATGTCCTGGGTGAGACGGTCTGTAATTGTCATCTCTTCAACACCCTCTTTAATTACTTACGCTTTCTAGCCGCCTCAGACTTTTTCTTACGGCGTACGCTAGGCTTATCGTAATATTCACGCTTACGATATTCCGCTAATGTACCACTTTTTGATACATCACGCTTAAAGCGACGAAGAGCATCTTCAAGAGACTCGTTTTTACGAACGCGAGTTGTTTTTGACATGCTAATTTCCCTCCCTCCGAAGCAAACAAAACTGTTTCTCTTGTATGGGAACCCCCCATACCTTTGACAATTATATTATATGCATGTCATATGGTCAACTTTTTTTAAAAGATAAAGGGTCTTTAACTTCACTGATCTGTACCTCTTCATTCAGCCTCATGTAACTTGAACGCCCGAGGTAGAGCGGAATGTTCAAGTTTTCAAAATTCGGCAAACCATTCTCAAGAAAATTTTCTTCCTTGTAGTGGCACCCAACAATATCTCCGATTACCCACTCATGATCCCCTGTATTTACGATTTGGTGGACTCTACACTCGTACGCTAGATAGGCATCCTCAATCAGAGGAAACCCCTCTAGTTCCATTGTCCAAGACTGATTGTAAGTATGATTCTTATCAACATCAACCCCTGAAACAGTCCCACTATACTGGATGAAACCGGCTTCTTCAAAAGGGAGGAAGTTGATCGTAAACCGGTTTGATTGTTTAACCATGTTATATGTATGCCTTTCTCTTCCTATTGCTACACCATACATGGGTGGTGTCATGGATAAGTAAGCATGCCAACCGGCAGCCATAAAGTTAACCTTTCCTTCGTTAAAAACTCCCACTACCGCTACCATACCAGGATAACTATGCATCTTGACGTGATCCTTCCTGTTCATCTCATCCCTCTCCCTTCCTTTACCACCTTTTCCTATCACCATTAAAGTCAAATCCCTATTCGTTCTCCCATTGTAGCGCTCAATTGTGAAAGAGTCGATCTCTTCTTAAAAGGAGATATTTGTAAAAGAAGCCATCTCCTAATGGAGATGGCTTCTTTCGTATTATTAATAATCAGAAGTTCCTTGTTCGCCGTTGACGATAGCAATCCCAGAACTTGCACCGATACGAGTGGCACCAGCTTCAATCATCGCTTTTGCACCTTCGTAGTCGCGCACTCCGCCAGAAGCTTTCACACCCATGTCCGGGCCGACAGTTTTACGCATGAGGCTGATGTCCTCAACCGTTGCTCCTCCACCAGAGAAACCTGTGGATGTTTTAACAAAATCTGCTCCAGCAGCCTTCGCGAGTTCACATGCTACTACTTTTTCATCCTCTGTAAGAAGGGAAGTTTCAATGATTACTTTGACAATTGCTTTTCCTTCCGCTTCACGAACAACGGCTTCGATATCTTGTTGAACAAGTTCTTTATTTCCCGATTTCAACTCACCGATGTTGATCACCATATCGACTTCCGTTGCGCCTTTTTCAATCGCTTGCTTTGTTTCGAAAGCCTTTGTCTCTTTGGTGGTTGCCCCTAATGGGAAGCCAATGACTGTACAAACTTTCACATCTGTACCATCTAGTAGTTCTGCACAGTAAGAAACCCAGTGAGGGTTAACACAAACAGAAGCAAAGTTGTTTTCTTTTGCTTCCTCACAAATTTGTGTGATTTTATCTTTAGCTGTATCAGGTTTAAGCTGTGTATGATCAATCATTTTAGCTAAATTTTGTTCCATTCTTGAATCGCCCTTTCAAAATTAAGTTGTTCGTACATCTCTTATATTCTAGCATGAAAGCGATTAAAATGCGAGCTTGCCTATGCGGATTCAAAATTCTTCCAACATATAAGAAAGACTCGAAAGAAAATAGAGAGGCGCGGTTTCCATACGTAGTATTCTTGGTCCTAGTCGAATGGACTTGAATCCTTCGTTTGATAGCTTTTCCACTTCACCTTCAGAAAATCCACCTTCTGGTCCAAAAGCCACTAAAACCGTTTGTCCTCGTTTCAATGGTTGGAACGATTCACTTAACGACTCGGACTTTTGCTGTCTCGCCTCATCAGCATAGCCGAAAAAGCAGTGGTCATAATGGGTTTTCATTTCTAAAAGCTGGTGAAGACTATGGACACTTTGAACTTCAGGCACGACGGTTCGCTCGGATTGTTCACTCGCTTCTTTGGATATTTTCTGCAATCTTTCAATTTTCTTGACTGCTTTTTTATTATCCCATTTGGCAACGGAGCGATCGGCTTGATAAGGAATGAAAACAGACGCCCCAAGTTCTGTTCCTTTTTGGACAATTTGCTCCAGCTTATCTCCTTTTCCAAGACTCGCTACGATCGTCACACGGACGGGAAGTTCCCGGTCTTCCTCCATCCATTTAACCACACAACAATGAACATCGTCCTGAGCCACTTTTGTGATTTTGCATAAAGCGGGACCTTTTTCTGGATGGATCGCGACTAGGTTGTCCCCTTCCCTCATCCGCATTACTCTTACAATATGATGGGTGTCTTCCCCATTCACATAAAGGGTATTATCGTTCCAACATTCTTGATCAACAAAATATCGTTGCATGCAATCACTCCGGTTTTTTAGCGATGATGCTGACCCAGTCTTCCATCATGTTTGTCTCTACAATTTCAAAACCTGATTGAACCAACTGCTCTCGAACCATTTCCTTACGTCCAGAAATAATTCCACAAGTGATGAAATATCCTCCAGGCTTGACAACACGATAGGCATCATCTGTAAACTTGACGATAATCTCTGCGAGAATGTTCGAGACAATTAAGTCCGCTTCCCAGTCTACCCCCTCAAGAAGGTCATTGAGTTTAGATGTGACTTTATCTTCTACACCATTTAATGCAGCATTATTTCTTGTACTTGAAACGGCTACATCATCTAAATCATAAGCATACGCATGTTCGGCGCCTAAAAGGACCGATGCTACACTTAAAATTCCGGATCCAGCTCCGACATCAATTACCTTATCTCCTTTTTCTAAGTACTGCTCCAAGGCTTGTATGCTAAGAACTGTAGTCGGGTGCGTACCTGTTCCAAAAGCCATGCCAGGATCCATTTCAATAATGATTTCATCACTGGATACCGGTGTGTAGTCTTCCCAAGTCGGGATGATTGTGATCTTTTCTGAAATTTTGACTGGTTTATAATACTTTTTCCACGCGGTTGCCCAGTCTTCTTCATGAATTTCACTGATTGTCACATGATTATGCCCGATATCAATGCCAAATTCTGTCAGGTTTGATACCGTTTGTTTAATTCCATCAACGGTTTCACCAAGAAAACTGTTCATAGGTAGGTAGGCTTTTACATACACCCCTTCTGCCGGATAATCGTCTGGATTCAATTCATAAATTTCTCCCAGCTTTGTTTTCTTTCTTTTCATATCTGCCGGGTCTTCGATGACGACGCCACTCGCTCCTGACTCATGGAGAATGTTCGATACAGGTTCAACTGCTTCTGTTGTCGTATGGATACATACTTCAGACCATTTCATTGATGATCCACCCTCTTCATTATTTTTTTCTAAGTACTTATGGATAGTTAACCAGACTCTCAAGATAAAAAGTGCCTGCACGAGAGAACGGGAAATTCCATGAACTACCCATCAACCAATCGTACAGACACCTTCCTTTTAACCTTTAGCTGTCTCCTTTAAACGCACGTTTCATACGTTCGAAAAAGTTCCCGTGCTGCTCATCTGTTGCCTCATTACCACTAATATCATTAAATTCACGGAGCAATTCTTTCTGTCTTTCCGTCAAATTCTTAGGAGTGATGACTTTCATCTTCACATGCTGGTCACCTTGACCACGGCCGTGGACGTTCGGTGCACCTTTTTCTTTCAGACGGAATGTCTTTCCAGTTTGCGTTCCTGCAGGCACTTTCAACTTCACATTCCCGTGTACGGTAGGAACTTCAATTTCATCGCCAAGTGCTGCTTGCGCAAAGGTAAGAGGAATCTCACAGAAAATGTGATCGCCTTCGCGTTGGAAGAATTCATGAGGCTGGACGCGGATGACTACGAACAAGTCACCAGCAGGACCTCCATTAGCTCCTTCTTCTCCTTTACCCTGCACACGAATTTGTTGACCGTCATCAATACCTGCTGGGATATCGAGGTGAATTTTCTTGCGCTTTTTCACACGGCCATCGCCGCCACAGGTGTTACATTTGTCTTTAATGAATTTCCCTGTTCCTTGACAGTGATGACAAACGCGACGATTGACCACCCGGCCAAATGGTGTGTTCTGCTCCTGATTGACCTGCCCGGAACCTTGGCAGTGAGAGCAAGTTTCAGGTGATGTTCCTGGCTTAGCACCGGAACCATCACAAGTGTCACACTCTTCCTCCATCGGGATTTCGATATCGGTAGACTTACCGAAAATAGACTCTTCGAACTGGAGAGTCATCGTATATTGCAGGTCTGCACCTTTACGTGGGGCGTTCGGGTCACGGCGTCGGCCACCGCCACCAAAGAACATGTCGAAAATATCGCCGAAGCCGCCGAAATCTTCTGCGCCTCCACCGAAACCGCCAAAGCCGCCCTGGTTCGGACCGGCATGACCGAATTGGTCATATTGGGCACGTTTTTGCTGGTCGCTTAATGTTTCATAAGCTTCTTTCGCTTCTTTGAACTTTTCAGAAGCATTTTCTTCCTCACTGACGTCTGGGTGGTACTTACGCGCCAGCTTACGGTAGGCTTTCTTTATTTCATCTTTGGAAGCATCCTTGGACACGCCAAGGACTTCATAATAATCACGTTTACTCACTTGTCGATCACTCTCCCGGACGCTATTACATAAGGTTTATATTAACATTGAAAATCTAGGCAGGCAAACATCACCTGTTTGCCTACTCATGAAAAAAGTCAAAGTCAAGAAGAACCTGACTTTGACTTTTTTTCTACCTTTTCTTACTTCTTGTTCTCATCGTCGTTAACTTCTTCATAATCCGCATCAACGACATCATCGTCAGCTCCGCCACCTTCTTGGCCTTGAGCAGCTTCCGCTTGTGCTTGGGCTTGCTCATAAAGCTTCACAGAAAGAGCTTGCACTTGTTCTTGAAGTGCTTCTTTCTTCTCTTTGATCGCTTCTAGATCTTCCCCTTCAAGGGCAGTCTGAAGTTCTTCTTTCGCAGATTCAGCTTTTTGTTTTTCTTCTTCACTTACTTGTTCACCAAGATCCTTGATGGTCTTGTCTGTAGTGAAGATCAGCTGGTCCGCTTCGTTGCGAAGTTCAATCGCTTCACGTTTCTTCTTGTCTTCTTCAGCGTTTTCTTCCGCCTGACGAACCATTTCTTCTACTTCCTCGTCAGAAAGGCCGGAAGAAGACTTGATCGTGATGGATTGTTCTTTGTTTGTACCCATGTCTTTCGCACGTACGTTAACGATTCCGTTGGCATCAATGTCGAAGCTTACTTCGATTTGAGGCACACCGCGTGGTGCTGGTGGAATATCTGTCAACTGGAAACGACCAAGTGTCTTGTTATCTTGAGCCATTTCACGCTCACCCTGCAAGACGTGGATATCAACAGCTGTCTGGTTGTCAGCAGCAGTTGAGAACACTTGAGAGTGGCTTGTTGGAATTGTCGTGTTACGTTCGATCAATTTCGTTGTTACGCCACCCATTGTTTCGATTCCAAGGGAAAGTGGAGTGACGTCAAGAAGTACTACGTCCTTCACATCTCCTTGAAGTACACCACCTTGGATGGAGGCACCAAGGGCTACAACCTCATCAGGGTTTACACCTTTAGAAGGTTCTTTGCCGATTTCTTTCTTAATAGCTTCTTGTACAGCTGGAATACGAGTAGATCCCCCAACAAGGATAACTTTGTGGATGTCGCTTGCACTCATGCTAGCATCTTTAAGCGCTTGACGTGTCGGTTTCATAGAACGCTCAACAAGGTCAGATGCAAGCTCTTCGAATTTAGCACGAGTCAAGTTCATCTCAAGGTGAAGCGGCCCCGCTTCTCCTGCAGTGATGAATGGAAGAGAAATTTGTGTTTGGGCAACGCCGGAAAGGTCTTTCTTCGCTTTTTCAGCCGCGTCTTTCAGGCGCTGTTTTGCCATTTTATCCTGGGACAAATCAATGCCGTTTTCTTTTTTGAATTCAGCTACCATGTGATCGATAATGACTTGGTCGAAATCATCTCCACCAAGACGGTTGTCACCGGCTGTAGAAATAACTTCAAATGTTCCATCGCCAATTTCAAGAATGGATACGTCAAATGTACCGCCACCAAGGTCATAAACAAGAATCGTTTGATCCTGGTCTTCTTTATCAATGCCGTAAGCAAGTGCAGCTGCTGTCGGCTCATTGATGATACGCTCGACTTCAAGGCCGGCAATTTTACCAGCATCTTTTGTAGCCTGACGCTCAGCATCGTTGAAGTAAGCTGGAACTGTGATGATTGCCTTATCTACTGTTTCTCCAAGATAGTCTTCTGCATAGTTCTTGATGTACTGAAGAATGATAGCAGAAACTTCTTGAGGCGTGTATTCTTTACCTTCAACTTCTACCTTGTAGTCTGTTCCCATATGACGTTTGATAGAAAGAATCGTGTTCGGGTTTGTAATCGCCTGACGTTTAGCGACCTCCCCTACTTGACGTTCACCATTCTTGAATGCAACAGCAGATGGAGTTGTACGGTTTCCTTCAGGGTTAGGAATTACTTTCGCTTCTCCACCCTCCATTACTGCTACACAAGAGTTTGTTGTACCTAAGTCAATACCAATGATTTTACCCATGGTTAAATGTCCTCCTTTACGTACTCGTTCATAAGATTAATTTTTTACTGGTTTACTTTTACCATTGATGGTCGGATGACCCGATCTTTCAGGCGATATCCTTTTTGCAACTCTTCGACGACGATATTACTTTCATAATTTTCGTCTTCGACTTGCATGATTGCCTGATGCATATGAGGGTCGAACTCTTCCCCTTCAGCAGGAATTTCTTCGACACCTTCTTTTTCTAGAGCTGCTTTAAACTGGTCATAAACCATTTTCATACCATTTGCAAAGTTTTTGGCGGCATCGCCATCCACTTCTACTTGGAGAGCTCTTTCAAAGTTATCCAAAGCCGGTATCAATTCCTCTACCAGGCTCTGGGATCTATATTTCCTATCCGCCTCTTTCTCTTTTTGAGTACGGCGGCGGAAATTATCATAATCCGCTTGCAAACGAAGCAGTCGATTATTGATTTCTTCTTTTTCCTGACGAAGCTTTTCCAGCTCATCTGTCTCTTCTACTACTGTTTGTTCAGATTCCTCATTTTGAGTTTCATCTTTCTCATCAATGATCTCTTGTTTGTTCTCTTCCACGACTTCCACCTCCTACTTTCCATTACACCGTTACTGACTATAACATGAATCCTTATCCTGAAAAAGCATGAGACATAAGATACGCTCGAGCACTTGGCCCTTTGTACCGCCCTAATACCAGCCGCGGAAAGTATCTGTCATGTGCTTGGATAAGACGTTCATCAATGAAAACATTCGGTTATACTCCATCCGAGTCGGACCTAAGAGGGCAATCGTACCCACTTGATCATTCCCGAGCTGATAACTTGCTGTAATCAGACTGCAGTTTTGCATAGCATCAAAAGGGTTTTCTTGTCCAATTCGGACTTGAATCCCTTCTTTACCAGTCCTTAGCAAGTCAGCCATCTCACTTTCCCGTTCGATGGTAGCATATAAAGACCTGACTTTATCAAGGTCCCTGAATTCAGGTTGCATGAGAATGTTTGTCTTTCCACCAATGTACAGTTTCGTCGGATGCTCATCCACAAGAGCTGCACGCAAATACTGAAAAGCTTCTTCGTGATGATCTGTATGTGTTTTTAGTAGATCATTGATCTCAGAATAGAGTTTTTCATGCAATTTTACCAACGGGACTCCTTGGAGTCGGCTGTTTAGAATGTTAACCATCTTTTCCAGATCTGCACCCTTGATTTCAACAGGAACGTTGAAAGCGCGATGCTCCACATGACCGGTATCCGTAACTAAAATCGCAATAGCAGACTGATCAGATAATGGGACGATCTGCAATTGCTTTAGTTTTGTTTCAAATACTTCAGGTCCGAGAACGATGGATGTGTAGTTCGTCAAATCGGAGAGAATACCTGCTGACTTTTGAACCACACGTTCAAACTCCATCATTTTATCATCGAATGCTTCCCTAATGGTCACAATCTCTTGACTAGAAAGGCGCAATGGAGAAAGAAGATGGTCGACATAGAAACGATACCCTTTTTCAGAAGGCACCCTTCCTGAAGAAGAATGAGTTTTTTCAATAAAACCCAATTCCTCTAAATCAGCCATTTCATTCCTTATCGTTGCTGAACTGAATGTTACAGCATCTTTTTTGGCTATTGACCGTGAACCTACAGGTTGTGCGGTCAGAATGAAATCATCAATAATGACTTGCAAAATGAGCAATTGTCTATCTGTTAACATCGATGATCACCCCTGTTAGCACTCGTTTGAAGTGAGTGCTAAATCTAATAATAAATTATCAAAAGGGTTGAGGGATGTCAACGGATAAACCTCTTTTTTTTAATCGTTCCTCAAGGTCCTTCTTCTCTCTTAAAAAATGCCCCTTTTAAACTCCAATTTGCGGTTCCCTATAGCATCCGTATGGAAGATAAGAAATTTAGTTCGTTACTTAGAGAAGCAGGGATGAAGGAGGGATGTCTCTCAAGGTCCTCTTGCCTCCTCCCCCCTCTTTCCCCTGCCATGTTAAAGCAAACAATTTTAATAAAGAGAAATGTTCGTTTGATTATTCATCCAATAAAAACTCTTGGAAAACTTCATTACCAAGAATGCGTCCCTTGGATGTAAGACGGATATGGTCTGTTTCTTCTGCTATTAACGAACGCTCTTTCAGCTCTGTCAGCTTATTGCCAAACACATCGACAAGTGTTTTCCCATACTTTTGATGGAAGAGTTCTTTTGAAACCCCTCTAGTTTTTCGCAAGCCCAGAAACATTTCTTCCTCCAACTGCTCTTTGAGGCCAATAGGTTCCTCATGAAGGACAGGCTTCCCATCTTCCGTAGCTTTCTTAACATAGGCAGGCAAAGGGCGGATATTAATTGTCCGCTTTCCCGGAAGGTACCCGTGGGCACCCGCTCCGATGCCATAATAATATTCATTATTCCAGTATGTCAGGTTGTGTTTACTTTCAAACCCGGGCTTTGCGAAGTTACTGATCTCATATTGCACAGCACCAGCTTCTGCTAATTTACGCTGTAACAACTCATACATTTCTGCCTCATCATCTTCCTTAGCCTTGGTGAGCTTACCCTTTTTATACCGTTGATAAAACACAGTTTTCGGTTCAATTTGCAGAGAATAGGAAGAGTAATGCGGCAAACCGAATTGCACCGCTTCATCAATGGTCTTTTCAAAGTCTTCCACCGTCTGTCCAGGGAGAGCGTACATAAGATCTATGCTCACATTCGTCAACCCCGCTTGAACGAGACGATCGATATTCGTATAAACATCTTTCACCTTGTGGACACGGCCAATCTTTTCAAGCATCTCATCATCGAAAACTTGAACGCCGAGTGATATGCGATCGACACCATACGCCTTCAACAAACGTACTTTTTCGACATCTAAGTCTCCCGGGTTTGCTTCAAAGGTGTACTCTTCACAGCCAGAAATATCAAAATGATCATCAATCATTTTCAAAAGCTTTTCTAACTGCTTGTGGTTCACGGCTGTCGGAGTTCCACCACCGACAAAAATGGTTCGCACGTCCGCTTTTTCTCCCGGGATATAGGTGTGAATTTCTTTTTCAAGGGCCTCCAAATAGTCGTCTGCCAGACGCTCATTATAGAAAAACTTCGTAAAATCACAATAGTGACAAATCTGCTGACAGAAAGGGATGTGTATATATGCGGATGGGATTTTCATGGTTGTTACCACCTTTCATAAGGAAAACCGCAAGAGAAGAATCTCCTGCGGTTTCAACTGTCTTCCTTTAGCTTTAATCTTCGTTCAAATCAAGGACGGACATGAAGGCTTCTTGTGGGACCTCAACAGATCCAACCATCTTCATGCGCTTCTTCCCTTCTTTTTGCTTTTCAAGCAATTTACGCTTTCGGGAAATGTCTCCACCGTAACATTTGGAAAGAACGTTTTTACGCATCGCTTTGATCGTCGTTCGAGCAACGATTTTATTTCCGATGGCGGCTTGGACAGGAACTTCAAATTGCTGTCTTGGAATTAATTCCTTAAGCTTTTCAGCAATGAGCTTCCCACGTTCGTACGCAAAGTCACGGTGTACGATGAAGGACAATGCATCAATGGTATCCCCATTCAACAAGATATCCATTTTCACCAGATTCGACACGCGATACCCAATCAACTCATAATCAAAGGATGCATACCCTTTTGTTTGGGATTTCAAGGAATCAAAGAAATCATAAACAATTTCAGACAATGGAATCTCATAAACGATATTGACCCTGTTGTCATCCAGATACTGCATATCCATGAAATTGCCGCGCTTCCGTTGACAGATTTCCATAACTGGACCGACATAATCGTTCGGTACCATGACCGTTGCCTTAACAAAAGGTTCCTGAACTTCTTCAAGTTTCTGGTTATCCGGCATCATGGAAGGGTTATCGACATTTATGACAGATCCATCCGTAAGGGTCACCTGATAAATAACACTTGGAGCTGTCGTAATAAGGTCGATCTTATATTCCCGTTCGATACGTTCTTGGATGATTTCCATATGAAGCATTCCTAAGAAACCACAACGGAACCCAAAACCAAGTGCCTGGGAAGTTTCAGGCTCGAATTGAAGGGAGGAATCATTAAGTTCCAAGCGTTCAAGAGCATCTCTAAGGTCATTGTATTTGCTCGCATCAACTGGATACATTCCACAGAATACCATCGGATTCATCTTTTTATATCCAGGCAGCGGTTCGGTAGCAGGATTTTTAGCAAGCGTAATGGTATCCCCCACACGGCTGTCGCCAATATTCTTGATTGATGCCGTTAAATAACCGACATCCCCAACATTTAACTCTTTCAATGGGGTAGGAGTCGGACGGAAAACGCCTAGTTCATTCACTTCGAACTCTTTGCCGGTGGCCATCATTTTAATTTTATCCCCAAGTTTGATAGAGCCTTCACGAACACACGTATAGGCTACGACACCTCTATAGGAATCGTACAAGGAGTCGAAAATCAGAGCCTTCGTCGGGTCTTTTGCATCGCCCTGTGGAGCCGGAATATCACTTACGATCCGTTCTAAAATCTCATCGATCCCTACTCCTTCTTTAGCAGAAGCAAGAATGGCATCAGAAGCATCGATCCCGATGACATCTTCAATTTCTTGTTTGATACGTTCAGGATCAGCGCCTGGAAGGTCAATTTTATTAATGACCGGGATAATTTCTAAGTCGTTTTCCAATGCCAGGTAAACATTGGCTAATGTTTGTGCTTCTATTCCCTGTGCAGCATCTACAACCAGGATCGCACCTTCACAGGCCGCTAAACTACGAGAGACCTCATATGTAAAGTCGACGTGGCCTGGGGTATCGATTAAGTGGAACGTATAATCCTGTCCATCGTTCGCTTCATAAGACAATTGAACGGCATTTAATTTAATCGTGATTCCACGTTCACGTTCAAGATCCATCGCGTCAAGGAATTGTTCCTTCATTTCTCTTTGGGTTAGTGCTTTCGTTTTTTCCAGAATACGGTCTGCAAGTGTCGATTTCCCGTGGTCGATATGGGCAATAATCGAAAAATTGCGGACCCTTTCTTGTTTAGATTGTGCTGTCAACTTAAATCACTCCTACTGAATTCGACACAAATATCTAGGTTGATTATAGCAATACGGCAAGCATTATTCAATGTAAACCCCAACAACATCTGAATCTTATTCCCCTGCCTGAATAATTTCAGACAAAACAACGATGACTCCATTGAAGCTTGAAGCTACCCCTTGCCCCATTTCTCCTGCAAGTTGTGAGATCCAGGGCGGCCCAGTATCTATCTTAGGAGGAGCGCAAAAATCATCGGTACCCGGTGGTGGGGATGGTTGCTCTTCTACCCTGTGGTCAATTTCTTGCTCTGATTTTTCAGTCGTCACCACAGCGGGGCGGTCATCCAGCTTTTCGTTTGTTTTATCAATGCCATAAAAAGCTCCCGTAATAAAAACAACGACAACGATGAGTCCCCCCGCCAACCATTTCATTGTGCCCCTCCTCCATTACTCTGTGGATACCTTTTCATCTTCAAAATAATAATCACTGAAAACTTCCGCCATAACATCTGCCGAACGGTACAATTCGTCTAAATGATTATAAACACCACCAAATTCAATGAGTATGGCATTCGGATGTAAGTCCTGGTTATAGATGCCATCTACACCTGAACCCTTTTTCGTTATAACACCTCGGCTGATCCCTGGATATTTCTCCTCCAAAAGCTGATGGATTTTGGATGCGAGTTGCAAGTTTTGTTCATATTGGGGGTGTTCAGCCCCTATGACGAAGGCAAAACGCGCGTAGTTCTTACCATTGATCGTCGTTGTGGTGTGTTCCTTGGAAAGGGAATCCCTATGAAGGTCAAACAAGTACTGGATGCCTCCATTCTGACTGATGGCTTCTTCCACCACAGGCCTCATCGCATCGTAAGATTGATAATATTTCATGCCTTTTTCATTTCTTAAAGCAGCTACATCTGTCGTATCAACAATTGCTCCAATCCCTCTTTTTTCTAACCCTGCACCAAGACGTTCTCCGATAAGAGTAATATTCACTTTTCCATCATGGTCCGTGGACTCATCCGGTAAGTGTGGATAGAAGGATTCTGTGTTATGGGTGTGGTAAATATAAACACGATCTTCACCCACCGGCCTCTCTTCTTGCTTTCCTTCATCTTCGTTTGTTTCTTCCACCTCTCCTTCCTCTCCGCGGTCATCTACAATCATAGGAGGTTCTGACTCAATAGGGAGTGTAGAGTAGTCTGTCCCTTTACCAGCAATGATAATTTGACTGTTATAAGAAGATAATCCCGGAATTTCTCTTCCTAGGAGGCTTCTTGGATCATTGGGTGTAAGGCTTGTAAGTAATTGAAAAGACAATGTCGTTAGACTAGGGATTCGATTCCCTTCAGGGTGGGCATCTTTGAATGCGCGGTTTTCCATTTCAAAGAGATATAAAAAAGCACTGCCTTCAAGCTTGGTTGTCCATTCTTGTATCGTACTTGAATAAATACGATAGGTCGTTTTTGCACCTGTAAGAATACCAATACCAATAAACAATAAAAGCAAAACGGTGACTGCGATGATGGTCCATCTTGTCCCCTGCTTCATATAGCTTTTCTTATTTTTCTTCATAATTGGGTAACGAGACATGAAAAATCCTCCCCCTCATCCACTATCTAGTAAATGGTATGAGAGAGAGGAATTTAATAGAACCTCTCTATTAAATCATTATTAAAAATTAGATTGTGCTTCGCCATCTTCTATACCCGGATGCAAAGCCCCATTGATCCCCTTCGCGATGACATGCGCCATATCCTGAATGAAGCTGTCCACCTCTTTAGGGGTAACCATCAAATTATGGCCAAGTGGGGTCAGCACTTCCTTAATCAGTTGTTTCTTTTCCACCTCTTCTAATTGGCCAAACATGCCCATAACCGCTTTGCTTTGCTCCTCATTCGGATGGTCTTCATCTGTCAGCGTCTTTCTTTCAAACGGGTTCATGGCGGGCGACAATGCATTTGAAGGGCGATCTTTTTCCCGCCACTCTCTGCCAAAATGTTTTAACACATAATCAATGGCATCACTCGTAATTGTCACGGCATCTACTACTGTTGGCACTCCAATGGAAATCACAGGGATGCCGTATGTCTCTCTGCTGATTTCTTTCCGCTTGTTGCCTACCCCGGACCCAGGATGAATCCCTGTATCAGAAAGTTGTATAGTCGCATTGATACGATTGATCGAACGTGAAGCAAGGGCATCGATGACCAAAACAAAATCCGGCTTCGTCTGTTCAATGATCCCATGAACCATATCACTCGTCTCAATACCTGTTACGCCCATAACCCCGGGAGTGAAAGCAGAAACAGGTCGGTAACCATCAGATACGGTTTCGGGATGAAGCTCAAATAAGTGGCTCGTAACATAGACTTCTTCTGTCACTAATGGTCCCAGAGCATCTGGCGTCACATTATGATTACCAAGTCCGACAATTAAACCCCGGTCCATTTCTTTTATTCCACATTCATTCATTAATTTCCTTAACTGTCCGGATAATGTCTTTGCTAAGTTCACTTGTAATTGCTGATCCTGCTTACGAATAGCGAGTGATTCCAACGTGACATAATGCCCCGCCTTTTTCCCGATCCGTTCAGCTCCTGCTTCATCTACCGTTACATACGTAATCTTAATATCGTTTTTTTCGTTTTCATGGACCTCCACCCCATCAGAATCTGAGGATCCCGGTTCATCTTTCACATTCATCTCCTGAGCTTCAAGCGCCAGGTCCGTTCTTAATGTGTAGTCGAAATTTTCCTCCATTCAACTCAACCTCCTTAAGAAAATCTTCTCCCAAGCAGATAAAAACTATGCAAATGAAGGGATTCATATATAGATAAGTATTGAAAACAGCGTACCGCTCTGGTAAAATGTCTCTTGTTCGATATGAATGAGTCTTTTGTTTTTACCTAGGAGGTGAAACTATGCCTAATATTAAATCAGCGAAAAAACGTGTACGTACGAATGATGACGCTCGTTCTTTGAATGCAGCTTTCAAATCTGACATGCGTACAGCGGTTAAACGTGTAGAAAAGCTTGTTGAAAGCAAGGATGTGGAGAACGCGAAAGAAGCACTTCCTACAGCGGTTAAGAAAATCGACAAAGCTGTTCAACGTGGTGCCCTTCCTACAAATACAGGGAACCGTAAAAAATCCCGCCTAACAAAACTAGTCAACGCATTATAATTCATTCGTAATTTATGACCAACAGACGATCCTTCTTTTTGGAATGGGTCGTTTTTACATGAACGAAGCCCTCCGAGTTATCGGAGGGCTTCTTTTCATTATTTTTTCACTGACAAATTATATTGGAGACACAGCTTTTAGAGAAGAAAGTTCAAAACGATCCGCCCAACTCCAACTCACAACAAAATTTTAATTCGTCCGATATGGAGATTACGAAGAGACAGGGGTGTTTTGCTTAATGTTGATCAATCGATAGAGGAGCATTTCAAAAGCCAAGGCTTTCTCCATTTTCCCCTGTTTCAGGTTGTAATCCGTTTCTGCAAGTTGATTCATAATTTGATCCAGTTCCTGTTGAGTGAAGGCACGCTCCCTTTTCAACGCCATTTTTATGACGTATGGATGGGCCTTGATATAACTTTTCATTTGATTCTGGCCGTACCCTTTTTGCTTGAGGACTTTCGCTTGACTGATAATCCTGAATTGAGATGCAAGAAGGGCCGTTAAAGCAATCGGCTCTTCATTCAGTTTTTCCAGATCCTTATAAATCCGAATGGCTCGGCCCAAATCTTTTTCCATGACGGCATCGACAAGTTTAAGCCCTGATGCTTCTGCACTGTGGGAAAGAAGCTGTTCTGCGATTTCTCTTGTGACTACTCCGCCTTCTCCGACATACAAAGCCAGTTTTTCCATCTCTTTTCTAAGCGCCATAAGATTTGCACCAATCTCCTGAGTGAACAGTTCATGAATTTCCGAGGGGACGGTGATATGTAAATCGTTCGCTAAAGTTTGGATCCATTTGTCAACGTCCCATTCTTTCACCGGCTGGCAACTGATGGCTTCTCCATTCTTTTTTAATTGTTTAAAAACTTTTTTCCGTTCATCCAGCTTTTCATATGGAGCAATTAGAATTAACACGGTGTATTCAGCAGGATTTTGAAGGTATTCCAAAAGTACTTCCGTGTCATGTTCAAACGGAAGTTTATCCGGTTTCGCCTTTAAAAAGACGGGGTGATTGGCAATGACAATTTTCCCTTCACCAAGGAATGGAAAGGTTTCTGCATCTGTAATGACATCCTCGATGGGGGTCTCCTCTAAATCATACTGGGAGATGTTAAACTCCCGATCTTCTTTCTTTAACGTTTTTTCAATGATTTTATTTTTATGCTCCTGAATTAAATAGGATTCTTCTCCATATAATAAGTACACTTGTGATTGTTTTACATTGACCATAAAGTGGTTGTCCTTCCTTTATAAAAAAAGAGTACGGCGCCCCATAATGGGGAACTCAGTGTCACCATTTTATGTTTCTTTAGAAATTCTGTCAAAATGGTGTGCTGATGTCGCCGTATGAACCATCTATATAAACGCCATTCCAAAAGCCCCGGGAGCTCTTGGAGAGGACGATGTTGTTCCTCTCTTGCGTTTAGTTTGACCGCTTACAGGAGAATTATCTGTGACAAGTCTTGCTAGGAGTGGGAAAGGTATGAATCATCGATAAAATTCGTTTTCATGCCCGGTAAATGTAGATTTTTGGTTAAAAATGGACTATACTTAATAATTGATATAGGAGGGGTAACAGTGAACGAGTTTAAAAACGATATTCAATCCAAAACTAATGATGTGATCGACTCTGGGTTAGGGTTTGTATTTTCATTTGTTTTCTTCTTCGTCATCTTCTTCATCGGTGTTTTGTTTTCTTTTCTTGGACAGTAATGAAATGCAAAACCGGAAGGCTGCTGTTTTCGGCAGTCTTTTTTTATTCTCTGCTCGCATTATACGGGATAAACGTTGAAAACGTTCCACTTTGCCCAGAAAAAATGTATTGAACGGAACCATGCCGATTGGTCTGAAGCAAAATGACCCCGTGTTCGGATAACCTTTCCACGACCTCTTCGTGAGGATGGCCGTAGCGATTGTCCACTCCCGCAGAAATCAAGCCGATTTTTGGCTGCAGCCCATTCAGCAGTTCCTCTGAAGTGGATGTATGGCTTCCATGATGAGCCACTTTTAAGACATCTGTCTGCAACGACAATTTCCTCTTTACGATGTCCTTTTCAATCGGAGCAGATATATCTCCTGTAAAGAACCACCACTTCCCTCCCAACAGGCTATTCAACACGAGTGAATTGTCGTTTGGGTCCCCTTGGTCTTCACCCTCGACCGGATGCACCACATGAAATTCATACCCTCCAATCCAAATGCTCTGTCCTGAGCTTACTTTCTCAATGCCAACTCCGTATTCCTCTGAATGAAAAGGACTTACATAAATGCGGCCAACACTCATTTCATCAAGGATGAAAGGGACACTTCCACTGTGATCAGAATCTTCGTGAGTAATGAACAGAGCATCAATTTGCTGAATACCTCTTGATTTTAAAAACGGTAGAATCACCTCAATTGCCGTTTTTTCTTTATTCGTAGAAAAAACCGGTGGCCCCGCCGCATCAATCATAATGACTCCATTTCTCTGTGGAAGCTCTATCACAAAGGAATCCCCCTGCCCCACATCCAACATGGTTACGACTCCTTCCTTAGTAAAATATGGAATCAAACTATAATAAACAAATACAAAAACAACGGCCAGGGATGCCAGGAATGCTTTCCCCTTTTCCTTCCGTTCCCATTTTTTCATCATAATTACGAAAAAGGCTGTGTACAAGAAGATGTATATGGAGGGAAGCTCACCAATGACCCATGGGTAATCGAAAGGATCGGATTGTGTGATGAGGAAAGATACAACAAATTCATGAATGATTGAAAAGGCATCGGAAAGGAATGTGCATAGAGACGGAAGTAAAAAAGAAAGGAGAAAAATAGCCATCAATAGGGGGATGACAAAGAATGAAAAATACGGGACAGCAATCATATTAATCCATAAAGAAAAAGGCTGAAACTCATAAAAATAATGGACCTGTAGAGCAAGGAGGGAGAGCTGGCTCACCAACCCTATAATCGCAGACTGCATCCACTTACTCTCATATTGCTTCAACACCGGAGTTGTAAGCAATAAACTGAAGGTGACTAAAAATGAAAATTGAAAACCTAGATGATAAAAATATGAAGGGGAAGAAATTAACAAGAAGAAACAGGTGAAGGATAGAAGGTCAATAATAGGGATCTTTTTTTGGAATGAAGCTGTGGAGATAAGAAGAACACCCATAAGTCCAGCACGCATGACAGATGGAGCACCACCTGATATAAACATGTAAAAAGGTAAAAGGGCAAGCAAGAAGAGCTTGGATTGCTTCTTTGTTGCTATGCCTGTCCGGTAGAGAAGAAAGTAAGTCCCTCCAAGTGTCAGTCCAACGTGCAATCCTGATATGGCGAGGATATGGGATAAATTAAACTCTCTAAACCATTCAATTGTCGAAGAATCGATCAGCCTGGTATCTCCGAAAATCAGAGCCTCCATCCATACATAAGTAGTTGGGTGGACACGCTCCTTCACAGACATTTTTAATTGTTCTCTTGTGTCATACAAATGACTGATCCACGATTCTCCTTGACACTGTAGAAACGCTTCATCTTGGAGTAGAATCTGAACATAAATTCCTTTGCCTGCCATATGAGCACGATAATCGAATTGACCCGGATTGCGTGCACTATCGAAAGGCTTCACCTCTCCTTTCACCTTACAGAGAGCCCCATGTTTCAAACTTTCGGGGGGAGGATCATTTGGTTTTTCTTTCACATACCGAATGAGCATTTTACCAGCATCCCCTTCCAATACGACGGTGAAAGCATGAGTACTTTCCGTCACATCAGATACAATTTCACCTTCCACGGCATCGTCATCAAGGGATTGAGGAGAAAAAGGAGAGGAATCAAGTGAGAGGTGGAAGTACCCACCTATCCCGAATAGAAGGAGGAAGAAGAGAAAGAGGAGGTTTCGACGAAAACTGAACAACCAAAAAACAAAAACAATCCCAACGACATAAAAAGGAAAACCTTGTTGAATAGATAACACCCCGCCAAGCACAAAGGCTATGACGGGAAGATGCCAGGACCCTCTCACGATGATCACTGTTTGTCCAATTTTAAAAGTTGTGAAGCTTCGTGTACGAGTTGTTCTGACTCAGGGTCGCCGTTCGACTCGAGTTTCTCAAGCATTTGCCGTATGAGAAGCTTTTGTTTCTGTTGGAGTGGCTCCGTTTCTACAGGGACCTTTTGCATACGGACACCTGCCTGTTGCAACACCTCAATCGCATAGGGGTCATTTTTATAATCTTCGCTATAATAGACGGCTTTCATTCCTGCTTGAATAATTGCCTTCGTACAGTGCAAACATGGAAAGTGAGTGACATAGATCTCTGCTCCTTCTGTAGCAACACCGAACTTGGAACACTGAAGGAGTGCGTTCATCTCAGCATGTATGGTACGGACACAATGACCATCCACAACATAGCAACCCTCATCGATACAATGTACCCCCCCTGAGACGCTTCCATTGTATCCCCCGGCAATCATACGCTTATCTCTTACAATGACCGCTCCTACAGCTAACCTTTGACAGGTACTGCGTGATTTTAATAAATAGCTTTGTGACATGAAGTATTGATTCCAAGTAATCCGCTCCATTATGTAACCCCCACTTTTTTCATCAAGTTTACTCTGACCTCTGGATTCCGTCAAACTTATGGAACAGTGATCAGCTCCTTTAGGCTTTCTAACGTTTTCTCACCGATACCAGGCACATTCACAAGATCTTCCACAGAAGAAAATGGGCCATTTTCTTCTCTATACTTAATAATACTAGCAGCTTTTGAAGGACCAATTCCATTTAAAGTTTCCATTTCACTGGCTGAAGCTCGGTTGATACTCACTTTTTCTTCGGTTAACGAATCCACTTCAACTGATTTATTCGATGACGATTGGTGAGAGGCTATAAAAATCACCATTTCATCCTGTATTTTTTGCGCAAGGTTTACACTGGTGGGATCCGCTTCATCTGTCATGCCTCCAGCTTCAATAATCACATCATCCACTCTCGTTTCTTCTGGCATTGTATAAACACCAGGGTTGTGGACTTCCCCTTTCACATCTACTTTTACAGTACCGAAACCAGCATTTTCTTCAACTGTATCCTCAATCGTCACTTCCTTCACCTCCGTCATTTGGGAACCTTCATCATTTGATGGATTTAAAAAATACAGGACGCCAATCACTGCGATAATCAAGATCATCCAAGAGTATCTTTTTAATACGCTCATGCTCTGACCTTCTTTCATAATTATTGTTTTTCAGAATAAGGATATATAGGTAATCAATAAGGAGGGATTCCAATGAAATGGGGAATCATCGGCACAGGGAATATGGGAAGTATGCTCATTTCTACGCTTATAAAGAGCGGAGCCGTACCTGCTGAGCAGTTGACGATTTACAATCGGACGTTAGAAAAAGCGGAGAAGATCCAAGAAGAATTTCCAAACCTTAAAGTAGCGCAGGATTTAGCCGCACTCCAAAATAACAGCGATATCATTTTCATCTGCGTTAAGCCGCATCACTACAAGAACATTATTGATGCACTAGAAGGAAAATGGTCTGAAGAACAATGTCTTGTTTCCATTACAAGTCCGGTCGCTGTTGAGCAGTTAGAAAAAGTCACCCCCTGCCAAGTGGCGAGAATTGTTCCATCCATAACAAATCATGCTTGGTCTGGTGTAAGTTTGTTCACGTTTGGATCTAAAATAAAAACCGAAAATCGAGAATTATTGAAGCGGACTTTCCAGCATATCTCCACTCCCATTGAAATCAAAGAAGAGCACATACGTGTAGCGTCCGACATCGTATCATGCGGCCCTGCATTTATTAGCTATTTGCTCAGCCAATGGATTGCAGCTGCTGGTGATGTTGCGGGCCTTCCTAAAGATAAAGCTACCTCGTTGACAGAAAATATGATGGTTGGGTTGGGAAACCTCTTGGCACAGAAAGTGATGACTTTGGAAGAATTAATGGAAAAAGTTACGGTGAAAGGCGGAGTTACAGGTGAGGGATTGCAGGCTTTAGAAGATCACATTGGACCTTTGTTTCAAAAAATGTTTGAAGCGACCCAAAAAAAACATAAAGAGGATAAAAAACATATTGATTTATAATCATATATTCGACAGAAATTCACATTATCCTGCATAAAGTTACCCTAAGCCCAACGTTTAAAAAAGCTCAAAAAAAGAGTCCGATATTTACGGACTCTTCCATGATCTCTATTCCTTTGTACAAACAAACAACCAGCGTTCTCCGTCTAAGGATGGCTCATCACTAAAATCAGAGAACACCCCTTGGACCTTAAAACCTGATTCAGAGAGCCAGGAATGCAAAACCTTATGGTCATACCCTCGCTGTTCATGAATTTCATCAAATCGTTGATACTTCCCGTCATCTTCAACAAAAAATGTCAAATCGTGTATGAGACTGTTTTCCAGTTCTCCCGAATCACAAAACCAGATGAAAGATAGATCATCACGGACTTCAGCAAATGTTGCACCACTAAGATCCTTGTGAATATGATCTATAGAGTGTACATCAAATAAAAACACTCCCCCTTGAGTAAGGGTTTGGTAAATAGAATCGAAAGCTTGCTGCACCTTCTGATCATCAGTTAAGTAGTTGACGACATCACAGTAACTGATGACGCAATCATAGCCTGACAATCCTTCCAATGCTGTCATATCCTGTTGAAGCCATTCAATTGAAGCTTGAGGGTTTTTCTGTTGCGCAACGGTTAGCATATCAGAAGACAAATCGATCCCCGTCATTTGATACCCTTCATTATGCAGGCGATGGGTAATTTCCCCTGTACCACAACCTACATCGAGGATCCTTCGACCTTCCGATTGATTTTGTTGAAGCATTTGCTTCGTGAAATTCACCCACTGTTCATAGGGTGCATCCTGCATGAGAAGATCGTACACGCGCGCCATATCCCCGTAGCTCATTTTAGTTTTCTAATCCTTCTACAACCACCGTATCTGCATCGCCCCAAAGTCTTTCTAGGTTGTAATAATGGCGTTCATCTTTGTGGAAGATGTGACAGACGATATCGTTAAGATCGACAAGTACCCAGCGTGCCTGCTCAAATCCTTCCATTCGCTTCACTTCTATCCCGTGTTCTTCTGCTTGATTTTTCAACTCTCTAGCTATTGCTTGCACTTGTCGTTCGTTGGACCCTTCGCAAATTAAGAAATAGTCCGCAATCAGAGAAACTTCTGACATATCTAAAACGACAATATCTTGTGCTCTTTTCTCATCACACGCTTGTGCTGCTAAATTTACTAATTCTTTACTTTCCATGGGTTTCCTCCCTATTTCATCTCTATCTTTTCCATGATCAAAAGATCATATTAAATCATTATATGCATGAAACGTGTCCGGATAAACGGTCCTTTCCTTACCAATAAGAAAAATGATTGTATTTTTCAAAGCTAAAGCGCATGCTTCATCCAAATCATCTTCAGCTTTCTTCCGTACTTGATCCACTCCGGGAAAATCACGACCAGGTTCGATATAATCAGCTAAAAATACAACTTTATCCAAATTAGACATGTGCTTTTTTCCTGTCGTGTGGCAGCTGATAGCAGAAATGACCTCAGCATCCATAAGACCGACCTCCTGTTCAAGCATCAAAGCACCTACTGGACCATGCCAAAGCTCATGATGATAATCCAGCAGATCTTTAGGAAGACGACGGTCACTTTTAATCCATCGTTCCATAAGCTCCAGCGGTTTATATTTCGCATAATCGTGGAAAGCAGCGGCCAGTTCCGCCTTTTTAACATCTACTTGAAACCTCTCAGCAAGTTCAACCGCCTTGTCTGTTACCCTCACTGTGTGTTCGTATCTAGAGTTTTTCAAGGCAGGACGTACATATCCTAGTGCCTCTTCACGATTCATTTTCATACAGGTGATGCTCCTTTATAAAAGAATCAACAACTTCCGGCAGTAAATACCGGACGCTTTTTCCTTGTGAAATACGTTTCCGTATCATAGTGGAAGAAACATCGATTGAAGGAATATCAACAAAATGGACAGGAATGTCATCGTTCCACCCATAACCAGGCCTCTCAACTCCAATAAATTGGACCATCTCTGAAAGATCTTCGACCCGGTGCCACTTTGGTAAATGTTCAACCATGTCGCCTCCAATGATGAAGAAAAACTGATGGTCAGGGTATTGATCGACCAAATCAGTCATCGTATCAACCGTAAAAGATGTACCCTTCCGTACTAATTCCACATCACAAATTCGAAATTGTGGATGTTCCCTGATGGCTGTCTGCACCATAGCCAGTCGTGTTTCCGGATTAGTAGTAGACTCCTGTTTATGTGGTGGGATATAGGAAGGCATGAACCACACTTCATCAAGGTCCATAGCTTCACGGGAAAACTCGCCCATAATCAAATGACCTTGGTGAAGAGGGTCGAACGTTCCACCAAGAATTCCGACTTTTTTCATTGACCTTCCCCTTTATGGTAACTCGATTTGTTTATTTTCTTTGGACTCTTTATAAAGGATGATCGTATTTCCTATCACCTGGACAATATGAGCATTTGTGGCTTCAACAATCTCATCTGCAACGACATGATTGTCTTCAAAGCAGTTTTGTAAAATGCTCACTTTTATCAGTTCCCTCTTTTCAAGGGCTTCATCAATTTGTTTCGTCATATTTTCATTCACGCCGGCTTTCCCTACTTGAAAAATCGGCTGTATATTATGAGAAGCCGCCCGTAAATGCTTCTTCTGTTTACTTGTTAACATTCTATACCCCTTTCAATTTCTGTTCGAATTCATTGAGCAGTAGCGTAGACTCAGGCTCGGTGTCTGTCCATATTTGAAAGGCATAAACAGCTTGCTGCAGCAGCATTTCATGTCCAAAATGGAGCCGCGCTCCTCTTTTTTCTGCTTCGTTTAAGAATTTCGTTTTCATAGGACGGTAAACAATATCGCTTACAACAGTCCCTTTTGTCAAGTGATCCAGTGATACGATCATTTGATCATGATCAGGGTTCATCCCGACCGTCGTGGTTTGGACAATTAAGTCGTAATCCATGAGGGTGTTTTTCGCCTGTTCAAGTGTTAGAGCACCAGCATACGCCTTTGAAGGGATGTCCTGAATAACGTCTTCCGCCCTCTTCAACGTACGATTGGCTATGTCTACACGATTGATGGTAGATCTCGTAAGAGCTTCAAATATTCCTCTTGCCGCTCCTCCGCTTCCTAACAATAAGGCTTTAGCGTTCTCGTGAAAAAGATCAGGGTAACGGTTTTTCAGAGAATGAACGAACCCTCTTCCGTCAGTGTTGTACCCAATCCAACCGTGATTTGTGTGATGAACAGTGTTCACTGCGCCCAAATGCCGGGCGCTGTCATCCAGACCATCAAGGTAAGGGATAATTTTCTCTTTATATGGCACGGTTACATTGAAACCATCCAGCCCTTTTTCTTTCAATAAATTGATTTTTTCATCAAACTCATCCGGCTGGATTTCCAGCAGTTCATACTTCCCTTCGATCCCCTGCTGCTCCATTAGTTTTTCATGGATCCATGGAGACATGGAATGACCAATCGGGTGGCCGATCAATCCTAGTTTGTACAAATGATCCCCTCCTATATGAGTGACTCTCTCAAGGACACTTTCACTCCTTCAGGCACATGGGCAGTAACCGTGATGCCACCTTCTGGAACCGTGACCCAACCGAGTCCAGAAAAGACGATATCCGTTTTGTCTTCTTTAATCTTTAACGTATGACCTTTTAACGGAGGGAGCTTTGTCATTGTATCTGGGTCTGGGGGTGATAAAAGTTCCCCTAAATGATTTTCATACAGTTCATCTGCTTTTTCCAATTTTGTTCGATGAATATTCAATTCATTAGAGAAGTGACAGACAAAAGAACTACGTTCGCCTGTCTCAAAATCCAGACGGGCAAGACCGCCTACAAAAAGCGTCTGTTCTTCATTCAACTGATACACTTTCGGCTTAACTTCTTTCCGTGGTGTAATAAGTTTCAGATCCTTATCAGACACATAGTGAGCCATTTGATGGCGCTGGATGACCCCAGGTGTATCATATAGTGAGCTTGTTTCGTCTAGAGGAATATCAATAAAACCTAAAGTCGTACCAGGAAAATACGAGGTCGTAATGGCATCCTTAACGCCAGATGTATTTGAAATAAGGGTATTGATAAAGGTTGATTTCCCAACATTCGTCGTACCCACCACATATACATCTCCACCTTCACGATATTGTTCGATGGCTTGTGACAATTGCTGAATCCCTTGATTCTTCTCAGCTGAGATTAAGTACACATCTTCAACCTCTAAGCCATTCTCTTTAGCAGAACGTTTTAACCAATGTTTGACTTTCCCGTGGTTCACTGACTTTGGAAGTACGTCCATCTTGTTTCCTACGAGAATGACAGGGTTGTTTCCAGTCAAACGCTTCAATCCTGAAATAAAACTTCCATTGAAATCGAAGATATCTACTAGCTGTACAACCAGCCCTTTCGTATCACTGATCTGGTTCAACATCTCAAGGAAGTCATCATCTTGAAATGGAACGTCCTGCACCTCATTATAATGTTTTAAGCGGAAGCACCTCTTGCAAATGATGTCTTCCCTTTCTAGTGCTGACGCAGGTGCATATCCTGCTTCTTCTGGGTTTGTCGTTTGAATGACGGCTCCGCATCCTTGACATTGTATTTCACCCATCACTGATCTCTCCTCTGCCATGTAATCTTCCCTTTTCTTCGCATCCAATTTAATATTCGCCTTTCAATCTTTCTGTTGAACTTCGTAACAAATCCGTCCGTTTCCACGATAGGAACAACTAAGATTGTATGGAACCCAGCAGAATTCCCGCCCAGGACATCGGTGAGCAGCTGATCTCCAATAACAGCGACTTCATCCTTCTTGAGCTTCATCTGCTTCTGAGCCTTCTTGAAAGCCTTCGATAATGGCTTCCTGGCACTATGGATAAACGTAGTATCCAGAGGTTCAGAAAAAAGCTTCACTCGAGCTTCATTATTATTAGAAGCAATTGTAACCTGAATGCCGTGCTCGCTCATTTTATCGAACCATCCTTTGATGGCTTCTGTTGCATCCGGTTCATCCCAGGCAACAAGGGTATTATCTAAATCGGTAATAACACCTTTGATTCCTTTTTCTTTTAAATGGTCCGGGTCGATATCAAAAACGCTCGGCACATGTTCATCTGGTAAAAAGTTTTTTAGCATCTATCAGTTCATCTCCTCATACAACCGCAAAATCTCCTTCACCATCATATACAAAATCGAAGGATGTTTCAAAAAGACTTACGATAAGAACAAAAATCGTTCGACAATTACCGACAATAATAGGTTGTGGATAAGTTTATTCACATATTCCACACAGTAACTTCTTTGTTATCACTCATCTAAACCTCTTTTTTCAAAAAGTTATCTACAATTTTATGTAGATAACTTCCATATTGTGGCGAAATAAGGGTCGTGATAAGGTAAGAATACATTAAAAATTCGAACGTTCAATGATTCAATTCAAGCGGGAGGTGACTGTCACATGTGTGACAGCGGCATGAAGCAATTATCGGATTCCCTACTAATACAATCTTACCACAAAGCCATTGAACTCAATCTTTCAGATGAGTTTATAGAACAAATTAAACGTGAAATAAACTCGCGGTCCATCCAGCACCTTTTAGATAAGCATATCTCACATGTAGGCTGACCTTTACATTTCACGACAAATAATGACATTTCTTCCCATGAACACTCGTCCATCCAGCAGAGGACGAGTTTTTTTATGACTTTTTTTATTTAACTAAATGATGTCTTCCTTCTTATTTATAAGGACAGACTAAATAATGCCTACCGCCACATATCCCCGGTATGCTACAGTTGAATAATGAACCTTTTTTTGATTACAATTGAGTGAACACATTGTTACGAACATCCAAAATCCAATTAAAATATAGAGGAAAGTTACGTCAAAGGAGGAACATACCACATGTTGGTGGCTGTATTATTGCCCTTTATCATTGCAATTTTTATCCCATTGTTAAGTAAATGGAAAGAAAAGATTCACACAGGATTCTTCGTTACGATTGTACCTGTGTTGATTTTTATTTATTTTGCCCGCTTTTTAGGTACTGGTTTCGAACCGGTCGTCCATGAATATTCCTGGATCCCGTCTCTGGATATGAATATGGTCTTTCACCTGGATGGACTAAGTTTACTATTTGTTCTATTAATCAGCGGAATTGGCGCCCTAGTTGCCTTCTATTCGGTTTTTTACCTACATAAATCGGAGCAACTGGGACATTTTTATGTGTACTTTCTCATATTTATGGGCTCTATGTTAGGAGTTGTATTGTCTGATAACGTATTTGCCTTGTACAGTTTTTGGGAATTCACTTCTCTATCATCTTTCTTATTGATCGGATTTTGGAACTATAAGAAAGAATCCAGATACGGTGCATTAAAATCAATGCTTATTACCGTCTTTGGTGGGTTAAGTCTATTGGGCGCTCTTATCTTTATGAGTGTCTTGACGAACACGTCAAGCATCCGAGGAATGATTGATCAGCAACAATTAATTCTTAACAGTGAATTCTTCCCACTGATCCTCGTTCTTTTATTGCTTGGTGCTTTTACAAAGTCTGCTCAGTTCCCATTCCATATCTGGCTGCCGGATGCTATGGAAGCTCCAACTCCGGTGAGTGCTTACTTACACTCAGCAACAATGGTGAAAGCAGGTATCTATCTTGTGGCCCGCTATTCCCCGATGCTTTCCGCAAATGAATGGTTCTTCATCATTGTATCGATGGCAGGAATTATCACATTATGCTGGGGTTCTTATATGGCTGTAAGACAAACAGACTTGAAAGGAATTCTAGCATTCTCAACAATCAGTCAGCTTGGAATGATTATGGCTATGCTCGGATTCGGCACAAAAGCAGCAATCTTTGGGGCTGTTTTCCATATTCTTAACCATGCCACGTTCAAAGGTAGTCTATTTATGGTTGCCGGTATTGTGGACCACGAAGCAGGAACGAGGGACATCCGTAAACTTGGCGGATTGATGACGTTCATGCCGATGACAGCTACTCTTGCACTGTTTGGCTCGTTCTCTATGGCTGGCGTACCCCTGCCATTCTTAAACGGGTTCTATAGTAAAGAGATGTTCTTTGAGTCTTCGTTACATTTGGAGGCAGCTAGTACCGGCATTGCTGGAATATTGCAAACGAGTGTGCCTTACTTAGCTGTATTCGGCAGTATATTCACCTTTGTATATTCCATGTACTTCTTCTTCGGCACTTTCCGTGGTCAATCACACCTGAATGAACTGCCTAAAAAGCCGCATGAAGCTCCCATCGGTATGCTCATATCACCGATTGTTCTTGTAGCAGGTGTAGTGGTCATTGGCTTGTTCCCAAGTGTGATCAATGAGCCATTTATTGCCCATGCTGCTGAAGCTGTCAAAGGTGCCGCGTTAGAAGAGAAACACATTTATTTCTGGCATGGATTTATTCCACCATTCATTATGTCCCTTACTGTTCTCGTCTTTGGAAGTATCTTAGCCCTTTCCAGAAAGGTATGGGCGCCGGTGTACAATGTTGTGCCCGGGGTGCTAAGTATGAATAAAGTTTATGACGGTACCGTTGATCGAGTTGAACGATATTCTACGACAATCACAAAAGGATATATGAATGGTTCTCTTGGAAGATATGTCAGACTGATTCTAGCGGCGATCATCGTCATTTCATTTGCCTTTATGGCCATAACGGGCGGATTTACATTGGATACATCGAATGTAGCTGAAATTACGGCTGCTGAAATACTTGTCGCTGTTACAATGGTTATCGCAGCCATAGGTACCGCTCTTACCAATAACCGAATTGCCGCAATTCTTATATTAGGTGTCGTAGGTTATGGATTATCGATGCTATTCGTCCTTTACCGAGCACCTGATCTCGCTCTTACTCAGTTGATTGTAGAAACAGTAACTGTCGCTTTGTTCTTGCTTGTTTTTTATCATTTACCGAAGCTACGTAAAAAAGAAGAACCCGTAAGTACCAAGGCACTTAACCTCGTTATATCGATCGGTTTTGGTGCGTTGATGACGATGGTAGCTATTTCTTCTCACAGCAGTAAGTTCTTTGAGTCTATATCTGATTATTTCACAAAAAATTCTTACAAGCTTGGCGGAGGGGACAATATCGTAAACGTCATCCTTGTAGACTTCCGTGGATTGGATACATTGTTTGAAATTGTTGTACTAGGGATTGCCGCTATGGCAATTTACGGATTGATCCGTTTTAGAAAGAACAAGGAGGAGGAATAATACATGGAAATTATTATGGCCGTTCTAGCCGGCATTCTCTTCACTATGGGTGTCTACAACCTCCTTCAGAAACAATTGTTACGTATTATCATAGGGACAGGCCTCATTTCCCATGGGGCCCACCTGTTCATCCTGACAATGGGAGAGTTGAAAACAGGAGCACCACCAGTACTGACTGAAGGAGTAGAAAACTACACGGATCCACTCCCGCAGGCATTGATCTTGACTTCAATCGTCATCAGTTTCGGTGTAACAAGCCTACTACTTGTATTAGCTTATCGTGCTGCAAAAATTAACGGCACTGATAATATGGAGCAATTAAGGGGTAACGATTATGAGTAATTTAGCTGTATTGCCTATCCTGCTGCCTTTAATAGCAGGCATCTTCTTAGCTTTCATACACAAAAAAACAAAATTAGTCCGCATTCTTTCCAAAGCTTTCGCGATGATTAATCTTCTCGTTGTCGGGTTGATTTTCATGCAAGTGAGAGAGAACGGGAACATCGTTCTTGAAATGGGTAGCTGGCAGGCACCCTTTGGGATCGTCCTTGTCGCTGATCTACTAGCCATGACGCTTGTTCTTACGACAAACATCATTGCGGTGGCCAGTGTTTTCTTTGCACCTCAATCCTTATCAAGAAAAGAAGAGTCTTTTTACTTCTATACTTTCTTCTTTATGCTGATTTCCGGAGTCAGTGGTGCATTTTTAACTGGGGATTTATTCAACCTTTTCGTATTTTTTGAAGTCCTTTTGATGGCTTCCTATGGATTGATCGTACTTGGGAATGGGAAGGCACAACTTAGGGAATCGATTAAGTATGTATTGATCAACTTATTTTCTTCCATGTTGTTCGTAACGACCATTGCCTTTCTCTATTCGGTTGTAGGAACAGTCAACATGGCTCAAGCCGCTCAGCGTGTCCAGGAAGTGGACCAGCAAGGGATTTTGACGACCATTGCCATTTTGTTCTTTTTTGTATTTGCAACAAAAGCGGCCGTCTTCCCTCTCTACTATTGGCTGCCACGGCCTTATATATCTCCAAATCCGGTCGTATCCGCTTTGTTCGGAGCGCTGTTAACAAAAGTAGGGGTTTATTCCATCTTGCGGACGTTCACCTTGATCTTCAATCACGAGGTGGAATTGACCCATACCTTGTTCATTTACCTAGCAGCTTTGACTATGATTTTTGGAGTTGTTGGTGCTTTGTCCACGAACAATATCAAGCTGATCGTTGCGTATAATATCATACCAGCCGTAGGCTTTATGCTTATGGGGATTGGAATCTTTACTGAGGTTTCCATAACCGGTACGATCTATTATCTTGTTCATGATATGGTGATCAAAGGAGCTCTCTTCATCCTTGTGGGAGCCACTGCTTATGTAGCGGGCACATCTGACCTTCGTAAAATGGGTGGCTTGATCCATCATTATCCCGTCCTCGGATGGCTTATGTTTCTAGCCTCTTTAGTGTTGGCCGGAATACCACCATTTAGTGGTTTCATCGGTAAACTATTATTGTTGCGCGGCGGCCTGGGCGAAGAAGAAATTTTCATCGTCATTATCGCTCTTATTTCAAGTCTATTGATTCTGTTCTCGATGATCAGAATTTTCATTCGAGGGTATTGGGGAGAAAAAATGGACATTCCTGTTCCTGATCGGGAAAAGAAAGGAAAACGAATGGCTATTCCTGCTGCTGGGCTACTTACCGTTTCCATCCTCCTCGGCGTAGGTGCTGAATGGTTCTTCCCGACAATAGAAACCATCGCTCAATATATAATGGATCCAGAACTCTATATTGATTCTGTGTTAAAGGAGTAGAAGCTGATGCCTTTACAAATCGTACTGAACATCATCATCGCTATGATGTGGATGTTCCTGAGTGAAACATACAATTTCACAACTTTCTTTGTCGGATATATTTTAGGAATCATACTTCTCTTCGTCCTTCAGCGTTTTATACCAGATTCATTTTATATGAAACGGGCGTGGAAGTTTTTCCTTCTCATTCTTTTGTTTATACGAGAGCTTGTCCTTTCCAACATCGACATTGTCAAGCATGTGTATAAGCCAAAAATGGATATGCAGCCAGGGATATTCGCATTACCAATTGACGTGAAAACAAACTTTGAAATTACACTTCTTGCCAACTTGATTTCTTTGACTCCCGGGACATTGTCGGTGGTCGTGAGTGAAGATCATACGAAAATCTTTATTCATGCGATGGATATGCCGGATGTTCAAGAATCTGTCAGTGAAATTAAGAATTCATTTGAAAAGCGTATCTTGGAGGTGACCCGTTAAATGGAAGATATCCTTGATATGACACAAACATGGATCCAAATATCAGCTACCATCGCTGTTGTAGCTGTAGCAATCTCCGTGATCCTCCTTTTATATCGCGCAATTCTCGGCCCGACGAATCCGGACCGTGCGGTTGCCCTTGATATCATTGGAATCAATCTTATGGCCTTAGCAGGACTAATCGCCGTCCTGCTCGTAACAACAAGGTTTAATGATGTCGTCCTGCTGATTGGTATTCTTCTCTTCATCGGTACGGTCGCACTGGCGAAATTCTTAGAAAAGGGTGTTATCATTGAGCGGGACGTGGATTAATTTAATTTTCGACATCACCATATGTCTGTCTCTATTGATCGGTGCCTTTTTCCTTATCTCTGGTTCTATCGGTATTTTGCGTTTCCCTGATGTTTACACACGTCTTCATGCAGCCACAAAAAGCTCGACCCTCGGTGTCGCTGGAATCATGATTGGTGCCTTTCTATTTCACTATGTTGAACATGACATCGTGAGTGGTAAACTGCTTCTTGGCATATTCTTTGTCCTGTTGACAGCCCCTGTTTCTGGACATATGATTTCAAGAGCTGCCTACCGTGCCGGAGTACCTCTTTGGGAAAAGAGTGTAAAAGACGAATACGCAGAAGTCTTAAAAGAAGAACAGAAGCGACAAGCACCCGATTCATAAATCGACATGCCTCCATTCTAATGGGGGCATTTTTTTACCTTTATGAACATTATTTTTAACGACAGACAAGCACAGACGACTTCTTAAGGACATAAGTATGTTGTAGGCATTTGCCTAATCCTTGAGGAGGTGCGTCCTATGAGCAGTCTCATCGCTTCCATCCTTTATTTTTTCAAAGAGTCTCTCTTCTTCATGTCTTATGTTAAGAACCAGGCTTTTCCGAACCCCCTGCCTCCAGAAGAAGAAGCCAAACAGCTCCAATTAATGGCAGAAGGTAGTCATGACGCCCGGAACAAACTGATTGAACATAACTTGCGACTTGTCGCACACATTGTGAAGAAGTTTGAAAACACGAAAGAAGACTTTGAAGACCTTATTTCTATTGGTACGATCGGTTTGATCAAAGGAATTGAAAGTTATTCGACAGGAAAAGGAACGAAACTTGCCACCTATGCCGCACGCTGTATTGAGAACGAAATTCTCATGCACCTCAGGTCGACGAAAAAAATGAGTAAGGATATATCACTCCAAGATCCGATCGGTCATGATAAAGAAGGAAACGAATTGAACCTTCTTGATATTCTACAGGCGGATGTCACGGATATAGTGGAGGAAATCCAACTTCATATGGAATTGGAAAAAATCAAGGATTTCATTACTGTATTAGATGAGCGGGAAAAAGAAGTGATTATCTTCAGATATGGACTGAATCAGACAGAAGAAAAGACTCAACGTGAGATTGCAAAAGAACTTGGTATATCGAGGAGTTATGTATCAAGAATTGAAAAGCGTGCATTAATGAAGATATTCCATGAATTCTACAAGCAGAGTAAACAAGGGAAGAATGGATAAAAAACAGCCACTACCATCTTATTAGAATGGAGTGGCTGTTTCATTCAGTCCTCTACGAGTTTCTTTTTCCATTTTCTAATCTTCCAAGTCATGACGCATGCTGTTACAAGGGCTATACCCATGACAGGGTACAAAAACAAGTAAGCTTTTGTCCCGTATTCATAGAGACTGATCAGTGTGCCTATATAGAGATAAGTGCTCATGATTAATAGCGTAATCACGAACCGTTTATAATCCGATATTTTTTCCTTTAACCATTTGGAAGTATCCAACAAGGTCCACCTCCTACTATGAAAATCTTAACATATGAGAATCATAGTGTCGGTGGAAATGATTGTCATTCGTAATTCTTAACCATTTCCATGATCATGACGGCTGCATTTTCGGCAGCTTTCGGTAAAAATTGATCAAATGAAATAGAGGATTCCTTACCAGCGATATCGGACAACGCCCGAATGACAACAAAAGGTGTTCCGTACTTATAACAAACCTGGGCGATCGCAGCGGCTTCCATCTCTGCTGCAATCATCTCAGGAAACTTACCTCGAACAAAATCCACTCTCGATTCCTCTTGCATAAAGGAATCACCTGTAGCGATGATCCCTCTCGCTGCTTTTGCATCTGTCTTCTCAATAGCATCCATCGCTTGTTGCACAAGACTTTCATCCGCTGCGTACATGGCAGGCATTCCCGGAACTTGACCATATTCATACTCAAAAGCGGTCACATCCACATCGTGGTGTGTCACTAAGGAAGAAATGACTACATCTCCTACCTCAAGATCCTTGGCAAATCCACCAGCTGACCCTGTATTGATGACGGCATCAATTTCATATTGCTCATGAAGAATCGTCGTAGCCATGGCTGCATTGACTTTACCAATGCCCGACTTTAATAGAACGACTTTCTTTCCATGCAAAACGCCATCAACAAAAAGACTGCCCGCAACCTCTCTCACTGACGCTACATCCATATTCGCTTTTAATAATTCTACTTCTTCATCCATAGCTCCAATAATTCCAATTGCCATAACCGAACTTCCTCTCTCAACCGTTTTTATTTTTTAGAATCTCAAGTTTGACTGGTTTATACCCTTGTCCTTCAATCCAGTCAATCTGTACCCTGAGGTATCCTGTCTTATTTTTGTCAGAGACCGTTGCCTTAGCTTTTTGATGGTGACCTCTATTACTTACATCCCAATAGATAATATTGTCCTCAGAAAGGCCGACAGCGCTTCTGATCGCCTGTTTTAACTCTTCATAGTCCTGAGTACCTGATTGGTATGTGATTCCATGTTCACCGTTCGTATCCATCTCTGTAGGAATAACCGGCCAATCCTTTGTGATGACACGTTCTACATTAGGGTCATCACTTTTTTCAATTTTCAATCCTTTTTCGTCTTCAATTGGCTTCAGCTCTTCAAATTCTCCAATAGAGACCTGTTGCTTTTCTGGTTGTTCCTCCGTATCTTCAGCTTGTTTATCCGTTGCTTCTTTATCTTTTTCTTCACTGTTCTCGTCGGCTTCCGCCTGAGAATCATCATTCTGACCTTGATCTTCCATTGAAACTTCTTGACTTTTTGTATCCTTTGCTTGTCCTTTTTGATCCTCTCCACCGAAGATCATCAATCCAACGAGTAACACCATGAAAACACTGCCTGCCCCTACAAGCCAAGTCAACACCTTCGTACTACGACGCTTTTTCTCATAACGACCTGAGCGGGAATAAGGGGATTGTTTGTTAGACATGATTTTTCTGCCTCCTTTTTACTCGCCGTTTATTATACATGAAGTTTTGACTGTTACCAATGCTTTCTTTTTCCTATCTCATTTCCCGGGCTATATTCCAAACCTCACTATAGCTCCCGATTGTTGAAGACTCAGTTTCGAGGCGTTTTCGGGGTTCGTTACCCGGGTTGAGCGTTAGGGATGGCTGGGAAGCTACTCGTCCAGCTCCATCGCCCCTGGGAGTCTCGCAGCTTCCCAACCACCCCTTTCAATGTATGTGAGAGACGAACTCCTTTCCAAGTTGGATTGTCTTCCGCTATCCCGATTGTTAAAAGCATAAAGCGCTCTGTATTAAGCTCTCAGAATTTGTGGAAATCTTAATCTTATTCTCCAATCAAACCGAATAACTGTTTATTCTGGAGGTGGTTTCGAGACTCTTATATAACAAAGGGACGGAGTGGAATGGCGAGACTCCTGCGGGAAAAGAGTGCTAGGTGAAACCCCGCAAGGCGGCAGCCTGAGGAGGCTCAAGAGATTAGAGGAAGTTCGATTAAGTTCGGCATGTCCTGTGCCAACATCGAACGACCCCACTTCGTGTGCGGCCCCGCGGTAAGCGAGCTATTCCCCGTAGCCCCCATCCATAAAAAAAAGTCTCGAAACTGAGTATTCAAGAATCCTCTCATATTCTCTAAGGTAATCAATATGTAGGCATAAAAAAAGACAGGGGATGCCCCTGTCTTTTTTTATTATTCTACTGTGATGATTTTTACGTCGATTTCTCCGCCTGGTGTCGCAACTTTAACCTTGTCACCAACAACATGTCCAATTAAGCTTTGAGCCATTGGGGAGTCATTTGAGATTTTACCTTCAAATGGGTCGGCTTCTGCACTTCCGACAATCGTGTACGTCTCTTCATCTCCATCCGGAAGCTCTTGGAACGTTACAGATTTACCCATCGTCACTGTATCAGGGTTTTCATTATCGTTTTCGATGATGACTGCATTGCGTATCATGTTTTCTACTTGTGTAATACGCGCTTCTACAAATGCTTGTTCATCTTTCGCTGCATCGTACTCAGAGTTCTCTGATAGATCTCCAAAACCGCGAGCAATCTTAATCCGTTCTACTACTTCTTTGCGTCGCTCTGTTTTTAAATGATGCAATTCTTCTTCTAACTTTTGTTTACCTTCTTCCGTCATATAATAACTTTTTTCTTCTGCCATGGTCCGAATACACTCCTTTAAATACAAGAAAAAATGATGTCCTTAATATAGGAAATGAGCAGTACGACTGTACGCTCATTAAAGATGATTTACTATACTTTACCCGAGGACATTATGCTTTAGAACTACTAGTGAAAACTATGCCAGATTTTTGGTAGTATTTCAACTATTTTCTTTCGTCACTGTTTGTCCTTTTTCGTAAAGCACCGTTTGAATTTTTGTTGCCATAAGATCAATGGCCACGTGGTTTTGTCCACCTTCAGGGATGATAATATCCGAGTATCGTTTGGTCGGCTCTACGAACTGCAAGTGCATAGGACGTACAACATTGATATATTGCTCAATAACAGAGTCGAGTGAACGGCCTCTCTCATTAATATCTCTCATTAATCTACGGATAATTCTCACATCTGCATCTGTATCTACAAAAACTTTAATATCCATGAGATCTCTGAGGCGTTCGTCCTCTAAAACAAGAATACCCTCAACGATAATTACTTCTTTCGGTTCGACATGAATGGTTTCATTTGAGCGGGTGTGCATCTTGTAATCATAGACCGGTTTTTCTACAGGTTTTTGATCAAGAAGTTGCTCTAAATGCTCAATGAGAAGATCATTATCGAAAGCTAGAGGGTGATCATAGTTTGTCTGTAACCTTTCCTCATACGGCACATCACTTTGATCCTTATAATAATAATCTTGTTCTAGCATTAGTAAAGTCTTATCTGTAAAGCGCTGGATGATCGAACGAGTCACACTCGTTTTCCCTGATCCTGATCCTCCCGCTACTCCAATCACTACTGGTTTATCACTCATGCTCCTGGGTGCTCCTTTCATCCATTCCATTCTTATCTATCATTGCTCTTAGGATTCCTTCTTTTTCGTAATAGCAACCCCATCTCCGATCGGGACGATGGTTGTATAGTAATCAGGATGTTGAACAAGCCATTCATTGAAGCTCCTGATTTTATTAGCGATTTTCGCCATTCTTGGATTTGCTTCTGAATCGTCAGCAACAAAACCTTTGAATAGTACATTGTCAGAAACAATGACGCCTGCATCGGACACCATCGGGGAATACATATGGAAAAATTGTTCATATTTCCCTTTAGCTGCATCGATAAATAATAAATCAAATGGGCCTTCTTTTTCAATGGTAGATGCTACCTCTAGAGCATCTCCATGTATGACATGGATCTGTCCCTCGGCGTTCAAATCCTTAATATTTTTCAAGGCATCCTTGTACCGTTGTTCATCACGTTCGACCGTTATTATTTGACTACCTGGACAAGCTTCCAGCATCCGTAGGGCTGAATAACCAATGGCTGTACCAATCTCCAGGATTCTTTTGGGTTGTTGGATCCTGAGAAGCTGCATAAGAAAATCAATCCCCAACGGTTCCATAATGGGTACTCGATGTTCTTCTGCCTGGGATTCCATTTTCTTCACAGCTGTGGAGGGCTTTGAAAGCAATGACTGTAAGTATTCTTCTTGATTCATTCTGTTTCACCCTTCCCATCATTTTTACATCCGATTTACAACCCCATTATTTTAACATAAAAAAAAGAAGGAATGCGAGTATCTTTTTGCATTCCTTCTAAAAACATGTTAATTGATATACTCATTTTTCAGTTTGTTATGTTCTTCCAGTGAACTTGCGTAATGGATCTCTCCACTACTATCAGCTAAGAAATAGAAATACTCGTGTTCTTTTGGTTTAGCAGCAGCCTGGAGAGCGTTCTCATTGAAGTTTGAAATCGGCCCTACCGGGAGCCCGGTTATATAATAAGTGTTGTATGGGGATTCGATTTCAAGGTCTTCATACAGGACCCGGTCTTTATGCTCACCGTGGGCATAAAGGACGGTCGGATCTGTTTGAAGCTTCATATCTTTATCCAGGCGGTTTTGAAACACGCCGGAAATCATTTTACGGCTTTCTGCTGTTCGAGCTTCGTTTTCCAGAAGGGATGCCATCGTGACGAGATCATGAACATTTTCAATCCCCTCAAGGTCCCCTATTTGATTCACATAAGGAAGGACAACCGCCTCAGTTTTATCCAGCATCTTCTTCACAAGCTGATCAATGGTTGGATCCTCGACATACACGTCATAGGTCGCAGCAAACAAATATCCTTCCAATGGGTGGCGGACTTCTTCGTTTAAAATATCCTCTGTGAGTAGCTGAGGATATTCAGACATCTTTTCTTTTACATAGGATTCATCATTCACTTTTTTCATGAATTCTTCTTTTGTAAATGGTAAGTCTTCTGCGTAAACCTCTGCAATCTGCTCAAGATTACGTCCTTCAGGAACCGTCACTTTATAAACCGGTTCTTTCACAAGCTTCCCCGTTTTTAACGTCTCAATGATTTCATTTAACGTCATGGAAGAGGTAAATTGATAATTTCCCGCTTGGAAACCTGATTCGTTCTTAAATTTTGTATAAAAACGGAAGATTAAATCGTTTTTGATGACATCATTCTCTTCAAGGATCCTTGCAATCGAAGAAGTTGAAGATCCCAATGGTATATCGACATTGATCTGTTTATCATTCCCTGGCTCTACGGGATCTAGAGCAGACTTCACGTAAAAGTAGCCAGAAGCTCCGCCAATCAAAAGAGCAACGATCAAGACCGTGAGAATGATGGACACTATTTTTCTCACTGTACTCGCTTCCTCTATTCTATTTCTCAATCTTTTTTTATATTGATTTTTAAAGTCAGAATTGGACAACAGACTTCCCCCTTTCCACCGGTTCATTATACTATAAAGTGAAAGAACCTTTCTACATATTCCCTTAATTTTCTACAAGGAGCGAGACTCTACGGGTTTTGTTATATGGATGAAAAGACGAATGTAGTTACGGGTATTGTTCCTTCTTAAAGAATAATAAAAGCCTGCAGCGGATTGCTGCAGGCTTGGGAGTCATGTTAAATCTTCATCTGTCAACGTGTTCAACATTTCTTCAACCATTTCCCATTCATCCTCGGATTCGATTTGGAAGAGTGCAAGATCATCCTCTTCGTTCCCTTTTTCTTCATACCGGAAGGCGAAGACTTCTACTTCTTCCCCATCCTTTTGTTCAGCTGGGACCACTGCAATGTAGGAATGTCCTGTTTGTTCAACATCGAATGTGAACAGGACTTCAAATAAATGCTCTTCCCCATTTTCATCCGGAATGATGATGCGCTCTTCTTTTTCTAGTGCCATATAAAACGTCCTCCTTATTGTTTCGAATCCAAATAACTTTGCAAGATCATGACAGCTGCCATTTTATCAATGACTTTCTTCCGTTTTTTCCTGCTGACATCTGCATCCAGCAGTACGCGTTCGGCTGCCATAGTTGTTAAACGTTCATCCCAAAGGTGTGTTTGGAGATGAAATTCTTCTTCTAGCCATGAGGCGAAAGTCTGGCTCGCTTCTCCTCGGGGACCGACCGTACCATTCATATTCTTCGGAAACCCTACGACTGCTTCCGTTACGTCATGGTCACGTATGACTTCTCTTAGCGGCTCTTTAGCCGTATTGTAGTCCTGCTCGTCCCAACGGAGTGTGGTGAGGCCTTGGGCCGTCCAGCCCAAAGCATCCGATATGGCGATGCCAATCGTTTTTTCGCCCACATCCAATCCTATTTTTTTCATTCAATGCCCTCTTTATTCTCTTTGATGTAAGATTTAACCAGCTCTTCAATCAACTCATCACGCTCAATTTTGCGGATCAAGTTTCTGGCATCCTGATGACGAGGAATGTATGCAGGGTCGCCTGAAAGCAAATATCCGACAATCTGGTTGATCGGATTGTACCCTTTCTCTTGTAATGCTCCGTAAACAGATAGAAGTACGGATTGGACATCTTGATCAAACGGTTCTTCAGAGAAGTTGAACCTCATCGTTTTATCCATTGAACTCATTACAGTCACCTCGCACTTTGTAGTATTTACTCTATTATATACCTAATTCTTCTATAGGAAAAACTAGGCGTTTTGACTTGCATATTCCTTAGCATATTGTAGTGCTTCTGGAATTTTAGAAGCGTCTTTACCACCCGCTTGTGCCATGTCTGGACGGCCTCCACCGCCGCCACCACATCGGGTCGCTGCTTCTTTGATTAATTGACCGGCATGATATCCTTTTTCTACTAAGTCCTTCGATACTCCTGCAATCAATTGAACTTTATCTCCATTCGGAGCGGCTAGAAGGATCATTCCGGAGTCAAGTTTCTGTTTCAGATCATCAACCATGGTTCTGAGAGCATTCATATCTTTCACATCCACTTGCTTCGCAAGAACCTTCACACCGTTGACTTCCTCCACTTCATCCAGAATATTGGAGGCTTCCATGTTTGATAATTTGGCACTTAACGATTCATTTTCTTTTTGAAGATCTTTCATTTCTTTATGAAGGGCTTCAATTCGTTCCGGCACTTGCTCAGGCTTCGTTTTCAACTGCTGTCCGGCTTTTTTCAGCAACGCTTCTTTGCCATTCATATACAAATAGGCATCCTTAGCTGTGACAGCTTCAATTCTTCGGGTGCCTGCACCAATTCCAGATTCTGAAATAATCTTAAACAAGCCAATTTCAGCTGTGTTCATGACATGACAACCACCGCAAAGCTCCAAGCTGTAATCGCCAACCTGAACGACTCTGACTGTGTCGCCATATTTCTCACCGAACAAGGCCATCGCGCCTTTAGCTTTAGCTTCTTCAATGGAATTGAGCTCAATGGAGACCGGAATAGACTGCCATACTTTTTCATTGACGATGGCCTCAATTTTCTCCATTTCTTCGTTCGTTACAGAACCGAAATGTGAAAAGTCAAAGCGCATGCGATCTGGAGCTACAAGGGAACCAGCCTGATTGACATGCTCGCCGAGCACATCTTTTAATGCTTGATGCAGAAGGTGTGTCGCTGTATGGTTTTTAACAATAAAGGAACGTCCACTTTGATCCACTTCTGCTTTGACTGTGGCTCCTTTTTCTATAGAACCTTGTTTAACGACCGCTTCATGCATATGCTGACCATTTGGTGCTTTTTGAACATTAGTAACTTCGACTACAGCAGACTCTGTTCTCAGGAAACCGCGATCGGCGATCTGACCACCACTCTCGGCGTAGAAAGGTGTTTGGGATAGGAAAAGGTAAATCGTGTCGCCTTCTTCTGCATAGCCACTGAACTCTTTTCCTTTAATCAATTCTACAATTTCCGTTTCGACTTGAAGTGTGTCGTAGCCAATGAATTCACTTTCGACGTGAACGTCACCCAGTACTCCATCCTGGACTTGCATGGAATCGGTCTTCTGACGAGCACTCCGTGCGCGCTCCCGCTGCTTCTGCATTTCGTTTTGGAAACCTTCTTCATCAATAGTGAAGCCTGCTTCTGCTACGTATTCTTCTGTCAGTTCTTTCGGGAAGCCATACGTATCATATAAACGGAAGACTTCCGTACCAGGGAACACATTGCTTCCTTTCTCGGTTTCCTGTTTGATGATGGTGGAAAGAATCTGTAGCCCATCATTCAATGTTTCATGGAAACGTGCTTCTTCTGTCTGTATGACGTTTTGAATGAAGGCTTCTTTCTCCTTCACTTCAGGATAGAAGTCGACCATGATTTTAGAAACTTCGGGCACTAGTTTATACATGAACGGTTTGTCAATTCCAATCTGCTTAGCAAAACGTACAGCTCTGCGCAGCAGACGACGCAACACGTAACCACGTCCTTCATTTGAAGGGAGGGCTCCATCACTTACAGCAAATGTCACGGTTCTCATATGGTCTGCAATCACTTTGAAAGAAGCATCTGTATCGAAGCTGTCCCCATAGTTTTTGTCCGCCATTTTTTCCGTCGCTTCAATGATTGGAAGGAATAGATCGGTCTCAAAGTTCGTTTCCGTTTCTTGAATGACGCAAACAATACGCTCAAGCCCCATCCCTGTATCAATGTTTTTCTTAGGAAGTGGTGTATAAGTATCGTCCGGATTGTGGTTGAACTGAGAGAAAACAAGGTTCCATATTTCCAGATAGCGTTCATTTTCACCACCTGGATATAGTTCTGGGTCATTCATGTCATTTCCGTATTTCTCTCCACGGTCATAAAAGATTTCTGTATTCGGGCCGCTTGGTCCCTCTCCGATATCCCAGAAATTCTCTTCGATGCGGATGATTCGCTCTTCATCCAGTCCAATTTCATCTTTCCAGATTTGGTAAGCTTCATCATCTTCCGGGTGCACGGTTACAGATAGCCTTTCTGGGTCGAATCCAATCCATTGTTCACTTGTAAGGAACTCCCAAGCCCATTCCATGGCCTCTTGCTTGAAGTAATCTCCAATAGAAAAATTACCAAGCATCTCAAAGAAGGTATGGTGTCTGGCCGTAAATCCTACATTTTCGATATCATTCGTACGAATGGATTTTTGCGCATTGACAATGCGCGGGTTTTCGGGAATGACGCGACCATCAAAATATTTCTTTAAGGTTGCCACACCACTGTTGATCCAGAGCAGTGTAGGATCTTCGTGAGGAACAAGTGATGCGCTGGGTTCAACGCTATGTCCTTTTTCTTTAAAGAAGTCAAGAAACATTTGACGGACTTCCGCTGATGTTAATGATTTCATATTCAATAACCTCCTCAGTTTCATCGATAGTATTAGAGACCGTTCCGGACGAAGAAGGAACAAAAAAACCCCGTCCCTGCCTTTAGATCGGCAGGGACGGGGTTTTTTCCGCGGTACCACCCTGGTTATAGACATCCACGTCTATCAGCTCGAATGCCTGTAACGTGGCATGACCCCGGCGGGAATTAACCGCACTCCGGAATAGCTTTCAACGACCATCATGCAATGCGTTTTTCAGCCCTGGAACGCATCTCTCTGCTCATGAACGAGTCGTCTACTTTTTTCCTTCATTGTATTCTTTCGTCCTTATAGTCTTTGCTAAGCGTAATTATAGATAACTGTCGTTCATCTGTCAATGTTTAACCTTCCTGTACGAATTTCCGCCGCTACTACTTTTAAACAAGTCAATACAGGAACAGCTAAAATCAGTCCTGGGATGCCAGCTACTTCTCCACCGACCAGCAACGCCAAGATAATAAACAAGGGATGGATATGGATACTCCTCCCCATGATATAAGGGGATAGGAGATTACCCTCAATCAGTTGAATAATCAAAATAACAGCTAATGTAAAGAGCAGTGTATTCACACTGACGGTAAGAGCAACAATGCCCGCAGGGCCTGCTCCAAGAAGAGGGCCGAAATAAGGGATAATATTCGTCAGACCAGCAACCAAACCTAAGACTAAAGGGTAAGGGAGGTCAATCAACCAGAAACCTGCAGTAGCTAATACACCGACAAATAAACTGATCAATAGCTGCCCTCGAATATAGCCTCCCAGGGAATGATTCAACTCTCTAACCAACCTCTTGGATTCCTCATGCCATTTAGAAGGGAGGATGGACACGAATGTCTTTCCTATGCTCTTGTAGTCTTTGAGAAAATAAAACGTCATAACAGGCACAACGGCAAGGAGAACAACCATGTTGAAAATACCACTGAGGCCAGCTAGCACGGCGAGTACTCTTCCGCTCACCCACTCTTCAAAACTTGCAAAACGCGCATCCACTTCATGATGCAACCCATCCGGCAATTTCTCAGTTTGAGCATACAGCTGTTTTGTCCAATCCTGATATGACTCCACCAAATAAGGCAGATGCTCATTTAAAAGCTTCAATTGATCGAGCAAACGTGGGATCCCTTTGTATAATCCAAAAGCTGTCAATGAAAAGAACACGACAAAAATTACAAGGATGCTGATCGTACGAGATAGACCGAGATCCTCGATCACGTGTACGAGAGGGTGCAGCAAAAGGGATAATACGAGTGCAAGTAAAAACGGCAGGACCACTTTCCCTATGACAATGAGGACACCGTCATAATAAGGGAACAACCAGGCTAACAATAAGAGAGAAAGTAGGATAATAAAAAAGATGGTGAATCTCCGCAACCATTTAGAGGAGCGATCACTCATGAATCATCAAGATCCTTGTTGATAAAATATATCATTCAAAGAACTTAAACTGCCATCTTCCTCAATTTGGTTGATATTCATTTTCCCATCTTCAATCGTTAATTCAAGGCAACAATTCCAACAATAATATTGTTCGTTGCCGATCTTCCCGAGGTTCTTATTATTACAGTTCGGACATCTCATCGGACATACTCCTTTTTTACCAAATAGTATGTCCACGATCATGAGATTCATACATTACTTGAGTTGTTGGGTAACCCATTCGATCCCATCATCGACATCTTTTCCAGAAGGGTTTGTGTGCGGGGTGTGTTCGAGTATGAAATATTTGTCCCTGCCCTTAGCCAGAAGCTCTATACAAGGCGCCATATCAAAAGCCGTGCCTTGTTTTTCAAAATCCCGGTGAATGGGTGTCCAAATATAAGCTTCATCAGTGAACCGGACGTTATGCATATGTACGACTTTTGTAAATGGAAGAAGCGGTTCGATGTACTCTCTCCACTTGTCTTCCACTGCAATCCTATAATCACCGATATCGATACAAATACTCAGACCGTATTCTTCCCAGAGTTTCATAGGGAAGTCATACAAGTACTGAATGCCTGCAGGTGATTTATTTTGGCCGAGTTTTGGTTCACACACAATCGGAATGTCATACAATTCCTGTAAATGATGTAAAAACTGCAATCCTTCCTCTATCTTTTCGTTCGTAAACTCCGCCTCACCTTTAAAGTAAGGAAAATGAACAAGAACATAGGAAGCCCCTGATCGAGCCGCTTCTTGCACTTCCTTTACAAACAATTCCCTCGCAAAGGTGGGTTCCATTTTCACTTCTTCTAAAAGGTCATACTTGCTGTTTTCTCTGAAGTGAGGAACATGAATACCAAAACTTACCTTGTTCTCTCTTGCTAAACTCAAAAAGGAGAGATAGGAATCTCTGTCCCCAAACTCTCCTATTTCAACATGAGGCAATCCTTTATCAAACAGCTCAGGAAGCCGGTCACGATTGGACAAAATGGTACTTCCAGACATCCCAATAGAATGAGCCAAAACGTTCCCTCCTACATAAAATCATATGGTGACAACTGTTCTTCCTCTTCTTCTGTGTCCATTTCAGGGGCTGATTCTTCCTGCAGTTTCTCTTTCAACCTGGTATATCTCGTATTCGTATCGGTTGTTCCCACACCGTCAAGAAATGCTGCCGGGTCGCCGCAAATGATGAGAGACTGTTTAGATCTTGTAATAGCCGTATAGATTAGATTCTTTCTCAACATTCTACGGTAGCTTCTTACGATTGGTAGAATAACGATGGAAAACTCACTGCCCTGAGATTTGTGGATCGATGTACAATAGGCATGCATGATGCTGTTTAAGTCTTTTTTTGGATAGACGACTTCTTTTCCTTCAAAATCAACGACTACCTGCTCAACCCCATCGACATTTTCTTCCGCACGGAAAATCGCTACGATCTCACCGATATCTCCATTATAAACACCATCTTCAGGCTGATTCACCAATTGGATGACCTTATCCCCTTTTCGATAAGTCACATCGAAGTGCCTCAAATCGCGTTTTTGCTTACTTTTCGGATTAACCGTCTGCTGGATGCTTTCATTCAACTTATGAATCCCGACATCTGTACGGTACATCGGTGCAAGCACTTGGATATCTTTCAATTCATTCCCCTTGTCCAAAGCTTTTTGAACAATGTTGGTGACAAGATCACTTAACTGGTGTTCTCTTGCTGAGATAAAGTTAAAATCATGATCCTTTTCAAGAGAGGCCGACGTACAGGCATCCTTTTTTATTTCGTGAGCAAGTTGGATGATCTTCGAACCTTCCTTTTGACGATAGACTTCCGTCAACTTTACAGAGGGAAGCGTTTCAGAAGCCAGGAGGTCAGCAAGCACTTGTCCAGGTCCTACCGATGGCAGTTGGTCTTCATCTCCCACAAGCAAAACCTGCATATCATCAGGTATGGCACGGAACAACTGATTAGCAAGCCAGATATCGACCATCGAAAATTCATCAATGATTAATAAGCTTCCTTCTAGTGGATTGTTCTGGTTGCGTTCAAAGGAATCATGTCCATCCCAACCAAGCAAACGGTGGATCGTGCTTGCCGGCAGCCCTGTCGATTCAGTCATCCTTTTAGCCGCTCTCCCTGTAGGTGCGGCAAGGACGAATGGAAAAGGTTTATCACTATCATAATCTTCCGGATGGATTGAAAAATCGTTCAATTCTGCATACGTATGAATGATACCTTTAATGACTGTTGTTTTCCCCGTCCCCGGTCCACCTGTTAAAATCATCAATTTGGAATGAAGGGCTTTTTCAATGGCTGCGAACTGATCTTCCCCATAACTCATCGCTTCCTCTTCTTCCAGGTCTCCGATAATTTTCATCAAGTCTGCTTGTGTATGCGTTACATCGACCTCTTTTTCTTGAATACGTTCTACATGGCTGCAAAAGCCATTTTCGGCAAAATATAGAGTGGGTAGGTAGATCCGTTCCTCTTCAATATACACAAATCGTTCTTCACCGAGGTGGATCATTTGCTCAGATAGCTGTTCGAAAGTAATAGCAGGTTCGGAACCCTGATTCAACAGCTGTTCAACCTGAACAAGACACTCTTCTGTCGGCAGATAGACATGTCCAGCACTCATGCTTTTTTGCATCATATACAAGCATGCTGCTCGTATCCTTGTCGGATGATCATGCGATAGGTTCTGCATCTTAGCCATTTCATCCGCTCGATGAAAACCGAAACCATCCACATGGAAGACCAGTTGGTATGGATCCTCTTCAATGATGGCCATCGTTTGATCTTTAAAGGCTTCATAGATTTTTTGTGCCAGCTTCAAGCCAAATCCATATTGGGATAAGTGGATCATCACGTGCTCGAACCCTTGATGCTCTTTCAAAGCCGCATGTAATTGATCTGCTTTTTCTTTAGGCAGCTTTGGAACAGCATCCAATACATCACGGTTTTCCAATATTCGTGATATCGCTTGTTCTCCTAACTCATCAACGATTCGTTCGGCCGTCTTCTTTCCGATGCCGTGAAAAAGGTCACTGGACAAGTAGAGGACGATTCCATCTCTCGTTTCCGGCATGACACGATTGTACATATCTACTTCATACTGCAGACCGAATTTTTTATGGTTTTGAAATTCCCCATAAAACATATAGGTTTCGCCTTCCTCCAAAGGAGAAAAATGCCCCTTAATTACAAGGGACTTTTCCTCGAAAGCCTCATTCGTTTCCTTCACATGAATGGAAGCAATTGAAAAATGCTCGGATTCATTGTGAAAAATCATCCGACTCAATTCCCCTTTGACATATGGACGTTCTTCATTCGATTCTTGAAAGAGCGATTGTTGAGTCATGACCATCGAACTCCTCTACTCGTTTAAAGCTTGCTCCACTTGCCCTTTGGCGTGAGCTGCCAGCATATGCTCCGGATTGATTTCTAATGCTTTAGAAAAATGCTCCAGTGCTTTTTGAGCGTTCTCCTGGTGGAGAGCAACCACACCAAGGTTGTAATGCGCATCACTATGTTGTTCTTCTAATTGTAGCACATGGTTCATCACATGTTCAGCTTGATCAATCTGTCCATTTTGAGCCAGGCACAGGCCATATTGGAATTGGACATCAACATCTTCCGGGGCGAGTTCTGAAGCTCTCAAAAGATAAGGTAAAGCAAGCTTCACATATTCTTGATGAATAAATGTCATACCTAACATAAAGTGAACATCTGCTTCATCCAATCCTTGTTGAATCGCCTGGATGAACTGTTCCTGCGCTTTCGTGTACTTTTCCTGCTCATAATAAACATTTCCCAAACCATAGTAGGCTGTTGCGGCCGTATCATCCAATTCGATGGCACGATGAAAGAAGCGTGCTGCTCTTTCATGGTCATTCATATGTGTAAGCAAATTACCGAAATTGATATACCCGACAGGCTCTTTTGGATTCTCATCAATGGCCTCTGTAAATAGCTTCGCTGCTTCCTCATAATTGTGGTTTTGCATCTGTTCAATACCTTGTTTTAACTTATCCATTCTTTAAAAATCTCCTTCCCAGATTCTCTTCTAACGACACTTTCATGTCATCAACCATATTTCTCTTCAGGCGTGTCCTTGCACTCTCATACGGACAACCGGACTGGAATCCTTCTACTCATAAAAAAGTCATGTCCAAAAAATACGGACATGACTTTTTCATTCTATCCTACATAAGTGATCGCTTCATCCTGTTTGAGCACGACATCGATTGTCGCCCCGCCGAGGCAAACTTCTCCATCGTAAAAGACAACCGCCTGGCCTGGAGTAATAGCACGTTCTGGTTCGTCAAACATGACTTTCCACGTTCCATCCTCCATAGGGTAGACCGTCACTCCACTATCTTCTTGACGATAACGGAATTTAGCGGTGCACTTGAATGACTCAGTCGGAACGTCTCCTTTTGTCCAACTCGCTTCAGAAGCGATGAGACCGTCAGAATACAGAGCGTCATGATGGAAACCCTGTCCCACGTAGAGAATATTATCCTTCACATTCTTACCTACGACGAACCATGGGTCTCCAGCGCCTCCAATCCCTAATCCTTGACGCTGCCCTAAGGTATAGTACATCAACCCGTCATGCTTCCCTTTCACTTCACCATCAAGTGTTTCCATATTCCCCGGTTGTGCAGGTAAATATTCACTTAGGAATTCCTTGAAGTTACGCTCTCCAATAAAGCAGATTCCTGTAGAATCTTTCTTCTTCGCTGTAGCAAGACCATGCTCTTCCGCAATGGCACGCACTTCTTTTTTCTCAAGATGACCTAGTGGAAACATAACTTTAGCAAGTACTTCCTGTGATAGTTGGTTCAAGAAGTAGGTTTGATCTTTGTTGTGATCGACTCCACGAAGCATTTCATACGTGCCATCGTTTTCACGAACCTGCGCATAGTGGCCCGTTGCCAAGTAGTCTGCGCCAAGGGACATCGCGTGGTCCATGAAGGCTTTGAACTTGATTTCTTTGTTACACATGACATCAGGGTTTGGAGTTCGGCCTTTTTTGTACTCATCAAGGAAATACGTGAACACTTTATCCCAATACTGTTTCTCAAAATTTACTGCGAAATAAGGGATATCCAACTGGTTGCAGACACGGATGACGTCTTCATAATCTTCCGTAGCTGTACAAACACCATTTTCATCGGTATCATCCCAGTTTTTCATAAATATCCCCACGACATCATAGCCTTGTTCTTTCAAAAGAAGAGCTGCGACGGATGAATCCACCCCGCCACTCATACCAACAACTACGCGTGTATCTTTAGGATCTTTCATTCCTTTCACCTTCCTTTATCAAGCCAGCCGTTTAATAATTTGGCTGACTCTCCTTGCTGCTTCTGTTATATCTTCTTCATTATTTGCGAGTCCAAAACTAAATCGTATCGAATTTGTCGTTTTTGGATGGTCGGAACCAAACATTGCTGAAAGAACGTGTGAAGGCTCTACAGACCCTGCCGTACAGGCACTTCCGCTGGAGGCAGCGATGCCAGATAAATCAAAATTGGTAAGCAGAGTTTCCACGTTCATTCCAGGGAAACTGATGTTTACAATGGATTCTATCGTTTGTTCATGGGACCCATTCACTTCAAATGAAATGTTCTCCTCCTCCAAGGTTTGAAGAAAAAGTTGCTTATAATGAAGGTATTTTTCTTTATATGTCGAACGCTCAGCTTCCATAATCTCAACAGCTGTCTTCAGCCCTTGAACGGCTGGAATGTTTTCTGTACCTGCTCGTCTTTTCCGCTCCTGTTCTCCTCCATATTGGAGAGATTCGATCACCGTGCCTTCACGGATATACAAAAAGCCTATGCCTTTCGGGCCATTAATCTTATGACCGGAAACCGCCATTAAATCGACTCCCAGTTGTGAAACATCCACAGTCATCAGACCGTATGCCTGGACGATATCAGAATGAAAATAAGCCTGGTGTTCCTTTAACAAAGCAGCTATTTCTTCAATCGGCTGAATCGCTCCGGTTTCATTATTCACCATCATGATGGACACAAGTATGGTATCCTCACGAAGGGCAGCCTTAACATCATCCACTTCTACGATTCCATCAGCATTTACAGGTAAATAAGTCACTTCAAAATCATTAGACTCCAAGTATTCGACTGCATGTAATGTAGCATGATGTTCAATTGAAGTGGTAATGATATGCTTACCCTTGGAACGATTGGCTCTTGCCGTACCAATGATTGCTAAGTTATCCGCTTCGGTTCCACCGCTTGTAAAAACAATTTCTTTTTCGTTCGCACCGAGGCCCTGTGCAATTCTACTACGCCCTTCATCCAGGATCCGACGGGCTTTCCTCCCAAACTGATGAACACTTGACGGATTACCATATACATCTTTGTAAACAGGTATCATTTCTTCAATCACTTTGGGATGGACAGGTGAAGTCGCTGCATGGTCCAAATAAATTGATTTCATCTTTTCACCTCCAACCATTAAATATAAAACATATAAGCATCCTGAGTCTGATCATCGACATGATCTTTCAAGTCTTCAAGTGTCGTGGTATCAAGGACATCTTTCACCGCATCTCTGACTCTCTTCCACAACGCTTGCTTGGCAGGCTCTTCATTTTCAATACCTTCAACAGGGGTGATTGGTCCCTCTAATACACGGATCACATCTCCTGCTGTAATCTCATGAGGAGCTTTTGTCAGCATGTAGCCACCATAGGCTCCCCGCACGCTTTTCACTAGACTTGCATTTCGCAATGGAGCAATCAGTTGCTCCAGGTAATGTTCAGACAAATCATTGTCCCTGGCAATCTGTTTCAAGGAAATAGGACCGTCTCCATATTTCCTTGCCAGTTCAATCATGATGGTTAGCCCGTAACGGCCTTTGGTAGATATCTTCATACATGTCACCCTTCATTATTAAAAACTGTAGCCATGTTTTCGCCTGAGGTAAGGTATATCCAACGAATGTACCTAGAAACAGAGCGATAAATACTGTTCCTGCTCCTACAGGGCCTCCAAGGGCAAAGCCTAAAACGGCTACGATGATTTCAATTCCATTTCTAACACTCGACACTTTCCATCCTGTTGCCTTTGTAATCAATAACATGAGACTATCTCGTGGTCCTGCTCCAATTTCAGGTGCCACATACACACCAATTCCTAGAGCAATGACAAACGTTCCTGATATAAAAATAAACAATTGCATAATCAATGTTTCAGGTTCTGGCAATAGCCAATTAAAGAAATCAATAAAAACACCGATGAGGACCATATTTAAGATTGTCCCAACCTGCGGCCACTTCTTTTGTAAAACCGAACTGGTTAGAACAATCAGCAATCCTGCGATAATCGACCAGGTTCCAACGGTGAGTCCAAGTTGTAGAAACAACCCATAATGAAACACATCCCATGGTCCAATTCCAAACTCTTTCACCTGCATCGTCATTGAAATACCGAGGCCCAGGATGACTAAACCAATAAAGAAAAAGCTCCAGCGAATGAAGTTTTCGCGCTTTTTCCTTTGTAAATGAGTCATGGTCATCTTCCTCTCTCTATTATACCAAACGCTATTATAGCATGAATGGCAAGTCCCTTGCATTTTCCTAAGAATCATTCTACGCTTACATTCATAACTGTCAAAAGGAGAATGTTCTATGAGTCAGCAACCACTTGCTTTTCGATTGCGACCAGCTAATATAGATGAAATTATCGGACAGTCCCACCTCGTCGCCGAAGGAAAAACCATCAACCGTATGATCAAGGCTGAACGCTTGGCATCGATGATTTTATTCGGACCACCAGGTACAGGCAAAACTTCGATGGCGACGGCCCTTGCCAAAAGTCTGAATATCCCTCATAAGACGTTGAATGCGGTCACAGATAAGAAGAAAGACATGGAAATTGCCGTTGAAGAAGCAAAAATGCACGGGCAGCTTGTGTTAATCCTTGATGAAGTCCACCGCCTGGATAAAGCAAAGCAGGACTTCCTTCTTCCTCACCTGGAAAGCAACCGTTTGACCATGATCGGTTGTACAACAAGTAATCCCTACCATTCCATCAATCCCGCGATTCGAAGCCGATGCCATTTATTTGAGCTATTTCGATTAGATAGCTCTCACGTCAAACAGGCCATTTCCAGAGCATTGGAAGATCAGGATAAGGGACTGGGTCACATGAGCATCCAAATCACGGATGAGGCTCTTGACCATTTTGCTCAATCTTCTAATGGCGACCTGCGCGCCGCTTTGAATGGGTTGGAGCTAGCCGCTTTTTCTACACCTCCCGATGAAAATGGGCGTGTACAGATCAACTTAGAGGTTGCCGAAGAATGTATGCAGAAGAAAAGTTTCTCACATGATAAAGATGGAGATGCTCACTATGATGTCCTCTCAGCGTTTCAAAAATCGATTCGCGGCAGTGATGTCGACGCTTCCCTTCATTATTTGGGCCGGTTAATTGAGGCTGGGGACCTTGATAGTATTGCTAGAAGATTAGTAGTCATTGCATACGAAGATATTGGTCTAGCTAACCCCCAAGCAGGCCCTAGAGCCCTGTCCGCCGTGGAAGCAGCAGAAAGAATTGGATTCCCTGAAGCACGTATCCCATTAGCGGTGGCTGTGACAGAACTTGCCCTCTCTCCGAAATCCAACAGTGCTTACAAAGCACTTGATGCTGCTCTGTCTGATATAAGGAATGGGAAAAGCGGAGAAGTTCCTCAACATCTGAAAGACTCTCATTACAAAGGAGCAGAAAAACTAGGAAGAGGGCTCGATTACAAGTATCCTCATAATTATGAGAATGCATGGGTGGACCAGCAATACCTTCCTGACCTCATTCGTACACGTCAATACTATGAACCGAAACGGACGGGGAAATTCGAACAAGCTCTTGAACAGGTTTATAGCAAAATCAAAAAGCAAAAGTCTACTTGAGTATATTTCCACATCTTATTGGCTACACTACTACTAAATCTGACAAACTATTATCTTTAAAGATAAAATTAGGAGTGGTGAATATGCCTAAAGTAAGACAAGATGCCTGGTCTCATGAAGATGATCTTTTATTAGCTGAAACCGTTCTGAGACATATAAGGGAAGGAAGCACACAATTGAAAGCTTTTGATGAAGTCGGTGATATTTTGAACCGTACTTCAGCTGCCTGCGGCTTTAGGTGGAATGCAGAAGTCCGGCAAAAATATGAGCAGGCCGTTGAGCTTGCGAAGAAGCAGCGAAAAGAGAAGAAAAGGAAAGAAGCGAAGCAGCAACCCGTCTATCAAAGACCTCAGGCTCCTGTTGTGTATCAAGCAGAAATACAAGAAGAAGACTACCTCCTACCAGAGCCCGCTACTTCGGAAATCCATGAGGAGAAACAGACTCATCAGGAGCTTGGTTTAGAAGACGTGATTGCATTCTTGACAAACCTTAACCAAGAAAGCAAACAATCGGGTTCTCTTCAAAACCGTCTCTCAGAACTAGAGCGTCAGAATCAAGAATTAATGGAACAGAATCAACAATTAAATGGACAGCTTGAAGCCATGACTGAAGATTACCAAGCCTTAATTCAGATTATGGATCGTGCTAGAAAAATGGTCATGTTTGATGATTCTGATCATGCTTACAAACCTCAATTTCGTATGGAGAAAAACGGAAATCTTGAAAACCTTGCACGCTAATGTAAAAAAGCGTTTCCCTACACGGGAAACGCTTTTTTTATGTATTCTATTGAGTCTTATTTAATATAGGAATTAAAAAGACCAATCCCAATTGTGCCGTCGTATCATGAGTTTTGAACCCGCTCTAGGCAGGTGGGTGCCCTGTTCCACATTTCTTGCGTCCTCCCATCAGTGATGGTTATGAGGCATGCATTCCATATGAAAACACCAGGCTCCCGTTTCAAAAATGTTCGGTCAAAACGTACATTCGAACAACGTACACATCAGGATTGGTCTCTTTAAGTTTGTAATGTAATCTTAGCATATAACCAAAACAGAATCAACAATTAACCGACAACATTATTCACCTGAGTCAGACTGACTAGATGGTTTTAACTGTAGGTGCAGTTCATCCAACTGTGATTCACTAACAGGTCCCGGAGCGTTTGTCATTGGATCTTGAGCTGATGCTGTTTTCGGGAACAAGATCGTGTCACGCAAGTTCGTCCGGCCGGCTAAAAGCATGACGAGCCTGTCCAGTCCAAAGGCAATTCCGCCATGTGGCGGGGTACCATATTCTAGTGCTTCAAGGAGGAAGCCGAACTGTTCATTCGCTTCTTCCTGGCTGAAGCCAAGCACTTCGAACATTTCCTGCTGCATATCTTTTTCGAAAATACGCAACGAACCTCCACCCAGTTCGTAACCATTGAGGACGATATCGTAGGCTTCTGCACGGACGTCTTTCGGATTCTTCTTAAGCTCTTCCATATGACCCCCCGCAGGCATCGTGAACGGGTGATGGGCTGCATGATATCGACCTTCATCTTCATCATACTCAAATAGCGGCCAGTCTGTAACCCAAAGGAAGTTAAACTTGGTCTCATCAATCAGGTCTAAACGACGAGCAAGCTTTTGTCTTAAAGCTCCTAAACTGTCATGAACAACGGAGGTCTGATCTGCTACAAAGAGAAGAAGGTCTCCGTCTTTTGCAGCCATCTTTTCTTTGATCGATGCGGCTTCTTCTTCAGAGAAGAATTTGGCAATCGGCCCGTTGAATTCCCCGTTTTTCACTTTCAGCCATGCCAATCCTTTGGCTCCATAAACTTTGACATCCTCCGTCATTTTATCGATGTCTTTACGGGAGAATTCATCTGCCTTCCCTTCCACATTGATGGCACTTACTTGCCCGCCGGAAGCAACCGCACCACTAAAGACTTTAAAACCGGAATCCTTCACATCTTCTGAAAGATTCACCAATTCAAGACCGAAACGGGTATCAGGCTTGTCAGATCCGTACCGTTCCATCGCTTCATCATACGGCATACGTAGGAAAGGTGTTTCAATTTCCTGCCCTTTGACTTCTTTCATAACGCGTTTCATCATACGTTCGGTCATCGTCATGATCTCTTCTTTCGTCATGAAGGACGTTTCAACATCGACTTGTGTAAACTCAGGCTGTCGGTCTGCTCGCAAGTCTTCATCACGGAAACAACGCACAATTTGGTAATACTTCTCAAACCCTGACATCATCAACAACTGTTTGAAGAGCTGCGGAGATTGAGGCAATGCATAGAATTCACCTTCATGAACACGGCTTGGGACGAGATAGTCACGCGCTCCTTCTGGTGTGCTCTTCGTCAACATCGGTGTTTCCATATCAAGAAATTCTTCTTCATTCAAGAAATTACGAATCGACTGGGTCGTTTGGTGACGCATTTTGAACGTCTCCTGCATTTCTTTTCTTCTCAAATCCAGATAACGGTATTTAAGACGAAGATCTTCAGATACCTCCGATTGATCCTCAATCATAAACGGTGGTGTCTTTGCTTTGTTAAGGATCGTCAACTCTTTTGCAGCTACTTCAATCTCTCCTGTACCCAGGTTGCTATTTACGGTTTGGTCGTCACGGGCAACTACAGTCCCTTTCACCTCAAGGACATATTCGCTGCGGACATTCTCAGCCTTTTCTAACGCTTCTCCGGAAGTCTCTGGATTGAAAACAACCTGTACTAAGCCTGAACGATCTCTCAAATCGATAAAAATCAAACCACCTAGATCACGTCGTTTTTGTACCCATCCTTTAAGAGTGACTTCTTGTTCCAGATGGTCTCTGCGTAAAGATCCACATTTCGTTCGTTCCATCTTATTTGCCTCCTGTCAGTTCATTCTTCATATGCTCGATGATGCGATCAAGAGCTACCTCTTGCTGCTCGCCTGATGCCATGTTTTTAACATTAATGACCCCATTTTCAAGTTCCTGATCACCAAGGACAAGTACAAATTTACTGCCAAGACGATCAGCCGCTTTAAACTGAGCTTTCATTTTCTTACCTAAGTAATCCTTGTCGACTTGAATACCAGCACGGCGTAATTCGTCTGTTACCTTCACAGCTGTACGATTCGCCTCATCGCCCAAAGAAACAAAAAATACATCTAATCCCTCATCCGTAGGAAGTTCTACATTTTCTGCTTCTAAAGCCATCAACAAGCGCTCAATACTCATGGCAAAGCCGATTCCAGATGTTTCAGGACCGCCTACTTCTTGAACTAACCCTGTATAACGACCACCGCCGCTCAGTGTAGTAATGGCGCCGAAGCCTTCTGCTTCACTCATGATTTCAAAAGCGGTGTGGTTGTAGTAATCAAGTCCGCGAACGAGATTTGGATCAACAACATAATCGATGTCCATCACATCCAAATACTGTTGGACTTGTTCAAAGTAATCCTTGGAATAATCATTCAAGTATTCAAGAATGGAAGGAGCTGTTTCCATTGCCGGATGTTCACGGTCTTTCTTACAGTCCAGAACTCTCAGTGGATTTTGATCGAGTCGCACTTGACAATCTGCACAAAGTTCCTCACGGTGTGGATCAAAGTGACGGACCAAAGCTGCTCGGTGTGCTTCCCTGCTTTCCTGGTCACCAAGGCTGTTCACCACTAGTTTCAATGATTGCAGCCCTAGTTCTCTGTAAGAGTTTAAAGCAAGTGAAAGTACCTCTGCATCAATAGCTGGATCGTCACTGCCTAAGGCTTCGATACCAAACTGCACAAACTGCCTCATTCTTCCTTGTTGAGGTCGCTCATATCGGAACATAGGGCCCATGTAGAAGTATTTGGTCGGCTGGTTCGGTAAACCATAGACTTTATTCTGTACATATGAACGAACGACAGAAGCTGTTCCCTCAGGTCTTAAGGTGATGCTTCTTCCTCCTCGATCCTCAAACGTGTACATTTCTTTTTGGACGATGTCTGTGCTATCCCCGACACCACGTTGGAAAAGCTCGGTATGTTCAAAAATCGGTGTTCTGATTTCTTTATAATGATAGCGACGGCATAGGTCAGCTAATTGTTCTTCTACATACTGCCATTTTTCAGATGTACCAGGCAGAATATCCTGCGTACCACGAGGGGCATTCATACTCATTTATAACTCCTCCTAACGAATAAACCATTTTTTACCACAAAAAAATCCCGTCCCTTTTCCGCGCTTGCGAAAAAGGGACGGGATTACCCGCGTTGCCACCCTGATTTGAGGCTGTTAGAGCCTCCACTCAAAACAGTTAACGCCTGTGTACGTCTACACCTACTGTCATTTCGATGTAGAACCTAAGAAACGTCTTTCATCAGAATATAACGATCGAATGCTTTCAGCCTAAGGCATTCGTTCTCTGTCCGCATGGAAACTGACTACTTTTTTCCTCAATGGTTTTGTTCGAATCATTTTAGAATTGATTATAATCATATAATCTCCGTTCACCCTATGTCAAGTTTATGACCACAAATAAATGAGATCAATCTTTTTTCAATGGAGCAGGAAATTGGTCGCATTTGTCGAATAGTGAAAGGAGACTATAGAGGAGGTGGAATATTTTTTGAAAAAAGGAATTATTTTCTTCATTTTTATTCTAGGAGTTCTTAGCTTTTATGAAACTCCTTCCGTGTATGCAGACAAAGCGGTCATCCAGGTCGATCACTTGAATGTAAGGAACGGACCTGGAACAGATTACGACCGTATTGGAAAAGTCCATACAGGGGAAACGTACACAATCTTAGAAGAGAAAGACAATTGGCTCAAGATTAAGCGAAGCGGTAAGGACGGATGGGTCGCCAAATGGCTGACAAAAGTAAAAGCGGAACAAGCCACAAGCGGAAGCTATTCTTCCAAGTATGATTATCTAAGAATTCGATCCGCACCGAATTTAGATGGAAAAATTGAAGGCTACTTGATGAAAGGCGATGTCGTAGAGCCAAAGAAAAAAGACGGGAAATGGGTTTATGTACAAAAAGGTAATACGAAAGGCTGGGTGCATGGGGACTATCTGACAAAAGACAATAGAGAAACTCATGAACCTCCAAAAGAAAAGGAAGCAGATGAGGATCAGTCATCAACTGTCAAGGGAACTGTGAAAGTTGGAACAGCCGTTCTTAATGTCAGAAGTGATAACTCTACTAGAGGTCGAATCCTTACCACAATACGTAAAGGTGAAACCTATGAATACATAGCGAAGAAAGACCGCTGGTATCAAATTAAATACAGCAGCGGAAAGACAGGTTGGGTAGCCGGTTGGCTTGTAAATGAAACAGACAATAACCAAACAAACACCCCTACTTCAAAAAATACCTATGTATCTTTAAGCTATAACGGCACGAACTTAAGATCAGGCCCATCGACTAATTACAAAATTGTCGGCCGCGGCAACAAGGGTGACCGATTTGAAATCATTAGCAAGGAGGGGCAATGGTACAAAATCTCATATAACAGTAAAACAGCTTATGTGGCTGGATGGATTGTAGAAGAGGTTAATCATGAAAGTGTCTCCACGGCCCCGAAAACTTCAAACTCCCTTAAAGGGAAAACCATCATGATTGATGCTGGACACGGTGGACGTGACCCCGGAGCAGTTGGAAGAAGTGGAAGCTACGAAAAGACACTGACGCTGGATACGGCTTTTATACTTAAAAGTCAACTTGAAAGCAATGGGGCTAAAGTGCTGATGACGAGGACGAATGATGAGTACATCTCCCTTTCCATCCGTTCGTTCCATTCGAACCGATCCAATGCCGATGCTTTCATCAGTCTGCATTACAATGCAGCACCAGTGAATGTCATTGCCAGTGGACTTAATAGTTACTATTACTCCTCTAAAGACAAGGCACTGGCAGATTCCTTACAGGCTTCAATCGTTGCACACACAGGATTGAGGGATCGGGGAACGAAAAAAGGCAACTTCCATGTCATCAGGGAAAATAATAAGCCGTCGGTCCTATTAGAACTTGGCTTCCTATCTGATGCAAGGGAAGAACAAACCGTAAAAACGCGTTCCTATCAGACGAAGGCCAGTCAAGGAATCACAGAAGGTTTAATCCATTACTTCAACTAGCAATAATTGTTCAAGGAACCTTTATCATACGAATTAAAAAAAGCTGTACTCGAGTTGAGTACAGCTTTTTATTATCGTTCTTTACTGTCAATGATTAATGTCACAGGTCCTGAATTCGTCAGTTGAACGTCCATCATAGCTCCAAATTGGCCGGTTTCCACTTTAACACCTTCATGCTCTACCATCTGATTAAAGGATTCATACAACTGTTCAGCTTGGTCAGGCTTTGCTGCCTGCATGAAGTTTGGACGGCGCCCTTTACGGCAGTCGCCATATAAAGTGAATTGGGAAATAGACAACATCTGTCCCCCTAAATCAACAAGTGAATGATTCATTTTCCCATCTTGATCTTCGAAAATCCGCAAATATGGAATCTTTTTGGCTAAATAACGTGCATCTTCTTCCGTATCCTCATTGGTGACACCTAATAATACGACAAGGCCCTGGTCAATGGTACCTACGGACTCTTTCTCAACGGTGACAGAGGCGTTTACGGCTCTTTGAACCACTGCTTTCATCGTAGATTCCCCTTTACCTTCTATTGCATAACACGACGAACCGTGTACACTTCCTGAATTTGCTTGATTCGTTCAACAATCTTACGTAAATGGCTCGTATTCTGTATCAAGATAGTAATATGAATGGTCGCCATTTTGTTTCGATCTGACTTTCCTGATACTGCGGTAATGTTCGTCTTCGTTTCATTGACCGCTTGAAGTACTTCATTGAGAAGACCGCGTCGATCATATCCCCAAATTTCAAGATCTACATGATACTGCTTGGAATCTGTGACGGATGTCTCCCATTTAACAGGTAACAGACGTGTCTGTGCTTCTTCGGTATGGACATTAGGGCAGTCGCTTCTATGGACAGACACTCCTCGTCCTTTTGTAATATAGCCGACAATTTCATCTCCTGGTACTGGATTGCAACACTTGGATAGACGGACAAGGAGATTGTCCACCCCTTCCACTCGTACTCCTGAATCTTTTTTACCTGTTTTAGCCGGCGTTTTGATTTCAGTTGTACTCACATCAGCAAGCGTCTGTTCCAGGTCTTGTTCCTGCTGCTTCTGCTTCCTGATTTTCTCTGTTAATCGAGTAGCAATCTGAGCAGCTGTAATTCCCTGATAGCCTACAGCTGCAAACATGTCCTCTTCGTTTGCAAAATTGAATTTATCAGAAACACGATTCAGGTTATCTGTCGTGTACACATCTTTCGGTTGAATACCAAAATTACGAATTTCACGCTCGACAAGTTCTTTCCCTTTAGAGATGTTCTCATCTTTTTGCTGTTTCTTGAAGAATTGTTTGATCTTGTTCTTCGCCTGTGATGTCTGTGCAAGCTTTATCCAGTCTTTGGAAGGTCCATAGGCATGTTTAGATGTCATGATATCGACAATGTCTCCGGTTTTCAATTCATAATCCAGAGGTTCCATCTTGCCATTCACTTTTGCACCAATCGTTTGATTTCCAACTTCGGTATGGATTCGATAGGCGAAATCCACGGGTACTGAACCAGAAGGAAGCTCGATCACGTCTCCTTTTGGTGTGAAAACATAGACCATATCTGAAAACAAATCCACTTTAAGGGATTCCATGAACTCTTCGGCATCATGTGTTTCACTTTGCCATTCTAGAATTTCACGGAACCATGTAAGCTTCTCTTCAAAGGATTGTTCTGCCGACGTCTGCTTTCCTTCTTTATAAGCCCAATGTGCCGCAATTCCATATTCCGCAATTTCATGCATTTCGTGTGTACGGATTTGGACCTCAAGAGGGTCTCCTTTAGGTCCGATCACCGTCGTATGAAGCGATTGATATAAATTCGGCTTCGGCATGGCTATATAATCTTTAAAGCGACCGGGCATCGGTTTCCAACACGTGTGTATGATCCCGAGTACGGCATAACAATCTTTGATACTGTTGACTGTGATTCTAACGGCTAACAAGTCATAAATTTCGTTGAACTGCTTATTTTGAAGAACCATCTTCCGGTAGATACTGTACAGGTGCTTCGGCCGTCCAAATAAGTCCGCATCAATGTTGACTTCTTTTAATTGAGCTCGAATCTCCTCAATGACTTCCTCAATATAGTGCTCCCGCTCATTCCTCTTCTGCTTCATCAAATGAACAATCCTGTAGTATTGCTGAGGATTTAAATACCGAAGGGCTGTATCTTCCAGCTCCCATTTAATTGTGGAAATACCCAGTCGATGAGCCAGAGGTGCAAAGATCTCCAGCGTTTCATTTGATATCCGGCGCTGTTTTTCAGCTGGAAGATGCTTCAAGGTACGCATATTATGAAGCCTGTCTGCAAGCTTAATTAAAATGACGCGCATATCTTTTGCCATAGCCACAAACATTTTACGATGGTTCTCTGCCTGCTGAGCTTCTTTGGATTTATATTTGATCTTACCTAATTTCGTTACACCATCTACCAGCATGGAAACTTCTTCGTTAAAGGCTTCTTCGATCTCTTTTAGCGATACATCGGTATCCTCAACGACATCATGAAGAAAACCACCTGCAATCGTCTCAGGATCCATCTCTAAGTTCACAAGAATACCTGCTACTTGAATGGGATGGATGATGTAAGGTTCTCCCGACTTTCGGAACTGGTTGCTATGGGCCTTTTCAGCAAATTCATAAGCACGACGAATAAACGCCAGATCTGACTCGTTCAAATACTGACTCGCTTGTTCTATGACTTCTTCCGCAGTTAGAACTGTATCTTTCGCCATTCAATCACCCTAGTTTCTTTAGAACTTTCAAAATATATTTGATTAACATTATCAAAAAAAGGACTCTTCTTGTAAAGGGAAAAGCCCGATGATCAATTGTAAAACAAAGAGCGCCCCTAAAAAGGGCACTCTTTCCATTAATATTGCATTAAAGTAAGGACATCATGTCCGTCCAATTTGCTACGGCCATCTAAGTATGTGAGTTCGATCAGGAACGCACACCCAGCTACTTCCCCGCCCAACTGCTCGACAAGGTCGATGGTCGCTTCAATGGTACCACCAGTCGCAAGAAGGTCGTCGACAATCAGTACTCGTTGACCTGGCTTAATTGCGTCTTTATGAATCGTCAATACGTCTTTTCCGTATTCCAGACCATAATCCACTTTAATTGTTTCGCGTGGAAGCTTTCCTTCTTTACGCACAGGTGCAAAGCCAATTTCCAATGCATAAGAGACAGGGCACCCGACGATGAATCCACGTGCTTCCGGTCCTACTACAATATCGATTTCTTTGTCTTTTGCGTATTCTACAATTTCATCAACCGCTGCTTTAAATGCCGGGCCATTGTCCATCAATGGAGTGATGTCCTTAAATTGGACACCTTCTTTCGGCCAATCTTCAACGATTGCAATATGCTCTTTATAATCCATTCGTTACTTCCTCCTTGACTTGCTTAAAACGCTGGTTCATATATTGGTCAAACCAACTCTTCAATTCTTTATATGTGGAATAATACAAGGTACGTTCAATTTGCAGCTGTTCTTCCCGTTGACGATAAAGCGAAGATTCGCGTAAATCTTTTTGAGAAGGTTCGGATTCTGCTGTAATAATCCCGTCTTTTATTTTAACAAAGTCGAGTTCAAAAAACACCTCAGAAATAAATTCCACCATGGACTTGTCCCATCCCTTACGATTGGCAAGTAAATCTGCTTCTTCATGAAGGTTGAACCGACCACGCTTCAATAGCATACCATAAAACCATTTGAAGTGGTCCCTCGAAGGCCATGTTTTTAGAAAAGTACTCTCCTGTATATGATAACAGACAAAGACTTTACGAGTTTCCAGTTTAGATAAAAGATCTGTCATATCCGACATACGCTTTGGAAGGTCGATAATCAGAAGTCCATCATAGGATTCTCCATGCTCCACTTCCTCTGCCTGGAGGACGGGAACATCGCATGGTGCTTCTTCTTTTCCTTGAAAGCTGACAGCTGCAAACGTTTGGTTTGGCGGAATGATCAAATTTTTCTCTATATGCTTAGAGCCTCTGTGATCAAATAACTGCCAATCTTTCACACGGAGATCCTTGATCATCACTTGCAAATTTTTTCGGCCGTTCCATTCGTTGACACCAAGTTCTCCTACAACATCCAATGCCGCTTGGGGGGATATCTGCTGATAAAGATCTCCCATCCCAAATGCAATTCCATCTAAACGTGATTGCTGACTTTGGAATTGGAACTTCAGATGATTTTTCTTACTGCCAATTAACCGTACTTCTTTTGGGGTGTGCTTGAGATGAAACAAAGGTTTCGGGTTCCCCATTCCAAATGGGCGGAGCTGGTTCACTTCCTCGATTTGTTTCAGAGATATGTCTTCCAGCTCAACCGTTGTTTCAATATCAAGGACTTGTTGATAGTCATCATCGGATAGCTTTTCCTCAGCTAAGGAAATTAAATCGCTTCGCAAACCATCAATCTGATCAAGGGCCAATGTCATCCCTGCCGCTTGAGCATGCCCACCAAAGTGTATAAACCGTTGTCGTATTTCCATACAGTTGGAGAATAAGTCAAAAGCATCTATACTGCGTGCTGAACCTTTAGCTTCCCCTTTTTCTTCATCAATGGCCAGGACAATCGCCGGGCGGTCAAATTGGCGGACGAGCTTGGAAGCGACGATTCCAAGAACGCCTGGGTTCCAACCCTCTTTAGCAACCACAATGACATTCTCAGCTTCCCCATTTTCAACGGAAACCATTTCTTCGGCTTCTTTCGCAATGGCAGCAACAATTTTCTGCCTTTCCTGGTTCAACTGGTTAATAAAGCTTGCTATTTGTGCAGCTTCTTCTAAATCCTCTGAAAGCAATAAATCGACCGCTGGTGTTGCATCCTGCAATCGCCCTACAGCATTGAGGCGGGGGCCGATTGTAAAACCGATCGTCTCTTCATTCATATCCCCCTCAATGTTGCACACTTTTCTCAACGCCTGAATTCCAGGGCGGGACGAGTGGGAGATTGCCTGTAGACCAATGGAAGCAAGCACCCTGTTTTCCCCTTTCAGGGGTACAAGGTCGGCAATTGTACCGATTACAGCAAGGTCAAGAAACTCTTTTGGAAACCGTCCTAATAAAGCATGTGCGAATTTAAATGCAACACCGACACCAGCTAATTCTTGGAATGGATAATCCGCTGAAGTCTTAGGGTGGATTATGGCATAGGCATCAGGAAGAACCTCCTGGACTTCGTGGTGATCTGTAATAATCAAATCCAGACCCAGATCTTTCGCGAATGACGCCTCTTCTATAGCGGCAATACCTGTATCCACCGTTATGATCAGCGCATAACCGGAGTCATAGGCAAATTGAAACGCTTCTTTATTTGGCCCATACCCTTCTGTAAAACGGTTCGGAATATAGAAGTCGCAGTCCGCTCCTGCTTTTCGGAGCGCTTCCACCATGACAGATGTAGAGGTAACCCCGTCCGCATCATAATCACCAAACACAAGAATAGACTGATCAGATGCGATGGCTTCCTTCACACGAGCCACGGCAATATCCATCCCCTCCATGAGCATCGGATCGTGAAGCTGATCAATCGAAGGGTTTAAAAACCGGTCCGCTGCTTCCGCGCTATGCACCCCTCTTTTTTCTAAAAGCTGCTGAGTAAGCGGAGTAACACCTGGAAGGCCTGTCGAACTTTCTTCCGAGTTTCTATATGTAAATTTCCATTTCATCTTGCTTTGTATCATAAGTTCACCCCTGACCCATCTATTATACAAGAGGGAACCAGGGGGAGCAAACGCAATTATGTGACTTTCGAAGAAGAACTTTCCTCTTCAGGAGCTGCTTCCTTTTCTTCTGTCACATTCCCATTTTCTTCTGTGAAGTTGTCAGAGGAGGAGGCTTCTGATTTCAACCTGCTATTTTCTTTCTTTAATCTGTAATAACGTAAAGCTCCTGCAGATGCTGTAGCTAACCCACCTAATAAAACCGATATAAGAATGACGAGAATCAGTGGTGCTTCCCCTGACCCAAACAAGTAATTGACCTGGACAGGATCTACGTTGATGACGGCAAAAATAGCAATCACTAAGGCGAAAACGAATGCCAAAATAAGATAGCTTTGTCCTTTCATAACTTACACACTCCTTCGCAGATAAAGGTTTCTTCCTATTGTTCATATACCCTGAAAGAGTCTGTAATAACCAAAGAAGACCATCCTCATGGAGGATGGTCTTTGCATGCGGCCGCTCTAACCTTACACTTGAGGGCCGTCAGTATTTTTCTTTTTCACATAGTTAATCGGATTATCTTTGATGTTTCGGCCACGCCATATGAGCCAAAGTTGAGACGCAATGAACAGGGACGAATACGTTCCTGCCAATAGTCCGATGACTAGAGCGAACGAGAAGTTTGTAATGGATGATGCTCCGAAGAATAACAACATGACAGCCGCAAAAATGACAGTAATGACTGTGTTGAAACTACGAGCAAGCGTCTGCATCAAGCTATCATTGACAACTTTAGCAAGTTCCTTGAAGGACTTGACTTTCTTCTTCATCCTCAAGTTTTCCCGAATCCGGTCGAACGTGACAATTGTATCGTTCACCGAGTAACCGACAATGGTCAGTATGGCTGCAATGATGGTAATATCAAATTCCAATCTTGTCAGACTGAAGAATGCAACAATGAAAAAGGCATCATGTAGCAGTGCGATAATGGCTGTGAGAGCAAAGAAGATTTCAAACCGGATCGTCACGTAGATGATAATTCCGATTGATGCATATAACACAGCCAGGGCTGCATTTTTAGCAAGCTCTTGCCCAACAATCGGTGATACAGTGCTGACGTTCGGTGTGTTACCGAACTCTTCTTCATAATAGCTTTGGATTTCACCGATTTTATCTTTGCTCAGTTCATCATCAAAACGAGCGACTGCAATTTCACTGTTGTCCCCGGATATGATGACCTGTTTAGGATTGACATCAAATTCTTCCTGCATGGTTTGTTCCACTTGTTCGGATGTGATGTTCCCATCAGACAAAATGGAAACTCTAGAACCACTTGTAAAGTCAATTCCCAAATTCAAGCGGAAGAAAGCAAGAGCTAAGATTCCCGCGATGACGAGAACAATAGAAATCGTGAAGAATCGCTTCCGAAGCCCTACGAAATCGAATTTCCGATTCATAAAGGTCGCTTCTACTTCTTCTCCTTCAGCAATATCATGGATATCCTCTGGTTTTACTCCAAACCATTTCGGTCGCTTATTCAAGAAGCGGCTCTTCACCCATAAACTCATGAATAATCGCGTACCATAAACTGCTGTTATGAAACTGACGAGAATACTCACAATCAACATCGTTGCAAAACCTTTGACTGAACTTGTTCCGAAAATGAATAGAACAGTGGCTGCAATCAAGGTGGTAATGTTCGCATCGAGGATGGTTGCTAAGGAACGTTTGTTTCCTGCCTTATAGGCTGAGAGAAGAGATTTACCTGATTTCAATTCTTCCTTAATTCGTTCATACGTGATGATGTTGGCGTCTACCGCCATACCGACACCCAAAATCAAGGCGGCAATACCTGGCAGTGTCAAGACACCATTCATCAATTCGAAGACCACGAGAATCAGGTAGATGTAAACACTCAATGTAAGTGTTGCAATAATCCCAGGGAAACGGTAATACGCAATCATGAACAAGAAGATCGCTGCGATTCCGATAAAGCCTGCAAGGATCGTTTTATTCATGGCTTGCTCACCAAATTGAGCGCCCACAGATGTGGAGTAGGTTTCTTCAAGGTTGACCGGCAAGGATCCAGCGTTCAGAATATCTGCTAATTGCTTGGCAGATTCCTGCGTGAAATCTCCACTGATCATAACTGAATTGCTACGAACAGGCCCGTCAGAAAAACCTGGTGCTGAAATATAAGCCGGGTCTTCTTTCCCCCACTCTTCAGCGAAGGAAGTATCTTCATTATAATCCAACCATATAACTAAAAGATTATCCGGATATGGTGTGTTTGGATCGTTCGGAGTGTTATAAATTTCCTCTGAAACATCATAAAACTTGGAAGCACTTTTAACCTTCAGCGTTACGATGGGTTCATTCGTGTCTGGATGATAAGACTGCTGAGCACTTCCTTCAACCAGATCGGCACCATCCATATACAACTTTCCATCCGTGCCCCGGAAAGAAAGTTCAGCAGTTGTCGAGAGCAGTTCTCTTGCTGTTTGCTGATCTTCCACACCAGCAAGCTGTACTCGAATTCTTCCCCCATCTTCAATGGTGATGTTCGTTTCACTGATACCCAATGTATCCACACGCTCTGTCAATGAACGTGCCGTAGCCTCGAGAACTTGTTCATTCACTTCCTGGTCCTCATCTAACGGCTCCACATCGTATAAGATTTCAAAGCCACCCTGTAAATCCAATCCTAACTTAATATCTTTTGTAACTCCTGTTATGGTCGTCCCAATCGTAGCAGCCAGTAATAAAACCACGATAAAAAAGGCTACTATCCGCCCTCGTTTCACCATACTGTCCTGTTCCTCCTTTATGTACGAACACATGCGATGATCCATCGACTATATGTATAAATGATAATAGACAATATTTGATAATCCCCGTACCTATTCTACTACTTTTTCAAACTTTCGCAACAATAGGAAAAACTTTACGTTGATCACCATAAAGATCTCATGCCTTATTCATATTCTGAAGTTCCTTTCAGTGCTTCAATGGAAGATAGAAGATCATCATTCTGATAGGCCTCTGTAGTCAGATAACTCGTGTATGTATGTGTCTGCAAGTGTAAGATATCCTGGACCATTTGGTGCAGCCTCTTTTCTGGTTCGCCATTCCAAACTTTCTTTATTAAACAATCCCACACTTCTTCTTCGGTCGCACGTTTATAACCTAATAAGTGTAACTCCTCTACTTTGCTTTGCAAGACTATTTTCAGTTCATTTCTCCAGCTTGTGACCACTTTTGTCTGATCCATTAAGTTACTCCTCACTCTAAGGTTTTCGTAAACGGGTGTCATGCCTTGTCCATCCTTACGCATATACTTCATTGTAGCGGAATTTCATTTCTTTGAGAAGGCGGATCAATCATATGTCAAAACAAACTTTTTTACATGGTGCACTGATTCTGGTTGCTGCTGGACTGATCACCCGTTTACTCGGTTTCGTTAATAGGATCGTTGTTGCCCGCGTAATGGGACCTGAAGGTGTGGGGCTTTACATGATGGCTTTACCTACTTTGATTTTAGCCATTACCATCACACAGTTCGGTCTTCCTGTAGCCATATCAAAGAGAGTGTCAGAAGCAGAAGCGACTCGGAACGAAAGTAAGATCAAGCGAATTTTATTAGTTTCGCTTGCAATCACGGGCTCGTTAAGCATCTTGTTCACAATCGGACTCTTTCTTTTAGCCCCAGTAGTAGCCACCTACTTTCTCACAGATTCAAGAGCCTTGTACCCATTGCTAGCCGTCACTCCCATCATCCCTATTATCGCCATATCATCTGTGATTCGAGGATATTTCCAGGGCAGACAGAACATGAAACCACAGGCGATCTCTCAAGTTATTGAACAAATCGTCCGAATTGGTTCAGTCGTGATCCTTACTAAAATGCTTTATCCCTATGGCGTCCAATATGCAGCCGCTGGAGCCATGGTATCTGCAGTGATAGGTGAATTTGTTTCTTTGATGTATATGTTGAGACAATTCAACATCCACAAAAGCTTCCGTTTGCGGAAATCGTGGAAAAAGCATATCCATGAGGGCAAGAAGACGCTTAATGAATTAATGACAATCGCTCTTCCAACGACGGGAAGCCGCTTTATTGGTTCCTTAACGTATTTCTTTGAACCGATCCTCGTCGCACAAAGCCTGGCTATTGCAGGAATTACGGCTATTGAATCTACCAAACAATATGGAGAGCTCACGGGCTATGTACTGCCCCTGCTCTTTTTGCCGACTTTTTTAACTCATGCTCTGTCTATTGCTCTTGTTCCGTCGATCAGTGAAGCGGCAGCTCAAGGTAAAAACGAAACTATTGCTTACCGAATCATGCAGTCAATCCGATTATCCATTGCGTCCGGAGGGCTGATCACGATTGTGTTCATGATCTTCCCGGCTGTCATCCTTACGACGGTGTATGGGACGAGCCAGGCCTCTTTCATGCTTCAGTTCATGGCACCATTCTTTCTACTTCATTATATCCAGACGCCTCTTCAAGCAACCTTGCAGGCTTTAGATTTAGCCCGACCGGCCATGTGGAACACGCTGATTGGGGCTATCATCAAGTTTATTGTTTTAGTCGGGTTAAGTTCTCGTCCTGAATTCGGCATTCATGGAGTGGCGCTTGCCATCGTAGTCGGTGTCGTTGTGGTTACCCTGCTTCATTTAGGTGTACTTATGAAATATAAAGTCATCACCTTCCCATTACAGATGTTCATTAGATTCGGTCTCGTAATCGGCGTGATCGGGATTGTAGGGTTTCAATGGAAACACAACTGGCTTCTTGAGAGCAAACCTCTTTCGCAGTTGTTGACGATGGGTATGGGACTTACTGTTTTGTACATTGTACTGTTATTCATTTTCCGTTTAATCCGAATGGAAGAAGTCAAAATGATCCCCTGGAACCGCCTCTTCCACAAAAAATAACCGCCCTAAAGCGGTTATTTTTTATTCTCTTTTTTATTTTCCCATAAAACGCTCTGTATTAAGCTTTCAGTGTTAAATACCTAGGCATGGGGGTTTTAATCTTATTCTCCAA
>NZ_BJYD01000002.1 GCF_007991335.1 Halobacillus faecis | reverse complement strand
TAAAAGTCTCGAAACTGAGTCTTCAAGAAACCTGCCAGTTAGTTTAATAACTCTATTCTCTTCTTTAATGAGATGGTTTATTGGAATTCGTTGTTTTGGTCAATTTGGACTTCGCCCTGGTCGTTGATGGTACATAAAGATATTTCCTTGAAAGAATGAAATCCTTGTTTTCGGACTTCATTTACAAGCCACTGTTTGTTTTTTCGAATTGTTTGAAGGCCACTGTATTGCACTTCGCCATCAGCAATTAATACAACTGCATAATCAGAGCTTCCGTCATCTTTCGTTTCGAATACAGACAGCTTCCCTGATGGTTCCAAAATAGCGTAAGCAACGTCTCCGACTTGTTGAATGCCATGTTCTCGTAATTGTAATAACAAATCGTTGAAATTATAACGTTGCCGTCTCATCTCTTTTTCATCTACTTTTCCATGTTTAATAATGATGGAAGGTTTTCCATCGAACCAATTTCTAAACCGCTGGTTTTTCAAAGAAATCCATGCACTCCCTATTTGAATCGCAAGGAGGACAGCCATGGGGACGATGGCTTTCCAAATAGCTTCACTTGGATTTTCGATAAGAAAGACCGCAATTTCAGCGAGCATAATAAATACGACCAGATCCATAACACTAAGTTCACCAATTTCTCTTTTTCCCATAAATCGAAAAACAAAAAGGATGATCAAATAGGTGATAAGCGTGCGAATGATAATGCTGAATACGAGCAATCCGAGCACAACCTTTCCTAAAGGTTTCCCTCTAGTTAACATCACCTATTTTTCCTGTTTTATTAGAGGAATGGAAGCAAATAGCGGAACCAGACGTAAATGGATGATACCACTAAGGAAAGGATTAAAACCGGAAAGCCGTAAAGGGAGAACTTTATGAAAGGAATCGGTTTATTATGGCTGGCAGCTAAGCCGGCAACAACCACATTGGCGGATGCTCCGACAAGTGTGCCGTTTCCTCCAAGACATGCCCCTAGCGCTAAAGACCACCAGACTGGATCAACGTTCATCATTCCATATCCTTGAAGTTCTTGAACGACAGGAATCATAGCGGCAACGAACGGTATATTGTCAACTACACCCGAAAGGATTCCTGCACTCCAAAGCATCACCATCGAAGTGACCGGCATATCCCCGCCAGAGATCCATACCATTCCTCTAGCTAATTCATCAATGACTCCAACCGTCTCTAATCCACCTACAAGCATAAACAAGCCCATGAAGAAAAATAATGTCACCCATTCAACTTCTTGAAAGACATGTTCAACATCAAGCTCTTTCTCAGACAAAAACAACAATAAGAGTGCTCCACTGACGGCAATAGTCGTAATATCCATATGGATAAATGGATGCATCATGAAACCGACGATGGTAAGAAGCATGACTGAGATGGATTGGAAGAGCAATGGAGACATTTTCAAGTGTTCTTTTGCATCTACTCTCATTAAATCTTCGGCTAATGCCTGATCATACGAAAGGCCTTTGCGGAACAACAAGATGACGCCTATTGTTACGAGGATAAAGATAATTAATACCACCGGACCTAGATGATAAAGGAAGGAAACAAAGCTGAAATGGTCCACCGCCTGTCCGATCATAATGTTCGGTGGGTCACCAATAAGCGTAGCGGTCCCCCCAATGTTAGAGCTGAAAATCGTCATGATGAGATAGGGAAATGCCGGTAGCTTCAAGCGATCTACGAGTGTTAATAACACAGGTACAAACAAGAGGACCGTCGTAACATTATCTAAAAAAGCAGACCCCACCGCAGTAAACAGAGCGGTTACTAGCAACAGAGGAACAGGCCTTCCTTTTACAAGCTGCGCTAACCAAATAGCTAAAAAAGTGAAAATTCCTGTCTTTTTTGTGATAGAAACCAACACCATCATAGAAAAAAGGAGGGCAACGGTATCCCAGTCTATAAAACCAAATGCTTGTTCCCACTCATAAATCTTTGTCATTAAAAGAAGTACGCCACCTGCTACAGCTACCAGTGCACGGTTTAACTTCTCCGTCATAATCAGTACATAGCTAGCTACAAAGATAAGGATTGCGAGTACAGTTGACATAGATCTTCCCCTTTTTGGACGGACTTTACTAATACTTATTCAAGTCCAGAGGAAAATATCTGCTTCTATCTATAGAGTTTTCGTGCATATAGATAAAAGTGACAAGCATATCAAGGGGGGATAGGATGAAAAAGCTATTGTCAGGGGTCCTGGGGTATGGAGTCGGCTCTATTTTTATTCTCATGATTGTGTTTGCTGGCGTATTAGCACTTTTACTAAGGTTCACTGGAATGGAATATGAAACGCTCAATCAAATGGCATTAGTCGCCGGTATTAGCATACTCGCCATTGGGGGCATGCTCGCTGCCTATAAGGGGGAGCAAAAGGGATGGCTCTCTGGAGGGATGACAGGGCTGATCTTCGTCAGCGCCATGATTTTATTTCAGGTTGTTTTTGAAAACTCCTGGGTGTCCCTGCCTCAGTTGAGTTATTTTGGAGGACTGGTTCTTGCGGCCTGGCTTGGAGGAATGATAGGGGTCAACCTACCGCGAAAAACTGTAAAAAGATGATAAAACGTAAAATCCCGCTACAAGGATATGTAGCGGGATTGCATTTGATTAGCTCAATTTTTCACGTACGGACGAACGATCGAATTTCAGTTGAGTACCATCTTGTACAGAAATTACAAGAGTACCTTCATCAATCGCATGAATCGTTCCGTGAAGTCCTCCGATTGTTATAACTCTATCGCCTTTTTGGAGGTCCGACTGCATTTGTTGTACTTGCTTCTGTTTCTTTTGCTGCGGTCGAATCAATAGGAAATAGAAAATGACAAACATTAGAATAATTGGCAATAAACCCACTAATGTATCCATTTATTTTCCCCCTTTCTAAAAGTTCTTTGCGTTTGGTTTGTTGAAACCATACATTTCAAAGAATTCTTCTCTAAAGTCACCGAGTCGATCTTCTCTAATGGCTTCACGCACTTGCCTCATTAAGTTTAACAGAAAATAAAGATTATGATAAGTCGTAAGTCTGAAACCGAATGTTTCGTTAGCTTTGACTAAATGGCGGATATAAGCCCGGCTGTAATTTCGGCATGTGTGGCAATCACAATTCTCATCAATTGGACGGAAATCACGCGCGAATTTCGCGTTTCTCACCACGAGTCTTCCCTCAGAGGTCATCAGCGTCCCATTTCTTGCAATTCGTGTTGGGAGCACACAGTCAAACATATCAATGCCCCTGATGCTTCCATCAATTAAGGAGTCCGGTGAACCAACACCCATCAGGTAACGGGGCTTTTGATCCGGCATAAGAGGCGTAGTGAATTCAAGCACACGGTTCATGACGTCCTTCGGTTCACCCACAGACAGTCCCCCGATCGCATAACCCGGAAAGTCCATGGATGTCAGGTCCCGAGCACTCTGACGGCGGAGGTCTTCATACTCTCCACCTTGGATGATTCCGAACAAGCCCTGATCATGCGGACGCTTGTGTGCTTCCAAGCAACGCTCAGCCCACCGGCTTGTACGCTCGACAGAATCTTTCATGTACTTATGCTCGGCTGGATATGGGGGACACTCATCAAAGGCCATCATAATATCCGGTCCAAGGGCATTTTGAATGTGCATTGCTTTTTCCGGAGATAAGAAAAGCTTTTCTCCACTAATATGGTTACGGAAATGGACACCTTCCTCTTCAATCTTTCTAAGATCACTCAAACTGAAGACTTGGAATCCGCCAGAATCGGTTAGGATAGATCCGTTCCAGTTCATGAACTTGTGAAGACCGCCCGCCTCTTCAATGATGTCTTCTCCGGGACGGAGCCACAGGTGATACGTATTCGAGAGGATGATTTGTGCGCCCATGCGCTCTAACTCTTCCGGACTCATTGTCTTTACAGTTGCTAGTGTACCGACAGGCATAAACATCGGTGTTTCAAATGACCCGTGTGGAGTATGGACCTTTCCTAGACGTGCGCCTGTCTGCTTACATGTTTTAATCAATTCATATGTGATTGCCATGATTTCTACCCTTTCTCACTCTTGATCCATAAGATCATTTAATGAACATCGCATCTCCAAAACTGAAGAAGCGATACCTTTCTTCTACTGCCTGTTTATAGGCTTCCAAAATAAAATCGCGTCCAGCAAAGGCGCTTACCAGCATGATTAATGTGGACTTCGGCAAATGGAAGTTTGTAATTAATCCATCGATGGCTTTTAGCTGTTGAGGGGGATAAATGAAGATATCCGTCCAACCGCTTGCCTCTTTGAATGTTCCGTGATCACGGATAATCGTCTCGAGGGTTCTCGTTGAGGTCGTCCCAACAGATATGATCCTTCCGCCTCTTTCTTTGACAGCATTCAGCTGATTGGCTGTTTCTTCACTCAACTGATAGAACTCGGCATGCATATCATGTTCCTCCACTTGATCTACACTGACAGGTCGGAAGGTGCCAAGCCCTACGTGAAGCGTCAAATAAGCAATTTCAATTCCCTTTGCCTGCAAATCCTCCAACAGTTCTTCGGTAAAGTGCAATCCGGCTGTAGGAGCAGCTGCTGAGCCTTCTTCTTTCGCATAGACGGTCTGATATCGATCTCTATCAGACAATTGCTCTTTGATGTACGGAGGCAAAGGCATCTCTCCCAGAGATTCCAATACTTCAAGAAAAATACCTTCGTAGCGGAATTTGACCTTGCGTCCTCCATGCTCCTGCAGTTCCGTACACTCGGCTACAAGTTTCCCTTCTCCGAAGACAATCTTTGTACCTACTTTCACCTTTTTCGCGGGTTTGACAAGCACGTCCCACTCATCATCTTCAGTCTGGTGAAGAAGAAGAACCTCGACTTTCCCACCGGTCCCCTCTTTAGCTCCATATAAGCGAGCTGGTAAAACCTTCGTATTATTTAATACAAGGCAGTCACCTTTTTCTAAGTAATCGGTGATTTGAGAAAAATGACGATGTTCAATGGTTTGCTCTGTTCGATCACAAACCATGAGCCGGGAAGCTGTCCGATCTTCCAATGGAACTTGAGCGATCAGCTCTTCCGGTAAATCAAAATCGTATTGCTTAATTTCCATGTGAATCCCCTATTCTTATGTTTAATGTATCAAAATTTCCTTATGAAATAGAAAATCAACGAAAGGACAATGCTCACGATTATGGATGTCATAATCGGAAAGTAAAACGTGACGTTTCCTTTTTTAAAGGATAGGTCACCTGGTAACTTTCCAAATATACTCCATAAAATTCCGATCACGATGAACACAATCCCTATCACAATAAAGATTTTACCAAAGCCCGTCAAGAGCCAGGCACCTCCCTGTTGAAGTGAGCGTAAGCTTTCGGTGTGACCACCCGGCCTCTAGGCGTTCGTTGGATATAACCAATTTGCAGAAGGAAAGGCTCATAAACGTCCTCGATGGTCTGAGGCTCTTCTCCAATCGTTGCGGCTATCGTATCCAAACCTACGGGCCCCCCCTGGAAGCTGTCCATGATTCCTTTCAGCAGCTTGTGGTCGATAAAATCAAGACCTTCCGCATCTACTTGAAGCATTTCGAGTGCTTCCTGCGTCGTTTCCTTGCTGATGACAGTCTCCCCTTTTACCTGAGCAATATCGCGGACACGCTTCAACAAGCGGTTGGCAATTCTTGGTGTCCCTCTCGAACGACGTGCCACTTCGACAGCTGCCGCAGCATCGATTTCAACAGAAAGGATTTCTGCTGTCCGTTCTACAATTGCACAGAGCGCCTTCGTATCATAATATTCCAGACGGCTGTGCACTCCGAAACGATCCCTCAGAGGGGCAGAAAGCAATCCGGCTCGAGTCGTGGCTCCGACCAAAGTGAAAGGCGGAAGGTCAAGTCTTACGGATCGCGCGCTTGGACCCGTACCTACAACAATATCAAGACAAAAATCTTCCATTGCAGGATAGAGGACTTCTTCAACAGAACGTGGAAGGCGATGGATTTCATCAATGAAAAGAACATCTCCTGGTTCCAATGATGATAGAATCGCTGCTAAGTCCCCGGCTCTTTCAATGGCTGGACCAGCTGTTGTCCGAAACTGTACGCCCATCTCATTTGCAATAATCGAAGCAAGTGTTGTTTTACCTAAACCGGGAGGTCCATACAACAACGCATGATCAAGCGGCTCGTTTCTCATTTTTGCCGCTTCAATGAAGATGCTTAGATTATTTTTCACCTGATCCTGACCAATATACTGCTTCAGAGTTTCTGGTCGCAAACTAAGCTCAATCTCCTGATCGGTATCCTGTTGTTCCCCAGATATCATGCGATCTTCCAACATTCATCCCTCCTCACCTTAAGATTTCATCAATAGTTGCAGCCCTTGTCTGACATAATCATCTACGCTGCCATGTTTGGCTTTTTCAAGTTCTGTACGGACAAACTTCACTTCTTTTTCTGTGTACCCTAACGCTTTTAATGCTTCGATTGCGTCGTCTACTACGGCCCTTTTCTCTTTCGAGGTCAAATCTTCCTGATAGAAAAGGGTGTCCTCATTATCTTCATCAGGAAGCCAGACAATCAGTTTCCCTTTCAAATCAAGAATCATCTGACGAGCTGTCTTTTTTCCTACTCCCGGAAATTTCGTTAAGTATTTATCGTCTTCCTGCTCAATGGCCGAAACGAATTCTGGTACGCTGACTGTTCCAAGAATAGCAAGCGCTCCTTTAGGGCCGATCCCGGAAACGTTAAGTAATTGAGCAAATAGCTGCTTGTCTTCTTTTTTCTTAAATCCAAAAAGCGATTGATTATCTTCTCTTATATAATGGTACGTATGTACTTTGACTTCCTTGTTCATCGAATCTTGAAAATGATATGGATTGGCACATAACACTTCGTATCCAATGCCGCCTGTTTCTATTGTCAACGACCCTTCATCGAGTGTCGTCAATTGACCTTTCACGTAACTAATCATTGTAAAATTCCCTCTCTACCCTTTATTGCTATCCTTCCTATTGTAACATACAAGCACATGTTCGCCCATGAATAAAAGCCGTGAATCCCCCTTGAAACGGCATAAAACAGCCACTATAATTCGTGGCTGTTTCACTTCATTTATACTTCCTCTTCTTTGGAGAATTGACGCACGACCTGCTCAAAATGACGATGATCTTTGATTTTGATGCCCTGTTTCAACTCTTTCTCTCTTTTTGTCTCCAAAGGCTTTATAGGTACAGGTTTAAAGGATTCTATGACTTTTCCCTGATCAGGAAGGCCTTGAAAGACAGCTAACTCCCCATCCTCTGTCAATCCAAAATACCCCGTCTGTTTAGTCAAAGGAGAAATATCATTTACTTTCCTTTGGAAAACTACTTGATCCAATTCCTGTTCTTCAACCGTCCATCCCTCATACGAAGCCCAGAAATCCATCATAGACCAAATGGTTTCTTCTTTCTTCGTGGTCTCTGTCACACCATCTATATAATGCTCTTTCAGAATGACCGTGAGTTTCAAAGGTTCAGGCTTCACCAATGTTACCACCGCTTCTGATTGACTCCCTTTACCCTGGATGACTCTTTGGGGCGTGTTATCTTTAATGGTCTTCTGAGGAGTATGATCGATCATCGCCCAACTCAATACGGCCATCCCTATGGCTAACCCAACAATTAAGGCCCATCGTTTCATGATAGGATCCCCCCTAAATAAAAATAACTTCTGTTTCTAGTGTGTCCAGAAACAGAAGTTATTATCATAGCAACGGGAGATCACGATAATTTTTCTAGAATGGCTTCATCAGCATCAAGGTTGTGATAGACTTCTTGAACGTCGTCATTATCCTCGAGCATATCGATCAGCTTCAACATCTTTTCTACGCCTTCTTCACCGAGTTCCGTATAGGTTTCAGGAATCATGGTCACTTCACTTGTAGTAAATGCATAGCCGCTTTCTTCGAGGGACTGTTTCACATCAGAAAAAGATTCGGGATCTGTATAAATCTCAAATTGCTCTTCTGTTGTTTCCATTTCTTCTCCACCAGCTTCAATAACTTCAAGCATCAGCTCTTCTTCATCTGCCTCGGTGGTCTCTCTGTCAATAACAAGATAGCCCGAGCGGTTAAACATGAAAGAGACGCAACCATTTTCCCCTAAATTGCCGTCGTTTTTATTAAATGCGTGTCTCACGTCTGCAGCTGTACGGTTTTTATTGTCCGTCAATACTTTAACCATGACCGCTACCCCGCCAGGGCCGTATCCTTCATACGTATATTCTTCATAATTGACACCTTCAAGGTCACCGGTCGCTTTCTTAATGGCGCGGTCGATGTTATCTTTCGGCATATTGTTTGATCTTGCTTTATCTACAGCTATGCGCAGCGCAGGGTTGGTTTCTTGATCCCCGCCTCCTTGTTTTGCCGCCATGAATATCTCACGGGCAAGCTTCATGAAGAGTTTTCCGCGTTTCGCATCTTGAGCACCTTTTCGATGCTTGATATTACTCCATTTTGAATGGCCAGCCATTGGACATTCTCCTCTCCCTGACAAATCTTATAGTTTCATGTAACTTTACGTAAGTTTACTTACGCATTGGTCTCTACTCTCTAATATATCACAATCCCCATTTTTCTTGAAAGCGAACCTTATCCCCTATTCTTGGTTGAAGAAGTTCTGAAATCTTTGCCTGATTTTGTCAGGTGCTTCCCTTTCTCTTGCGTTGAAGTTTTTCATTTCATCCCAGCTATTGTTATTCGTATAGACAATCAAATCTTTATCTGTCACTTGCTTTACCTTAGCTTCTATTTTCTCCGGGATCGACTTATCTCTGAGGTCATATGGATTGATCATGACTGCCACATACATACGATCATCGGTTGAATAGGCTTGAGCCATCGTAATTTCTTTCAATTCATTAACTTTCTCCACAACTGCCATGGCATCTTCATTATTGAAATCATTGTCGTGGGAACGATTAGTTTCGCTGTATTTCGCATTTCTAAACTCTTCTTCTGCTGTTCGTTTGAAATAACTGTCTTTCCCTGTAGGAATCTGCCCCCGTCGTTCAATGGCTCCATCTTGTGCGTAACCAAGAGGCTGATAAGGGGAGGATTCATCTTCTTTCGGCTCCGCGGTTTCATCCGCCTGACACGCAAACATGAATAACGAGGTTAACATAAGGATACTAACGATTTTCCACATAAAAACATTCTCCTTTTACCCTTACTATGGGTTCAAGAAGAATGTTTTAGTCTGTCAATATTCGCCAAGCTTATTTCGGAGGAGCAGGAGGCATTTGACGTTTATGGGCAGAGCGTTTGTGCATCGCTTCAATAATCTTTCGGTCTTCTTCAGGGATTTCTTCCCCTTTCAGGTGACGATCAATCATATCATAACTCGTGCCCATTTCGTTCTCATCTGTCTGCCCTTCCCACAACCCTGCACTTGGTTGTTTATGGATAACTTCATTAGGCACACCCAAATATTTAGCCATTTCTCGAACTTCACCTTTGGTGAGGTTGGAAATAGGAACGAGATCCACGCCTCCATCCCCGAATTTCGTGAAGTACCCGGTGTACCATTCGGCTGCATTATCTGTCCCGACCACTAAATATTTATGGTTGGTTGCTATTGTATAGAGAGTACTCATTCGTAAGCGGGCTCTCAAATTAGCATCCGCTAACTTTTCTTGTTCCTCCTTGAAAGAACCAGCATCATTCAATTGCTGTTTAATTGTTTGGAACATGACGTTGTGTGTTTCCGTTAAATCAACGGTCATAACTGGAAGATCGCATGCTTCCACCACGTTTTTTGCATGCACTTGGTCATCGGATTGACTTTTACATGGCATGATGACACCCAAAGAGTTATCGGGGAATGCTCTCTTTATCAGGTTGGCAACGACAGCGGAATCGATTCCACCACTGACCCCGACGACCAAACCTTCTACATTTGCTTCTTTGACTTGTTCCTGAAGCCAGGATACGATTTTTTCAACTTTTTGTTCCACCGGATTGTTCATCCTTTCACACATATGATACCTAATCATAGCATATGCTCAGCATATCGGACAAACTTCTTCCGGTTTTCCCATGCTTTTTCTAATTTTCTCATATGACGGGGCATCGATGCTTCTTCTCTTAAGCTTAAACGGTATCCATATAGCCATTCCCTTAAAAGATCAGCAGGGACGAGAACCCCCTTCCACCAGATTTCCTTGTCAGTAACATGTGGGAAGTATGGCAACAGTGTAGATTTTCTAAGCTCAAGGTATGGTAAAAAACGTTGAGCCAATTGAATGTGATCATATAAACGCGGCCCTGTATGCAAAAGGTCAAAATCAATCATTTTTATATTCTTATCCGCATCCACCATGAAATTATGATGGGCTACGTCACCGTGGAGCCATTCATGACGGTCCCATGCCTTCTCCTCAACTTCCCCCCAGGGATGATCCGTAAAATCCTCCAAGCGCTTGCTCATGCAAGTGTGGAGTTCCTGGAACATTTCCCGCTTCCCTAATTCTGTGAATACATCTTTCGTTTCTTCAAATTGTTCTAAGCGCCTTTCCCATTTTACATACAATGGGTCCTTAGGAATGGATAATACTCCAATCCCCTTGGTCGTTCGATGAAAATGATGGAGAATACGGACCGCTTGTTTTCGATCCTTATGCCGGTTAAAATCTGCATGCCTTCCTTCCACGCGTTCAAATAATGCCCAGTCACAGCCTAATTTACTGATGGTAAAAACACGATCATAGAAAGGATACGGTCTTGCAGCTATTTTATAGGCATAATTCCAGTGATCGAAAAACTCCACTTGTTTTTCAATCACATGAAACCTGCGATATCCCTTCAAAATAAAGGGCTGCCCTTCAAACTTTACTTTATACACCTTCGGTTTGATGGTCTGTTCATATTCAATCGGAAGCTTTTCCTCCGTTTGCATCCATTGAAAAAGGCGATCCGTGTATGAATCGCCCATTCGATGTTCAGCTTTCATCTACATCATCTTCCCTCCAAGGCTGCTGATAACCTTGGCCCATCTGCTGTGGATCCCACTGTCCCATGTGTTGTGGATTCGGTTGACCAAAGCCTTGCTGTGGCTGCCCCCAACCCATGTGGGGAGGTTGCTGCGGTCCATAACCCATTGGATGCTGCATACCCCCATATGGCGCTTGCTCCCATGGCTGTTGAGCACCATAAGGAGAGTGACCCCATGGTCCCATCATTGGCCCATATGGTTGCTGTCCCTGTCCGCCTCCACACCCACAGTCTCCACCTGCTTGCACGCCTTGGACCATATCATCGCTTGATTCATCCCCCATCATGGGCTGCTGCATCGGCATTGGCTGTTGGTACATCGGCATGTGCATGGGCATCATCACAGGATACGGCGGGCAGCAATAATAGTCTGTATGAACCAACTGTGGCTGCATAGGTTGCTGCATAGGTTGTTGCATAGGTTGCTGCTGCATTGGCTGCATCGGCTGATAATAAGGCTGCTCAGCCATAGGAGCTTGTTCCGGAGACTTCATCCCCTTTAATTCCTCCATTTTTTCTCCTTTGACTTCTTCTTTTAGTGCTTCTTTCGGCGATTCTTCTTTCGGTTGAGGCATAGGCATTTGCGGGAGGTGGAAAGTTGTATAATAATTTTGCATCTGCTGATCGATGCTCGGCATGGTAATTGGCATATTCATGTTTATAGGCTGCATCGGCTTCATCGGTTTTTCCATAACACCTTTAGCTACAGGCTTCTTCTCATCTTCTTTAATTTTAGGAATTGGCTTTGGTGTCGTATCTTTATATGGTGGTTGAGAAGGCATTTCCTTCTTAGGTGCTGGTGCTTGCTGTTTAGGGGCTTCTTTCTTAGGAGCTTCTTTTTTCACTTGCTTCGTACCTTGAGGGACTTTGATCTTCATACCCGGCATAATCATATCAGGATTGGAAAGCTGGGTATTCATGGATTTCAACTGTTCAAAGTCGACCCCGTATTTCTTGGCAATGTTCCAGAGTGTATCTCCTTTTTGTACAATGTGAATTCTCACATCTGCAACTCCCTTCCTGTAATTCTGTAAAAACAATAAGGCAATAATAGCTTCATAACACTCTATGCAACACAAGCCAAAACATTGATGAAAAAGCCTATAATAATTTGATAAAAAATATAAACAAACCCCTGAATCCCTATTAACAAAGGGATTCAGGGGTTATGAAAGCCAAGCTTATTTCACAGGGGCCGGAACATCGACCTGGTAACTCGGATACGTTCCGAGCACCTTCAACTGACAACCTAACGCTTCAAGTTCTGCCTGCACGCCAGGAAAAAGCACGTGATCATAAGGTTGATCAACATCTATTAAGAAAAAGTAGTTACCAAGACCGGTCTTCAGCGGCCTGGATTCAATTTTTGATAAGTTCATTTTTCTCCATGCAAAGGCCGCAAGTACTTGATGCAGGGCCCCGACATAATCCTTCGGTAATGTTACCATGACCGTCGTTTTGTGCTTCGTGACAGGGTGGTCCTTCACTTTCAAAGTGGTCGGTACCTTTTGAACGACTGCAAACCGCGTATGGTTATTGTCATAATCATGGATGTCTGTATCCATAAATGCTAACCCGTTTTGCTCTGCCGCTAAATGATTGGCAATGGCAGCAACACCTGGACCTTCACTTGCTACAATTTCTGCCGCTTTCCCTGTCGAAGCTGTATATTCAACTTCAGCATCCGGGTACTTTGTATGCAAATACTGGTGACACTGGGCAATGGCATGGCTATGAGAATAAACTTTCATGATTTCCCCTTCATGATCCGGATGGACGAGGAGGTGTTGTTTAATTGGGACCGTTAACTCCGCAATAATCGATTGATTTACGTGATGCACGAGGTAATCGACCGTCAAATGTACGGAACCTTCGATCGCATTTTCAATCGGGACAACGGCTGTACTGATCTCCCCTGCTTCTACCGCGTCCAGACAAGCAGGAATGTTTTCGTAACCGATGAACTCTCCACCTTCAAACAAAGCATCCACTGCCATTTTTGTAAACGTACCCTTTGGTCCTAAATATCCAATCCGTTGTTCCGTCATGATTTCCCCTCCAATTAAGCTCCCGTACTTAAGATCTCTACACGATCTACAAAATCTAACTTGTGCAACTGCTGCAACAGTTTTTCTATGCTGTCTTCCATTCCGGAAGTATTCAAAGAAAGCGTCACATTCGCTTTCCCTTGAAGAGGAATTGTCTGATGAATGGTCAAAACATTACAACCCGACTGAGCAACCGTCATTAATAAATTCGACAACGTTCCTTTTCGATCTTCAAGATGGAAAAACAATGTAATCATCTGTTCCTTGACCATCGCCTGAAAAGGAAAAACAGCATCTCTATATTTATAAAAAGCACTGCGGGATAAGCCCACTTGCTGGACAGCCTCAAAAATGGACTCTACTTTCCCCCGCTCTAATAATTCTTTCGCCTCGATGGTCTTCATCATAGCTTCAGGAAGAATGTCGCTACGGACTAAATAAAATTTCTCATTGTAATCCGCCATGAAAAATCCTCCCCTTTAATCGACAAACTCGAATTCATAATCCATTAATCTGACCGTGTCGCCATCTTTCGCGCCACGTTTTCTGAGCGCTTCATCCACACCCATACTCCGCATCTGACGGGCAAACCGGTTGATGGATTGATCATGAGAAAAGTCCGTTCTTTTGAACAGGGATTCAATCTTCTCCCCATAAAGGACATAGGCACCATCATCATCACGGGTAATCTTAAATGGCGCTTCCTCTTTTTCAAATTTGTAGATGACCCGCTCATCCACTTCTTCGACCTGTTCTTCCTGCTTCGGAATTTCATCCAGTTTATCCGCTACGGCATACAACAATTCATCCAGCCCGTCCCGTGTAACTGTAGAAATGGAATAAATGGGAATGTCATCATTGCCAAGCTGCTCCTTGAACAATTCTAAATTGTCTTTTGCATCAGGAATATCCATTTTATTCGCTACAATGATTTGAGGACGATTTTCCAACCGTTGATCATAAGACGATAATTCATTATTGATCGTTACATAATCCTCATAAGGATCGCGGCCTTCCATTCCAGACATATCAATAACGTGCAGCAGCAAACGTGTCCGTTCTACATGCCGCAGGAATTGATGACCAAGACCGACTCCTTCATGCGCTCCTTCGATAAGTCCGGGAAGATCGGCCATCACAAAACTACGATGGTCCTGACTTTCTACAACCCCAAGGTTTGGAGAAAGAGTAGTGAAGTGATAATCCGCAATCTTCGGTTTCGCTGCGGTTACAACGGATAAGAATGTTGATTTACCGACACTCGGAAAACCGACTAATCCTACATCTGCCAACAATTTTAGTTCGACAACAACATCAAGTTCATCTCCTGGTTCCCCATTTTCAGCAATTTCAGGAGCTGGATTTCTAGCTGTAGCAAAGCGAGCGTTCCCTCTTCCACCGCGACCACCTTTAGCAATGACCGCTCTTTGTTTATGATCCGTCAAATCAGCGATCACTTTATCTGTCGCCGCATCTTTCACTGTTGTCCCAGGAGGAACACTGACGACTAATGGGTCAGCGTTCTTCCCATGCTGCTTCTGGTTCATCCCATTCTCACCTTTAGCCGCTTTAAAATGGTGTTGATACCTGAAGTCCATCAACGTATTGAGCCCTTCATCGACTTCAAAAATGACATCTCCGCCATTTCCACCATCTCCACCTGCAGGTCCACCTCTTGGTACGAACTTTTCACGACGGTAAGCCACAAGGCCATTTCCACCGTCGCCACCTTTTACAAATACTTTCACCTGATCGACAAACATGTCTATTCACCTCTTCATTCTATTGTCATTTCAATAGAAAGTTCTTTACTGTCAAAAATCGTTGCAATAAATCCTTCTTCATTGAGCGTTTCTTTTAAACGTTCCGGCTCATGAAACAGACCTTCCCACTCCCAGCTCAACCCAAGTGTATCCTGACCACCTACATAGATGGTACATGTGCCTTCATAAAGTTCTTCATTTCCAATATGTCCATCCATGATTTCAATCATCCGTTTTCCATAAGCCAACAATGTAGGATCATGACGGGATAAATCAACTTCTCCCCTAATGAAATACCGGAGTCGGTAGGTTTTATGTACCCAATTAAAAGATAGCAGCCACAAAGGAAATTTCAGAGCATCACTGTTCAATAATTTCCGTTCTTCTTCTGCCTCTTCTTTAATTTCTTCCATTTGTGCAAGCAAGCGATCCTGCTTTCCCAGGGTAGCGTATCCTTGTAGCAATTGAATTTGATTCATCCAGTCATGACGCTTATGTCTCAGCAGCTCAATGATTTCTTTTTCTTCCATCCTTTCAGCTCCCTCGTTCAACCCATAATAATAAAAAGTATAGCAAAAATCCAAGGAAACAAAAAACCTTAACGTATAGGTTCCGTTACGATTGTGCAGGTGAATGGAGGTCAGTGTGAACCCGCTAATCATCCATGGGTTCATTTGGACTGGTGAATCTCTTTCCCCACAAAAAAATCCCTTTTAACCTGCTGAATAGAAAAATGAAGTTGAAGATATAAAAAAGCCGCGCTTATGCGAAAAGCAAAGCGCGGCTTTTTTGCTGATGGACTATTCGCTTACGCTTCCTGTGCTACAGGATAAACGCTGACTTTTTTACGGTTACGTCCGTAACGTTCGAATTTAACAACACCGTCCACTTTCGCGAACAATGTGTCGTCTCCACCACGGCCAACGTTCGCACCAGGGTACACCTTTGTACCGCGTTGACGGTAAAGGATGGAACCAGCAGTTGCTTGTTGTCCGTCTGCACGTTTAGCTCCAAGACGTTTGGACTCAGAGTCACGACCGTTTTTTGTACTACCTACACCCTTCTTCTGGGCGAAAAACTGCAAATCAAGACGTAGCATGAGTCTTCACCTCCTTATCGTTGGGATATTTTCATATATTGATCGTATTCTTGTTCAATCGTTTCCAAGGACACCTGCATGCCTTCCAATAAGGTTTGAGCTTTTGAATGAACGAATTCATCCAAATCTTCGGGAAGAGTGATTTTTAAATAACCACCTTCACCACCTTGTTCGACATCAGGTTCAAATCCACAAAGACTTATAACAGCATTGACAGCACCGAACGATACAGCTGATACGGCTGCACAGACGAGATCATGACCATAAGGGCCACTCTCCGCATGTCCGGAGATTTCAAAGCCTGTAATGTCTCCTTGTGAGCGAAACATCGATACTTGTATCATCCGATACGAACCTTACGCGTTGATCGCTTCAACGACAAGTTTCGTGTACGGCTGACGGTGACCTTGTTTGCGCTTGTAGTTCTTTTTAGGCTTGTATTTGAAGACAGTCAATTTCTTCTGAAGGCCTTGTTTTTCAACTTTAGCTGTTACAGAAGCACCGTCAACGTAAGGAGCACCAACTTTTGTGTTGTCTCCACCTACGAAAAGAACTTTGTCAAAAGTGACAGATTCACCAGCTTCTACGTCCATCTTTTCAACATAGATCTCCTGGCCTTGCTCTACTTTTACCTGCTTACCACCAGTTTCAATAATTGCGTACATACTTGCACCTCCTCAATATACTCAGACTCGCCATTCAGGTACCGGAAATCGGTTTAAAAACCTGTTCTGTGCGGTTGTAGCAACGGAGTGCTACTAGAATAACAAAACAATGTTACCACAGATCAAAACAAGTTGTCAACATGATATCCGCGACGCTGAACAGCTTCCCGGATCATGTCTAAAGACCCTTCAAGCTCTACTTGATAGCCAGAGATGTCAGCATCCTGCCTAACAAACAGCTCCTGTGGAATTTTACTAGAAATCGGCTCAGAAAGCAATCGTTTTTTGCAATCCATAACCGTCGGATGCACCGCGATCATCAAGGCCTCCGCTTCTCTCTTTTGAAGAAGCTCTCTTTCTAAACGATAAACGGCCGTCTCATCTGTAAAACTCACTTCCCTGGAATTGGCTAATTGAGAATTCAGGCTGTCGTTCTCCCTCTTCCTCGTCATTTCCATAAGCCCTAACCTTGTCATCCCGAACACATTCGTTTTCGTAGGATCGTCTTTCACCAGCCTCCTCATTTCTGAAATGAGCTGTTTCTCATTGTTTTCATTTTTCATTGAAATGAAATCAATAAGAATGATGCCGGATAGATTTCTTAAACGTACCTGCTTTTGAATTTCTTTTGCAGCAAGGATATTGACATCAAGAGCCTGGGAGTTTGAAAAGGACCGCCCTTTAACTTTATGACTGTTGACATCGATCACTGTCATGGCTTCTGTTTCTTCAATGACTAAGCTCACCCCATTGTTCAACTCAACAAGAGGAGTAATGATTTGTTCCTGGAGACGCGACAAGGAAACAGGCAGTTTTCTTTCCACATCATTTTCCCAGCGTATGCGTTCTGCCAACGAAGGAAACTTCTCCTTTAAACGCTTAGATGTGCTCGCATCATCAATGAGCACTTCCTGAATGGTAGTCGCTGGAAATTTACGAATCAATGCATCTGGGATGTTCGGCTCACTCCATAAGCGGCCGATTGGATTTTTCTTTCTCTCATCCAACGTTTTCCACTCATCCCTAAGCCCTCTTAGCTCTTCAATAATCGTCTCGGGGTCCACGCCTCCAGCTGCCGTCCGGATGATACAACCTTCAGCACTTTTCAATTCCTTCTCTAACCATGATTCGACCTCAGCTCTTTTCTCGCTCTCAAGCTTTCGAGAAATAGAAACCTTCCCTTGAGCAAAAGGCTGGTAGACTGTGTACAGTCCTGGCAAAGTCACGTCAGCGGTCAATTGAGCACCTTTGCTCCCAACAGGATCCTTGATCACTTGAACAATAACCCTTTGTCCTACATTCAATGCCGCTGATAATTTCCCTTCACACCAAGGGATCATTTCCTTCCGCAGAAAACCTGAGCGTCCCTCTCCTATATCTATAAAGGCGGCGGCCAATCCTTGTTCCACCCGTTCTACTTTTCCGAAAAAAATAGAGCCCGTGAGCTTTTCAGCACCGGGCCGGTCGATCACATATTCAAGGATTTCCCCATTTTCAATGACCACTCCCGATTTTTCAGCTGCCTTTGTATGTAATAGTAATTGTCTCATGTCATCCCTCATCATATAGCGATTTCAGCAATGTCCCGCACTTTTAAATGGGGCTTCTTTTGTTCAAAGAAAGCCCGGAGACACTCTTGTTCATCTACTATATAGAAAGGATTCGTATGTTTCAATACATACTTGTGGCGCCTGTTGGAGTGAATGTTCTTCAGGACATCACGAACGAGCGTTTCTTCATGAACATTGACGTACTTAGCCTTTAATCTTTCCCTGTCCTGATACGTACAATAAAGAAGATATCGCATCATTGTGTAAGATTTCCTTTTCCACTCGAGGACATTTTCAATGAATAAAAAGGCGGTCAGAAGGATGGCGGCTAACGTCCATCGTCCTTCCGTAAACATCCAGAATCCAGCGCTTACCATGAAAAAGAGAGATAGGCTAAGAGTAACCACCAAACTCACCCTGAATGCAAACAAACGATTCAATAAATAAAAGAGCAGCTTCCCACCATCTAACGGCCAAACAGGGAGCATGTTGAATAGAAAAATGACTCCATTATAAAAGAAGGCGGCGTCTAATAAAGGATGAACACCTATGATGAATTGAATGGTTAGAAGCAGAACAAAGATCCACAAATGCTGGAATGGACCCGCCAGGACCACAAGCACCTGCTCTCGGAAGGGCCTTGTGTTGTGTTCTTCGCTCACGACTGCCCCGCCGAACAGCCAGATTTCCATCTTTTCCACGCGCCAGTCGAACCGTTTGGCCATAAGGAAATGGCCCAGTTCATGAACAATGACTATAGAAAACAAAACGACGAATTCATAGATGGCTCCTGTCAACAAAGCTGAAAGAGCGAGCAAAAAGAAGAGGGGGTGGATATGGATATAGTCGTGAAACTTAAGGACCTTCATTCACTTTGATCACCTGTACTGGATCTAAAAATGTATTGTCTTTTTCGATAGCGAAGAAAAACTCTGCGGCCTGCCCCTCTTCCGCTTTCACGGACCCCAAATCCATTTGTGATTGGACATGTTCATATAAATGGACATCGATGGATGATAAATATCCGTACGTTGTTTTCGTTCCATCTTCATGCTGTAAGACGACGGTCTTTCCTGATTCCGGGTCATTACCTGCAAAAATGACGGTCCCTTCACGCACCGCTTTTACTTGAGATCCATTTTCCGTCGTTAAAATGATTCCCTTTCCGTCATTTTGGAATGAGGTCGTCACCGTACCATTCACCGGCATTGCGAGAGGTTCCTGACCCGTTTCATCTTCGGGTTGAATGACCTGTAAAGGATCTCCGAAACGGTCGCTGTACCATGCGGTTACTTTAGCAAAAGGAAATTCTTCCTGCATTTGGCTGGCCGCCCAATCCCCTGGCACTTTAACAACTGCGAGATCTGTATTTTTTCCTAAAGCAACAACGGCAAACAGTAAAACCGCAAAAAACACCTGCATGCCTATACGGCTCGTTGCACTTGTCGGTTCTTCTTTCTTTACTGGTTTATGGCTATAGCCGTTAACTAGTGGGGGATAGCCATGCATTTCTTCATCCTGTGGTGGAGAGAAACCTCCAGGCGGGCTTGTCCCCTGACGATGCATCTTTCTCTTTTTTCGATCCGCTATATTCTTGCGTACATCACGAATGTTCTTTTTCACAACCAAACCCCTCTCTACGTCTTTTTCTATCAGTCTATGGGACAAGGAGGTGGTTTATTAATTCAAAATAAAAAAACCTGCCACAGGATGTGACAGGTAAAACAATCGTTACGTGCGCATGCCGAAGAATTTCTTCACTTTCGCTAGAACACCTCGTTCTTCATCAAGCTTCATTAGGGGTACCGTTTCCCCTAAAATTCTTCTAGCAATGTTTCGATAAGCAAGAGAAGCTTTGGAATTAGGTTTCATGGCCACGGGCTCGCCACTATTGGATGCTTTTATGACCGCATCATCATCAATAACGATGCCGAGTAGATCAATAGACAGGACATTGACAATTTCGTCCACATCAAGCATGTCCCCGTTTTTCATCATGTGATTCCGGATCCGATTGATTACAAGCTTCGGAGATTCCATTTCTTCTTGCTCCAAAAGTCCAATAATTCGGTCTGCATCACGGACGCTTGATTTTTCAGGAGTCGTAACGACAATCGCCTTATCCGCACCTGCGACCGCATTTTTATACCCCTGCTCAATCCCGGCAGGACAATCGATGACGACATAATCGTATTCTTGCTTTAGTTCCTGAACAATGGCCTTGACCGCTTCTGGAGTCACTTCTGATTTATCTGATGTCTGGGCCGCTGGAAGCAAATGCAGGCAATCAAAGCGCTTATCCGTAATTAAGGCCTGTTTCGTCTTGCAGCGTTCGTTTACGACATCGACAATGTCATAGATGATGCGGTTTTCAAGCCCCATCACGACATCCAAATTTCTGAGACCGATATCAGTATCAACGAGACACACCTTCTTATTCTGCAAGGCCAAAGCGGTCCCCAGGTTCGCAGTAGTTGTCGTTTTTCCGACTCCTCCCTTTCCAGAGGTAATGACTATCGCTTCACCCATTGATCATTCTCCTTTCAAAACTAACCAGATCCGGTCTCTTTTTTACAACCTCTTGAATTCGATCGATACGAATTTTTTCCATGGACTCATCAATGAATCCACATTCCATATACACACCCTCAGATTCATAGTCCGGTGACCGGCTTAATTGATCGGCGATCCTTAGTTGGCTCGGCTGCATGTAGGAGGATGCAATAACCGCATTCGTATCCCCTTCAAATCCTGCATGAGCAATTCCACGCAAACTTCCCATGACAAAAATGTTGCCCGTGGCTTTGATTTGTCCTCCGGGATTCACATCACCAATCAAAAGCAGATCTCCCTTGACTTCAACTAATTGCCCAGACCGGACGGTTTTAGCGACAGGGGTGATTTCCGTATTCTCTTTCCACTCAAGAGCTTCCTTTTTCGTCAAAACGTCTGACTCGATTTTTTCCACCACGAGTTTTTGTTTTTCCCGGACAACCTCTGTGAGCTTTTCTTTTTGTTCTTCATTTAAATACCTATTGCCAAGCTTGATCGTCACACGGATCATCGGATGTTCATCGGTCAGTCCGTTCATTGACAATTGGTTTTGCAATTCTTTTAAAAGGGATGAGTAGGAACATTGATCATCCAAATGCAAGGTCAGACCGTCTCTTGTTCCTTTAATCATCACCTTTTGTACATTAGCAGCCATAGGCTCTTTCACCTCAAACCTCAAACATTTCCACCAGATTAGATATTGCTCACTTCTTCTCCCCAGGCATACACTTTTTCCTTCACGAGTGGATAGAGGAGGATAAAGAAAATCATATTCGCTGCCAAGGTCGGCAGCAGCCTCAATAGAGCGTAATCTCCCCAAGTCATGGATGTAATTTGTACGAATGAATAAATGATATAAAGCATCGTATCAGCTAAAGCCACTCCGACGACAGCCAATAAGGATGCCGCAAAAAAATTGGCGTGCAGCCACTTGTTTAAACCATGTATGGTATAGATGATCAAGGTATATGTAACCATATATACCCCGAGCACGCCCGTGTAGACGACATCAATCAATAAGCCGAAAGCAAGACCATACCAGACAGCATTGTACGTATCGTCCTTGTCATAGAAAATCGCAATAATCAGAAGGAAAATCAATATCCAATGCGGGGTCATCAGCAAATCAGAGTAAACAAGATTAGCTGGCAGCATACTCATGGCCATCCCCTGCATGATCAAGAAAAACAAACATAGGAGTGCAATGAAGTATCGACTCATGATGCTTCTTCCTCCTGTTCAGGTTCCGGATCTACCGTTTCTGCTGTACGATCCACTACCATCACATGGTTGATATCAAACAGATCGGCAAACGGTTCTACATAAGCGGTTTGTGTCAGACCAAACTGATCATTGACGACTTCTTCGACCGTTCCAATTCTCAAGTTGCTCGGGAAAACGCCTCCTAATCCAGAAGAGATGACCGTGTCGCCCGGCTTGAGCTCTTCATCAAGCTTAATCTCCTCTAGCAATAGACGCCCCGTTTCATCATCATAACCTTCAATCAGACCGAAAGCTTCATCCTGATCCTCCCGAACGACCCAAGCAGAAATTTTGTTCGAACGATCGAACCCGCTTAAGAGTTGAACGGTGGAATGAAAAGCCCCAACGGACTTAATTTTCCCGATTAGGCCGTCACTTGTCATGACAGCCATATCTTTTTCAACGCCGTGCTCTTCTCCTTTGTTAATGGTCATCTGCTCAAACCAACGGTCTGAACTTCTTGCAATCACCGTTGCCTGCACGGGAGAATAGTCACTCAAACTATCGGACTTATCCAATGTTTGCTGTAGTTCATCAATTTCACTACGAAGTCTTTGGTTTTCCTGAATGACACCTTTGTATTCAGAAAGCCTTGCTTTCAATACTTCGTTTTGTTCATAAACACCAAACATGTCTTGAATATTTTCAATGGTATTGTCTACAAGACTGACCGGTTTATGGAAGACGGTTTGCATCCAACCGATCGAATCCTGTAGAAATTTTTCAGGTGTGCTTAACGAATCACGGTCACGGATTGAAAAGCCAATCAATGCTACGAGTACGATAAATCCTACTAATACAATCATCAGTCTTTTTCTACGAAATAACGAAGGCATAACGAGTTAAACTACTCCATTTTCGCCCGGCTTGCTACATTCGGCTGGGAACGGAAATGATGGATATACTCCAAAGACTTCCCTGTTCCAACCGCCACACAATCAAGTGGATTGTCGGCAATAAATACGGGCATGTTCGTTTCTTCACTGATGACTGTATCGATGTTCCTTAGCAAGGCGCCTCCCCCGGTAAGGACAATCCCGCGCTCCATAATATCCGCTGCCAGTTCTGGAGGTGTTTTTTCTAACGTGTTCTTGACCGTTTCAATAATTGAATCAATCGTATCTTTCATAGCACTTACTATTTCATCACTTTGGATTGTAATGGTTTTCGGCAAACCACTGAGCAAATCCCGTCCCCTAATATCCATTTCGTCAACTTCGGAGACTTCTCCTGCTCCACCCAATTCCATTTTCACTTCTTCAGCCGTCCGCTCACCAATCATCAAATTGTACTTCTTGCGTACATGCTGAATGATGTTGTCATCCATCTCATCTCCGGCAACACGGATGGACTGGCTTGTAACGATTCCACCAAGAGAGATAATCGCCACCTCTGTTGTGCCACCACCAATATCAACGACCATGCTTCCGGTTGGTTCCCACACAGGAAGGCCTGCACCGATCGCTGCCGCAAACGGTTCCGCAATCGGATAAGCTTCTTTTGCTCCCGCCTGTTTCGTCGCATCAATGACCGCACGCTCTTCAACCATCGTAATGCCTGAGGGTACACAGACCATGACATTCGGTTTACTTGCAAAAGAGGAACGCGTTTTTAACGCCTTTTTTATATAATATTTCATCATTTGAGCAGTCGTATCATAATCGGCAATCACGCCATCCTTCATCGGTCGGATAACATTTATGTAACCTGGCGTACGCCCGATCATATTTCGTGCATCATTTCCGACAGCTTCGATGTCACCGGTTTGTGTATTTTTGGCAACAACAGAAGGCTCTCTGACAATGACCCCTTTTCCTTTCAAAAAGACAAGTGTATTGGCAGTGCCCAAATCAATTCCTAAATCTTGAGAGAATCCAAAAATCCCCAATAATATCTTCCTTTCTAAAACCCGTTTTCCTATCAACGGGGGTTAGGCATCTATATAGAATCATGATTAGAAGAAGCGCCTATTTATAAGAAAATCCTATAAATGGCGCTTTTTCTTTTTCATCTATTTAATTATACGAAAAATCCACAAAAATAGATAGTGTTACAAATAGCCTTTTTCTTTAAGGCTAATGAATTTGCGATCACCAATGACAAGGTGATCCAATAATTCAATGCCAATCATCTTTCCGCATTCTTTCAATCTGCGTGTCACTTGGATATCTTCTTGTGATGGAGTCGGGTCTCCGGAAGGGTGGTTGTGGGCGCATATGATGGAGGCGGCAGACCTTTTCACCGCTTCTTTGAACACCTCTCTAGGATGGACAATCGAAGCATTCAAGCTGCCGATAAAGATGGTTTGTCTATGGAGGACCTGGTTTTTCGTATTTAAAAACAAACAAATGAAGTGTTCCTGCTTTAAATCTCTCATTTCTTCCATAATAAAATCCGCCCCGTCTTCCGGGCTTCTAATCATATAACGTTCCACAGGTTTCATCTTCTGCATTCGTTTCCCTAATTCAATCGATGCCAGGAGCAGAACCGCTTTTGCAGATCCAATCCCCCGGATAGCTGTCAGTTCTTCAATCGTGGCATCTTTCAGAAGCATGATCCCTTCAAAATGGACAAGAAGCCGGTTGGAAAGCTCCATGACAGACTCACGTTTGGTTCCACTTCCTAACAGGATAGCGAAAAGTTCTTGATTGGATAAATGAGAGGCTCCGAGCTCAATCAGCCGTTCTCTCGGCCGGTCTTGTCTCGGAACATCTTTAATCATTACACTTGTTTGAGTCAATGATTCGCATCCTTTCCTTCTAAGTCCCCACGCAAGAAGGAATCACTCAGGGAAGATGCCTAACCTCTTAAGTTCACGTGCGACCCGTGACAGTGGCAAACCGACTACACTGTAATAATCTCCATTAATTTTCTCAACAAACAAGGACCCTTTCCCTTGGATGCCGTATCCTCCTGCCTTATCCCAAACCTCTCCTGTCCGTATATAGGCATCAACCTCTTCTTCTGACAACGCGTAAAAGGTCACTTCTGTCTGGACATAAAACAGATCCACGGATTGGTTTGTCTTTAAACAAACTCCCGTATATACCTTGTGTGTCGTACCACTTAATGTTCTTAGATACAACCTTGCTTCTTGATCATCCTTAGGTTTCCCTAAAATTTCACCATTCAAAGCAACGACAGTATCCGAAGTGAGCAACACCTCACTCTCATCAACCTTTACGTTTTCAGCCTTTACCCTTGCCAAGTGAAGAACGGCTTCTTCGGGTGACATCCCTTCCTCGATCACTTCTTCAGCGTTCGAAGGGCGGATATCAAACTCAAAGCCTGCAAGCTCAAGGAGTTCTTTTCTTCTTGGGGATTGTGATCCTAAAACTAAGCGCTTCATCCCAAACCTCATCCTCTCTACACATGGGGCTCGTTCTATTCTACAAGATTTCCATGAGACAGTAGATTATAGAAAGAACCATCTTCTACAAGAAAAAGATATAAAAAAAGAGTTTCCCGTTAAGAAAACTCCTTTTTCCTTAGAATATCACGTGGTGTATTCCTTATTCTAATGATTGAGCAACTTTTAACCAATTGATATTGGTATCATCCTGAGATTCCCATTCATTCAAAGCTTGTCCAAGTGATGTATTCTCACCCACTTCATCCATGAGTTTTTTTCTTTGATTTTCGGAAAAATCTTTCATTGCATGTGTCTCCATCGGAGTAACCAGTTCTTGCGGAATTTCTTTTTCAATCGTTACAACAAAGGGTTTCACATAGGTTTCAATGCTCTTTGCCGCAAGACGTCCAGCAATCTGATCGGCTTCCTGTTTATTCGCTGCACTCCCAACAAATAAATAATATTGCCCATCCCTCTGCCAGACGATGGAGGGTACAAGGAGAGCTGTCAGTTTGCTCTTCCATTCATTCGCTTTTCCCTCTGTGGAAAAAGCCCCTGCTTGAACGATATACGTATCAAACGTCTGCGTAGGACCACTTGGAAGATCAGACATGGGCTCCTCTTGAGAAGCGACCACTTCTGTACCTGTGTTCCCCTCACCAGACACTGGCACGGTTTCCGTTCCTGTCGTAGAAGAATCTGTCAAAGACACAAACATACGAAGCAGCAAGAAACCAAGCCCAAGACTGACAAAAAGGGCGGTCAAAGCTGTTGTGATTAACGGCCTGACTGGTGTTGAAGAAAAGCGTTTCTTTTTAAAAGGAATGTGGTACACCCGGGTTGCAGGACGTTCATCTTCCTTATCTTCCTCAACTGCTGCGGCTTGTTCCTTTTGTGTCCGAACAACCTCATGTTTCGTTTCCTGCTGATGTTCGTTCCGAAATGAGATGGAGATCTTATTTTTGGAATCCATGGTTTGATCACTCCTGCAAGGTTTGTTCCCACCCTATCACAGGAGTTTTAAAAACCACGCTGAAATTTGTCAGTAGGTCTTCGACAATTTTGGCTTACAATTGACTCTCAATTTCTGATTCTGAGGGTTCTTCCTCTTCTTCTTCACTATCACGATTTCCCTCATCTACAATCTCTTCCTCATCCACTTTCTCTGTTGTTGTAGATACACGTTGGTTCGGATCATCCCATTGTTCCATGGTGAAAGGGTCCACCTTATTCGGACTTCCACCGTAATGGTATTGCGGTGCTTCATTCGCGAGGCTGGCATATAATGGCTGATAATAGCTATTCATGACGATGGAATAGCCCAGTTCATTTTCGCTTTCAGGTGCATCAAACTGGATCGACTCGATCTGTATAACCCGTGATAAAGATTGAATCTCACTCATAAAAGAGACCATTTCATCATAATTTTCAGAAGTCACATCAAGGGTGAATTGAAGGGTATGTAGACCTTCAATGAGTCGCTCCGCCTCATCTTCCACAGGCTCATCAACTACATCTTCATTTAAATTCTCTTCCTCACCGTTATTGACGCCATTTTCCTCTCGGTTATTCTCTGTTGCTATTATAGGGATAACTGACTCTGAATCAGAAATAGCCATACTGTTGATTATGCTCGTTGTGGCATTTTCTGCCCGATCAAGGCCAATCAATAGTTGATCCATAAGAGGAATAACCGGCAACTCCTGCTGAATGGTACGAGAAGTGAGGATTTGTTCTCTTTCGGTACCTTTCTGATTGTTCTCTATAGCGGAAAGAATCTTTTGTTCTTGAGTTAAGATGGCTTCTTTTTCCACCACCTCTTCCTGGTATGGAGCCAGGATGACTCTCTGACCGAGTATGTAGAACACTAGGACAAGTACGACTCCTGCAATGATGATCCATAGACTTTGACGATTCCATTCAATCTTCATTGGGGAGACACCCCCTCAGCAGCGAGCGTCGATTCTTCGAGAACAATATAATAACTTGCTATGTAACGAGGTTGATAATCATACAAATCTTCTGTATCGTCCACAACATCCGTATCTACTCCGGCCAATTCCACATCAGAGATAAATGATTGTTGAATTAAGGTATTCGTGTATTTCGCCGCTTCCTGGATGGTATCGAACCTTACATTCACAGTGACTTCAGAGGCACCGGTTAACGCGAATGATTCAAAGAACCCTCGCTCAGGCAGCAAGGAAACAAGCTCTTCCACCACAGGAATGGTAGGGATAACCGTGCCTTTCAGCTGCTCGAGGGAATTTTTCAACTGTTCTCTTTCGGTACCTTCTCCTCCAGATGTGGCTGCAAAACTTTCCTGCTCAACCTGTACCTGCGAAATCCGCTCGTCCAAGCGAGAAGATTCTTCGACCAGGCTTGCCTTTTGAGCATTGAATACGATTCCCAAGACTAATAAAAGGAGAGCAAAGAAAGTGACAACTAAATACGGGAGGATATTTCTCTTTTCTTTTTGTTCCAGTAAATTAATTTCTACTACCATTCTCTCATCCCCCTTATGGCTTGATGGACAATCCAATCGCATCCATGTATTCAACGCTCGCAGGTTGGTCTGAATTCAAAAATACGTCTGCATCTTTCAAGGCGGCGACCTGGATCCCTCTTTCTTCAAGCAACTCTCTTACCAGACCATTCTCCGGCCAGTCTCCAGTGAGAAGGACTTTGGATACGGAGGCTTCTCCATTCATCACAGAGAATTTGTAAAAATCCATGATTCTTTCCACTTCATTCAACTGATCATAAGTAAATTCAGTCGGACCGCCGCCATCATCCCCCTGCCAAACGTAACGGCCGTTTTCCCTTTTCCATAACGTCATAGAAAGCGGACTTCTTGTGTGATTGATAAATGCCGGTACATGCTCGTTAAAGACCGTCAACACACACCCGTCCAAGTTCCAGTCGATGATCAGAAGGTGTTCCCCCTCTGACGTTAAATCCAAATACTCGTATAGACGATAAATAGAAAGGGCACTAATATCCGCCGCTTTCGTTTTCAGTTTGGCATCACTAAAAACCTGGTCTAACATACGGATTTGTTCTTCTGGAAAAGCAAAAAGAAGCAGTTTTTTCTTTTCTTCATTCTCACTCATCACACTGAAATCAAATGCAGGGTCATCAAAAGGGAGGTGCAGCGTTTCGCCCAATTGCATATACAAAAAGCCTTTGATTTCATCATTCTTCACATGAACGGGTACTTCATAAGGACGAACAACAACCGAGTGATCCGGTACAGTAAAATAGAGCGATTTGTTGCTCCATCCTTTCCCCTCAATAAAGTTCTCAACGATTCGGGCAAGCTCCCTGGAGTCTTTGATTTTCCCGTCCTCCATAATATGAGGAGGGAGAACAATCTCTCCGGTGTCGTCGATTTCCCACGCATTCTCTGATTTAGAATACACATAGCGAATGCAGTGGTTTTTGATTACGAAATTCACCCGACCGCTTGAATTAAAAAAACGAAACAAAAGTCTCTCCTCCTCCTATAAGAAAAATGCATCATAATAAAGTCGTAATAGATCAAAGCCGAAAAGGTAACAGATGACTGCAGCGAGTACAATGGATGGGCCAAATGGAAAAGGATCTTTCCTCCCAATCACTTTGAATCCCAATAAAGTCAGACTAACAACCGTTCCTATTAAGGTCGCTAGAAATAATGTAAGTAAAGTTAGTTTCCAACCAAGCAGGATGCCTAACGTTCCTAACAGCTTCATATCCCCTGCACCCATACCGCCCTTACTCAGTAAAATAATCACAAAGATGATGGCAAAACCGGCTAAAGCACCATATATGGAGTCATACCATGGTTGTAATGGATGAATCGTCCGGTAGATGATAAAGCATCCCGCAAAAAAGAGTAACAGTTTATTTGGGATCAACATGTAGCTGATATCACTCACTGTCACGATCACCCCCAGGGAAATCAGCAGAAGCCCACCTGCTAATTCCCATGATAAACCCAGATTTATGTATGCCACTAAAAAAAGAACCCCTGTGACTAGCTCAACGAGAGGGTATGCCATCGAAATGGAATGCTGACAGTGTCTACATTTACCTTTGGAAATGAGGTAAGAAAAGAGTGGGATTAAGTCTCTGGCTTGTAGAGGTGTGGAACAGTGGGGACAAGCGGAACGTGAGGTTGTAAATGGGATGTTTTTTGGTAAGCGTAGACCGATGACGTTGAGAAATGAACCTAATAAAACTCCAAATGAAAATATGTAAAGCATAATTATTGTACTCATATATATCTCCTAAGATATCAATGGGGCTGCATAGTTACAGCCCCTTTTATTTTTTATCGGCTGTTTAATTGGTCTTTTGTCAAGCCACCAATATAGGTGGTTCCACCTTCTCCACCTGTACCGAGAGTAACATTATAAGTTACTTGGTCATTAACACCTTCTTCGTTATCCTCAGCAGTATCTTCCCCAATTACAACTTCTGCAGGGTTATATACACCATCTGTTTCTGGATCTTGAGGGACAGCGTCCAAATACCCAAGGTTTACTAAGTTTTGAGCTGTAACTGTATCACCAACTCCAACCTCTCCGCTTACGTGAGCTAGTCTAGCAGACTCTAATAGAGACAATGCGTTTGCATCATGTGCATCCTCCTCCGTATTACCAATAATACTCCCTATGGCTGGAATAGCAATCGCAGCAATAATCCCCAAAATAACAATAACGGCCAAAAGCTCAATCAACGTGAAACCTCTCTCATTCTTTAACATTTCTCTCAGCTTCTTCATTTTCTCTCTCCTTTTAGAGTATTTTCGAATTTCTGCCAATGGATATGTACTACTTTTTTCATTAGCAAAAGGTCCTATGTTCATTATAAAGGATAAAATGTGTGCAAACTAGCATTTTTGCACATTCTTACGAATTCTTAATTAATCGTGTCAAAGATTGAAAACATCGGCACTGCAATAGCTGCAACGATTCCCCCTACGACAAGTGCCAGGACTAGGATCATCAGAGGCTCAATTAACGTTTTTAATCGATCGGTTGTATATTCAAGCTCAGATTCATAGAATTCAGCTACTTTTGAAAGCATGTAGTCTAGAGAACCTGTCTCTTCTCCTACAGCCATCATTTGAATAACCAGAGGCGGAAAAATGGGATACTCCCGCAATGGATCGGACAGGTTATTCCCTTTTTCCAGCGATTTGTAACTATTCATAATTGCTCGTTCGACCACTTTATTCTCGACAACGTTTTGTGTCACTTGTAGTGATTTTAAAATGGGCACAGAACTATTCATAAGAGAACTTAATGTACTTGTCATCCGTACTAAAGCAGCTTTTTGTATTAATGGTCCAAACACAGGGATTTTCAACTTTAATACATCCAACGTATATTGCAGTTTCGGGTTTCGATCTACGAGCAACTTAAAAGCAACAAATAAAACCACCGGGATAAGAATCACAACGTACCAAAAGCTTTGAAAAAACTGGCTCATACTAAGCGTGAGCTGAGTGATCCAGGGAAGCTCTCCTCCCATTGTGTCAAACATGCTTGCAAACCTGGGAACGACGAAGGTTAATAGGAAAATGACGATACCGATGGCTATTAGACCAACCACAAGCGGGTAGGTCAAAGCTGAAATGATTTTCTGCCTTGTGTCGTACTGTTTCTCATAATAAACCGCCAAGCGTTCCAGGATGTCATCGAGATTACCTCCGACTTCCCCTGCCCGTACCATATTAATGAATAAGTTGGAAAAAATTTTCGAATGAGAAGCTGCTGCTTCAGAAAACGCTCGTCCACTTTCCAACTGATCACTGATGTCATAGAGAGCTTCACTTAATGCACGACTATTGGATTGTTTGGCAAGAATTTTTGTCGATTCAAGTAAAGAAATCCCCGCTCTAATGAGCGTAGAAAATTGCCTTAGGTATATGACAAAATCCTTAGGCTTTACAGGGCTTCCTATTTGGATGTCCTTCAGGAAGATACTGTCGATTTCTTTAATCTCCGAAATGGTAATGCCCTTCTCTTTCAATGACATGACCGCTTCTTTTCTAGAATTTGCACGCAACCTGCCCTTTTGAGCTTTGCCGAGAAGACTGCGTCCTTGATAGGAGTAATAGGGCATACTATAAGCCCCCTTCTTTCAAGTATGGCGCCGCATCACGTTCATCAATGACTTTTTCTTTAAGCAATTCCTGGATTGACATCTCGAGCGTTTGCATGTGCTGAGCCTTAGAGGTTTGCATCACATTTTCAATTTGGTGTATCTTCTCAACTCTAATCAGATTTTTTACTGCAGGTGTATTCAACAGAATTTCAACCGCAGCTCTTCTCCCCTTTTTATCTAAACGACGGAATAAGCGCTGAGAAACAATCGCCTGCAAAACGTTTGCAAGCTGGACCCTCACCTGCCCTTGCTGGTTTGGTGGAAAAACATCAATAATACGATCGATTGTGTCTGGGGCATTCGTCGTATGTAAGGTCCCGAATACAAGGTGACCGGTCTCGGCCGCCGTCAGTGCTGTTGAGATTGTCTCAAAGTCCCGTAGCTCCCCAACCAAAATCACATCAGGATCCTGACGAAGACATGAACGTAAACCATTCGCAAAATTTCTTGTATCGAATCCGACTTCCCGCTGATCTACAATGCAATTTTTATGGTTATGGGTGTACTCAATGGGATCCTCCAGAGTGATGATATGCTTACGAGCGGATTGGTTAATGTAATCAACCATCGAAGCGAGGGTCGTAGATTTCCCTGATCCTGTTGGGCCGGTGACGAGAACAAGCCCTTGGGCGTAGCTGCTGATCTTCTTTAATACTTGTGGCATATGGAGGTCTTCAATCGAAGGAATCTCTCGTGGAACAATCCTAACCGCCATCGACAGACAATTCCTTTGATAGTAAATATTTATCCGAAACCTTGAAACGCCTGCAATCCCATACGATACATCCACTTCACGGTTACTCACCAACTGTTGGTGTAAATCCTCAGATAAGATCGCCTTCGCCATCCCGTCCGTATCTACTGGTTTTAATGGGTTTTTCCCATACTTCCTTAACTGACCGTGGATCCGGAATATCGGAGGCACTCCAACTGTCAAATGAATATCGGAGGCCTCATATTCGTTCGCAACCGTCAGGAGCTGATTAAATTTATCTTTCACGTCTTACCACCTCGCTAGTCGACTTTTGCGACGCGAAGCACCTCTTCTAACGTCGTCAGTCCCTGCTTTACTTTCAACAAACCATCATCTAATAAGAAAAGCATGCCCTGCTTCAATGCGTAACGCCGGACTTGGTCCATACTGCCATTGTTCATCATCATCGTCCGGATTTCATCATCAATAACTAACACTTCTTGAATAGCCATACGGCCGCGGTATCCTGTATTTTGACAGCTGTCACAACCCGATCCTTTGTAGATGGTATCTGCCGTCATTCCACGTTTTTGAAACTGTCTTTTCTCCATCTCTGTCAGTGCATGTGCCTGCCTGCAATCCCGGCAAATTTTCCTGACTAACCGTTGTGCGACCACGCCCGATAAGGAAGAAACGACTAGATAAGGCTCTACATCCATATCGAATAAACGAGGGATTGTCGCTATCGCACTGTTCGTATGTAACGTACTCAAAACTAAGTGCCCCGTGAGAGAAGCACGAATGGCAATCTCTGCTGTTTCTGAATCCCGAATCTCACCGACCATCACGATATTAGGGTCCTGACGTAAAATCGAGCGGAGTCCTTTAGAGAAGGTTAATCCAATGGATGTGTTTACCTGGACTTGGTTCAGTCCTTCGATTTGATACTCAACAGGATCCTCTACCGTGATGATGTTGACATCGTCTGTATTTAAGCGATTCAAGGATGCATAAAGCGTTGAAGATTTTCCCGAACCCGTAGGACCTGTGATTAAGATGAGTCCAGAGGGCTGCTCAATCAATTGCTTATATTTCTGTGCATTGATCTTGTTAAAGCCAAGGTCTTCGATTGAACTCAATGCATTCGAAAGGTCAAGGATCCGAATGACGACTTTTTCACCATAGACTGTAGGAAGGATGGAGATTCTTAAATCAACCGGTGACCGATCAACGTTTGTTTTGATCCGCCCATCCTGTGGCAACCGGTTTTCAGTAATGTTTAGATTAGCCATGATCTTCACACGGGCGATCAGACTGTTTTGGAAAGACTTCGGTAACGTGCGTTCCGTCCTTAACACACCATCGATCCTGTATCGGATCAAAACCCGTGATTCTTGAGGGTCAATATGGATATCACTCGACTTAAGTTGGACACCCGCTTGGAGTAACTGGTCCACTAATTTAATCGCAGGTGCTTCATCCGTGTCTTCTTCATTTTCATCGAGACTCGAATCATTCAAATTATAATGGCGGTTAACGGCTTGGAGAATTTCATGCTTCGTTGCAATGACAGGAGAAATTTTAAAACCCGTAGATATTTTCAGATCATCGATAGAAAAATAGTCCATCGGATCAGCCATGGCTACAGTCAACTCCTCCCCTTTCCGTTGAATAGGAACAAGGAGGTTCCGAAGGGCAAATTCTTTACTTACTATGCTGATCACATTCGGATCAATAGGAAAATGAAACAAAGAAACGTGTGGTATACCCAGTTGGAATTCTAACACTTCAATCAATTGCTTTTCTGTTACGTAACCTTTTTCTACAAGTACGTCACCAAGCTTCTGGGTCGGCTTTTTGCTTTCCAAAGCTTCCTGGATCTGGTTCTCTTCAATAATTCCCGCGTCTTTTAGCAAATCGCCTAACCTTTTTCTCTTGATCATGACCAGCTCACCCTTTTTCTTCTATCACTTAGATTCTCCATCAGGAACGACTTCCCAGATCCCATCCTCATTTTTCTGCAATGACTTAGAATCACTGGATTTCCCTTCCCCGTCATCTTCTTCGGCACTATATTCTTCATCTTCAGAATTAGAGCGATTGTCTCCTGTTTCCGATTCAAAATTCTCTGCTGAACTCCCCTCTGAATCAGGAGGGTGCTCTTCCACTCTGGCTACCGGTGGGTAATAGTCTTCTGAAATAAACTCCTCTGCTCCATCGGATAAAGACCTGTCGATCCGATAAACCGATACGACCTGACCATCTTCTCCTTCTTGTAAGAGGTTAAATGTCTCATCATTTACAAGAGAGGAATATTGAATGATTGTTTTAGGTGATATTTCTTCACGATCCAACAACTGAACATGAAAGTCAGAGGTTGTCGGGTACCCGACCCATTGAACCTCAAGATTTCCACCCTCTACACTTACAGACAACTGATAGTCCCCGGAGAAAGGGTTGTACACTTTCAAGTCCTGACCTTGTTTCAGGTCTACATTCGCTTCCATACCTATTTCTGAGTACTCCGGCAATCGGTGACTGATATGTCTTTCCTGTATAATCATCCCTGCCTTAACACTCGCTCCATAAATCCCAGATGCCAGCACATCGAGGGAAACTTCATCGTAAATTCCATCACGATTTAACAAGCGGTTGAACGAAAAGACGGTCCCATCTTCAAACTCTTCTCCATCAAACAACTGTACCGCTCGTTCCATACTCGCTTCTTGTGGAATCACGACCATTTGCCCACCTATGCTTTCATATAGTGATGCCGCATTCCCTTTCACAAAGTCATAAGCGACATACTCTAGAGGTGAATCCACCATTTGTGCTGCATCTCTTTTCAGAGTTTCAATGAATTGTCCTTCCGAAAACTCCGCAGCGAGAGAAACATCCATATATGATTTCAAATCCTTCAAATAAGACTCATCAATGGTCACCTGGATATCACGAATGGTTGTATTCATTGCTTGTTCAACCGTTGATGCTACATCGAATTGAATCATTTCCGTATCAACGGTCAGTTCCTTCCCATCCACCTTGACAACAATCGAATGATTGTCTTTCCAGTTTTGTACCTTCTCTGAGAGCAGTTGAACTGCTTCTCCCCTACTTTTTTCTGAGACGTTAACAGAAGCAATCACTGTATTCTCCGGGAGGTGTTTTCCAGTGGTGACGTATTGAATAGCTGCTGAACTACCGATTGTAAAAAGAAACATCGACATCCCAACAGCAACTACTAAAGAAAGCAGCTTTAGATTCAATGATTGTTTCAACGTTTAACACCTCCTCTGGATCTATTTAAATTACTTTACATTCATGCTCAATTCGACCATGACACTCGGACCGTACTGCTTTAATTGATCAATTTCAGATTTAGTCAAGACCGCGCCTTTTGTAACAACGGTCTCCCCTTGGGAATTTACGATATTTTTTGTCGCTTGTTTCCCTTCCAGCAATTCATCCTGCTTACGGTCGAGATCATCCACACGCTCTTGGTTAGCGGTTGTAGAGAAGTGAAGGGTTTTCTTTGATTCTACTTGTGAGGGAGCTTTCTCCACTTCCCTAGTTTCCACTTCTCTTGTTGAAAACTCTTCATTTAGGATGATCAGGTTTTCACCATAGGTAATAATATACTCCGAAGAGACTTCAAAGTTGTTTTGCTCAGCTGTACTCACATCTACAGAGATGATTTGTCCATTCGTTTCGTTAACATAGTACTCCGTAATTTCTCCAACTAACTCTCCGACTCTCGTCATTACTCGAGCTCCTGTAATAGAAACCTTTTTATTAATCAATTGATTCGCAATCGGAATCTCATTTAAATCCAATATGGAATGACTGCTTTCAACCGTAATCGCATATTCTCCGATTCCGATGATTTTTTGGAATGGAATTGCCTTGACACTTACCTGCCAGTCTTCATGCTCTACCGTCAAAAAATCTACAGAACCTTTTTCTGGATTGATTACGATTGACTTCACTTTGCCGATCTCTTCCCCGGCCGAGATACTTATAATTGGAAAACCGATAATTTCTACGCTTTTTTTCATACCTTCCTACACACCCATCATTGTTTTATAAATTGACCTTGTTGTTTCAGTACATACCTTAACTCTTCGACAAGCAGGGAGTATGATGCGAACCTTTCAATCAACTCACCAACAAATAATTCAAGCTCATCTGATTTTTCGTACTTGATATAATACTTTATTAAGTATTTAGAGACAGAGTAGTATTCCAAATCTGGTAGGTTCTCAGATAGATGAGCTTTAACACAATTTTCATACTCAACTCCTGTCATTTGTGCTTCCATATATTCTATTTTCTTAATCATTAAATCAAGGAGCTGTTTCCTTAGCGTTTCATCTGCCACCAATATTTCCACTGGACCTTCTTTGAGAGCAAGACTGTCCTCGTTATCTTCAATATCCGATTCCAAATCATAATTGGTGGATGATTGAATATGTTCCTCCTGATTACTTGGAGGTATTTCTTTTTCCTGATCGGTCATTTCCCGGGTAATATCTTTGTCAGAATCTGTTGGTTTGTTGATTTCATTCATGACATCTTCTTCAGATTCAATATTTTCTTCCTCGATCCTATCGTCTATATCCTCCATATCATTCGGAAGCTCTTCGACTTGCACAGGTTCAAGTCCGAAAGCATTCTCTCCAATGTCTAGTTGGAGGTTCCTTTCCGCCATTAACTCTTCTTCTGTATCAACCTCGGATTCCTCAAGTCCTTCCCCAATGACTATACTTTCTTCTTTTATTCTTAACTGCGCAATCTCTTCGTCTAATAGAAAGCCTTCATCAGCATCGTCGGTATAGCTGAGCTTATCATCTAGCATTTCTATATCTTGGACATTCGAAGTTGGTTGTTCATTCTCTTGAATGACTTCATTATGCTCGTCCAAGTCAACTTCAGTGTCTATGTACGGCAAAGATTTTTCGTCTCCTACTTCAATAGCGGGAATTCCTTTTTGTTCTTCCTTCTTTTCATAGTCTTCATATAGAGAATGGTCCTCTTGTTGAGATTCTCTATCAGACAGAGGGGGTGTAACTTCTGACAAATCTTCATCCTCTAAAATATGCCCTTCACCACTTTCGTTAGGTTGCACCTCTTCATCCCCCCCGCTATCAAGGTGACTCTTTTGCACACCTGATGGATCGCTGGTGAGTTCTTGTCTATCCTCAAAGACGTGGGATGCTTTCTCCTGTAGTAGGATTGCACATACAACACCAAGGGTAAGCACAGCAAAGATCCCCATCCAGAACGTATAGGTAATTGTAGCAAGCAGCGCTAATGAGCTAATTAAAGCCCCTGTAAGCCACAAAATCATCCGGCCTTTCATAGCTAATTGCAATGGAATATATCGAAGAATGATAAATGCAATAGCAATGGTTGCTAGCCATATTAGTAGATCTGTCACTGCGTTGCCTCCTTCCTTTATTGACTATAAAAGTGTTGATCGATTTCTTTTACTGTTACTTTTTCAACGGTAGGTATCCCATCAGGTGGATTTAGAATAAGTCCTTGAGCATACTCTATGGTCAGCCTTGATAATTGTGGATTAATAGAATCTTGATTATTCTGGACATACAATGGATCACGGTTAGTTGAGAAGTTGGTGGAACCAGGGAAATAATTGTTACTGGACGATCCTTTTACAGCATTTAATGTTACATTTCTTCCATATACGCCTCCTAGGATCTTCAAGTTTGAGCCGACCCCGTAGATATCTAAATGGCTGTTCGTATAAAAAAAGGCATTTATTGTTTTCGGTTCATTGTTATACAAATTATTATTCGCGATTCTTAATTCCCCTTCACTTACTACAACGAGTGTTCCACCACTTTCGTTGGACAAGTTTTCTATACGTCCTCCCAACCGAGTGTAAAGTGTCCCGTTCATATTTAAGTCTTCTCTTATATCAATCTCATGATTTGTGTAGAGGCTTCCTTGAAAAGTCAGATTGCTGATATCAATCCCGCATTTATTATTTTTAGAGTTGTTTCCATTACAATTTTCATTTGTGGGATATCCATTGATATACATAAACTTTCCTTCTGGCAATAGGATGGTTCCAGTTAAGGTCGCATTTTCATGAACATAAATAGATCCATCAACAGTGAGTGATGACTCATCATTTCCATCCGGTTCAATTGTTATGTTCCCATCCACGATCAAGTTCCCATCCACTTTTAAGGTAGACCCTGTTAATTTGAGATCACCACGGATATAGGTATCTCCATAAAACCGATCGGGAGCTTTCGGAGACTTCCCTTGTCTTTCATAACCTTTTTTGATGACCTGATAGCCTTCAATCTCTTCTATATTGCCAGGATACCCTCTCGCGTTAATCTTGCTCATTGGGTCATTTTTTTTCTGATTAATATACTCTAATACCTTTAGCGGGGCAACATCAGGGTTTTCATCTACTATCCTAGGTTTCATTTCAAAGTAGGCGTCCAATTCCTCTTCTGAAATTTCCCAATCCCAAAGCCAGCCCGGGATCTCATACTGTCCCTTGACTGCCAAGTCCCCCTGGATCGATGGGTATGAAGTTTCAGCCCAAAGGCTATAGGCATTTGCTATAAAATTGGCCTCATCATGCAGCCTTAAATCATTACCAACAAAGACATCTCCCTTAATAAAAGGCGCACCATTCAACTTCATATCTCCAGGGGTAACAGCCCCATACCTGAATACATCCGCAATTGTAGAAATCGTAAATGTACGGACTAACGTTTTATTCGAACCTTCAACATCAACCTCTATGTCAATCCTTTGTAAAAAAACACCATTCTCTCCGTCTTTTAGGATCTTCTTCTTAATGAAACCATCCTCACCTAACTCTTGCTCTGCTTGATGAATCACACGGTTAATTTTACTAATCACCCCGCCTAAACCAGGAGTCGCTTCTGAAAGATCATCATTGATTTCATCGACACCCTTCATGATATGGGCCTGAGCTTCCTGTACGATCATTTCAGCGTCCGCTTTTGTCTCGATAAAATCAGTATTGGCAGAAGAAAATCGTTGAGAACCGATCGTATAACTCATCAAACTCAATCCTAAGATACTAAAGATGACAAACATAATTAGCACGGTAACAAGGACATAGCCATCTTCATTTTTAAAAAGGTTTCTCATTATCATCACTCAGTCCCAAGGCGAAAGATTTTTACCAGGTTGTAGGTTTCATCTGTATTTTCTTTAAAAATTTCTAAATGGACCGTCAACTTTTCACCATCAAGCTCGAATGTTGTATTAGATAAGTCCATATCATCAGCATTTTGCTGAATATCGTCGATAAATAAATGACCATTCTGAATGGAGACGTCTGTTGTTTCTTCTATGTAAGCAAAAGTTGAATCTTTGTCCATGCCATTTAAACGAGTCGAGGTTGCTTCGAAAGTTTGAAAGGTTGTTGGGTCATCGTTTTGGATTTCAATTGAATCCACATTGATCAAGTGTTCTTCTAAGCTTAAGATGAGGATATTCGCTTCTTTTCTTAGTTCGGTTTTTGTAGAGGACTTTTCAACGGCACCTGTGACGAAGTAGAACGCATGATAAGCAGCTACCATAACAATCATAGAGAGACTGATGACTGCAAGAAGTTCTACCAATGTCATCCCTTTTTCGCTTTTGATATTCATCGCTCAACATATCCTTCTAATCGAGTCTCCTTATTGTTTGACGACACTGTAACGACAATTTTTGTTAAGTAGTCACTCAAACTCGTCTTATCAGGATCAGTCACCAGTACTCGACCTTCATATTGTTCGACGCTTGAGGCCGACGGCAATTCCAGCAGTTCAGGGATGTTCACTACTATTTCCCCCTTGCCTTTCTCATCTTCCAAATCTTCCAGAGATTTAGATTGATAGGTTTTCAATAAACCATCAGCAATTTCCATGGTCGTAAAGTCCGCATCAATCGTATTGGATTGTGTCATTGTATTCATGACCATTTGTGTAGAGACAATGAATACGACAAGAAGCAAAGCCATAGCAACAACAACTTCTACTAGTGAGAATGCATTCTCCTTCCTAAAATCAGGCATTCGCCTTCTCTCCCAACTCACATCTAATATCAAAATTATAACGTATATATAGGACTTTGTCCTGTGAGAATTCGACAAATTACCCACTATGTACACAAAAAAACTGTTCAATAATAATCATTGAACAGTTTGAATGAGTTCCTTGTAACTTGCTACACGATCTCTCCCTCTTTGTTTTGCCCCAATATACATCGCTCGATCTGCTTGACGAATTAAATCAAATGCTTCTTCACAATGATCAGGATACGTAGCTACACCAATACTTGCTGTAACAAATACAGAGACAGGCTCTTTTGATTCATGGATATGTAAGTGGGAAAGAAACGGTTTTTGTGTGATGTGTGAGCGTATAGAATGGGCCGTTTCTAAAGCTTCCTCTTGATGATATCCCGGCAAAAGAAGCACAAATTCTTCTCCTCCATACCTCGCTAGTGTGCCATGTTCAGGTACTATCTCATGGAGCCTCTTCGCTAATGAAGCAAGGATTTCATTGCCACTTTCATGTCCGTATGTATCGTTCACACGCTTAAAGTGATCAATATCCAATAAAACGAGGGAAATGGGTTCTACATTCTCTTGCTGTTGATTGATTTCAAAAACGTTCACAATGTGGTCCTCAAAGAATCGATAATTGTATAAGCCCGTAAGTGCACAACGCTCACTTTCTGCTTTTGTTTTCTCATAGTGCCTGGCATTATCGATCGCCACACCTAAATAGTTGCCCAGTATATTTACGATCATAAACTGAAACTGCAGGAAAGCTCTCTTTTTGGTGGAGTAGATTGTAATGACTCCAACAATTTCCCCGTTTCTTTCTACAGGTACAGACAAGACCGTTTCAGCGCGGTCAGGCGTATATTGATTTTCTAAGTGGGACCATTCTGATTTCTTTTTATAGAAGACGCTTTCCCCTCCCTTCCATGTATTGCCACTGATGCTTTGACCCATGGAAAGTTGGATATTAGGAAAATCGATTTCACCGGAGCGATCAAAAAAACGAATCAGCTCCAACCGTTTGTCTTTTTTAACATCATACACATAAATATAATCCACAGGAAGCAGTTTACTCAATCGATCGACGAAGACATCAAGCACTTCTTTGACTCCGAGTTTTCCCGTCAGTTCATGCCCGATAATACTCGTCTCTCTTAAATATGTATTCACTTGATTACTGTTGTGGTAAAGCATCATCATCCCTGAAATGAAAACGAAAGGAATACCGACAAAGAAAATCGCACTCATGCCGAATTCTGTATAAACGATATAAAGCACAAAACCAATGGGCAGGACAAGACCCGATGTCAGTAGTTCCCAGACAAAGCCTCTGTCGTTCCATTTAATCTCTTTTTTATATAGTACATTGGCTACAAATTTAATTGAGAATTGGTTGAGCACAATTTGTGAAAGTGCATAACTCACGATGGGGATGGCATCCCCGATATCACTCACAGCTGATGGCCCGTGCGTTCCACCTAGAGCATAATAGATCCCAGCGGACACTACGGATATTAGTAAAAACATAAACAAGTTAATGGGCAATCGATGAAGGTTTGTTCTACCAAGCCTCATTTTTGCCATTAATGCTAAAATAGCCACTTGAGAAACGATAATTTCTATGAAAAGTCCATAGTATAAAAAAACTGCAAATGCGATTCCCTGCGTAAAAAATACGGGGTGGTCTCCGATTTGCAGCGGAAATAAAGCTACGATGGAAGCAAGGATGATAAACGCAACAATCTCGATCCTGTTTCCTTCTAATACGGGGGATAACCACAAGTACAAGTAAACTAAACTAGCTGGCCATATCGATGCCCATACCATCCAAACTACATATTTCTTTTGCTTCGTCATCCTACCACCCCGCCCCAAGGACCTATACTATTAACCAAAAGAATATTCAGAACATTCCTATACTAGCATAAATTTTCATTACATTCAAAATATTTCCTCGCCTGGGAAATAAAATACAGCGATCCCGTAATAAGCAGGATACCCTCTTCTCCAACATCGATAGAGGCGTTACGAATGGCCTGCCTGAAATCTTCAACAGCGATTGTCTCTTTAATCGGAGAGTACTCAGCAAGCTCATGGCCTTTTAAAGCTCTCGGAAATTCAAAAGTTGTCATATAAGCTTTGTCGACAACACTCTCCAGCTGTCTTAACATTTTTTTCACAGGCTTGTCTTCCAGTGCAGAATAAACGAGAACAATATACTTGCCAGAGTAATGACGCTTCACCGTTTCAACAAGAGCACTCGTCCCCTCTTCATTATGAGCGCCATCTATAATCGTCAAAGGCTTGTCCTTCATTTTCTCGAACCTCGCGGGCCATCGGGTAGATGCAATTCCTTTTTCATAAAGACTTCGGTCTATTTGAACCCCAAGAGACCTTAACACTTCTGCAGATTGAATAGCTAAAGCCGCATTTTCTACCTGATGAGGTCCTTTCATTGGACTTACATAGGCCTGAGAATGGAACGATTCATTTGAGAAAACAAACTTCTCGCCTTCCTTCCTGCTATCCTGATGGACGACATCAAAATCATCTCCAAGTCTGAACATCTTTGAATGACATGACCTTGCTTTGTTGGTAATCATATTTATGGCTTCCTGCTGCTTAACCGCAGTAACTACAGGGATGGAAGGCTTGATGATCCCCGCTTTTTCTTCAGCGATTTCTTCAATTGTAGACCCAAGAACATTCATATGATCATGTCCAATATTCGTAATAACGGATAGAACAGGAGTTAGGATATTCGTTGAATCAAACCTTCCTCCCAAACCTGTTTCAATGATCACAAAATCAAGGGAAGCCTCAGAAAAATACAACATGGCCATGGCTGTTATAATTTCAAATTCTGTAGGTTCACCTAAAGACGTTTGTTTTAATTCTTCAGATAGAGGTTTGACTCTAAAAGCTAATTCAGCCAAAACTTTATCTGGAATAGCTTGGCCATCCACACTGATTCGCTCATTAAACTTCTCTATGTAAGGAGAAGTGAAGGTGCCAACAGACATCCCTTGCTGTTGAAGGATATGCCGAAGAAAAGAGAGGGTGGACCCTTTTCCGTTCGTTCCTGCGATATGAACAGCTTTGAATTTTTTCTCTGGGTGATCGAGCCTCTCCATCATCCATTCCATCCGCTTCAAACCTGGCTTCACTTTAAATTTCTCTCTGGAGTGAATCCAATCAATGGCTTCCTCATACTGCATGTTCTATTCCCTCTTTTCAAAAAAGGAGAGTACTCCGTAGAATACCCTCCTCCTCCATTATGCTTTTAACTCTTTGATTCGCGCTTCTACTTTAGCACGCTTATCCAGGTAGTCTGTTTCTTTTTTGCGTTCTTCTTCAACGACATGTTCTGGGGCTTTACTTACGAAACCTTCATTGGAAAGTTTCTTTTGAACACGTGTGACTTCCTGATCCCATTTCTTCCATTCGTTCTCAAGACGCTTGATTTCATCTTCGATATTGATCAAGCCAGCTAATGGAAGATACAATTCCGCTCCTGTAATGACAGCAGACATCGCTTTTTCAGGGGCCTGCAAGTCTGTGGCAATCGTCAATTCACTAGGGTTGCAGAACCTCTCTAAATAGTCGCGGTTCTTCTCAAGTTCATTGACGATCGCATCGTCTTTTGCCTGGATCATCAGCTGGATCTCTTTGGACATCGGTGTATCCACTTCTGAGCGGATATTACGAACAGAACGGATGATGGAAACAAGACGATTCATCTCTTCCACCGCTTCTTCATTATGGAAATCTTCCCTTACCACCGGCCATGATGCCTGGGTAATGGACTCACCTTCATGAGGAAGGTGCTGCCAGATTTCTTCTGTAATGAAAGGCATAAATGGATGAAGCATCCGCATCGTCTGATCGAGTGTGTACGCAAGAATGGAACGGGTCGTATGGATACGCCCTTCGTCTTCTCCATACAATGGCAGCTTCGCCATTTCAATATACCAATCACAGAAGTCATCCCAAATGAAGTTGTAAAGGTGACGGCCAGCTTCCCCGAATTCATATTTATCAATGTTTGTTGTCACATGCTCAATGGTTTGGTTGAGACGAGTCAAAATCCATTGATCAGCTACTGATTTTTCACCAGTGATATCAATATCTTCATATTTCAAATCACCCATGTTCATCAAGGCAAAACGAGAAGCGTTCCAGATCTTATTAGCAAAGTTCCACGTTGATTCTACCTTCTCCCAGTGGAAGCGCAAGTCCTGACCAGGAGATGATCCTGTGGACAAGAAATAACGAAGAGAATCGGCCCCGTATTTATCGATGACATCCATCGGATCGACACCATTTCCAAGCGATTTACTCATCTTACGTCCTTCTGCATCACGAACAAGTCCGTGAATAAGAACATCATTAAATGGACGCTCATTCGTAAATTCAAGCGATTGGAAAATCATACGGCTAACCCAGAAGCCAATGATGTCATATCCTGTAACGAGTACATTGGTTGGGAAGTAGCGCTTATAATCTTCACTATTTTCATCTGGCCACCCCATTGTCGAGAAAGGCCAGAGGGCGGAGGAGAACCAAGTATCAAGCACATCTTCATCCTGCTTCCAGTTTTCTGGATCTTTCGGTTCTTCCTTGCCCACATATACTTCGCCAGTTTCTTTATGGTACCAGGCTGGTATACGGTGACCCCACCATAATTGTCTGGAAATACACCAATCTCTTGTATTCTCCATCCAGTGTAGATATGGCTTTTCAAATCGATCCGGGACAAACTGTACTTGATCGTCTCCCTTTTGCAAATCGATGGAAGCATCAGCAAGTGGTTTCATATCAACAAACCATTGTGTGGAAAGATAAGGTTCAACGACTGCCCCGCTTCGCTCAGAGTGACCAACCGAGTGCATGTGTTCTTCGATTTCAAAGAGAACACCGTCCGCTTGTAAATCCTTCACGATTTGTTTCCGGCATTCAAAACGATCCATGCCTTTGTACTTGCCGGCGTTCTCATTCATCGTTCCGTCTTCATTCATAACAAGGATTCGTTCCAAGTTGTGACGGTTACCGATCTCAAAGTCGTTAGGGTCGTGCGCTGGAGTAATTTTCACAGCACCAGAACCAAACTCCATATCGACATAATCATCAGCTACAATTTCGATTTCACGGCCGACAATCGGCAGAATCGCTTTTTTACCGATCAGGTGCTTGTAGCGATCATCTTCCGGGTGCACCGCAATGGCTGTATCCCCAAGCATCGTCTCCGGACGTGTCGTCGCAATCTCAATCGTGCCTTCTTCATCTTTCAATGGGTAGCGCATATGGTAAAAGGCACCTTGCACATCTTTATACTCCACTTCAATATCAGACAAAGCGGTTTGGGTGGCAGGGTCCCAGTTGATGATGTACTCTCCTCGGTAAATCAGACCTTTCTCATAAAGGGTGACAAACACTTCTTTAACCGCTTCAGAAAGACCCTCATCAAGAGTAAAACGTTCACGAGAATAGTCCAGTCCAAGCCCGAGTTTTTCCCACTGGGCACGAATGAATTTCGCATACTCATGCTTCCACTCCCACGATTTTTCGAGGAATTTTTCACGGCCGAGGTCATGACGGGAGATGCCTTCTTCACGAAGTTTCGCATCCACTTTTGCTTGTGTAGCAATCCCCGCATGGTCCATGCCTGGAAGCCATAGTACATCATAGCCCTGCATCCGCTTCACACGTGTCAGGATATCCTGTAATGTCGTGTCCCACGCATGACCGAGGTGCAGCTTCCCTGTTACGTTCGGCGGTGGAATGACGATTGTATAAGGTTCCTTGTTTTTATCTCCTGTAGCTTCAAAAAATTTACCATCTACCCAGTACTGATACCGGTCCTTTTCAACAGCGGCCGGATCATACTTTGTAGGCATTGAAAGATCTTGTTGATCCATGTGATCTTCCTCCTTTTATTCTCTTTATAAAAATAAAAAACCCTTTCATCCTCAAAAAGGACGAAAGGGTTCATTTCCGTGGTACCACCTTTAATTTACAGGAAGTCATTCCTGTACACTTAAATAAAAATAACGGCTTCTAACCGGCTTCTCCTACTCATTGTTCAAAGAAGCTGCATCAAGGGCGACCTTCCATGAACAGGATTCCTGGAAAACTCTCACCATTTGTTTTCCTCTCTGAAGGACTGTTTATGTACTCTTCCCTATCTAAGCATTTCACGTATAAAGACTATATTACATATTGTATATAAAAAAGAGGCATTTAGTCAACTACATCAAAGAAAAAGGCGAAAACCCCTGAGCAGATTGCCCAGGAGCCATTACCCTCCTATGAAAAGAGGTGCTTTTTATGAGTCGTTTGTATCGATATCGTCTGCCCCCTTGGTGCAGAACATGGTTGTTTGTCATTGAAAAATCTTTGCTTCCTATCGTTATTTTTCAGGCGCTGCGCACCATCATCTTCCCGACTACGTTCGATATCTTCCTACTCGGATTGGTCCTCGGTTTGTATCTCGCTTTCAAATATAAATGGATTTAGTTCGGAATATACACAATCTGCCCAGGTGAAACATCGTCTTTATAATCGTTGACTCGTTCTAATTGTTTCACAGATACCTCATACTTTTCTGCTATGGACGACAACGTTTCTTCTTCCTGGGCAATGTACATTTTCATCTGTGTGTACGTGTCCTCTCTGTTCGGGAACAGGTGTTTAAAAATTTGTTTGATGCCGTCCATTCCACCAGGTGCCTGTGCACTTTCCTGATCGGATTCCTCGCTGCTGGACTCCTCCACTTCTTCTACACTAACCTCGCCCCATTCACTACTATCATAAGAAGGCTCTTCAGGTGCAGCATGAACGTTTTCCTGTGCATGACCGAAAAACTCGGGAAAGCTTTGAGATTTTTTGTAAAACCATCTTCCGTCGTCCTCTTCTTCTTTCTGCTCTTCTTCATTGATTCGGAAAATAGGCGCTTCCCGTTCCGGGATTACAGGAGATTCCTTTGCACTTTCTTGTTGGAAATTGACAGGACCAACCGTTGCTGATTCATCGAACGTTGGTTCATTTGACGCTTCCTGTTGTTTTTCTTCCAGCCCGTTAATGTTTACATGGGCATGAAGACGAAGCTGACGATTAGCTGGAAGTTCGTAATCAAAACTTTCAATGTCAATTAGCACATCTTCTAAATTTGATACTCTTTCTAAAGGCACAGTGATTTCTACCGGAAAAGAATGGTTAAATGTATGAATCCCTTCTTCTAATGGTTCAACTACATCCATGGTTCGAACAGAAGGTGCAAGAGGACTCTCATCCTGTGCATCCTGGCTTCCCGTTGGAATGTATTCGCCTGCAAGATCGACGGTCCCTTTCAAACGGACCTCATCTCCAAGCTCTTCAATAGTAATTTCAGGTTCTAATGATATACCGATTAACTCTCGAACGCCCTGTCCTTCCTTGAACCATATGGATTCATCTAAATAAAAGGAAAATACATTTTGTTTGTTTTGCAAAGTTCGGTCCCCTCCCTAAGGTAATAAACACTTTTCTCTATTATCACCTTATGCGAGAGTTAAAGTAATATACATAACGAAAGCGCATGGGGCATCCCCCATGCGCTTTAATTATTTCGCTTTCATTTGTGAAAAGACTATCTCAGCCGCTTGAATCGTTTTCTCGATATCTTCATCCGTATGTTTAACAGATAAGAACAGCCCTTCAAATTGAGAAGGCGGCAAATACACCCCTTCTTCAATCATTCCTTGGAAATAACGTGTGAATAATTCCAAGTCTGATTGGTTGGCTGTTTCAAAGTTCGTTACAGGTTCGTTCGTAAAGAAGAAACCGACCATGGAACCTGCCCGGTTCACTGTCAGTGGAATGTTGTGCTTTTCAGCGGCTTGCTCGTAACCTTCAATTAAGCGGTCTACTTTTTTGTTGATGGCAGCATACGCTTCTTCCGTCATTGCAGAAATCGTTTCGAAACCTGCCGTCATTGCGAGTGGGTTTCCAGAAAGCGTACCTGCTTGATAGATATCACCGACGGGAGCGACCCGTTCCATAATTTCCCGCTTTCCACCATAGGCTCCTACTGGGAGACCGCCTCCAATTACTTTACCAAGACAAGTCATGTCAGGCGTCACATCAAAGTGGCCCTGAGCACTGTAGTAACCAACACGGAAGCCAGTCATCACTTCATCAAAGATGAGGACCGTTCCATTGTTTTCTGTCATTTTCCTCAGCTCTTGCAAGAAGCCTTCGTTTGGTGGGACGACACCCATGTTGCCAGAGACAGGCTCAATAATGACAGCGGCCAAATCGTCTCCAAACTCTTCGAAAACATAACGAACGCTTTCTAAGTCATTGTAAGGGACGGTAATCGTATTTTGTGCAATAGATTCCGGTACACCAGGAGAGTCCGGCAGTCCAAGAGTGGCTACGCCAGAGCCTGCTTTGATCAGCAAGGAGTCTCCATGGCCATGATAATTCCCTTCAAACTTCAAGATTTTATCCCGGCCTGTGTACCCGCGAGCCACACGAAGGGCACTCATTGTTGCTTCTGTTCCTGAGTTCACCATACGGAGCATCTCAATAGAGGGTACTCGTTCTTTGACAAGGGATGCCAATTTGTTCTCCATTTCAGTAGGAGCACCGAAGCTCGTACCATTCGCTGTCACTTTAGTTAAGGCTTCTGTCACCTTTTCATCGGCATGGCCTAAAATTAATGGACCAAAGCTCAAAACATAATCGATATACTCGTTGCCATCGAGGTCATAGAGTTTAGAACCTGCACCCTTTTCCATAAAAATCGGGTCCATCTGGACAGATTTAAATGCGCGTACAGGGGAGTTCACTCCACCCGGCATTAATTCTACTGCTTTTGTATAAGCTTGCTTTGAACGATCAAATGTTTTCATTATACGACACCCTTTCTGTCCGCGTTATTGATTTAAATAACGAGCCGCATCTTTTGCAAAATAAGTAATGATGAGGTCCGCGCCTGCTCGCTTCATAGAGGTCAGCTTTTCAAGAACGATCTCTTCTTCATTGACCCAGCCATTTTGGGCTGCTGCTTTGATCATAGAATATTCACCACTGACATTGTAGGCGACCAATGGCAAATTGAAACGATCTTTCACTTCACGCATAATGTCAAGATAAGCCAGAGCTGGTTTAACAATCAAGAAATCCGCGCCTTCCTCAACATCTGATTCTGCCTCCCTTAATGCTTCCAGACGGTTCGCTGGATCCATCTGGTAGGCACGGCGGTCACCAAATTGAGGGGAGCTGTGGGCCGCATCACGGAATGGACCATAGAAAGAAGAAGCATATTTAACCGCGTAAGACATAACTGGGATATGGCTGAAGCCAGCTTCATCAAGCCCCTGACGAATAGCCGCAACAAAACCATCCATCATGTTCGATGGGGCAATGATATCTGCTCCTGCTTCTGCTTGTGTGATGGCCGTTTTCGTAATGTAAGTCAAAGACTCATCATTGGCAATATCCCCATCACGGACAATTCCACAATGACCATGATCGGTGTACTGACATAGACACGTATCAGCGATCACGGTTAAGGAAGGAAAATCTTTTTTGATTTGACGGATGGCGCGTTGCACAATCCCTTCCTCATGATAGGCTTGACTTCCTACATCGTCTTTTTCTGCTGGTACACCAAAGACAATAACGGATTTAATATCCAAACTTACCAACTCGTCCATTTCCTCGTTCAAGTGATCGAGGGAGACTTGATGGACTCCCGGCATCGAAGCAACAGGATTTTTGATGTCTTCTCCTTCTACAACAAAAATCGGATAAATTAAGTCTTCCGTACGAAGATGGGTCTCCCTCACAAGCGCTCTCATAGAATCCGTTCGGCGCAAGCGACGGTGGCGTTTGAACTGCAAATCTTTCATATTTATCTTTTCCCTTCGTTAGAAAAATAGTATGTCATTTGTTTCAGCAGATGGGGGATCGTGAACTGTTCGGGAACATGTATGTTGGTAAACCCACATTTTTCTGCTTCATTGGCTGTCGTCGGACCAATACAAAAACAAGGAATCTCCGCACCTTGGTCCTTGACCATAGACACAAACGCGCGGACAGTCGACGGACTTGTAAAGGTTAGTGCATCAATCTTTCTTTCCTGAATCCACGTAAGGAGTTCAGGCTTTTTGCTTTCCACTAGTAGCGTATCATATACAGTCATGGAATGGAAAAATACACCCTTGTCCGCAAACATGCGGGGAAGAGCGTCTCTTGAACGACTCCCTCTTATGTATAAAATGGGACCAGGCAAAGGCTTTTTTGCTAGAAACTCTTCCCCCATCGAAGATGCATGATATTTTGAAGGGATGAAATCAGCCTGAAATCCATAGTCGCTTAAACGTTTCTCGGTTTTTGATCCGATGATGGCAAACTTTAGATGTGGTGGAACCTTAACGCCGTACCTTTTTAGAAGCTCGAAAAAAAACTTCACGCCATTCGCGCTTGTGATAAACACCCAGGAATAGTCGTGAAGTCGTGTCAAAATCTCTTGATGAGATTCAGAATCATTCAATTGGAACGAGAGAAGTGGAGCATGATAGACAACTCCACCTTCTGCTTCTATTCTCTCAATAAATGAGCGTGCTTGGGACTGTCCTCTCGTCACGAGAATTCTCTTCCCTTGCAATGGCTGCATTATTGGTCATACTCCTCTTTAGCACGATCCACTATCTCCTGTGCTCCTTGAGCTTTCAAACGATCGGCTGCTTCTTTTCCAACTTCAATGGGATCTGTACCTGAAACCGTTTCATGTAAAATGGTTTTTCCATCAGGTGTGCCGACAAGCGCCGTTAAAACGATCTCCTCCCCTTTACGGTAGGCATAACCACCGATTGGAACCTGACAACCTCCATTCAGATCATGAAGGAATTTACGTTCAGCAGACACCGTTGTTTCTGTGTACTCATGATTTAACTTTTTAAGGAAGTCGCGTAACTCTGAATCGTTCTCGCGGCATTGAATCGCCAGTGCTCCCTGCCCAACAGCAGGAACGCAGACATCAGGCTCAAGATATTCAGTTACGACGTCATCATCCCAGCCCATGCGTTTTAAGCCTGCAGCGGCGAGAACAATCGCATCGTAGTCCTCTTCCTTACACTTACGAAGGCGTGTGTCAATATTTCCACGGATCCACTTGATTTCCAAGTCTGGACGGACGGCCTTAATTTGAGAACCGCGTCTCAAACTGCTCGTCCCAACGATTGCTCCAGCAGGAAGATCTTTAAGAGCAACGTTTCCATTTGAAACAAAGGCATCACGGTGATCTTCACGGATTGGTACAGCCGCTACCATCAAACCTTCTGCAACAACCGCCGGCATATCCTTCATACTATGAACCGCCATATCGATTTCTCCATCGTACATCGCCTGTTCAATTTCTTTAATGAAGAGCCCTTTTCCCCCAACTTTAGAGAGGGTGACATCAAGGATTTGATCCCCTTTCGTCGATATTCTCTTAATTTCAAATTCATAAGATGGATCGATCTGTTTCAACTGATCGATTACCCATTCTGTTTGGGTAATTGCTAAATTACTTTTACGTGATCCGATGACGATTTTTCTCAAAACATTTCCTCCTCGATACTAAAAATGAAAGTTAGATAAAGAGCCAAATAAAAAGAAGTTGATCAATAGAAACAAGAATGCTGCTGCATTGAATATGGCAATTGTTCTTCCCTGATACCCCTTTATGACTCTCAGCGTCAAATAAACGATATAGACGACTAATACGAGTAACGATCCAAGCGTCTTAGAATCATACCAGTAAAAAGCTGCCGTAGAAACATATCCCCAAACGACTCCGAGAATGATGGCGATTAACAACAAAGGGACACCTAATATGATGGACACATAAGAAAAATGATCCAGCTTTGTTAAATCACCAAGCCGGAATAATTTTGCGTCCCACTTCTTTTTCTTAAGTAAGCGGTACTGCAATAAATACATAACGGAGAAGATAAACGATAGAGTGAAAAAACCATAAGAAATGATCGCTAAACTGACATGGATGACAAGCAACTCATTGACAAGAGCCACTCCCCTGTTTTCCAATACATTTTGTGCCCTCGTAGAAATGTGAATGATCATGATCAAGAAACCGACCACATTAGTAAAAAACACGAGGAAGTCCACTTTAAAAAGTCTATTAATAATAAGAGAGAATGTCACTAAAATCCATGAATAAAAATATAATCCATCATAAACCGTCATAATTGGAAAATCATCTTTAACAAAGACCTGCGAGAGCAGAAAAAAGGTCTGCAAAACCCAAACCATACTAAGTAACCAGAAGGCAGTTATATTCGCCTTCCGGTTATTCTGTACAAAATCGATGAAGTATCCAATGATACTCAAACCATATAGAAAAAGGATAAGTTCGTACACCCATTTGAATTCAAGCATTTCACTTCCACCTTATGAATGGGCTACAGGGCTGATCATGGAGATGGAATCACTGGCCTCTGTATCGTTCTTCACCTTCGCGTTGTTCTTTTTTTCCTGTTCTTCCGCCTCTTTTTTCACTTGTTCTTCTATACCGAAGATCTGAGTGAATAAACGCAAGGTTTCCTCTGAATCTGGCTGTGCCGCCATTTCCTTCGCTTGAGAGATCGGTTCTTTCAACATCTGATTAATGATACTCTTGGTGTGTTTACTCAATACTTTCCGTTCGCGATCGGTCAATTCCGGCATCTTTCTCTCAATACTCTTCATCGTTTCTGCCTGGATATTCAAAGCTTTTGAACGAAGAGCTGAAATTACAGGAACAACACCAATCGTTTGTAACCATTGCTTAAACTCCACAATTTCTGCTTCAATCATGATTTCTATTTCTTTTGCAGCTTGTTTCCGGAGAGCAAGATTGGCATCTACAATCCCTTGTAGGTCATCAATGTCATACAGGAAGACACTTTCCAGAGATTCCATTGCAGGATCTAAATCTCGTGGAACAGCAATGTCTACAAAGAAGAGAGGTTTTCCTTTTCGTTTTTTGTGAATAGGTTCCATCTTTTCCTTCGTAATGACATAGTCTGTTGCACCAGTGGAGCTGATGACGATATCCGCATCTTCCAACACACGCTCAAGCTCGTCCATCGTGTGCGGATGACCGTTGAATTGACCAGCTACGTTTTGGGCTTTAGCTAACGTACGGTTGACGACCGAAACTTTTCGGACACCGGAACCATGAAGGTTCTTGGCAGCTAATTCCCCCATTTTCCCTGCACCCAGAATGACGATATGCTTGTGAACTAGATCACCAAAAATCTTTTTAGCAAGCTCTACAGCCGCATAGCTAACAGATACAGCGTTTTCACCGATTTCCGTCTCTTTATGTCCTTTTTTCGCCATGGTGACCGCTTGACGGAACAACTGATTGAAGATGGTTCCTGTTGTTCCAGCCTCCTGTGCCTGCAGAAAAGATTGCTTCATTTGACCGAGAATTTGAGTTTCTCCAAGAACCATAGAGTCCAGACCCGACGTCACGCGCAGCAGGTGCTCAATCGCTCCATCCGTTTCGTAAATGGAAAGAAAAGGAGAGAACTCTTCTTTGTCGATCTCAAACCAGTCAGATAGAAACTGTTTAATATAATAACGGCCTGTGTGGATTTGATCCACAACCGCATAGATTTCCGTTCGGTTGCATGTAGAAATAATCACATTTTCCAAAACACTCTTTTGTACATTGAGGTGCTGCATGGCTTCTGTCAGCTCATCCTCAGAAAATGTGAGCTTCTCGCGAATTTCCACAGGGGCTGTTCTGTAATTAAGACCGATAGCTAAAATGTGCATTTCATCTACCCCCATTAAACGTTCAAAACTTATCACATATCCATTAGTATAGCACAAAATCCGGACGATTTTTCATTAGAAATATGAACAGATTTTGAATCCCTTATGATAGGATAAAATTAGATGATATAGAAAATAATAACGATTTGTTTAGAAGAACTTTAAATTATAATCCGTTTGTAATATACCAAAACCTACGCATAATCGCAAGGATGCGACATTTTTGTACAATAGAAAAGGATGTGTTGATGCTGAATAAGCAAAATTCGCTTATAGGACTTTTATTCATAGGGTTGGGCGTTTACTATTTCCTTCGTCATCTCAATATTCCCGAACTGACCCCATTCTACTCATGGCCTACCTTAGTAATATTCATAGGACTGGCCTTTCTATTACATAGCTATTGGGCAAAAGATCATTCTTCTTTGTTTACCGGAGTAATTTTGGCTGGGTTCGGTCTGCATTTCGCAGCTGTTGACTATGTCCCTTTCTGGCGCGACCACTGGGGCATGTACCTTGTTATTGTGGGTGTAGCTTTTCTATTGCATTATAGAAAAACGAAAAATGGGTTGGTTCCTGCCCTTCTATTTCTTGGCATCGGTTTGTTTGCCATGTTCGCCCCTACCAGCCCTGCTTGGTTTCAATGGATTCAGGGCGTTTTTCAGCTGATCGAACGTTTCTGGCCCCTTGCCCTGATCGCTTTTGGCTTTTACTTATTAAAAAAGAAATAATCAATCCTTCACTAAAGCTCTCGTTTGTGGAAGACTCAGTTCCGAGATGTTTTCAGGGTTCGTTACCCAGGTTGAGCGTTAGGGGTGGCTGGGAAGTTACTCGCTTTCCGGTGGGGGGCGCCGCGCTCCCGCGGAAAGCGAGCTATTCCCCGTATCCCCCATTCACTCAATAAAAGTCTCGAAATCGATTCTTCCACAAACCTGTCATTTTCTTTCGTAACTTCTATGAAAGAATTAATACACAACCCCCATAGAGGCGGCCTCTGGGGGGTTGTGTATTATAAAATAGAGCTTAGAAAGGCTTGGGTTCGTTCTTCTTGTGGATTTTCAAACAAGTCTTTCGGAGCTCCTGACTCTACGATTTTTCCGTCATGCATATAAACGACACGGTCAGCGACTTCTCTTGCAAATCCCATCTCGTGCGTAACGACAACCATTGTCATTCCTTCCTTCGCGAGATCTTTCATTGTAGCAAGAACTTCTCCGACAAGTTCAGGGTCGAGCGCTGATGTTGGCTCATCAAACAGCATGATTTCTGGTTTCATTGCAAGAGCTCTAGCGATCGCTACCCTTTGTTTTTGACCACCTGAAAGTCTTGATGGGTAGTCATTGGCTTTATCACCAAGTCCAACCTTCTCTAAGAGCTCCCGGCCTTCTTTTTTCGCCTGGCTTTTAGATATCCCTTTCACTTGGGTCGGTGCTTCAATAACATTCCCTAAAACCGTCATGTGCGGGAATAGATTAAAGTGCTGGAATACCATCCCCACTTGCTGTCTAACTTTGTTGAGATTATCTTTTTTAGGATCAATCTGCTCTCCTTTAATAAAGAGCTCCCCGCTATTTTTCATTTCTAAAAAGTTTAAACACCGGAGCATTGTACTTTTCCCGGACCCGCTGGCCCCGATCAGTACGACCACTTCACTTTCTTCCACGTGGAAGTCGATATCCTTCAGGACATGTAGATCCCCAAACGATTTATTCAATTTATTAACTTGAATCATTTGTTCTGACAATTGCGTTTCCTCCTCTGTTAGTCACTCACAGCCATTTTCTTCTCAATCGCACTGACAACAAGTGTCAGAAGGAATACGAGAATCAAATACCATACGGCACTTACGAGCAACCAGGTCATATAGTCGAATGTATTGGCCCCTTGTGTGGTGGCTACAGCAAAGATCTCGGAGACACCAATGAATGCAGCCAATGATGAATCCTTCAAACCAATGATAAACTGATTCCCAAGCGGAGGCAATGCACGTCTAAAAGCCTGAGGCAGAATAATACGACGCATCGTTAAAGTGCCGCTCATTCCAAGAGAGCGACCCGCTTCTGTCTGGCCTTTGCCAATCGATTGGATGGATCCTCGGAAAATCTCTGCAATGTACGCGCCATTGTGGAAGGCAAGTCCAAGAGCTACAGACCAGAATCCACTGATCATCCACACTTCTGTCAGTCCATAATAGAACACGAAGATCTGAACAATTAGAGGGGTGCCCCTAACCACATAAATATATATATATGCAAGCCATTCCAAAGGCTTGATTTTGGATATTTTCATGAAAGCAAACATTAAACCAATAACGATTGCGATTAAAATGGAGACCGCCGTAAGGGCCAGGGTCATCTGGGCGGCTTCAAAGAACATTCCCCGACTATCTATAAGTGCTGTCCAAAAATTCGCTGAATACAAATACAATTCAAATCAACTCCTCTATAATGTCAAAAAGAGTACGCCCATTGCGCACTCTTCTTAACTTCGGTCTTCAACTGAAAAACGAGCGTTTACTCTGGCAATGTCGTAATGTCTTCCCCAAAGTATTCTTTACTGATTTCAGCAAGGGTTCCATCTTCACGAAGTGTTTCTAGAGCTGCATTGATTTCTTCAAGTAAGGCTTCGTTTTCTTTTGCAACGGCAACCGCCTGTTCACTACGCTCAATCATTTCTTTTGCTTCAATTTCAAGTCCTTCTCCAGAAGCTTCCTTACCCGTCAGGAAGTCTGTGATTACAGCGTCATGGCGACCTTTGGCCAGGGATTGCAAAGCAACCACATCACTATCATAAGTCTTGATGTTATCTGTCACTTCTTCTGCATATGTGCTATATGTCGAACCTTTTGAAATAGCGATTTCCATTCCTTCTAAGTCTTCTAATGTTTCCACATCACTATCGGCACGCGTGAAGATTTGTGCGCCTGAATAATAATAAGGTGTAGAGAAATCTACTTCCTGTTGTCTTTCTTCTGTAATGGTGTGACTTGCGACTGCCGCGTCAAAACGACCTGTCTTCACACCTTCTACGATACTTGCGAATTTTTGTTTTTGAGGATTTGGTTCCAAGCCCAACTCCTCTGCAATGGCATTCGCAACATCAATATCAAAACCTGTCATTTCCCCGCTTGCATCTGTCATACTGAATGGGCGGAATTCACCAGAAGCTGCAAACGTAAACTTCCCTTCCTCTACAAGGTCATAGGCTGTTTCTTGTGATGATTCATTACTAGAATCATTTTCGTTTGTATCCCCTGAAGTTTCTCCTTCATCTTCACTGCCACCGCATGCAGCCAGTGTAATAATCATGAAGATGCTCAGGGTGATCATTAGTAAATATTTTTTCATAACCAAAATTCTCCCCTTCATCAATTTGTCATTTTTCTGTAATAATAGCGACACTTTAAATTATATCTAGTTATCTAACAATTCCCAAAATTACACATAGTCCAAAATCTACGAAATAATGCTGATAATAGACATGACCTGCAAAATGCCAGACTTTTCGTACAAATGCATGAATTTGCTCTAATATAATAGATATTTGCATGAATATACATGCACACTAAAAAAACCACTTCCCTGTGTAGAGAAGTGGTTCTGTTATTATAAATTCAAATGGGAAAGCATGGTTCTCCATGCTACATCCTTACCTTCACCGGTTTCGGATGAGAAGGGGATCAATGCATCCTCCTCTTCCATTTCCAAGTCATCAAAGATCATCTTCAGTTGTTTCTTCCGTTGACCCTTTTTGATTTTATCAAGCTTTGTAGCGATTACCATAACAGGGAGCTCAAAGTGCTTCAAATAATCATACATCAATTGATCATCTTCTGTTGGTTTATGACGGATGTCAATAATCAAAGCTGTTGCCCTCAACTGCTCACGCTCTGCAAAATATTCTTCCATCATCTCTCCCCACTTCGCACGTTCCTTTTTAGAAACTTTCGCATACCCGTATCCAGGTACATCAACGAAGTGAAATTTATCATTAATGATGTAGAAATTTAATGTTTGAGTCTTACCGGGTTTTGATGAAGTCCGTGCTAAATTCTTACGTTGGATCATCCGGTTGATAAATGAGGATTTACCAACATTCGATCTTCCTGCCAGTGCAATTTCAGGAATCGGTGTTTTTGGGTACTGCTTTTTGCTCGCCGCACTGATGACGATGTCAGCCGAGTTAACTTTCATGTACTGCCTCCGTTAATGCTTGTTCTAAAACTTCATCCAAATGTTTCACAGGGACAAAAGTCAAACCTTCCTTGATGCTCTCCGGAATGTCTTCCAAATCCTTTTCGTTCTGATCTGGTATGATGATCTTTGTCAATCCTGCACGGTGGGCGCTCAATGATTTTTCCTTTAAACCGCCGATAGGCAAAACGCGGCCTCTTAATGTGATTTCACCTGTCATCCCCACTTCTTTCCGGACCGGGCGGCCTGTTAAGGCAGATACGAGTGCAGTCGCCATCGTAATGCCCGCGGAAGGTCCATCTTTCGGGGTCGCGCCTTCAGGGACGTGAATATGGATGTCGTTCTTTTCTACAAACTCAGGATCAATGTTCAGTTCGTTCGCTCTTGATCGAATATAGCTGAAAGCCGCTTGTGCGGATTCCTTCATCACATCTCCGAGTTTCCCTGTTAATGTAAGGTTCCCTTTTCCAGGGTATATGGAAACTTCGATAGATAGTGTATCTCCACCAGCTGTCGTATAAGCAAGACCAGTAGCTGCTCCAATCTGGTCTTCCAGTTCCGCACGTCCATAACGGAATTTCGGGCGGCCAAGAAGCTCTTCCAGTTGCTTCTCCGTCACAACTACTCGTTGTTTTTCTCCAGAGACGATGATTTTGGCAGCTTTCCTGCATAGGCTGGCTAATTCACGCTCCAGCCCACGGACACCCGCTTCTCTCGTATAGCGACGGATCAATTTTAAGAGCGCATCATCACGTAATTGCAACTGCCCTTTCTTCAAACCATTTTCCTTTACCTGCTTAGGAAGTAGGTGCTCTTTCGAAATATGAACCTTTTCAACTTCTGTATATCCAGCAATGGTAATAATCTCCATTCTGTCACGCAATGGTCCAGGAATGTTCGAAATATTATTAGCTGTGGCAACAAACATCACCTTAGACAGGTCGTAGTTTTCTTCAATGAAGTGATCGCTGAACGTTCCGTTTTGTTCGGGGTCGAGCACTTCCAACATGGCTGAGGAGGGATCTCCTCTGAAGTCACTTGCCATTTTATCGATTTCATCAAGTAAAAATACAGGGTTCACGGTCTCAGCACGCTTCATTCCTTGAATGATACGCCCAGGCATAGCGCCAATATATGTTCTACGGTGGCCGCGGATTTCAGCTTCATCACGGATTCCACCTAAAGAGATCCTTACGAATTTTCGATTGATGGAACGAGCGATGGACTTGGCAAGGGAGGTTTTCCCTACCCCTGGTGGTCCAGCCAGACACAAGATCGGTCCTTTAATCGTTTCAGTAAGCTTTTGAACGGCTAAGTATTCGAGGACGCGTTCCTTAACCTTTTCCAAACCATAATGATCTTCGTCCAAAATCTTTTCTGCACGGTTCACATCCAGGTTATCTTCCGTTTCATTCGACCATGGCAAGGCTACAAGCCATTCAATGTAATTTCGGATGACTGAACTTTCCGCAGAGCTTTGTGGTACTTTCTCATACCTTCCAAGCTCTTTGTATGCTATTTCTTCCACTCGTTCAGGCATATTGGCCTGCTCTATTTTTTCTTTAAGCTGAGCTACCTCGCCAGATTTTCCGTCTTTATCACCAAGCTCATTTTGGATCGCTTTCATTTGTTCACGCAAATAATATTCCTTTTGCGTTTTTTCCATGGATTTTTTAACCCTTTTTCCGATCTTTTGCTCAATCTGCAAAACTTCACGTTCGTTCCCAATCATGTCGACAAGCTTTTGAAGACGCTCCTTCACATTCGCTGTTTCCAGAATCGACTGCTTTTCTTTCAGTTTCACAGGCAGGTGGGAAGCGATCATATCAGCCATGTGACTCGGTTCATCGATGTCGGAGACGGTATTAAAGGTTTCCTGACTTACTTTTTTAGAAACTTTCACGAATTTCTCGAATTGATCCATAAGCGTTCGCATGAGAGCTTCTTCTTCATTCTCCCCTACATGCTCATCCTCAATTTTTGAGATATTCGCGTGATAAAAGTCTTCATCATCGACTAATTGGTCAACACGGGCTCTATACAGACCTTCTACAAGGACTCGATTGGTGCCGTTCGGCAATTTAACCATCTGTTTTACTCTGGCAATCGTTCCGATCTCATATAGGTCATCTTTCGATGGTTCATCAATATTCACTTCTTTTTGAGACACGAGAAAAATTTCATTGTCATCCATCATGGATTGCTCCAACGCTTGTACCGATTTTTCACGCCCCACATCCAGGTGAAGGACCATAGAAGGGTACACAAGCAACCCTCTGAGAGGAAGTAGAGGTATCTTCTTTCTCTGTTTGTCTGTCATTTCTTGCACCTCCGATTATAGCAACTACGTATTTTCATCATATATAAATGTACTTGGAAAGTAAACGAAACGGCCCCAAATGATTCCAACACCGAAATCCCCTAACTAATTACTGTCAAGGGGCTCACTCCTCTAATACTTTATTATGAACAGAAACCTGCCTTTCATGCTTATGTAGCCATCTGTCTCTTTTATAATACAGAAGCCGTGCTACAACGTTTTCGTAGCACGGCTTCTTGGATTTTATTCCTTAAGGTTTACGCACTCTCTTTAGGAGATTGTTTATTCTCATCTTCAACAGTGCCATCTGTTAAGATCAGCTTAGGACGTCCATTTTTAGCAGTGACTGTCTCTTTTGTGATGATACATTTCTCAATATCATCGCGCGAAGGAAGTTCATACATAACATCCAGCATGATTCCTTCAATAATAGAGCGCAATCCACGAGCCCCTGTCTTACGTTCTATAGCCAGACGTGCGATTTCACGAAGCGCATCTTCTTCCATCTCCAATTCGACATGGTCGATTTGGAACAGCTTTTGATATTGCTTCACAAGAGCATTCTTCGGTTTTGTAAGAATTTCTACAAGCGCATCTTCATCAAGCTGCTCGAGGCTGCCGATTACTGGAAGACGACCGATGAATTCTGGAATCAAACCATAGCTCAACAAGTCCTCTGGCAGCACTTTTGTAAGCAATTCTTTCTTCTCTGCTTCATCAGCTGCTTGTTCAGAACCAAAGCCAATTACTTTACGCCCTAGACGACGCTTAATAATCTGGTCGATGCCATCAAATGCTCCTCCAACGATAAACAGAACATTGGTTGTATCGATTTGGATGAACTCTTGATGAGGATGTTTACGTCCACCTTGTGGAGGTACACTCGCCTGTGTTCCTTCAAGGATTTTAAGAAGCGCTTGCTGCACCCCTTCACCCGACACATCTCTTGTAATGGAAGGGTTTTCTGATTTACGAGCCACTTTATCGATTTCATCGATATAGATAATTCCTTTTTCTGCTTTCTCAACATCATAGTCTGCTGCTTGGATCAACTTCAACAGAATGTTTTCAACATCTTCACCAACATAACCGGCTTCTGTTAGGGAAGTGGCATCAGCGATTGCAAATGGTACATTCAGGATACGTGCCAATGTTTGAGCAAGTAGAGTTTTACCGCTACCTGTAGGTCCAAGCATGAGGATATTACTTTTCGCAAGTTCTACATCATCATTTTTTACCCCTGCATTGATACGTTTATAGTGGTTATAAACCGCTACGGACAAGTTCTTTTTAGCTTGATCCTGACCAATGACATAATCACTGAGGATTTCGCGGATTTCTTGAGGTTTGGGTACCTCTTTGAATTCCACTTCTTCTTCATTACCCAGCTCTTCTTCAACGATTTCCGTACATAGTTCAATACATTCATCACATATATATACGCCAGGTCCTGCTACGAGTTTACGGACTTGTTCCTGACTTTTACCGCAGAAAGAACATTTCAATTGTCCTTTTTCATCGTTAAATTTAAACATTCGTTTCACCCCTTATTATAATGACGCAATCGTTGCGACTGAAGTTTCATGATACGATGCTTACGTTTCCACTTCACTTCTTTTGCCCATCATATCAGATTAACTTCAAACAAAAAAGCAATACCTTTTCAGAGGTGTGCGCAACTCATCCTGCACCTTCCTCATTATGTAATTCAACTGCAGATAAGTCAAACAATGGAGCATCAATACTATTGTATGTAAACAGCTGGAGAAGTATCAACTATCTTCCCCATTAATCTCTTTCTATATACTCTATACTATAGAAATATATGAGAAGACAAGGTACGAAACATGCACCTTGTCTTCTTAGTTTATTATTCAGCTTTAGAATTTGCAACTAGAACGTCAATCGCTTTACGGACTTTAAGATCTTCTTTGATCATGTCTGTGTTTCCGCCAAGCATTTGAGTCAATTGCGCAACGTCTGTTTGATACATGGAAGCCATGTTCTCAAGTTCAGCGTTCACATCTTCTTCAGATGCTTCGACATTTTCTGCTTCTGCAATTGCTTCAAGAGTCAGGTTCGTCTTCACGCGCTTCGCAGCATCTTCTTTCATTTGCTCACGAAGGGCATCTTCGTCTTGACCAGTGAACTGGAAGTACATGTCCTTAGTCATCCCTTGCATTTGTAGACGCTGTTCGAATTCTTGAACCATGCGGTCAAGTTCTGTATCCACCATCGCATCAGGAATTTCAACTTCTGCATTTTCAGAAGCTTGTGTTACAAGCGTGTCACGCTTGCTGTTTTCAGCATCTGTTTTCTTCTGCTCTTCTAGACGCTCACGAGTTTTTGTCTTCAGTTCTTCAAGAGATTCGACCTCTTCGTCGACATCTTTCGCGAATTCATCATCAAGCTCAGGAAGTTCTTTTCCTTTTACTTCGTGAATTTTAACTTTGAAAGTAGCCGATTTACCAGCTAGATCTTCTGCATGGTATTCTTCAGGGAAAGTAACTTCAACGTCTGTTTCTTCTCCTGCTTTTTTACCAACCAGCTGCTCTTCGAAACCTGGGATGAAAGAGCCAGAACCAACTTCTAGGGAGTAGTTGTCTGCCTGTCCACCTTCGAATGCTTCGCCATCAACGAAACCTTCGAAATCCATAACGACTGTGTCGCCATTTTCAACAGCTGCATCTTCTTTCACAACTAGCTCTGCTTGACGTTCTTGCATTTGCTTCAGTTCGTTTTCAACATCTTCATCAGATACTTCAGTATCCTGCTCTTCTACAACAAGACCTTTGTAGTCGCCAAGCTTCACTTCTGGCTTCACAGTAACTTCAGCTGTGAATACAAGGTCTTGACCTTTTTCGATTTGTTTCACGTCTACATCTGGACGATCAACAGGTTCGATTCCAGTTTCTTCAACAGCTTCTGTATAAGCTTGCGGAAGAACGATATCAAGGGCATCTTGATAAAGGGACTCCACTCCGAAACGCTGTTCGAAAAGTTTACGTGGTACTTTACCTTTACGGAAACCAGGTACTTGTACCTGTTGAACTACTTTTTTGAAGGCTTGGTCAAGTGCTTTGTCGAACTCACTTGCAGGTACTTCTACAGTCAAAGTACCCTGATTGCCTTCTTGTTTTTCCCATTTTGCTGACATAAAAAATTCCCTCCAACATCTATTCATTCATTTTCGTCCGAAGACGATGATCTGATGATTCTATGACTCTTTTTACATACGAATCTCGTTTGCAACCACTACATTATAACATAATCCTACAGCCTTTCAAGCCGTGACCTGTTCATTTATTCCCCTATGATCAATACGTAATGTTGTTCACATAGCTCAATTTCAGATTTGTATTTCTCCACGTTCTCTAATTCGTCATTTACAGACAACGGGAGCTGTAAATACTCATGTCCTAATTGTTTAAGGGCTTCAACGATTACCGGGACTTCCTTTTCATTAGGAAATATTGGATACCGGACATAGCAATAATGATATAAAAGACGATTAATCATCTCATACATCGTCGGGTTGTTTTGTTCGATTTGACCAAGTCTCATTTGTATTTGTTTAATGATGTAATCGGAATGAAGCTGTGTTAATTCCGATGGGACAATCGTTGAGGTCTGCCCAAATTTTTTGATGGTCAACTCTTCACTCCAACCTGCATCCCGGAACCATTCCAATATGGAGGATTTAATAATCGGGTGGACGGTTTCTTTCATTAAAATCCGTTGAAAATCCTCCTCAAAAGGGGCAGGGGATTGTTTTCTCAATTGGTCAAGTGCATGCCATTGCTTATGTATATCATCAGAATTCAAGGCTTGATGAAATTCATCAAAATACTTCGTACCTTCTTCTTTATGGCGATCTTCGAGAAGTTTCCGGCTTACCTCAAACATTTGCCAGAGTTGGGTACGACTTTGATGAGGAATATCCTCGGATTCAAATACTTCTTCCAAAAGGTTAATGATTTCTTCATACTGATTACTTTGAAATAAGATGGTGATATAGATATGTAAATAATGGTAGTACTGTTCATAATCTTCTTTCATTTGCTTTTGGCACAACTCTTCCGCTTCATCAAACAACCCAAGTTCAATCCAACTCATCAAAAGGCCTGTGATCACATCCGCATTCGCAACGCCATACTCCACAAGAGGCTCCAAGGCTTCTGAAGCGTCTTTATACCTTTTTTCCTTCAAAGCTTCCAGCCCTACTCGTTCCAGAGTGGTTTTCCATTTTGGGAACATGACTAAGTTCCCGTTTTTATTTTCCATAAGACACCCTTCCCTAGAGTTTATACTTCCCTCATTTTAACCCTACTGTATGTTTTTCAAACCTCTATTCATTCAGCTTATTAGGATATACTAAAGTATATTCACAACAAACACAAAGAAAACACTTCTACTTTCTATATAAATGGAAATTGCGTCATCATTCGTTGTTTACAGACATAGATGGACACTTCCTTTAATCATTCGTAAACTTTATCTCAATATAATATCCTAATTTGTTTCATCTTAGCAAAAAACAGGACTTTTTACTCATGATGTTTTCATTTTTTTTGCTAAAATTAGTGAATGTGAATAAAATTTCACCGAATTATAAATTTAAGGGGATGTATCGTTTTGTCATTGCTAGATGATCAAACATTGCTGGAAACGTACATAGAGTCCGTGAAACTTCAATTAGATGATGAATTCGTCCACTTACTGACGAAAGAAATTGATAAGCGATCTATGAAATTGCCTAAAGAAAATCTCCAACTTACATGAATCGACACCAAACGTTCGATTGAAATGGGAACGTTATTATAGAGGAATATAGAAAGGGTGTGCATACCATGCACACCCTTTTTTTATTGATTAGAGGTTGAGTTGCCCTGGCGTTGTCCAGACATTTTAGCAATGCTTGGGATCACGTTCTGCAACTGTCCTGCCTGACCAGTCATCATGCTGTAGGTGGCAGCACCGATTCCGATAGAAGCGACAATCGGCAACCACTGAACATTCTTCTTCTCCATCCTGATCACTCCTCAAATCGCTTGGCCTAAGAGCCATTCCTATTGTGTGCTTGAGAAGGTGCACGTATGAGAGTTAAAACCATCTTCTCTATCCTTTATTTACCTTTAAGAAATATGCGGATTAAGAATAGGGGCCAAAGAATGATCCAACCTAATAGCACGAACATATATATGGACTGCTCTTCTCTAGTCTGGTCTACAGGTTCTTTTTGATGAAAGCAAAAAAACACTCCAATCAGGATATATGTGAAAGCAATCAAACAAATCACCCCTTCTACACCTTAGCGTATGAAGAATACGTGACATGTGCCTCATGTTGAGCACACCTTTTGTTGTTAAACATGATAAAATTAATGTAGAGGTGATTGGACATGGAACGGATCATCCTGTTTGACGGGGAATGTAATTTTTGCAATCAAAGTGTGCAGTTCATTATTAAGAGAGATCCAGAAGGACGTTTCAAATTTGCTTCTCAGCAAAGTGAAGTTGGAGAATCAATCATGCGGGAATATGATGTTCCTAATGAAGTGGACAGCCTGGTCCTCATTGAAGGTTCTAAGGCTTACCTTCAATCCACGGCTGCCTTAAGAATATGTAAAGGCTTGAAAGGTTTTTGGAAATTTGGATTTGTTTTCATCCTAGTCCCTAGACAGATTAGGGATTGGGCATACAAAATCTTTTCAAAAAACCGATATGATTGGTTCGGTAAACAAGAGACCTGCCAACTGCCATCACCTGAGATGAAGAAACGTTTCTTATGAGCTCTCTGAAAAAAAAGAAGCGTCCAGACCCTTATTTCTGGACGCTTCTTTCGTTTTTATATCTCTGACCCGTGCTATTAAACGAATACAACGCTTTCTTTTGGATATCGAGAAATTGATTCACATGATATCCAAAGTTCCAGTTTGGCTCCATTTTTCACGCTCCGGACCAAAAACTAGTTTACAAAGCTTTAACCTACAGATCCTTTTCCATCTTTTAAATCAGCAAATGACCTCGAAATTGTGACATTTTTCTAAAAAAGTGACTAATAATTACTTACCAACTATTCCATAGGGTAAAATTATTTTAAAAAAAGGAGAAGTCCTATGGATTGTGAGAAACTAAGAAATGAAATTGAAGATAAAAGAAGAGAGATGTACCAAGCGTATCTCATCGATCAAAATTACTCCAATGCTCTTGTTAAATCTCAGGAACTGGATGCTATGCTCAATAAATTCAGAACGATGTGTCAAAAACCATTTATGATTGCAATGTCCTTGGTCATGCTTTAAATCTGAAGACTGTATAATGGTAAATGTGCATGATAACAAAGATGAATATTGATTTAACATCAATAAAAAAGCTGTTTCCTTTGCTAAGCAAAGGAAACAGCTTTTTTCATTTAGCGTCCCAGGAGAGATTCGAACTCCCGACCCACAGCTTAGAAGGCTGTTGCTCTATCCAGCTGAGCTACTGGGACATGGAATAATATGTAGTTGAATGTGCAAACTTTTGTCGGCTGTCGTCCCGATTTCATGAGTAAATTCAAGATGCTTTGAAATCGGTACGTTGTAGCATCGCTTCGGAGCATATTCGATCATGCTCTATCCAGCTGAGCTACTGGGACATACTCTTGAAAAGTTTAAGTTATGTAATGGAGCGGGTGAAGGGAATCGAACCCTCGTCATCAGCTTGGAAGGCTGAGGTTTTACCATTAAACTACACCCGCATAGTTAAAAGTTAACTTTTAAGAGAACAAGTTTTTGTTGCTGTCTTGTGAAGCGGACAAGAATTATTATATTAAGGATATGGAGAAATGTCAACAGGTTTGCAGCAAAGAATTTAATTCTTCGCTGCAAGCACTGTTGTCATGTGCAAGTCAGGCATAGGGTCGCCGTTCACATGATAAAATTGCAAATGTACGTCGCTTAGGTTATTCCATTCTAGAATCGCATAGGTTGGTTCTTCCCGATCTCTCGGAAGCCTTGCGCTGCCTGGGTTAATGAAAAGCGTGTCACCGACTTTTTCTGCCCCTGCTTTATGCGAGTGCCCGAAACAGGCAACTTGAGCACCAACTTCTTCTGCACGATACGAGAGCGGCATCAACGTGGACTTGATCTGATGCAGATGTCCATGAACAACCAAAAACGTTATTTCCCCCACTTGAAGGGTCTGTTCTTCTTCCATTTCCGGTTCGAAATCACAGTTCCCTTTTGCATAAGAGAAGCCTTCCAGTTCTTTGGAATCATAAGCGAGTTCAGAATCTCCGCAATGGATCATGGCATCGACATCCTGATGTCTTTTTTTAATTTCCACCACTTCTTTTTTTAAACCGTGGGTATCACTTACTATTAAAACTTTTGGCATACGACTCACCTCAATTAGCTTTGAGTTTTCAACCACTCTTCAATTTGTTGTATGGCGTGGTGTCGGTGGCTGATTGCGTTCTTCTCTTCAGAGGAATGTTCTGCCATTGTGCGGGATGATCCTTCCGGTATAAAGACAGGATCATAACCGAAACCATTCGTGCCTTGAGGTTCGCCCGCAATCGTACCTTCACATGTCCCTCTTCTGACAAAAGTGTCTTCTCCTGGCCTAGCGACCGCTACGGCACACACAAACCGTGCTGAACGTTCTTCTTCAGGTACTTCTTGTAGCTCTTTTAAAAGTTTTTCTGTATTCTTCCCGTCATCTTTCTCTATACCTGCATAGCGGGCAGAATAAACACCTGGTTCTCCGTTCAACGCGTCGACTTCCAATCCTGAATCATCAGCCACAACAGGGACCCCAAAATGCTCTGCCATCGCTTCGGCTTTAATGACCGCATTTTCTTCAAATGTTGATCCTGTTTCTTCTATATCGATGGAACGATCAATATCTAACAAGGATCTCACAGAAATATTGTACTTTGAAAACATCTGACGGAACTCATCCACTTTCCCTGGATTCTTCGTCGCTACGATCAGTTCCTTCATTTATTTAGCTGCCTCTGCTTTTGTACGGATGACGTCTGACCATTCTCCGATGGCTTCTTCCTGGAGTTTGATTAGGTCTGCAACGCCTTCTTCTGCAAGAGACAACATCTTATTCAGTTGCTGCATAGAGAATGTTGCTTCTTCTCCAGTCCCCTGCAACTCAACAAATTCACCTTTACCCGTCATAATGACGTTCATATCCACCTGTGCTTTACTGTCTTCTTCATAACAAAGATCAAGGATCTCGTTGCCACCAGGTAATACACCTACAGAAATAGCTGTCAAGAAATCTGTAATCGGCAGTTCTTTGATCGCTTTTTTATCCACTAGTTTACCTAAAGCAATAACGACGGCAACAAAGGCTCCAGTAATGGAAGCTGTACGTGTTCCTCCATCAGCCTGGATGACATCACAATCGACCCAGATGGTACGCTCGCCGATTTTATCTAAATCTACAACGGCACGAAGGGAACGTCCAATTAAACGTTGGATTTCCATCGTACGGCCAGAAACTTTCCCTTTTGAAGACTCACGGATATTTCTTTGTTCGGTTGCACGAGGCAGCATTGCATATTCAGCTGTAATCCAACCTTTTCCTTGTCCACGTAAAAAAGGAGGTACACGATCCTCTACGCTGGCATTACAAATTACTTTCGTATCTCCAAAGCTGATCAGTACGGACCCTTCTGGATGCTTCACATAATCTGTTTCGATTGTTACTTTTCTTAGTTCGTTGACTTCCCGATGATCATTTCTCATCAGTAACGACCTCCTTTTACCTACACCATTATCCTTGCCCATCTTAACACAAATTACATGCGTGAGGTAGTTAAAGCTCAAATGGAAAAGCGCTTCAAAAGCTTTTCACTTTTGAAGCGCTTTATGATTGTATTTATTGACTACATGGCTTCTGCGCCATTAATATCCTGTCTTGAAACAGGCTCAGCCAAAGGCTCTCCAGCCTCATTGAACACTTGTTCTGTTCCATCGACATGAACCTCGACGGATTCAACGTCTGCTTGATCAGTAAGACTCATGACAAGGCTTGCTAATGCCGCATCAGATAAAGAGGGTTGCTCGTCCACACTCGTCAGTATGTTCTCATTGAAGGACACGGTCAGAACCCCGTTTTCAAGCTTGGAGTTGACCAATTGTGCTCCTTCATTGAATGGGTTCATCAGTGCACTCCCAAGTTCAGGGCCTTCGAGTAACGCCTGAACCATTGCGGTATATTCGTCACTTCCCTTTGCTACTCGGGTAGTCACAGGGACTTGATAAACCTGTTCTCCATTTTGAGCAGGGAAGTAAACCGTGACCGCTTCACTGTTTATAATATCAGTGTTGTTCCCTACACTATGGTTGATCCCATCAGCCCGGGAGACCCCTTTTGAAATTGGGGTCCCGTCGACAGGCATCACTTGTTGTTCGTGACCGTTGATCCAAAGTTTGATTCGTTTCACATTTTCGAACTGAGTCAGTGTATAGGTCATAGCTTGTAAAATCTTCTCTTCATCTTCAGCCGCATAGTTTTTAAATTCTTCCGATACATCCACCACAAGCGTGCCATCCTCTTTGGCATTCACTCCAAGAATCTCTGTTCCAGCAGGAAGAACCGCTTCAAAACCATTCGGCAGTAAATTCGTTACAGGTCCATCTTTCACCATATACTCAAGTGCCTGTGTAGCAACCTCTTCTGAGGCCGGCAGTTCTAGGGTTTGTGGTGCAACCATGCCGTTCGCGTCCATTAAATAAACCTCACGAGCGACTGTGGCTGAAGAAGCATCACCTTCTGCTCCTTCTCCATCTTCCCCTTCTGTATTTTCACCTTCTCCTTCAGGTTGAGGTTCATCACTACTCGGATCTGGCGTTGTTGTAACCGCCTCTTCAGGTGTATCCATTTTCTCTAATGATTGCTCTCCTTCAAAAAGGCAGCCTGAAAGTAACCCTGTACTCAACAGCAATAAAACCGCGAGTATAAAGGGTTTGTAGCCGTAATTCTTCATAGTTTTCCCTCCTGAGATAGATTGTACTACCATATATACGAGCCCCTCGAAGGATTAGACCAGAGAATTTCATGTAAGAGAATGCGATGTTTATTGAAAAAGTGTACACCGGCTTCCTGACTTACACTTCATATACGTGCCTGGCTTCGTGATCACCACTTCACATGACTTTCAACAAAAAAAGCTCTGCTTAGTAAGCAGAGCTTGGAACATGTTCAATTTGAACGGATTTAAGAATTTGAACGGGTTCTTCAAACCAACTATTTGCAACTAAACGGAACTTTTCGATATCCCCCGTCGAATAAAATTCATGAATAGGAGACTCGTTCCCTTTCTCTAAAAGTTTATGGTATGCAAGGATCAGGCTGGCCTCCCTTGCTGTCTCTTCTCCTGAACTAATCACTTGTATATGATTTCCCATCTCTTTTTGCACGAGGTCCTTAATCAAAGGATAATGGGTACAACCTAAAATAAGGGTGTCGATATGATTCATCTCTTTCAGAGGTTGGAGCGTATTGGAAACGATTCCTTCTGCTTTCGGACCCGCGAGAATTCCGTCTTCCACCATTGGTACAAAAGGAGGGCATGCAAGGCCATTGACTCGTATGTTTTGGTCAATGGCAAAAAGTGCATTTGGATACGCTTTACTTTCGATTGTTCCTTCCGTACCGATTACACCAATTCGTTTATTACGACTGAATTTAATAGCTGCACGGGCTCCCGGTTCAATGACACCAATCACAGGGATATCCAGCGTTTCCTGAAGTTCTGTAAGCGTATAGGCCGTGGCTGTATTACAGGCAATTACCAACATCTTTATATTTTTCTCTAATAAGAAATTGACCATTTGCCAAGTGAATGCCCGCACTTCCTCCTCAGAGCGAGGACCATATGGACATCTTTTTGTGTCACCTAGATAAAGAAAAGTTTCTTTGGGTAATTGGCGCATCAATTCTCTTGCCACCGTTAAACCGCCCACGCCTGAGTCTATTACTCCTATTGGTTGTTTCAATTCGCATCCCTCTTTTATATCTTAGTTGTCTGTTTCCTTGTCTGTCTCTTTCATGTTTTCATGGAGAACGTGGAGTAAACGGTTGAGTGTTTCTACGTCTTCTTCCGGCACGCCTTTCAAGACTTCTTCGAGGTAATTCTGACGTTTCTCAATCACCTCATGGATGATTTTCTCTCCTTTTTCCAATACATGAATACGGACAACACGGCGGTCTTTAGGATCACGAATTCTCTCTACAAGCTCGTTCTTTTCCATACGGTCCACAAGGTCTGTTGTCGTGCTGCAAGCAAGGTGAATATAATTGGAGAGCTCTCCTATCGTCATGTCTCCCTTTTCTAAAAGCCACTGGAGAGCAACGAATTGTGGAGCTGTAATTGGATAATGGTTTAAGATAACTCGTCCTCTTTGTTTAATAATTCCGGCTATGTATCTCAATTCTTTTTCTACATCAGCCATCATGGACGTCTGTTGTGATTTTGTCACATTCAGCACTCCTAACGAAAATACTTTATAAATTCCATTCTCATGGTTTGAGCAGAAAAATTCAAGGTCTAACTTCTCTTTATAAGAAAAACCCTTTCAGGTATGGCTGCGTTTTACGCGACCCTACCTGAAAGGACCCTCTCCATCTCAAAAGCAATGGTTTGCTGTTCTATGGAGATCACAATTCCAGTTCTCCCATACGCAGAAGTTCTACCACTGCCTGGGAGCGCCCTTTCACCCCTAGCTTTTGCATTGCGTTCGAGATGTGATTCCGCACAGTTTTCTCTGAAATGAAGAGCTCTTTTGCGATCTCACGTGTCGTCTTATCCTGTACTAGAAGCTCGAAAACTTCTCGCTCCCGCTTGGTAAGAATTTGTGTTGGCCGATAGCCGTCCTCCTTCACAAGCGTACCCCTCCTTGTTGTCCCTGAGCTTATATGAGGGGAATTATTTAGTCTCTGTATCGTATGAACAGGAGGGTCGCCCTGTGCTACGCTTTCACGATTTAGACACAAGCCCGAGTTCTTGTGCTTTAAAGAGCGCCTCTGTACGCGATCTTACATTCAGTTTATTAAAAATTCCAGTTAAGGTGTATTCAACACTTCGCTGCGACATGTGAAGGGTTTGTGCGATTTCTCTGTTGGTATAACCAGAGGCTACTTCCTGTAAAATAGACTGTTCTTTTTCATTTAATGAAAACCCATTGCCTTCTTCTGCGTTTGAAGGAGTACTTACACTCGCTTCTGATCTTCGTAACTGTTTAAACAAGTGGATAGGAATAACTACCTCATCTCTGCATGCACAACGAATCGCGGTTACCAGTTGCTCACTAGTTGCCGTCTTACTGACAAAACCATTAATATCTGCTTCTACTAACATATTAAAATGGGTGTTCAAATCAAACCCTGTATAAATAAGGAGCTTAAGATCAGGGTAGGACTTACGAATTTTCTTCGCCAGCTCAATTCCGTTTATTCCCGGCATGTATAAATCCAATAAAACCATATCATAGTCTTTTTCTTTTAGAAGGGGTTCTACCTTTTGATTTTCATGGGTCACATCTACTTTCATGTCCCCTTCTTGCTCGAGCATCGACTTCGTACCTGCCCCTACAGCAGGATGATCATCGACGATTAACACATTCATCATACTTGGACCTCCCTTTTTATTTCGATTGGGAACGTAATCATCGTCTTAAACCCTTCGCCTGGTGCTGTCTCTATTTCCAGGTGTCCATTCAGACCATTGACCCGTTGTTCAATACCTGATAACCCAATGTGTGAGAATAAATCACGTTGAACCGAATAGTCCATGCCTTTTCCGTTATCGGAATACAAAAGCATCACTTGATTTCCCTGGCTGGATAATGAGAGTTTAACAATCTTTGCATCCGAGTGTTTCATGGCATTTGTCAAAAGCTCTTGAACAACTCGGAAAATAGCTAAAAGCCGCTCCTGATCGAGTTCTGCATCAAAACGTTCATCCGTAAAATAGACGGTAAAGTTTGAGCGGAGCTGATATTGATGAATCAAATTTTTTAATGATTGAACAAGTCCCATCTCCTCAATGAATGCCGGACGCAGCTCGTTACATGTCTCGCGTATCAAGTGAATACTATCGAGGAGAGACTCTTTATAAACCATCAATTCTGCATGTAAACTTGGAGTTAGATCATTTCTTTGCCTGATCAAATCATCCATCTTTCTGTAAAGGTACAGTTGCTCTTGAAGCACCGTGTCATGCAAATCAATGGATAGCTGTTTTCTTTGATTTTCAGCGATCGTGAACAGTAACCTGGAAAGCCAGGTTGGATACTTCTGAGTCTGGTCACTTCTCAATTTGCGAAGTTCTTTTAAAAGATCTTCAATTGTGTTCATGTTTTGAATGGCAATATTTGCATTATGAGAGATCGTTTGCAAATACGTCTTCTCATCGCGGTTCAAGTTTGTGTAATCTTTTTTGCCTTTACACCACATCATAGTCAGCTTTTCTAATGAATAGCCAACAATGACTCCAAATCCCTTCTCCGTTTCAATCACCGAACCAATATCATAATGGTGATTATTCAAATGCTCATCAAAATGGTCGATGATGTCCCCTGGAATCTGGTCATAGACACAGTACATATTTCGTTTATTATGCTTGGAATAAATGTAAATATCTCGAACATTCAGTACATTTTTCACTTCATCACGCATGACTTTCATTAAGTCCACCGCGTTGGATTGGTCCTTCATGTCCTGAGCCATTCGGTGCATGCTTTCCTGATAACCATAGCGAGCGGAAAATAAATACCGCTGAAGTTTGAAATCCAGCACTTCTTTCGCTGATAGAAATATGACTAAAGAAGATTGAAACAATAGGAACATCTGAATGTAACTGACAACGTATAGATCTTCTTCAACCAGCCAGCCAATTGTAAACATGAGCGCTATACTAGGAAGGACGGAAAGGATCATATAATACCGGACACGTGTCATGACAAAATCAATATCAATCAATCTTTCTCTCGTCACCAAATACAGGAAGGTGATCGGTAAAGCGATGAGGAACATAGCTCCAACTTCAAGAGAAATCACCTTCACCCCGAAAGCAAGGGCAGGAATTAAATAAAGGAAAATGTAAGGAAAGAACGCGATCGTCATTCCTACAGCCATATATTTGAAAATAGGTCCTACCGCTACACCTTTGTGAATATACAACCCTCGGTAAATGATATAAAAAGAAATAATATACAAAACTAAAAGCAACTGGCCAGGAACAGGCTCAAAAAATGCTGGATAAGATTCAGTGAGAAGGAAGTAGCCTTCTAATAAAGATACAAGTCCTACAGTAAGGTATAACAAGTACACCATTTTCTTAGAAAACCAATAAATGTCCAACTCCTGAAAATAATTATATAAGAAATGAATTAAAATGACAGGCGAAAACAAGAACAACCCCGTGTTCAAAAACAACCCGTACAAATCATCTCTTACAGCCCCGCCGTTACTTAAATATCCAGTTGCAATAGCAAGAAAGAACAAAATTAACTGTCCCGCTGAATACCTTTTCGGCACCCGTTTATAGACCAAATAGGATATTCCCAGAATGACTAAAAAGAAAAGAGCAGGAAGGACAATATACAATAACCAATGAATGGGACTTGAATTTTCAATATCATTGTAGAGTATTTCTTCTCCATTATGTTGGATCGAAAAGGAGTTCGCTCCCTCTAGTTCATCAAACATTGAAACAGAACGATGTTCTTCTGGGGATGCACCATTAATTGAAATGACTTTTCCCCCGAGAGGAACTCCATGACGGTCTCCCCAACTTCCACTATGTACAGAGGTCACCACGCGCTCTCCTTGTCTATCGTTCACGTCGATCCCAAGGTATGGCTGTGTGACGGATAAAACAATCATGTAACAAGCGGATAGGATAAAAAAGGACAGGACCAGCCACTGAGACCATTTGAAATTAAACATATAAATCCACCTTCGTACATTATTCAACCAAGTCTATTATACTACGGAACTTTCAGCCTACAACCCATTGTCTTTTCATAGAAAGCGAACTGTTTCCCTGATCCCTAAACTCACTCAAACATCCCGCAACTGATTCTTCCAGAATAGGGAGCGGTTGTGAAGGAAATAGATATACATGGTAGAAAAAAAGAAGTCTCCATATGAAATGGAGACTTCTTTTAGTAGTAAAATTATACGCGTTGATCGCTTCCGAAGAAACTTTTGAAAGATTCAATAGCTGTGTCACGGTTAAGTGCAGCGATGGAAGTCGTCAATGGAATTCCTTTTGGACACGCTTGAACACAGTTTTGTGCGTTCCCGCAGCCCATAAGTCCTTCTTCATCCATGATTGTCTGTAAACGCTCGCTCTTATTCATTTCCCCTGTAGGGTGGGAATTGAATAGACGAACTTGAGACAACGGAGCAGGTCCGATGAAGTCAGACTTACTGTTGACGTTCGGGCAGGCTTCCAAGCATACTCCACATGTCATACATTTGGATAGCTCATAAGCCCACTGACGCTTACTTTCTGGCATCTTGGGTCCTGGTCCAAGATCGTAGGTTCCATCAATTGGAATCCAGGCTTTCACCTTCTTCAATGAATCGAACATCCGGCTTCGGTCAACAGCGAGGTCACGGTTGACTGGGAATGTCGTCATAGGAGCCAAGCGGATCGGCTGTTCAAGTTGGTCAACAAGTGCTGTACAGGATTGACGTGGTGTTCCGTTGATCACCATGGAACACGCACCACATACCTCCTCCAAGCAACCCATATCCCAATAAACAGGAGTCGTCGGTTCCCCATCTGCATTGACAGGGTTACGGCGAATTTCCATAAGCGCAGAGATGACGTTCATATTTTCACGATACGGAATCTCGAATTTCTCTTCATAAGATGGTTCATCAGGGTGGTCCTGACGAGTGATGATCATCGTGATCGTTTTATTTTCGCTCATGATCGTTACCTCCTTTATTTACTTTTCGAGTAATCACGTTTACGAGGCTCGATTAAGGATGTATCGACTTCGTCATAACGGAATACCGGCTTATTGTTTTCCTTATCAAAGCTAGCAACCGTTGTCTTCAGCCACTCTTCGTCATTACGTTCAGGGAACTCAGGCTTATAGTGTGCACCGCGGCTTTCATTACGATTGTAAGCACCTTGAGTAATAACACGGGCCAATTGAAGCATGTTCCAAAGTTGACGAGTGAACATCGCTCCCTGGTTGCTCCAGCGAGAAGTGTCATTGATGTTGATACGTTTGTATCGATCCATCAGTTCCACGATTTTTTCATCTGTTTTAAGAAGTTTTTCGTTTTCCCTAACAACTGTTACGTTGTCAGTCATCCATTCTCCAAGTTCTTTATGAATTTGGTAAGCATTTTCATCGCCATCCATGTTCATAATTTCCTCGAATTTATCCTGTTCTTCTTTTACTTTCTCTTCAAACAGCTTGGATGTCATATCATCCGCCAGTGTTTCTAGTCCATCAATATATTTAACTGCATTCGGTCCAGCTACCATTCCACCAAAAATGGAAGATAGAAGTGAGTTTGCCCCGAGTCTGTTCCCGCCGTGTTGAGTATAATCACATTCTCCGGCAGCAAAAATACCAGGGATATTGGTCATTTGGTCATAATCGACCCACATGCCACCCATAGAGTAGTGCACTGCAGGGAAAATCTTCATCGGTACTTTACGCGGATCATCGCCTACGAATTTTTCATAGATTTCAATGATTCCGCCAAGCTTAACGTCCAATTCCTTTGGATCTTTATGGGAAAGGTCAAGATACACCATGTTTTCACCATTGATTCCAAGCTTTTGATTGACACAAACATCAAAGATTTCCCGTGTCGCAATGTCACGTGGAACGAGGTTTCCATAAGCCGGATATTTCTCTTCTAAGAAGTACCAAGGCTCCCCATCTTTATATGTCCATACGCGTCCACCTTCACCACGAGCGGATTCACTCATAAGGCGCAGTTTGTCATCCCCAGGAATGGCTGTCGGGTGAATTTGAATGAATTCCCCATTAGCATAGTCTACGCCTTGTTGATAAAGGGCACCTGCTGCAGATCCTGTATTGATGACAGAGTTCGTCGACTTACCGAAAATGATTCCAGGTCCGCCTGTTGCCATGATAACTGCATCTGCTGGGAAGGCCTTAATTTCGTGGTCACTAAGGTTCTGACCAATAATGCCTCGGCCTACACCATTGTCATCGACGATTGCGGATAGGAATTCCCAGTTTTCATATTTCGTTACTAGCCCATTCACTTCGTGGCGACGCACTTGTTCATCAAGAGCGTAAAGAAGTTGTTGTCCAGTCGTTGCTCCAGCAAATGCTGTACGGTGGTGTTGTGTTCCACCAAAACGACGGAAATCAAGCAATCCCTCCGGTGTACGGTTGAACATAACGCCCATACGATCAAGCAAGTGAATAATTCCTGGTGCTGCATCACACATCGCTTTTACTGGAGGCTGGTTAGCTAAGAAGTCGCCTCCATAAACTGTATCGTCAAAGTGTTCCCATGGGGAATCGCCTTCCCCTTTCGTATTAACTGCCCCGTTGATTCCGCCTTGGGCACATACAGAGTGAGAACGCTTAACAGGAACAATGGAAAGCAAGTCCACGTGAACCCCTTGTTCTGCTGCTTTAATTGTTGCCATTAGGCCGGCTAAACCACCACCGACAACAACAATATTACGGTTTGTCATGATTGAAGCTCACTCCCTTGAATACTAAAAATCTACCGTTTTGTGATTAAAATTTTCATTGACTATATGCCATATGCGAATTGAATCAGTGTACGAACACCAACATAAGAAATCGCAAGGAAAATGATGATGCTTGCATAGGTCATAATCTTCTGTGAGCGAGGTGATACTGTAATTCCCCAGCTGACAAAGAACGACCAAAGACCATTAGAGAAGTGGAAAGTCGTTGAAATGACCCCTACTATGTAGAACCAAAAGAAGAAAGGTTCAGTAAGGATGCCTTCCATCAACGAATAGTTCAATTCTGCCCAACCGAAACCAATAGCAATTCTCGTTTCCCATACATGCCATGCAATGAATATGAGTGTGATGATTCCAGTGATCCGTTGGAAGATGAACATCCAGTTCCTGAAATAACCGAAGTTAGATAAATTACTTTTCGCTGTGAAAGCAATATACACTCCATAAATAGAGTGGAACAACAGTGGCAAAAAGATGATAAAAGTCTCCAGTACATAACGATATGGCAAGCTCTCCATAAAATGAGCTGCAGCGTTAAATGCTTCTGGTCCACGTGTTGCAAAATAGTTCACAGTCAAGTGTTGGATCAAAAAGATCCCGATCGGGACGACTCCCAAAAGTGAATGCAGTCTTCGATTAACGTATCCGCGTGTTCCCGCCATATTTACCCCCCTCAAGATGATAACAGTTTGAATATGAACATTTTTCAGACAGTTAAGCGCTTTAATTTAGCGTTAAAAATAATAGGAAAAGCCCCTCTTCCCTTCTTACTTGTCTGACCAATGTACAATTTGTGACATGTTTATTGTACTTCTATCCCGTATGAGCGTCAAGAAAGCACGTTCATAATTTGCTCGAAAATACACATTTATTTCCTTTCGATAAAAAGGGACAATTTTTATTGCACCGAACCTCGTTTCGAGTGATAATAAGGAGAGAAAGGACTGAGCGTTTTGAAAGAATCTACGAAGCTAACAACTGGCAACATTTCATCGCTTGTAGGGACAGGCGCAGGTTTTGATTTGATGCGTTATTACACCCTTCCGGACTTCTTAGGGAAAGATGCCCCTTACCTCCTTTATTATATGGGGAAAAACATGGCTAGACAGACAGAGATCAGCACCATGGATGAACTCTATGAGTTTTTCCAGTACATGGGCTGGGGAGAGCTTGTTTTAGTCAAAGAAAAAAGAAAAGAAATGGTTTTTAAGTTGAGCGGCCATATGATAGAGAAGAGGCTGAATCAAAAGATGTTTGAAGTCGATTTTCGCATGGAATGTGGGTTTATGGCAGAAATCATCTGCCAAATGAGTGATCATACATATGAATGTTTTGAAGAAAAAAACCACAAAGAAAACTTTGTTGAGATTAAAGCACTAAAAGGATAAATAAAGAAAGCAAAGAACCAGCTGTTATTCTTCAGCTGGTTCTTCTACGTTGTCCTGATTCAGATGGATAAGAATCGTGTTAGCCACAGGCTCAGGAACGCCTAATTTTGTAATATCCTCAATGGAAGCATTTTTAATTTCCGTAACAGACTTAAAGTGTCTCAACAACAACCGCCTACGCTTTTGACCGACACCTGGAATACGATCCAATTCAGATTGAATAGCACCTTTGCCCCGAAGTTGCCGGTGAAAAGAAATAGCGAATCTGTGTACCTCATCCTGGATTCTCTGGACCAGATAAAATTCTTGGGACTGACGATCAAGGTCGATAGGACTTGGAGGATCTCCATATAATAATTCACTGGTTTTGTGTTTATCGTCCTTCGCTAATCCGCATAGAGGAACGTCAACCCCAAGTTCATTCTCAAGCACATCAAGAGCGGCGGTCATCTGGCCTTTCCCACCATCGACCACGATTAAATCAGGGAGGGGAAGATTTTCTTTTAACACCCGCTTATATCTTCTTCGAATTACTTCTCTCATGGTTTCATAGTCATCAGGTCCTTCTACATCCCTGATCTTATACTTCCTGTACTCTTTCTTCTGAGGTTTTCCATCAATGAAAACAACCATGGCTGAGACAGGATCGGCCCCTTGTATATTGGAGTTATCAAAAGCTTCGATCCGATGAGGTGTTTCAATGTGGAGATGATCCCCAAGTGCTTCCACAGCTTTAATGGTCCGCTCTTCATCTCGTTCAATCAAAGCAAATTTTTCTTCCAAGGATATCTTTGCGTTTTTCATAGCAAGCTCAACTAATTCTTTTTTCCGACCACGCATAGGAATGAGAACTTTCGTATCTAATGCTCCTTCTAGAACATTCACGTCCGTTGCAACCGGGACGAGGACCTGCTTAGGATATGGATGGTTTTGATGCAAGTAGAAGCGTCCGATATAGCTGATGAATGTTTCTTCTGGATCATCGAAAAATGGAAACAGTGTGACATCCCTTTCGATGAGTTTCCCTTGGCGGACGAAAAAGACCTGGACACACATCCATCCTTTATCATAGGAATAACCGAAAATATCCCTGTCAACTTGATCATTCATGGTCATTTTCTGCTGTTCCATGACAGACTCGATGTGCTCAATTTGGTCCCTTAATTCTTTTGCACGTTCAAAATCAAGCTCTTCTGAAGCTTCGAGCATCCTCTTTTTTAAATCTTTCTTGATATCTGCATGACCACCGTTCAGAAAGGACGTTATATTTTGCACAATGTCTTCATTCGTTTTTTTAGAGACCTTATACTCACATGGTCCAAGGCACTGGTGCATGTGGTAATAAAGACAAACACGGTCGGGCATCGTATTACATTTTCTTAATGGGTACAATCGATCTAGAAGCTTTTTTGTTTCCCTTGCAGCAATGACGTTTGGGTAGGGACCGAAATACTTCCCCTTATCTTTCTTCACATTTCTTGTGACGATCAGCCTGGGGTGTCTCTCTGCTGTCACCTTCAAATATGGGTAAGTTTTATCATCTTTTAATAAAACATTGTATTTTGGATCGTATTTTTTTATCAAGTTCATTTCTAATATTAAAGCTTCAATTTCTGAAGTAGTCACAATATATTCAAAATTGATGATTTCACGGACAAGTCTCTGTGTCTTTCCATCATGTGCACCGGTGAAATAGGAGCGGACTCGGTTTTTTAAAACTTTAGACTTCCCTACGTAAATGACTGTATCATTTTTATCCTTCATCAAATAACAACCAGGCTGGTCCGGCAAAACAGCCAACTTCTCTTTAATTGTTGAGTTCATATAGTTCACTCCATGACTTGTAGATTATATATTGGGAAATACCACAACTATGGAACAAGTATGCAGGTTCAATCGTCTGGACCAACTTAAGCAACGTCTCGAGTCATAAATATCACGCAAAAAGCTGCTTAAGATCTTGAACCTGAGAATATCCTGAAAAGATGATGAAAGCCGCGCTGCTTGGCAACGCGGCTTTCATGGTAACTTCATTCATTAAGAATGTTTTTGAATCAGTTCAGCCAGGGCCTCTTTTGGTTGGAAGCCGATAACTTGATCAACCACTTGACCATCTTTGAACAGAAGGAGTGTCGGGATACTCATGACACCGAATTTACCTGCTGTTTCTTGGTTTTCGTCAACATCAAGCTTGACGATTTTGACTTGATCGCTCATTTCCGCATCCAATTCCTCTAATACGGGTGCAATCATTTTACAAGGTCCACACCATGGTGCCCAGAAGTCAGCTAGGACAAGACCTTGATTTGTTTCTTCTGTAAAGTTTTGATCAGTTGCTTTTACAATTGACATTCTATAATTCCTCCTCGACCTAATAGTCTGTTAAGAGTATATCACTATCTATTTTTAGTGACTAACAATTTGTTTATACCTTATTTAAACATGGAATAAAGCCGAAGCCAAATATTTGGCTTCGGCTTTGAGATTAGGCGTTTACTTTCATTTCTTTAATTTCTTCAATTAGTTTAGGCACAACATCGAACAGGTCACCAACTATTCCATAATCCGCTACATTGAATATATTGGCTTCTGGGTCCTTGTTAATCGCCACTATGACCTTAGAGTTTGACATTCCAGCTAAGTGTTGAATGGCTCCAGATATGCCACATGCAATATACAAGTCTGGCGTAACAACCTTCCCTGTCTGACCGATTTGTAAAGAGTAGTCACAGTAACCAGCATCACAAGCACCACGGGAGGCACCGACTGTACCGCCAAGGACCTCGGCAAGTTTTTCCAGCGGTTCAAAACCTTCCGCACTCTTCACGCCACGACCGCCTGCGATGATGACTTTCGCTTCAGAAAGATCGACACCATCTGAAGACTTGCGGAGGACATCTTTAATAATTGTACGGATATTCGAGATTTCCACTTCTTTTTCGGATATACTTCCTGCTAAAGAATCATCTCTTGTAAGAGCGGGGATGTTATTTGGACGAATGGTCGCAAACACAAGTCCTTCTGTAACCACTTTCTTCTCAAATGCTTTCCCTGAGTAGATTGGACGTGTGAAAACAACGTCTCCACCCTCTGCGATTACTTCAGTAGCGTCTGAAATTAATCCAGACTCAAGTTTACTTGCAAGTTTCGGAGTCAAATCCTTACCAATTGCAGTATGACCCATAATGATCCCTTCAGGTGATTCATCTTGGATAACCTGATATACAGCTTGACCATAACCATCAGATGTATACGTTTTCAAATCTGGGTTTGAAACAGTGATTACTCTTGACGCCCCGTAGTAAACCATCTCCTGACCCATTTCACTTAAATCACCGTCTCCACAAAGGACACCAACAACTTCTCCCCCATCACTGACGATATTCGCTGCTGCAATGGCTTCAAATGTAACATTACGAAGGGATCCTTCTCTAGCTTCCCCAATCACCAAAACTTTTTTACTCATAAAGATTCTCCTTTCCCTTGTCTATTTAAAGTACTTTCGCTTCTGTTTTTAATAAAGATACAAGTTCTTTTACTTGATCATCGACTTCTCCTTCGAGCACTTTTCCGGCTTCTTTTTCAGGTGGAAGGAAAATTTCAGTCGTTTTCGTTTTTGGCTCGACGTCATCTTCATCAAGATCAAGGTCATCAATCTCCAGTTCATCGAGTGGTTTTTTCTTCGCTTTCATGATTCCTGGCAAAGAAGGGTACCTTGGCTCATTCAAACCTTGTTGACATGTAACCAGGACAGGAAGTGTCGTTTCAACCTTTTCGACATCTCCTTCAACGTCACGTTCAATGTTAACTGTCGTGCCATCAATTTTAATATCCGTGATCGTCGTCACACATGGCATATCCAGACGTTCGGCAAGACGAGGACCTACTTGGCCACTTGCTTCATCAATGGCTACGTTTCCGCCAAGAATAATGTCGACATCTTTATCTTCAAAGAATGCTTCAAGAATCTTAACTGTTGTGAACTGGTCACCTTCTTCAAGGTCATCTTCCGTGTTAATCAGAACCGCTTTATCCGCTCCCATGGCAAGAGCTGTCCTGAGTTGTTTCTCTGCTTCTTCTTCTCCAATTGTTACAACTGTCACTTCACCGCCGTGCTCATCGCGCAGATTAATGGCTTCTTCTACCGCATACTCATCGTAAGGGTTGATGATGTATTCTGCCCCGTCATCAGCAATTACTCCATTACTTACAGAGATTTTTTCCTCTGTGTCGAACGTTCTTTTCAACAAAACGTAAATATTCATGTCTATATACCTCCTGGACTATTGATTTTTAAATTCTGGTTTTCTTTTTTCAATAAAGGCTTGGATGCCTTCTTTAGCATCTTCATTTCCAAAGACCTCTCCAAAAGCTTCCGCTTCGGCATTGTTCCCTGCTTCAAACTGAGAGGTATGAGCATACGGAATCAATTTCATCACATGGTGAATCGTTGGCCCGCTCTTCTGGGCAATGGCTTTAGCCAGTTGTCCTGCTTTCTCAAAGAGTTCCTCATTTGAAAAGCTTTGATTTGCCAGACCCACTCGTGCAGCTTCTTCCCCGCTAATGGGCACACCTGTCAGGATCATTTCATAAGCTTTCGCTGTGCCTACATGTCTCGGTAATCTTTGGGTACCTGCAAAGCCAGGAATAATTCCAAGATTCAATTCAGGCAAGCCTAACTTTGCATCATCCGCTACATAGCGAATGTGGCAGGACATGGCTAGCTCAAGGCCCCCACCTAGTGCTGCTCCATGAATAGCAGCAATTACTGGGACGTGCAAATTTTCTATTCTGCTAAACAATTGCTGCCCCTTAGCTGCCAAGCTCTTGTAATCATCTGCTCCTTGGAGAGAAGTAAACTCCTTGATATCTGCTCCTGCGGAGAAGAAGCGTCCTTCCCCTTTAAGAAGAATGGCTTTTATGGAAGGATCGCTCTCAATCTGGTCCAGTTCCTTGGAAAGATCCTGAAGGATGGAACTGGACAATGCGTTTGCAGGTGGGCTCTGAATCGTGATTTCTGCTACATTTCCTTTTACCTGTGAAGATAAAGTTGACAAATCATCATCACCTTTCTCACTTATCATGACGGGCTAATCCATTCACAATTAAGCTATGGACTTCTTTTGCCTGTTCTTCTATGTTATATCGCTGCTCCTTCATCACCCAGTTTGTCACCGTCTCATCCATCGTTCCAAAAATCATTTGACGTACAAGACGGCGATCCAGGCCACTACGAAACAGCTCCTCTTCGACACCTTCTTCAACAATTTGATCAATGACGTTTAAATAGCGCTTCAATACATGGTTGATTTTTTGTCTCAACTCTTTATTCGATTGGCGCAATTCCAACTGTGTCACAATCGCGAGGTGGTGATCGGCAGCCAGCTGTTCAAAATGGGTTTGAATTAAAGTTAGAAGCTTTTGTTCCGCTGACTGCTTAGAGGTTGTTTCCTGCTCAATCTTTTCTATGAACTGCCCCATTTTTTCTTGAAACAATGATACAAGGATATCTTCCTTGTTTTTAAAATAAAGATAGATGGTTCCATCTGCCACTCCCGCTTTTTTCGCGATCTTAGAAACTTGAGAAGAGTGGTAGCCATTTTCAGCAATGACTTCGACAGCTGCATCAATGATTTGTTTGAACTTCGGTTTATTTTTCTTCAATGGTATATCTCCTTGCTTTTGCGAACTGAAAAATGAATGAATCATCATTCACTTATTATTCTACAAGCAAAGAAATATTCTGTCAACTTTCTTTTTTTAGTTTATTGAATACTTTCGGATTCCTCATACTTACGCTTTTCTTCATCGATCAAAGTCCTCCTCAAGATTTTACCGACTGCTGTTTTGGGTAACTCGGATCTAAATTCATACAAACGCGGAACTTTATAAGAAGCGATGTTTTTACGGCAATATTCATTCAGTTCATCTTCCGTAATTTCACTTCCCTGTTTTTTAACGATGAAGGCTTTAACAGTTTCTCCACGATACGGATCAGGAACTCCTACCACAACCGCTTCTTGAATCTCAGAATGCTCATAAAGGACTTCTTCTACTTCACGTGGGTAGATGTTATACCCACCTGCGATGATCATATCTTTCTTCCGATCCACGATATAAAAGTATCCAGCATCATCCATATACCCCATATCCCCAGTGCGGAACCAGCCATCCTCACTGAGAACCTGAGCTGTTTCTTCCGGCCTGTTCCAGTAACCTCTCATTACTTGAGGACCTTTGACAACGATTTCTCCAATCTCCCCATTCTCAGCCTCTTCATCAGCATCCATCTTATAAATCTTCGCGTCCGTATCCGGCCACGGTACACCGATGCTTCCACTCATACGCTGCCCCCATACGAGGTTAGAATGAGTTACTGGTGAGGTTTCCGTCAACCCATACCCTTCAACGAGCCGACCACCAGTCACAGCTTCGAAACGTTCTTGAACTTCAACAGGCAACGGAGCCGATCCACTTATACAAGCTTCAATTGATGAAAGGTCATATTTTTTCAAGTTCGGGTGGTTCAACAAGGCAATATAAATCGTAGGAGCTCCAGGAAATAAGGTCGGTTTTTGTTTTTCGATGACTTTCAAAACATCTTCCGGTTCGAACTTTGGCATAAGAATCATTTTGTTCCCCATCATGACAGAAAGGTTCATGACCGAAGTCATCCCATATACATGGAAGAACGGTAGTATAGCGAGAACGGTTTCTTCACCGTCTTTGCACTTGTACAACCATTTCTTCGACATCTGCGTGTTGACAATTAAATTGTAATGAGTAAGCATGACACCTTTTGGAAAACCAGTCGTTCCTCCGGTGTATTGCAATAAAGCAAGATCCTCTTTTGGATCAACCTTTACTTCTGCGACGTTTCCGCTTGCGTTTTTCAAAATATGAGTCCATAGATGGGTATCTGTAGACTGTTCTGGTTTGACAAGTACTTGATATTGCCGTTTTTGAATAAAAGGATAAATTTTATTTTTTGGGAAAGGAAGGTAATCTTTAATACCTGTCACGATGATATGTTCAAGAGGGGTATCAGGTTTGATGTTGGCTGCCTTTGGATAAAGAATATCAAGGCAAATGATCATCTTGGCTCCTGAATCATTCATTTGATACTCCAATTCCCTTTCCATATAGAGAGGGTTTGTCTGGACAACAATTCCTCCAGCCATAAGGACTCCATAATAGGAGATGACGGATTGAGGGCAGTTCGGCAACATGATGGACACACGATCGCCTTTTTTCAACCCAAGGTCCTGCAAATAACTGGCTAAAGCTTGTGCCTGTTCATAAATTTCTTTATAGTCCAACTCCTTGCCCATAAAATAAAGCGCTTTCTTTTCTCCGTAAACTTCAGCACTTTCTCTAAGGTAATCATGGAGTGGTTGTTCTTTGTAATCAATGGTGACAGGGACTTCTGGTGGGTACAACTTGTGCCATGGACGTTGAAAATCACTCATTTTGACAGACCTCCCTAATAATTGTCTTCTCTCCTATTATAACGACTAAAGGCTCATATTTGAATTATTATTTAAAAAATTGAAAATATTGCCCTGAAAATCAACTTCATTCTTGCACATAAGCTCCCGATTGTAAGACTCAGTTTCGAGACTTTTGTTGAGTGGAAGGGGGCTGCGGGGAATAGCTCGCTTTCCGCGGGAGCGCGGTGAGTCTCCTGGGACTTCGTCCTGTGGGGTCTCACCGTGCACTTTTTTTCCCGCAGGAGTCTCGCCATTCCCCTCCGCCCCATTACCATATAAGTATCTCGAAACCACGTGCGGAAAAGGGAGCCTTTATTTTGCAAGGAAAACAATGCAATATGCATCTTTCCACCGCTAATATGAATACAAAAAGCATGTTATAGAGCGCTTTATGACTATAGATCATGATTTGTTACAGATTCTTATACTCGGTAAGGGGTTCGTTTCACGCATATATCGAATGGGGTGGTTGGGAAGCTGCGAGACTCCCGTGGGGGAAAGGAGATAGGCAAGATCCCGCAGGGCGGTAGCCCGAGGAAGCTCGCCACTCCCCCACAGGAAAGCGAGTAGCTTCCCAACCACCCCTGGCGCTCAACCCGGGCAACGAACCCCTGAAAGTCTCGAAACTGAGTCTTTAAGAATCCTGCCATATACTTTAATATCTATTACAACATTAACATAAAAAATAAGAAGCCCGATTATAATCGAGCTTCTTGGTTGATGATGAATCCTATACTTATATGATAAAAAACAGGATGCCGACGATGAGAAAGGCCGCGGCAACGACCATTAATATTTTGGCTAAGGTTTCCACTGTCTCTCTCCTTAAATGATATTCGCTCCAATCACATACGAAAGGCCGATGGAAATGATCAAGGAAATAAATCCAACGGCACGGTTGTCATTTGCAATTTCCTCATCAATTTTAAAAGATGGGGTTAAGAATTCAAAAATGAAATAACCGCAAAGGAGAAGGGCAAAACCATACAAGCCCCACCCCATCGTTTGGGTGAGTGAGTCGTTATGTTCAATTGAAAAACGAAAGATGTTTGCAATTCCAAATAGTTTCCCCCCGGTCGCCATCGCTACAGCAATGTTGCCTTTTTTGATTTCTTCCCAGTTATTATAGGAAGTAACGATTTCAAATATCGCCATAAAAAGAACTAAGCAAAGAACAACAACACTGTAACGAGCGGCGGTTTCCACTAACGTGTATTCCCAAAAATTACTCATTCCTCCGCTCCCTTTTTAATGAATTACCGAAACTCAAGTACGGTCACTCCACTTCCACCTTCATTCATGCCTCCTGCCCGATGGCTGGATATGCTACGGTGATTTTTCGCAAAATTTTGAACGGCTGTCCGAAGAGCGCCCGTCCCCTTTCCGTGGATAATGGATACTCGTGGATAGCCTGCTAACAGAGCGTCATCAATGTATTTTTCTAAACGGTTTAACGCATCTTCATATCGTTCGCCACGTAAATCTAGTTCTGTTTTCACATGGAAGTTCTTCCCTTTGACTGTCGCCATAGGCTTTTCTTTATATGGTTGCTTGGCCTTTACGAATTCAAGTTCTTTCCGTTTGGCTTTTACTTTCATTACACCAACCTGGACCTGGTATTCATTCTTACCTGTCTGTTCCACAATGGTCCCTTGCTGGTTAAGAGTCAGTAGTTTCACTTCATCTCCAGGGTTCAACTCTTTCGACTCTTTCTTAGGTGCTGGAGCTGCTTTCGGTTTCTTTTTCGCTAGTTCAGGCTGCGCCTCGTCAAACATCTTTCGAGCTTCAATCCATTCATGTTCTTTCATTTGTGCCTGTGATTTCATATTTCGGATCTCGCCGACGATTGTTTCCGCTTCTTCTCTGGCCTGTCGAATAGCTTTTTCTGCTTTTTGTTCAGCCTTCTCATATAACTTTTCACGTTGATCTTCGAATTGGTCCCATTTTTGCTTCAATTCATTCCGGAGCTCTTCCGCTTCTGCAAGCAATCGTTCTGCTTCTTCATAATCCTGTTCTGCTCCCCGTTTCGATTCCTCTAATGAAGCAATCATATTTTCAACACTCTGAGAATCCACACCGATATGGCCTTTTGCGGATTCAATCACGGATTCTCTTAAACCTAAGCGTCTGGAAATCTCAAACGCATTGCTTCGACCTGGAACGCCGATCAACAAGCGGTAGGTCGGTTTTAGGGTTTGAATATCAAATTCCACCGAAGCATTGATAACATCGGGACGATTGTAGCCATAAGCTTTCAATTCTGGATAGTGCGTCGTTGCGATGACCCGGGCTTTCCGGTTAACCACTTCATCTAGAATGGACATCGCAAGAGCGGCACCTTCCTGCGGATCCGTTCCAGCACCAAGTTCATCAAACAAGACTAAGGACTGATCGTCCACTTTATCCAAAATGTCTACGATATTGGTCATGTGGGAAGAAAAAGTAGATAAGCTTTGTTCGATGGACTGTTCATCTCCGATGTCTGCATAAACCTCTTTGAATACAGCCATCTCACAGCCATCCAATGCGGGTACCTGTAGGCCGGACTGTGCCATCAGCGTACACAAACCTACGAGTTTGAGAGTAACCGTTTTCCCACCTGTGTTTGGACCAGTTATAACAATGGATGTGTAGTCCGTACCTATTTCAATGTCATTGGGCACGACTTCTTCTTCAGGTATTAGCGGGTGTCTCGCTTGTTTTATATCGATGCGACCTTCGTCATTCATCTTAGGCATGGCTGCTCTCATCTGCTTGCCTAACTTCGCTCTGGCAAACATAAAGTCCATATGCCCTAAGCCATTGACGTTTTCATATAAGGGTTCATGGTTTTCCGCAATCGCATCGGAAAGTTCTTTCAAGATTTTCTCAATCTCATTTTTTTCTTGGACACGGGCTTCCTGCAGCTGGTTATTCAAATCAACGACCGTTTGAGGCTCTATGAACAATGTAGCCCCAGAAGATGATTGATCATGGACAATCCCGCCTATGGATCCTCGATATTCTTGTTTAACAGGAAGAACATACCGTTCATTTCTTATGGTCACAATCGCATCGGAAAGCATTTTGGATTTAGATTTTGTAAAAGACTCCATTTTGTCCCTTACCCGGCTTTCATAAGTACGGATTTTTGAACGAATGAACCTCAATTTTTCAGATGCCCCGTCCATAACTCCTCCATGGTCATCAATACAGTTTCTGATTTCACTCTCCAGTTCTCTTAATGGAGCAATTTTAGAAACCATATCTCTTAAAATCGGCATTTCCGGTTCTTCCATGTCTTCAATGAAACGCTTCAGTTGTCTTCCACCATAGATCGTACTGGCAACATCTAAACATTCGAGAGCGCTCAAAGTACCGCCGATTGTGGTTCGCTTCAAGCTTGGTTTGATATCAAAAATACCACCAAGTGGGACATGGCCTTTCAAACGCAGCACTTGTCCAGCTTCATCCGTTTCCATTTGCAAGTGGCGAACCTCTTCCAAATCAGAAGATGGTTTCAAGGCGGCTGTTTTTTCTTTACCCAAGGAAGATGCTGCTTGTTCGTTCAATTGTTCTATAATTTTTTTGAATTCTAGTACATGAAGGATGCGTTGATTCATGTGTAACCGTCTCCTTTATTACTCCTTATGGATCTTGAACTTATCCATCAACTGTTCTTTCGTCCACGTATTAATGACTGAATCTTTTCTCAGCCACCCTTTTCGAGCTGCTCCAACTCCTATTTTCATATGCTCCAACATTGGATAACTGTGAGCATCCGTATTAACAGCAATGTTCACGCCCTCTTCCTGAGCTCTCATCAACCATTCCCAACTCAAGTCCAGCCGGTTGGGGTTCGCGTTGAGTTCAAGGATGGTCCCTGTTCGCTTCGCTCCTTCAATCAATGCTTCTAGGTCCACGTCATAGCCTTCACGTCGGCCGATTAAGCGTCCGGTCGGATGAGCGATCATATGGACATGAGGGTTTTCGAGGGCATTGGTCAACCTGTCCATAATTTGTTCCTGTGATTGCTGAAAGCTTGAGTGGATGGATGCGATGACAAAGTCCATTTCCTTTAGGAACTCATCATTAAAATCCAGAGATCCATCTGGAAGAATGTCCATTTCAATACCAGCAAAGATATGGAAATCTTCCATTTCTGCATTCACCTTTTCAATCTCTTTCCTTTGCAGGCGTAACCGTTCCTCATTCAAGCCGTTTGCTACACGCAAGTATTTTGAGTGATCAGTAATGGCGATGTAGTCATACCCTTTCGCTTTTGCTTTCTCTGCCATTTCTTTGATGGACTGAGCTCCATCGCTCCAAGTCGAGTGCATATGAAGATCCCCGCGAATATCATTCAATTCCACGAGTTCGATAGGTTCTTTGAATTTCTCTACTTCCCCATAATTTTCTCTAACTTCAGGGGGAATGAAATGAAGACCGAAGTGTTGGAAAAATTCTTCTTCCGTTTCAAACGTTTGGACTTCTCCCGTTTCCACTTTTTCAATCCCATACTCACTGATTTTTTCATCGTTCTCTTTTGCCAGTTGTCTCATAGCTACATTATGGTCTTTGGATCCAGTGAAATGGTGTAAAGTCGTAGCAAATTCTTCTGGTGCTACAATACGGAAATCAATGCCTATATCATAGCCCTCATTGACAACTATAGAAACTTTCGTCTCACCGGAGGCAATAACCTCTTTAATATCTGGATAAGCCAATAACTCATCTCGAGTTTCAACAGCATGTTCAGAAGCAATGATGAAATCTAAGTCTTTAATCGTCTCACGCATTCTCCTTAAACTTCCCGCCCTTGAAAAGCGCGTGAATGTTTTCCCTTGTTCCAAAAAACGCTCAATTTTCTCAGCTAATGGAAGCATGACAGCAATCGGTAGACGTTCGGGGCGTGCTCCTGCTTCTTCAATCGCCTTCAACATCTTTTCAGCAGACTTTTTACCGAAACCATCCAGTGCTTCTACTTTTCCAGCCTCCAGAGCTTCCTTCAGCGTCTCTGCATCGGTCACACCTAACTGTTGGTAAAGTTTCGCCAATTTCTTTCCACCGAGACCTGGAAGATCAAGTAACGGGACAAGGCCAGCAGGGACTTCTGCCTGTAATTGTTTCAACGTATCTGATTCCTCGTTTTCCAAGTATTCATCAATGACCGTTGCCGTACCTTTTCCGATTCCTTTCATTTTGGTGAAATCATCGATCTCACTTAATGATCTGTCATCACGCTCTAAGGCTTGGGCAGCCTTACGGTAAGCAGAAATTTTAAAAGGGTTTTCCCCTTTCAATTCTAAGTAAACAGCGATTTTTTCCAACAGTTTAATGACTTGCTTTTTATCGATTGCCATGATTCAACGACTCCTTCACGTTTTATCCTGTTTACAAGCTGAAAAAGAGCCGCCATGATCATAATCATAGCGGCTCTACCTGTACTTTCATCCTAAAGTCTTACTCAGCCAGCTACATGTTCAATCCACAGCGTTTTCAATTGTTCTGAAAAGACTGGTGTGTGTTCGATGATCAGCTGTGCAAGAATCGATCCGTCCAAAGCACTTTGCACTCCAGCAAGAGGTACAAGCGCAGCTATGTACAGCACCACGAATAAGATGACATAATTTTCAATAAAGCCCAAAATTCCACCCAACAATGTGTTCAACGAATGCAGAATCGGCAGTTCCGAAACAAAGTCCAACATGGACGCAATAATATGTAAGATGATTTTGGCTCCAAAAAAGATAATGGCAAAAGCAACAGCGTTATAAAAGGCTTGTTCCAGAGGCAGATTTTCTAAAAAGATCGCCCAGGAAGAATCCTGAGGCAGTTCTGGATATGGGACCCATAACGTAAGTTTCGGAGCAAGGTCATCATAGTAGATGACAGCGAGTACAAAGGCTACAATAAATCCGATAAGATGGAAAAGCTGGAGGATAAAACCTCTTTTCAAACCTGTTATTACACCAATAAACAAAATAAACAATAACAATAAATCAATCATTTTACCCTCTGTCCTCTTTCTCTTTCTTTTCAATATAATTCATAAGTTCTGTACATTCTTCCTTTAATTTCATATATTCATTCATCGTATTCACAGCGGTCAAAACGGCGAGCTTTGCCGTATCCAGGCTTGGATTTGCTTCATGGATCTCTCGCATCTTTTGATCCACCAGACTGGATACCATACGGATATGATGGGGCTCTTCATGACCAACTATAGTGTAAGATCGTTTGTTGATCTCCACTGTAATTCTTTTTTTCTCTTGGTCTGACTGCGACACATTCATACCCCCTAGTTTCTCTCAATCCTAAACTTTATATTAACACGAAGCTTGACAAATAGGAAACCAATACGGATGTTTTTCGCAAATGTTCTCTTTTGCCATCCACTTTGCTATACTAATCCTATCATTTTAGACAGAAAGGAATCCATTATGCCCCAAGTTGTATTGAAATTACCTGCCTCTACACTAGAGAAGATGAAGAAGTATTACGCCTCAAGCCAAAAAAACTGTCCCCCAACGGCACTGTTTGCAGCTAAAACAGCGAACTGTACGATTACAGCCTACAAATCAGGCAAGGTACTTTTCCAAGGTCAGAAACCAGAAGAAGAGGCTGAGAAATGGGGAACCGTTTCTACCATGGCCTCCGGAGGTCCGAACAAAAGCAAGAATAAACACCATGCTTATCATCCAGATCAGGAGCTTTTCGTAAGCTCACATATTGGATCTGATGAAGCGGGGACCGGTGACTATTTTGGCCCCATAACTGTAGCAGCCGCTTTTGTTACAAAAGAACAAATCTCACAATTGAAAGCGATTGGTGTCAAAGATTCAAAAAACCTTTCCGATGCCCAAATTACCAACCTGGCGAAAGATATTGTGGCTATGAAAATTCCATACAGTCTACTAAGGCTGCCAAATAAAAAATACAACCAGTGGCAGAGGAAAGGCTGGAGCCAAGGAAAAATGAAAACCATGCTCCACCATCAAGCCTTGAACCGTCTGCTTGAGAAGATTGCACCTAAAAAACCAGATGGCATATTAATTGACCAATTCTCAGAACCAGATGTGTACAAGAAACACCTGAGAAGTGAAAACCAGCAACTTCAAGAACATGTTTACTTTATGACAAAAGCGGAAAGTTATTCGATAGCTGTCGCAACTGCTTCCATCATTGCAAGGTCTGCTTTTGTAAAAGCGATGAATCAGATGGAATTTGATACAGGTCTTCCGATACCAAAAGGAGCTTCTGGAAAAGTAGATCGTGCTGCAGCGGCTATCATTGAAGCTTACGGTGAAGAAAAGCTGGATGAGTTAGCTAAAGTTCACTTTGCCACCACGGAAAAAGCGAAGAAATTTGTTAAATAATCAGTGTTGCTTATACAAAAAGCTCAGAGTTAAGAAAACTCTGAGCTTTTTTTGTTTATCTTTTGGTTTATCCACGAAGCTCAGCCTGATGCTGATTTTTCACCGCTTCCAGGATAGCATTGTGAGCCTCTTCTACTTCTTGATCCTTCAATGTACGAAGTGGATCCAGGTAAAGCAGACGGAAAGCGAGAGACTTCTTCCCTTCATCTAAATGTTCACCCTGATATAGGTCGAATACTTGAACATCCTTCACTAATGGACTTCCAGCCTCTGCAATCGTCTTCTCAATTGATCCTGCAGTGACATTTTCATCAACGACAAGCGCAATGTCACGTGAAACAGAAGGGTGCCGAGGGATGGTCTGGAATTTCTCTTCTTTCTTATACTCCTCAATGAGCGCTTCCAAATTCACATCAAAGACATAGGTTTCTTTCAATCCAAGCTGTTTTTGAAGCTTCGGATGAACCTGCCCAACGAAGCCGATGACTTCTCCATTGACAGACAGGGTTGCCGTACGTCCTGGGTGCATATGATCCAACTTCGTTTTTTCATAAGTGAAAGGAAGGTCCAGCAGTTCACTTAATCCTTCCAATATACCTTTAGCAACGAAAAAGTCCACTGATTTTTTCTCCTGTTGCCATGCATGTGAGAGCCATTCCCCTGTCAATGCGCCTGATGCACGCAACATTTCCTGCGGCTGTTTCGTTACTTTTTCCTCTTCACTGATAAACACGGTACCCACTTCATAGAAAGCAAGGTTTTCTTGTTTACGTGCCACATTATAGGATAAGGACTCTAACAACTCAGGAACCATGCTCAATCGAAGCGTTCCATGATCTTCACTCATAGGCATAGCTAGAGCGACAGGGCTTACGGATTTTCCTTTCACTTCAGGACTGACAAGCATTTGAGCTTTATCCTTATGAGTAAGGGAATAAGTGATGGTCTCATGAAGTCCTGCACCTTCAAAGTATGCTTTCACTTTACGTTTCAGCAGTTGCTCAAGCGTCAGGCCTCCTGCTTGAGACGCACCTTGTGGAAGCGTGTACGGAAGATTATCGTAGCCATAAATCCGCGCCACTTCTTCTAGCATATCTTCAAAGATTGTAATGTCTCCACGGCGTGTCGGAACAGATACCTGGAACTCATCCCCATTTTGATCATAATTGAACTGAAGACGACGGAAAATGTCAGCGATATCTTCATTAGAAATTTGGGTTCCAAGTCGATTGTTGATGGTGCTCGTGTTTACAGTGACTTGCTTTTCAGAACGGTTCAGTTCGTCATGGGACACGACACCTTCCAAGACCGTTGCTCCTGCATATTTTGCAAGAAGTTCGCAGGCTCTCTTGCCCGCACGTTCTACACGATTTGGATCGACACCTTTTTCAAATCGTGTACTGGACTCACTGCGAAGTCCGTGATCTTTAGAGGCTTCACGTACAACGGATGGGTGGAAAAATGCGGCTTCTAAGATGATTGTCGTTGTATCATCTTGTACTTCAGACTCCGCTCCGCCCATGACACCAGCGATAGCGTGGGCTTTTTCTCCATTCGTAATGACAAGATGATCACTTTTCAGCGTACGCTCCTGATCATCAAGCGTCGTTATCTTCTCTCCATCTTTCGCACGACGTGTAACGATGGTATTCGAGCCAAAGCGATCATAGTCGAAAGCATGAAGGGGCTGACCATACTCCATAAGTACATAGTTCGTAATATCCACCACATTGTTGATTGGACGGATGCCTGCAGCAGTCAGACGGTTGCGCATCCATAGTGGAGATGGCCCCACTTGAACGTCCTTAATAATGAAAGCTCCATAATAAGGGTTCGCCTCTGAGTCATCCACAACAACAGAGACATGGTCTGCTGCTTTTTCTTTGGACGTTTGGACATTTTCATCAGCCAATTCATACGTACCATCGATCGCCGCTGCCACTTCATAGGCTACGCCTGCCATGCTTAGAGCATCCGAACGGTTTGGTGTCAAACCAAGCTCGATGATTAAATCATCAAGATTCAACAAGGATACAGCATTGGCTCCAACTTCCACGTCTTCAGGAAATACAAAAATACCATCCGCGTATTCTTTCGGGACATCTTTTTCATCGACTCCAAGCTCCTGGAGCGAACAGATCATTCCATTCGATTCTTCTCCACGCAGCTTCGTCTTTTTAATTTTACAATTCCCTGGAAGAACCGCTCCCGGAGTCGCTACAGCCACTTTTTGACCTTCAGCAACGTTCGGTGCGCCACAAACAATCTGAAGCGTCTCTTCTCCTACATCCACTTGGCAAAGGTTCAGTTTGTCGGCGTTCGGATGTTGTTCACAAGAACGAACATACCCGACCACAACACCTGTGACCTCCTCTGCTACAGGTTCAACACTTTCCACTTCAATTCCGGTCTTCGTAATGATTTCTGCCAGCTCTTCTGGCGAATAACGACTGACATCAATATATTCTTGCAACCAGTTTAATGATACAAGCATGGTTTTATTCCTCCTTTAAGCCTTGTGATACTGTTCTAAGAATCGAACATCATTCGTGTAGAAGTGACGGATATCATCCACTCCATATTTCAACATGGCGATTCGCTCTGGCCCCATACCGAATGCAAATCCGGAATATTCTTTCGGATCATAGCCTGCCATTTCAAGCACGTTCGGATGAACCATTCCCCCACCGAGAATTTCAATCCAGCCGGTGCCTTTGCATACCGAGCAGCCTTTACCTCCACAAACTTTGCAGGAGATATCCATTTCTACAGATGGCTCTGTGAATGGGAAGAAGCTTGGACGCAGACGGATTTCACGATCCGCTCCGAACATTTGCTTCGCGAAGGCATTCAGCACGCCCTTCAAATCGCTCATTCGGACGTTTTTATCAACTAAAAGACCCTCAATTTGTGTAAATTGGTGAGAGTGCGTAGCATCATCTGTGTCACGACGGTACACTTTACCAGGACAGATCATTTTGACGGGTTCACTGCCATCTTTAGCTCCCATTGTCCGTGCTTGAACAGGAGACGTATGGGTACGCATTAAAAGTTCTTCCGTAACATAGAAAGAATCCTGCATATCCCTAGCCGGGTGGCCTTTCGGAAGATTCAATGCTTCAAAGTTGTAATAATCTGTCTCCACTTCAGGTCCTTCTTTGATTTCAAAGCCCATACCGATGAAGAGGTCTTCAATTTCTTCTACGATGCTCGTCAATAAGTGAGGCCCGCCGACTTTTACAGGACGAGCAGGGAGTGTCACATCAATGCTTTCTTCTTCCAATTGCTTTTCTAGTTCCGCATCCTCAAGCGCTGTTTGCTTGGTCTCAATGGCTTGCGCAATACTTTCACGTACATCATTAGCCAATTGACCGATGACCGGACGCTCTTCTTTAGACAATTTCCCCATTCCTCTAAGAACTTCTGTAATCGGACCTTTTTTCCCTAAGTACTCGACTTTTACATCTTTCAAGCCTTGAACTGAATCCGCCTGTTCAACTTTCGCCAGAGCTTCCTGTTGCAGCTCTTCTAAACGTTCCTTCATGCTTTTTTCCTCCTTTAAATCGTATCGTTCTATTTTCCTTCCTTTTGTTGAAATTCTTAACTGTATGAACGGCAGGAAAATAAAAAAAGCCCCCTCCCTTAGAAAAGGGACGAGACTTGTATGGTCGTTTCGCGGTACCACCCTTGTTGGCACAATGACATGTGCCCACTTTGATGAAAATAACGGATAAAATCCGGGCCTATGGCCAGCTCCAGAGTGAAATTTCGATACCTGCCACGTTAGAAGCACTTCCAGTCCAAGATGCTTCCTCCCTATAACGATCTACATTCATCTACTTTGCTCTATCTAAGCTTTTCACTTTTAAATTTTTATCAACTGAATATATTATAGTCAAAGAAGGTTATGGATGCAACCTCATCCCTTTAAATGATACATAAGAACAGCACCAGCAATCCCTACATTCAGAGACTCCGCCTGTCCATATATCGGAATATAGACCCGTTGATCAGCTTGGGTTAAAAGATTCTCCTGAATCCCCTGTCCTTCATTCCCTACAATGAGCGCAGCTTTAGAAGGAGCTTGCAGTTGTTGAAAAGGAACAGCATCCTTAAGAGCAGAAGCCAGAATCTGAACCCCATCTCTTTTCATTGGTTCTATAAACTCTTCTAGCTCTCCTGAGAGGACAGGGATATGAAAAATGGATCCCTGTGTAGCCCGGATGACTTTATCATTGTAAACATCAACGGTACCTGAACCTAAAATCACCTGGTCGAAACCTGCTGCATCGGCTGTCCGGATCAGTGTACCTACATTCCCAGGATCCTGCACGGAGTCAAGCATTAAAGTTAATGCGGCTTGATCTACAGATGATTCCTTCTGTTTGACGACTGCTGCAATACCTTGAGGTGTTTCAGTTTCTGAAATAGCCTGAAACACAACATCATTCACCATTACCGTAGGAATATCTGTGGGGGTCGAAAAATCCGTTCCTTCACGAACAATCATTTCAACGATTTCCCAATCGCTTTTTAACACCTCTTCTACGAGATGAAAACCTTCTACAATAAAGGTTCCTGTTTGATTTCTATATTTGCGTTTATGTAGTTTTTTCCATTCCTTCACCTTTGTATTTTGTAAGGAAGTTAACATAGTAGTCCCTCATTTACGTGTTTATTTCTCATTCATCATACATAGCAGGACCATGGTTGGTCAAACTAAAGAAGAATATTCGCGAAGTTATGCAGAAAAGGAGGTTGAATGATCCATGAACTTGAACTTAAGAGCAGCGATTCTTTCTAACGTTAGCGGACATAATGCCGAACAATTAGAAGCAACAATCGATGATGCCTTGCAAAAAGGAGAAGAAAAAATGCTTCCCGGCCTTGGTGTTTTTTTTGAAATGTTATGGAAAGAATCCGATGAACAAGAAAGACAAGAAATTCTGGATACTTTAGAGCAGGGATTGAAGCAAAATCAATAATAAAAAGCCAACCTGAAGAAGGTTGGCTTTTTACATCATTGCATTAGTTAAATGTTATTTCCTGCACTTTATCTGCATCAAGGCCTTTTATGACTTCAACAATTAAACGTACCGCATTTTCAAAGTCATCACGGTGAAGCATTGCTGCATGGGAGTGGATGTAGCGTGTTGCGATCGTAATGGACAATGCAGGAACACCATCATGACTTAAATGAATCGCACCAGAGTCCGTTCCACCGCCTGCAAGAGAATCAAATTGGTATGGAATCTCATTGGCATCGGCCGTGTCTGTTACAAAATCCCGAAGACCTTTATGTGAAATCATAGAAGCATCATAAAGGATGATTTGAGGACCTTCGCCCATCTTGCTTGAGGCATCTTTGTCTGACACGCCAGGTGTATCACCAGCAATTCCAACGTCAACACCAAAAGCAATATCCGGGTTAATCACATTCGCAGACGTACGTGCTCCACGAAGACCCACTTCTTCCTGAACGGTTCCAACACCATAGACGATATTCGGATGTTTTTCACCTTTCAACTGCTTCAATACCTCAATAGCGATCGCACAACCAATACGGTTGTCCCAAGCTTTGGCAAGAAGCATTTTCTCGTTTTTCATTTGGGTGAATTCAAAGTACGGAACAACTGAATCTCCTGGTTTCACTCCAAATTCCATCGCTTCTTCTTTGCTTGATGCACCAATATCGATGAACATGTCTTTAATGTCTACCGCTTTTTTCCGTTGCTCCGGAGGCAGGATATGTGGTGGTTTAGATCCAATAACCCCTGTCAAATCTCCATTACGTGTCATAATAGTCACACGCTGGGCAAGCATTACTTGGCTCCACCAGCCTCCGACAGTTTGGAAATAAATATAGCCATTGTCATCAATACGGGTAACCATGAAGCCTACCTCATCCAAGTGACCTGCTACCATAACGCTCGGGCCTTTTTTATTTCCTACCTTTTTCGCGATTAAACTGCCTAAATTATCTGTAAACACTTCATCTGCGTAAGGAGCGATGTACTGCTTCATCACATCACGTGCTTCCCGCTCATTACCAGGAACGCCTTTAGCATCCGTCAAATCCTTTAACATTTGCAGTGTTTCATCTTTTTTAGCCATATGTAATCATTCCTCCTTTTCCTATCCAATGGATATTATATACCTTTTGAAGCGATTTCACAAAAAATTCAGTTTCCTGACCATCAATACCCTTTATCTTGCCGTTCAAAATTGATAGCATTTTTCCTTTCGTACGCTTCAATCAATTCTTTCTCAGTGATTCCTAACGTAAGTCCAAGTATTAAATAATCATAAAAAGCTTTTACATAGGATTGTTCGTCCTTTTCCATCCTCAAATTTTCAATCGAAGAATAGACAGATAGAAAAGCTGTTGTCTGGGAATCGGATTCCACGAGTTCAGTTGATGTATAACGATACTGTAGATCCAAACCTAAAGAAAGGAGGAAATGGACTCCATCCACATACTCTTCCAATATCACAGATTTGTCACTCGGCCCTTTCGTACTCCAAAACTTAAAGCATCTGGTTTCATTTGCGAGCTCCCCTAACTCGACAAGCAGAGCCAATACTTTTTCCTCAACTTTTTGTCCTCTTTCAATCCTGTGCTGCCGTTCTATATAATGATCTAATTTTCGCTGCATATCATACAAACTTGCCCAATTCATGATCGATCTCTCCTTCATACTGCCTTTTTACTGTTCTGCTTATGAGTGAAGTGTCTGGACGCCGGAGCAAGACGAACCTTTTCCCGGTGCCTTAGAACCCTCACGAACATCTTGAAAATGAACACTCCTGCCACATGCTTGAATCATCAGCATAAGCATCAAGCAGAGACATATAAAAAATTTTCTAATTAAATGTATCATTTTTTGAAACAAAAGGATACGTTCATCCGTATGGAAGCAAAAGAACAGTTTACAGGGAGATGAAAGAAATGATCATCCTATTATTCCGGTTGCTCTTACTGATTGCCATAGCCTTCATTATTTATACCGCCTATAAATTCATAGTCAATCCAAAGAGAAAATTAGAGCTTGCCAGAGACAAAAAACAATTTTACTTTCATGATAACAAAGAGAATACAAAAGAGAACTTCTTGATGACGCTAAAAGGACATGTCTTTGAAGGAGAGAAATACTTAGGAACCACAGAGGATTCGTTTGAAGTCATTAACATTAGCGTGAGTGTACACAACCCTGAAAAGTTACAGGGCCTGGACAGAGAAGATCTTTATTTTATGGAAAAAGAAATATTGATTCGATACCCTTATGCTTCCATCGAGTGGAAACATCCAATGAACCGATTAATCATTCAGCCATTAAAGAATCACGATGAAAAAAAGCCTCACTCCTTTGAGTGAGGCTTTCCTTTATGGACTCGTCTGGAAAAAGTCCCTCCATAAAAAAACTTCATATTTTTTGCGTATCAAGAAACATACCCCAATCAAAGCTCCCGAAAAGAGAATCATCATTGGAATGGAAAACAAGGATATCCATTGTCCCACAGACGTATAAACAACGGCCAAAGGCAAGTTTGCAAACAAGGATGATTTCGCATATTCTTTAAAGTCTGCACTGATTTCCAATAAACAGTATGAAAGTAAATGAAAATGAATAAAAGGTACAAGTCTTAAGACTGCGACCTGTTTTACCGTCAAATGAGAGTTCTTATTCAACCATTTTTCTTTTAAGGATCTCAATTTCTTAAAGCCAGAAGGAACGAGCCTGATGGTGCGATAAAACAATAAACTAGAAAGCATTGTACCCACCACCGAATAGGCACTTCCAGCAATCGGACCAAACAAAACGCCACCCGTGATACAAACGAGCATAACAGGTAAAAACAAAAAAGGACGCAATAAATGAATAGCGATAAATAAGAGCGGTGCCCAGGCTTCTTGATGTTCTAACCATGCAAAAATGGCACTTGTTGTTTCGCCCATCTCATCCCCCTCCCTGTCTACATAATATGACAGAGTAGCTAGAGATAGAACCGATGCACCAGGTAGGCCACTCCAGCGATATAGAAGAGGCTTAGGATTGGGAAACCGAGTTTGAAGGAGGTATGTTTCGTTTTATGCCTGAATACACTCATTCCAATCCATCCCCCAAGAGGTCCCCCTGCTAAAGCTATCCCCCACAATTTCTTTTCTTCAATACGCCAGGACCCTCTTTTAGAACGACGTTTATCTACGCCCATCATAATGAAAAGGACCAGGTTGATGACCAGTCCATATATACTAACAAGGATCACAACATCCATAAAAATTCCTCCCCCACTCTAGACCATTTGTAAAATAAACGGCTCAAAAATGAACCTTCCAAAATAATGTACTATGTAAATGACTAAATTTACGAGTATAAAAAAGAGCCATTTCCTACCGATCGGAAATGGCCCTTTATCACTGTCATTTTATTACTTAAGAGCAGATTTAGCTTGCTCTGCTAGGCTTGCGAAACCTTGCTCATCGTTTACAGCAAGATCAGCTAGCATCTTACGGTTAACTTCAACACCTGCAAGCTTCAAACCGTGCATTAGACGGCTGTAAGAAATGTCGTTCAAACGCGCTGCAGCGTTGATACGAGCGATCCATAGCTTACGGAAGTCGCGTTTTTTCTGACGACGGTCACGGTAAGCATACTGACCTGACTTCATTACTTGTTGTTTTGCAGTTTTGAATAGTGCATGTTTTGAACCATAATAACCTTTTGCTAGTTTAAGGACACGGTTACGACGTTGGCGTGTCACTGTTCCACCTTTTACTCGTGGCATGGGAATCCCTCCTATTTAAATCAATCTATATTAGTCGTTTGGAAGCATGTGCTTGATGCGGCGGTAGTCTCCAGCAGAAACTAGTGCATCTTTACGCAACTTACGCTTTTGTTTTGTAGATTTGTTCGCGAACAAGTGGCTAGTGTAAGCGTGAGAACGTTTCACCTTACCTGTTCCAGTCTTTTTAAAGCGTTTTTGAGAACCTTTATGGGTTTTCATTTTTGGCATGTGAATTTCCTCCTTTAACTTGATACAATTCCTTACTTCTCGTTAAGAGGAGCAAGCATTAAGAACATACTACGACCTTCCATTTTAGGCTTGGTCTCAACTTGGGCAATGTCTTTGCACTCTTCCGCCATGCGTTCAAGTACTTTTTGTCCAAGTTCTTTGTGTGTGATCGCACGACCGCGGAAACGGACAGATGCTTTCACTTTGTCACCTTTCTCCAAGAACTTACGTGCGTTACGAAGTTTTGTGTTAAAGTCGTGGTCTTCAATCCCTGGGCTGAGACGAACTTCTTTAACTTTGATGACCGTTTGTTTCTTGCGAGCTTCTTTCTCTTTCTTTTGCTGCTCGAAACGATATTTACCGTAGTCCATCACTCGGCAAACCGGAGGCTTCGCATTTGGTGCCACCATAACAAGGTCAAGATTCGCATTTGCTGCAATATCAAGAGCTTCGTTACGTGATTTAACTCCAAGTTGCTCACCATTCACGTCGATTAGACGAACTTCACGGGCACGGATTTTTTCATTAACGTTCATGTTATCCTTGCTAATATCGAGCCACCTCCAACAAATTTTAGAAAACTTATATGAGATCTGTCATCGACAAGATTTCCTAATGCAAATAAAAAAAGTGTCGGTACACATACTGCACCCACACGACTCCTAATAATCAAAGGAATAAGTGACCTGCCAACTGCGCTGTGCGTCGATCAGGTGAGAAGCGGGTGCTCCTACTTGTCTCTAGATCCGTTCATTCAGTTACCTAAATTATAATAGCATGCCTTATGATGCATGTCAACAACTAAACTCCGCCGACATGACTACTTAAACTAGGATAAGGCATGCACCCACAAAAATCAAGGCTTTTTTAGCTAGCGCCCCAAACCACCTTCTTCAACTAAAGCTCCCTTTTCTTGAAGACTCAGTTTCG
>NZ_BJYD01000001.1 GCF_007991335.1 Halobacillus faecis | reverse complement strand
AAAGCGAGCTATTCCCCTTCGCCCCTATCCACTCAATAAAAGTCTCGAAACTGAGTCTTCCCCAATACTGCCATATAGCGAAATAAAAACCCGAAAGTCTCTGGAAAGACTTCCGGGTCACTTCTTTTACTTGCGTAGAAGTTTTTGGTCGATTTCGTTTCTAATTTCTTGTTTGAAAGTATCCAGTGGTTTAGTTGCGGAGTCTTGTTCTCCATAACGACGGACATTGACCGCATTGTCCTGGATTTCTTTGTCACCAACCACAAGCTGGAACGGAATTTTTTGCATTTGAGCTTCACGGATCTTATAACCAATCTTCTCATTACGCTCATCGACTTCGACACGCACACCTGCTTCACGCAACTCATCTTCAAGTTTCTTCGCATAATCGAGATGAACATCTGCGGAGACAGGGATGATTTTCGCCTGAACAGGAGCAAGCCACGTCGGGAATACACCTTTATATTCTTCAATAAGAAAAGCAACAAAGCGTTCCATTGTTGATACCACTCCACGGTGAATAACAACCGGACGGTGATCTTCTCCATCTTCTCCAACGTATGTCAGATCAAAACGCTCTGGCAGGTGGAAGTCAAGCTGAACAGTGGACAATGTTTCGTCTTTTCCAAGAGCTGTCTTCACTTGAACATCCAGTTTTGGACCGTAGAAGGCCGCTTCTCCTTCTGCCTCCACATACTCAAGCTCCATATCTTCCATTGTTTCTTTCAACATCGCCTGCGCTTTATCCCACATCGCATCATTGTCTACATACTTTTCTTTGTCCTCAGGATCTCTGTAGGAAAGACGGAAGTAGTAATCATTGATACCAAAGTCGCGATACACTTCCTGTACGAGACGAACAACACGTTTGAATTCATCCTTTAATTGATCCGGACGAGCGAAGATGTGGGCGTCATTCAATGTCATTGCACGTACACGCTGCAATCCTGCAAGTGCGCCGGACATTTCGTAACGGTGCATCATGCCGAGCTCCGCAATACGAACAGGAAGATTACGATAGCTGTGCAATTGATTTTTGTAAATCATCATATGGTGCGGGCAGTTCATTGGACGAAGGACAAGATCTTCGTTGTCCATTTCCATTGTTGGGAACATGTCATCCTGATAATGATCCCAGTGTCCACTTGTTTTATACAAATCCACACTTCCCAGAACAGGTGTATAGACATGATCATAGCCAAGACGTTCTTCTGTATCTACAATATAGCGTTCAATCGTACGACGGATTGTCGCTCCTTTTGGAAGCCACATCGGCAACCCTTGACCAACCTTTTGATTAACTGTGAAAATATCGAGTTCTTTTCCTAACTTACGATGATCCCTTTCTTTTGCTTCTTCGAGCATTTTCAGGTACTCATCAAGGTGGACTTTCTTTTCAAAAGCTGTCCCATAAATACGCTGCAACATTTGATTGTCGCTGTCTCCACGCCAGTAGGCACCAGAAATACTCAACAGCTTGAAGACTTTGATCTTACTTGTCTGTGGGACGTGTACCCCGCGGCATAAATCGAAAAACTCTCCCTGCTGGTAGATTGTCACTTGCTCTCCTTCAGGGATCGCTTCGATTAGCTCAAGCTTCAAGTCATCGCCGATCTCTTTATACTTTTCAATCGCTTCTTCACGGGAAAGTTCGATACGTTCAATCTCTAAATTCTCATCAACAATGCGCTGCATTTCTTTTTCAATCTTAGGAAGGTCCTCTGGTGTAAGGGATTCTTCCATATCGATATCATAATAAAACCCGTTTTCAATGACTGGACCGACACCAAGCTTCACATTGCCATAAAGACGTTTAATCGCCTGTGCCATCAAGTGAGCGGAAGAGTGGCGGACCACTTCCAACCCTTCAGGATTTTTATATGTCAAGATTTCGATGTCACCATTTTGTTCAATCGGCCTTCTCAAATCATAAGGTTCGCCGTCTAATTTGATCGCCAGGGCTTGTTTTTTCAAGCCAGGGGAGATCGACTGTGCGATTTCTTCACCTGTCGTACCTCTCTCAAACTCCTTGATGTTACCGTCTGGAAATTTGATTTGAATCGCATTCGACATGTTTAACACTCCTTTATCTAAAATAAATATAAAAAACGCCCGTCCCTCAGCATATAAGCTAAGGGACGAGCGTTATCACTCGTGGTTCCACCCAAATTCCCGCAACGTTAGACCATGCGGCTTCGTTCTCCTTAACGCGGATCAGACGCTGTCTATTACTAATGGTATGTTCACAGACAGAGCTCCAAGGTGGTAAACAGTAAAGCCGTCAACAAGGAGCTTCCAGCCGATGGCCCCTCTCTCTGGTCTTGCGCCACTTTATGTTCGTGTCCTTTTCCAAGCCGTTGTTTAGATATGTACGTTATTATATCCATTTAGGAAAAGGAAATCAACCCATTTTAAAAGGAAATTGTGATTTAGGCCTCCACGAAGCTTTTTCTTCGAAAATATTCATCAATAACTCTAAGTTTGAATGGTCCGTTGCATCCGAATAGATGATTAACTCATCTGGTGCATGAGCTAGAGCTGGAGTGACCGGCCATTCAATAGGCAGATGAGCAATACAGTCATCCGGGTATTGCTTCATGTACAGTTTTGTTTCTGATTCACTGATTGGATTCCCTTCATCATGATAGTAAGTTAAACGACCATCATCCAGCAAATGAAGCAGCTGAACACCTGTATCCTTATGATGGACACGGTAACGCCAAGAATCCACCATCAGTTGATAGGACTCTTCTTGCTTATATTCATCAATGATTTTCCCGGTGTATTCAATAAGCGAGTCATGCACGGACTGCAAACAAGCAGCACTGAGTTCATCAAATTCCACAAAGCTTCTGGCAATCAAATAGTCCTGAATAAAAGCGCGTAAATAGTGATAGATCGGTGGAAGCTTAAGTCCTGCGGGTGGTTTATCTTCGAAGTCTTGTCCAATTTCAAGCATCCGTTGAACTTCTTGTGCATCCTCGTAATAGTAACGGTATTTCAATACGCCTTCCATCCACCCGAGCATTTTCCTTTTCCGTATTAATTGTAAAAAGGCACGGATCGCCTCCACATAAGCCGCTCCACTCAATGAAGCATTCATCAACCTCACATCAAAACCGTCTTTATGTTCCTTGAAAATCCAAAGCTTTTGTTCTGAGACAATTGCATTATAGAATAGGATCGCTTCCGTACGATTAGAAAAATGAATGCAAAACACCAAGATTCCCCCTCGTCCCGACTTCATTCAACCACTATGTTCAATGGAAGAAACCAGGAATCATCCCTGATCATCAGCCATTAAAAGTTGACGCTTCTATGACATAAAGTTGGCTATTCCCTGTTATATTTATGTGACAGGAGAGGGAATCATGCTATTGTCTTCTGTTTTGTAATCGTTATCCTCGTCTATTCCTACCATTTACATGGACACCTTCACTCAGTTGGCGGATCCGCTCTGTAATTCTTTTGGCTTTTACTTGTTCTACATCGCCACGGTTACTCGTCATCAACACTTTTTCCAACTCGTTCAAGTTGTAGTTGGAGGTGAAGAAAACGGGGAGTCTTTCCATCATTCGATAGTGGAGAATACTTCCGAGAACTTCATCTCTGAACCAAGCCGACTGAGATTCTGCACCTATATCGTCAAGCATGAGTACAGGGATCTCTTTGAATGCTTCGATCTTTTCATTCATGGAGTCGTCTTTGATGGATGCCTTAATCTCTCTTACAAATTCCGGCATATAGATAACCATAGATGGGATATTCTTAGAGCTTAGTTCATTAGCGATAGCTCCCAGGAAATAAGTTTTCCCCACACCAAACGGCCCATGAAAGTAAAGTCCCTTACTTGGCAGTTCATCATTGAGACCTTCAATGTATTGGACGGTTCGTTCCACAGCAGCTCCCCGATCCGGGTCTTGAAGATCCATCCGTTCTAATGAAGCCTCAAGGATTTCACGTGGCATATGGAGACTTCTCACTAAGGATTTCTGCTCTTCCTGCTGTTCATGTTTCCGCTGACGGCGACATTTGTCATAGATCAGCTTCACATCAGAACCTTCCACTTCTACTCTTGGAACGTAACCAGGAAGGATATTGATACACTCTTCACGTGTTGGACATTTCTCGCAATTTTTTGATTGAGTCCGGTATTCATAGAGTTTGATCAACTGTTTCTCGATGGCTTCTTCCGTTAACTCTTCATGCTCCTGCATTAACTTTTTTACTTCCGAGGATTCCATCACTTCCGTTTTCATATGGTTCATTCGTTTTTGAAACTGCTCGTTGTTACGCATCCATTTTTTTAACGATTGTTGAATAGGTTCCATTGGTATCCCCCCTTTTTAATTCCCTTTGTTCGTCAGCTTCTTAATCCTTGCCGCTATGTCATCCGTATTCACTTGTACCGCTTCTTTTTTCTCATGCTGAGAGTCCTCTTGCTGTTTGAACCAGGCAGGGATAACTTCTTCCTTTTGGTTTTTCCGCTTTTGAGACTTCTGTTTGCCCCATTGCTGATATTTCTGGTGCTCAGCCTTGGCCAGGTTCATCGCTTGTCTCACGGTCGTTACATTTTTTCTGGCCCAGTGACTTGCAATTTTCTCAAGGTAAGGCTTCGACAATTTCATATCCGTTTTTAAAAGAACGTAATGGACAAGCACATTCATAACCCCTGGTGCGATTCCCTGTTCTGTCATCACGTCACGAATCATTTTTAAGTCTTGTTCAGACGCACGATTACCATTGGATACATCCTCAAGCAATTCCCTTGGAGAGATTTCCTCAAGCATCTGAATAAATTGATCCTCTTTTGTCCCGCTTGTGGACGTGTTTTCCACTTTCATTTTCTCTCTGCGGTCTAGAGTTGAATCTCTCTCCCTGCCATTCTTCTGTTCTTTCATGAAATCATGACAGGCTGCCTTCAGTTCCTCTTCCACTAAATAATGATTTTCATCAATAGCCCACGTGATCGCTTTTTCAAGCTCAGTGTTTGAGAGGTCATACAACGTTGCCAACTGGACAATCAATTTCTTATTGCGCCCATTTAGTATTTGTTCTGATGGATACATGCGCTTTTTTAATGCATGGTTCAGCCACTGGAAGTCCACTCGGTCCATAGAAGCTATCGGCCCTCTGGATTCTTGTTGGTGTTTCTGCTGCTTCGCAATGGTTTCCGTTTCTCTTTGGACAGATTCAATCATTTTGTTATGGAAAACTTCATCAAAAGTAGCTGTTACTTCAGTAAAACCCTCAAAGGATTGTCCGGCGTTCAAAAACCGTTTTTTCAAACGCTCATACTTTTCCTTTCCCAACTCATGATGCAGCAACAAAGAGAGCATATCATCAAGGAAAAACTCTTCAGGGGAGAAAGGGGGATGAACTGAGTACAGATATACCACCTGGTGATCTTCATCCATGGAGCGAAACGTTCGTAGTAGACCAATAGCCTCCAGTTTCCCTCTCGCTTCATAAATTTTGTCCAATGGCGCAGACAGGTAAGACATTAATGTATGGTGAGACTGTACCTGTTCCTCTTCCATCATATCCGATTCCGATATAAGGATATGATAAAGTGAAATCGCCAGCCTCCCAACAATCGGCTGGTATAAATGTGACAAGGAACGATGAAAACTACGAGGCAGCTCTCCATTACGTATGATTTTAAAACCGTCCACAGGGAGGAGTTTGCCAATAGAGTAACTCACCGCCTCCACCTCCTTCAATCATTAAAGCTTATTCATTATATTCTAAACAGGAAGCCGGAATTTCACGTGAAACAGACGGCCTCCATCATCTATGATCCTAGAAAAAGAAAATGAGCCGGAACAGGCTCATTCATTGTCTTCATGTTTAATTAGTTCTTTTAATTCGTCGATGAAAACATTGATGTCCTTGAACTGTCGATATACGGAAGCAAAACGAACATAAGCAACTTCATCAATGTCAGAAAGACGCTCCATCACCATTTCACCAATATCTTCACTCATGACTTCAGAAACGCCACGATTTCTTAATTCCTTTTCGATATCCATGGTCACTCGTTCCAGTTCCTCCACGGCCACCGGTCGCTTTTCACATGCTCGAATCAGTCCACGCATCAATTTTTCACGACTGAATTCTTCTCTTGTGCCTTCTTTTTTCACAACAATCAACGGGACTTCTTCAATCCGTTCAAAAGTTGTGAACCTGAATTGGCATTGTTCACACTCACGGCGTCGTCTAATGGACTGTCCTTCTTCAATCGGCCTGGAATCAAGGACTTTTGTACTTTTATAGTGGCAATTCGGGCACTTCACGTATGATCAACTCCACATCATCTTCTTTTCGGCAGTAGTCAGGAAGGATCCACCGTTGTAAACTGACTGTCCAATTTTTTATAAAGCTGAACGATTAAATTCCGGCTGTATCCAAAATCAACAGGACCTCCTGAATCCGTTGTGACAGAAAAGTCTACGGCTGTTCGAAAAGGGCGCACCATGATGATCGTCGCCACTATAAACGCGCGTCTGTTCCCTTTATATTTGACGGTCAGTTCTCCACGTTCTTTAGAACTTGCTACAATTTCTGAAGGCGATGTAAACAGTCCTTCAACAGCACGGAAAAGATCATCATGCTTCGCTTTATAATAGTGTGTGACAAGCGCAGAATCCTTATGCTCTTCACTCGTTTCGGAATGATTGCTGAAATACCTGGAAATAAATGCTTTCACTTACCTAACCCCTTCAATTCCATTCGACATAATCTCCCTTTATTTTAACATGACTTATACAAATAAGAAATAATTATTGAAACCTAAGGTCTTAAACAGATTTTAGTAGGGGTGATTACGAAAGGAGGAGAGCCCTTGACAGCTTCCATAATTATCAATCAGCTTTCCAAGTGAAGTCTTTAGGAGTAACTATCCTTTGATTGGAACAACCGATAAAAGAAGCAGGACGATCTATAATGATAAAAGAAGCCACGCAGATCTCCCTGCGTGGCTTCCCTTTCTATTATAGGGCACGAGACTGCTGTACTTCTACAGGTCCCATTCCTCTTGGTACTTCTACCGTTTCATTCTTACCTGCTTCTAGTGCATCAACAATATACTGTGCAGCGACATTAGGATCAATGCGGTCTCCACATGTATAAACATCAATGCTTGCATATCCATGCTCTGGAAAACTATGAATTGTCAAATGTGATTCAGATATGATGACTACTCCACTAACTCCATGAGGGGCAAATTTATGAAATGCAACTTCCCGCACTTCCGCACCAGCTTTAAGAGCAGCATCTACAAAAACTTGTTCTATATACGACATATCGTTCAATTTTTCTTCATTACAATTCCATAATTCAGCAATTACGTGTCTTCCCATTGTATCCATATTAAGGATCCCCCTTTGTACATTCACTTCAATACCTCTGAAATAACAGCCATGAACTACCACGGGGGAAAGTTAGTCCTGAGAGGTCCTAACCCTTTGAGTAGACATGAATTTATATGAAATTCAGAAGTTCAAGAGAAAGTATATATGGTTTACCCCTAATTTGCAAGAAATATTTTACTCGCTTTTGGACGACTCTTCTTGCTGCTCCCCTGGGGGATTCAGATACAACAGGAGATTGTTGATTATGATACGCGAGCCTCTTTTTCTTGTTTCATCATGTTCCCCACATACTTAGCAAGATCTACCACACGGCAGGAATAGCCCCATTCATTATCATACCAGGCCAGCACTTTCACTTTACGGTCATCAATAACTTGTGTAGTTAACCCATCGATGATCGCGGAAGATGAAGAAGTCGTGTAATCAATGGAAACGAGTGGCTCTTCACTGTATTCCAATATTCCTTTCATTTCACCCTTTGCCATTCTCGCAAAGGTTTCATTCACTTCGTCTGCCGTAACTTCCCTTTTTAAATCGACCACAAGATCAACAAGAGATACATTTGGAGTCGGTACACGCAAGGCCATACCATTCAATTTCCCTTGAAGACTTGGGATTACTTCTCCTAAGGCTTTTGCTGCTCCTGTTGACGTTGGAATGATCGATTGAGTACACCCGCGGGCCCGTCGTAAGTCTTTATGTGGGTTATCTAAATTCTTCTGATCATTGGTGAAGGCATGGACAGTGGTCATCAAACCATTTTCAATGCCGAATTCATCCTCCAACACTTTTACTACAGGGGCAAGACAATTGGTTGTACAGGATGCATTTGAGATGACATCGTGACTGTCCGGCATATAAGTCTCTTCGTTAACACCCATTACAATCGTTGCATCTACTTGTTTTCCAGGTGCTGTAATGATGACTTTTTTAGCTCCAGATTCTAAATGAAGACCTGCTTCTTCTTTTGTTTTAAACTTTCCTGTTGCTTCAATTACAATATCGATATCCAGTTCGTCCCATGGCAGCTCCAATGGGTTCCTTGTTGAACACAGCTTCACTTTTTTCCGATTGACGACCAAGTCCCCATTAACGACATTGACCTCACCTTGAAAACGTCCGTGGACACTGTCGTATTTAATCATGTGAGCAATTGTTTCAGCTGGATAACTTGCATTAACGGCTACCAAATCCATAGATTCATCCGCCACAGCCTTTCTAAATACCATGCGACCAATTCTTCCCAAACCATTAATAGCAATCTTTGTTTTCCCCATGCTGTTCCAGCCCCCTATATATGATATACTTTTACTCTGTAATTCCTAGATTAGTATAACATATTGTAAGCGGTTTTACATACAGAACGAAAACTTTCCACAAAAAATAACACGCCTGCCCAGACGTGTTATTATACGATGCCCCAACCCTGAAGTATGTCTTTTAATTGGTGTAAACTTTCGTTGATTGTTCCAGTATTATCAATGACCGCATCCGCCATCTCTGCTTTCTTTTTTACAGGGATCTGCGCTTGGATCCGCTCTTCAGCATCCTTACGTCCTGACTGGTCTCTTTCCATCAAACGCTCCATTTGCGTTTCTTCATCCACATACACCACAAGAATTTTCTCTACATAATCAGTTAAGTTGCTTTCGAACAGCAATGGAATATCCAGGACGACTGCTTGATATTGCTGCTGTTTATACTGCTCACGTCTCCTGATCATTTCTTCTCTTACTTTAGGGTGGACAATGCCATTCAGCTGTTTTCGCTTCGTCTCATCGCTAAATACGATCTTACCAAGTTTTTTTCGATCCAGATCCCCGTCTTCTTCCAGCACCTGCTCTCCAAAGGTTTCAACAATTTCTTCGTAAGCAGGTTTCCCCGGCTTGACGACATCCCTTGATATTTGATCCGCATCAATAACAGGAATATCCATGTCTCTGAACATTTCTGCTACGGTACTTTTTCCACTTGCAATACTTCCTGTTAATCCGATGACTAAAGTCATCCTGCCACCTCCTTAAGACAACTTAATCAGTCCGATGATGATGAGTAACACTCCAGGTAAAATGGACAAACTTTCTGCTTTATCACTAAGCTTTGAGCCGCTCAAAATTCCACATCCAAGCATGCAGAAAGTCGCTACAGTAATCATAACCGCTGTAAATAAAATAGGAATTCCGATGAGCGCTCCACTGATTCCAGCACCAATGGTATCGAGGGATAGCGCGGCCCCAAGCAGCCATACTTCTTTCCCCCGGATGCCACCGGAGTGGTCCACATCCGCAGCTAAGGGGTCGTTCAGTACTTTTGCCGGATTAAGCCAGGGCTCTTTCTTTTCTTCACTATCCTTCTCTTTCTTGAAAAATTGCCATAAAAAATAGATACCGATTCCGATTAATGCAAGTGCTCCCACGCGTTCGGCTTCTTCTGCTGCCACCACCGCTGCCAGCAAATGTCCAAAATAAGAGGACAATAGAAACATACAACCGGAAACACCCGCAATTAAAAAGACGCCTCTTAAAGTAAGGCCAACCTTTTTCAAACCCAATACGCAGCCGATTCCAAAGCTATCAATGCTGACTGCTGTAACGAACAAAAAAATGAACATGCCAATCCCCATGCATCCCACACCTTCATATCTTAAGCTGTGGGATAGTATATGGGGGTTTACCTAGGAGTGTGTAAGGGTTGACACTTAGGACAAATGTGAGTCCCTCTTCCACTGACCTTCAACTTCGTAATCGGAGTACCACATTGGACACACTCCGAATCCTGTTTTCCATAAACTCGGAGCTTCTGCTGAAACATTCCGATTTCTCCCTGACTGTTCAAATAAGAACGAATGGTCGTCCCGCCCTGTTCGATAGCCTCAAGGATGACCGATATACTCGCTTCACGAATCTTTTCAACCTCAGCTTTTGATAAAGTATTGGCGATTCGCTCAGGGTGAATGCCTGCCCTAAAAAGGGCTTCGTCTACATAAATATTCCCAAGGCCTGCTACAATCGATTGGTCAAGCAGGACCGCTTTCATATTTCTAGACGTTTTCCTCAGCCTCTCATGAAAATAATCGACGGTGAAAGCTTCATTGAATGGATCAGGTCCTAATTGAATAAGCGGTTTGTTTTTAAGCTCCATTCCTTTTGGAAAAGCGTGCATGGTCCCAAATTTCCGCACATCGTTATATCGAAGTTCTGTTCCATCAGTAAAATGGAAGATCACGTGGGTATGCTTCGGCTTTTCGGTCGCACCCTCATAAACGCCGAACTTCCCCTCCATGCGCAAATGAGAAACGAGGGCAATGTCATCCATATGGAAGATTAAAAATTTCCCTTTACGATCAATGTCCTGAATGGTCTGCCCCACCAATAACTGCTCAAACTCTTTAGGATCTTGGGGTTGTTTGATGATATTCCCCCAAAACACGGATACCTTTTCAATCTCTTTTCCTAAAGCGAGATGTTTCAATGTTTTTCTAACTGTTTCTACTTCAGGTAACTCTGGCATTGTTTCATTCTCCTCTTACTTTGCATCATACCAAGTGTCCCCATAAGAAGAATCGACTTTTAGAGGAACATCTAAATTTACGGTATTTTCCATGACAGATGATACAATCTCTTCTAGTTGTTTCACTTCTTCTTTTGGTGCTTCAATGATCAATTCGTCATGCACTTGAAGCAGGACTTTGGCTTGCATGTTCTCTTCTTGAAGTTTTTCTTCAAGGTCAATCATCGCTTTTTTAATAATATCGGCTGCACTTCCCTGAATCGGTGTGTTCATCGCCGTCCGCTCAGCAAAGCTGCGCTTATTAAAGTTCCGGCTTTTAATGTCAGGAAGGTACCGCCTACGGTTCATAAATGTGGATACATATCCTGTCTCTTTCGCTTCCCTCACGGTCTCATCCATATAAGACTTGACTCCTGGATAGCTTTCAAAATATTTATCAATGAAAGCTTGCGCTTCTTTCCGTGTAATACCAAGGCTTTGAGACAGGCCATAATCACTGATTCCGTAAACGATCCCAAAGTTTACGGCTTTCGCCTGTCTTCTCATTTCACTTGTAACGTCGTCCCTCGATACACCGAAAACTTCACTTGCTGTTTGGGTGTGGATATCTTCCCCTTCTCTAAACGCCTGCATAAGCTTTTCATCCTGAGCAATATGGGCGAGGACACGAAGTTCAATTTGGGAATAGTCACTCGCAAACATAACCCACCCTTTTTGAGATGGGATAAAGGCCTGTCTTATTTTACGCCCTTCTTCGAGGCGGATCGGGATATTCTGTAAGTTAGGATCCGTGGAACTTAATCGACCCGTTTGGGTTAAAGCTTGGTTAAAGCGTGTATGAATTTTCCCGGTCTCTTCATGAACGACCTTAAGTAGACCTTCGATATATGTCGACTTCAGCTTCCTGAGCTGACGGTTAAGAAGGATTTTAGGAATGATCTCATGTTGATCTTCCAATTGCTCTAAAACATCCGCAGAAGTGGAATAACCGGTCTTCGTCTTTTTGATTACTGGAAGCTCCAGCTTTTCAAATAAAATGGGCCCTAGTTGTTTAGGGGAATTGAGGTTGAAACTCTCTCCTGCAAGTTCATAAATTTCCTGTTCAACCTTATTCAACCGCTCTTCCAGTTCCTCCCCCATATGTTCCAACCTCTCAACGTCCACACACACACCACGATGCTCCATCCGACCAAGAATAAGCGCTAATGGCATTTCAAGTTCTTTGAATAACTGATATTGTTCATTTTCTTTCAGTTTCTTTTCCATATCCTCTTTCATGTTATAAAGAAGAGATGCTTTTCTTCCAATATGCTCATAGAACTCCTGATCATCATCTGGACGTTTCATTTTAGCGCCTTTTCCATACACTTCTTCATCGTATTTGACGGCTGTTTCACCTAAACGGTGGCCAATCGCAGGAATATCATGGTTATTCTCAGCGGGGTTGATCAAATAAGAAGCAAGCAATAAGTCAAACGTAATCCCCTTCATCTCAATGCCATGACGCAAAAGGGCCACACTGGTCCGCTTCGCATCAAAGACCCATTTTTCATTTTCTGCACTTTCCGCCCACGTTTGAAACGCGTCCGAGTTTTTAGCATTTTCCAAAGTAAGGACAAATTTTCGTTGGTCATTTACAATAGCAATGCCTTCCACTGGCGCCGTATGGTAATTGTCGTAAAGCATTTCGACTACCACCGACTCTTTCCCTGTAAAAAGATCTGCTGTTATTTCCTGCACCACTTCTACATCAATCTCCGGGAGTTCATGAGCTTCTTCAGATTCTGCACCGCCTTCCTGGACACGGGATAGCAGGGATTGGAATCCAAGCTCTTTAAAAAACTCGCTCACTTTTTGAGATTGATAACCGGAATAACCAATATCAGAGATGTTGATTTCGATTGGGGCTTCACGCTCGATGGTAACCAGCTGCTGACTCATCAACGCCTCTTCCTTATTTGTTTCCAGTTTCTCTTTCAACTTCTTCCCACTCACATCACTTAAGTTCTCATAAAGGTTTTCCAGCGTATCAAATTGCTTCAAAAGTTTGACCGCCGTTTTCTCACCAACCCCGGGGACACCAGGAATATTATCAGAACTATCTCCCATGAGCGCCTTCAGGTCAATAATCTGATCTGGCCGTACTTCCATCTTCTCCATAAGGAAAGAAGGGGTGTATGTATCCACATTAGTAATCCCTTTTTTCGTCAGGCTCACGGTTATTTTCTCATTCACAAGTTGAAGGAGGTCCTTGTCCCCTGAAATAACTTTAACTTCAAGGCCCTTTTCCCCCGCCTGTGTCGCAAGAGTTCCTATGATATCGTCCGCTTCATAATTCTCAAGCTGATAATAATTGACTTCAAACGCATCCAGAAGCTCCTTGAGGACAGGGAACTGTTCAGATAGTTCAGAAGGAGTTTTCTGCCGGCCACCCTTATAATCCTCATAAGTTTTATGACGGAATGTTGTTTTACCGGCATCAAAAGCAACGAGCAGATGATCCGGTTGATCTTCTTCCAGAATTTTCAACAACATAGTTGTAAATCCATACACGGCGTTCGTGTACACCCCTTTATCATTGTTCAACAGGGGCAGTGCAAAGAATGCCCGGTACGCAATACTGTTCCCATCAATTAATACCACTTTCTCAGCCATTGGCTCACTCCTCGTTATAGAAGATGCTCGATGGAGGATCTTCGTCTGTTTCTTTTTCCTTAGTCTTCGTTGGTTTAATGAATCAATGTATGCTTATTCAATCGAATCTGAGGTTTCAACACCTGATAAAAAACGCCTTTTTCATCATTCTACCATGTTTACAGTAGAGAGGAAAAAGGCGTGCCTGATCGTTTATTCAAAATAACCTAAAAGTAATTCAGCATAAGGAGAATCCTGAGGAAGGATAATGGTCGTCTCACCATCGATCGTCTTCTTATAGGATTCCAGGGTTCGATAAAGTTGGTAGAACTCTGGATCTTGAGAAAAGGCATTGTTATAGATCTGTGCCGCTTCCTGTTCGCCTTCTGCTCGAATCTTTTCAGCATTGGCTCGAGCTGTAGACAACATCTCCTGTACTTCACGATCTACTTCTGCACGGATTCTGCTCTTATCCGCTTCTCCTTCGGATAGATACTGTTGAGCAATTTTCTCGCGGTCTGTAATCATTTGATTAAAAACCGCTTCTTCATTGGCTTCCGGTAGATCTGAACGCTTGATTCGCACATCATCTACAACAATGCCGTAATGGTCTCTTTGTAAGTATTCGTTTACTTTAGCTGTAATTTCTTCGTTCAATACTCCTCTGGAACTCTCTTCCTCATTAATAATCTCAGAAAAATTCATCTTCCCTAATTCAGATCGGACAATGGAGAAAATAAACTCTCCCATTCTCGCTTCTGCATTCATCTCAGTACGGGCGTTTGCAATCATATTTTCTGGGTCCGTGATGCTCCAGATGGCATAATTATCTATAATCATCCGCTTTTTATCCAATGTGGTAATCTCTTTTTCATCGACATCATAGACCATTTTCTTTTTGGAGAGTGTGGAAACCTCTTGTACTAATGGGATCTTGAATTTAAGCCCCGGTTCTTCGTGAATCTTCACAACGTCTCCAAATTGACGAACGACCTTATACTCTCCCTCTTTAGCAATCACGATCGAATTAATACCGATAAGGAGAATCCCTATAATGACGAGTAATGGAACTCCAGCTCTTACGTACTTCCTGAGATCCTTCTTTTGTTTTTCATTTTCATTAAAAAATTCTTCACTCATGATTCTTCACTCTCCTCATCTTCCGCCGAACTAGGAGGCGCTACATTCTGAACCGTTCCTTGATTTAAAGGCAGGTATTTCATTGTGTTTCCATCATCATTCATAATGTACACGTTAGCCTCTGGTAACACTTCTTCAAGTGTCTCCATGACAAGACGCTCACGGGTAATCGTTTCGTTACCCTGATACTCATCAAGCAAGGCATTAAAACTAGCAACAGCACCGGTAGCCTCTTGAATTCTCTCTACTTTCGCCCCTTCCGACCGTTGAATAATCGCGTCCTTTTCACCCAGCGCTTCCTCGCGCTTCTGATTGGCATATTTTTCCGCTTCGTTCACTTTACTTTGCTTTTGTTCCCGAGCATCTGTCACTTTTGTAAACGCAGAGCGCACTTCCTTGTTCGGAAGATCGACCTCTTGAAGTCGTACGTCTATAATAGATACACCAATTTCATAGCCTTCGACCAAGCTGACCAAGCCTTCCCTTACTTCATTTTCTATCTCTGCTTTACCGGAAGTTAGAGCCTCATCAATTTCACTACTCCCAATCACACCTCGAAGTGAAGAGGATGTGGCATTGAATAAAACTTGTTCAGGGTTTTCTGAAGCAAACAAGTAAGCCGCTGGATCTGTAATCTTCCATTGGACGACAAGGTCTGCCTGTAAGATCATATCGTCTCCTGTAATCATCGTTACTTTATCCGTTTCTTCTCCGCTGTCATCGAAACCGAAATCCAAGCTGAACGTTTCTTTCGACATTTTTTCTACTTCTTGAATCGGCCATGGCATTTTGAAGTGCAAGCCTGGTTCGGTGATGCCGTCTTCAGCTTTCCCAAACGTAAGCACCACGGCTTGCTCCGATTCATCCACGGTGTACCAAGTCGTGATAAGCGCAATAACCAGCAACACACCCACAACGACAAGGCCCGTCCATTTGTAAAATTGTTTAAGACTCATATCGACTTCCCCTTTATCTTTTTATGGATACTATAATTACGGTTATGTAACAAAAAGGTTTCAAAAAAGTAACCTTCATTTTCCAAACTCCCGATTGTGGAAAACTCAGTTTGGATATGTTTTCAGGGTTCAAATACCTAGGCATGGGAGTTTTAATCTTATGCTCGAATCAAACGGAATAGCTGTTTATTCTGGAAGTGGTTTCGAGACACTGATATAGCAAAGGGGCGGAGGGGAATGGCGAGACTCCTGCGGGAAAAGAGTGCTAGGTGAGACCCCGCAAGGCGTCAGCCTGAGGAGGTTCATCGTGCTCCCGCAGAAAGCGATCTATTCCCCGTAGCCCCCATCCACTCAATAAAAGTCTCGAAACTGAGTCTTCAACAAACGTGCCATATAGTGGATTATTGGGTTAAGGGATTGAATTTTGAATGGGGAGTATGGGGGTGTATTTTTACAAGATCATAACGGAATCGAAACAAAAAAAAGGCAGAAGCGAGGGAAGCTTCTGCCAAAAAGAGAAAACACCTTGGATGAAAGGGTTTCAAAGGTATTCTATCGAAGTATTGTTAACCTTAATTTAATGAAATATTAATTTTCCGTAAAATTCTTTGGAATCTCGACATAAAAGGCTGTCCCGACATCCACTTCACTTTCGACATGGATGGTTCCATCATGAGCTTCTACGATATGCTTAACAATGGCAAGACCTAAACCTGTGCCTCCTGAATTCCTACTTCTCGCCTTATCCACACGGTAGAACCGTTCAAAAATCCTTGATATTTCTTCTTCTGGTATTCCGACACCATTATCAGTGATTTTAATCGTTACATGGTTTTTAAGTTCCTGAAATTCTAATGTAACTTCTCCTTCATCACCAGAGTAATTAATGGCATTTGTAAGCAAATTCATGAACACTTGCTTCAAACGGCTGGAATCCCCTTGGATCCATGTACTCCCTTGCACGGATGCATGGAGCTTGACATGTTTTTGCTCGGCATGCTGTTCCACAATGGGCAGTAAATCATTTAATAACCGTTGGACTTCAACCTGTTCTACATTTAAAAGGAAGTCATCTCTTTCAAGTTTGGACAACTCCAGAAGGTCTTGAATCAAGGACTGCAAACGGCCACTTTCCTTCAAGATAATCTGTAAAAACTGCTCAAGCATCTTTTCATCTTTCATAGCCCCGTCAAGCAGGGTTTCTGAAAAGCCGCGAATAGAAGTAATCGGAGTTTTCAATTCATGTGAGACGTTGGCTACAAAGTCTTTTCTCATCTGCTCCAATTGTTTCAGCTCTGATATATCATGGAAAACCAATACGACACCTCTCCACTTATGATCTTCACTGAAAATGGGAGCTCCGGTCACTTCTAGGTGCTTCCGGTCAATATTAACAGGCAGCACAAACGTTTCGCTAACCGTTTCTTCAAACATATATATCTTTTGTACAGTTTCGTGAATGGTTGTGTAAGGAATAGCATCGTGATACAAATGACCGATAAAATCTTTTTGCTCTCCTTTGAACGTTTCTAAGAAAGCACGATTCAAAAGAAGAATATAGCCTTTTTCATCGATCAGCACTAACCCATTCCCCATATTGTTTATAACCGCTTCTAATTGATTCTCCTGCATACCCTTTGTACTCGTCATCTCCTGCAAATTCCTAGCCAGAATATTGATCGACTGGCTAAGCTGTCCTGCTTCACCAAAATGCCCTTCATATGTTCTTGCTTTATAATTTCCTTTCGCAAGTTCTGTAGCGACATTAGCGGCTGATCGAATAGGGCGAATGTATTTAGAGAACACGTTAAACCCAATAACAAAAATGACCAAAAGCCCTAGAAGTAACGTAAATCCAATTAAAAGCCAAATGTTTTTTGTAATATTGGTCAAAGCCTCTACAGGTGAAAGAAGAATAAGGGTGCCATTTATACCATCTACACTATTATTCACAGGGTAATAGAAGATTTCATCCAGCATCTGCCCTTCATTCATCGGGGAAGTGCCACTTTCCACCCGTGTAATCACTTCCTGCTTCTCATCTCTACTTATAACAGGTACAGCATCCACCGTATCAATCATTCTTTGTCCGGAATCTGATATAAAAATCATGCCTGTATTCAACTGTTCACTAAAGTTATATAACTCATCCTGACTTACTTCCCGGTCTTCTGTAAATCGATCCAAATACGTGATGAAATATTGACTTTCTAGCTCTACACGCTGTTCAAATATGTTGATAAAATAGCCGCGGGTCAGTTGAGCAAGAATGATCCCCAGCCCGAGCATGACAATGACCACTAAAACCGTATAGGTCATTAGTGGCCTAGTATTGGAGGTCATTTACTTAGGTTCCTCCATCTTATAACCGAGACCGCGTATCGTTTTTATATACACTGGCTTTTTCGTCTCAGGTTCAATTTTCTCACGTAAATGGCTAACATGAACATCGACAATACGAGTGTCACCGGCAAAATCATAATTCCATACGGCACTTAAAAGTTGGTCCCTTGAAAGAACACGGCCTAAGTTTTGTGCAAGGTACAGGAGAAGTTCAAATTCTTTAGGAGTAAACGTTAAAGGCTCGTCCTTTATTGTTGCTTCGTATTGTTCGGGGTAAATAGATAGATCGGCAATCTGGATGATCTTTTGATCGTTTACAGCATTTTCTCTAACCATTCTTCTTAAGATCGCTTTGATTCTAGCTACGACCTCTCTAGGACTGAATGGTTTGGTCAGATAGTCGTCTGCGCCAAGCTCAAGACCAAGAACTTTATCAAATTCATCGTCTTTTGCTGTCAACATTAGAACAGGAGTATTCACTTGCATTTGCCTTAATTTCTTACAGACTTCCATACCATCCATCCCTGGAAGCATGACGTCAAGAACAATTAAATCAAAGTGATCTTTCGATGCTTTTTCAAGAGCATCCGTCCCGTTATAGGCCACATCTGTCTCATATCCGGCTTGATCAATATTATATTTTAATAAAGTTACAATAGACTCCTCATCATCTACGATTAGAATTTTTTGTTCCAATGCCATCACCTCTACTACAAGTTACTTTCATCATACAATGAAGTTTACAATTTGAATACGGATCTTTACCATTTTTACTTAATCTTAATATAGACACTAAGCTCTTTTTCATCCGCTTAAAGAATCTTAAACGAATAGGAAAAAGAAGCAGGTGGTGCTACGATCTCTAGAGGTATATAGAAAAGAGAAAAAGCCACTGGTCTCTTTTGAGTCCAAGCGGCTTGTGGTATGGAGTAAAAACTAAAAGACACTTCCAAATTTAATAAAAGTTTTCCAACGAGATTGAATTCATAGAATCGGGCTCATATGGGGGTTGAACGATCAGTGTACCTTTCACAACCTCGTCGCCTTCCTCATCATATCCTACTACTTGAAGTTCAACTTGATGGTCTTCTTTATGGATAGCTGTCACTTCGGCATGAAAACGAACATCTGCATAATGATAAACAGGCTTAGGGTATTCTAGGTTTTGCTGAATAATGTGACTACCTGGACCTGGTAAATGCATGGACACAATAGAAGACACCATACCAAACACCATAACTGTCGGTACTACCGGACGCTTAAAAGGAGTCTGCGAAGCATAATCATGCTGGATGTACAAAGGATTTGCATCATCGGTCAAACCTAGGTACATGAGTAGATCACGGTCTTCGACTGTAAAAGAAGTTGTGAATTTTTCGCCCGTTTTTATATCATTGATCTTCTTTCCAAGCTTTCTTTTTTTGCCTAACATATCCTCACCTCTTGTAAACGTTTTCTTCACCGTTTAAAAAAGGGATTCGAGGGTTCCCCCCGAATCCCTTCTTCTTTATTTTAATACATTCAATACATTTTTAACAGAATCCGCCGATTTATCCAACTGCTGTTTTTCTTCTTCTGTCAGTTCAAGCTCAATGACCTCTTCAATTCCATTTCCACCAAGGATCGTAGGAACTCCTAGATAGATTCCATCATATCCATATTCACCTTCTAAATAGGCAATGGAAGGAAGAATTCGACGCTGATCTTTCAAGATTGCTTCTGCCATTTGAACTAACGAAGCAGCAGGTGCATAATAGGCGCTTCCATTTCCAAGAAGACCTACGATTTCTCCTCCACCTTTACGCGTTCTTTCTACAATCGCATCTAAACGTTCTTTTGAGATTAATTTCTCTAAAGGAATGCCGCCGGCGAAAGAATAACGTGTAAGTGGGACCATATCATCACCGTGACCACCCAGGACAAAGCCTGTGACGTCTTTGATGGATACATTAAGTTCTTCAGCAACAAACGTGCGGAAGCGGGCTGTATCTAGAACGCCGGACTGCCCGATGACACGATTCTTAGGTAAACCAGCTTCCTGGAATACTGAATAAGTCATGGCATCAACAGGGTTTGTCAATACAACGATAAAACAATCTGGAGAGTTTTTGACGATCTCTTTAGTCACACTCTTCATGATCTTTGAATTTGTATTGACTAGATCATCACGACTCATACCAGGCTTACGAGCAATCCCTGCAGTGATGATGACAAGGTCTGAATCTTTCGTATCCTTATAGTCAGAAGTTCCAGTAACCTTCGCATCAAATCCCTGAACAGGACTCGCTTCCAACATGTCCAGAGCTTTTCCTTTCGTTGGATCTTCCATATCGGGAATATCAACGAGTACAACATCTCCCAGCTCTTTTTGTGCGAGCATAAGCGCTGTCGTAGCACCAGTGAAACCAGCACCGATTACGGATACTTTGTTTCTACGAATAGCCATCATGACCCACTCTCCCTTATTGATTAGTCCATATTCTTAATCAGTTCATCACCGAACTCAGAGCATTTCACTTCTGTTGCGCCTTCCATCATACGAGCGAAATCATATGTGACAACTTTACTTCCGATTGTTTTGTCCATAGATTTCGTGATTAAATCAGCCGCTTCTCTCCAACCAAGGTGCTCAAGCATAAGCACACCAGAAAGGATAACAGAAGATGGATTCACTTTATCAAGACCAGCATACTTCGGAGCTGTACCATGTGTCGCTTCAAAGATCGCGTGTCCTGTTTCGAAGTTGATGTTTGCACCTGGAGCAATTCCAATTCCACCCACTTGTGCAGCAAGTGCATCAGAAATATAATCACCATTCAGGTTCATCGTTGCAACAACATCGAACTCTTTCGGACGAGTAAGGATCTGTTGAAGGAAGATATCTGCAATCGCATCTTTCACGATGATCTTACCTTCAGCTTCTGCTGCATCCTGAGCTTTGTTTGCAGCGTCTTTGCCTTCTTTTTCTACAATGCGGTCATATTCTGCCCATGTAAATACTTTATCACCATACTCCTCTTCAGCAACTTCATAACCCCAAGCCTTAAAGGAGCCCTCTGTGAACTTCATAATGTTTCCTTTGTGTACGAGCGTGACGTTTTTACGTCCTTCGTTCAATGCATAATCAATTGCTGCACGAACTAATCGCTTCGTACCTTCTTCGGATACCGGCTTAATTCCGATTCCGGAAGTTTCAGGGAAACGAATGTTATGTACACCCATTTCATTTTGAAGGAAGTCGATCACTTTCTTCACTTCAGGTGTTCCTTTTTGCCACTCGATACCTGCATAAATATCTTCAGTGTTTTCACGGAAGATTGCCATATCTGTGTCTTCTGGACGCTTAACCGGGGAAGGTACACCTTCGAAGTAGCGTACAGGACGCAGGCATGTAAACAAGTCCAACTCTTGACGAAGAGCTACGTTCAATGAACGAATTCCGCCACCAATTGGAGTCGTCAAAGGACCTTTGATTGCAATCTTGTAATCTCTGATTGTATCCAGAGTTGCTTCTGGAAGCCACTCACCAGTTTCATCATAAGCTTTCTGACCAGCAAGTACTTCTTTCCACTCGATGGATTTCTCACTATTATATGCTTTATCAACGGCAGCTTCGATCACACGGCTAGCGGCTGCCCAAATATCAGGACCGATTCCATCACCTTCGATGTAAGGAATAACCGGACGCTCTGGTACATTTAGTGTTCCGTTTTGTTCTACTGTAATTTTTTGTGCTTGTGTCACAATAAACCCTCCTAATATTTTGTAAGAAATATGGATGGATCATCCTTTTCTATCATACGTTAAAATAAGTTGAATAAAAAGGGAGGCTTGCCGGCGTACCGGCTGCTCTCTTATCGATCCTCAATTGGTGTATAGCTTTGGCCTTTAGGTCCTACGTATTCAGCACGTGGACGAATCAGACGATTGTTGGAGTACTGCTCGAGAATATGCGCCAACCAGCCGGATACACGGGAAACGGCAAAGATTGGTGTAAAAATATCGTGATCGATTCCAAGACTATGATAAACAGAAGCTGAATAAAAGTCCACGTTCGCTGGAAGACCTTTATTCTCTTTGATATAGTCCTCAATTTTAATAGACATTTCATAGTATTTGGAGTGACCTGTAAGTCCTGTCAATTCACGGGACATTTCTTTCAAGTGTTTTGCACGTGGATCTCCTGAACGGTAGACACGGTGCCCCATACCCATGATTTTTTCTTTATTTTCAAGTTTTTTCTCAATGGCAGGAATCGCGTTCTCTACGCTTCCAATTTCGGTCAGCATCTTCATAACGCGTTCATTTGCACCACCATGCAATGGACCTTTCAAAGCTCCGATTGCCGCCGTCACTCCAGAATACACATCAGAGAGCGTAGCCACACAAACACGGGCTGTAAAAGTAGATGCATTCAGTTCATGATCGGCATGAAGGACAAGTGCTTTGTTAAAGGCTTCTACTTCTAAATCTTCCGGGTCTTTTCCGTTAAGCATATAAAGGAAATTTCCTGCAAAACTTAAATCTTTTTTAGGTGAAACCGGCTCTTCTCCTTTACGGATACGAGCAAATGCAGTTACAACCGTAGGAATTTTCGCTTGTAAACGCAGCGCTTTTCGTTTATTCGCTTCCTCTTCCATGACATCAGACTCAGAATCATAAAGTCCAAGCATAGAAACAGCCGTACGTAAAGCAGCCATAGGGTGTACTGTCGATAGATCATAAGACTTCAGATGATCGACAACCTCAGTCGGAATGTCCATATTTGAAATAAGTTCTTCTTTAAAAGCATCTAATTCTTCTTTTTTAGGTAGCTTCTGATTCCAGAGAAGATAGACAACCTCTTCAAAACTGGAATGATCGGCCAGGTCATCGATATCATATCCGACATATGTCAGTTTATCGTCGATGATAGAACTTATGGATGATTCAGTTGCTGTAATTCCTTCAAGACCTTTAGTTGATGATGACATACAATCTCTCCCTTTCAAAAAATTCCATTTTTCTTGACATTCTCGATAAGAAAACGCTTTACTATTTGCTTATTTAGCTTTATAGGAAAACTACCCCACAGACAATTATAAAGTATTCTGAAGAGAATGTGAATTGAAACCGTTTAATTTTGCAGGATTTTATCGAATATTCCTACCTGATTGTTAGGAATATATAATCATTGATAGCTCCAGATTCATTGTCCGATCAAATCTCGAACTCTTTTTACGCAGGGGAGGTGGATGATATGAATAACCAAATATTGCAAGTGTTCCTGCGCATTATTTTCGTTGTACTTATCACAATCAGCCTTCTATTTCTAATTTATTTCTCATGGATCTACTTGCAGCCATTTATTTTTGCTATAGTGTTATCGTTTTTCTTCCAGCCCTTTATTCGATTGTTAACCATACAGTTGCGAATTCCAAGGGGAGCGGCTATTTTGCTAGTCCTGTTTATTTTCGGCGGGCTTGCAGGTGGAGTCTTTGTGTTATTAGTGGCAGAAATTATTCGAGGTATTCAATATCTAGCATCTGGGGTTCCTGGTCACTTTTATCTACTAACGAACTACTTAACTCAAGGGGCAATGAATCTCTTGAGCCCTCTGGTATCAAGGGGAGAGGCATTCACCGACAAGTTGAGTGTGACTCAGCAACAAAGATTGGAAGAATACTTAGGAATGGCCCAGGAGAAATTCAGTGAGACAAGCCTTTCTTTGTTAAACAGTGCTCTTGAAGCAACAGGCCTTTTCCTTGCAGAGCTGCCATCTTCTTTTGCCTTCACCTTTATTACCCTGCTTGCTACTTTTTTCATATGTAAAGACTGGAATATAATCGTGAAGTTCTTAAGAAAAACCTTCCCCGTAGCTCTTGCTGAACGTATGTACATCTTCCGTGGTGAATTCATCCAAACCATCAAAGGACTGATCCGCGCTCAGTGCATGCTCGTTATGATTTCAACTTCAATCATTGCGACAGGTTTACTGATTATTGGTGCTCCACACCCTCTGACCATAACATTTCTTGCTGCTCTTGTCGATTTCATCCCTTATGTAGGAACAGGTATCATCTTCATCCCATGGATCATCTATCAATTCCTGACGGGAGAATTTATGATGACGATTGGTTTATCCATTCTTTATATGATTGTCATGATCACAAGACAAACTTTAGAACCAAAATTGCTGGCTGATCATTTCGGAGTCCCTCCAATCATCCTTCTCATCAGCCTTTTTCTCGGTTTTCAACTTTTTGGAGGTTTAGGAATGCTGATCAGCCCTATGGTGCTCATGACAATACAGACATTAGTTAAAACAGGAGTGACTAAAGAAATTTGGACATATATCATTGGAAAAACCTAACGATTGTTTCTATTTAGAGAGAGAACTTCAAGCGTTGGTATTCAACACTTGTTAGGCGCCGTAACCGGATACCGAAGAGGCTCAAAGAATAGAGGAATTTCGATTAAGTCCGGCACGTCCTGTGCCAACATCAAATGCCCTCACCTTGTGTTGGGCACCGCATCCCCCGCAGACCCACCCACTCGACAAAAGCCTCAAAACTGAGTCATCAAGTATAGAGAGCTTTTGTGCAATTGAAAGTGAGAATTAGAAAAAGGAAAAAACTCAGAGAAATGAATCTCTGAGTTTGCATTTATTTTCTGTATATTGTAATCGTCCCTTTTTGCATGGCTTTTTGAATCGCATTTCGGATCACGCGTTTAATAGGGAGTCTGGTTGCTGGGAACAACAGTAAAAAACCAATCGCATCTGTGATGAAGCCAGGTGTAAGCAATACCGCACCACCGACAAGTATACAGGCACCATCCAAAAGGGTATCTTGAGGCATCTGTCCATACTGTACGGACTGTTGAAAGTTCCTAATCGTTTCTAATCCCTGCTTCTTCGCCAGCCATGCACCTAACACACCCGTCATAATAATTAATAAAATGACCCATAATGGTCCAATTAAGTTTCCTGTCCATATGAGCACGCCAATCTCTAATGCGGGTACCACTAAAATAAACAGCAATAACCAACGAAACATAGCATCTTCCCTTCTTTCCATTTCCTCTATTATACCTTTTTTCAGAACACAATGAAAAGAAAAGGCAGGGAAGTTAATACTCCCCTGCCTTTTTCAATCGATCTCTTACTTATAAAACACTGGCATGACCTTCGTAAATATCTCCGCGTGAACTATCAATAGTAATATCAGAGCCATCCTTGATCAATTCAAGAGCATCATTAACCCCAACAATTACTGGAATACCAAGACTTAATCCTACAACAGCTGCGTGAGATGTAAGTCCACCTTCCATTGTAATAATACCGGCCGCTTTTTCAATGGCTGGCATCATGTCACGGTCAGTACCTTGGGTGACCAGGATGTCTCCATCCTCGATGCGGTCGATGGCCTCTTGTGCATTTTTAGTAACAATAGCACGTCCATAAGCACTCTTCTGGCCTACGCCTTGTCCTTTGACAAGGACATCTCCAATGACGTGTACTTTCATCAAGTTTGTCGTACCACTTTCACCAACAGGTACCCCACCAGTAATGACTACACGGTCACCGCGAATGGCAAGACCGGAAGCAAGACTGCGTTCAACAGCAACGTCCAGCATATCATCCGTAGAGTAAGCGCGAGGTCCCATCACAGCATAAACACCCCAAACAAGTGATAGCTTACGGTTTACTTCTTCATCAGAAGTGATCGCTACAATCGGGGCTTTTGGACGGTACTTAGAAATCATCCGTGCCGTGTGCCCGCTCTCAGTAGGTGTAACAATCGCTGCTGCATTCAAATTAATAGCGGTATGAGTAACCGATTGACTGATCGCATCTGTGATTGTCATATCGCTATGTTTTGAACGTTCCTGCAATAGAGCCATGTGATTTAAGCCTGTTTCTGTTTTGCTTGCAATGTTATGCATGGTTTGAACGGCTTCAACAGGGTAATCTCCTGCTGCAGTTTCACCTGATAGCATAATAGCATCTGTACCATCAAAGATGGCGTTCGCAACGTCTGACGCTTCTGCACGTGTTGGACGTGGGTTACGTTGCATAGAGTCAAGCATCTGAGTAGCTGTAATGACAGGCTTACCTGCTTCATTACACTTACGAATTAAACGCTTTTGAACAAGCGGTACATCTTCAGCTGGAATTTCGACACCAAGGTCACCACGAGCAACCATCAAGCCATCGCTGACTTCAAGAATATCATCGATGTTGTCGACACCTTCTTGGTTTTCGATTTTAGGAATGATTTGAATGTGACTGGCGTTATGCTTCTCAAGAAGTTCTTTAATTTCCAGGACATCTGACGCACGACGTACGAAAGATGCAGCGATAAAGTCAACGCCTTGCTGAATTCCGAACTCGATATCCTTCGCATCTTTTTCTGTAATTCCAGGCAAGTTGACACTTACGTTAGGAACATTGACACCTTTTTTGTTTTTTAATGGGCCATTGTTCAATACAGTCGTCTTAATTTCATTTTTCTCTTTGTCGATTTCTTCTACCTGAAGTTCAACAAGGCCATCATCCAACAAGATCTTAGAGCCTGGGTGAACATCGTTGATCAATCCAGGATAAGTAACAGAGAAGCGTTCAGCATCTCCTTCAATTTCATCCATAGAAACATAAGTCGTCGAGCCTTTTTCCAAGTAAGCTTCTCCATCTTTCAATATTCCCGTACGAATTTCCGGGCCTTTTGTATCAAGTAGAATAGCTACAGTCTTTCCTGTCGCTTTAGAAGCTTCACGGATGTTGTCAATTCTAGCTCCGTGCTCCTCAAAATCTCCGTGAGAGAAATTCAAACGAGCAACATTCATCCCTGCTTCAATAAGCTGGGTCAATTTTTCTACAGACTCAGAAGCAGGTCCGATTGTACTAACGATTTTTGTTTTTCTAAACATTTTATTTCCTCCTCAAGTGCCTCTTGCATTATATAGATAGTTCTTTGGAAAGACGATACATATCGAAGTCGATCTTGTGCTTCGTGTTCAGGATTTCTACAATATCATGATCTACCAATTTATTCTCCTGTATACCTACCATACGACCGGCATGTCCGTTCAACAATAAGTCCACCGCATAAGCGCCAAGACGACTTGCCAATACACGGTCAGCAGCACTTGGAGAACCACCTCGCTGCGTATGCCCAAGAACGGTTACACGTGATTCTAAACCAGCAGCTTCATCAATTTTCCGACCAAGGTCTACAGCACTGCCGACACCTTCAGCTACAATAATAATGCTGTGCTTCTTGCCACGATCATGACCGCGCTTCAAACGATCGATGATGTCTTCAAAATCATCCTCAGCTTCTGGGATGATGATGCTTTCAGCTCCGTCTGCTAGTCCAGCCCAAAGGGCAAGATCACCAGCGTCACGACCCATAACTTCGATAATAAATGTACGTTCATGGGACGTAGCTGTGTCACGTATTTTGTCAATGGCATCAATAATCGTATTCAAGGCTGTGTCAAACCCAATTGTGAAATCAGTTCCAGGGATATCATTATCGATCGTTCCTGGAACACCAATGCATGGGTATCCTTTTTCCGTGATTTTTTTAGCCCCCATAAAGGTACCATCACCACCGATGGCTATCAAGCCCTCGATGCCATGTTTTTTCATTTGTTCGATCCCTTTAAGCTGACCTTCTTCTGTCTTGAATTCCTCACAACGAGCAGAGTAAAGCTTTGTACCTCCTCGTTGAATGATGTCCCCAACAGAACCAAGCTCCATCTTTTCAATGTCACCATCAATTAAGCCCTGGTATCCGTACTTAATCCCATAAACCTCTAAACCATGATAGATCGCCTTACGAACAACTGAACGAATGGCTGCATTCATTCCTGGAGCGTCGCCCCCACTGGTAAGTACTCCGATTTTCTTCATTCTCATCACCTCAAAAGTTTTCTAATTATGTTGTCCCCAACCAAAGATGAATCGAAACCTCCGTCTATTTTTATAAGGATAGCCTATCCTCTAGTCTATACAATTAATAAAACTTCAACATTCCATTCATCAATGATAGCGTTACCATCCTGTTAAGATGCGAAAAGTCGCACCAAAGTGCGACCTTTCTTTACGGACTTATTATTTTCAACCATCCTATTATAAATCAAGATAGGTGTAATCGCCAATATTTTTATATTTTAAGAAACGTTTTTCTAATAGTTCGTCAACTTCAAGAGCGCTCAACGTTTCTAAAGAGTTGGAAAGGATTTTCTCAATTTCCTGGGCCTGGGCCTGGATATCCCTGTGTGCTCCTCCTCTTACCTCTGGAATGACACCATCGATCACATTTAATTTTTTCAAATCATAAGATGTGATTTTCATGGATTCTGCTGCTTCTTGGGCAAGGCCTGCATCCTTCCATAAAATAGAGGAAGCCCCTTCAGGAGATATTACGGAATAAGTGGAATTTTCAAGCATGAAAATGCGATCTCCGATGCCAAGACCGAGGGCACCCCCACTACCACCTTCACCGATCACTATACAAATGACCGGAACTGTGAGTCCTGCCATTTCCATCAAGTTTCTCGCAATCGCTTCACTTTGACCTCTTTCTTCTGCTGCTTTTCCTGGGTAAGCTCCTTTTGTATCAATAAATGTAATGATCGGTCTTTTGAATTTATCCGCCTGTTTCATTAAACGGAGAGCTTTTCTGTACCCTTCAGGATGCGGCATACCAAAGTTACGACGAATGTTTTCTTTTGTATCTTTTCCTCTCTGGTGACCGATTACGGTTACGGGCTGACCTTTGAACTTAGCAATTCCAGAGACAATCGCGGCATCGTCCCCAAAATTACGATCCCCATGAAGCTCAAGGAAATCTGTGAATAGATATTCAATATAATCAAGCGTTGTCGGTCTTTCAGGGTGGCGTGCCATTTGTACACGATCCCATGGAGCCATCCTGTCATACACATCTGTTTCAAGTCTTTCCAATCGTTTCTCTAGTGTGACGATTTCGTCGCTTAGATCCATTTCACTATTCTCAGTCAGCCGCTTCAAATCAGAGATCTTCTCTCTTAATGCAATGACAGGTTTCTCGAATTCAAGTACGTGCTTCACGATTGGTCACCTCCCACATTATGAAGATCAAGAACCGTCGTTAATGTCTTTTTCAAGTCATGTCTGTGAATGACTTTGTCTAATTGACCATGCTCTAGAAGAAATTCAGCAGTCTGGAAGTCTTCTGGCAGTTTTTCGCGAATCGTTTGTTCAATGATTCTCCGACCCGCAAATCCAATCAAAGCACCTGGCTCTGCAAAATTATAATCTCCAAGTGAGGCAAAGCTCGCTGAAACTCCACCAGTTGTCGGGTGAGTCATGACTGAAATGAAAAGACCACCATCAGCATGGAGGCGCTGGAGAGCAACAGATGTTTTCCCCATCTGCATAAGGCTGAGAACACCCTCCTGCATCCTTGCTCCACCGGATGCTGTAAAAATGATAAATGGAATATTTTCCTTTCTAGCATTCTCGATGGCATTCGTGATCTTTTCACCTACGACCGAACCCATACTCCCCATTCGAAAACGGGCATCCATTACAGCCACTGCTGTTTCCATGCCATTCAATTTTGCCTTTCCGGTAACCACTGCTTCATTCAGGTCAGACTTCTGACGGTCTTTTTCCAGTTTTTCTTCATATTCCGGGAAATGCAATGGGTTATTTGAGATCATGTGCTTGTCCCATTCTACAAAGGATTCCTCATCAAATAAATGTTGGATGCGTTCATAAGCACTAAGACGATGATGATGATCACAATGAGGGCAAACATTCATATTTCGATTTAATTCTTTTCTATAAAAGATTTTTTGGCAGTTTGGGCATTTCTGCATCAAACCTTCAGGTACATCCTGCTTTGCTTCTTGGCTGGGAATGGATGCGTATCTTTTTTTCTTGCTGAAAAAGTCTCTTAGCAAGGTGATTCCTCCTTTGGGACAAAGCTTCCTTTCTTATCAATATACATAAATTCCATTTCGTAATATGACTCATTCTGTCGAAGTAGATTCGACACGATACGATTATTGAAATAGACGTATAATTTTCAATGTATCTTCTTCCTCCATGACGTTCACCAATTCTTCATACCATTCATCCGAATAGTTTACATCATGGACAGTATGGGTAAATCCTGAGATGAATTGCCACATCGAAAGAAGGAGAGGTTGATCACAGAGGCTGAATAAATATTCAAATACCTTTTGGTGTCTCTGTGTGTATGAATGGCCGGAAATGATTGCTTTTAACTCAATCCAATTCCGGCTGTCCAAATTCCCGTTCAACAAGAACAGAACTTCTTTTTCTATCATTTGTTTAGCGGTCATCAACTCACTCTTGGTCCTCGATTCATTAAGTAAAAAATTGGAAAGCAGTTCAACCATATGGTAAGGGCGATAGGCTCTCATATAGGTGCCCTCACCCCTTCTGGTTTCAATCAACCCAAGAAGCTCCATCGCTCGAAAGGCCTCACGAATTGATGATCTGCCTACATTCAACTGTTCACTCAATTCTCGTTCTGAAGGGAGCTTATCTCCAGGCTTTAACCGATGCTCTTCAATGTATGATTTCAATTGTTGAAGAACACCTTCATAAACTTTTCCTCGCTGCTCCTGGGTCACGTTCCCGGACACCTCTTTTCATCTCTAACCACAATCAATTTATGTAGAAGGAGAAACCGAAAGGCTCCCCCTTCTCATATCAATCTTCGTCAATTAAAGTCAGTTGTCTAGTTTTTTCTGCCACTTCTTCAGGGTCTACGTGATGACGGGCGACCCCGGACTCCATCGCCGCTTTCGCTACACTTGCAGCAACTGCTGGTGCCACCCGTGGATCGAATGGTGCAGGGATTACGTAATCCTCACTCAACTCATCCTCACTTACTAAGGAGGCAATGGCTTCGGCCGCAGCAATCTTCATCTTTTCATTGATTCGAGTTGCTCTTACATCCAATGCACCACGGAAAATCCCCGGGAATGCAAGCACATTATTTACCTGATTAGGAAAGTCAGAACGGCCTGTCCCGATGACACGCGCTCCGGCTTCTTTTGCATCTTCCGGCATAATTTCAGGTTCAGGATTCGCCATGGCAAAGATGATCGAATCATCGTTCATTTTAGATACGGTCTCTTTTGATAGCAGCCCTCCGACGGATACCCCAATGAACACATCCGCACCTTCCATGACTTCTTCAAGATTCCCTTCTGTACGGTCTTTATTCGTAATTTTAGCAATTTCATCTTTTACATCGTTCATTCCATAATCGCGGCCTTCGAAAATAGCTCCTTTGGAGTCACACATGATGATGTCACGAACACCGAAATGATAGAGCAATTTAATAATAGCAATTCCTGCAGCTCCGGCGCCATTAGCCACCACTTTGATTTCTGAGAAGGTTTTTCCAGTTATTTTTAATGCATTCATTAATCCTGCTACTGTAACGATTGCCGTCCCATGTTGGTCGTCATGGAAGATTGGAATATTCGTTTCTTTCTTTAGTCGATCTTCGATGATGAAGCAGTTGGGTGCAGCGATATCTTCCAAGTTCACACCGCCAAAAGTAGGTTCCATCAATTTCACTGTCTGAACGATCTGGTCAATATCACGCGTGTTCAAACAAATGGGGAATGCATCTACTCCTGCAAAGCTCTTGAATAAAGCAGCTTTCCCTTCCATGACTGGCAGGGCAGCCTCAGGACCAATATTTCCAAGACCAAGAACAGCTGATCCATCACTAACAACGGCTACCATATTGCCTTTCATTGTATAATCGTACACCGTATCTTTATGGTCATAAATCTCTTTACAAGGCTCTGCCACTCCAGGGGAGTAGGCAAGACTCAAGTCTCTGGCATTTCTGACAGGAACTTTCGAATGGGTTTCAAGTTTCCCTTTATTGACACGGTGTATATGCAAAGCTTCATCTCTTAAATTCGACACGACGACACTCTCCTTTTAAACTTATAGTGAACCGACCTTGGTGGTCTGACCACCATTAACCTCTTAATTATAACAGATGAATATAGCGTGTAAAGAAATACAAAAATCCGGACTGAGGTTTTATTGATCTGGCCCTGCTTTCACAGGTCTGACTGCTACGGATGACTCCCCGAAAAATTCATTCAATTTCCCCATCGAGACGTCATTCACTTCAAGACAATAGGTTTCATCCAGTTTATAAGTCACTCGATCTTCGGATCGAAAAATGAAGATTGGTGTATTCCCCGGGAAATATTCAGCAAGCTTTTTCAATTTTTCTATAGAATAGCGCTCCTGTTCTTCCGTCACCTTGATAAAAAGTCGTTGTTTTTGTCTCTGTGGAACTTCATCCATCCCTAAAGGGGCCGCATGGTTAATGATCAATTGTTTCTGTCCTTTTCTTTCATCGACTTTCCCCTGTAAATGGACGAGCATCTGTTCTTTCATCCAAACTTTTAAATTTCGATAGTTTTCCGGAAAAAGAACAGCATCCATTTCCGCGGTTTCATCACTAATGGTCAAAAACGCCATCGGGTCGCCTCGTTTTGTGCGTATTTCGCGGAGACCATCAATAACTGCGGCAACCTCGACTTGTTTCCTTCTAAGACGGTGCGCCTGTCGAACCGGAAGAACCCCCTCCTCATCAAGTTCTTTCCGTTGATGTCCCAATGGGTGTTGAGACATGTAGGTGCCTAATACTTCTTTCTCCATCGACAAACGCTTCAAAGGTGGGAAAGGATCCACTTCCACCATTTCCATGTCCAGCTCATTTCCGAAAAATCCAGGTTGATCTTGAAATTCCTTAAAAAGCTCGCCCTGCTCTAAAGCTTGGTCAATGCTTGCAAGAACGCTCGCTCTATTTTGGTGAAGGTCGTCGAAGGCGCCCGCAAGAACAAGGTTTTCAATCACCTTTCTTGAAACAACCTTTCCGTCAACACGGAGGCAGAAATCGTTAAGGTTCCGAAAAGGTCCCTTCATTCTCTCTTCAATGATTGCTTGGGCGGCCTGGTAGCCAACCCCTTTGACAGCTGTCATTCCAATTCTGATTTCTCCTGAGTCATCGTGATTCAAAGCTTGACTTTTATTCACAGATGGAGCCTTAACCTTAACGTTCATATCTCTGGCTTCACGAATATATAACGTCATCTTTTCATGATCTCCTAGATGAGCATTCATCAACTCTGCCATAAAATAAGAAGGATAATGGGCTTTCATGTATGCTAGTCTGTAAGAAATCAAGCTGTACGCAACGGCGTGGCTTCTGTTGAATCCATAATTGGAGAACTTGACAATCCAATCGAATAACTGTTGAGCAATCGAATCAACATAGCCTTTTTCCTTACAACCGTGGACAAAGGTCAACCGTTCTTCTTCCAAAACATTGCCTTGCTTTTTACTCACTGCCCGTCTTAAGAGATCAGCTTCACCTAAAGAGTATCCTGCCACACGACGAGCGACTTCCATGATCTGCTCTTGATAAACCAGTACCCCAAACGTACGGTCAAGAATCGGCTTTAAATCAGGATGTGGGTATTCAATCTTTTCCCTTCCATGCTTCCGATCAATATACAAAGGAATATATTCCATCGGGCCTGGTCTGTACAGCGCGTTAACTGCAACAACATCTTCAAAATGACTCGGTTTTAAACGAAGCAGCACATTTTTCATTCCTTGAGACTCCAATTGAAAAACTCCATTGGTTCTTCCTTCTTTTAAGAGATCAAAAGTTGGACCGTCATCCAGCGGAATATGATTAATTGAAAAATCCTTTTGACGATATCGTTTTACTTTCCGTTCCATTCTTTCAAGGAAAGAAAGATTCCTGAGACCTAAAAAGTCTATTTTGAGAAGTCCCACTTTTTCCAGGTCCCCCATGGCATATTGGGTTAAAGATACAGGACCCTGACTTTTCAATAGAGCCGTATAGTTCACTAGTGGTTCTTCACTTAAAACGACACCGGCCGCATGGGTTGATACATGTCGCGGAAGCCCTTCAAGCTTCGTAGCCACTCGAAACAACAACTTTAAACGTTCCGAGTTTCTAATATACTCTTTCAGATCCTCCGATTTCTTCACGACTTCCACGAGTGAAGAAGTAGTCGTTTTAGGAATTTGATGAAGGATGAAAGAGGCATCACTTTCATCTATTTTCAATACCTTGAACAACTCTCTTAAAACACCCCTGGCCGCAAACGTACCAAATGTACAAATTTGAGCCACATGATCACTCCCATATTTCTCAGCTACATAGGAGATCACCTCGTCCCTACGATGATCCGGAAAGTCAATATCTATATCAGGCATCGTAATTCTTTCTGGATTGAGAAATCGTTCAAATAACAAGTGATACGCTACCGGATCCACCTGAGTAATCCCCAGCAAATAGGAGACGATGGATCCCGCCGCAGAACCACGACCCGGACCTGCATGAATCCCATTTTCCCTCGCGTAACTGATGAAATCCCAAACGATTAAGAAATAATCACTGAAGCCCATTGATGCGATGATGGATAGCTCATGATTCAGTCGCTCCTCTGCTTGATGGCGAACATCTGCGTCGTATTTTTGAGGCAGTGAAGCTTTACATAGCTCGCGTAAGTATTCATCTGAACTTTTATCTTCTGGAGAAGGATAAGAAGGAAGCAATTGCCTGTTCAATTCCAATTCTACCTGGCACGCATCCACTATTTCCTTCGTTGTTTCAAGGGTTTCCGGCCACCATTCTCCAAAAAAGTTCTCCATGTCTTCTTGAGACTTCATATAGTAATGATGATCATTGTTTTCAGGGCTATACCGTACTCCTTCTTCAATGGCACGCAAACATTGGAAAGCATCCGCATCCCCGCGATCCAAATAACGCACATCCCCAATGGCCACGACCTTCATTCCGTTACTATTCACCCATTCTTTTAGAGGTGTATGTAAGTGGCGCTCTGACTGAAGATCACGATCCTGGATACTCAAGTATAAACGATTCTTCCCTAAGAGATTTACCCAGCGCGCTCTAGAATCCTCTATTTTGTCAGCCATACGATTAGAAATCGACTCGGCCCACGGAGAACTTGAGGTGATCTGAATGAAAATCAACCCTTCTTTGTACGTAGCCAATTGCTCTAGTGTAATATTTTCCTTTTCTGTTTGTACGATCGTACTTATTTCGAGCAGGTTGTGGTACCCTCTGTTTGATTCCGCCAACAGAATCATTGGAAAGGAGAATGATTGATCAATGACATTGGTCTTCAGACCAATGAGCGGTTTTACCCCCTCGTTCTTACATTCTTCATAAAAGGAAACCGCTCCGCTCATCGTATCCTGATCAGTAAGAGCAACAGCACCAAATCCGGATTTTTTGGCTGTTCGTACAAGATCCTTGATTTTAATCGTACTGTTCATCAAGCTATACCCCGATTGCACATTCAAATGGGTAAATGTCATTTCGCACACCTTCTTTCATGTAAATTATAGCTACTCTTGAGTTTGGATGAAAGCCTTCTGCATAAAGAAAGAGTTGAAAGAATAATGGTTAGGTAAGAGACAATTTTCAGATAGCGAAAAGAGGGACAAGATGGAAGATCGTTTAGTCATATCCATGATTCAATGCTTCTTTATCGCGTTCGGTGTAATCGTAGGCGGAACCATTATCGGAAGTATAGGAAGTTTATTAACTGGGGAAGCCGCTTTAACATCCATGTTTCGGATTGCAAAAGGGTTGAGGATTTGGGCCATCGTGGCAGCCATTGGTGGAACATTTGATGCCATCAGCAACTTTGAAAAAGGAATTTTTGACGGTTCCACTTTTGATATCTTCAAGCAGGTGATGATTATTATTGCCGCGATGGGTGGAGTGAAAACAGCGCTGCTTCTTTTTGAATGGTTATTGGGTGATGAGGTGACATAATGCATTTTCCTGCCTATCATAAAAATAAGGAATGGAGACGTTTTTTTGCAGGTCTTGTGTTGGGTGCAATTATTGGTTATGCCTTTTTCATTTATGTTCATGGGCAACTCCAGCAAAAATATACAGAAGAACATATAGAAATGACGGCACAATTAAGTGAATGGGAAACCAAATATGAAGCTCTCCTAAATAACCAGGATCAACAATCAGAAGGGAAGCCCATGAATGTTAAAGAAATAAGTGTCGTGTTTACAAATGCAAAAAAACTTGAGGTGGACCTGTTGACCCAGCACCAATTGAATGCGTTGGTCAAAGATCAACTCGTCACTGTATCAGGAAAAGATGTCTCCATCGTTGCTGATCAAGTCGACCTCATTATTTCAACGATTGAAAATAAAAACTACGTTGTCGATGATTTCACTTATGAGTTAAAAGTGACGAGATTAATTGTAGCTGAAACCATGCAGCTGCATCTAGAAATTAAACTGAAACGTTAGAAACTTGAGCAGGCTTAGTCCGCCTGCTCGTTCTTGTACTTCTGACATTCCATTTCAAGTTCTTTAGCAATTTCCTCCGTTTCTTCCCAAGAAGAAGCTGAAGCACCTGAGGCCATCGGGTGGCCGCCTCCATTATGGTTGGCTGCAATCCCATTAATTACCGGCCCTTTCGAGCGTAAACGGACGCGTATGGTTTCTTCTTCCTCCACGAAAAATGCCCATGCAAGCATTCCTTCTATGTCCCCAAGCAAACCTACGAGCTGACTCGTTTCCGAAGGAGAAACGTTAAACTCATCCAACGTATTACGGTCGAGCCGAATCGTTGAATACCCAGCCTCATGCACGGTGAAATTCTGTAAAACATATCCTTTCAACTTGGCAACATGAACAGGAGTCTTATACATCTCATTATATAAAGTTGGTCGATCGAACTCAAAATTCACAAGATTCGCTGCATAAGACAGCGTCTGTTTCGTCGTACTCGGAAAAAGGAATCGCCCCGTATCCCCTACAATTCCTGCGTAAAGAAGTCGAGCTGCCTCATCATTAAGGACCAACCCTTCCTCTGAGAACTCAGAGTACAATTGATAGATCATTTCCGAGGTGGAGCTTGCGGTTGTGTCCACCCATTGGATATCTCCATAGGCATCTACTTCCGGGTGGTGATCGATTTTTATTAGTACGTCTCCCTGATCATAGCGTTGGTCATCGATACGAGCCTGGTTTGCGGTATCGCACACGATCGTAAGAGCTCCTTTAAAGGCTTCATCAGGAACTTCATCCATCGAAGCAAGAAACTCAAGAGAAGGTTCACCTGTGCCGGTAATGAACACTTGCTTTTGTGGAAAAGTGGCTTGAATTAATGTAGCTAAACCAGCCTGCGATCCATAGGCATCCGGGTCTGGACGCACATGACGATGGATGATGATGACTTCGTGATCCTTGATAGCTTTCATAATGGCCTGCTTACTCATATAAAAGTCCTCCTCTTTTGCTTTGCGTGTTATTTAATCATAGAATTCTATGCACAGGTAGCCTTTTCCGAAAAAAAAAGCTACAATAAAAGAGAAATTTAAACACAGGAGTCGATCAAATGATTATTTTTCCGATCCTTATATTAATCTCTTTTGTGCTTTACATCTACTACAAGGTGATGATTGTTCGTTCCAACGATCCTTTAACTCAAGAATACTTAAATAGTAAGTCCAAGCTTTTCCTTGGAAGTTTCATTTTCTTTTTTGGGATTAACCAATATGTATTCTACCAAACGAAACTTTCCCTTTTTGTAGGCCTCGTATTCATTACCCTTGGTATTTTCCAAGCCCAGCAGGGGTGGAAAGCAAGCAAGCATTACCGGGCAGAATTTCAAAAGCACCGTACAAGTCCCCAATCTTAAATATCTAAGAAAAAGTCGCTGTTGTTCAGCGACTTTTTTTATCGGTCAATGAGCTGGGCCATGAGGAGAGCTTTTCCAACAATGGACTTCTCATGATGAACCTCGATGTCTACTTTTGCAAATTTCCTTCCGACCTCCAAAATCTGAGGACGCACTTCGATATCGCTTTCAATTTGAACAGGTTTAATAAAATAGACCGAAATGTTTTCAACCACAAGATCGCCCTTTTTATATTTCCTTAATAATCTACTTGAGGCTTCTGTAATTAACGAAATGAAAACACCATAAGACATCGTTCCTAGTGGGTTCGTCATCTGGGGTGTTACTTTGGTCTGCCATACAGGATTTGAGTCATCTTCTGCAATGACCTCCATACGGTTTGTCGCCAGATCATCAATCGTTTCGCCTACCTGAGGCTGCCTTTGGATATGCTGCAAAGCTTTTAACACGTCCTGTCGGGAAATGATCCCTTGAAGTTTATGAGAAGGATCAACAACGGGCATCAGTTCAATCCCTTCCCAAACCATGACATGGGCAGCATTCGCAAGAGAGGTTTTCGCATGTACGGTCATTGGATTTCGAGTCATGACTTTTTCAATCCGTGTCTCTTTATCTTTACCGATCACATCTCTTGATGTGACGATGCCGACCACACGATTCTGTTGATCTACGACTGGATAACGGCTATGGCCAGTGGCTGTGTTAAATTCATGCCACTTGGCAACCGGATCCAATGACTGCAGGAACTTTGATTCCTCAAAGGAAGTATAAATATCATCAACAAGTACAATTTCTTTTTTTATCAATTGATCATAAATGGCTCGGTTGATCATCGTTGCGACTGTGAATGTATCATAGCTGGTAGAGATGACGGGAAGCTTCTTTTCATCAGCCAGCTTCTTAACCGTTTCACTCGTATCGAATCCACCCGTTATTAAAACGGCTGCCCCTTCTTTAACCGCAAGCTCATGAGCATTTGTCCGGTTCCCTACGATAAGAAGAGAACCCGCTTCTGTATAACGCATCATCGCTTCAAGCTTCATCGCACCTATGACGAATTTACTTAGGGTTTTATACAAACCCTCCCGTCCGCCAAGCACTTGACCATCGACGACATTCACAATTTCAGCAAACGTCAATTTTTCTATGTTCTCTTTTTTCTTCTTTTCAATTCTGATGGTTCCGACACGTTCCATCGTGCTGACAAGGTCCTGATTCTCCGCTTCTTTGATGGCCCTGTAGGCTGTACCTTCACTGACATTCAATGCTTTCGCTATTCTTCTGACAGATATTTTACTGCCGACTGACAGGGATTCAATATGTTCCAGGATCTGTTCATGTTTTGTTGCCATACGCCCACCAAACTTTCTAACTGTACTAATCCAATTTCTTATAATTGTTATTATACAGTTGATACAGATGATCCGCAATTTCTTCCTGAAGTTTCAGAAAAAGCCGTTTGTCATTGAGTAGACAAACGGCTTTGAATATTGCAGGCTTAAAGCTCGATGGATTCTCCCGGCTTTAACGCCGTACCTTTTCCTGGTTTCACTTCTTGAGCAAATGCATCCCCGTCCTGAGCAATTAAATCAAAGGTGTTGTAGTGGACAGGCACGACCTGTTTCGCTTGGATCCACTCAGCAGCAACGAGCGCATCAGAAGGTCCCATCGTGAAATTGTCACCAATAGGGAGGAAAGCAAGATCAATGTCATTCCTTTCCCCGATCATCTTCATATCCGAGAATAAACCAGTGTCTCCGGCATGGTATATGGTTTTTCCATCAATCGTCAGTAAAATACCCGTAGGCATCCCAGTGTACACGATGGTTCCATCCTCTTCCTGATAAGAAGAGCCGTGAAATGCCTGGGTGAATTTCACCTGTCCAAAATCAAATTCGTGACCTCCACCAATATACATTGGATGAGCATTCAAGCCTTTATTTCCAAGGTAAGTAGCTAACTCGAACGGAGCGATAACCTGAGCATCATTTCTTTTTGCAATCTCAAAAGTATCCCCGACGTGATCGTTGTGACCATGAGTAAGTAAAATCACATCTGCTTTCACTTGATCTGCATCCAGATCTGTATTCCCGTTGTCTGAAATGAACGGATCAAAAAGAATGGTTTTTCCATTGGCTTCAACTTTCACTACAGCGTGACCATGATAAGAAACTTTCATCCATAACACTCCTTTTATCGATTGCTAATTTAATAGTTCCGCCAAGCTTCTTCATACTTTTGAATGAGATGTGGATGGATAAGGGTATTGGGTTCCATCTTGACCACTTGGCCTTCACCATTCAAGATTTCCCCATCTTCATCTTTTCCAAACACTGTCATGGATTGAAACACTTCCTCTGTCAGATATTCAGTTTCCACAGTAAATTGGACCTCTTCAATCGCTACCGGTTCCCGTGCAGCCATAATGAATCCCCAATTTCCGAAGCTCGGAACGTCCACATGAAAATTTTCCGTGTACAGACCCGTGGAAGCCACCGTTTTATCAATTGTCCAATACACTTCTGTCGCAAAAAGCGGACTAGTCGCCTGGATCATTACTGCGCCTCCAGGGGATAGATGGTTTCTCACTAAAGAATAAAACTCCCGCGTATAAAGTTTGTTCAGGCTTTCGTTATTCGGATCAGGAAGGTCGATAATGATTACATCATAAAATTGATCTGCATTCTCTAAAAACTCGAACGCGTCTTTATTTAATACGTTAACCCTTGAGTCATCAAGAGCTCCCTTATTTACTTGCAGCAGATGATAATTGGATTGTGCAAGATCTGTGACAGCTGGATCAAGGTCAACGAGCGTGATCTCTTTGATTTCCTGATACTTCAATAACTCATTAGCCGCAATCCCATCTCCCCCGCCAAGGATAAGGACATTGTCTTGCTTATCAGAAAAAGCGACGGGAGGGTGGACAAGTGTTTCATGATAGCGATGTTCATCTGTTGAACTGAACTGCAAAGAACCGTTTAAATAGAGGCGTGTATCCCCTTGCTCTTTTGTAAGTACAATTCGCTGATAAGCGCTCTCTTCCATATGAATGATTGGATCTTTATATAGCTTTTGTTCGAAAGAGAAGGCCATTTCTTCACCGAAAAATAATCCACCAATAAGAAGTGCCCCGATTAGGATGGCTCCTGTCAGATGGATAGAGAAGCGCTTAATTTCAGAGCGGAATAAATACAAGACTAAAACGGCGACGGCTAAATTAATACAAGCCACAAAGAATGCACTTTTCACCATGCCCATTTGCGGCCTGAGATAAAAAGCAAAAAGTAGCCCACCAATCAATCCACCTGCATAATCAGAAAATAGTACCCTGGCCGTGCTTCTGTTGAGCTCCACACCTATTTCATTGGCCTTTCTAATCAGGATCGGCAGTTCAAGACCAGTCAAGGCTCCAATGGTAAATGTGACCAAGTATAGGAACAGTGCATCCGTTCCTGCAGGAGCAAAAGCCGTCATACCAAACATCGTGAAGCTTGAAAAACCTCCGATCAAGGCCACCATGAATTCAATCCAGATGAACGTGACAATCAGCTGCTTCATCACTCTCTCACTTATACTCGCACCGATCCCCATGCCGGTAAGGAACAAACTGATCGTTAACGTGTACTGCTTTACACCATCACCGAGAATATAGGAGCCAAGCGCACCAAATAAAACTTCAAAAATAATCCCGCATATGGAAACAATGCCTGAGGCCCAGTATATAAAATGACTTTTTCTAATATTCGCTTCCACTTTGTTCACTCCACTTAAACTTGTATGTTAAAAAGCCACTATGAGAATGATTCATAGTGGCTTCTCTCAAATATTCTCAGGCCGTTATGTAATGGACGCACCGATTACAAAGGCTAAACCAATCGATACACCCATCGTAATGATTCCGACCGCTGTATTATTTTCCTTCAATTTCGTTTCCACAGAAAACTTACGTGTGAACAGTTCAAATAAAAGGTAGGCAATCATTTGGAGGACAACTCCGTACGCTCCCCAAACCAACGTATCCCATACAGTGAAACTATGATAAATGGCGAATGACAGGACAATACAGATTCCAATGATTTTCCCTGCAATCGACATCGCCACTGCCTGATTCCCCTGCTTTACCTCTTCCCAATCCTTATACTGTCTGGTTAACCACTCAAAGATAACCAATCCAATTACAACAATCACAACAGCCATCACAAAATAGCCTAACGTAGCCAAAAATGGTTCCATAATGATAACCTCCTTTATTTTCCTGTACCAGGACCGCCCCCGCGGGTTGATGACCCTCTCATAGAAGTGGTTCCACCTGAATTATAATTCCCGTACATCCCATATCCACCATAACAGTTCCCTGTCTGCTGGCAATTTGCCCTTCGGCGCTCATACCAATCATTCGATCCCAAAGAACGGTTAAGAATAGATCCTAAAAATAAACCACTAAAGAAACCGGGAGAATAATGATTCCTTACAAAATCATCGGATGCAAGTTCAATCGTAATGACCCCGGGTTCCTCCGTACTTTCCTGGAGGATAACAAAATGATCTGGATAAATGAGAGCCTGCTTATTTTCCTGCCTTTCACTTATTTCTTCAGGAGGTATCGCTGAGGACAAAGAATCTGAGACCTCTTTTAACGTCAGTTCTCTTGTCATATAAATTCTCGAGATGCCCTGTTCGGATCGAACCGTATCCAATAGAGGGAAATGATCCTCAATCAATGATTCGATATCGTTCTCTTCCGAATTTTCAATTCCACTTAAAATTTCAGACCGATCGGGCTCTGAAGGTAGTTCACCATATGTATCTTCGGTATAAGAACCTGACATTCCTCTTTGGTCATCTCCGCCAAATACATTGAACAATAAGAAAAAGGCAATGATTCCTACGACTATGATCCCTGCATAATCTTTCAACACACATCCTCCTTCCACAGAACAAAGGCTCAAGGAGCGACCCGGAGTCAACACACGCATAATCAAACGGCCGCAAGAAGGTGATTCCCCTTTGCAAGCCGGATGCCTTATATCATGAATACCGGGCGCCGGAGCCGGATGCCGCTATATTGGAAAATCCTATCCTTAACTCGGACTTCGCTAAAATCCCAGGCCATAAAACAACCGTGCCTGACCACTTGGCCAGGCACGAATCATGGACCAGAGATTACTCTTTGTTCATCTTTCTCTTCAGTTCTTCTAACTCATTATCTACACTATCTTTGTTATCCAAATCTTCGAATTCATCGTCCAGGGAGCGGCTTTGGGAAGACATATCCTCACTCGTTTCAGCCTCTGCTTCATAGTGCATGACTTTTTCTTCCATACGCTCAAAACCTTGTCGGGACTGATCCCCACCAATGTTAGACATCGTGCGGTTCATCTTCGTGCGCGTTTTGGCGGACTCGGCACGCGCTTTCAAGGAATCTTTCTTCAGCTTCATCTCCTGATATTCCTTTTTCATTTCGTCTAGTTTTTGACGAAGGTTGTTCGCATCCTGCTGAGCACGCTCCCATGAAGCCTTGAATTGGTCCGCCTGGTCCTGATGATTCTTCTTGTCTTCGAGGGCACGGCGAGCCAAATCTTCATTTCCAGCCTCAATGGCTTTTTCAGCCTGCTTCATGCGCTTATCTACAAGAGCTTGAGAGTCATCGTATTTTCGTTTCAACATCTTTTCATTTGCGATCTGCTTCGCTACCGCACTTTCCGCTTCGCGGATGTCATTCTCCATATCACGCATGAATTGATCAAGCATTTTCACAGGGTCTTCTGCTTTATCCAACATGGCGTTCAACTCTGAACCTACGACTGTTTTTACACGATTAAAAAATTTAAACATTTTTCTTCCTCCTTATTTTGAACCAGCCAAAATTTTGATTTCATAGGATTCGATCTCATACCCAACACTCGCTTCTACTTCACTGCCCCATGATTCAAGGCTTAGATACGTCGCTTCATCTTCAGACATATACTCTGCATAACGGGACGTCCGGCCATTAATGTTTGTACTTCTTCCCTCTCCCGTTACGCGTGCTTCCCCTTCTTCATCTTTAAAGAAAGTTTGACCCTCGTATTCGAGTTTTTCAGGGAAGGGCAGAGATACGGGGAGTTTGACCGTCTCATATACCCCTAATTCAAGCTCATCATCCATTTCAGCAGCCAGCCACTTCGTTCTCATACCTTCTAATAGCTGGTATGAGAACCACTCATAACCACCGTCACGATACGTAATTTTCCCTACAACTTCATAATCCACAAGATCGTACGTGACAATGTCACCGACTTGGATATTCAACGGTGTCCGTTCTTTTACTTCTGGTGCCTGTTTTTCACTTTTTGAAAACAATCTAGAAAAGAAACCCAAATCTTCACCTCTCCTTCAACTGTGACCCTGTGTACCTGTATGTACGTGTCTCGTTCTTAAAAGGTTTCACTTTTTCTTTTTATTTTACGCTGGAACTTTAAGAATCTCAAATTCTTGGCCATATCGTGATTTTTTTCATTTTTTTCTGTATCAAGAACCTTTGTTTTTTCTGAAAAGAGCGTATAATCAGAAAATATCTTTCTACATAAGGAGTTGAATATGATGAAAACATTAGAAAAAGTAAGTCAATTTGCAGGCAGCACTTTCGCCATCTGGGTTCTCCTTTTTGCGGCCTTATCTTTTTATCTTCCAGGAGGATTCACATGGATTGCTCCCTATATTGTTCCCTTATTGGGAATGATCATGTTTGGAATGGGACTGACTCTATCTAAACAAGACTTCCAGGAGGTATTCAAAAGGCCGAAGGATGTAGCGATAGGTGTGGGAGCACAGTTTACGCTCATGCCGCTTCTCGCTTTTCTATTAGTGACCATCCTTCCTGTCTCACCAGAAGTAGCGGTAGGTGTCATTCTTGTAGGATGTTGTCCGGGTGGGACTTCCTCCAATGTTATGACTTACCTTTCCAAAGGCGACACGGCTCTTTCCGTTTCTATTACAGCTGTATCGACTCTGCTTGCGCCTATTTTCACCCCTTTACTCGTTTGGGTATTCGCCAGTCAGTGGCTCCCGGTTTCAGCAGGGGCTCTTTTTGTCTCCATTGTTAAAATCGTTCTTGTACCGATTATACTAGGTTTGGTCGTCCAAGCCATTTTTAAGAAAAAAGTACAAGCAACGGTGAAGGCTCTACCACTTATATCAGTGATCAGCATTGTAGCTATTGTCGCTGCTGTCGTAAGTGTCAATCAATCTCAAATCGCCAAGACGGGGGCAGCTATATTCGCGATTGTTGTCGTTCACAACATCCTTGGTTATCTAGCTGGCTACGGTTTAGGGAAGCTGTTCCACATGGAACCGGCCAAACAACGAGCAATTTCCATTGAAGTTGGTATGCAAAACTCAGGTCTTGGAGCGTCTCTTGCAGCTGTTCACTTTAACCCACTCGCTGCTGTACCCAGTGCTATTTTCAGTGTTTGGCACAATATTTCCGGCCCCATCATTGCAACCATCTTTAGAAAACAGAAGGATACTGATATAAAAGATACAAAACAAAATCACATCAAATCTGCCTAAAAAAACACCGTTAAAGATTAATATTCCAAAAACTCCCGATGATCTAACTCTCAGGTTTTCTGACAGCCATAGTTCAACACTGAGCCTGGAAACAGGGGGGTTAGAGGATATAAAAAAAAGCGTGGACGTGAGTGAAGTCCGCGCTCTTTATATATATCTTTATTTATTAAAAAGTTGCTTGGCCTCTGTATATTCAAGACCTTGAGCTTCAGCAACCGCTTTGTAGGTCACATGCCCTTCAAGCGTGTTAAGACCCTTATAAAGTGCCTCATTTTCCTGACAGGCCCTCTTATATCCTTTGTTCGCTAACTGAAGAGCGTATGGAACCGTAACGTTCGTTAACCCGATGGTGGACGTCCTCGGAACAGCGCCCGGCATGTTAGCTACCGCATAGTGAAGAACCCCATGCTTTTCATAAGTAGGATCATCATGAGTGGTGATTCGATCAGTGGTTTCGAAAATGCCGCCTTGGTCGATGGCAACATCAACAATGACAGATCCTTCATTCATCGATTTGACCATATCCTCTGTCACGAGGCTTGGCGCTTTAGCCCCTGGAATAAGAACAGCTCCAATAACTAGATCGGACTCTTCCAAGGCCTCTTGAATATTTAGCGGGTTCGACATCAACGTGTTGATATCAGAACCAAAAATATCATCAAGCTGGCGCAATCGTTCAGGGTTCAGGTCAATGATGGTGACATCCGCTCCAAGTCCCATGGCAATCTTAGCTGCATTTGTACCTACAACGCCTCCACCGATAACAGTGACTCTTCCGCGTCTTACACCCGGGATGCCTCCTAACAGAATTCCTTTTCCACCTTTTGACTTTTCAAGGTATTGGGCACCAATTTGGGAAGCCATCCTTCCTGCTACTTCACTCATCGGCGTCAAAAGCGGGAGTGATCCATTCGGCAATTGAACGGTCTCATATGCAATTGAAGTAACCTTCTTACTTACAAGAGCTTTCGTCAATTCCGGTTCCGGAGCCAAGTGCAAGTAAGTAAATAAGATCAGTCCTTTATAAAAATATCCGTACTCTTCCAGAAGAGGTTCTTTTACTTTCATTACCATTTCCTGACTCCATGCTTCCTGAGCTGAACCAACGATTGAAGCACCAGCTTCCCTGTACTGATCATCGGTGAAGCCTGAACCTAGTCCTGCACTTGTTTCTACGAACACTTCATGCCCTGCGTTGGTCAAGCTGACCACCCCAGCAGGCGTCATCGCTATACGATTCTCATTGTTTTTGACTTCTCTTGGTACTCCTATTTTCACTGCAGCCCATCCTCCTTATTCTATACATGAAATTTACTTCATCCTGAAATGCTTTTCATACAAGTCTTCAAAAATAAGAAAAGAAAGCCCTTTTATTGTACCAAATGTTTTCTATAGGATGAAGAACATCCAAAATTCGACTATTTCTTTATGACTTATCGGTGCCTGTGGATAACGTCCAATCCCCCGGTGACTTCATAAATCGTAGCTGTAATCATATCCGAATCTTCCTGACATAAAAAATCGATGGTTCGTGCTACATCTTCCCCCGTCCCCGGGCGGCCGATCGGAGTTTCTTCATCTCTACTTTTTCTACTCACTTCGATGCAAGATTCCTTCCACTCTCCTGTTATGTTTCCCGGACAAATCATATTTGAAGTGATTCCATATTCTGCTTCTTCATAAGCAATCGTTTTAGTCAGGGATACAAGACCAACTTTTGCTGCTGCAAAAGCAGAACGATAGATCCACCCTGAAGCCGATTGTGCCCCTTGGAAGCCGTAGTTAATGATCCTACCGAAATTTTGTTTTCTCATTTGAGGAACAATGGCTTTCATAAGGTGAAACACCGCATCAAGGTTTCCTCGAATCATCGAATTCCATTCCTCTTCTGTGTAGTCTATTAATTTTTTTCTTTCAAAGATATAGGGACCTGCATTATTAATTAAAAAATCAACTCTACCAAAGCGCTTCAAAGTTTTTTCTATAAGGTAATGGATCTCCTCCTTCTTTGTCACGTCAGCTTTTATAATTTGAATTCTGTCTTGATCTTCAGGGAAATCGTCTAGCAAAGAAAGGGCTTTAGCTTCATCACTTCTATATGTAACAGTAATGGAATGATTTTGTTTCAGCATGTGCTCGGCTACTTTCCTCCCTAGCCCTTTGGTGCCAGCTGTAATCAGTGCATGCCTCATATTTTAAAAACCTCCTTAAGTCTCTATTTTCATTTACACTTGAGTCGCCTTTCTGTACAATGATTGGGTCAGAAAGGACGTGAATGTTTTGAGAGCTTATGCTCCCCGGAAACAATTAATTGAACATTATGGTTTAGAGGCTGTTCCTGCTGAAAAACGGGACACCCCTTGGTACCGCTTTGCTTTCATACAGATTGCCATAGCTGCCAATGCAGGCAACTTCCTCGTTCCCGCATTGGCTGTCTTGGAAGGAGGACTTTCCTTCTGGGCAGGGGTCATCTCGACGATCATCGGAGCACTTCTCGGCTTCTTACTAGTATCTTTCTTATCCTTACCAGGTGCCCGACTTGGCATCCCGGCTCAATATGCACTGCGTACAATTCTCGGAGTAAATGGTACCCGATTTTTATCTGCCCCGATCCGGAGCCTCACTTCCCTTTATTGGTTCAGTGTACAAACCATCGGTGGGACTTATGTCGTCCAGCAACTAATCTTACGTCTGACCGGAATAGATCTTCCATTTTGGGTCTACTCTATTCCGCTTTCGATACTCATGGTTACACTTGCGATTGTTGGTTTTAATGCGGTAAAACAAGCCATGAGCTATTTTTTACCTTTATTACTTATCGGTGAAGCAACGATCTTGTATGTTTACTTTACTACAAATCAAACCCCCGGTTCACTGATGATGCTTCATAATGGAGGGATGGAAGGGTCATTCTCGTCCATGTTATTTTTTGCAAGCCTCGCGTTTGTTCAGTATGTATCAGGCGTAAGTGCATCAGCGGATATGACGAGGTATGCAAAATCCCCTTCTCATGGTTTTTATGGATTACTCATTGGTAATGGTATCGGCTTTTTCATTACAGCGGTCATCGGGTGTGCCTCTGCTTATCTGTTTCACGATCTTAACCCGTATGTATCATCCACTGCCTTAACGAATTCTCCGCTTCTTATAGCGATTATTACAGGGACGGCCATTATTTCCATGATCAGCATTAATGTCAGTAATGCGTATACAGGTGGATTCAGCCTTTTGAATACCTTTCCAAAACTTTCTAGAGTTCAAGCCGCTGTTATGTTCGGCGCAGTAGGTGTGATGCTCAGCGGTTTCCCTGCTCTTGTAAATGAAGCAGAATCTTTTATTTCTTTGCTTGGTGGATTGATTATTCCTATCTCAGCTGTTATTTGCAGTGATTACCTCATTGTAAAAAGAACCCGTTTAAACGACGAAGATTTGTCTCTATTAACGAAACCACGATACGTGAACATCTTAGCCATGGGAGCGATTTTGACAGGAAGCCTGCTTTATTTCCTTCTTCCTGATGCATGGTCACCAGGTTTTTCAACATTCTTCGTCATTTTCACGATTTACCCTATCTTTATAAAGAGAAGATAACGTAATTACCCCAACAGCGTAAAGCTGTTGGGGCTTTTATTAACGGGAGTCTTTTTTCTTATTTCCGGATTGGTAACTTTCATTGATCGACTGCATAAGTTGTTGTTCCTGCTCCATATCTTTTTCTCTCTCGATTGGATTCTTCGGTTTCTTCACGTGTACCACCTCCCTGTTTAGTTTTCTCAAAATTGTTATAATTATGCGTCAATTGCGCGTCTATCCAATAAACAGGCATGATATAATAAGAATATAGAAAAGAGAGGAGGCATCCAGCATGACTTTTGAATATAAGGATATTGTTGTGGCAGTCGACGGCTCCGTTACGGCAGAAGTGGCCTTTAATAAAGCCATTGACATTGCGAACCGAAATGAGGCGAAGCTGGTACTAGCTCACGTGGTGGATACACGAGCCTTTGCAACCGTAGAAGCCTATGACCGTTCCCTCGCGATCCGCGCCGAACAATATGCGACCGAATTATTAAATGACTACCAGGAAAAAGCAGAAAAAGCCGGTGTGAAGAACGTAGTTGTTGATATTGAATACGGTTCCCCAAAAGTAAAAATTGCTAAAGATGTCGCTCCGAAATATAATGCTGATCTTATTATCTGCGGCGCAACAGGCTTAAATGCGATGGAACGTTTCTTTATCGGTAGTGTATCCGAACATATCACAAGATACGCGACCTGCGATGTACTTGTAGTGCGCCCGGATAATGCGAAAGAAAAAGAAGACAAATAAAAGAACCCCGGATCCGGGGTTCTTTTATTTGTCTTTATTCAGTTCTCCAACAATGTGTGGTAGTTCAGGAAGTATCAATCGATCCATCGCGAGCTTTACGGCGCCAGAAGAACCTGGTGTAGAAAATATAGCCGTTCGTCCAGATACACCAGCAATGGCACGTGACAAGATCGCTGCAGATCCGATATCCTCCGTGTAGCTAAGCATTCTAAAAATTTCTCCAAAGCCAGGCATCTCTTTCTCAAGCATCCCTTCAATCACTTCAATCGTTATATCCCGTTTGGCAACCCCTGTACCGCCGTTTATTAAAACCGCATCGATGTCGGGATCGTCCACCCCACTCTTCGTATAGTCACGAATTTCACTTTGTTCATCTTTTACAATATGGTATTTACTTACCGTGTGTCCGGCATTCGTAAGCTTTTCGATCATCAACCTACCACTTTTGTCGGTTTCTTCTGTGCGTGTGTCGCTCACGGTGAGCACAAGGCAGGAAACTGAATCACTTCCTCTTGCTTTATGTTCTTCAACAGCCAATCAAGACGCTCCTTCCTGGTTCATAAGGTGACGGTATTGATAGAATTTCATGGCAAACTCTGTCACCTGTTTGGTTAGATGGTAGTTCGAATAAGCTCCTATCGCGATACTGATGAATGGTAAACCTTGAACGAGCTTTTTTCTGAACATGAGGATGAATAAGGATTTAAAACACTGTTTCATCGGTTGTTCCATCCAACCTTCATCTGTCAATTGATCCTCCCCTGCAAAGATGAAAGGGTGTTCTTTCTTCTTCACTTCTTCAATCAACTCGTTCCAAGCACTCGCTTTTAACCTTTTCGGTAAAGTAGCAGCATGAAATACTTTGAGGGAAATCATCATTTCATAAGGATGGTTCATTTCATGTCCAAATGTTAAACCAATCAGCTGTATCGCTCTTATATTCATGAGCATCATCAGAGGGTAATCCATCCCTAGAAAAAGCCAGCCGCCGGCCCCTGTCAAGCCACCCTGCGCAAATGAATAAAGACGCCCCCTGGCCATCTGCTGCTCAGCTATGTAGGTTAACTGTTCTACGGTCAGCTCTTTCTCCATATCTTCAATTTTTTCAATCTGATTGGAAAAAATTCTCCCCACCGTTAGAATCCGTTCTCTGGCCTCGTATTGATAAGAGGTTCCTTGTAAAAAAGCATGGGTATGAAAAAACCAGGCATCTAATTTTGAGAAAAATGCTTTTTTCACTTGAGGATCCACATTCGCCAAGCTTTGTTGAACCCAATGATCATAAACCATTTCAAAATCATTCGGCTGATACTGCTGGTATTGCTCCAACCATGTTTTTAATTCGGTACGTATTCGTTGGTGTGACAAAGCGCTCCCTCCTCGTCTTTGTTCCTTACCATATATTGTAGACTGAAAGCTCAAAAAAAAGCAATCGCACCCGGGTGCGATTGCTTTTCCTATTATAGTCCTTTTTCAACGGTGTCACGAGCAATCATGACTTCTTCGTTTGTTGGAATAATCATGACCTTCACTGGGGAGTGAGGGTAGTTTACAAATGCTTCTTTTCCACGAACTTTGTTAAGAGCAGGATCCCAATATACGCCCATGAACTCAAGACCCTTGAGGACACGTTCCCGCATAGCCACACTGTTTTCACCGACACCAGCTGTAAAGATAATTCCATCGATGCCGTGCATACGTGCAGCGTAAGAACCGATATATTTGTGGATACGAGCGGAAAAGACTTCAAGAGCGAGCTCCGCACGCTCGTCCCCATCTTCAGCACGCTTTTCGATATCTCTCAAGTCACTGGAGAAACCAGAAAGAGCAAGCATCCCACTTTCTTTGTTCAAAACATTCATGACTTCGTTCGCTGTTTTGCCTGTTTTCTCCATGATAAATGGAATCAATGCAGGGTCGATGTTACCAGAGCGCGTCCCCATGGTAACCCCAGCAAGTGGGGTGAAGCCCATAGATGTGTCAATGGACTTGCCGCCTTCGATGGCTGCAATACTCGCACCATTTCCTAGGTGGCAGGATAGAAGTCGAAGCTCTTCCACTGGGCGTCCCAACATCTCAGCAGCACGTTCTGAAACATACTTGTGGGAAGTACCATGGAAACCATACTTACGGATGCCATAGTCTTCATAATACTCATATGGCAGGCTGTACAGATAAGACTGTTCCGGCATGGACTGGTGGAATGCCGTATCAAATACAGCTACGTGAGGTACGTTCGGAAGCACTTCACGGAAAGCGTTGATTCCAGTTAAGTTTGCAGGGTTATGCAATGGAGCCAAGTCGGATACATCCTCGATTTCTTGGATGACTTCATCCGTAATGAGTACAGATTCGCTGAAACGCTCGCCTCCGTGAACGACACGGTGCCCCACACCATTGATCTCATCAAGAGATTCGATGATTCCATTCGCAGTCAATTTATCAAGAAGCATTTTCACAGCTTCTCCATGATCAGGGATATCAGTTACGGTTTCATCTTTTTCATCATTTACTTCAATTGTAAATACAGCATCATTCAAGCCGATACGCTCGACTAGTCCTTTGGTAATTACAGTTTCTTCAGGCATTTCAATCAGTTGGAATTTCAGTGATGAACTACCTGCATTTATAGCAAGAATTTTATTACTCAACGTTGCTCATCCCCTTAAAAATATAGGTTCGTAATTTTCTACCACTACTATTTAATCACCCGTTATCATCGATTTCAAGGTCACTGGGCTATGATAACGTTTACTTGTTATATTCGTTATTTTCTCACAATTGCGTTCTTTTATATTCATCAAACCATTGGTTCATTTGAGCAAGGATATCCGCCATTCCATTCGGATTCTTAAAGGAAGGAAGCTTGGCCAACAATGCTTGCTTAGGTGCTTTCGTTTCTTGACCTTTTTTCTGTAAAATCAAGATGCTCTTTCCATGCTTTTCATCTTTAAATAAGCTGTCGGAAAGCTGCAGCATTCCCACGATGTGAGCATGCTCACGTAAGAATTCATTCAGCGCCTTAGACTGCTCACTTTCAAAAAGGAAGTTCGGCACAATAAACATAAGGAAGCCGCCTTCTTTTGTATAATTCAATCCCTGCTCAATAAACAGGTGGTGAGCATACGACAAGCCTTCGTCCGCTTTCAGCTTATATCTTGCTGCTTGAGCGTCATCCGGATAATATCCGACAGGGAGATCAGCCAGTACAAAGTCTACAGGCTCCATTAAGAAAGGGGCCAGGCTGTCCTGGTGGAAGAACTCAATTTCATTTTTTTGCAAATTAGCATTCGCAACGGCAAGCTGAATAAGGGTAGGGTCTACTTCACTGGCATATGCTTGCAGCTTCATATCCAGCTGGTTCATAACGGAAGTCATTAAATTTGCGCTTCCTGAAGCCGGATCGAAGAGTTTCAGGCTTTCTTTCCCCTCAAACAATTTGGAAGCCAGGTAACCCATGAACATGGCAACAGAATCTGGTGTGATCAAATGTTGCTGCTGAGTGGCTCCCTTCATACCCTTGAGAATGGCCAGTTGGACCGCTTTTCTTATTTCTTCTTTTTCAAACTCTTCTTTTTTTACCTTCAACAGTTCATTCGTTAGAAAAGTCTGCAAAGAATCTCCCATGTCATCAAATGGCTGGCCATTGAACAGGACATCCATCGTTTCTGCAATCGCTTCTAAATAGGTAATATTCAAGTCTTCGGATATCACCGTTGAAGTATCATCGATCCATTGAAATAGTTTTTCCACTTGTTCCTGCTTCATAATCATTCTCCTTCAAATAAAAATCATGCTTGGTAAACTTTATAGGACCATCTCAAAAGAAATTGGCGCAGCTGTTTGAATCAAACATGATGCGCCAACCTTCATTTACGTTTTCATCTATACCCACCATATCGAATTCCACCCCTCAATTCAACAATGTTAAACTTTCCCGATTTGTTTGAAAATTGTGTGCGGTTTCAAGAATGAAATGATAAAATGACATCAAGCTATACATAAGAGGAGGATGCTAGATGAACGACCAACGAAGAAATTTATACTTTTTTTATCAGCAAACCGAAGAACTAAATGATAAATTGGAGTCCTTATTCCAACTCGCCCGAGACAACGATTTCCATGTCGTTGAGGATTCCGCAGATGCCAACATCATCATTGCTGTAGGGGGCGATGGCACCTTCTTGCAGGCTGTCCGCAAAACGGGGTTCAGACAGGACTGCCTTTATGTAGGAATTAGAACCGGCCATGAAGCAGGTCTTTACTGTGACTTCGACATCGATGACCACGATGAAATGATTGATGCGATGAAGAATTCTGAAGTGGAAGTACGCCGTTTCCCAGTTATTGAAACAACCATTAATGATGAATCCACTTTCATGTGTTTAAATGAATGCAGTGTACGCTCGACGTTAATCAAATCCATTGTCATTGATGTCCACATCGACGACTTGCATTTTGAAACTTTCCGCGGAGACGGATTAATCATTGCAACCCCTACTGGGAGCACCGCTTACAATAAATCCATCAACGGCGCGGTCGTGGATCCAAAACTTCCGTGTTTCCAGATCAGTGAGCTCGCATCCCTTAACAATAACCGCTACCGCACACTCGGTTCCTCCTTTATCTTAAGTGGAGAACGATCATTGAAGCTAAAAGTCCGCCAAGATGGTAATGACTATCCGATTATCGGCATGGATAACGAAGCCTTTTCCATTCGTAATATTCATGACGTCACAATCAATCTTAGTGAAAATGTCATTAAGACCGTCAAACTTAAAAACAATACGTACTGGGACCGCGTTAAACGTACGTTCCTCTAAAAATACCCAACACCTGAAAAAGGAACTTCCAGCACATTGGAAGTTCCTTTTTCATATAAAAATACTTATTATACATAAGCACCCAATTGTTGAATAACTTGTGTTGATAAGTAATCAAGAACGTTGGTAGACAATTTCTTCGTCTACTACGGTCATGGTAACCGTTGCATCTGCCAGTTCGTGGGACTTCAGGGCAAAGAGATCTCTATCCAATACGGTAAAATCAGCAAGGAAGCCTTCCTGAATCATCCCTTGCTCATCCTCCTTGTGAATGGCTTGAGCACTCCCCTTTGTATAAAGGGATATGGCTTCATAAACGGTAAGCTTCTCTTCGGCTTGATAGACGGCGTGATCATAAGATGCCCTTCGATCTACAGCTGCCCGGATACCAAGCAAAGGATTAATTTCTTCGATGGGGGCATCAGATCCACCGGCACACTTAATTCCTGCTTCAAGCAACGTTTTCCAGGAGTAGGAATTCTTCAACCTTAGATTCCCTAGACGTTCAATGACCCACGGAAAGTCAGAAGCAACGAAAGTCGGCTGGATATCCAAGACGATATTTAAACGCTTCAATTGATGAATTAACCCAGGGCTTAGAATCTGTGCATGGATAATCCGATCCCGTTCTCCATTCTTAAGGGGATTAGATGCGATGGCGTTGGCAACCGCTTCGACAGCTCCGTCACCAATGGCGTGGACCGCTACCGGCATGTCCCTTTTCCTTGCTTCTTTCACAAGTTGATCAAGCTCTTCATTTGTGTGGATAGCCACTCCATGGTTTTCCGGATCATCTGCATATGCATCTTTTAACCATGCCGTTCTACCTCCTAATGCTCCATCAGAGAAAATTTTCAAAGCCCCTAATTCCACAAAGTTTGTTCCTTTTTTGAACCCTAGTTTTTCTTGATCTACCTGTTCAATGACGCCATGATGAATAAGAAGGTGGGCACGAAATTTTGTTTTTTTCCCATCAATCACATGTAGAAAAGCGTCAAAAGTTTTTCTGAAACCCCCGTAGTAGTTTAAGTCTTCACTATGGCCGCCTACCAGGCCAAAAGAATGCATGTCCTTAACGGCTAAGTCCGTAGCTTTTCTCAAATATTCAGGTGTCACTTCAGGCATGGCATCTTTAATTAATTCCTGTGCCTGGTCATGGAAGTAACCTGTCGCTTCTCCTCGCTCATCCCTTACGATCACCCCACCTTGTGGGTCTTTGGTGTCTGCTTCAATCCCGGCCATGGTCATCGCTTTTGTGTTGGCTAGAAGGGCATGTCGACACACCCTCGTCAGCATCATCGGGTGTTCGGATGAAATCTCATCAAGCTCATCTTTATGTATAATGCGTTTTTCTTCCCATTGATTTTCATTCCATCCGTCTCCGATAATCCATTCGCCCGCCGGAAGTTGTTCTGCGTGTTGTTGTAAGGCTTGTTTCACTTCTTCTGCAGACTTCATGAACGAAAGATCAAGCCTCATCAATCGCTCCCCGTGGCCGATAATATGCAAATGACTATCCGTGAATCCAGGGTACATGACAGCCCCTTTTAAATCGTGTTCTTCCGTAATTTGATCTTTGTAGGTTTGATATAAAAGCTGGGTATCACCAACTGCTTTTACCTTTCCCTCTGCAGTCACGACCGCTTCCACCCATTCTCCTTCTTTTTTCATCGTATATATTTTCCCACCATACCAAAGCTTCACTGTAAACACTCCCTCTTTCTTCCTTTTATCTATACCTTAATCTATATGGGGACAGAAATGAAGTACAAGCCATTAAAAGAAAAGGGGAAGTCTCTCTTTTCGGGCAGCGAGGGATCATCGTTCTGCATTCCATTTATTTTCTGGACAATAAAAAACCTCTGGCTATCGAGCCAGAGGGTAAGTAATCTAGAGTAAATCATCGAATTCATCGTCTTGTTGTCCTGAATGATGATCAGGGGAGACTTCAATAATATAGGATTCTTCCAACGCTTTATCCATATCACGGCTGAAATCTGAATTGGATTCATAATAATTGGCATTTTTCCGTGTCGGTTTTGTCTTAGGTGCTTTCGGTACAAATACTGTACAGCAATCTTCAAAAGGGCGTATAGAAATTTCATAAGTTCTAATTTTCCTGGAAATATCTATGATCTCTAACTTGTCCATAGAAACAAGCGGCCGGATGATTGGATAATTTGTGACTTCATTAATGGTATTCATACTTTCCATCGTCTGACTGGCTACTTGTCCAAGACTTTCACCTGTCGTAATGGAAAGAAGGTCATTTTTGGCAGCCACCTGTTCACTGATTCGCATCATCATTCGGCGCATGATGGTCATGCTGTATCCTTCTGGCATTTCACGATGAATCTTCTGCTGAATTTCTGTGAATGGAATAACATGAATCTTTACCTTTGAACCAAATTTGGATAAGGCCTGGGCAAGGTCGATGACTTTTTGTTTTGCCCGTTCGCTAGTATATGGTGGGGAATGGAAATGAATCGCTTCAATATCAACTCCGCGTTTCATAGTCAAATAACCGGCGACAGGACTATCAATTCCTCCTGAAAGCATCAATAAGCTCTTCCCTGTGGTACCAACGGGAAGCCCGCCTGCTCCTGGGTAATCCTGGGCCGTCACATAACATCCTTCATGACGAACTTCGACTTTTATTTCCACATCCGGGTGGTGCACATCGACCTTAACATTTTCCGTTTGACGGAGGATATGTCCACCTAATAAAGGGTTAAGCTCCTGAGAAGGAATAGGAAAAGTTTTGTCCGTCCGCTTGGATGATATTTTGAACGTGCTAGCATTCCTTGCATCACGGAACGCAAGCATAACAGCTTCTTTCATTTGTTCTTCTTCTTTTTCCACTTCCACAGCGAAACTCAAGCTATGGATGCCGAATACTTCCTGGCATTCTTTCATAACTTCATGAGGATCTTCCCCGTTCAACAGGACAAACATACGCCCTTGTGTCTTTTTAATCGTTGTGTTTGGATACTTTCTCAGCTTTATGGCAATGTTACTTTGCAGTTTTTGTTCAAATGCCCGTCTGTTTTTCCCTTTTAACGCCATTTCACCATATCGAATCAAAATCCGATCAAAATTCATTATGCTCACCCCATCGTCGCTTGTAAGTTTTCAACGGTTTGATCTAATTTTTTCAGGAATAGATCTATTTCCTCTTTTTCATTCCTTGTAGAAAGACTGACGCGTAAAGCAGAAGTCGTCCGCTCATAATCCAAGTTACACGCCTTGAGTACAGCACTCACATCCGGCTGTTTGGAAGAACAAGCCGATTTGGTGGAAATGAAAATCCCCTCTTCTCCTAGGGCGTGAATAATCACTTCAGGTTTAAATCCTGGAATGGAAAAGTTTATGATATGAGGAGCTCCATCCTGCGGTGAATTGATTTTACTATAATCTCGCAGCATGAGTCCTTTCCATAACATCGTTCTCATGGTACTTAAATGGTTTACTTTTTGTTCGCGATTCTCATGAAGAAGACGGAGGGCTTTTACAAACGCTACCGTTCCAGGTAAATTTTCTGTTCCAGCTCTAACTTCTGATTCCTGACTTCCTCCATGCAACAGAGGAAAAATACGCACGTGCCTTTGCATGAGTAGAGCCCCTGTTCCTTTCAATCCATGAATCTTATGCCCGGAAAGAGTGCAAAGATCAATACCCCACTCTTTAACGGAAAGATCCATTTTGCCTAACCCTTGAACATGATCGACATGGAAGAAGACTTTAGGATAAGCCTTGAGTATTTCCCCGATTCTTTGCACGGGCTGAATAGTACCAAGCTCATTGTTCACACTCATCACGCTGACAAGAATCGTATCGTCTCTTAACGCTTGTTTTATATCTTCGGGATTAACTTTCCCGTTCTGATCAACATTTATATAAGTGACTTCAAAACCCAATGTTTCCAGTGCCTTGAATGCTTCCATAACAGAAGGGTGTTCAATTACAGTCGTAATCAAGTGCTTCCCTCTTGTTTGGTGTTGAAGCGCAATCCCTTTGATCGCCATATTGTTTCCTTCCGTTCCCCCTGATGTAAAAACCACTTCCTGAGGGTCAACATTTAATAGCTGGGCTGCTTGTTTCCTTGATCGATCCAATAAACGTTCAGCTTCGCTCCCAAAACGGTGAACGGATGAGGGATTGGCAAAATATTGGTCCGCAACTTTTTGAAAACTCTCCAAAACTTCATGATGTGGATGAGTAGTGGCACTGTTATCTAAGTAGATCATGGGCTCTGACTCCTTTTTTTTCGAATTGCAGCTCATTATTTTATCATAACACGAAGGCAAATGGAACACTTGGTCCATGAACAAAAAAAAGCACCTGCCTTACGCAGGTGCTCTACATCTTAACTATTGTCATTTTCATTTAATTCAAGTGAATCAAGGAGGGTATCGATGCTGAGTTTTCCGTCTTCACGAACATCATTGATCCAGTCTTTCGTCAATGTTCTTTCTCCAATGATCGTTGAAACCTCATTTTCTACTCCCATGTTTCTTTCAAAAAAATCAGCGGCTAGTGAATGATTCAGGCTTTTACCCTCTGGATCGATGGCCCTGATAAAGCCATGCTCTTCACTATCCAACACCTTAGTATCTGGACTCAGAAAAAACACACTAAGGACAATACCCCATATGAGAGCGGTTCCCGAAATCAATCCAACCATAATTCGCTTTTTCAAATGAAACACTTCCTAAACGAGGACTTCTTCCTCTTTGTCAATTTTGGAAAGTGCGGACGGATCCACTTCTTTAATGGCCTCTGTAGCGAGGTTCAGCGCTTGTTCATAATGATAAGACCTGAACTTTTCCTCTGCCTCAAGGAGTCTAGCTGCTAAGATTGGATACTTGCTTCTATAACGATTGCCGCATTGAATCACGCGTTCTGCAAGCTGAGCGGTTTCCATAACCTTTTCAGCATCGTGACTCAACTGCTCTGTCATTTCCATAGCTTCGTCCAATTTTTCGTTGACCACAGCCATATCGAGCGGCTGGGCTTCAAGGCTCTGGAACACCTCATCTACTTTGTGACTTGCTGCTTTCATATCTTCATAGATCGACGTAGGAATGCCAGGAATATTACTTCTTTTTAATCTACGATGAGTATCCAAAAGAAGGCTTTCCATCTTCGTCAATTTCTGCTTGGCTTCTCGTTCATCTTTCCTGAGGTTTTGGACACGCTCTTGGAAATATCCATGTTGTTCTTCAAGCTCTTGCAATTGTTTTTCCGTATCTTCAACCTCTTCGCGGAGAAGGGCATAGGAAGTTTCACCATCTGCTCGTCTGAAATCAAGGCTTGTTATGCGTTTACGCATTTGATTCAACCACTTCTTCAAGCTTCGGTGAGACTCCAAATGTCCTTCCTCTACTTGATACGTTTGTTGTATTTCCTCTAGTTCCCGTTCCGTGTCCGCCAAAACATATTCCAACTCATCCAACTGAGCTTTAAGCGGTACAAATTGCTTTTCTACATAATGATGAGCCACCGCTTCACTTTCCAGCAGCTGATACATTTCCTGGATTCTTGTCTGTATTTCTGCCAAGGTTTCTTCAATTCCTGATTGATCTCCCTGCTCCATTTGAACGAGCATTTCCTCCAAAGACCGCTCATATTTATGTAACTCTGGAAGGAAATCAAAATGAGAGATACGGTAACCTTCCGCCTTCATCTCTTCCACACCGATTTTCAGCTCTTTCAACTGTTCAGGTAATTCAATCTTCACTTGTTTCAATCGATCAGGGAAATGCTGGACATCCTCCTGCAATTGTGTAGTCTCTTGACGTATCGTTTGCACAAGAGTATTGGCTTCAATGTAATCCCCTTGCTCAGTTAATTGTTCATATTCGTGGAGCTTGTCCTTCAATTCACCCACTCTTTGCTCAAAAACGCGGACAGCTTTGCCATATTGGTGACGGTTTTGAATAAGAAGTTTGGTAAGCTCTTTCAATTCCGGCTCCATCGATTCAATTTCCAAACGGCTTTGCTTTTCAGAATCAAGGAGGTCTTCCAACTCTTGAAGCATCATTTTGATGTCTTCCTCAATGGCTACTAACTTTTTCTCGGTGTTAGCCAAGACGACTTTTACTCGTTTAAAACGATAGCGATCCGCCGCTTCTTCTGCATCGAAAAGGTCTTCCTCAAGCTCCGGCAGCTCTTTAGTCAAAATTTGATCCCAGCGAGCCCGCCACGCTTCGAACTTTTCCTGAGTCTCACCAGAAAGGTTTAAACTTTTCACTTTGGATAACTCTTCAGTGACGCGTCGGTTCATGATATCCATTTTCCAACCTTCCAGGCGATCCACTTCATCATAGACCTTTTTCCGCCAAATCAGCCCTATGATGAACAATGCGATGAGTAGTAAAATAGCCCCGATGACGTACTTCATAAACAGCCTCCTTACAATAAACGTGCCATACGGATGTATTACGTTCCGAATTGTGATTTAGTTGTTTATAATGATACCATGTAAAACATCCTTTTGGCTAAAATATTTCAAATTTATTATCATATTGACAAAAATTTCAAGCGCAAAGGAGAGACGACTATGATTGATGGTCACATCCATACACCTTATTGCCCCCACGGCTCTTCAGACACCCTAAAAAGTTACATTGAACAAGCCATAAAACGCGGGTATCATTCCATGACATTTACAGAGCACGCGCCGCTTCCTTCCTCATTTAAAGATCCCGTTCCAGAAAAGGACAGCGGGATGTCTTTTCAACAAGTGGAAGAGTATTTAAAAGAAATCGATCAGCTAAAAGCAGAATACAAAAAGGAAATTCAGATTCAGAAAGGATTCGAAGTGGATTATATCGAAGGGTATGAAAAAGAGGTGGAAAGCTTTCTTAATACCTATGGTCCCTCTCTTGATGACAGCATCCTATCCGTTCACTTCTTAAGGGGACCAAGCCAGTGGTACTGTATCGACTACAGCCCGGACATGTATAAAGAAGCGATTCATGATTTCGGTGGCTTGGATCAACTTTATCATGCCTACTACAATACGCTCACCCAATCGGTACTCAGGGAGTTAGGCGATTACAAACCAAACCGTGTCGGGCATATGACGCTTGTGAAGAAATTCCAACACCTCTATCCCGCGCCGAAGAATTGGGAAAAGCAGGCTCAATCGTTCCTTCAACTCGTTCAGAATCATGGATATACCCTTGATTATAACGGGGCAGGAGTAGTGAAAGAGCACTGCAAAGAGACTTATCCTCCATTACAAATGGCAAGACAAGCCTCTTCCATGGGCATTCCTTTAATTTATGGTTCTGACGCTCATACAGCATCGGGGCTAGGTCAAGGATACAGCTCAATCGACCATCAGCTTCTCAAGCTTTAGCAAGCTCTTGGACGGAGCGGTGATCGTTCATTAATCCACTATACATTTCTACAAAATGGTTGAGAGAAGCGTCTGTAATAAATGGATCTTTAAACTCATGTGGCATCATGAACGGAGCATTTAATAGTCCTTTCAATTGAAGCAGGCATAATTTTTCTTTGAAAGTGACATCAATATGGGAGTTTTTATCGAAAAGGATTTGAGTGAGTAAATGGTTCTCTTTTGCCAAGTAAGTGACGAGCATTTCTCGTGCAAACGTTGTGTTCAACGTAAGCTCCCTATTTAACAAACAAGATAGTTGATAATTTGATTGTTTATAATGTAGAATTTTTTTCACTAATTGATTTAGACGATATTCGCCTTCTGAGGGTTCCTCGTTTTCCAGCATTTCAAGATAAGGCTCGAAATAGCTGACGGCGAGTGATTCAAAAAGGCCTTGTTTGCTCTTAAAGTAGTAATGGATCAACGAGACATTAACATTAGCTGCCTTCGCGATATCTCGGACAGATGTTCCATTAAAACCTTGGCTGTAAAAAAGGCGGCAGGCTACATCTAACACTTTGTCACGCGTTACGTTTGGTCGGCTCATTATTTTTCCCCCTCAGGAAAAGATTCTCTACATTTGTTGGATTTCCTGCTTGCAATCGTCCATCAAATACCGACAGAAAATTCTGTTTTTTGTCGAATACTATAAGCTCAGGAGGTATATTCATGTTCCAAACCACTTCTTACAAAGGTACCAAAAATGAAAAATACGATCTGGTCATCAAGCAATTAAAAGCTCTCATCGAGGACGAGCCAGATCAAATCGCAAACTTGTCCAATGCATCTTCTCTTCTCAACCAGTTCTTAGATGATGTCAATTGGGTCGGCTTCTATTTGTGGAAAGAGAGCCAGCTTGTTCTCGGGCCATTTCAGGGTCTTCCCGCTTGTGTCCGGATCCCATCAGGCAAAGGGGTTTGTGGTACAGCCGTAGCCGAAAAAAAAGTTCAGCGTATTGAAGATGTCCACGCGTTTCCTGGACACATTGCTTGTGACGCTGCCAGCCAATCTGAAATAGTCGTACCCATTGTAAAAGATGATGAAATTTTCGGTGTCCTAGATATCGACAGCCCTTCCAAAGGAAGATTTGATGAAGTGGACGAAGAGAAACTAGTTGAATTCGTACAAACCTTACAAGAATACATTTAAAAGAAAGCCGCTGGAGTGTTTTTCACTCCAGCGGCTTTCTTTTAGCTTTTCTCCTTAATTGGATGGGCGGTTACAATTCGGTTTCTTCCAGAACTTTTAGCTTTATACAGTGCTTGATCCGCTTGCTGGACAATTTGCTTTCGGTTCGGCCTGAGCCATTCTGATTTCCACGGAGCAATCCCGCAGGAAACGGTTACAGCAGGAGAAGTGGAGAGCGCAATCTTTTCTCGGATCATTTCTGTCAAGTCATGGGCTTCTTCAGATGGAAGCATTGGAAGGTAGACAGCAAGCTCTTCTCCTCCCCACCGTGCGGATAGACCTTGATCGCCGATGACGGTTTTGATAATGTCAGCCACTTGGCAAATGACTTCATCACCCACCTGGTGGCCATAGGTATCGTTGATGTTTTTAAAATTATCGATATCAAAAAGAATCAAGTTGCCATTCTCATCATGCTTGACATGTTTTTCCACGCACTCATCTAAATGAACCCTGGAGTGAAGTTTTGTTAGATAATCAGTGATGACCGCCTTCTCCAACTCTTCCCTCAGAATTGAATTTGCAAAAGCCAACGTAGAATGGGCGACCAGCGACTGTAGAAGCTTGAATGACTCAAACGTAAAAAAATACGGATCTTTATGGAGAACGATAGCCAGACCGCTGATATGTTCATGATCTTTCATTGGTACAGCCATCAGAGAACGATACTGCAGAACATGGTCGATTGGCTTCGCCTCCAAATCACTTATGAAAAGCGGCCCTTCTTGATGAGATATGGATTCAAGTGCATAATGCACAAGAGCGCTTGATTCGGAAGAAATGAAGTATTCCGTACTCCCCTCAAGAACGTTATGACTTGAAAGCTCTTCATACGTAACAAAACCGACTTCATCTGCATGAAAAGACTGTTGAATTTTATAGGCCATATAACGAATCTTTTCAGTTAAACGCATATTGGAGTTGAGTTTTTGTGAAGTGGAATTAATTAATTGCAGGTCACTGTTTAACTTTCTTGATTGTTGATAAAGTTGGGCATTTTCAAGAGCCTTCCCTGCTGTATTGGCTATAAAAATGAAGAATTCAACATCTTTTTTAGGAAAATACAAATAATCCGGGGTCACAATTTTTAACACCCCGTATATGCCTTGTTTCCCTTTAAGCGGAGCATACAGAATGGAGCGCTTTTCACCCAAATGATCTTCTATTTGTACTTCACCTGTTAAATAAGCCTGGGTACTTGCGCTTGACTCAAGGTCCATATCGTAGGTGAGCTCGCGGACAGGCAGATCATTATCTTTCGTATAATCATTCGACAACAGCAAATAGTATTGAAAATCGGGATAGGTTTTTCTTAAGGTTTCAATAATTTCTTTTAAGACTCCATCTGTATCGATCGAAGAATGAAAGTGAGAAGTTACTTTGTATAACAACTCGTATTTTTTCTCTTCCTCCATGGACGTATAAAAGCCTTCAAGCTTTTTTATGCATTTGGTAACCTCAAAACCGATAGCACGCAGGAAACGATCCTCCATCTGCACGGAAGACGCCCCTTTCAAGACTAGATACCCAAAGGTTGTACCCCCAGAGTGCAGGGAAGTTATTCTTAACGAAGAACCAACTGATTTTGCATCAATGAGCTGGTGCACGTCAGGTTCACTTGTCGTTTGGGTATGTAAATCATCCAAAGAAAAGTGACTTCTCAATGACTCTTCAGCAGCTCCCCCCTTTGAATAAAGTTGAAAGCGCCCTTTCCATTCATCCAGTAAATAAATGGCACAAAAAGAGGCTTGTGAAAAGCTTTTTATTTCATCAGTCAGGTTGACAACAAACTGTTCAAACGTATAGGGTGATTCTGAAATCATATATTCAAACAAAAGACTTTGTAGTTTTTCCAGTCTCTTTTTTATGAGGGATTGGACAATCATTCGACTCACCTATCTTCCCTAACAAACGATTTGAGTATATTGTACCATTACTTTAATCACAAAAACGACCATTAATATGTAAAAATATATCTTTATTAACTGTTCACTATTATATCATTCTATTACTGTATTGTTCGGAACCATATTCTTGTGCTCCCTGCTTCGTTTTCGGATTGAAGCATTCTTACAATGCCTTAGAGAACTCTTACATAGACAGAGGAGGTTACTGGAAAAATGGATGGGTTATTCATTATCCTCTCAGCCAGTGCTTTTCCCCATTTTTCATTCCAACCCCCTTGACTTCTATTCCTAATAGGATTACAATGTTCGTTGTGTAAAATAAATGGCAGCCTATGTGAACCACCATTGTCATCATTTTGTTCCTCGTTATGAGGTGCATCGTGTAACTCTCTGCTGCTGGGGCGAAGGTGCATGAAAACATAATGAGCAATGATCGAAGGGACACACTGTTTTTATTTTATGCAAAATAAAATAAAAAGGAGGAAATTCCTATGGCACGTTATACAGGTCCAACCTGGAAAAAATCACGTCGTTATGGTATTTCTTTAAGCGGAACTGGTAAGGAGCTTGAAAAGCGCCCTTACGCTCCTGGACAACATGGTCCAAACCAACGTAAAAAACTATCCGAATTCGGTCTTCAACTACAAGAGAAGCAGAAGCTTCGTTTCATGTACGGTTTGACTGAGCGTCAATTCCGTCGCTTGTTTGAAGAAGCGGGTAACATGAAAGGAATCCACGGTGAAAACTTCATGATCCTTCTTGAATCCCGTTTGGATAACCTTGTTTACCGTCTAGGTCTAGCTCGTACGCGCAACCAAGCTCGTCAGCTAGTTACTCACGGTCACGTTACTGTTGATGGTGGTCGCGTTGATATCCCATCTTACCGCGTAGCTCCTGGTCAAGTGATCAGCCTTCGCGAAAAATCTCAAAAGCTTAACGTCGTAGAAGAAGCGATCGAAGTAAATAACTTCGTACCAGAATACCTTACTTTCGATGAAGACAAGCGTGAAGGAACGTACACTCGTTTCCCTGAGCGTTCTGAGCTTCCTTCTGAAATCAACGAAGCTCTTATCGTTGAATTCTACTCTCGTTAATTTCTGCTTTTGCAGATTCACGACAAAAGCGCCTTTGGAATGTTATTTACATTTCAAAGGCGCTTTTTTTTATATTATAACTATAGTGCAGAAAAGGAAGTACTCTCCCTCTGCTTTCATTAAACAAAGAGGCAGACCACAATGGTCTGCCTCTTCCCTCGTTATTGGAACTTAATCAAGAAGTACTTTTTCTTTCCACGACGGATAATAGTAAAGCGATCTTCAATCCGATCTTCCTCACCAATGGTATGTTTAAGATCCTGATTGCGTTCACCGTTAATATAAACAGCTCCATTGCCGATATCCTCCCGCGCCTGACGCTTAGAGGAGGAAATGCCTGCGTTCACAAGTAAATCCAGCAGCTGCGGTTCTTTTTCTTCGGAATTGTATGTTGGAACATCTTTAAATCCTTGCTCAATTTCCGCGCCTGATAAAGCCTTTATATCTCCACTGAATAAAGCAGCAGAAATGCGCTCCGCCTGCTTTAATGCTTCCTCATCATGGACGAGTTTTGTCATTTCTTCAGCTAGACGACGCTGAGCCACACGTTTTTCCGGTTGGGCTTCTACTTCTTTTTCAAGTTCAGAAATTTCCTCTAAGCTCAGGAATGTGAAATACTTCAGGAAGCGGATGACATCACGATCATCTGCGTTGATCCAGAACTGATAGAATTCATAAGGAGACGTTTTTTCAGGATCAAGCCAGATTGCTCCACCAGCTGTCTTCCCGAACTTCGATCCATCAGCTTTCGTAATCAACGGAACAGTCAAACCATAGGCTTCCACTTCTTCTTCTCCTGCGGCAGATCGTCTCAGCAGCTCAAGGCCCGCTGTAATGTTCCCCCACTGATCACTTCCACCGATTTGAAGGGTGCAATTCTCTTTTTGATACAACTGCTGGAAGTCAAGAGACTGCAAAATCATGTAAGAGAACTCTGTATAGCTGATTCCCTGCTCAATGCGGGACTCTACAGAATCTTTTGCCAACATATAGTTGATACCAAAGTGTTTACCAGTATCCCGAAGGAAATCAATGATGGTCATTTGCGATAACCACTCATGGTTATTTCGCGCAACCGCTGCATTTTCACCTTCATCAAAATTTAGAATTCTCGCCAATTGTTCTTTAATACTCTCACTGTACCCTTGAACGACCTCCGCACTGTTCAACTGCCTTTCACTTGAACGGCCACTCGGATCACCGATCATGCCTGTACCGCCACCCACTAGGGCAATCGGACGGTGTCCTGCTTGTTGGAACCTTTTTAACATGAGTACTGGAAGCAGATGCCCAATATGCAGACTATCCGCAGTCGGATCAAAGCCACAGTATAGCGTTACCTGATCTGTTTCAAGGTGCTTTTTCAACCCTTCTTCGTCTGTCATCTGGTTGATTAAACCACGTTGTTGTAAATCCTTCAAAATATCCATTGGATCACTCCTCAATCTGTTATAAGTAGACTTGTGCTAAGGTCTAAGAGATGAATTTTCTGAAAACAAAAAAAGACCTCGCCCCCCTGTGAAAAGGGACGAGGTCTCGCGGTACCACCCTTGTTGCACACATACGTATCATGTGCCACTCCGATCGATAACGGCATTTCACCGTCTTCTGATTCATACCAGAAGAATGCTCCAGGTCGTAATTCAAAAACAATTGTGTACCGGCTCTCACCCACCGCCGATTCTCTGAAACAGGGAATTGTTTTTTACTCCAGTCCTTCAACGCACATATATTCACCTACGTATATATTTATCACAACACAATCCAAAAAGCAATAAACCCGGGGTAGAATTATATGCTATATTCCCTGGGTGTGTTATAATATTGGTGGATTTTTTAGGAGGTATTATCATGTCTAATAAACCGGAAAACGGGCGAAAAAAGCTGGATTTGCGCTCTTTATGGGAGAGTGGGACCATCCAGAAAAATGGCCGGATCACCTATGATGTCGTATGGAACGTCATCTTATTTTTTATCATCATCGGTGTTATCGGGTTGTTTTTCGCAGGTGGTGTAGGCGCCGGCTATTTCGCTTCTCTTGTGAAAGATGAAGAGGTCAGAAGCGAAGAGCAAATGAAAGAAACGATTTATAACTATTCAGAGACCTCGACCATGTTATTCAATGATGGAGAAACCGAGATTGGTGACGTCAGATCAGATCTCTATCGTGAGGAAGTCCAACTGGATCAAATCAGTGAAGATTTGAGAAATGCTGTAATTGCGACAGAGGATGAGTATTTCGGGGAACACAAAGGCGTGGTTCCAAAAGCGGTTATGCGAGCAGTCGTTCAAGAAGTAACCAACTCCTCTGTAAAAACAGGTGGAAGTACATTGACCCAGCAGCTGGTCAAAAACCAGATTCTAACAAACGAAGTGTCGTTTGAACGTAAAGCCAAGGAAATGCTGCTGGCATTGAGAATTGAGCGTTTCCTTGATAAAGATGAGATATTGGAAGCCTACTTAAACATTGTACCTTTCGGTCGAAATGCGAATGGACAAAATGTGGCAGGCGTACAAACAGCCGCTCAAGGTATTTTTGGTGTAGATGCCAAAGACTTAACATTGGCTCAATCCGCTTATATTGCAGGCTTACCTCAGTCTCCGTTTGGCTACACTCCTTTTTATAATGACGGAACGATCAAAGAACCAGAAAACCTGGAAGCGGGAATCGACCGCATGCACGAAGTTCTGGAACGTATGCACGAGGCTGGGTACATCACCCAGGCAGAGTATGATGAAGCAATGAAGTTCGAGATTAATGAAGACACGTTAACCGATCCAAAGGCTACTGTGCTAGGGACATACCCTGCGATTAACCAGGAAGTCCAAGGCAGAGCGAAAGCACTCATAAAAGAGCACTTAATGAAAGAAAACGGTCATACTGAAGAAGACCTTGCAGAAGATGAGGCTCTAACGGAGGAATACGACACCATGGCCGAGCGCGAACTTTCTTCCGGCGGATACCAGATTCATACGACACTAGATAAAGAGGTCTATGACGCTATGCAGAAAGTGAGAGATACCTATACGGAAAGGAATTGGCCATGGGGTCAAAAAACGGTCTTTGACAGCGATGGACAAAAAGAAAAAGAAGAGATTCCTCTCCAATTAGGGAGTATAATCATCGAAAACTCGACAGGTAAGATTTATGGATTTATCGGCGGCTATGATTTCGAGCTAGAAAACATGAACCACGCAACTCAGGCTGACCGTTCAAATGGTAGTACGATGAAACCACTACTAGTTTATGGCCCAAGCTTTGACATGGGAGAAGCCCAACCAGGCTCAGTCATCGCAGATGTTCCTTACAACTATCAAGCACCACCATATAAAGAAGTAAGAAACTTCTCCAGAAACCACCGTGGTTTTGTATCGGCCCGGTATGCGCTAGCGCAATCTTACAACGTTCCAGCAGTAAAGCAATATAACAAAATTAAAAATAAAAACCCAGTTGAAAAATACCTTGAGAAGATGGGTATGGAAGACAACTTATTAAAAAATGTAACGATAAACGGCCAGGTATATAATGATTATGAGGCTGAATCAATGGCCCTTGGAGGTCTCACTAAAGGAATAACAGTAGAACAAAATGTGAACGCCTATGCTACCTTCGGAAACATGGGTAAATTCGTGGATGCGTATATGATTGAAAAAATCGAAACTAAAGATGGAGAAACCATCTATGAACATGAAGTGGAAGAAACAGATGTTTATAGCCCACAGGCTGCTTACCTAACGATCGATGTCATGCGTGATGTACTGGAATATGGAACAGGATCCAGAATTCGTGGCATGCTTTATAACCGAGGCGTGGACTGGGCCGGAAAAACCGGAACTTCCCAATCAACCCGAGACTCCTGGTTTGTCGCGACAAACCCTAACGTCACGGTTGGAATGTGGACAGGTTTTGCGGAAGGAAACATGCAGCACTTGAATTACAACTCTCGGACACAGGGCTTATGGGCAGACGTCGTCAATGCCGTATCTGAACTCCGACCAGAGTTGATGGTTCCAGATAATGACTTCCAAAGCCCAGGTGGTTTAGTTACACGATCTTATTGTGCAACATCAGGATTACTGGCATCGGATCTATGTTCTTCTGTAGGTCTTGTGGAAAGCGATCTGTACGATGCCGACTATGCACCAACAGAAGTAGATGACAGCTTGATCAGCGGTGATTTTGTACGTGTCAAAGATCAACTGGTTGTAGCAGGTCCAAACACACCTGGTGAATTTATTATTGATGGTGGCGGAGTTACACTCAGCCCTGAATTCTTAGAAGAAAATGGATATACAAGTTCTGAAGTATTAAAAGAACTCTTACCGAATTCAGGCGCATGGTCTAAAGTGGCTCTCCCTTCTACAGAAAGTATCGGATCCACGGCTTCTTCTATCGATAACGATGGAAAGGCACCGGCTGCACCAAGTTCCGTAAGTGCTAGTGGATCGGCTATTTCCTGGACACCATCCTCCAGTAGCGATGTTGTAGGATACCGCGTCTATCGCGCTTCTACTCCGGGTGGCTCCTTCTCGTTTATTGGAAATACGACAGACAATTCCCTCGGCTTCTCAGGAGGAAGCGGAATTTATGCTGTAAGAGCCGTCGATTACTTCGGTCAATCTTCAGGATTATCCGGAACGACGACCGTAGGGAATCCTGGCGCACCAGAACCGTCGGATGATGAAGAAACCTCTTCCGACAATTCTGATTCAGGAAATGACTCTTCCGATAATGGGAATGGGAACTCTAATGATTCAGACGAAAATGACTCTGGTGAGAATGAATCTGATGATGGAAGTTCAGATGAGGATGACGAATCAGAGAACAATGATTCCGGAGACAGTGAAACCGGAGGCGACAACTCTGGAGGAGATTCTGACGGAGAAAGCTCTGGAGATGGTTCAGGTAATGATTCAGGTAATGATTCAGGTAATGATTCAGGAGAAAGTGATTCTGAAGCAGACTCTCAATAAAATTGAACATTAAAGGAAAAATCCGATCGGCTTGCCGGTCGGATTTTTGTATTCATCATGAAAAACAAGCAGGGTTTCATGTATAATGGAGGAAATTAGTAAAATAATCTATCAATCTATGACAGGTGGTGGCTGAATGAATCATGAAAAGACGTATCATTACGAGGCATTTGACACAGAACATGGACCTGTCATCGTAGAAGGTCCATTGCCCTCTAATGATCTTGAGAAGTACACATTCAATGAAGGTTTAACTGCCTTCCGCCCTTCAGAAAAACAATTCGAGGCCATTAAAGGAATTGCAGACTTTGAAGAAGGACGCATTATTATTGCAAGGCACAATGAAGAAATCGTCGGGTATGTAACTTATCTCCACCCAGACCCTCTAGAACGTTGGTCAGAAGGAAACATGGAGGACCTCATAGAGCTTGGAGCAATTGAAGTCATCCCCAAGTTTCGTGGCTATCGGATTGGTTCTCGACTATTGAAAGTCTCTATGATGGATGAGTATATGGAGAACTACATCATCATCTCAACCGAATATTATTGGCACTGGGATCTCAAAGGAACAGGGCTGAACATTTGGGATTATCGAAAAGTCATGGAAAAAATGATGGCAGCAGGTGGACTTACTCCCTCTCCAACCGATGATCCAGAAATCATTTCCCACCCTGCAAACTGCTTGATGGTGAAAATAGGACGCCATGTTTCCGAGTCTTCTGTTGAACAATTTGATAAATTAAGGTTTTTAACAAGACACCAATACCGAATGAGGAGGTAGTCATATGTTAGTGGAAGAAATCATGAAAGAGAAAGTCATTACACTTTCACCTGAAGAAACCATTGAGAAAGCACTGAAACTCCTTCATGAACATCATATTCGCCATATCCCGATTATCAACGAAGAAAATGAAGTCATTGGTATCGTCTCTGATCGCGATGTCAGAGATGCAAGTCCTTCAACCTTTGAAAAAGAAACCAATTATGAAGAGCTGAAAAACCCGATTCGCTCCATTATGACCTCTCCTGTGACAACGGTTCATCCTCTGGATTTTGTAGAGGAAGTGGCATCAATCTTTTATGAGCAGGAAATTGCCTGTGTACCCGTGACTCGAGATGAAAAACTGGTCGGAATCATAACAGAAAAAGACATGTTGTACACGCTCATTCAACTGACGGGTACACACGTCCAAAGTTCACAAATTGAAGTGAAAGTAATCAACAAACCAGGCATACTCCCACAAGTCACTCAAGTATTCGGTAAAAGAAAAGTAAATATCAGCTCAGTCCTCATTTATCCTTATAAACCTGATCCTAAATACAAAATCATTGTTGTAAGAATTCAAACTATGAATCCCTTGCCTACGATCGAAGACTTAAAATCTGAAGGCTACGAAGTTCTTTGGCCTCAAATGCCAGGGATTCCAACATGACGTGTCATGCTGGATTCGTCTACTCCGATGATTTTACGACGTACCGTTTTCGTGAGGATCATCCTTTCAATCAAATGCGTGTGGTGATGACCAAAGAATTGTTAGAAGCTGCAGGTGCGTTATCTGAAAAGGATATGATAGCTCCACGTTTGGCTACAGAAGAGGAGTTGTCGCTCGCGCATAGTAAAAAGTATATCGAAGCTGTCAAGAAAGCTGGGCAAGGGTTATTGACAGAAGATGAAGGTATGGAGTACGGGATAGGCACCGAAGACACTCCGATTTTTAAAGGCATGCATAAAGCATCTCAGTTACTCGTCGGGAGTACATTATCGGCAATTGATGCAGTCATGGAAGGAAACGTGAAGCACGCATTGAACCTTGGCGGGGGCTTGCATCACGGTTTTGAACGTAAAGCCTCTGGATTTTGCATCTATAACGATGGTGCCGTAGGAATAAAATATATACGAGAAAAGTACAAAGCTAAAGTCCTGTATGTAGATACCGATGCGCACCATGGAGATGGTGTTCAGTGGGCTTTTTATGATGACCCGAACGTATGCACTTTTTCCATTCATGAAACAGGACGATACCTCTTTCCCGGCACGGGAAACGTAAATGAACGTGGATTGAAAGAAGGCTACGGCTATTCTTTCAATATACCAATCGATGCTTTTACGGAAGATGAATCTTTTTTAAACGTTTATGAATCCGCTTTCAGGGAAATTGTCGATTTCTTTAAACCGGATGTCATTGTCACACAAAATGGGGCGGATGCCCACCATTTTGACCCTTTAACTCATTTGTGCTCCACAATGAAAATTTACGAAGCTATTCCTAAATTGGCTCATGAACTCGCTCACGAATATTGTGAAGGTAAATGGATTGCTCTCGGTGGGGGCGGTTATGACATTTGGAGAGTGGTCCCACGTGCTTGGGCACAAATTTGGAAAGTGATGAACGATCAAACCCCTTTTCAAGGTTCCTTACCAGTAGAGTGGGTTCAAAAATGGCAGAAGGAATCTCCGGTTAATCTGATAGAAACATGGCATGATCCATCTGATGCATTCAAGCCAATCCCACGCCGGGAAGAAATAACGGAAAAAAACAAAAAAGTGTTAGCAAAAGCCTTACAATTAATCCACAATCAAAAGAAATTCAATTCTATGTAATAAAGAAAAAGCCACTACTCTTTCAGTAGTGGCTTTGTTTAGGTAGAGGAACTTTCATAATCCGGATCAAGAATTACAATTTCCACTCTCCGGTTTTTGCTCCAATTTTTTTCCGAGTCATTCGGCGCAACCGGTCTTGTTTCTGCATAAGCGACCGCAGTAAAGCGTTTAGGATCTAAGCCTTCTGTATTCGTAAGGATATAGCGAATGACGCTGCTTGCTCTAGCTCCAGATAACTCCCAATTTGAAGGATAACGATAGGTGTTGATCTGCCGATTGTCGGTATGGCCCTCCACTTTCACGAAATTAGGAATGTTCGTTAACAGTGTCCCTACTTTTGTCAAGAAAGGTTTCGCTCCATCCAGAACTTCAGCACGGCTCGTTTCAAACAGCAATTGTTCTTCTAAGACCAGCACAACTCCCCGTTCTGTTTGAGTGGCAGCAATGATGTCACTGAGTTCGTTTTCCTTAAGAAACTCATCAATTTCTTTTTTTAGTTCTTCGAGATCTTCCTTCTGCTCGGCCTCTTTGGATGCAACATGATCCGGGTTTTCTGTGGGGTCTTCAAATTCATTATTTTTCTCCCCATTCTCCTGGATCTTGGTTTGCTCTGTAGGATAGTCGCTCTCAATAGCTGATGGATAAAAATCGAAGATCATCCGATTACGAAAGGATTCTGCTATGGCTTCAAATTTCACTAGATTAATTTGAGACATGGAGAATAGAAGAATGAAAAACACAAGCACCAATGTAATCATATCCGCATATGTAGTCATCCATTTCGGTGCACCCTTCTTTTTTTCCTTTCTACGCCTAAGATTCATTAGCTGTAGCTCCTAATGTTTCTTCCTCTACTTGTTCTTTTTCTTCGAGATTTTTATCACTCTCAGATAGAAAAGCGCTCAGTTTCTCTTCTAAGATCTTAGGGTTTTGTCCTGACTGAACACCAATGACACCTTCAATAATGACTTGTTTTATGAATATTTCTTCATACGTTTTGTTTTCAAGCTTTCCGGCCATTGGGATAAAAACTAAGTTGGCAAGCAATGTACCGTAAAAAGTAGTGAGCAGAGCTACAGCCATTTGAGGGCCAAGAGTTGCAGGATTGGATAAGCTTTGTAACATAAGAACCAAGCCAATCAGAGTCCCAATCATCCCCCATGCAGGTGCATACTCCCCTGCCTTCTCAATAATTGCTCTGCCTTTTTGATGCCGCTCTTCAACAGCTACGATTTCTGCTTTCATAATGTCGTTGATGACCTCTGGTTCGATTCCATCTACAGCAAGAAGAATCCCCTTCTTAATAAAAGGATCTTCTACTTCTTCCAGTTCTGTCTCAAGAGCAAGTAAACCTTCTCTCCTTGCTTTTTCCGATAAGCTGACGAATAAGGAAATCAAATCTCTTAAATTCATGTCACTCGTTTTAAAAGCCTCTTTGGTCACCCGGAACGTGAGCTTCACTTCACTCATATTGAAGTTTACTAGAATCGCTGCCGTAAGACCCCCAAGAACGATCAAGATCGAAGACACTTGAATAAACGACTTAAATCCCCCGAAACCGGCGTTTGCCATGATCCCAAACATGACCATGGCAAATCCGACAGTAATTCCGATGGGAGTCAATAAATCTTTTTTTGTCATTCCACTCTCTCCTCAGTTTCGAACAAGTACCTTATAGTACATATATCGGTACTATTTCTGCTGAGTTGAGTTTCTTTCGATAATTCTATGTGGCAAAATGACGTTCTGCTCTTCTACTTCTTCCTTATTCATGAATTTCGTCAGTAGACGCATCGCCACCGCACCAATATCGTACATCGGCTGCACCACTGTAGAAAGCGTTGGGCGTACCATTGTAGCTAAACGTGTGTTATCAAAGCCGAAGACTTCCATGTCCTCTGGAACACGAATCCCGCGGTCTTGTGCGCCGTGTATAACACCAAGAGCCATTTCATCTGAAGAGACGAAAATCGCAGTCGGCTGATTATCCATCTCCACGATCTGTTCTAAAGCTTCAAGTCCTGAATCATAAGAGTAATCGCCCGTAACCATCCATTTTTCTGGCTGGTCTTCACCACTTTCTTTCATGGCACGTTTGAAGCCTTCTACTTTTTCTGTATTAATCACCGTATTTTCCGGTCCTGATACAAAAGCGATTTGCTTGTTATTTTCAAGCAGCAGCTTCGTTGCATCATAAGCAGCCTCTTCGTAATTGATATTGACAGATGGTGTTTCTTTTGTCTCATCCACCGTTGCAGCCAGAGCAATCGGTACAGATGAAGTTTTGAATTCACGGATATGATCTTCGGTAATGTCTCCGCCCATGAAGATCAGCCCGTCCACTTGTTTACCTAACATGGCATTGATTAAATGAAGTTCTTTATCTTTATTCTGATCAGAGTTACTCAGAATAATATTATAATTATACATCGTTGCGATATCTTCAATTCCGCGCGCTAGTTCAGCAAAGAAAATACTTGAAATATCGGGAATGATTACTCCGACGGTTGTCGTTTTCTTGCTTGCTAATCCACGAGCGACAGCGTTCGGACGGTACCCTAGTCTTTCAATGGCATCATGTACTTTTTTGCGAGTCGCAGGTTTTACATTCGGGTTCCCATTAACCACCCTCGATACCGTCGCCATCGATACATTGGCCTCTCTTGCTACATCATATATTGTTACATTCATCATGCATCCTCCTTCGTCAAATCCAGTCGTTCTTTTTTGTTCAATAGGATAATCATACGATAAATCCCTTACCCGCGCAATATTCGTAACTTTTCTCTGTATTATTATACCCTAAATATTATAACGGATAGCCGCTTCCCTGCAAAAGAATAAGATAAAGGTAAACTCCATTAATGAGATTTCCATAGAATCATCAATTGGAAGAGCCTGAGAACACAAAAAAAGTTAGACTGGCTGACCAGCCTAACTTTTCATAGCAATTGCTCTCATCTATGACTTCGCAAGGATAAAATGTGGGTCTTTAAATATTTTTTAATTCTTCCATGAATGAGTGGAACGTCGGGATATCCATTTGTTGTGCTGAATCGGACAGGGCTACAGCTGGGTCTGGATGAACCTCTGCCATTACTCCATCTGCACCAATAGCTAAAGCCGCTTTTGCAGCAGGTAGTAATAGATCACGACGCCCTGTAGAATGTGTAACATCCACCATTACAGGTAAGTGAGTTTCTTGTTTTAGGATAGGTACTGCAGAGATATCCAGGGTATTTCTCGTTGCTTTTTCATACGTACGGATGCCCCGTTCACAAAGAATGATATCTTGGTTTCCTCTTGAAATAATGTATTCCGCTGCATTGATGAACTCAGAAATTGTCGCGGACATCCCTCTTTTTAATAGGACCGGTTTATTCACAGAGCCGGCCGCTTTAAGAAGTTCGAAGTTCTGCATATTACGTGCACCAATTTGGATAACATCCAAGTAATCCAGGGCTTCTTCCAAGTCCGCAGGATTTACGATTTCACTGACAACTGCTAAGTCTTGTTCGTCTGCTGCCTGTTTAAGCATCTTAAGACCTTCGATCCCCAGCCCCTGGAAATCGTAAGGGGATGTTCTTGGCTTGAATGCACCTCCGCGCAGAAGTTTAAGCCCTTGATCTTTGACAGCTTTTGCAACGGTTGAGACTTGTTCATAACTTTCTACGGAACAAGGCCCCATGATGAAGGAAGGTGCTCCACTTCCAACCTTTTCTCCTTTAATTTCTACAACTGTATCTTCAGGTTTTTTCTTCCGTGATACAAGCAGGGCTTTCCTGTGATCATCTTCTTGTAACTCCAAGGCTGCCTTGAAAATTTCTTTGAATAAGTGAACGATTGTTGAATCCTCGAAAGGACCCTTATTATGTTGAGATAATTGGTTGAGCATGGCTCTTTCTCTCACAGGATCAAAACGGTTCATCCCCTGCTGCTCTTTGATCTGACCAATTTCCTTTACCAGATCACCGCGTTTATTGATTAAATTCAAAAGCTGTAAATTTACCTCATCTAATTGGCTACGCAGCTGGTCAAGATTTTGATTACTCATTATGTTCGTCCCCCTACAAAGAATTTAGTGTTATGAAATGGATGAATACTTTAAATAATTAGGGACAATTATAGCTAATATTTCGACAGTTGTCACCCCTATAAAAGGTTTTCATGAAATTCTTTATGAAAAGTTTAATGAACCTTCATAATCATTAGCTTCCTAAACAAAAAATGGCCTGCTCTTTGGCAGGCCTACACATGTTAGACTCCCAATAATCTCTCCTTAGTAATTGCTGAGTGACTGTCATGCCATACAGCTTCACCTTCTTGAAACTGAATGACCTGAGGAGACTCATGACGGATTCCTGTGAATTCAGCAATGTGACCGGACAATTCTCTCGATTCCTGTACATAAAGGATAAAGCATGGAACAGATGTTTCTTCAGCAAAGCGATCGTACTGTTGGTGAGCGGCTGCACTAATCGGACATGTTAAACTATGCTTCAGTAAGAAAAACTCGTGGTTCGCTTCTACGATGTTTATAAATTCCTCTTTATTTTTAATCACTTCTTGTTTCAAGATGATTCCTCCTTCAACAGAAAAGATGGAGGTTGAATGTTCAACCCCCATCTCATATTTCATTATAAATTAGATGATGTCGTGGAATCTTGCTGCTTTTCAAGCTCTTGTGCAGCTTCCTCAATGGCTTCTGCCACTTCTTGAGCTGCTTTTTCAGCTTCATCTTCTTCATTTGAACGGAAGTTCTTCACTTTATCTTTCACAGCTCCACTGAACTGCTGGGATTTCTCTGTTACGTTTTTAGAAAGTTGGGAAGAAGACTCTACAGCCTTATCTTTCCATACGCCACCTTTTTCATAAGCAACGTCTTTCCACTCTCCTGCACGCTCTTTCCATTCACTGGAACTACTATTGATATTTTCTCTAAGTTCACGACCAGACTTTGGTGCGAAAAGTAGTGCGACGGCAGCTCCTACCAGTCCACCAATTAAGGAACCTAGTACGAAATCTCTCCCATTACCATTTTGTTGATTTTGTTGACTCATAAACGAATTCCTCCTTAAGATTTAGTCTCATCTTTCTTTGCTTTTTTCCACAAATTGATGGCCACTTGCCCCCATTTCATGGCTTGAGCTGCTGTATCCGTATTTTCATGGGCTGATTGGGTTAACCCTTTGGATACAGATCGAATGGACTGGTTGAACTCTTGAACTGTGTCACCGATGCCTTTGACTCCGTCAACTAAAGTATTCAACTTTTGTGACTTTTCTCCGACATCTTCAGCCAATTTATTGGTTTTATTCAAGAGCTCGGTTGTCTCTAAGGTGATTCCTTCCATTTGCTTTTCCACACCCTCAAGTGTGTCAGCAACATTGTTCATCGTACGGCGCACCGCCGTAAGTGTCCTCGCCAAAAATATGACAAGAACAGCAAAAGCCACTGCTGCAATCAATGCAGCAATGTACAGAATAATAATCATTCCCCCTGCACACTCCTTCTTATGTAATCAACACAGTTTAGTTTATACCCTAAATGGGCATTTCTAAACGTGATGGCTACTATAAATGGACTTATTCGCTATCTAATCCCCAAATTCCTTCAAGATTCGGATATTTTGTTCGAAAAAGTTCCCTTTTACTTTTATCGTTTGGCTAACATTTCACTCCACCAAATATTTTCTAGATGGACAGACTCCATTTCATAACAGCGAGATATTGCCGTTAAGTTGGACAGTCGATAAATGGGGATGCTTGAGAAGATTGGGACACTTCCGCGGAATGGATTGGCTTACAACCTGTCATTCCTTTAGCACGGGTGTAATGTAAAAACCGATAATTTTCCACCCCCATGACTTTTCCAATGTCAGGAGTTCTGGCTGGATCAAAACCAAGTCTTCCTTAGCCAGCCATATACTTAATTAAAGAATAAAAAACATGCGGCTTTTATAAAAGCCGCATGTTAGATTAGTCGTTCTGCTTTTCATAAGCCTCTTGGAACTTCTGAATATCCCCTGCTCCCATGAACAATAGAACACCATTTTCATGTGCTGAAAGCTGCTCGACTTCTTCCAATTGCAATACACGGGAGTCTGGAATTAACTCCTGCAGATGATTAATCGTCAGTTTCCCTTCATTTTCTCGGGCAGAGCCAAAGATATCGCAAAGGTAAACTTCATCCGCTTCATTCAAACTTTCCGCAAATTCATTAAGGAAGGTCTTAGTTCTAGTAAACGTATGAGGCTGGAAAATCGCGACAACAGGCCGGTCCTTATACTTTTTACGTGCCGTTTCAATCGTGGCTGTAATTTCAATGGGATGGTGTGCATAATCGTCTACTAATACCTGATCATGCCACTGCTTTTCAGTAAACCGCCGTTTAACACCTTTAAATGTAGCAAGCTTTTTGATTTCCTCTGACTGCATGTTTTCATAATGACACAAAGCGATGACACTTAACGCATTCAATACGGTGTGATTGCCGTATTGTGGAATGGTAAAGGTATCATAATAATTATTTCTGACGAACACATCAAATGAAGTTCCTTCTGATGTTTCGGTTATGTTCTGAGCTTGGAAATCATTGGTATCTGCCAGTCCATAATACAGAACCGGTACATTCGCTTGGATATGTTGGAGGTGCTCATCGTCCCCACAAGCAATGATTCCTTTTTTCACTTGTTTCGCCATTTCCTGAAAGGCCTGGAATACATCATCAATACTACTGAAATAATCAGGATGATCAAAATCAATATTCGTCATGATGGCGTAATCCGGTTGATACGAAAGGAAGTGACGGCGATATTCGCACGCCTCAAAAGCAAAATATTGGCTATTCTCATGTCCCTTACCTGTACCATCTCCAATAAGATATGAAGTCGGGTAGTTTTCAGATAAGACATGTGCCAATAATCCTGTCGTTGAGGTCTTTCCATGGGCACCAGTCACTGCAATACTTGTATAATTCTGCAGCCACTCTCCTAAAAACTCATGATACCGATAAAACGGCAGTCCCTGCTCTTTTGCTTCTTGGATTTCCTCATGGTCATCACTAAAAGCATTCCCAGCAATGATCGTCAATCCTTCATGAATATTTCCCTTTGAAAAAGGCAGGATTTCTATATTCTTAGATTCTAAAACTTCCTGAGTAAAAAAACGTTTTTCAACATCTGATCCTTGAACTTTCTCACCAGAATCATGAAGAATCTGGGCAAGCGAACTCATTCCTGTTCCTTTGATACCAATGAAATGGTAAGTTGTCATAAACAAGAACCTCCAAAATAAAGTGGGTCACTTTAAGTATAGTATATGTAATAATCATGGATATGCGATTTAAAGTTGCGCTATAAAAAACCGCGCACCTGCATTACCTAATCATATCACGGAATGGACTGCAGAAAAAGTAAATATGACCCAATCAAAAGGCACAAACCATCGATGTCCGTGCCTTTCTCAAGCGATCATTCCTCTGCTCCAGTATATTCAACATATTCCAAGCGTGGATTATGCTTGTACCTTCTACCTTCCTTGGCTTGAGGTTCACCATCAATCAATACATTATCCCCTGTAAAACCAATTCCAATTTTCAATAAACTACCACCGACACCGTACATATCTACAGGTACTTTCTTTTCTTCAAATGCTCGAATGCGTTCTTTGGTAAATCCACCGCTGACTACAATTTTCACATGCTTGTACCCTTCCTGGTCCAAGGCACGTCTGAGAGCAAAAATTAATTCAGGGTTTACTCCCCTTGGATCAAAAGTACCCATAAGATGCTGATTTCTTAAGAAGTATTTGTCCACCAGGTTACGTGAAGTATCTAAACGAACACCTTTCAATTCATCTCCGAATTCTCGAGCTACATTTAAAGAATCAGTTATGACATCATTGTTGTAATCAACAAGGGCCATCAATTGATCATCTGGAAATTGTTGATGATAGGCTTTCGTTGCGGCTACGACATCGCCTTTGAACATCTGGATCAACGCATGAGGCATGGTCCCCATGCCCTCTTTGCCCCACCACTCATTCATGGCGTGGGTCGCTTGAGCTGTGGAACCACCAATAAAAGCAGAATAACCATCGCCTGATTGCTGCGTGAAATGATCATCCCGGTCACCCATAAAAATGATTGGTTTCTGCTTACCGGATGAACGAGCTGCTTTAACGACATTATATACATTGGTGGCAACAGATGTTCTTCTCGCTAAGATCCCATCAATAATCCCTTCTAAAAACCCGAAATACTGATAAGGACCAGTAACTGTTAGAACAGTCTCATAAGGACTGATTTTATCTCCGTCTTTCAAAGAATGGATTTCAAGCTCTTCCGGGTGCTCGGCGAACGTATGAATCAACGCGATGACTTCATCGGTTCCGCATAGTACCGCATGATCCTTTTGAAAAAATTGCATCGTTACTTTATTATCAGGTAAATGATTTTCTACAATATCTCTTGTCTTTAAAAAGTAGACAGCAGAAAACCAGCCTTCTGCTACACGTTCATCAAATTTAAACGTTTTGTTCGTTAACCGGCTGATTTCGCCATTCAACTTCAGTGCTATTTCCTTCATGGCTTAACTCCTTAAACATAGAGGTCGTGATCTCTCTCGTTTTCATTCACTGTTAATCATATAAAATTGAGAAGTTTTGCACAAGGTTTTTGCCGAAATGAACGATTTACTCCATCATTTCTTCGATTTGCTGCCTTGTTAATAAGATGTCTCTCGGCTTACTTCCTTTTTGTTCCGAAATAATTCCATAGGCTTCCATCTGGTCAATCAATCGGGCGGCCCGATTGTACCCTACCTTGAACCGGCGCTGAATAAGTGACGCACTTGCTCCATTATGCTCAAGAACAAAATCTACAGCTTCGTCAAATATTTCATCCGTTTCTTCTTCTGTGGAAACCTGCTTCATCAACTCTTCCTGGTGAAAGAGGTATTGCGGAGGAGCGACCTTTTTCACATGGTGAGTCACTCTTTCAATTTCATCATCAGAAACTAAAGCCCCTTGGATACGAACAGGCTGACCTGAACCATTTTCAACAAAGAGCATATCGCCTCTACCCAGAAGTTTTTCGGCTCCCCCTGAATCAATGATGGTTCTAGAATCCACTTGTGATGACACACTAAAAGCGATCCTTGTCGGTATATTAGCTTTGATCAATCCGGTAATGACATCCACAGACGGTCGCTGGGTTGCTAGCAGCAAATGAATTCCGCAGGCCCTTGCTTTTTGTGCGATGCGGCAAATAGCATCTTCGACATCCTGTGGGGAAACCATCATTAGGTCGGCGAGCTCATCAATGACAATGACTAAATAAGGAAGTTTCTCAGAGTCTCTCTGTTGCTTCTTCATTTTTTCATTGTAACGCTCAACGTCCCGCACCCCTTCTTCTACAAATTTTTCATAACGCTCTTCCATTTCTTTCACAGCCCACTTCAATGCAGTGGTGGCTGCTTTAACGTCTGTAATAACCGGTGACACAAGGTGCGGAAGGTCATTATAGGGGGCGAGTTCCACCATTTTCGGATCAATAAGCAAAAACTTCACATCTTCATGGTGTGCTTTATACAAAAGGCTGATCAAGATCGTGTTGATACATACACTCTTTCCTGATCCCGTCGCACCCGCAATCAAACCGTGAGGCATTTTCTTCAAGTTTGTAACTATAGAATCTCCACCGATATCGAGACCTAATCCAACCGTCAGTGGGGAATCATCATTTTGGAAAGCTTCGGATTCAAAGATCTCCTGCAACCCGACCATCATGGATTGTTTATTAGGGATTTCGATTCCTACGGCTTGTTTTCCTGGGATCGGCGCCTCTATTCTTATGTCTCTTGCTGCCATACTAAGTTTGATATCATCAGACAAGTTGGTAATTTTACTCACTTTGACCCCTGGTTCCGGCTGCACTTCAAACCTTGTGACTGTTGGACCTTTCATTGCATTAACGACTTTTGCACGCACATGGAAGTGTCGAAGAGTCGTTTCAAGTAGTTCCATTTGTTCTGTTATCCAACTATCATCTAGAGAAGTTGGACGTACTGGGTCTTCAAGCAGATGAAGAGGCGTATGGTACTCTATTCTTTCACTTTTTTCTTCTATGACTTCCTTGACTGCAGGTTCACCTTTTTTTGGTTCAGGCTTTTTCTCCTGCCTGTTAGGGATATTTCCATGATCACGATTTCTTTTGTCCCGTGGCGTCATCAGGACATTAAAAGGCACACTACGTTTTGCCCCCTCTTTCTTTTTCGAAGGTTCATGGGCATTTGAGGCCTTTTTATTTTTCGTTTCGTTTTCAAATTGAGGTGGTTCTGCACTCTTAGGTTTTTCCACTTCGGTTTGTTGATACATTTCTGTTTCTTCATCAGAAGGATCGGTAGAGGTCGAAAGATTTTCTACCATGTGTTCTTCTACTAATTCAGTTTCCGGCTGGTCCGTATTTTCTTTTGGAGACATCTCCTCTTCCTCACTAAGAGAGGAAGGTTCTTCTTGTTCCTCTTCGTTCTCCTGCTCATTTTCAAGTTCTGTTTGCGTATCCTGTAATTCCGTGACTTCAGAATCTGAATGATCCAGTTGCCCGGTTTCGATTTCTTCATTATTCGTGCTTGCATCTTCTTGGTCATCGGCCATGGATAAAGCTGACTCTTCTTTGGCCTGATTCACACTGTGTGTTTCCTCAAGTTCAGACAACGAGCCTGTCTGTCTTTCATTCGTTTCTCTTTCACCATCAAAGGAATTTGAAGTCGTTTCATCCTCTTCATATTCGTTCACTTCTGAAGGATTTAATGAGTCTTCTTCTCCTCTTTGAATAGCCTCTTGCAGAGATTCAGAAAGGCTCTCTTTGCCCCCCTTTTCTACTTCATCCTCTTGATGTTCTTCATCTTTTCCTTTTTCTAAGGGGATATCCTGTGTGTTTGTTACACCTGAATTTTCATTGTCCATCGATAAGGTTTCTTCGACTGAGTCTTCTGCTGGTTGGTCCATTTCCTCATCAGCGAATGTGAGACCCCGATACTCTTTGGATATACTCGGTCTGATGTCTCTTAGGTACTCACTTCCAGGCTCTTCCTTCGTCTCCTTGGACAAGGTGTTTTCCGTAGTGGCCGCCTCTTCCCGCTCCAGGATTTTCGGTAGATCGGAAACAGTTTTCGGTCTAGAATTTCCTTCATCGACACGTGCTCTCATCCGCTTCCGCAATTCCTGCCATTGCTTTTCATCATTGGAATCCGTAAAAAATTCCGGTTGTGATTGCTGTTCTTCAACGGCATATTCCAACCTTTCCAAGCCTTTAGTAAGTTGGCGTGCTTGGTAACCGTAAATAGGGGATGGAACATCGGTCGGCGTGAATGGGATTGATGAAGTTTCCGGAAGCTCATCAGTCCCATTTTCTTCTTTCCTCGGCCTTTTCTTTCTTTGGGGAAACTCCTCCACAGGTTCCTGTTTTTCAACTGGTTTCTTGCGCCGAGGACGTTGATAACTTTCATTTTCATTTTGAGCTTTTCCTGGAGCATCCGGAATCACAGGAAAACGAAATTCACCTTGTTTCGGGTAGCGGTACGTCATTTTTGTTTTAGCGTTTACATCATTTCTTTCTTCTATTTTATGTAGCGTCTCCTGGTCATTTTTTTCTTCTGTATCCAGCAATTTTTTCATCTTATTTCTTAAGTCTTTCCACATTACGTTCACTCTCTTTTCAATTTTAAAATCACATATAGGATTATCCCTATTTTAACAGGTTTGAGGCATTGGTTGGTTTACAATACCTTTAAAAATGACTTTTGAATCAAAAAAAGCAAAGCAGCTGGGCTACTTTGCTTATCTTTATCCTGATTAAACTTCAAAAGGCTGCCCAATAACAGCATCTTCGTCAAGAACTAAGATTCCTTTTTCTTTTGGTGCATCTGGTAGGTTCAACTCTTTTGCGGAACAAATCATGCCGGAGGAAGGAACGCCTCTCAACTCCGCATCTTTAATTTTCATTCCACCAGGCATAACCGCTCCTACTTTAGCAACAACGACTTTCTGCCCCTGATCAATGTTTGGCGCACCGCAGACAATCTGCAATGTTTCATCTCCAACATCCACTTGACACACACTCAATTTGTCGGCGTTCTCGTGGCCCGCTTTTTCCTTCACATATCCAACCACGAACTTTGGACTTAAATCAAAGTCTAGAACATCGTTGAGCTGATTTTCAGTAAAAAGGTCTTTAATTGGAGTTAGCATCTCTTCGGTCATACGCATTTTCCCTTGCCCATCGAGGTTAAAGTACTTAGAGGCGTTGAAAATATTGTAGCCAAGCAAAGAACCGTCCTTGCTATCTGTTATTTTCACTACATCTCCGTAAGCTTCCTGTTTAAAAGTATCGCGGTTTCCTTCTTTAATTGGAATGATCAGGACATCTCCGATTCCTTGCTTGTTGTAAAATACATCCATGGTCTACTCTTCCTTTCGATCCTTATTCGGTTTCTTCTGAGCAAGAATGAAAATCGGTTCCAGCTGCTTATCCTCATATAAAAACGATAAGGAAGTAACAGGCACCGTTCCTTCTGCAAAGAATTTCATAGCCATCTGGGCTAATATATCATATCCTTCAGAATTTTGGACATCTGCAAAGATAATAACATCCTGGTGAGGGATGCTGATGGCAAGCTCACCTTTACACTCAGCTTTAAGCTTTTCCAGAAGAGCTTCGTTCAGGATACGACTTGCATCGTAGCCGTCCCCTGCTGAATGGAAATAGAAGTCATTTCCATACACGCTGTCTTTTTTCATTTCAACAGGAAGAGAACGCACATTAAAGCCAGCCACTTCCTTAACCCTGTCTAAAGACCAACCTTCATCTTTTAACATTTTCTCATCAATCAATTGATAAGATTTGCCTAAATCCAAAGCATAATATATACGTGTTTCTGCTGTATGGTCAACATAAATCAACTTTTTCCCCTGTTCTGTTTCCGTGGGAAAAGAAGCGGCTCTTATGACAGGAAAAATGTTCTGCTCTTTACCTGTCAACTTGTGATCTTCATTCATAACTCGAAGAGCTTCTTTCACATGGTCTTCTAGCTCATCAATAGCTTCCTCTCCCCGTGCCTCATACTTTGATATTACATTAGGCAGTGTAATGGTAATTCCTTTTCCTGAGTGGCTCCACTCGACACGGAAAGTATCTTTATCTCTATTGAATGTCGTCTTCCATTGATCATTCGCTAATCGTTCTTCAAGTTTTTTCTTCATCTTGATACTTGTCATTTTCATCTTTTTTCCTCCTTTATAATGGGAAGAAAGAATTTGTACATTATTTTCGTTTCTTCAAAACTACATCGTTTTCTATTATACACATTTATACCTACATAACAAAAGCACAACGCTATTCTACGATATGGCAGGATTCTTTTTCATTCCTTTGATGTTCTGCTTAAATTGCAAGTGTCTAGGGATGGAGATTGAATAAAAAGAAACAGACCGCGCCTTGGCACGGTCTGTTTCTTTTTATTGGTCAAGTTTGTTGATAAATTCTTCGATCTGTTCTTTTGTTTTTCGGTCTTTACTCACAAAGCGGCCAACTTCTTCTCCATCTTTGAAGGCAAGAAAACTCGGAATACCGAAAACATCGTTTTCTGCGCAGATGTGGATGAATTGATCACGATCGACATATACAAATGTCCAATCTGAATACTTATCCTCCAATTCTGGAAGAAATGGTTCAATCACCCTGCAATCTGGACACCAGTCTGCAGAAAATAAAAAAATGACAGATTGTTTATTTTGTAGTTCTTTCATTTGCTGATCTGATTCTAGTGTAATCATTTCTGGTCACCTCCAACGCTATTCTAGCACAACATCAATCGTATTGAATAATCATATCACCTGGTTGGATCCACCCTTTTCTGCGGAACCAGAAGGCTACGAGATAACTGATCAAGGCAGGACCTATAAAGTGAAAAACGATAATGATCCAGAAGATTTCCCAGGAGAAACCCATGGACTCAAATGTCATAATTTGGCCCACAAATCCACTTGTCCCCATTCCTGAACCGGCCGCATTATTTTCTACACTCAACCAGACGGCGGCAATAGGAGCAAGGACTGCTCCAGCTATGGTTGGAGGAAGTATGATCAAAGGTTTTTTTACCACATTCGCAATTTGAAGCATAGATGTTCCGATCCCTTGAGCGAGAGCACCACCAAATCCGTTATCTCTGTAACTGATGGTGGCAAAACCGATCATTTGTGCTGCACAACCCACCGTGGCTGCTCCGGCCGCCACACCATCTAAGGAGAGCATCAAAGCAATGGCCAAGCTGGAAATAGGTGCTGTCAATGCAACTCCCATCAAAACAGCCACAAGTGCCCCCATGATGATGGGCTGTTGTTGAGTCGCCCAATTAATAAGGCTGCCTACTCCTGCCATAAAACGTCCAATCGGGGCCCCGATCGCTGCCGCCACACAATAACCTATAATAATTGTGACAAAAGGAGTCAGAATGATATCTATTTTGGTTTCTTTACTGACAATCTTTCCGAATTCCGTCGCTATTAAAGCGGCAATATAACTTCCTGCCGGGCCGCCTAACTCTGCGCCGGACGCTCCGCTGAATAATGCTGCAAATATGACGAGCGGAGGCGCTTTTAGACCATAAGCAATCGCAGCTCCAATGGCTCCGCCCCATATCTTCGTGTCCATTGCAAAAGTACCCATCTCTACAAATGATTCTGATAGAACAATAATATCTGTCTGTTCGCCAATCGTTTTAATAATTAATCCAATAATTAGTGAAGAAAAGAGCCCTAACGCCATATAGCTTAATGCGGTGACAAAATATGCCTGAAAGGACAACTGAATCCCTTTTCTTTTTAAAAAAGTAAGCATTGCTCAACCTCCTGATTCGACCAAAACTATCATACACTCAATTCAAACAGGTGTAAATACACTTATGTTTAGTCAATATAAGCCAAAAGACTCCCTCCCATGCGTATTCCTCCTATTGTTTTACTAGATAAAAAGTTCTATAATTAATCAGTATATAGAGAAATTTGCAAATTTTTCGAAGGAGGGGTCGAATGAGATCGATTAAAGGCCGGATGCGTTTTCTGTTAATCGTAGCGGTCGTTGGAATTTTCGCCATCTTTGTTTTTTCTACATATTTTTTTCAAGAACAGAAAGAGATGGCACAACGATCAAAAAAGGTTCAACAGTCACTCGCTGATAGTCAAGAAATTAATTACTTAATGTCTAAAACCTTGATTGAACAACAAACTTTCTTCCATAAGCCGAGCGCTGACCAAGGGGAGGCAGCAACTGCAGCCATCCAATCAGTAAAAGAAAAAGCCACGAACTTTGCCAAAACGTATAAAAGTTATCCTGAGATTGGCAATCAATTCACGGAAATCACTAAAAAAGCTATGGAGTATGAAGAAGAACTAGGTCCTTTGGTCAATATGTATAAATTAGTGGGCTTTACTGAAGATAAAGGGCTGCATCAACACATACAAACGTCCTATAAAAAGTTCAATGATGTGATTGAGTCTGTGAATAGTGAACCATTGAAAAATTCTTTGCTCGCCATGAAAGTAAGTGAACGAAATTACATTAATGAACCAAACTCTGAGCAATTATCTGCATTTAAAACCAGTTCTCAAAATTTCAAGGAAACCATTAAAGAAATGGATTTGGATCCAGATCAGTCTTCCATCTTGAGCAGGAACCTTTTAAAGTATGAACAGACGATTAACTCCATGGATAATACATTCACACAGGCGAACTCCATTCGCGCATCCTTTGAAGGGATTGCAGCCGATGTTTCAAGTCAGGTGGATCAAGTTATGTCCACAGCCAATCAATTAAATACTACGATGCTTGAAGAGCAGCAACAGAGACAGCAATGGTTAACAACATTACTCGCAATTATTGGCGGAATCATTTTATTAGCCATACTGACCACTGGTTTCTTCTTGATTCGTTCCATAAAAAAATCCATTAACAGTCTAAAGGAAAGTGCCACAATTATTGGTGACGGCGATCTATCTCATCGAGTGGATTTGACTTCCAAAGATGAGATGGCTGAGCTAGGCTTACAGTTTAACCACATGGCTGACAGAATGGAACAATCCGTACGTAAGGTACTACAAGCAACAGGTATCCTTAATACATCTTCTGAAAGTCTTGCAACAATTTCTGATCAAACAGCAAATCAAGCGGAGGAAGTGAACGAAGCCATTAGTCAGGTAGCAGCTGGCTCTCAGGACCAAGCTCAAAAGATTGATGAAACTCACCAATTCATCCAGCAAGTCACAGAAGCGATCACTGATACAAAAAAAGCTACGGGAACAATAGAAGACAGACTGATGGAAGCAGAAACCGAAGGCCATGCCGGTTTACAAACAGTCGCTGAATTAGAAAAGACTTCCAAAGACTTCATCGAACTTGCCTCCCACATGGCAGAGGAAGTTCAGAACGCTTCACGAAAATCTGAAGAAGTAAACAAAGTGGTCACAACCATTGAAGGGATTGCGGACAGTACAAACCTGTTAGCCCTGAATGCCGCTATTGAATCAGCCAGGGCCGGTGAAGCAGGAAAAGGCTTCGCTGTTGTTGCCGATGAAGTTAGAAAATTAGCGGAGCGTTCCAAACAGGAAGCAGGAAGCATTCAAGAAATGGTCACAGTCATGTCTACCCAAATGACGACTCTTTCTGATGAAGCAGAGAAATTTAAACACTACCAATCTTCACAAGGGAAAGCTGTCATTCAAACGAAAGATGCTTTCGACCGAATCGCCTCCTATGTACAATCTATGAATGAACAAATCCAGGAAGTAAATGAAGCTGTTGACGGTGTAGATCGTGTAAATGAAGAAGTGAAAGAAAGGCTCCAAAGTATTAGTGTAATTTCCGAAGAAGCAGTAGCTACAGCAGAGGAAGTCGCCGCTTCTAGTGAAAATCAATTAACATCCATAGAAAAAGTTCACCATTCAGCTACTGATCTTCAAGGACTTTCACAGGAACTTTCTGCTGAAATCAGCCAGTTCACCATCAATGAAAATACAGAGAATAGTCAGGAAGGAATGGAATCTGAAGCCTTGGATGAAGCTTTCAAGGAAGCGGAAGACCAATTGGAAACGGGTGACTTTGAAGAACATTCAATTTCCAAAACGAACAACAAAGAAGAACCCATCCATGAAGAGGAAAGGTTATCTTCATAACTACAGAGAAGTCCAGCAAAAGACCCTTTGCTGGACTTCCTTTTTCACATCTTTCATACTAATGAAAAGGGATTTTTAAGGAGGATAAACCAATGGAATTAACGATTTATTTAGCAGGTCAGATTCATGATGATTGGCGAAATGAGATAAGAAAAAAAGCAGAAAAAGAAAAATTGCCCATCAACTTCGTAAGTCCTCAAGAGAATCATGCACTTTCTGACGATATCGGAGAGAAGATCCTAGGGGAACAGCCAAGTAAAGTGTATCGTGATGATGCTGCATCCAGTATAAATAATTTCAGAACACGTGTTTTGCTGCAGAAATCTGATGCCGTCATCGCTTATTTCGGTGAGTCATACAAACAGTGGAATACAGCAATGGACGCAGGAGCGGCCATCCAAGCAGGAAAGCCGTTAATTTTAGTTAGACCAGAATCTCTTATTCACCCACTCAAAGAATTATCTAATCAAGCTGATGTAACCGTAGAGACATTGGATCAAGCCCTTGAAGTCCTCACCTACTTATACGAATAAACCTCTCTACTAGGGGGCTCATGTACCTGGCAAGATTATGGTAGACTCGATTTCAAAACTTGTGTTGAGAGGATGGAGCTGCGAGGAATGCCTCGCTCCCCAACCACCCCTGACACTCAAAGAGGGCAAACGATCCCCAAAGATCTCGATAAGGAGTGTTCCTCAATCGGGATCTTATGTACATTAACTGAAAGACATAAGAAAAGGATGCATCGAATAAAGATGCATCCTTTTCTTATTGATCGTAGGACCACTGTCCTTTTAACAATTTCACTACATGGGTGAACATTTCTTCCCTGTGAATGACGCCATTCGTAAAAATCCCGATGGCCCCTTCTTTTTTTCTTACATCATGTTTGTCCGTATATTCATCCATGACTTCCCCAAGCTCTTTCCCTTTTTCCAATCCTGCTTTAATTTCATCAGGAAGGGGGATACGAGCACCGCTCGCGGTGTAGACGTTCTCTTTACTATCTACTAGCGCCCCCCAATTACATAGGTAGAGATCATCTTCAATCTCCATGACTCCACCTTCAAGTCCAATTCCTATATTGGCTTTGTTTTGAGATGCACATTCCCTCGCACGGTTGATTGCCCCTTCTAATGTCTCTTCATCAGAAAAAGGTTGAGCTGCAACCTTCGATTCTACTTCCATTCCGATGACTTCCATGTCCGGAAATACACTTTTTACGGATTCAATTTTCGTTGGGTTTTGGGATCCCACATAAATTTTCAGCATAGCGAGCACCTTTCTCCTTCTCTAGCCGTTTATTGCCATTATTTCTCTTGATTGAGGACTTCATACAAGATCAATGGGACCTGTTCACCAATTTTAGCATAAAGTCACGCCGGCTGAAATCAGCTGGCGTGACTTCCATTTCTATTACACATTTCTTCTGATTTGGTCCACGGTATTTTGATCTGTTGTTTTTACCAGTTTGACTAGAAGCTCTTTCGCCGCTGCATAGTCGTCTACATGAATAATGGAAGAAGATGTATGGATGTAACGGGAACATATACCAACGACCGCGGATGGAACCCCATCGTTCGCCATATGAACTCTTCCTGCATCCGTTCCCCCTTGAGAAACAAAATACTGATAAGGAATATCATGAGTTTCAGCAGTATCGAGTATAAATTCACGGATCCCTCTATGTGTCACCATTGAACGATCGAGAATTCTTAAGAGGGCCCCTTTACCTAACTGGCCAAACTCCTTCTTATCCCCACTCATATCATTAGCAGGTGAAGCATCCAGCGCATAAAAAATATCTGGCTGAATCATATTAGCTGCTACCTGTGCTCCTCGCAGTCCAACTTCTTCCTGAACTGTAGCACCTGAATAAAGTTTGTTCGGAACCTTTTCTCCTTGCAACTCTTTTAATAGCTCAATGGAAAGGCCGCAACCATAACGGTTGTCCCATGCTTTTGCCAGCACTTTCTTTTCATTAGCCATTGGCGTGAATGGACAAATCGGCACAATCGGCTGTCCTGGCTTAATTCCGATTTCCTTAGCATCGTCTTTGTCATCCGCACCAATATCAATGAGCATATTTTTAATTTCCATCGGTTTTTTCCGTTGTTCAGGTGTCAAATTATGGGGAGGGATGGAGCCGATCACTCCGACTACGGGCCCTTTATCTGTCATGACCTGAACACGCTGGGCAAGCATGACCTGATTCCACCAACCTCCAAGGGTTTGGAAGCGAAGCATACCGTTATCCGTAATTTGCGTAACCATGAAACCTACTTCATCCATATGACCTGCCACCATGACGGTAGGTCCTTTCCCATTCTTCAATCCAAAAACGCCGCCCAAACGGTCTTGTACAATTTCATCTGAGTACTTTTCAAGTTCCTGTCTCATAAACTGTCGAACAAGGTGTTCATTCCCAGGTGCGCCCGGGAGTTCTGTCAATGTTTTAAAAAGACTTTGCGTTTCTTGATTCATATGTACATCTCCTTTTTTTCCTTCTTTCCATAGTTTAACGGAATTTTGAAAACGTTTCTACAAATGTGTCGTGTTTATAAGTTTTGATTTCCTTTTATCGGGAATATTTAGTATACTGTGGGTTAGAAATAAGTTGTGAGGTGATTGGTTATGAACTGGAAAAAAGTCGCACTAGCAGCTGGTGTAGGAGCATTAGCAGGCTATGTAGTAAAAGAGCAATTGAGTAATGGCCAAGGAGTGACTCCTGAAAAAGCATTAAAGATTGCTAAAGAAGCTTTTAAAAAGCAAGGACCGATCAGTGGTTCATGGATTTACATGAAGCCGGAAGAATTGAACAAGAATGGAATTAATTATGATGTGTACCGTGGAGGTATTTCTAAAAACCAGGACGGAGAAACATCTCAATTTGAATTTTACATCGATACAGAAACAGGAACAATTGTTGACGTTGCCGAAACTACAGCTTAAACATAAAAAATACCCTCGGTCTCGAGGGTATTTTTTATTGATAGTGGTGTTCCTTCTCCTTTAGCTTGTCCAAAACTTGTCCTTCCTCATCAAACTTCAACGCTCTGTACACAGCATCATGGTAAAAAACATACCACGCACGCCGTTGATACCCATACTCCATCCACTTCTTCTTCTCATGTACAGAGGTTACTGGATAATCATCATACGCGAGGGCCCAGAGCGGATTTTGGTGTGCATGCGTTGGCATAAGGTCTGCCATGTGAATGAATACATCATCCCCATCTTCAAAAGTGATGATGGAGTGTCCATGGCTATGGCCACTTGTATGCATCATCTTCAAACCAGGCAACACATCCAAGGAACGTTCAAACGTATGTACCTTTCCTTCGACAGCTTCCCAATTCGCCTGCCAGTACGTATTTTTTGACCTCATATTTGGATGGCGCATTTCGTTCCATTCCACTTTGCTTGTGTAGATGGTCGCGTTAGGAAAAGTAGGAACGAGCTCATCACCTTCCCATCTCGTCATTCCACAAGCATGATCAAAGTGCATATGAGTCATAAGCAAGGCATCGATCTCTTCCGGCTTTATATTTAAGCTATCTAAACAACGAAGGATGGAAGACTCTTCCCAAACTCCAAAATTACGTTTTTGCTTATCAGACATCTTGTCATTTCCTATTCCTGAATCGACCAGCATCTTTTTCCCATCAACCTCTAACAAAATCGGATCTGTTCGCAATTCTATTTGATTGTTTTCATTGACAGGGTATTTTTTGCTCCATAATGGTTTCGGAACTACTCCGAACATAGCTCCCCCATCCATATGAGTCACCCCACCATTCAACCAGGTCAATGAAGCCCGTCCCACTTTCAGTTTTTCCACCGTAATCTCCTCCCAATACCAAAGATAGCTCTAGTTTATCACAATAACTAGAGCTAATGAAAACGGTATCATCCAGGGAAACGTGCGGTGCAACGATAGATGGGCTGCCCTTTTGCGGAGAATTTTTCTTCATATTCCGTCTCCACATTTAAAGGATCTTCATCTGCATGCAAGTCCACTGAGACATCTTCCAATATCATCCCGTAATTTGAGAAACTTACGAGAGAGTACTCAAAGAGTCCTTTATTATCTGTCTTCAATGTAACTTGACCTTCTTCCTTCAACACGGCTTGATACTGTTCTAAAAACGTATGGAAAGTCAAACGGCGTTTTTCATGTTTATTCTTAGGCCATGGATCTGAAAAGTTCAAGTAGATATGATCCACTTCGTTATCTTCAAACAGATCCCTTAGGTCTTTCGCATTTTCGTTAACCATGCGGACATTGGTTGTTTCAGCTGCTAGGATTTTCTTGACAGCTCCGACAATGACACTTTTCACAAATTCCAATCCAACAAAATTAATATCCGGATGCTGTTTCCCCATACCAGCAATGAACTGACCTTTACCTGAACCTATTTCTAAATGCAAGGGCTGTTCTTGGTTAACAAAAAGCTCCTTCCATTTGCCTTTCATTTCAAACGGTTGTTGGACCACAACTTGATCATTTTCCCTTAAAAAGTCATCGGCCCAAGGTTTATTTCTTAAACGCATGTAATGGATTCCTCCTTCTTATCGATAAAATGGTACCACGAAGCTGCTTAAAATAAAAATTTTTCTCGTTTTCCTTGGTATATAAGGGAAAACGGATGTAAACCGTCTATATCAGACGATGCATGAGCTAATCATACACCACTATGAATATCAACGATAAATTTCGAAATATGAATGGTTTAAGGGGTTGGGTTGTAAGCGCTTTCTGATATAGCATTAGTATCGTGCCTTATTAAATAGACAGGAGTGATGATCAAACATATGAAAATGATCTCTAAAGCGATTGAACTGACTGTATTGGCTGTTTTCTCTGTACTATTTGCAGGTTATGCACTATTTATATATCCTTTTGAAAAATTATCAGAAATGATGAGCGCTGAAGTGAAAGAAAAGAAACTTAAATATACACCAGCTAAAAAAAAAACCGTTGCCTAAGCAGCGGTTTTTCTTTTTACATCAAATTCTCTACTCTTTCACGATCGCTCCCTTTACTTGAAGACTAAGTTTCGGGACTTTTGTTGAGCGGCGGGGGCTGCGGGGAATAACTCGCACTCAGAGGGAGAGCGGTGAGCACATCCCGCACCCCTTAAAGGAAGCCTGGCCTGGTTGAAATAATGAATAACACCCCCTGGCCATGGATACGGGGTCAGGGAAATGGTGAGACTCCTGTGGGAAGTACGTGGTAGATGAGCCCCAGCAGAGCGTTAGCTCGAGAAGGCTCATCACTCGCCCACGGAAAGCGAACCTTTTCCCGGAGCCCCTAAGCTCCCATAAAAGTCTCAAAATCAAGTCTTCCATAATCCTGCCATTTAGTTGAATATGTATGAAGTTAAAAAGTTCCATCTGAATAAATTCAGATGGAACTTTTTTATATGATTTCATGCTTTCTCATAATTTTTTTCAGCTTCTCTGTCCGAATGGAAGCTTCATCGTATTCGCCTCTCATTTGATGCCATTGTATGAAAGCCAACGCCTGCGACACAGAGTACCACTTCATTCGTTCATACATATGAGAATCAGGGTAAATTCCATATTCTTTTAACCATACATTCCAGTGATCTTCAGGGATATAATTGTATAAAAGCATGCCAAGATCAAGAGCTGGATCAGCTACCATTGCGTTATCCCAGTCGATAAGGTAAAGCTGGTCTTTGGAAGACAACAACCAATTATTATGGTTTGTATCGCAGTGACAAACGACGTGTACATCATGGTGGACACGGTGAGCATGTTTTTCTAAGAACTTAATGGCTTGATGAATTTCTATACGAGGATCGACTTGATCCAGGATTTTTTGGTTTTCTTTGATATCTTTCAGGACTTCATCCGGTGTTAACGGATGTTTCCCAAGTCTCATTAGCATATCAAGAAGTTCTGTGGAATGGTGGATCTTGCTAAGAAGGTTAGCCACACGTCTATGTTTCATTTCCTCAGGCTTAAGTTCGCGCCCTTCCAGCCACTCCTGTGCTGTGATTACATCTCCGTTCTCAAGCCGTTTGGTCCAAACAAGCTTTGGCACAATACCTTCAGCAGATAAAACGGCTAAAAAGGGGGAAGAATTTCGTTTTAAGAATAAACGTTTTCCTTCGGTCTGAGCGTAGTAGGCTTCTCCTGTCGAACCGCCTGCTGGTGTTATCGTCCAATTACTACCAAGAATATGTTCCAACCAATTCACCTTCAATTCCTCAAATCCTCTTGTGATTGAATCACGTCTTTGTTTGTTGTTCTAGTATATCGTACTTTGGTAATGATCCAAAATTTTCATGATACCGATTCAACAGTTACCTTATTTTAGATTAACCCATCATTCTGTCAACTTTCAAGAGATATCTATCAATCCGAGTAGAATGTTGTCGATGTTTCCGCTTTCTTAATGCTGCAATCAAAGCAAGACCCACTTTGACCGTCCACTTGAAAAGGCAGCGGTTGTTCTGAGCTTATCTGCACAGTGGAAGCTCTCCACTCTTCCACTTCCTTCATTCTCGTATGCAAACCAAAAAATACGCTGACAAACATGGCCAACAGCTTTTTTTTAGAAATCGGTTTGACCACTAGTATGGATAACCCTTTACTATTTATCTTCGCTTTCGGGGCAATCTTCATTCCACCCCCATAATAAGAATGATTGGTTATGGTCACCATCATAGCCTGGTGGATATTGATTTGTTTCCCATCAAGAAAAAGCTCAAAATGGATGGGTTTGACTTTCGAAATAGATCGAAGAAGAGCAAAGGGGTAGGTAAGTTTAGTGATGTGAAACTTTCTAGTCCAAGATCTGTATTTTTGCTCATTCGCTGCATCTACTACTAAACCATCAAGCCCAAAGCCGATACTATTTATAAACGTACGTCTTCCTTGCTTCTGCCTTTGATTAAGAATGTAGTCAGCAAGAAGGACCTTTTTTTTCTTTGGATTTCTCACATAGGATCGGAACAGCTTTAGGCCTCGCTTTTTCAAGGTCAGGCCCCGTGCAAAATCATTCCCGGAACCCGCTGGTATAAAACAAACGGGAGTGTCAGAATAATGTCTTATTCCATTCACAACTTCATGGAGTGTCCCGTCGCCACCAAGGACAATAATACCTTTTAAAGTCTCATGGTGTATTTTCGTCACTTGAAGTGCCAACCTTTCTGCATGCCCGGGTTCTTGAGTTAGGAATGACCGACAATTCTCTTTCTTGTATAACGTTTCTTTTTGTATTCGTCGAAATAGGTTCATCGCTTTACCATTACCAGCTGCGGGATTGACAATCATTATGTACATGAGACATTTCTCCTACCTATGTGATCATATCATTATACAACGTTCCTATTATTCTAGTATACTATTAGTAAAAAAGGAGGAATATATTTTGGCTACCGATTGTCAATATTGTGGTACTTCTGTATTTATACCAGAACAGGGTGCATTAGTTTTGAACTCCAAACATTCCAATAAAGAAGGAAGTGTATTTCCGCTTCGTCTCACCTATGAAAGTCCGGAGGCAAAAATATACACCTATAATAATAAAGATGAATTAAGACTGGCGCTCGTCGATTGGTTTGAAGAGACGATACCAGATTACTGGGTACATATTCTCAATACCGAAAATTCTCAATCATTTCCGATATCCATTCGACATTTATATGAGAGGTTACAATACCCTGAACTAGCGGAGCTGATCCATTCCGGGCTTTTTCAGTCACACTTACAACCAATCGTGGACATGAAGAACAACCGCGTTTATGGATATGAGTCTCTACTTCGGACGAAAGACCTTTCTGTCCCACCAGGGGAATTATTTTCATACGCCAGCCGCTCTGGTTTACAATCCATGCTTGATCAAAAAGCCCGAAGGACGGCGGTAAAAGCAAAGTCCGAACATCTCAATTCAGGAGATAAGATCTTCATCAACTTTTTACCATCGACGATCTATGTCCCAGAATTTTGCTTGAAGCACACATTCCAAATCGTTAAAGAATTCAACATCGATCCAGAAGACCTAGTTTTTGAAGTCGTTGAAACAGAGAAAATCGATGATGTTGAACATTTGAAGTCCATTCTCGAAACGTACAAGGCTTCAGGAATGAAAGTGGCATTGGATGATGTCGGTTCTGGTTACAGCACATTAGAGATGCTCAGCCTGCTCCAGCCGGATTATTTGAAAATTGATCGTTCTTACATTCGAAATTGTCATACAGACGTGAACAATCAAGCTTTTCTATTCGATGTAATGGAACGGGCAAAACAGTTAAACATCCACGTACTCGCTGAAGGGATTGAATTGCAGGAAGAATGGGAATGGCTTCAACGATTAGGTGTTGATTTTGGCCAAGGTTATTACATCGGTAAACCTCAGGCTGTGCCGGAAAAGGAACTCATCCTTCCATAAAATTTTCATCCATGTCCCATTCTGGACGTTTAACAGCAGTTGTTCGACAATGCTTCAGCAAACATTCTGCTACCTTCAATTGATCATGCTTCATCGGAGACCTAGCTGCCCTTTTCTCATGCAACCATAAGGAGTAGTGGTCTTTACCAATCCAATCCGTTTGATAGGGCACTTGTCCTTGTCCCAAATCGAATCGCATGTTTTGGGATAAGACGACTTTGCGGTAAGGAAAGTCCAATCGGTATTTTTTCAGTACACTTTTCACAAATGTTTCCGTCCTTCGGAGGGAGTGCATTGGGCTTAGCACCCTGCTCTGCACCCCTTCCTTTTCAATAATCCAACTTTTTTCTGAAACGGGATGGATCAATTCACCGGTTGGATGAGAAAGAATAGAGATGATTTCAATACCTGATGGCCCTATAAGCAGGTGGTCAATCTCTACCTCTGCATTTTTCATTTGCACAACAGGCTCAAACATAAGAAGAAAGGTATCCGGAAAACGTTGTAAGAAATACTTCAAATCCTTGTTTTCTTTGTAAGAGGAAGCAAGAAACGATTTCTCCCTTAAAGTGGTCGTCGCCCATTTCAATTGAAAAGGGATTAAACCATCTAAGTAGTATTGCTTCAAGTCTTCTTCAGAGGAAGGGAAATCCAGCTCCCTCACCGAAACTTCATTGTTTGTTTCCTGTTCCTCTTTTGGTTTCTTTTTGAAAAAATTTTTAATTCCTTTAGGCATGCTTTCTTCTCTTCTTATGCCTTTTTCTGTTAGTTCTTCCGTCCAACCTTGTTCGAACCGTTTCTTCATTTTATTCCAGTGGTCACTTTTCAATTTCACAAACTGGCTTGGATATTGATAGATATTCGTTTCATATCTGGAAATATAATCCTTCAATTTAATTAGTTGTGCCATATTAAATCTTCTGACCACCTTTAATCGTCGCCACTGTTTCGTATTTAGGATGGTTTCCAGGGTGGATACGGAAAAAGGAGAATTCGTTCACAACCATTTCATACGTCTCCAATAGGACAGAGTCCTTGGAAGCGTCTATTAATGGGGACACCCCTTCTGCCTGCTTTTTGGCCAGTGTGATATGCGGATTGAACTTGCGTTTTTCCTTTTGAAAGCCTAACTCTTCACCAATACCGTCCACTTTTTCTTTTGTCTCCATTAAGGAAGGTACCCTCTGCACTCCAGCATGGAAAACCCTTGGCCGCTCCTGGTCACCGAATCCCCCGGCCGGACCCACAGTTAACGGATATGCAGAAGGCCAACTTTCATTTCTCAAACGGTGCACATATCGTTCAACCGTTTCATCGGAACAACTTCCAAGAAACTTTAGTGTGATATGCAAATCTTCCTTTGCCGTCCAATCTTTATAATTCATTGTGCCTCGTAAAATAGACTGCCAATCCATCAATTTTTCACTAATCTCAGCATTGACTTTTATACCAATAAAATAATGACTCATGCCATACGCTCCTTCCATTCAGGTTGAAACATTTTGTTAACGACCAGAAGAATGATGATTCCTATACAAGTCATAAGAGAAAATACGCCATACATGAAAGAAACACCTCTAAGATCAATGAACAACCCTCCAATGAATGTAAAACAAGCATTCCCAAGACCGTTTCCGACAGCTGAATACAAACCCACAGCTGTAACCCTTACATCATCGGGTGCCAGTTCCCGTACTAGAATGAGGGCAGCAGGTATGTAAAGTCCAACGGAGATTCCCTGGGCAACCGTCGTTGCGTAGACGATTGTACTGGAAGGTTCAAAATAATAAAACAACCATCTTAAACAAGAGATCGATGCACTGAAGATGATAATAAATACGACCCCAAAACGATTGATGACCCTTTGAGCGAATTTCATGAATGGAGCTTCACTTCCAGCAGCAAGTAAAAATGCAAGCCCTACTCCAGAAAGTGTCCCCCCTACAGCTAAAATAAACGTACCGAAATAATAATTATTCGCTAGGACTGGGCCAAAGATGAGAAAGTTAGATACAAGAAAAAGCAAAAAAGGCTTTTCTTTAAGTAAAGTTTGTAATCCTTCTCTAAAGGAAACCGTCACCTCATCGGCTCGCTTTGGAAATTCAAATAACGTGATTAAGGCGAAGAGTAGTCCTAACGAAAAAGAATAAAAAATCCAGGTCATCGATCCAGTTGCTTCTGTCAACCGGCCTAAGACAAAGACAGCCACAGCGAAACCAACCGCTCCCCATAGCCTGATGTTGCCATATTCCTTTCCATTCCGTTGGACAAAATTCAATGATAGGCTGTCAGACAAAGGAACAATTCCTGACTGGAACAACGCGATACAAATGATACCTAGTAAAAGGACGGGGAATAACTGCAACCAGGGATAAAAAAATCCCAGTACAGAAGCGAAAATGGAAGCGATCATCAATAATCGTTTCGGATTCCTTGTATAGTCACTCAGCATCCCCCAAACCGGTTGTACAAAAATGGTGACCAGGGGAAGGGCTGCGATGACCATACCGATTTCGGTGTGAGTCAGCCCTTTTTCCTCTTCTAAAAAGACAGATAATAATGGAAAGATGGAACCGAAGGCAAAAAAAGTGAAAAAGTAAAACATCTGAATAAAACGATATGTCTTCTCCGCTGATTGTTCGGGCATTGCGTGGTCCCTCTCTTTATCTTGTCAATTCATATAGACTTTCAGCATAGATTTCAATGGCTTTGATCATATCAGTAATTCTTACATGTTCGTCCTTTTGGTGAGCGGTGTCCGGACTATCTTCGAATAAAGCACCGAAAGCTACTCCCGCTTCAAGGGCTCTCGCATAGGTCGCCCCTCCCATCGTCTTCACTTCCGCTTCTTCACCTGTAACTTTGTTATAAACAGATAGCAATGTTTTTACAAACGGATGGTCCTTTTCCAGGTGAATCGATGCCAAGTGATCATAGACCTCATACGTACCTTTATTTTTTTCAGCAAAATCTTTTAATTTCTGATCAATGGCACGATAATCTGCACTTACAGGATACCTAAGATTGAAGCCAAGCTTACACGTCTGTTCATCCATTTCGATCGAACCAAGGTTTGAAGTGAGAGGTCCCGACACTTCATCCATTTGCTTTACATTCAGCCCTTTGCCATCTGTCGTTTCAAAAGCCTTATATATCTTTTGTATAAATGATTCATACTCACCATTCAGAGGAAGGGATTGTAGGAAACGTAATAAAGCTGTAATGGCATTCAACCCTTCTTCCGGCTTGCTAGCGTGCACGGCATTCCCTTTCACTTTCACCTCATATCGTCCGGCTGCAGACTTCACTGTCCCTTCGAGCTTGTACTCGGCTGAATAATCATTGAAAACCTTCTCTATATCCAGAGGCGATTCAATCCAAGCCACTGCCTCATCAGGCACCATATTTAAACGGTCACCACCATGCACAGAAACTACCTTCGTTTTTTCCTTACTTTCAGGTACTGGATAGGTGATATAGCTGTCTAGCAACCCTTTTTCAGCATGAATGACCGGAAAGGATGCATCAGGGGTGAAGCCTAGAGAAGGCATCAACTCCTTCTTAAAATAATAATCAATCCCCTTCCAGTCTCGCTCTTCATCCGTACCAAGAATCAATCGAATTTTTTTCTTCGGTTCGAACCCTTCCTCTTTTAAAAGTTTCAGAGCGATGTAGGCAGCCATCACCGGCCCCTTGTCATCTTGAGCACCACGGGCATATAACTTTCCATCCCTTATGGTTGGTTCAAAGGGAGGTGTGGTCCAACCGGAACCTGCCGGGACAACATCCAAATGGCCAAGAACACCAATGATTTCATCTCCCTCTCCGAATTCAATATGGCCACCATGTCCATCCACGTTTTTAATGATAAATCCATCATCTTGCCCTATACTCATCATTTTCTCCAACGCATCATGAATCGGTTTTCCATAGGGATACACAGAATCTTCCTCAAATACACTAGGAATTTCCAATAACTCCATCACGTTCTTTACATATTCCTTTTCGTACTTTTTACTTAACGCATGAAAGTCCATACTTATTCTCCTTTACTTAGAATTTTCTCATATGTTGGTTTATCACATACAGCATATAACTCTGCATCGTCCGGGATGGGTTCATCTAATTTACGATTAATAGTTAGATCATTCCGATCAGCAATTAATGTTGCACCATCATCAAGTAAAGACTGAAAAGCATCCCGATAGGTTCTCCAATTGCCTTTCTTCGGGATGTAATATAGGTCTTCTCCTACCGATCTCTTAAGCAACTGTCCATAAATGCCGGACACACCTTTTCTAAAAGCTGAGCGGACGGCAAGAGAAGAAATTGTTTCATTGGAAACGATGAATTCATCGATTTGGGCATGCTTGAAATTTTTCACATGTTTTTCTTCCATAATCTCCGCAATGGTATGAACATTAGGTGCTACAGTTTCAATAGAAGAAGCAATTAAGAGGGTTTTCCCATCTGTCATCTGTTCATTCCCCAACCGCTCATCTGCAAAGATTAGGACGGCTCTTGCTTGAGATATGTTTGCCTTTTCCAATGTATCTTCGTCTGAAGCTTCGCCTTTTATGTAGTGGATGTTTTCTGTAAGGATGGGAGCTTCTTTTAATTGATCAATGATGACAATATTGCATTGCTTGTTTGTTTCCATCATTTCCTTTACAGCAAAGTGGGCCTTTTGAGACCATCCAATAATGACGAAATGACCGCTCTCTTTATACACAATATCACCTTCCAGTCGTTTTTTTCGGAAAATGGCTAAGCCATCAATAATTTTTCCTATCACAATACCAATAAGTCCAATACCTATGACATATAATAGTATCGCAATGGAACGTCCTGCTACCGTCACCGGAAAATAGTCACCATACCCTACAGTCGTAACTGTTGTCATCACCCACCAAAAGCCATCAAAGAGAGTTGGGAAGGTATCCTTTTCCACAACAACAATTAAAATACTTGAGAACAGAATAAGAAGAGCGCTCGCAGTGAAAAGGACAGTATTGTTTACTCTTACCATTTTAAAAAAGATCTTCCGAAGTAACATCATCGGTCCAGCCTCCTAACTTTTAATATTTTGTAAATTAGATGAATAATCTGTAAATTGAAACGATTATAGTAGCACGTTCCGTCTCATTATTGTAGAATGAAACCAACTTCAGAGATACACATGCACCACAAGTTCCATACAATGACGATTAAGGAGTGGTTTTTTGAATCATCCATCATCCCGCATGCTCAATCGGATTAAAGCTGTTTACCTCTATATTAGAGACCGGGGAACAGTAACGACTAATGAGTTAGCAGACGAGTTCGGTATCACTGACCGTACTATGCAGAGGGACTTAAGCATTTTGGAATATAACGGGCTGGTATCTAGTCCGCATCGTGGAAAATGGACAATCACTGAAAAGAAAGTCAAAATATCATAGAAGATGAGGATATAGATGACACCCGGAAAAAATTCCGGGTGTTTTTTTGATTGATTATTCAAAGATGTCTACTGTTCTAAGTTTGTGATTCCCATCAAATAGTCAATCTCTTCATCTGTCAGTTCTCTGTACTCTCCAAGTTCAAGATCATCATCCAGCTCAAGTTCGCCGATCATGACCCTTTTAAGATAAGTCACCTTCTTATCAACGGCTTCAAACATACGTTTCACCTGGTGGAATTTCCCTTCAGTGATTGTCAACTCTATTTCGGAAACATCTCCGGATTCGAGAATAACCAATTTCCCTGGCTTGGTTTGATAGCCGTCATCCAAGGTGACGCCTTCAGAGAATCTCTTGACATCTTCTTCAGTTACTTCTCCATCAATGACAGCGAAGTATGTTTTTCCGACATCTTTCTTGGGAGAGGTTAGTCGATGATTAAGCTGTCCATCGTTCGTGATCAACAACAATCCCTCTGTATCTTTATCCAGTCTGCCAACAGGAAACGGGTCAAAGACCTGGTCCTCAGGCTGCAAAATATCAATCACCGTTGGATCATGGGCATCTTCCGTCGCAGAAATTAAATCGCCAGGTTTGTTCATCATCAGATAAATGAATTCTCTATACTCTACTTCCTCCCCCATCACTGTGACTAGATCTTCACCAGGGTTCACATGGGTTTTTGGGCTCTTTTCAGGGTTTCCATTAATTCGTACGTTTCCACCCTTCAAAAGAGTTTTTACTTCTTTCCTTGTGCCATATCCCATATTAGCTAAAAGTTTATCAATTCTCATCTTGGACAAAACCTCCTTTTATCCTCTTTTTAAAAATCTATCCAATATACGAACACGATCACCTAAGACACGCTCAAGCAGTGTTGTTTGATAGGTTAACCACAGGTAAACAAGACCTCCAGCACCAATACTGAAGAACAGAACAATCAGTGCATCCAGTCTACTTTCCATTGGATCTAAAATGAAGCCAAGCACCCATTTGATCAAGAGCACAACGAGTGCCATGATTGTTGTCAAAATCAAAACGAGCAACGTCCTCTTAAACAGCTGTTGGTAAGAAAATTCAATGGAAGTGAAAATACGTCCGAAGTTAAGGATAACCGCTGCAGCAACACCAATGCCTGTTGCAATGATTGCACCTTTTGCTCCAAATAGTTGAATGAGCCACCAGTTTAGTCCCAGTTTCAACAGTATCCCTGTCCCAAGACTTATGACAGCAAAATTCTGTTTGTTGATCCCTTGTAGGATGGAGGAAGTTACTGTATATAATGCCAGGAACAATCCGACAGGCGCATACCAGCGTAATAAATCTCCACGATATTCGAGCTCATCCACCCCATAGAATGTCCCATAAGCCTCAAAAGCGACGACAGAAAGACCGACGACAGCTGGGATAATCAATAAGGCGACGATTTGTAGCGCCTGGTTGATCTGGTGATTCAAACGTTTCATCTCATTTTTAGTGAAAGCCTGAGTGATTGCCGGTAAAAGAGCTAACGATAACCCTAGACCTAGTGTGACCGGAATCATAATTAATTTATGACTCAGGAAATTGATGATTGAAAAAGCATTGTTATACTCCAATCCGGAGGCTTTAATTGCTTTTTCTAATGTGAACTGATCGACAAGCTGATACAGGGGTGTAGCAATCCCCACTAGGATGAATGGGCCTGCATAAGCGAATAACTCTTTGAACATATCCTTGTTGGATAAGCCATACGTGTACTCTTGAGCCTCTAACTGACGATCCAGAAACGGCTTTCGTTTTCTCCAATACCAATAAAGGACAATACAAGAAGCAATTCCTCCAATGAATGCAGCGAACGTTGCAAAACCAACCGCTTGTGGAATAGGTCCTTGAAGAACTTGTACAATAATAAAAACAGAAACAAGCAAGAATACAATTCTTACAATTTGTTCAATCACCTGTGAAACGGCTGTAGGCGCCATAGATTCATGCCCCTGGAAGAACCCTCTTGTAATACTCATCGGCGGTATGACAAGTAAGGCAAAGCTGACCATCTGTATGACCATCGTGGCATGTCCAAGGCGATCAGAGTCTTCACCAACCGTCCATGCAGCCACCTGCTCTGCAGAAAAGAACAAGATCAAGAATGCCAATACACCAGTAATGGACATAAGCGTCAAACCAGCTTTTAACATCTTTCGTCCTGTTTCATAGTCTCCCAAAGAGTTATACTTTGAAACAAACTTGGAGACAGCTACAGGTACCCCCATACTGGAAAGACTAAGTAATATGCTGTAAGGGACGTAAGCAATCGAGAATAAATCTGTTCCTTCCGTACCTACCATATTTTCAAACGGAACGGTATAAATCATTCCTAGAAACTTTGACAAAAATGTTCCGGCCGTTAATAACATCGTACCTTTAAGTATCTTTGACATAATTCGCTTTTCACCTTCAATTTTATTGTAGAATCGACCTCATCTATTTTATCATAGATAAAGGAAGAACAAGGAACGAATGACCTAAGAAAGGAAGACATCCATGACTTACCAAGTAACTGTCATTGGTGGAGGCCCATCAGGACTCATGGCTGCAATTGCTGCCGCCGAGCAAGGTGTCGACACTCTACTGATTGATAAAGGAAAAAAACTAGGAACAAAGCTGGCTATATCTGGCGGAGGACGTTGTAATGTCACGAACCGCCTTCCAGAAGATGAAGTGATCAAACATATACCTGGAAATGGTAAATTTTTATACAGCCCTTTTTCTGTATTTAACAATTATGACATTATCGATTTCTTTGAAGGCCTTGGTGTCGCACTGAAAGAAGAAGACCATGGACGAATGTTCCCTGTCAGTAATAAGGCCAAAGATGTCGTCCAAGCCCTTCTGAACCGTATGGACGAATTGAATATTGAAGTTCGCACAGAAACTCCTGTGGACGCCATTCATTACGGAGAAAACGAACACCATGTGATCTTAAAATCCAAGGAAAAGATTGTGACCCGGTCCCTTATTCTTGCTGTAGGTGGTAAGGCTGTACCTCACACGGGCTCCACTGGGGATGGATACGCATGGGCGAAAAAAGCGGGGCATACCATTACGCGGCTTTTCCCAACAGAAGTGCCCCTTCTTTCCAAAGATCCATTTATTATAAACAAAACTTTGCAAGGGCTCTCCCTCAGAGACGTGGATGTCTCTGTGTTAAATGAAAAAGGTAGAAGAATTGTCACCCACCGGATGGACATGTTGTTCACCCACTTTGGCTTATCAGGCCCCGCTATTCTAAGATGCTCTCAATATGTAGTAAAAGAATTCATGAAAGGACATCGTCCTGTAACCATCGAAATTGACGCGCTACCTGATGAGAAAGAAAATGTTCTATTAAACAAACTACAAAAGATGATGGAAGAACATGCAAAGAAAACTTTCAGGAACGTGATTAAGGGTATGGTGCCGGAACGACTACTTGATTTTGTTCTTGAGAAATCCGAAATAGCTCCGGATGAAAAGTCTGCCAACATATCAAATGAAAAATTACGGAATTTCACTCATATGTTGAAAAACTTCCATGTCCATGTTCATGACTCTCAGCCGATAGAAAAAGCCTTCGTCACAGGCGGTGGTGTGTCAATAAAAGAAATCATCCCCAACACGATGCAATCCAAGCTTATGGAACGCCTTTATTTCTGCGGGGAAATCCTTGATATCCACGGTTATACGGGTGGATACAACATTACCTCTGCCATGGTCACCGGTAGAGTTGCAGGTATGCATGCAGCATGGGAATCTATGTCATAAATCAAAAATAACTGTAGCTTCAATACCATGTTCAACTTTTGACAGGATTATAGAAGGATCGATATCGACTTTCCTGAGGAATCTTACCACACTCCTAGGGAAAGCGAGTCGGTCCCAACGCTCCTCAAAAGTACCCAAAGTTTAGCCTCCCACATTCGGGAGTTTATGTTTAAAAAGGTTGATACAAAAAAAGTCGAGAGAGGGTTAGCCCTTTCTCGACTTTCTTTGTTCATATTCTTTCAATCTACCTAGTTCCTCATTTATTAAATGCTGCATCTCTTCACGATCTTCCTGAGAAACAAGAGGATCGCTCTCATCCCAATCGACCATGTACACAATATAAAACCTTCGAATCCGTCTAAAATAAACCGTAGAATATGGAAACTTATCAAAATACCCTCGGACCATTTTTCTTCTTGAGTAGCTCCAACGCACTAGTTGCATTTGGATCCCTCCGAACATACATTCTCATGTACAGTATAACGAGGATTACTAAGAAACACAACAATTTCTACCAAATAAATACAAGTCCTAAATAAGCGAAGAGAAGACTGCTAAATAAATATAAGAATCCATACGTTTTTAGTCTTTCATAACGGTTGGTGATGCCAAATACTCCGACAAAGGCAAGCCAAACAATAATCCCTACAAAGAAGATGTGTTGAAGAAAACCGATGTCCTCCTTCAACGATACAAAATAAAAACCAAGTGGGATTAATAAAAGCATCATTGCGTATTTCCAATTCCAAAACGTATTCCTTTTCCTTACCAATTCCGCCATTGTCTACATCCTTCCTCTCATAAATCTCATAAATAAATCTTCATTTATTACATTTCAGTTTATTTCCATGTACTCAACAGTTGGCTCAGCTTAGTAAAAGTTAGGAATGCTATGTACACTACTATTTTACCAAATGTTTTCAGATATCCATAACTAAACAACCCTTCAGGAATATTCCTGAAGGGTTGACGTATAACGTGGCGG